>NZ_CP017113.1:1489628-2979257 GCF_001720465.1 Porphyrobacter sp. LM 6
GCCTGCGAGCTGGTCGAAATCCCGCGCGGCGAAGCGAAGATCGCGGACACGCTCGTATCAGCGGCGCAGGTGCGCGATTGCGGGCTGATGGTGATGGGTGCGTTCGGGCATACACGCCTGACCGAGTTGCTGTTCGGCGGGGTGACACGGCAGATGCTGACCGAGCCGCCCTTGCCGATCCTGCTGGCGCACTAGCTTTTTGCGCCCTCAGACGCCGGGCGGCGGACGTCCGTCCGCCTTGGCTTTCGCGCCATAAGGCGCGGCGGCCATTCGGCCTTGCGGCGCTGTGCGCCGAGGGATTTCAATTTCGCAGCACCCGCTTGCGCATCATGCCTTCCTGCGCGACGCTGGCGACCAATTCGCCCGCGAGGTTGAAGATCCGTCCACGGTTGAAGCCGCGCCCGCCGCCGCTCCACGGAGCGTCGGTCGCATAGAGCAGCCATTCGTCCGCGCGCGCATCACGGTGGAACCAGATTGCGTGATCGAGGCTCGCGCCGACCAGCTCGTTGCGCATCCAGCTCAAACCATGCGGCAAAGCGCTGGTGCCGAGCAGGGTGTAGTCGCTGGCATAGGTGATGATCGCACGGTGCAGCTCGGGCGTATCGTCCGCGCCGGTGATCGGGGCGGCGACGCGGAACCAGGTATGCGCGCGCGGCTCACGCGGCTCGCGGCTCATCCAGTGGAGGCGATCGATGGTGCGCATCTCGATCGGGCGCGGGCGCAGCATCATGCGGCGCTGCTGCTCGCTCAACTTGTCGCCCCACTGCTCGGCGATCTCGCGGCGCAGCTCCATGTCTGGGCGCAGGTCATCGGGCCGTGCGACATCGGGCATCGGGGAATCGATGTGTTCCAGCCCCTCTTCGGGCTGCTGAAAGCTGGCGGTGAGGTTGAGGATCGGAACCGGCGTGCCGTCTTCACCCTCCTGGCTTGCGACCACGCGGCGGTTGGCGAAGCTGCGCCCGTCAAAGTCGCGTTCGATGCGGTATTCGATCGGTGCGCCCTCGCGCCCGCCGCGCAGGAAATAGGCGTGAAGCGAGTGCGCGCGCTTGCCGTCGGTCACGCTCGCCTGTGCTGCCTGAAGCCCCTGCGCGAGCACCTGGCCGCCAAACACGCGTCCGATCCCGTCGGCCTGCGGCGGGCCGGCAAAGACATCGGCAGCGCGCTTTTCGACGGTGAGAAGGCGGATGAGGCCTGCAACGAGTTCGGCATTGGTGGGCGTGTCAGTCATGGCAGGAGGCCATGCGGCGGGTTTACGCCTTGGTCAATCCCAGCTTGCGCAGCAGCCGGAAGGCATAGGCCTTCGCGAAATTCTCCGTCGGCCAGCGACCCGGTGCCTTGGGCTTATAGCCTCGTGCGCGCAGAATCGCGTTGAATGCCCGCGCATCGCTTTCGCGGTAGCTCCACTCGCTGCGCCAGGTGATCGACAGCGAAACGGAGGGAGCAGGCCCGTTCTGCACGAAATGCGGCGCCATGACGGGCACGAACAGCGCCTCGCCCGGGCCGATTGGGAAAGGCTTGCCGTGCGCGAGAAAGCCCTCGTCCCAGCGCAATTCGCGCGGGCCGCCGGTATGGTAGGCCTCGTGCGCTTCATCCGGCACAAAGCGGGTGTCGCTCGCCGGAAACTGGGTCATCACCTTGCTCCCGCGGATCTGGAGCAGGATGTTGTGTTCGGGATCGAAGTGGAACGGCGTGACCGAATTGGGGCTGGAGACGAAGATGAATCCCTGCGGGGTCAGCATCGCGCCGGTCGCTGCTTCGATCTCGGGCCGAATTTCCTCGAGCAGGCCGAGCAGCAGCGCCTCGTAGGCGGGAACCTGTTCGATGTTCTTCAGAACCGCCCAGCTTTGCGCCTCGGCGACCTTGCGGATGGTCTCCCCGATGGTGAGGCCATTGGATGCAGGCTTGCCGTCCACACCGATCGGCAGATCGCCGCGATTGTACTCGACGCTGGTGACGGGCAGCCGCTCCGCCAGATCGGCCAGCGCTTCAAGCTCGAGCAGCGGGTGGCTGGTGAGATTGTGGGAAAGGATATGCGGCGTTTCGGGATAGTTGGCGGCGAACCGCGCGCGGGCGGGCGCATCCCAGACGGCGGAAGCGGGCGTGGAATCGGCAAAGCGGGCGGGGGCGTTCATGACTGTGTCCTCGGGCGGGTTTCGTAGGCCATCAACAGGCGGAATAATGCCCGCCGCGCAGAGCCGCCGATGGCGATGTTGCAGCTCACCATCCGGCGCTTTTCGCGCCACAGGCGTTCGATCATCGGGTGTCCTTCGACCGCGCAGCTATCGGCCCACGTGATGTCGGGGCGATCGAGCAGGGCGAGATTTTCCAGTTGCAGCAGCATGCCGGGAGAGAACCGTGCAAAGCTCTCGTCGTAGGCGGTCTTGAAGCTGTAGGCCCCGGGCGGCGTGATGAAGTTGACCAGCATCGCGATGGCCCGACCATCCAGCCGCAGCGCCAGCCGTTCGAGCCGGCCAGCAGCGGCAGCCTGTGCCAGCGTCGCGGCAAAGAACCTGCGCGTTCCCGGAGCACTGGCGAGCGCCGAGCCGGCTTCGCCCTTCCACCCGGCGGCTTCGAGCGCGAGGAATTCGTCCGTCCAGCCGGCCAGATCCTCGTTACCTGCCAGACGTTCGAAGGTCAGCGCGCCTTCTTCGGCAAGGCGGGCGTGCTGGCGGCGCAGTTCCTTGCGTTTCTTCGCGCTCATCGCCTCGGCAAGATAGGCTTCCGCAGTGCCTCCCCCCGCAAGCAGCGCCCGGCTGTGCTCTGCGGCGGCGTAATGCGGACGACCACTGGCGGCGAGGACTTTGGTCAGCGCAGCAAAGGCCGGGCCATCGGCGGGCATGAGCGGCAGATGCAGAAACAGGGCGCGGCGGGTCGTCCGGTCGAAATGGCTGAGCAATGCCTGCCAGAACGGCTCTTCATGTCCCGCAGCGATCAGCGGCACCCCGCAGAAAGCGTTGGCATGCAGCCAGCCTGCGGCATGGGGCGCACGGTGGTCGTAATAATCGGCACTGCGCAATGTGGGCAGCAGCCCGCGCAGCCTGCCCGCGTGATACCAGGCCTTGATCACGACCTTCTCGGCCATGTTGCCCAGACGCAGCGAGGGGATCAGGAACCACGGTTCGTAGAACGGATTGGGCTCGCACGCGCGGTGCGCCAGCTGTTGCCAAGCGGTGATGAATTCGGGCTGTTCGATATCGGCAAGGGTCAGCAGAGCGATGCGATCGCCGTCGCCGCGCGCGCGGGTGCGAAAGCTGTTCGCACTGGCCATGTCCATCGCCGTTAACCCCTGTGCCCCGCGTAACCGCGCGGGTTCGGGGAGCCTGATGCCACACGGCTGTTAACAAAGCCTCAGCAGGCTCGGGGGCTGTCCGGCAGCGAGACAGGGGTGCGGGCAAAGAAAAACCCCGCCGGAATTGCTCCCGGCGGGGTTTAGGGTTTCAGATCAAATGATGCGGATCAGGCCGCGCCCGCCGCCAGCGCCGCGAGCAGCAGCAGCGCGACGATGTTGGTGATCTTGATCATCGGGTTCACGGCCGGACCGGCGGTATCCTTGTAGGGATCGCCGACCGTATCGCCGGTCACCGCAGCCTTGTGGGCTTCCGAGCCCTTGCCGCCGTGGTTGCCGTCTTCGATGTACTTCTTGGCGTTGTCCCATGCGCCGCCACCCGAGGTCATCGAGAGCGCGACGAACAGACCGCCGACGATCACGCCCAGCAGCAGCGCACCAAGCGCGGCAAAACCGTTCGCCTGACCCGCGACCGCAGTGATGACGAAGTAGACCACGATCGGGGCAAGCACCGGCAACAGCGAGGGGATGATCATCTCCTTGATAGCCGCCTTGGTCACCAGGTCGACCGTGCGGGCATAGTCCGGCTTGGTCTCGTAGGTCATGATGCCCGGGTTCTTGGCGAACTGGTCGCGCACGTCGGTCACCACTTCGCCCGCCGCGCGGCCCACTGCCGTCATGCCCATCGCGCCGAACAGGTACGGCAGCAACGCGCCGAGCAGCAGCCCGACGATGACGTAGGGGTTTTCGAGGCTGAAATCGACGGTCACACCTTCGAACAGCTCGCGCAGGTCGGCGGTGTAGGTCGCAAACAGCACCAGCGCGGCAAGACCGGCCGAACCGATGGCATAGCCCTTGGTCACGGCCTTGGTGGTGTTGCCCACGGCGTCAAGCGCATCGGTCTTTTCGCGCACCGAGTCATCGAGGCCGGCCATTTCGGCAATGCCGCCGGCGTTGTCGGTAACCGGGCCATAGGCGTCGAGCGCCACGACCATGCCCGCGAGCGCCAGCATGGCGGTTGCGGCATAGGCGATGCCCATCAGGCCTGCCAGCTGGTAGGCGATGATGATGCCCGCGCAGATCACCAGCGTGGGGAGCGCGGTGGCTTCCATGCTGATGGCGAGACCCTGGATCACGTTGGTGCCGTGGCCCGTTTCCGAAGCCTTGGCGATCGAGCGGACAGGACGGTAGTTGGTGCCGGTGTAATACTCGGTGATCCAGATGATCAGGCCGGTGATGACCAGACCGAGGAAGCCGCAATAGAACAGGGTGCGACCGTTGAAGGCCTGACCGGCAATGGCGGTTTCCATGTCGCCCAGCGCGAAGCTAGTGGCAAACCAGATCGCCGGCACCGACAGCACGGCGGTGACAAGGAAGCCCTTGTACATCGCGCCCATGATGTTGTTGCTGCCACCCAGACGGACGAAATAGGTGCCGATTATCGAGGTGACGATGCAGACGCCGCCGATCAGTAGCGGCAGCGCCATCAGCGCAGCGAGGTTTTCGGCGCCCTTCATCAGGAGGGCGGTGAGCACCATGGTGGCACCGACGGTGACCACATAGGTTTCGAACAGGTCGGCAGCCATGCCGGCGCAGTCGCCGACGTTATCGCCAACGTTGTCCGCGATCACGGCCGGGTTGCGTGGGTCATCCTCGGGGATGCCCGCTTCGACCTTGCCGACAAGGTCGGCGCCGACGTCTGCTGCCTTGGTGAAGATCCCGCCGCCGAGACGTGCGAAGATCGAAACCAGCGAGGCACCGAGCGCGAGGGCCGAGAGGCCGATAACCACCGGGCGGCTATCCGGCGCAAGGCCGGCAGGACCGGTGAGGTACCAGAAGAAAACTGCGATCGCGAGGAGCGCGAGGCCCGCCACCAGCATGCCGGTGATGGCGCCAGCGCGGAAGGCGAGGGTCAGGCCCTGCTGGAGACCGACCTGCGCGGCTGCTGCCGTGCGGACGTTTGAACGCACCGACACGTTCATGCCGATGAACCCGGCCACGCCCGAAAGCACCGCGCCGATCGCGAAGCCGATCGCCGGGATCCCGCCGAGCGTGATCGCCACGATCACCGCAACGATCACGCCAACAATGGCGATCGCGGTGTATTGGCGCTTGAGGTAAGCTTGCGCGCCTTCCTGAATGGCGGCGGCGATTTCCTGCATCTTGGCATTGCCGGCATCCGCGCCGAGCACCTGCCGGCTGGTGACGAAGCCATAGATAATGGCAAGCACCCCCAGCCCAATCGAAATGAGCAATAAATCCACGAGTAATCCCCTCTCGTCTTATGGTTTTCCCGCAGGGAAAGCTGCGCCGTGAACGATCCCCGCGGCGCAAGGCGCACAGTCATACGGCCTCGGCAAGGGCTGGCAAGCCTTCCTGCCGCCTGAAAGCGCGGTTTTGCGCGGGTTTCAGCAGTTTTGGCAGGTATGACCGCTAGCCGTGCTGATAGCCCAGCGTATCGGGGCTGATCAGCGGGGTCACGCCCAGCACCAGCGGTGCGATCCCGCTGGATTGCACCATGCCGATGCGCGTGGCGGGGCAGGGCAGCGCGACATCGGGCGCCGCGGTGAACAGCAGCTCGTAATCATCGCCCCAGCGGATGCAGTCATCCCGCCGCGCCGGATCGGCAACCGGGATCGCCTCGGCATCGATCACGAAGGTCACGCGGTTGAGGTGCGCCATCCGCCAGCAATCGAGCAGCAGCCCGTCCGAAACATCCATCATCGCGCTGACCAGCGGTGCAAGCGCGATACCTTCGGCAAGGCGCGGCTCTGGGCGGTTGAAGGCAGCGCGGTGTTCGCTCACGCCCTCGAAGCCGAGCATCGCGCGTCCGATCGTTCCGGTGACATAGACCTCATCGCCCTCCTGCGCGCCGCGACGGGCTGGCACCGGATGGTGGGTGGCGCGGCCAAACACGGTCATGGCAAAGGTGCTGGCCCCCGTCGCTGCGACAGTATCGCCGCCCATCAGGGAGATGTCATAGGTCTCGAGCGCCTCACGCAGGCCCTTCAGGAACCGCGCATCATCGCGCCCGAGCGAATGGCCGAGCAGCACCCCGATCGGTTCCGCGCCTTTGGCGGCGAGGTCGGAAAGATTGGTGGCCACCAGCTTCCACGCCACATCCGCCATGTCGGCATCGGGCAGGAAGTGGGTGTCTTCCGCCATCATCTCGTGGTTGATCACCAGCGTTTCACCGCCGATCGTGATCAGCGCGCAATCATCATCCAGATTGCGCGCCCCGGGATGTAGCGGCAGCGCCCGCAGCGCGGACATGAATTCGGCTTCGTTCATGGGCATGAACGCGTGTTAGCCCGGCCGCGCGTCCTTGGCCACGGCGTCGAGGATTCCGTTCACGAACTTGGCCTGGCCATCGTCGAAGAAGGCCTTGGCGACATCGACATATTCGCTGATCGCCACCGCGACCGGCACATCGGCGCGGGCGAGCAGTTCGTAGGTGCCGGCGCGCAGCACTTGCAGCATCGCCTTGTCGAGCCGGGCGAGGCTCCAGCCACCGGCGAGCTTGCCGGAAACCAGCGTGTCGATCTCGTCACGGCGGGCATCGACGCCGCGCACGATGTCGTCGAAAAACGGCACTTCGGCCTCGGCATATTCGGTATCGCCGAAGGCATCGTCATCGATCGCGCGGCCGAGACGGTGCTGGTGGAATTCGTCGAGCAGCCGCGCCATCGCGGTGCCCTCCATGTGCTGCTGATACAGCGCTTGCACGGCGGCGAGACGCGCAGCCGAACGGGCTTTGGAACGGGCGGGAGTGGTCATTTGATCCTCAATTCGACCGATCGAGCGTGCGCGGGCAGGCCCTCGGCATGGGCCAGCGTGGCGGCAGCGGGGCCGATCGCGGCGAAGGAGGCCTCGTCGAGGCCTAGGAAGCTGGTGCGCTTCATGAAATCGAGCACCGAAAGCCCGCTCGAAAAGCGCGCGCGGCGGCCGGTGGGCAGCACGTGGTTCGGCCCGGCGACATAGTCGCCGACCGCCTCGGGTGTCATCCGGCCGAGGAAGATGCTCCCCGCGTGACGTATCGCCTTGAGATAGGGCTCGGGATCGTCAACCGCGATCTCGACGTGCTCGGCGGCCAGCCGGTTGGCAAGCGCCGGGGCTTCGGCGAGCAGGTCGTTGACGACGACGATGACGCCGTGCGCTTCCCAGCTCGCCCGCGCAGTTTTGGCGGTGGTAAGCTGGCCGATCTGGAGATCGATGCAGTCTTCGACCTGCCGGGCGAAACCGGCATCATCGGTGATCAGGATCGATTGCGAAGTCGGATCATGCTCGGCCTGGCTGAGAAGATCGGCGGCGATCCAGTCGGGATCGTTCTTGGCATCGGCGATCACAAGGATCTCCGAAGGCCCGGCCACCATGTCGATACCGACCACGCCGAACAGCTGGCGCTTGGCTTCGGCGACCCAGGCATTGCCCGGGCCGGTGATGACATCGACCGGGCGGATGCGCTGCGTGCCATAGGCGAGCGCACCCACAGCCTGCGCGCCGCCGACGCGCCAGATCTCGTCCACGCCTGCAATATGCGCGGCCGCGAGCACCAGCGGGTTCGATTGGCCCTTGGGTGTCGGCGTGACGACGACCAGCCGCTCGACCCCCGCGACGCGCGCAGGGATAGCGTTCATCAGCAGCGAGGAGGGATAGGCCGCACGGCCGCCCGGCACATACAGGCCCGCCGCATCGACCGGCCGCCAGATCGCCCCCAGCCGCACGCCGGCAGCGTCGGTGTAGTCGCGGTTCTGCGGCAGCTGCGCCTCGTGATAGGCGCGGATGCGCGCGGCGGCGAGTTCCAGCGCGTCGCGCAGGTCGGGCGCGAGCTCGTTGTAGGCCTGTTCGCAGCGCTCGCGCGTGATCATCCAGTCGGCATCGTCGGCAAGGGCATAGCCATCGAAGCGCTGGGTGAATTCGGCCAGCGCGGCGTCGCCGCGTCCCTTCACGGCCTGAAGAATGCTCGATACCTGGCCCGCGACATCGCTGTCGGCCTCGCGCCGGGCATCGACGATGCGCGCGAATTTCTGCGCGAAATCGGGCTGGAGCGTGGACAGGATCGGGGTCATGCGGCCAGCCTTTCCGCTTCGCGGCGGAACGCATCGACGAGCGCGGCGACCCGGGGGTCGGTCTTGAGCGCGGTGCGGTTGACGATCAGGCGGGCAGAAATCTCGAGGATCGTGGCCGTTTCGACCAGCCCGTTTTCCTTGAGCGTCTTGCCGGTCGAAACGAGGTCGACGATCTGGCGCGCAAGGCCGAGCGAGGGGGCAAGCTCCATCGCACCGTTGAGCTTCACGCATTCGGCCTGCACCCCGGCAGCCTCGAAATGGCGGCGGGTGAGGTTCGGATACTTGGTGGCGACGCGCAGGTGGCTCGCGCCTTGCGGTTCTTCCCCGCCGTCCACCAGACGGGCGACCGACAGGCGGCACAGGCCGATGCCGAGATCGACCGGCGCGTAAAGATCGGCGTAGTCGAATTCCTCGATCACATCGGAGCCGACGATGCCGACTTGCGCTGCGCCGTGGGCGACGAAGGTCGCCACATCGAAGGCGCGCACGCGGATCAGGCGCATATCGGGGCGCGTGCAGGCGAAGGACAGCGCACGGCTCTTGGGATTGTGGAATTCCGCTTCGGGCTCCACCCCGGCGCGCGCCATCACCGGGAGCGCCTCGTCGAGGATGCGCCCCTTGGGTACAGCAAAGGTCAGCTGTCCGGGATTGTCGTGAGTACCGCTTATGGTCATGATTGCCCGCGCACTTAGGGGCCACGGGCGGAAAGGGCAATGGAAATGGCGGCTGGCGAGGCGGGAATCATGGCCTTGGAAGACTTCAACGCCGCGCTCGAATGGCAGGCGCGCCACGCCGAGGAAAACGGAGCGCCCGCTACCGCCCGGGTGATCCGCGCGTTGGCCGGGGTGCGGATGAGCAACACTGCCACAGGCGCACGGATCGCCAACTGGCCCGGATTGACGCTGAAAGATGCCATGCCGTTGCGGATAGCAGGGGGCTTTCATCACTTGTTGCTGACGGGCGCCGACACCCGGCTGGCGCAGGTCTATACGGGGGCAATCACCGATCAGGCGCAGGTAGATGCGCTGGTGCTCGACCTGACCGAGCGGTTCGACGCGCAGTTGCTACCCTGGCTCGACGGGCCTCCGCAGACCAACGAGGCAGGTCGGGCCGCCAGCATCATGGCCGGGCTGGTGTGGCTGGCGCAGCGGGTAAAGATGCCGCGCTTCGATCTGTTCGAACTGGGGGCGAGCGCGGGCGTCAACACCATGCTCGATCGCTATTTCTTCCGGCTTGGCGAAACCGAAGTCGGGCCAAGGGGCTCGCCGATGCGGATCATCCCCGAATGGCGCGGCGCATCGCCGCCGGCGCCGCCTTCCGGCTTTGCGATCACGGCGGTGAAAGGCTGCGATATCGCACCGATCGATCTGGCGGATGCGGCCAGTGCGTTGCGGCTCAAGGCCTATGTCTGGCCCGATGCAGGCGAGCGGCTCACGCGGATCGATGCGGCGATTGCTCTGGCGGGCCTTCAGCCACCCGATCTGGTCGCCGCCGATGCGGGCGATTTCGCTGTCGATATGCTCGCACGGCCGCCGCAGCCGGGCGGCGCGCGGGTGATGTTCCATTCGATCATGTGGCAATACCTCCCCGCCGCAACGCAAGCGCGGATCACAGCCGCGTTCGAGGCCGCGGGCGAGCAGGCAACGCCTGATGCCCCGATCGGCTGGGTCGCACTTGAGACAGACCCCGCGACCTTCCGGCACGAATTGAAGGTTAGACTGTGGGATGGCGCCGTGCATCATGGCGAAGAGCATCTGTTGTCCCACGCCCATCCGCATGGTGCGTGGGTGGAGTGGCTGGCAGGCTAGCCCGCGAGGAACGCCTCCATCGCCGCGTTGACCGCATCGGGCGCTTCCCACGGTACGAAGTGGCCGCAATCTGGCACGCGCACGATGGTGAGCGGATCGATGATGTCCTCCAGCCCTTCGAGGTTTTCTGGGGGCAGGGCGAGGTCGTCGAGCGCCCAGATCACCAGTGTCGGGATCGTCAGCTTGGGCAGCTGCGGCGGCGTGTAGCCGGCGGGGATTTCAAAGGGCGCGTCCATCGTCGGCACGTCGATCGGGCTGGCGCGGTAGTAGTTGAGCATCCCGAAGGCGGCATCGCGGTTCTGCCAGTCGAGCAGCAGCTGGTCACGTTCCTCGGGCTCCATTGCGCTGGGCCGATCCCACTTCACTTCCTTCAGGAGGAGGGCGGTGAGCCCGTGCTCCTTGACCAGCGCGTCGTTGGCGGGATCGCGGAAGCCGCGGATATACTGGCTTGCCTCGCGCTGGCCGGGATGGGTGTAGAGCAGCTTCTGGAAGATCGCCGGGTGCGGCGCGTTGGCGATGATGGCCTTGTTCACCCGTGCGTGCTGCCCGCCGATTGCCACGCCCCAGGCGATCGCGCCGCCCCAGTCGTGACCGACGATGGTGAAGCTGCCGATCGCCAGCGCGTCGGCCAGCAGGAAGATGTCGCCGATCAGCTTGTCGGGCGTGTAGGCGCTGACTTCCTGCGGCTTCGACGAGCCGCGATAGCCGCGCTGGTCGGGCGCGATGCAGCGGTAACGGTCGGAGAAATGCGCGATCTGGTGCCGCCACGTGCGGTGGCTTTCGGGAAAGCCGTGGAGGAAGATCAGCACCGGCGCATCCGTCGGACCTTCGTCGACGAAGTTGAGGGAGATGCCGTTGGGCAGCTGAACCCGCTTGAGGTCGAAGCTCATCATTCGTGCTCCAGCTTGTCCATGTAACCGTTCGCGACCATCGCCGCGACCGAATCGAACAGCGAATCCGGGGTGCGGCGCAGTTCGCCCATGCCCGCTTCCATGCCTTGCGCGACGATGATTTCGCGCGTGCCGGAAGCGATTCCGTCGAGCATGGTGCGCGCCGCCTCGTCCGCCGGAATGCCGTTGTCGATCGCCTTGTCGGAGCGGTCGCGCCGGACGCCTGCGCCGGTCAGCGCATTGCGCGAGACATTGGTGGCGACGGATCCCGGATAGATGGTGTGGACGGTAACGCCGGTCTGCGACAGCTCCGCCCGAAGCGCATCGGCATAGCCCGCAAGGCCGAACTTGGCTGCACAATAGGCGGTGCGCAGCGGCACGCCGACCTTGCCCGCGATCGATGAGATGAACCCGAGCGCGCCCGATCCGCGCTCTGTCATGTGGTGGATCAGCCCTTGCGTGAAGGCGATCTGCGCGAGGAGGTCGATGGCGATGATGTCGCGGTAGACCTGCATGTCGGTGTTGAGCGCGCGGCTGCGCTGCGAGATACCGGCATTGGCGAAAGCGATATCGACATGGCCCTTCCAGGCAATGGCCTTGGCGGTCGCGTCAGCCAGAGCGGCCTCGTCACGCACGTCGAAAGCGAGGATGAGGGTTTCGCCACAATCGGCGGCCACTTCGGCCAGCCGCGCCGAATCCCGGCCCGAGAGGATCACGTGAGCGCCGCGCGCCGCCAGTTCGCGCGCCAGCGCCGCGCCGATGCCCGATGATGCGCCCGTGATCCAGGCGACCTTGCCAGCATAGTCCATGTCTCTCTCCCGTTTGGGCAAGAGGACTAGCGAGCGTGTGCGGCAAGGGCAATCAGGTTGCTGTTTGGGACCGGATCATGTCGGCAAGTTCCACCGGGAACACCGCCTCGTGCCAGCCTTCCAGCTCTTCGAGCGTGAACCAGCGGTGCTGCGTCATCAGCGCCTGCTCGAGCGCGGTGTGGCGGCTGGTGTCGATCCGCGCCTCGTCCACGCGGACGAGGAAGAAGCGTTCGTCGGCCTGCACCGGCTCGCCCTCGACTGTGATGAACTCCGGCGTCATCCGCGCGATCTGCGGCCCCGGATCGGCGATGATGCCGGTTTCTTCCAGGAGTTCGCGCCGGGCGGCATCCTCGAAGCTTTCGCCGGGTTCGCATTCACCCCCGGCCGTCACCCAGAACGGAGCGCGCCCCGGCACGTCATAGCGGAACATCAGTGCGCGCAGATCGGGGTCGATCACGATCAGCCGCGCTGCACGGCGCAGGCGCAGGGCGGGGTTGAGGGTGGTCATCTGGCAGCTTTCAAACGGCGACGACGGAACACCAACACGTAGGCGCACGCCAACAGTCCGAGCCCCAGCATGGCAATTGCCGCAGTTTGCCACGGTGATGCCAGATAATCCTCAAGGCTAGTGGGAAGGCTGTGTTCGCCGGTTGCGGGTACATATTCTTCAAACCATTCGCCGCGCCAATAACAAAGGCGGTAGTAACGGAGTGCGTCCTTCGACAGTCTGGTTTCCTCGCCAAGTGCGCAGGTCTCTTGCGGCGACGCGATGCTTATGGCGCCAGAAAGCTTCCAATCATTGCGAACTCGCCCCCAACGTTGCGGGCCGATCCACTGGAGTGCCATTGGATCGACACGATCTTGCAGTTCGGCGACGGTCGGGAAGCGACCGGTATTTCCCTCGAACGCACTGGCTTTTTCGCCGAGCAACCTCATGTCGGCGAGGATTACACGGCTGTTCTCTAGCGAGTCCCGGTAGAAGTCGGGATTCTGTGACATCCAAGCGCCAAATAGAAAGAAAAGCGCTGCCGATAGGAACAAAAGGCTTCCAAGAATGCGTAGTACCATCCTCACGCCCCCGGCACGCTCGCCTTGATCGCCACCGCGTGAACCCGCTGGCCGACGATGTCGCCGAGCGCCGCGATCACGGCGCGCTGGCGGGCAAGGCGGTTCATCGGAGCGAAGGCGGCAGCTTCGATTTCCACTGTGAAGTGCGATTCGCCCGAACCATCGTCGCCCATGTGGCCCGAATGCTTGGCGCTATCGTTGATGATCGCAAGGCGGGTCGGCGCGAAGGCCGCCGTCAGCAGATCACGCATTTCCTCGGCGACGGACATCGGGTCTTTCCTTCTTTGCAAGCGATCAAGGGCAGATCGGGCTTGGAACTTGGGAGCCCAATCGCCATTCTCAAGGCCAATGCCTTCACCACGATTCCATGGCCGCGTCGAGAGCGAAGGGCGCCGATGCGAGGCGCCGGCCTGCCGCGAGGCGGGCGAATTCCGCGCGCCGGGCCGGATGCCGCACGGGTTTGACGGGCCGGGCGAATGGCGCTGGTTCTGCCTTGAGCACGTGCGCGAATTCAACGCCGGCTATGACTGGTTCGAAGGGATGAGCGCCGAGGAAATCCTGTTCGCGCAGTCGCCGATTGCCGGTTGGCAGACCGAAAGCCGCACTTTCCGGCCGACCGCCGGCATCCACGATACGCCGCGCTGGGCCGACTATGCCGATCCGCTCGATGCCATTTCGGCCCGTGCCCGCGGCATCAAATCGCGCGCCGAACGCGAGGCGCGCAATGCCATGTCCGGCCGCTTCAGCCGTGAGGAAGCGCAGGCGCTCGAGGTGATGGGGCTCGGCTCCGACACGGACCGCACGCGACTGCGGCGCCGCTATTCCGAACTTGTCCGCCGTTATCACCCCGATCGCAACGGCGGGGATCGGCGGCATGAGGCGCAGTTGACAGCCGTGGTCGATGCCTATCAGCTGCTCCGAAAGAGCGCGGTGCTGGCCTGAATCCTCACAGCATCCGGCGGAAGAACACCACCCGCTCGGTCTCTTCGAACCCCACCGCCTCGTGGAAAGCATGGCTGGCCGTGTTCTCGAGCAGCGCGTTGGAGGCGAGCTCGCTGCATCCGCGGGCGCGGCCCCATTCGGCCACCGCCTCGACCAGCGCGCGGCCCACGCCGGTGCCGCGCCATTCGGGGAGGATGAAAGCCCCCTCACCAAAGGCTACGGGCGAGGTATCGCACCCGTCGACATAGTCGCGGCGGATGCTCGCCTCGACAAAGCCGAGTAGCCGTCCGTCCTCGCCCTCCGCCACAAAGGCAACCTGATCGGGGTCACCCGTCAGGAAAGTTGCGGTGATGTCTTCGGCGTGCGCGGCAGCATCGTCATCCGGCCAAAGCGCGGCGCGCAATGCGGCCCATTCCGCAAGGTCACCTTCGTGGGCCGGCCGGATTTTCATGCGCTCTCTTGCGCCGCCTTGATAATCGCCGCGTCGATAGCATTGGCCTCGGCATAGGCGGGGCGCTGGATGATCCGGTCGACATAGGCGCGGAACGACGGGCGCTCGGGGATCGAGCCGAAGCGCAGGCCCCACACGAACTGGCTGCCGACATAGGTGTCGGCCATCGTGAAGCGGCCTCCCGCCACAAAGTCGTTCTGCGATAGCCATCCGTCGAGCGCATCGAGCGCGAGGTCGAGGCTGCCGAAGCCCGCCATGCCGGTTTTGCCCTCGGGCACTTCCCAGCCCATCGCTTTGCCGACCACCGCCTGCTCCAACGGCCCGGCGGCGAAGAACAACCAGCGGAAATAGGCGGCCTTCTCGTGCGCGTCGGGCAGCAGGCCAGCCTGCGGGTGGGTTTCGGCGAGGTAGTGGTTGATCGCCGCACATTCGGTGACGACGTGGTCGTGCCCGCCATGATGGTGCACCAGCGCGGGCACCTTGTTCATCGGATTGATGTCCTTGAAGTGGGCCGGCCGCGTCGCCCAGTCGAACACCACGTGCTCGTAATCGGCGCCCGCCTCGTGCAGCGCCCAGCGCGATATTTGCCCGCGGCTCATGGCGACGGTGTAGAAGGTGAATTCGGCCATTATCCTCTCCCTCGAAGACTTTACTTGCGCGCAGGTGCCTGCCCAAAGGCCCAGCGCAGCGTGCGGCCCATGCCCCATGTAGCTGCGCGTGCGGGCAGGGCGGTCAGCACCGGGCGTTGCAGATGGAGCATGGTGCGTGCCCAATCGGGCAGCATCGCCACGGCATCGGCGGTGATCATCGTCTGGACGCCGCGGGGCGTGCCCTTCGGCCGCTGGCTCAGCACCAGTTGGGCGACCTCGCGTGCTTGCGCAGACGTGGCAAGATCATGCCGCAACTCACGGAAAATCCTGTCAGCTTCCAGCCGCGTTTCCGGCACCGGGTCGGCGCCAAGTGCGCGGGCGATGACCGCGAACTGGCGGTAATATTCGTCCTGCTCGTGCCCCGGCATTCCGGGGCGGACATGGCGCAGGTAACCGGCGAGAAAGCTCTGCGCCTCGGTCACGTGAACCCACGCAAGGGTGCGCGGGTTGGTCGCCTGATAGGGCGTGCCATCGGGCAGGGTGCCGCCGACATGCGCGTGGATGCGATTGACCCGCTCGATCGCCTTTGCCGCTTCGTCGCGGTGGCCGAAGGTCGTCACTGCGATGAACCTTGCAGTGCGTTGCAGCCTGCCGTGCATGTCCTCGCGGAAGTTGGAATGGTCGAGCACGCCTTGCAGCGCATGGGGGTGGAGCATCTGGAGCAGCAGCGCGCGCACCCCGCCAGTCATCATCCCGACCAGATCGGCGTGCACCTGCCGGATCGGCGTATCGCGTATGAACAGCGCCTCGTCCGAAGGCGGGGTGGGTTGCTGCCCCTTGGCCGCATCGTGAAACACGCCGCGCACCTGGGACACCAGCTTCAAGCGCAGCGATTCGACCGGATCGGGCATGATGCGAATATAGGGACGAACCGGGGACGCGGAAGACGCGCTCGTCAATTTGCGAGGGCGACGGGGCAAACCACCGCTTGCAGCCGCGCGCCATGCGTTCTAACCGAACGCCGCGATGACAAACCCTCCCAAGACCAATGTCACCGGCGAAAACGCCATGCCCACGCAGCCCGACACCACCGTCGACGTCCGCGAGATGTTCGGCATTGATGTCGACTGGCAAGTGCCTGCCTTCTCGCAGAAGGATGAGCACGTGCCCGAGACTGACGGCGCCTATGTGTTCGATCCGGACACGACGCTGGCGATCCTTGCGGGCTTCGCCCACAACCGCCGGGTGATGGTGCAGGGCTATCACGGCACCGGCAAGTCGACCCATATCGAACAGGTCGCCGCGCGCCTCAACTGGCCCTCGATCCGCGTCAACTTGGACGCGCATATCAGCCGTATCGATCTCGTCGGGCGCGATGCGATCGTGCTCAAGGACGGGCTTCAGGTCACCGAGTTCAAGGAAGGCATTTTGCCCTGGGCGCTCCAGCACCCGGTGGCGCTGACCTTCGACGAATATGATGCCGGCCGCCCGGACGTGATGTTCGTGATCCAGCGCGTGCTTGAGTTCGATGGCCGTCTGACGCTGCTCGACCAGAACCGCGTGATCACGCCCAACCCGTATTTCCGTTTGTTCGCGACCACCAACACCGTCGGCCTTGGCGACACCTCGGGCCTGTATCACGGGACGCAGGCGATCAACCAGGCGCAGATGGACCGCTGGAACATTGTCGTGGCGCTCAACTACCTCGCCCCTGAGGTCGAACAGCAGATCGTGAAGTCGAAGACCCCCCAGACCGACGACAAGCTGATCGCCGATATGGTCAAGGTCGCCGAGCTGACCCGTCAGGGCTTCATCAACGGCGACATTTCGACCGTGATGAGCCCGCGCACCGTGATCACCTGGGCGCAGAACGCGGCGATCTTCAATTCGGTCGGCTTCGCCTTCCGTCTCTCGTTCCTCAACAAGTGCGACGAGGCGGAGCGCACCCTGGTGGCCGAGTACTACCAGCGCGTGTTCGGCCAGGACTTGCCCGAAGGCGCAGCGAAGAAGCGGTAGGGTGATGCGCGGTGCGCTTCTCTTGCTGGCGTTAGCGGCCTGTCCGCTCGCTGCGCAGGAGGCGCCCCCGCTTCCCAAGCCACCGATCGTCAGGCCAGCGCCGATGCTGGCCGTGCCAAACCCGCGACCAGCCCGCGCCGAGCGGCTCGATAGCATCGACATCCCGCAAGCCGCGAAGGATGAAGGGCACAACGGCTCTGCCACGTACATCGCCGAGGTTGGGGCAGACGGGAAGCTGATCGCGCTGAGGCTCAAGGAAAGCAGCATGTCCCCCGCCATCGATGCCGCGGTAAAGGCCCAGGCGGAGAAGCTCTACTACTTCGCCGCCACCGACAAGGACGGGAACAAGATCGTAGGCACCGCCGAGGTGCGGGGGGCATATGCCCACTACGACCGGCGCAGCCCCGGCGGCGGGCTTGAAACCTATACCTGCGGCGATCTGGTGCGCGAGTGGGACTGGTTCACTGCCGCCAACGCCGGACGGCGGAAACTGTTCTGGCCGCATAATGCCTACACCTCGCTCGCCTCGATAGAAGCGATGCGGTCGGGGATTTCGCCCGATCGCAAATCGATGCTCAACAGTCGCCAGAAGCGCGAGAAAATGTGGGCGGACCTGATCAAGCGCTGCCGCAAGACGCCGGCCAAGCCGATGCTGGACGAGGTTGAAGAGCCGGATGCCTATCGCCGCCTCATGGAATCGTTCTGACCGCTTGCCCGACACTGTCCTAGGCTGATAACACAGCAGCAACATGGCGTTGTTCGACCGATTCTGGAGAGGCTCGCGGTTTCGCGCCAAGCGCCGTGGGCGTGATCAACTGCCTGCGGGCTTCTACCCGCTTTACGAATCGATGCGTCCGATCGATCCGGACGAGGATGACGATCTGCCGCGCCGTCCGCGCGCGTCGAGCAAGCCGGACTTTGCGGCGTGGGATGCCAAGCTCGGTCTGGTGGACGAGGCGCTCCATGTCGAGCAGCGCCGCCGCCTCCGGTGGTGGCAGCGCGATTACTGGCGGGATCGTTCGCGGCTGTGGTGGACGGGGCGCGGGATCATGGCGGCGCTGGCGCTGTTCATTGTGCTGGTCGGCTGGCTGACAGTCACCGCGCCGCTGTCCAAAAGCCTTGAACCCATCGCCGCCGCGCAAGTCACGCTGCTCGCCAGCGACGGCACGCCGATTGCGCGCAGCGGCGCGATTGTCGAGGAGCCGGTCAAGGTTGCCGATCTGCCGCCGCACGTGGTGCAGGCCTTCCTCGCCATCGAGGACCGGCGGTTCTATTCGCATTGGGGGATCGACCCGCGCGGCATCGCCCGCGCAGCGTGGACGGGATATGGCGGCGGTTCGACCATTACCCAGCAACTCGCCAAGTTCACTTTCCTCACCCCCGAGCAGAGCCTCAGCCGCAAGGCGCGCGAGGCGCTGATCGCGTTCTGGCTGGAAGCGTGGCTGACCAAGGACGAGATCCTCGAACGCTACCTTTCGAACGCCTATTTCGGCGACAACCAGTATGGCCTGCGCGCCGCGAGCCTGCACTACTTCTACCGCCAGCCCGAAAAGCTGCGGCCCGAACAGGCGGCGATGCTAGCAGGGTTGCTCCAGGCACCCTCGCGCTATGCGCCGACCAAGCATTACGACAAGGCCAAGGCGCGCATGGACCTTGTCATCAAGTCGATGGTCGATGTCGGTTACCTCACGTCGGCTGAGGCGCGCGCGCTGCCCGATCCGCGCATCGACGTGCGGACGCGCGACGATAATCTGCCGACTGGCACCTACTTCGCCGACTGGGCGCTGCCGCTGGCGCGCGAGGGGATGGAGGCGAGTTATTCGCGGCAAGTGCTGAGGACCACGCTTGATGCGCGGTTGCAGGCACTCGCCAACCGGGTGGTGGCTCGGGCCCCGCTCGGCGGCGCGCAGGTCGCGCTGGTGGCGATGCGCCGCAATGGCGAGGTCGTGGCGATGGTCGGCGGGCGCGATTACGGCAAATCGCCCTTCAACCGCGCCACGCAGGCGCGCCGCCAGCCGGGTTCGACCTTCAAGACCTTCGTCTATCTCGCAGCGCTCGAAGCCGGGTGGGAACCCGACGATACCATTCCCAATACCGAGATCACGCAAGGCAGCTATCGCCCCAAAAATGCGCGCGGATCCTATTCCGAGAAGATCACGCTGAAGGATGCCTTCGCGCAGTCGAGCAATGTCGCGGCCGTGCGGCTGTTGCAGGCCGTGGGGAGCGACAAGGTGATCCGTACCGCGCGCGAATTCGGCATCACCGCGCCGATGGCAGAAGGCGATCCGAGCCTCGCCCTCGGCACCTCGGCGATGACGCTGATGGAGCTGACCGCGGCCTATGCGGGGATCGCCGCCAACGAATATCCGGTCGAACCCCATGCCTTCCCGCGCGGGGAGCGGAGCTGGTGGGAATGGCTGACCACGCGTTCGGACAGCCTGTCGCGCGGCACGCACGAGGATCTGGAAGAGATGCTGCGCGCCGCGATCAACCGGGGCACGGGCCGCAACGCTGTGTTGCCGATCGCCAATTTCGGCAAGACCGGCACTACGCAGGATTACCGCGACGCGCTGTTCGTGGGCTATGCGGGCGATCTGGTGGTGGGCGTGTGGATCGGCAACGACGACAATTCGCCGCTTGGCGGTGTCACCGGTGGCAGCACGCCTGCGCGGATCTGGCGCGATTTCATGCGCGGTGCGCTCAAGATCGAAGCCGCGCCGCGCCCCAAGGCCGATGAAACCCCCGATCCCGAAGGCCCGATCCAGCAGCTCGATATCGAAGGCGGGGAGATCCCGCTCGGGCAGGACGGTGCGACGCTCAGCATTGACGGCAATGGCGTCACGCTGTCGCAGGACGGGGTGCCGGTCGAACTTCGGGTCGATCAGGGCGGGGTGGTGGTCAAGCCCGTGCCTTCGCCAAGTCCGACACCGCCTTAGCGGTCGGAACGTCAAACCATCAGGATATTCATCACCGCCGTGGCGATCGGCCGGGTGCGGTCATCCTGCCATGCCTCGACCGTCACATTGGCATTGCGCCGCCCCAACCGGGTGATGCGCCCCACGGCAAAGCTTGCCTGCGATTTGCCCGCCGCGAGATATTGCACGGTGATGTTGATCGGCTTGAGCAGCGGATCGCGCCCCGCCGCTGTCAGCGCGGAGCGGAGCGCGGCATAGCCTGCATTCTCGAGCAACCCGGCGGTCGCCCCGCCATGGAAATGCGCGGGACGACCTTCGACGTTGGGGCCGAAATCGACCGTCAGCACTGGCATGCCGCCTTCATCCTCGCCGCAGGCCACGATGCCGAGCGAGCGGGCATAGGCGGGCAGCTCAATTGCATCAGGCATCGCCGAGCGCTCCCTTCAGCGCGGGGTTCTCGGTGCGCGGATCTGCGCCAATGGTCATGAAGCAGCCGGCAACATGGGCCACGGGATCGTCAAGATCATCGTCATAGGCTACGCCCCGGACGAAGGCGGCGGAGCGGGTGATGCGGTAGCATTCGACCCTGCCTTTAACGCTCGCCCGCTCGCGCGCCGGGCGCTGGTAATCGACGCGCAGATCAAGCGTCGCCACGGGCTCAAAGGTCCCGCGCGTTTGCCAGATCGCCATGCCGCTCGCCATGTCCATCAGGCTAATGATCGGGCCCGAAGCGAGCACGTGCTGGGTGGGATCGCCGATCAGATCCTCGCGCCACGGCAGTTCAAGCTCGACCCAGTTGTCGCCCTGATCGGTGAACCTCAGGCCAAGCCAGCCGGTATGGCCGTGGCGGAAGAACCAGCGCGAAGCCTCGCGCGCGTCGAACCGGGCAGGTGGTGTGTTCATGCCGGGCTGCATAGGAGCGCAAGCGCGGCGGTTACAATCATTTAATTTCGCGGGAAGCGACGCGGCCCTCACCTTTGTCACAGCGTCCGGCAAGGGGCAGGGCGCTGTTTCATGAAGGGGAGCAATCACATGAATTTTCCCACGATCGCACTCGATCAGATCCCCGGGCTGGAGGGCGCGCAGGCGCTCTTCGGCGCGGTGCTTCAGGCTGGTGGCACCAATGACGACCGGATCGTCGAGATCATGATGTATCTCTACGAAATCATCCCGCCCGAGGCGCTGGTCTGAGGAGCACAAGGGGCAAGCTGCACCATGCAGATCAACCCCGAATTGGTGCGGTTGCGGAGCGAGCCTGCTCCGCAACCTGCCACCGATGCCGCACTGGCGCGCTGGCGGGCCTCGCCTGACGTCGTTGCAGTTAGCGCGGCTTTGGCTCAGTGGCAGACCGGCGTGCCGCTTGCCGCCTTGCCTGCGCTGGCCCGGCTGGTGTCGGACTTGTCTGCAGCCTCGTGTTTTGCGGAAGCCTTCATCGCTCCGCTGCTGGGCGCGCTTACAGATGAGCCGTTGGCGCAATTGCCCCTCGGCTTCTCGGCAGCGCCGGGCATGGCGCGGCTGCGGCTGCTGGGCCACGCCCGCGCAGGCCTGTCGCTGACAGTCCTTGCGCCGCGGCCGCGCAGCGTTCCGCCCGCCGCGTTGTTCGAGGATGGCGAGGCACACGAAATCGCGATCGCTGGCGCGGGGCAGGTGCTGGTCCACCACCTCTCGGCGAACGGGCTGGAAAGTCATGAAATCGCCTGCGTGCCGGGCACCAAGCTGGCGCGGCTCGGTACGCGGGATGCACGCCAGATCATCGCGATCACCCGTCCGCTGGTGCTGTTGCAGCTGACCTGCGAGGCAGCGCGTCCGGAACCCTCGCGCGAGATTGCGCTGGCTGACTTGCGGCTGCTCAAGACAATCAGCGGCTGCAAACGCACCAGCCAGCAGATGATGGCACTGGGCGTGCTCGGCGCGCTCGGCCACCGTTCTGCGTTGGCAACGATGACGGGGCTGGCTGAAGACCCTCAAGCGACGCGCGATCTGCGCTGGGAGGCGCTGCGCCAGACGCTGGCGCTCGATGCGTCAGAGGGCCTCGCGCTGCTCACGCGGTTGGCCGAGCGGGCCGATGATGCAATCGGCGCTCCGGCAGCCGCCTTGCGCCGCGATCTGCTTGCCACGCGTCCCGATCTGGCCGCCCTGCTACCGGAGACCGCGTGATGCCGCTGGTGATCGATAACCGCTCCGACGAAACCTGCTCGCTGCCCGAATGCATCGAGGCGCTGGGCGAAATCGGGTTCGATGCCGATGATCCGGCCAGCACGGCGGCGGCGGCGCTGTGGCTGCGGCGCTTGGCGAACAACCGTACGTTCCTCGGCGACCTGCTGATCGACCGGTTGGCGGGGCGGGCAGGGGACGAGATGGCTTCGGGCTACGGCCCGCAGGCGATCATCCTCGGCCGTCCGAAGGACAACCGCGCCAACGCTGCCTTCCTGCGCGCGGCGATCTGGCCGTCCCCGCGCGATCACGTGTTCCAGACCAGCGGCGCGGCAAGCTTCGTCTATGACGCGCCGCACGACCACAATTTCGACTTTCTGACCGTGGGATATTGCGGGCCGGGCTATGCCAGCGACTACTACGAATATGACTACGCGGGCGTCGCCGGATATCCGGGCGAGGATGCGCGGCTGCAGTTTGTCGAGCGCAGCACCCTCTCGCCAGGCAAGCTGATGCTCTATCGCCGCCATGTCGATGTGCACAGCCAGCTCCCGCCCGAAAGCCTTTCGGTCTCGGTGAATGTCATGCGGCTCGATCCGGCGCAGGCGTGGTTCGATCAATACGGCTTCGATCTGGAGCGCGGCACCGTGGCGCGGCTGCTCAATCCCAACGTCAGCGAAGTCTTCCTGCGCGTGGCGGTGGCGAGCGGGGCACCCAATGCGCTCGACTATGCCGAGCAAGTCGGCGCGCGGCACCCCAGTGACCGGATGCGGCTGGCGAGCTTTGCGGCGCGGGCGGATTTGCCGGACGATCCGGCAGCAGCGGACGCGCTTTGGCGGGCAGGCGAGCTATCGGGCAGCCGGATGGTGGCAGGCGTTGCGCGCGCGCGGCGGGCAGCTCTGGCGCAGACCTAGAGAACGCCCCCCGCCAGCCGGTCGATCGCACCTTGCAGGATCACCGCAGCGGCATGGCTGTCGATCGCGGCGGCGCGTTTGGCGCGGCTCATGTCCTGTCCGATCATCGCGGCCTCTGCCGCCTGGGTCGACCAGCGTTCGTCCCACAGCAGGACCGGGAGCCCGAAGGCTTCGGCGCAGTTGCGGGCATAGGCGCGGGATGCTTGCGCGCGCGGGCCTTCCGAGCCGTCCATATTGCGCGGCAGGCCGAGCACGATGCCGCGCACGCTGCGGGTCTTGATCAACTCCGCCAGCGTCTCCCGGTCGCGGCCCCACTTGCCGCGCTGGATGGTGGTGCCGTTGGTGGCAAACCGCCAGCCGGCATCGCAAGTCGCCGTGCCGATGGTCTTGGTGCCGAGATCGAGGCCGAGCAGTACCCCGCCGCTTTCACCCACGGCCCCGGCAAAGGCGCGGGCATCCTCGAAAATCACTCGGGCTTCCCCCAGGCTGCGGTGCGGCGGATCACATCAGCGCGGGTGTTGGCCCAGAACAGCGGGTAATCATAGACGTGGTAATTGTTGCCCGGCAGCACATAGCTGCCCATTTCGGGCGACGGGCCGATCAGCAGCAGCCCGCGCTTGTCGCAGCGCGCCGGGACCAGGCCGGGCACAAGCTCGCCCTCCATGCCGTCCTCGGGCACCAGCGTGCCGAGATTCGCGCTGGCAGGGGCGTTGCCGCCATAGCCCCCGGTGAGCGGATTGCTGCACAGGATCGGGCCGTTGCCCGCGGGCTTCCCGTCAAGCGCGGTCGATGCAGCGAAATAGCCGAGCACGCTGGCCGGATCGGCCGGTTCGGCAAAGCTCGACCAGCTCAGCACGCAGCCGGTCTGCTCCGGCCCGGCGCAGGCGGGAAAGCCCATCGCCGGCAGATCATGTTCGAGGCTGACCGGCCATCCGATCACATAGGCAGCGACCAGCCGCTTCGCAGCCTCCGATCCGCGTACCTGTTCGGCGAGCAGGCGCTTGAGATGCAGTGCGCCCTGCGAATGGCCTGCGAGCACGATCGGCGTCTTGGGATCGACGCTCGAAAGGAAGAAGCGCCATGATTCGAGCACATCGGCATATGCGGCATCGATCGCCTGCGTCGCCTGCGGAGCATCGGTCAGAAACGCGCCCATCGTCGCCTGGCGATAGCGCGGCGCCCAGATTTCGCTGGCCGGGTTGAATAGGCTCGCCATGCCGCGCAGGTAGGTGCGGGCGATGCGTTCCGCTTCGGGATCGCCGCCGTTTTCGAGCGGGGCGTTCCAGCTGGTGCGGTTGAAGTAGCTGGTCGGGTGGAGGAAGAATACGGCAAAGCGCGGTGCGGGCGGATCGGCCGGGGTGGGCAGCAGGCCGCGATCATTCGCATAGGCCGGCTGCCAGCGCGTCGGGTCCTTCACCCCGATGCCGGGACGCGAATACCACAGTTTGGTATCCTCGTAGGCGTTGGCTTCTAGCGGCTTGACCGGCTTGAACGGTCCTGTCGGCACCAGCGCGATTTCGGCCAGATCGTCCTGGAACAGCTCGTAGACGATCCGCCCGCTGATCACGAGCACGATGCAGAAGGCAACAAAATAGAGGAACTTGCGGGCCATTGCTGCGCGCCTTTTCAGCTCACTTGGTCGCGGCACCCTCGGCCAATGCCGGACGCAAGGTGGTCCAGGCCCGATCGCCGCGCAGGCTCGAGAACCACGTCGCCGGGTTCCAGGTGGTCGACCCGTCGAGGCTGAAGGTCAGAAACTCCGCACGTCCGCCAATATTGGCCAGCGGCACCGGCCCGCCCAGACCGCTTTCCTCCGCTGCTGCACGGCTGTCCGCGCTTTCGTCGCGGTTGTCGCCCATCACGAAGACGGCATCCTGAGGCACGGTCTTGGGCCCGTAATTGTCGAGCCGCTGGTCGGTGTAGTCGATCGTCAGATAGGTCGCGCCGTTGGGCAGGGTTTCGCGCCAGGTGGGCGGGGCGAAGTATTCCTTCCCGTCGGGGCCGAACTCGCGATAGGCATCGAAGGCGGACAGGCAGGGCACGCCGCGGCACATCAGCTCGGGCTCGAAGGGCAGGTGCACAGGCGGCACCACCTCGCGCTTGATCGGCTTGCCGTTGAGGATGATCTGGCCGCCGCGCACTTCAATCGTGTCGCCCGGCAGGGCGACCACGCGCTTGATATAATCCTCGTCGCGGGTCGGGTGCACGGGAATCACGATATCGCCATATTCCGGCGTGGAGCCCCACACCCGCCAGCTGCTGCGCGGCAGCAGGTGGAAGCTCGCCGAAGCCCAAGACCAGCCATAGGGATACTTGCTCACCACCAGCCGGTCGCCCACCCACAGGGTCGGCATCATCGAGGTCGAGGGGATGTAGAACGGCTTGGCCACGAGGCTGTGGAAGGCGAGCACCGCCAGCAGCATGATCGCAAGCCCGCGGATTTCCGCCAGCCAGTTGACCTTTTCGGGAGCGTGCGTGGTGTGGGTGGTTTCCATGATACCGGGCCGATCAGAGAGGGATGGCTTCAATGATCACAAAGGCCTGCGCCCAAGGGTGATCATCGGTGAGAGAGAGGTGGATGCGCGCCTCATGGCCTTTTGGCGTGATTTCTTCAAGCCGCTTTGCCGCCCCGCCCGTGAGCGCGAGGGTCGGCGCGCCCGATGGGGCGTTGACCACGCCGATGTCCTTCATGAACACGCCGCGCCTGAAGCCGGTGCCGACCGCCTTGGAAAAGGCCTCCTTGGCGGCGAAGCGTTTCGCGTAGGTTCCGGCGATGGTGTAGGGCCGGCGGCGCGCCTTGGCGATTTCGACATCGGTGAACACGCGGTTCTCGAACCGCTCGCCATAGCGGGCCAGCGAATTGCCGATCCGCTCGATGCTGCACAGGTCTGATCCGAAGCCGATGATCATTTCTGCCAGATCCATTTGCAGGCGGGTTCGCCGATTTCCCAGTTGCACTTGCGGCGGATGATTTCGCCACCAAACGCGCTGAACGCCCAGAACGCAGCCGCTATCTTGACTATGTGGAGCCAGGTCATCTCACCTTTCGCCACCAGTTCCGGCCAGCCCCACAGGAAGGGCATGACCAACGGCATGACCATCCCGGCAAAGAGCACATTTTGCACAAGTCGCCAGTTCTCCACGACTTGCCGACGGCGCCTTGCCCTGGGACTTTCGCTCATCGCACCGCCCTCAGGATAACCGCCGCCAGCAATCCCAGCGCCATGACGTGGAGCATCACCTGTGACTTGAACAGGGGATGCGCGAAATCGCCCTTGGCGAACTTGAGCGCGCCGACATAGCCGAAGATCTGCAAGGCGATCCAACCGACCGCGAACACCACCATCACCCCGGTGTTCAAGGCAAAGCCGAGAAATCCGACAGCGAGCAGGAACAGCGCGGCAGCCGCAAAGGCCCAGCGCTTCTGCTCGCCGGTCAGGGCGGGGAGATCGGCATCGCTCAACGGGCTTCGTCCATCAACTCGCGCATCCGGCGGATCGCGTTTTCGAGGCCCACGAACACCGCCTCGCCGATCAGATAGTGACCGATGTTGAGTTCGGCGATCTGGGGAATGGCGGCGATGGGTTGCACGTTCTCGAAGGTGAGGCCGTGACCCGCGTGCGGCTCGATCCCGTTCTTGGCGGCGAGCGCAGCCATGTCAGTGATGCGGCGCAACTCGCGCGTCACGCGCTCGGCATCGCCATCAAGGAAGGCGTGGGCATATTCGCCGGTGTGGAATTCCACCACCGGCGCGCCGAGCCGTAGCGCGGCATCGAGCTGGCGCTCGTCCGCCTCGATAAACAGCGAGACGCGGATGCCGGCGGCGCGCAGTTCCTCGACGATCGGCACCAGCGTGTTGTGCATCCCCGCCGCGTCCAATCCGCCCTCGGTGGTGCGCTCCTCGCGCTTTTCGGGGACGATGCAGGCCGCATGCGGCTTGTGGCGCAGCGCGATGGCCAGCATCTCGGGCGTTGCCGCCATTTCGAGGTTGAGCGGCAGATTGGTCGCCGCCTGAATGCGTGCCAGATCCTCGTCGCGGATATGGCGACGGTCTTCGCGCAGGTGCGCGGTGATCCCGTCGCCGCCGACTGCCGCAACAATCTCCGCCGCACGCACCGGATCGGGATGATCCCCGCCGCGCGCGTTGCGGATGGTCGCGACGTGATCGATGTTGACGCCGAGGCGCAGGTGGGAGGGGGCGTGGGTCAGAATCATTCCTTCCGGCTACCGGGCTTGGTTACCGGTACGGCCGCCAGCGCCTCGGGGATGTCGGATTCGTCATAAGTCGGAAAATCAATGGCGAGCAGCGGGTAGAACGGCACGCCCAGATCGACCGAACCGCACGAACGGTCGATAATCGCACATTCGGCGATCACTTCGCCACCTTCGCGCGCCACGGCGGCGATGGCTTCGCGGCTGGAAAGGCCGGTGGTGACCACATCCTCGACCATCAGCACCTTGGCGCCCTTGGCCAGTGCGAATCCGCGGCGCAGGTGGAATACGCCGTCGGGCCGTTCGAGGAACAATGCATCGAGCCCCATCGCGCGGCCGACTTCGTGCCCGATGATGATCCCGCCCATCGCCGGAGAGACCACGACATCGATCTGTTCGCGCACTTCGGCGGGGATGCCGGCGACCACCGCTTCGGCCAGCCGCGCGGCCCTCGCGGGGTTCATCAACACGCGGGCGCACTGCAGATAATGCCCGCTGTGGCGGCCCGATGAGAGCTTGAAATGGCCTTCCAGCAGCGCACCGGAGCTGCGGAATTCCGCCAGGACTTCATCTTGATTCACTAGCGAACTCCTTAAGAAACATACGGAAAGCTGCCGACTTGCGCGCCGGACATGGCTCCTTGCATAATTTTCTCCCTAGAAGCGCTTGAGGCCCTCGGCAAGCGCGGCTAAGGGCGACGATGAAGCTGACCCTAGGGTCGGCCAAACGCTGTCTGCGGTGGGTCTCGAGGGGGCCGAGCGGTGGGCAGTATGGGATCAGATTCGAACCACTTGGACACATGATCATGGGTCAGAGGGACACCCGTATGAAAAAGGCTATTCTGGCGGCGGTTGCTGCCGGGCTCGCGGCGTTCGCGCCGATGACTGTGGCGGCGCAGGATGCCGCCGCGCCCGCTCCGGTTGCGGCCACCGCTGAAGCGACGGCTGCGCCCGCCGCTGCGGCTCCCGCTGCCGATACTGCCGCTCCGGCCGATGCCGCGAGCGCTTACACCCCGATGGCCCCGACCGAGGGCAAGGGCATGCCGACGTCCTACGCGGACGACCCGATCAAGAGCATGACCTTCCAGGACCAGTATTCGGACAACGGCGAATACGCGCTGTGGATGCACGACGTCATCCTGATGCCGGTCATCACCGTGATCAGCCTGCTGGTTCTTGGCCTTCTGCTCTACGTGGTGGTGCGCTTCAACCGCCGCGCCAATCCGGTGGCGTCGAAGACCACGCACAACACCTTGATCGAAGTCGTCTGGACGATTGTGCCGGTGATCATCCTGGTGATCATCGCCGTGCCTTCGATCACGCTGCTTGCGCGCCAGTACGAAACCCCGCCGGCCGATGCCGTCACCATCAAGGCGACCGGCTACCAGTGGTACTGGGGTTACACCTACCCCGATCACGGCGACATCGAAGTGATCTCGAACATGCTGGACGAGGCCGAGGCGCTGAAGCGCGGTGAGCCGCACCAGCTGGCGGTCGATAACCGCATGGTCGTGCCTGCGGGCGTGCCGCTGCGTATCCAGACCACTGCGACCGACGTGATCCACGCCTTCTCGGTGCCGGCACTGTGGTTCAAGATGGACGCCGTTCCCGGCCGTCTCAACGAGAAGCTGCTGACCATCAAGGAGCCGGGCGTCTATTACGGCCAGTGCTCCGAGCTGTGCGGTGCACGTCACGGCTACATGCCGATCGCGGTCGAGGCGCTGCCGCCCGCCGAGTTCGCCGCATGGGTCAAGGCGCAGGGCGGCTCCATGCCCGGCGAAGCAGCCGCAGCTCCCGCTGCTGCTGCGCCGGCCGATGCTGCGGCCGCTCCGGCGCCCGCTGCCGCGACCGCTGCTGCCGCTCCGGCCGCCGCCCGCTGAACCCGACATACGAATAAACCCAGAGAGTAGCTGACCATGGCAACCACCGCAGAAGGCTTCGACGCCCACGGCCACGATCACGGGCACGACGCCCACGATCACGCCGATCACAAGCCGGGCTTCTTCGCCCGCTGGTTCATGTCGACCAACCACAAGGACATCGGCACGATGTACCTGATCTTCGCGATCATCGCGGGGATCGTGGGGGGCGCGATTTCGGGCATCATGCGCGTCGAATTGGCCGAGCCCGGCATCCAGTACCTGCAATGGTGGGCCCAGTTCATGGGTGGCGGCAACGATCTGAACACCGCGCTCCACATGTGGAACGTGTTCATCACCGCGCACGGCCTGATCATGGTGTTCTTCATGGTCATGCCGGCGATGATCGGGGGCTTCGGCAACTGGTTCGTGCCGCTGATGATCGGCGCGCCGGACATGGCCTTCCCGCGCATGAACAACATCTCGTTCTGGCTGACGGTGGCTGGCTTCTTCAGCCTGCTGTTCTCGCTGTTCGTCCCTGGCGGTTCCGGCCCTGGTGCGGGCACCGGCTGGACGGTCTACGCGCCGCTGTCGACCAGCGGGTCGGTTGGCCCGGCAGTCGACTTCGCGATCTTCTCGCTGCACCTTGCAGGCGCCGGTTCGATCCTGGGGGCGACCAACTTCATCACCACCATCTTCAACATGCGCGCGCCGGGCATGACCCTGCACAAGATGCCGTTGTTCGTATGGTCGGTGCTGGTTACCGCTTTCCTGCTGCTGCTGGCACTGCCGGTGCTGGCCGCGGCCATCACCATGCTGCTGACCGACCGCAACTTCGGCACGACCTTCTTCGATCCGGCCGGTGGCGGTGATCCGGTGCTTTACCAGCACCTGTTCTGGTTCTTCGGCCACCCCGAAGTCTACATCATGATCCTCCCGGGCTTCGGCATGATTTCGCAGATCGTCGCCACCTTCAGCCGCAAGCCTGTCTTCGGGTACCTCGGCATGGCCTACGCCATGGTCGCGATCGGTGTGGTCGGCTTCATCGTCTGGGCGCACCACATGTATACCGTGGGCCTCGACGTGAACACGAAGATGTACTTCACCGCTGCCACCATGGTGATCGCGGTGCCGACCGGCGTGAAGATCTTCAGCTGGATCGCGACGATGTGGGGCGGCAGCCTCGAGTTCAAGTCGCCGATGGTGTGGTCGATGGGCTTCATCTTCCTGTTCACCGTGGGCGGCGTGACCGGCGTGGTGCTCGCCAACGGCGGCATCGACGACAACCTGCACGACACCTACTACGTGGTGGCGCATTTCCACTACGTGCTGTCGATGGGTGCGGTGTTCTCGCTGTTCGCCGGTTTCTACTACTGGTTCCCGAAGATGAGCGGCCGGATGCACAGCGAGTTCCTCTCGCACCTGCACTTCTGGGCCTTCTTCATCGGCGTGAACGTGATCTTCTTCCCGCAGCACTTCCTCGGGATGCAGGGCATGCCGCGCCGCTATCCGGACTACGCAGAAGCCTTCACCTTCTGGCACCAGATCAGCACCTACGGGTACTACATCATGGCCGGCTCGATGGTGTTCTTCTTCGTCAACATCCTCTACGCGCTGGTTGCCGGCAAGAAGGCCGAAGCCAACCCGTGGGGCGAAGGCGCGACGACGCTCGAATGGACCCTGCCGAGCCCGCCGCCCTACCACCAGTTCGAAACGCTGCCGGTGATCACCGACGCGCACGACTATCACGATCACCGTCCGGCGACTGCTTAAGGACGGGGCCTGATCGGCTCCTTCACGGGAGCAAAAGCAAACGGGAGGGGCGCGGGCTTGGTCTCGCGCTCCTTCGCAATGGAACCGACACGGACATGGCCAGCACTGCCCCCCAGACTGCCGCGATGATGCCCACGGAGTGGCGTGATTTCTTCACGCTGACCAAGCCGCGGGTGATGACGCTGGTGATCTTCACCGCGATCTGCGGCGTGCTGGCGGCTCCCGGCAACATCCATCCGGTGCTGGGCTTCACCGCCATCCTCGCCATCGCCATGGGTGCGGGCGGTTCGGCGGTTCTCAACATGTGGTGGGAAGCCGATCTCGACGCCGGGATGAAGCGCACCATGAACCGTCCGCTTCCGGGCGGGCGCATGCGGCGCGAGGATGCGCGCGATTTCGGCATCTTCCTGTCGGGCGTGTCGATCGTGCTGATGGGCCTTGCCGTGGGCTGGCTGGCGGCCGCGCTGCTGCTGGGCGCGATCATCTATTACGCTGTCATCTACACCATGTGGCTGAAGCCGCGCACCCCGCAGAACATCGTGATCGGTGGCGGCGCGGGCGCGTTCCCGCCGCTGATCGGCTGGGTTGCGGTGACCGGCGACATCACGGCAATGCCGCTGCTGCTGTTCGCGATCATCTTCTTCTGGACCCCGCCGCACTTCTGGGCGCTCGCGCTGTTCGTGCAGTCGGATTACGCCAAGGTCGGCATCCCGATGCTGCCGGTGGTCGCGGGCGAGAAGGTTACCCGCCGCCAGATCATGATCTACACTCTGCTGCTCGCCCCGATCGCGATTGCCCCCTGGGCGATTGGCGGGACGAGCTGGATCTACGGCTCGGTCGCTGTGGTGCTCTCGGCCCTGTTCGTCGCGCTGGCGCTGCCGGTTGCGACCCGGATGCGCGCCGAGACCGACGCGATGCTGCCCGAAAAGCGGCTGTTCAAGTATTCGATCGTCTATCTCTTCGTGCTGTTCGCCGCGCTCGTGGCCGACCGCATCGCCGCCTATCAGGGGTGGATCGCATGACGCCCGAAGAAGAGGCCGAATTCCTCCGCCGCCGCAAGGCGCGCAACCTGGTGGTTGCGGGCACGCTGCTGTTCTTCGTGATCCTGTTCTACGCGATCACGATGGTCCGGATCGGGCAGGGCGGCTGATGGCGAGCCTCGCACCCGTGGCTGACGACACCGCCCGGCGCAATCTGCGCGTCGGGCTGATGGCGTTTGCGGGCGCGCTGGCGATGCTCGGCCTCGGCTATGCCTCGGTGCCGCTCTACCGTCTGTTCTGCCAGGTCACCGGCTTCGGCGGGACGACCATGATCGCAAGCGAGAGCAAGGCGGCAAGCGCGGCGGCAGCGGCAACGGGGCAAAAAATCTCGATCCGTTTCGACGCTTCGACCGCGAGCGATATGCCGTGGCGCTTCGAGCCTTCGCAGGCGACCGACACGGTCACCATCGGCGAGCGCGATATTGCGACCTATGTCGCCAGGAACGTCAGCACCCAGCCGATCACCGGCATGGCGACCTTCAATGTCGAGCCCGAGCAGGCCGGCAAGTACTTCAACAAGATCCAGTGCTTCTGCTTCACCGAGCAGACGCTCGCACCCGGGCAGGAAGTGACCATGCCGGTGCTCTATTTCGTCGATCCGGCGATGCTGGATGATCCGAACATGAAGGGCGTGGAGCAGATCACGCTCAGCTACACTTTTCACCGCACCAAGGAGCCGGTAAACCCGGCGGCCTCGGGCACCAACTGAACCTTTGACGCACAACCCAGGGACGGGAACGACCAATGGCTGGCAAGGCAAACCACGATTACCACATTCTTGAACCCGATATCTGGCCGCTGATCGGCTCGATTTCGGCGCTCACCTTCACCAGCGGCATGGTGCTTAGCTGGCACCCCGACCTGTTCGGTGCGGCCTCCAGCGTCGTGATGTGGGCAGGCCTTGCGGGCCTGATCGCGACCTTCTTCATGTGGTTCAAGAACATCGTGAACGAAGCCCAGCGCGGCGATCACACTCCGGTGGTGCAGCTGCACCTGCGCTACGGGATGATCCTTTTCATTGCCTCCGAAGTGATGTTCTTCGTCGGCTGGTTCTGGAGCTTCTTCGACTTCGCGCTGTTCCCGACCGCGCTGCAGTTCGATCACGAGACCGGTGCGACCACCAGCCTGTTCGGTCAGGATGGGGCGATCGCACAGTTCATCCCCGAAGGCATGGAAGTGCTCGATCCTTTCGCGCTGCCGCTGCTCAACACCCTGATCCTGCTGTGCTCGGGCACCACGGTGACCTGGGCGCACCACGCTCTGATCCATGGTGACCGCACCGGCCTCAAGCAGGGCCTGTGGGCGACCATCGCGCTCGGCGCGCTGTTCAGTGCGATCCAGGCTTACGAATATTCGGTCGCGCCGTTCGGCTTCGGCGGCAACACCTATTCGAGCGCCTTCTACATGGCGACCGGCTTCCACGGTTTCCACGTGCTGATCGGGACGATCTTCCTCTCGGTCTGCCTGTTCCGCGCCTACAAGGGCCACTTCACCCCGCGCCAGCACTTCGGCTTCGAAGCGGCCGCGTGGTACTGGCACTTCGTTGACGTGGTGTGGCTGTTCCTGTTCGTTGCCGTCTACGTGTGGGGCGGCTGGGGCGCCCAATACCACTGATGAACGCTGGGCCTTCCGGTCCGGATGAACAGAAGGGGCAGCCGGGATTGGTCTCGGCTGCCCTTTCCGGTTTGTGCCCCCGCTGCGGCGCGCCGACGCTGTTTCAGGGACCCGCACAGCTTGCCGACGAATGCTCGGCCTGCCGGCTCGACATCTTGGGCCTCGAACGGGGCGGCCGGTTCGTCGGCGTGGTGACGATGGTGCTGGCGCTGGTGCTGATCCTCGCCGCGCTGGGCGTTGACGAGTGGCTCCGCCCGCCGTTGTGGGCCAGCCTCGTGTTCTGGGCACCGCTGACAGTCGGCACCGTGATCGGGGGTCTCAGGCTCTACAAGACCATGTGGGTCTATCACCAATACGAGGAACGCGCCCAATGACCGCCCGCCGTGTGCCGATATTTTCGACGATCGTGGTGATCGCCGCCGCGCTGACGATGGTGGGGCTCGGCATCTGGCAGCTCCAGCGCAAAACCGAGAAAGAGGCGCTGATCGCGCGGTATGAGGCGGCGCAGGCGCAGGAAGGGTTTCAGTTCATCTCGCCTCCCTCGCCCGAAGCGGCTTTCACCAAAACGATCCAATACTGCGCCGATCCCACCGCTCAAACGACGGTGTCTGGCCGTAACGCAAAAGGCCAGAATGGCTGGGTGCATGTTGCGCGCTGCACGATCGGAGGAAAATGGCCAACGACCGAAGACGCCGCCAGAGAATTTGACGAGGTGTTCGCGAAGCACTCGGGTTCGGCACGCATGACTGATGAGGAAATCGCCAAGTTCGCCGAGGTTGCAAAGACTGCTCCTGACTTGCCGGACTATGTCCTTGCGCCCGCTGACGTCGTGCTTGGCTGGTCGCGCTCGCCCGATGCGGTGGAGTGGCAAGGCGGCTTCGTCGCGGGCACCGTCGTTCCGACTGGTGAGCTCGGATTCAAGATCGTCGCCGATCCGCCGCTCGCTGGCCTCGAAGCCAACGCCGCCCCCGATCCGGGCGATCTGCCTAACAACCACCTCGCCTATGCCGTGCAGTGGTTCTTCTTCGCCGCGACCGCTCTGGTCATCTACGTGCTGGCATTAAGGCGCCGTCGCGGCTAACCGGCGCTCCCATGCAATACGTCTCGACACGCGGGAGCGCGCCGGCGCTCGATTTCGAAGGGGTGACGCTGGCGGGCCTCGCCAGCGATGGCGGCCTCTATGTACCTGTCGAATGGCCGCGTTTCAGCGCAGCCGAGATCAGGGCGATGCGCGGCCTTGCCTATCCCGATCTCGCCGCACGGATCATGGCACCCTTCGTGGCGGGCAGCCTGACCGAGGACGAGCTGCTCGGCCTGTGCCACAAGGTCTATGGCGACTTCGGCCATGCCGCTGTCACCCCGCTGGTTCAGCTCGATCAGCAGCACTGGCTGCTCGAACTGTTCCACGGTCCGACGCTGGCCTTCAAGGATGTGGCGCTGCAACTGCTCGGGCGGTTGTTCGAGACCTTCCTCGAACGCCGGGGCGAGCGGCTGACCATCGTCGGCGCGACCAGCGGGGATACCGGCTCGGCCGCGATCCAGGCGGTGGCCGGGCTCGACCGCGTGGAAATCTTCATGCTCCATCCCAAGGGCCGGGTGAGCGATGTGCAGCGCCGCCAGATGACCACGGTGCTCGCGCCCAACGTCCACAACCTCGCGATCGAGGGCAGCTTCGATGACGCGCAGGCGCACGTGAAGCGGATGTTCACCGATCCGGACGTGACGCAGACCCTCAACCTCGGCGCGGTCAATTCGATCAATTGGGCGCGGCTGATGGCGCAGGTGGTCTATTACTTCGCCTCCGCGCTGCAACTGGGCGCGCCTGACCGCACGGTCGCCTATTCGGTGCCGACGGGCAATTTCGGTGACGTGTTCGCGGGCTATGTCGCGGCCAAGATGGGCCTGCCGATCGAGCGGCTGATCGTCGCCACCAACATCAACGACATTCTCCACCGCGCGCTTTCGAGCGGGGACTATTCGGCGGGCGGCGTAACCCCGACCATCACCCCCTCGATGGACATTCAGGTGTCCTCGAACTTTGAACGCCTGCTGTTCGATTGCGGCGGACGCGATGGCGCGGCTCTGGCCGAACAGATGCGCGCCTTCGAAGCCTCCAAGACGATGCAGCTCACCAATGCGCAAGGACAAGGTGCCGCAGCGCTGTTCACCAGCGCGCGGGCCGACCAAGCCGAAACCGCGCGGGCGCTGCAATGGGCCTATCGCCATGCGGGGCAGGTGATCGATCCGCACACCGGCGTTGGCCTGCACTGCGCGCAGGTGATCGCAGGCGCGGGCGGCGTGCCGGCAGGCGTGCCGCTGGTAACGCTTGCCACCGCACACCCCGCCAAGTTCCGCGATGCGGTTGAACGCGCCACCGGCGTCCGTCCGGCGCTGCCCGCGCGGGTCGGCGACCTGTTCGGGCGCGAGGAGAGCATGGTCGAGCTGGCGGGCGATTATGCCGCCACCCGCGATCACGTGCTGGGCCACGCGGCGGGCGCACAGCGCTGATGGCACACCTCATCCAGCAACCGCTGGTGATGGAATGCACCGGGTGGGACTCTTACCGCCTCCTCGACAGCGGGGCGGGGCGCAAGTGGGAGGCGTTCGGCCCCTACAGCTTCATCCGCCCCGAACCGCAGGCGATGTGGCAACCGCGTTTGCCGGAATGGCCGGCGGCGGGCGAGTTCATCCCCGGATCGGACGAGGACGGCGGCGGGCGCTGGCAGTTTACGCATTCACTGCCCGATGAAGGCTGGAAGCTGGCGTGGAACGAGGTGCACTTCACCGCCCGCCCGACTCCCTTCCGTCACCTGCAATTCTTCCCCGACATGGCCCCGGTGTGGGACTGGATGCGCGGCCAGATCGACGGGATGGACGCTGCCGAGACCATGAACCTGTTCGGCTATACCGGCCTCGGCACGCTGGCGCTGTCGCGCCACGGCAAGGTGACGCACGTCGATGCCTCGAAAAAGTCTGTGGCGCAGGCGCGCGAGAATGCTGCGCTGTCCGGCATGACAGACCGCCCGATCCGCTGGCTCACTGACGATGCAGCGAAGTTCACCGCGCGCGAGGTGCGGCGGGAACGGCGCTATGACGGGATTATCCTCGATCCGCCCAAGTTCGGGCGCGGGCCAGATGGCGAGGTGTGGCGGTTGGAGGAACACCTCCCCGGCCTTATCGCCGATTGCGCCAAGCTGCTGGATAGCGAGAGCCGCTTCCTCTTCCTCACCGTCTATGCCGTGCGGATGAGCAGCCTTGCGATTGCCGGGCTTCTGGAAGAGGCGCTGCGTGGTCTGCCCGGCCAGATCGAACACGGCGACCTTGCGGTGCGGGAGGAAGGAGAGGGCGGTAGGCTGCTGCCGACCGCAATCTTCGCGCGTTGGAGCAATCCCCGCTAAAGGCCCCCCATGAGTGATTCGCTTACCCTTGAAGTCAACGATCTCGTCGTCGACGTGCTGACCGGCATCTATTCGGAAGAAACCGGCAAGCCGCAGCCGCTGCGCATCTCGATTGCGGCGCGCTATGCGATCGCGGATCGCTATGATCCCGAAACGCCGCTCGATGCGTCCAAGAACTACATGGACCTGAAGTTCGCGGCCTCAGGCGGGCTGCCCAAGGGCGTGCATTTCACGCTGATCGAGGCGGTCGCCGATCACATCTGCCAGACGCTGTTCGTGCAGGACGCAAAGGTCGAGGCGGTGACGGTCAAGATCGTCAAGCTGGCGATTGCCGAAGCGGGCGAGCAGATCGGTATTACCCTCCACCGCGAACGCCCGGCAGGCCACGGCGCATAAGGCGATGATGCGGCAGATCGCCATCGCCGCGCTGCCCGAGGCCGCCATCGATGCGGCCGAAGCCTTCATGATGCACCACCTCGTCGCTGCGCGCGACGCCTTGACCGAGCCGGGGGTGAGCGCATTGGCAATCATCCTCCCGCCCGCCGCCCATGATCACCGCGACTGGCGCCTCGCGCTGGCCCGCGATCTGGCGCGCGCCGCCACGCCGCAGCGGGTCAATGTGGTTGCGGGCAATCCCGGCGAAGCGCTTGAGGCAACGTTACGCTTTTTGTCAGATGCGCCGGGCGTGACAGGGCATTATCTCGTGTGTCATGAATGATAATGTGCCGCCTGTTTCTCCCCGCAAGCCTGATCTGATCGTGCTGCGCGATGCCGCCGAGGCCGCGCCGCCGCTGATCGACCGCTTCCAGCGGCGCATCACCTATCTGCGCCTGTCGGTGACAGATCGCTGCGACCTGCGCTGTTCCTATTGCATGCCCGAGCGCATGACCTTCCTGCCCAAGAAGGAAGTCCTGAGCCTCGAGGAGCTCTATGATCTCGCCACCGGCTTCATCGCCCGCGGGGTGACCAAGATCCGCATCACCGGCGGCGAGCCGCTGGTGCGGCGCGACATCATCGATCTGTTCACCGCGCTCGGCCGCAGGCTCGGGCATGATCTGACCGAGCTGACGCTGACCACAAACGGCACCCAGCTTGCGAACCATGCCGAGGCGCTGGCCAAGGCCGGGGTGAAGCGGGTGAATGTCTCGCTCGATACGCTCGACCGCGAAACCTTCGCCGCGCTGACCCGGCGCGACAGCTTGCCGCAGGTGCTCGAAGGGATTGCTGCGGCCAAGGCGGCGGGGCTCAAGGTCAAATTGAACGCGGTGGCGCTCAAAGGCACCAACGAGCACGAGCTGCCCGATCTGATCGCCTGGGCGCATCAGCAGGACCATGACGTGACCCTGATCGAGGTCATGCCGCTGGGCGATGTCGAGGAAGAACGGCTCGACCAGTATCTCCCGCTCGATACCGTGCGCGCGCGGCTTGAGGAGCGCTGGACTTTGAAGCCGCTTGCCTATTCGACCGGCGGGCCGGCACGTTATGATGAGATCGCCGAAACCGGCGGCAGGCTCGGCTTCATCACGCCGCACACGGGCAATTTCTGTTCGGGCTGCAACCGCCTGCGGGTGACCGCCACCGGCCAGCTCTATCCCTGCCTCGGCGGGGGCGAGCGGGTCGATTTGCGCGCCGCGCTGCGGTCTGACGCGCCGGAGGCTAACCTCGCCGCCGCGCTCGATGAAGCGCTCAGGATCAAGCCCGAGATGCACCACTTCCGCATGGACACGCGCGGGGCCGATCCGGCGCTGGCGCGGCATATGTCGATGACGGGGGGCTAGGACGCGTGGTCACCATCGTGCTGCTTGGCAAGCTTGCCGATCTGGCGGGCGCGCCGACGCTCCAGCTTGCTGCGCCGCTTGACTGGGCGGGCCTCAAGGCAGGCCTTCCCGAAGCCCTGGCGGCGGTGCTGGATGATCCGAGGAACCGTGCGGCGCTGAACGGCGCGCTGGTGGCCGACAAGAGCGCATTGCAGGCCAGCGCGGGCGACGAGATCGCCCTGCTGCCCCCCGTTTCGGGTGGCTGACTCTATGCCGATGCGCGATATCCGCCTGCTCGATCAGATGTTCATTCCCGGCACGCTGATCGGGCCGTTCACCAATGCCAATCCCGGCCTTGGGGGGGTGTGCACCTTCGTTGGCGAGGTTCGCTACGATGAAGGCGTAGAGGCGCTGGAACTGACGCATTACGAACCGCTGACCCTGCCGGGGATGCACGAACTGGCCGACCGTGCGTTCGAGCGATTCGATCTGATGGGGCTGTTGATGGTCCACCGGGTCGGGATGATGCGCCCGGGGGAGCCAATCGTCTGTGTCTCGGCCGCAGCACTCCACCGCCGCGACGCGATCGACGCGGTCGATTTCTGCATGGATCACCTGAAAAGCGCCGCTTGGTTCTGGAAGCGCGAGAAGCGGGCGGACGGCTGGCACTGGATCGAGCCGCGCGAACAGGATCATAGCGATCTGGCGCGCTGGCAGCGGTGATTTGATCCGCGTCAAAGCAGGCCCGCCGCCGGCCCGCTAATCATCCTCCAACACAAGGAGGATCACTCATGAGCCACATGCTTCACGATCATCTCGCCCGCGGCGAGGCCCGCCTGGTGGGCCAGCCGGGCGAAGTCGCGGCGCGCCATCAGGTCGAGAAGGACCGCAATTTCGGCCTGCCGACCGCGCTCTATGCCGCGACCATTGCCTGCTATCTCGGCTTTCTGGTGATCGTCGGCAGCGCCTTTGCCAATCCGGTGCTGGCAATCCCGATGGCGATCATCGTGCTGCTGATTGCTGCGGGCTTCGGCGTTCCGGCGATCTGGACGCGGCTGGCGGGCAATGCGTCCGAACCGCAGACGCTCGGCGAATTCGAAACGCGCGGCGTGATGACCCACACCGGCCGTCTCGCTCCCAAGGATGCGACCATTCAGGTGCTGATCCTGCCGGTGCTGCTGGTGGTCTGGGGTCTGTCGATCGCGGTGATCGCCGCAATCGTCGCCTGACCGGCGCTCTACAAGTTTGCTCCCCGACTGCGGGGCGGTGGGCCTTGGCTTACCGCCCCGATATTTCGTGGAGCAGCGCCGCATCGCACAGCACGATACCGCGTTTGCCTTCGCGCCGGATCGCACCCATGTCCTCCAATTCGCCGAGCTTGCGGCTGACGGTTTCGATCGTCAGGCCGAGCATGCTGGCAATCTCGCCGCGGGTCAGCGGTAATTCGAAGGCGGGGGCAAGATGGCACGAGCTGTCGCTCGCGGCGGCGGCGAAATCGTGGAGCAGGGCGGCAAGGCGCGCCTCCGCGCTGGCATGGCCGGTCAATTCGAGCAGCGTGCGGGTGGCGAGTAGATCCGCCTGGCTGCGGCGCAGCAACGCACGGGCAAGCGCGGGATAATCTTCGATGGCGCGCTCGATATCGCGGCGCGCGAAGGTGCACAGCCGGCTTTCGGTCAGCGCCACGACATCGTGATGCGCGAAAGGCGCGAACAGCTCGCCGATGAAACCCGCCGGGTGCACCAGTGCGAGGATCTGTTCGTTGCCGTCCTGATCGACCGCCGAAACCTTGAGCGCGCCGGTCAGCAGGGTGGCACAGGCGGCTTCCTCGTCGCCGCTTGCGAACAGCATCTCGCCGCGCTTGAGCACACGCGTGCGCCCGGCGGCAGCCATGGCTTCGCGTTCTTCAGGGGTCAGCACCGCACAGGCGGCGGTGTCCTTGACGGGGCAGGTGCTGCACGCGAGGTTCACGTTCCCATCACCTCCCAGAGCTTTGCCATCGCCGCGTCTTCGGCGGCGACCATGGCGGTGACCTGCGCGCGGGCGGCATCAATCCCCTGCGTCGGCGCAAAGGTCGTGGCGCTGCGGGCGGCCAGATCGTCGAGTTCGGCGAGAACGGTTGCGGTCGTCCCGCGGGCGGAGGCGAGTTCAGCCATCGCAACCAGCGCGGCGGCGCGGGCGTTGCTCTCGATCGACTGTCCGGTGGCAGCGCGCGCGAGTCGCAGGGCGGTGGCTTCCTTGCCGGAGAAGGCGGCATGGGCGCTGCTCGCACGCGAAAGGATCGCGGTAAGGCCCGCATCGTCGATCAGCGGGCGAATCGGTTCGGCAGGCTTTGCAGCGGGCGGCGCGGGCGGCGCAGTCTCGAACGGGCGGAGCGCAAGCGAGGGATAGCGGTCGCCATTGGCCGAACAGGCCGAAAGGCCCGCCATCAGCCCGACAATCGCAAAATGTTTCAGACGCGCGTTCATAAAGATCCCGTATTGCGTTACCATGCCACCTGCCATTGGCAAAGGCGACTGTCAGAATCCGGCATCCTACTTTTTGGCATCGGACGGCCCGCTCGGGCGTTGACTTGGCAGCGCCTTTCCCCTAACGGCACGCATCTTTCCGGGGCTGCACCTTCGCAAGCCTCGCATTGCCGTTCGGTTGGCAAGGCATTGCCTGACCATCCGGACCAGCACAGACTTGAGAGTATAAAGCCATGTTCGCTGTAGTGCGCACTGGCGGCAAGCAATATCGGGTTGCCGCCGGAGACAAGATTGCCGTTGAAAAGCTCGCGGGCGAAGCCGGCGACACCATCACGCTGGGCGATGTCCTGCTGGCCGGTGAAGGCGAGACCCTTGCCGATGCCAAGTCGGTGACCGTTTCGGCGGAAATCATCGCGCAGGCCAAGAGCGAGAAGGTGATCGTTTTCAAGAAGCGTCGCCGCCACAACTATCGTCGCAAGAACGGCCACCGCCAGCAGATGACCCTGCTGCGCATCACCGCCGTTGGCGCGGGCGAAGCGAAGCCGGCCAAGAAGGCCGCTGCCAAGAAGACCAAGACCGAAGCCGCTGAAGCGGCTGCCTCGGCCGAATAAGGAGCGACTGAACCATGGCACATAAGAAAGCAGGCGGTTCGTCGCGTAACGGTCGTGATTCGGCCGGTCGTCGCCTTGGCGTGAAGAAGTTCGGCGGTCAGGAAGTGATCGGCGGCAACATTATTATCCGTCAGCGCGGCACCCGCGTGTACCCGGGCGTGAACGTGGGCATGGGCAAGGACCATACCCTCTATGCGCTCGATGCCGGCGTGGTGCGATTCCACTCGGGCAAGCTCGGCCGCAAATACGTCAGCGTAGACGCGATGGCCGAAGCCGCAGAGTAAGCGGACGATTCGATAAAGGGATCGTCCGGTAAGGACGGTCCCGGTCGGTGAAAGACCGACCACTTGAGGGAGACAGGACCGTCCTCACCAGAGGGGGTCCGTCTCCCTTTTTGCATTCTCCCTCGAAAAACCGCGGAATTCCAAAGGTTCGCGGCAATGAAAGTGTCACGCGCTGTCGCTAGTGGCAGCGCGGGGCGAGGTAGGGAGAACGCTTGTGTTCCATCGCAGCGAAAGACTGTTCCTGAGACCCGCTTTCCCCGAGGATTGCGGCGCGATTCTCGCAGGGATCGGCGACGAGGGCATCGTGCGCAATCTTGCGCGCGCGCCGTGGCCCTATCGTATCGATGATGCGCGCGCCTTTGCCGCGCTCCCGCAGGATACGCGCCTGCCGCACTTCCTCGTCACGATCCCCGGCAAGGGCGTGATCGGCAGCGCCGGAATGGGCGAGCATGACGGCCAGCCCGAGCTCGGCTACTGGATCGCGCGCGAGCATTGGGGGCGCGGCTACGCCACCGAAGCGGCGGGCGCGGTGCTCAAGATCGCGCGCACGCTCGGCCACCGCCGCGTGGTTGCGGGCCACTTCATCGACAATCCGGCATCGGGCAAGGTCCTGAGGAAGCTCGGCTTTGCGCCCACCGGACAGATCGCCAAGCGCCACAGCCTGGCGCGCGGAGGCATGGTCGATTCGGTCGAATATGCGCTCGATCTGGAGGCTGACATGGACCCGGCCACCTTCGCCCGCGCCGCCTGAGCGGGGCGGGCGGGGGTGCGGCTTGTTCGCACCTGCAAAAGCGACTAGGGGCAAGGCCGTATGGTTCAGCGCAAGAGGTTAACGCCCGAGGAATCGCGCAGCTCGGCGCTGGAGGCAGCGCGCGCGCTGCTGATCGAGACGGGGCCGCAGTCGGTAACCCTGAAGGCGGTCGCCGGGCGGATCGGGCGTACCCATGCCAATCTGCTGCACCACTTCGGATCGGCCTCGGGGCTCCAAAAGGCCCTCGCCGAACATCTTGCGCGCACCGTGTGCGAGACCATCATCGAAGCCGTTCGCGCCAGCCGCGCAGGCCTTGGCAGCCCGCGCGAGGTGGTCGATCTCGCTTTCGATGCCTTCGACCGCGAGGGTGCGGGCGCCCTCACCAGCTGGATGCTGCTGACCGGCAACGAGGATGCGCTCGATCCGATCATCTCGACCATTCACGAGCTTGTCGATGAACTCGCGCCGGGCGAAGCCGATCACGCCAGCGGCGACCAGCGGATCCACCGCGACACGCTGACCCTGGTGCTGATGGCGCTGGGCGATGCGCTGATCGGCGGGGCGCTGGCGAAGTCGCTTGGCTTGCCGCGTGATGCGGCGCGCGAACGCGCCTCGGACATGCTCGAAGCGAGCCTCGCCGAACAGCTACAGGCCTAGTTTTCGGCCGGAAGCACGCCTGCGCGCTGCCATTCGGGCAGGCTGGCAGGATCGAGGCTCTCCACCCGCAGGTGATCGATGGCAAGGCCAAGCTCGGGATAGGCCGTCAAGCGCCGCGCTTCGTCCGATGCTGCCAGCGGCACCACCACCAGCCGGCGATTGACCTTCTGCCGCCAGTTCATCCGCGCGGTGTTCTCCTGCCCGACATAGCAGCCCTTGGTGAAGCTCACGCCGTTGAGCTCGACCGCATTGGTCTCGAGCCACAGGATATCGCCCAGCTCGGCCCGCCCCTCGGGCACGCCGAGCGACAGGCGGTGCGCCGTCCACGTGGAATCGGCGCTTTCGCCTTGCGGTGCGCCGAGCCAGCGGTGGCCGAGCGCGGCGAGGCGCGGATCGGGGAGGGCGCTGCCATGCGGGACAAGGCTCCAGTGGACGCCCAGCGCCTCGTCACGCGCAATCGCGATTCTGCGGCGCAGGCGATACATCGACAGGCGCTTCACCAACTCGTCGGCATGGGCGGCCTCGCAATCGAGCAGCAGATCGGCTCCATCGCCCCAGACCAGAAAATCGAACATGTGCTTGCCCTGCGCGCTCAGCAGCGCGGCATAGCAGGGCAGCGGGCCCTTCACGTCATTGGTGACGAGGCCTTGCAGGAAGGCAGCAACATCCTCGCTCTCGTCGAGCGGGGAGAGGCGGATCAGCGCGCGGGATGTGAGAAGGCTTGCACTCATGCGTGACAGATAGGGCGGCACGTGGCTAAGGGGAAGGCATGACCGACCGCCTCACGATCCGCCGCCCCGACGACTGGCACCTCCATTTCCGCGATGGCGCGGTGATGCAAGATGTTGTGCCCTATACGGCCCGGCAATTCGCGCGGGCGATTGTAATGCCCAATCTCACCCCGCCGGTGACCACGACCGAACTGGGCGCGGCCTATCGCGACCGTATCCGCGCCGCCGTGCCGGAAGGCGAGCGGTTCGAGCCGCTGATGACCTGCTATCTCACCGACAACACCGACGCAGATGATCTGGCGCGCGGCGCGGGCGAAGGGGTGTTCACCGCCGCCAAGATGTATCCCGCCAACGCCACCACCAATTCGGCGGCGGGGGTGACCAATGTCGAGAAGCTCTATCCGGTGCTTGCGCGGATGGAGGCAGAAGACATCGTGCTGTGCATCCACGGCGAGGTGACCGATCATTCGGTCGACGTGTTCGACCGCGAAAAAGAATTCATCGAGAGGCACTTGCGCGGCATTGTTGCCGCCTTCCCGAAGCTGCGGATCGTGTTCGAACACATCACCACCGCCGACGCGGTGGACTTCGTGATGGCGGCGGGCGCGAATGTCGCGGCGACGATCACCCCGCAGCATCTCCACATCAACCGCAACGCCATGCTGGTGGGCGGGATCCAGCCGCACAATTACTGCCTGCCGGTCGCCAAGCGCGAGACGCACCGCCTAGCCCTGCGCGCGGCGGCGACGAGCGGGAGCGCCAAGTTCTTCCTCGGCACCGATTCCGCGCCGCATCTCAGGAAGGACAAGGAAAGCGCCTGCGGCTGTGCGGGGATCTTCGGCGCGCCCTATGCGCTCGAAAGCTATATCACCGTGTTCGACGAGGAAGGCGCGCTCGACAAGTTCGAAGGCTTCGCCTCGCTCCACGGCCCGGCGTTCTACAAGTTGCCGGTCAATGAAGACAGGGTGACGCTGGAGCGTGCCGAAGTGGCTGTGCCGCCCGTTCTGCACGTGACCGGCGAGGAAATCGTCCCCTGGCACGCCGGGCAGACGCTGGGGTGGAAGTTCCTCGGCTAAGCGCCGCGCCGCTTGGCCCAGAGGTCGAAGACGAAAATCGCCACTGCTACCCAGATCAGCACGAAGCTCGCCAGCTTGGCGGGCGCGAGCGGCTGGTGGAACACGAACAGGCCGAGGAAAAACACGATCGTGGGCGAAAGATACTGGATGAAGCCCAGCGTCGAATAATCCATCCGCCGCGCGGCGATAGCGAACAGCAGCAGCGGCACTGCGGTGACGACGCCCGAGAAGATGATCAGCCCGCTCATCCACGCATCCTGCCCGAAGGCTGAACCTGCCGGGCTCAGCGCATACCAGCCCGCGATGCTCGCGGCGATCGGCAGCAGGATCGCGCTCTCGATTGTCAGGCCGGGCAGTGATCCGACGGAAACTTGTTTGCGAACAAGGCCATAGAGGCTGAAGCTGAAACCGAGTGTCAGGCTGATCCACAGGCTGGTGGGCGCGCCGGATGCCAGCAGCACCACCGCGGCTGCGGCGATGGCGACGGCCAGCCACTGGCGGCGCGACAGGCGTTCGCCCAGCAGCAGCGTGCCCAGCAGCACGTTGATCAGCGGGTTAAGGTAATAGCCGATGCTGGTCGCATAGACCTCACCCTCCATGATCGCCCAGATATAGACGAACCAGTTGATCCCGATCAGCACCGAGCTCGCCAGCAGCGCCAGCAGGCTGCGCGGCGACGTGAGCGCGGCGAGCAGCTCGGGAAACTGGCGGCGCACGGCAACGATCACAAGGCACAGCGGCAGCGTCCAGATGATCCGCCAGCCGACGAATTCGAAGGCCGGCACGCTCTTCACGAGGATGAGGTAGAGCGGCAGGAAGCCCCAGATCACATAGGCCCCGATCGCCGGCAGCAGGCCGGACGCGGCGGGGGGCGTCGAGTTGGGGGAAGATGCGCTCATGGTCGGCTGCCCGTAGGGCGCGCCGCCGTGCCGCGCAAGCCGAGCGGCAAATGAACCACGGCTGTCAGCCATGCGGGCGATTCGTTCAGATTGGACGCTCTATAGGTGAACGACAACGACTTGCGGCCATTCCCACCAAATGGTCGCGGGCGCGGGGCTGCCGCCCTGCGAAACGGCGCCTCCGGATTCCCCTGGGATTCCGGAGGCGTTTTACCATGCCCGATAAGCCGAAATTAACTCTCCTAGGGCAGCCTTGGCCTATGTGCCGGCGTCGTTCCTCTTGGCTGAACCTGATCCCGGCAGCGCTGCTGCTGCCGCTGGCGGCTGCCTGCGCCGAGCCCAAAGCCCAGCCCGATGTCCAGGCCGCCGTGTTTGCGGTCGATCCGGTGATCGCCCGCGCGCTCCACGATCCGCTGATGAGCGACCCCGATCTTGCCAGCCGCAACGAAGCCAATGCCGCCATCGGCTTTATCGATTCAGCGGCGCTTCCGGTGTTCCCCGCCGATGATAGCGCCGCTGCCGATGCCCGCGCGGCGGCGCGGCTCGAGCTGCTCGAACAGGGCACCATTCCCGATCTGCCGCAGCCCAGCCCGGTGCCGGGCGGGGAACGGCTGGGCCCCGAAGCGAGCCCGGCGGCGCTGATGGCGGCGCTCGGCGCACCGGAGGATTGCGCGGCGGGGCTGGACGAGAACTTCGCGCTCGCCGCGACGCTCCCGCAGGTCGCCGCGATCATGCCGCGCGGCATGGTCGTGCAGGCGGGCGGGGCCGACACCGCCGGGTGCCGCATCCGCATCATCCGATACCAGACCCCGGCGCTGCCCGAGGATGTGCTGCAATACCACTATGCCCGCGCGGTTCGCGGCGGGCTGTCGGCTGCGCGCTTCGATCAGCCCGAGGACAGCCTCATTGCACGCAACAGCGCCGGCGAAACGCTGGTGGTCCACGCCCGCACGCTGGCCAACGGGATGAGCGGGGTCGACCTGCTCTACCGCGCTCCGGCAGACCGGCTGGTCAGGGTCGCAAGCCGACGTTGATCGAAGCGCGCGGCTGATCCATCTCGGTACTGGCGACCGGATAGGCGCAGTAATCGGCGGCGTAATAGGCCGCTGGGCGGTGATTGCCCGAAAGCCCGATCCCGCCGAACGGCGCCTTGGACGAGGCCCCGTTGGTCGGCCCGTTCCAGTTGATGATCCCGGCGCGGATATTGGCCCAGAACCGCCCGTAATCATCCGGACTGCCGCCGATCAGCGAGGCCGAAAGGCCGAAGCGGGTATTGTTCGCCTCGGTAATGCCCGCATCGAGATCGGGCACGCGGATCACTTGCAGGATCGGGCCGAACAGTTCGATGTCGGGCCGGTCGGGCACGTCGGTCACATCGATGATGCCGGGGGTGAGGAACGGCAGATCGGGCACGGTGCGGCGCATGTGCAGCAGCGGACGGCCCCCCGCTGTCATCAGCGCGACGAAGCTTTCGGCGAGCAGATCGGCGGTATCATTGTCGATCACCGGGCCCATGAAGGGCTGCGGCTCGCCCAGCGGATCGCCGACCATCAGCTTGCGGGTCAGCGGCAGCAGCGCGGCCATCAGATCATCATAGACGCTGTCCTTGACGATCAACCGGCGCGCGGCGGTGCAGCGCTGTCCGGCGCTGGTGAAGGCGCTCTGCACGATCAGTGCGGCAGCATCGGCCAGCTTGGGCGTGTCGATCACCACGATCGGATTGTTGCCGCCCATTTCCAGCGCGACAATCTTGCCCGGATTGGCGGCGAGCTTGCGGTTGATCGCGATCCCGGCGTTGGCCGATCCGGTGAACAGCACCCCGTCGATACCCGGATGGGCGACCAGCGCCTTGCCTTCTTCCGGCCCGCCGACCACCAGCTGGATCACATCTTCGGGCACGCCGGCGGTGTGGAAACAGGCGACCAGCGCCTCGCCCACCGCTGGGGTCTTTTCCGAAGGCTTGAACACCACCGCATTGCCCGCGATTAGCGCGGGCACGATGTGGCCGTTGGGCAGGTGCGCGGGGAAATTATAGGGGCCGAGCACCGCCATCACCCCGTGCGGCTTGTGGCGCACAGCGGCGCTGGCATTGAGCCCGGCGTCGAACTTCTTCTTGCCGGTGCGTTCGGCATAGGCCTGCACCGAGATATCGACCTTGTTGACCACCGCGTCCACTTCGGTGCGCGCTTCCCACAGGGGCTTGCCCGCTTCGCGCGCGATCATTTCGGCAAGCGTATCGCCCTGACGGCGGACTTCGTTGGCGAACAGGCGCAGCGCCTCGATCCGCTCGGTCAGCGGACGCGCAGCCCAGCCCGGCCAGGCACGGCGCGCGGTGCTGACGGCCGCGTCGATATCGCTGATTTCGCCGCGCCACAGCTCTTCGCCGCTCGCCGGTTCATAAGAAACGAGGATGTTGTCGCTCACGCCGCCGAGTCCCGCCTGCCCCAATCGTTGCCGATCCCGCGCGGCGGGTTATCGCGGATGCATCTGAAAAGATAGGGGTCAGACGGATAAGGACGTTAACCGAGGTCGACGTGCCCGGCAGCATCTCCTGCGGGGCGGGGCGGCGTGCCGTGGGCGGCGCCCATGCGGCGCAGCGCGGCAACCTTGGCGTGGAGCGGCGCCCAGTCGTCACCCTCGTCGATGGCCGCCCAAATCGCCTCGACCTCTTCGATCAGCATCGACTGCGGGGCAGGGTCGGCCCAGTAGTCATGCGTATCCTCGACCGGCTCGTAATCGTGCAGCGCTTCAGCAAGGCCGCGCCCGCCGCGATGGGCGAAGAAGAAGGCATCGGGTTGCACCGCGCCGGCGCGCATCTGCGCCTCACATCCGGCGACGAGCTGGGTGTCTTCCTCGATCCCCCGCGATTTCACGCCCAGCCGCCAGCACCAGCGCCGCGCCACTGCCTCCATGTAGAGCGGCCCGAAGCGTTCGAGCGCGGCGACCAGCGGCGCGGTGTCCGCCAGCAGGCGCAGCGCGACGGCCAGTTGGCCGCAGTTCCAGTGCAGCGCTTCGGGCTGGCGGCCAAAGGCGTAGAGCCCGCCGTGGTCGAAATAGGCTGCGGTAAAGCCCGGCTCCCACGCGGGCAGCCAGCGCCACGGGCCATAGTCGAAGCTTTCGCCGGTGATGTTCATGTTATCGGTGTTGAGCACGCCGTGGACGAAGCCTGCGACCATGTAGCTCGCGGCGAGATCGGCCATGCGTTCGACCACATTATGCATCAGCCGGATCGCCGGTTCCTCGCGCGCAGGGGCATCTGCGGGCGGGGGCGGGCCGGGGAACTGGGCGAGGCAATAGCTGATGAGCTGCGCCATCGCGTCGGCATCCTCGATCGCCAGCAGCCGCTGGAAGGTGCCGATGCGGATGTGCGAATGCGACAGGCGCACCATCACGGCCGAGCGGGTGGGCGAAGGCTCGTCATTGCGCCACAGCGGCTCGCCCGTCTCGATCACGCTGAAGGTTTTCGAGGTGTTGACGCCGAGCGCCTCGAGCATTTCGGTGGCAAGAATTTCGCGCACCGCACCCTTCAGGGTCAGGCGGCCATCGCCGCTGCGGCTGTGCGGGGTCTGGCCCGAACCCTTGGTGCCAAGGTCCATCAACCGGCCATCGGCCCCGCGCATCTGGGCGAACAGGAACCCGCGCCCGTCGCCGATCTCGGGATTGTACACGCGGAACTGGTGGCCGTGGTAACGCAGCGCGAGGGGCTGGGGGAGGTTGCCCGGCAACGGGGTGAAGCGGCCGAAGTGGGCGGTCCATTGCTCGTCCGTCAGACCCGCCAGCCCGACGCTCGCGGCGGCGCGGTCATTGCGGAAGCGCAGGCGGGTTTCGGGGAAGTCTGCGGCGGCAACGGGATCGCCCAGCCAGTCCGCCAGCGACAGGATCGCCGGATCGGCGCGATAGGCGGGCGGGAAATCCGGGTGTTGCACAGCATCGCTCATCCCGCGATAGTGGAGGCAAGCAGGGCCGGGTGCAAGGCGCTCCGGTCACAGGATCACAGGGAAGCATCAGGGCTCATGGCCGCCACTTACGAAGACCGGTACTGGACCAGCGATGACGGGCTGACCCTGCATTACCGCAACTATCCCGGGCCCGAGGGCAGCACCAAGCTGCCAGTGCTGTGCATGCACGGCCTGACCCGCAACGCGCGCGATTTCGCATCGCTGGCCGAGGATCTCGCCGCCACCCGCCGGGTGATCGTGACCGAGATGCGCGGGCGCGGGATGAGCGACTACGCGAAGGATTCGGACACCTATTCGCCGGTGACCTATGTCGCCGATGTCGAAAAGCTGCTCGCCGAACAGGGGATCGACCGCTTTATCGCGATCGGCACCTCGATGGGCGGGCTGATGACGATGCTGATGGCACCGGCCAGGCCCGGGCGGATCGCGGCGGTGGTGATGAATGATATCGGCCCCGAGCTCAATCCGGCGGGGATCGGGCGGATTTCGGGCTATGTCGGGCAGGGACGGAGCTATCCCACCTGGGTCCACGCCGCGCGCGGGCTGGCCGAGGCGCACGGCGCGGCCTTCCCCGATTTCGATCTCGACCAGTGGCTCGAAATGGCCAAGCGCACTATGGTGGTCACCCAGAACGGGCGCATCAGCTTCGACTATGACATGGCGATTGCCGAGCCCTTCGCACGGCCCGGCAATGCCGCGCCGCCGAACCTGTGGCCGGCCTTTGACGCGCTCAAGGGCGTGCCGATGCTGCTGGTGCGCGGGGCGCTGTCCGATCTCTTGAGCGAGGAGACAGTCAAGCAGATGGGCACGCGCAATCCGGCCATGCGGGCGATCACCGTGCCGCGCGTTGGCCATGCCCCGACGCTTGACGAGCCCGAAGTGCGCAGCGCCATCCACGCGCTGCTGGACGGAGTGGAATGAGCGGAACGCCCGCCGCTCCCTTGCGCGTCCTCCATTGTCATTCGACCTTCGATGCCGGGGGCAAGGAGGTGCGCGCGGTCCGGCTGATGAACGCCTGGGGCGGGCGGGCGCAGCACACCATCGTCTCGGCCATGCCGCAGGCGTTGGGAGCGCGGGCGCTGATCGACCCCAATGTGGGCGCGCACTTCCCTGCCGATTTCCCCTCGCTCACCGGCTGGCCGACGCCCCGCAGGCTGGCGGGAATCGCGCGGGCTATGCGCGGGTTTGACCTCGTGTGCACCTACAACTGGGGCGCGATGGATGCGGTGATGGCCCACCGCCTGTTCGCCGCGAGCTTCGCCCTGCCGCCGCTGGTGCATCACGAAGACGGCTTCAACGCCGACGAGGCCGACCGCCTCAAGCCCACCCGCAACCTCTACCGCCGTGCAGCGCTGGCCGGAGCGGCGCGGGTGATGGTGCCTTCGACCGGACTGGAGCGCACCGCGCGCGAGGTCTGGCACGTGCCGCCGTCGAAACTCGAACGGATCGCCAACGGGATCGATACCGCCGCCTTCGCCCGCAAGCCCGATCCCTCGGCCCTTCCGATCAGGAAGGGGGAGGGTGAATTCTGGGTCGGCACGCTGGCGGGCCTGCGCGCGGTCAAGAACCTGTGCGATCTGGTCGCGGCGTTCGAGAGCCTGCCGCCCGAATGGCACCTCGTCATCTGCGGCGAAGGGCCGGAGCGCGAGGCGATCCTGACCGAGGCCGAAGCACTCGGCATCGCCGCTCGCGTCCATCTGCCTGGCAATGTTGATCCGGCGGGTGTCGTCGGCCTGTTCGATATGTTTGCGCTGTCGAGCCAATCGGAACAGTTCCCGCTGTCCGTGGTCGAGGCGATGGCGGCGGGGCTTCCCGTGGCCGCGCCCGATGTCGGCGATATCCGCGCGATGCTGGCCGAGCCCAACCGCGCGCTCATAACTCCGCGCGGCGATGTTGCGGCGCTGGGCGAAATCCTCGCCCGCCTTGCCGCCGATCCCGCCTTGCGGGCATCGCTCGGCACCGCCAACCGCGAACGGGCGCGCGCGGAATATGATTTCGCCGCGATGCAGGCGCGCTACCATGCCGTCTATGCGGCTGCGGCAGGGCGCGACTTCTGAGCAACGGCGCTTCATCTGCGGTTCAATCGCACCGCGCCAGATCGGCACGGCATCGGGCACAGGAGCGCGCCCGCCATTGCACCGGCGGCGGCACCTGCCTAAAGAGCCGCGTTAACCGGCTTGCGCCACGCGCAGCCTTTATTTGAACGAGGACCACTGGCCCCCATGGCGCGCATTCCCACCCCTCCCGCCGGCACTCCGGCCCCATCGCACGAGGACGAGGTTCTGATCCGTGAGATCGACGAGGCGGTGCGCGAGGATGCGCTGTTCGGCTTCCTCAAGAACCACGGGGTCAAGCTGTTTGGCGGCATCATGCTGCTGGTCGCCGGCTTGGGCGGCTATCTGGTGTGGGATCACTACCGCGAAGCCGATCTGGAAAAGCAGGGCGAAACCCTGATTTCGGCGCTCGATGCGGCCGACCAGCGGGATTTCAAGACCGCGAGCGAGAAGGTTGCGCCGCTGCTGGCCGATGGTTCGTCCGCCGGTGCGCGGGCTGCTGCGCGCTTTGTGCAGGCTGCGGCTGCGCTGGAAGAGGGCGATACGGCCAAGGGCATCGCGCTCTACAAGGCGATTGCCGCCGATGCCGATACGCCGCCCGCGCTGCGCGATCTGGCCCGCGTGCGCGCTGTGAGCGCCGGGTATGACACGATGAAGCCCGCCGCCGTGATCGCCGAGCTTGGCCCGCTCGCCAAGCCGGGCAATCCCTATTTCGGCAGCGCTGCGGAAATGGTGGCAATGGCGCACCTCGAAAACGGCAACCGCGCCGAAGCCGGGCGCCTGTTCGCCGCAATCGCGAAGGACGAGAATCTGCCCGAAACGCTGCGTTCGCGCAGCCGCCAGATGGCGGGTCTGATGGGCGTTGATGCGGTGGTCGATGTCGAGAAACTGCTGAAGGACGAAGGGGTGGAAACCGCTTCGGGCAATGACGGGGCGGCCGGAGCCGCTGCGGCGGCTGGCGCTGCCGAGTAAGGCGACGGATCGGGATATACGGACGGGATGAGACAGATGAAACTTGCGCGCGCTGCCCTGTTGGCGGGCATCATGGCGGCGGGCCTGACGGGCTGCAAAGGCGGCCTGTTCGGCGGCGGGGACGATAAGACCACGCCGACCATCGGCAATCGCCTGCCGATCCTCTCGCGCATCGAAAGCGGGGCCGAGGTCGATCCGGCGCTGGCTGCAATCACCGTGGTGTTGCCGCCCGCGCGCACCAACACCGAATGGGCACAGCCCGGCGGTTCGGCCAGCAAGTCCTACGGCCACCTGTCGCTGGCGGAAAACCCGGCCAAGGTGTGGACCGCGCAGGTCGCCGGGTCGAGCAACCGGATGCGGCTTGCCGCCTCGCCTGTGGTGGGCAGCGACAAGCTGTTCGCCGAGGGCACCGACGGGGTGATTGTCGCTTTCGACAAGAACACGGGCGAGCGGCTGTGGTCGCGTGACGATGAGGAAATGACCAAGGATCAGACCCCGTCCGCGTTCGGCGGCGGTGTCAGCTATGAAGCGGGCAAGCTCTACGCCACCAACGGCGTGGGCGAGGTCAAGGCGCTCAACGCCGATACGGGCGAAGTGCTGTGGAAGGTCAAGCCGGCCGGCCCGCTGCGCGGTTCGCCGACCATCGCCTTCGGCCAGATCTTCGTAATGACGCAGGACAACCAGCTGATTTCGCTCAACATGAACGATGGATCGCTGGTGTGGGACGAATCCGGGTCGACGACCCAGTCGGGCGTGTTCGGCGTGGCTGCGCCCGCTGCGGGTCAGGGCACGATCGTTGCGGGCTATTCCAGTGGCGAGCTGTCGGCCTATCGCTATGAAAACGGCCGCACGCTTTGGTCGGACGCGCTGGCGCGCACCAACATTTCGACCACGGTCGGCACGATCACCGATATCGATGCCGATCCGATCATCGATTCCGGCCGCGTCTATGCGCTCGGGCAGGGCGGGCGCATGGCCGCCTATGAACTGATCACCGGCCAGCGTATCTGGGAATTGAATCTCGCGGGCATCTCCACGCCGGCGATTGCGGGCGAATGGATTTTCACCCTGACCGATGACGCGCGCCTGCTGGCGATTGCCCGGTCGAGCGGTCGGGTGCGCTGGATCACCCAGCTGCAGCGCTACAAGGACGAAGAAGACAAGAAGGGCCCGATCTTTTGGACCGGCCCGGTGCTCGCCGGCGGCCAGCTGTGGGTGGCAAGCTCGCGCGGCGAGGTGTGGCGGGTGAGCGCGGGCGAAGGCTCGGCGCAGATGTTCGCCGATATCGGCCAGCCGGTCAGCCTCGCGCCGGTGGTGGCTGACGGGATGCTCTACCTGTTGGATGACAGCGGCACGATCCACGCCTGGAAGTGATCGCCTACAGGGGTCTGTAGGACGCGTGCCTGCAGACCCCCGCAAACCCCGGTTAGACCCGGGTTAGACCCCTGCTAGACCCCCCTTAGGCTGGCCTTGCCGCGTTTTGCCGCGACGGGGCCCAAGCTGTTAACCCTTTTGCGGTAGGGCGGGGCCATGATGTCCGCCTTGCGCCCTGATGATCCAACCGTGCCTGCCGCACCGCCCCAGAGCGATGTTTCGGCGGGGGTCGGTCTGGTCGGTCTGGCGGGGCTGCTGGTATGGATTGCCGTGTGCCGATCCTACCCTGCCATCGCCGATGCTTTGGGATTGGGCGGGCCGCTCTCAGGTGAGCGCGGGGTGCTGTCCGGGCCTTACGCGGCGCTGGCGGGGCTGCTGTTCTGTGCTGTGCCGATGGCGGTCTGGTCGGTGTTGGTGGACAAGGTGCATCTGCGCCCTTCGACCGGGATCGACTGGCAGCTGAAACGCCCCCCGGCCGAAGCGATGCCGATCTCGGTGGTCAAGCTGGTGGGTCTATGGGCCACATGGGCGCTGCTCGCCGCCTTCTATGGCCTTGCCCGCTGGTACTGGAACGGGGCCTACGAATTCGCGATGGAGGTGCTCGCCGCGGCGCTGGTGCCGATGGTAGTGCTTTCGATTCCTTACGTAATCTGGCTCGATCGCCACCTTGTCGAACCGCGCGACGGGACGTGGCATTTCGGCGCCTGCCTGCTCGGGCTGGGCGTGATCGGGCGCGAGACATGGGATGCCGCGCCAATCGCGAAGCACTGGCGCGCCTGGGCGATCAAGGGCTTTTTCGGGGCCTTCATGATCTCGATCCTGCCCCCAGGGTTTGCCCAGGTGGTCTCCGCAGACCCCGCGCAATTCCTTGGAAATCCTGTGCAATTTGCGATGCTTCTGGTGACGGCGCTGTTCCTGATCGACGTGATGATCGGCACGGTGGGCTACCTTTTCACCCTGCGTCCGCTCGACGCGCACATCCGCTCGGGCAACCCGCTGCTCGCCGGATGGCTGGCGGCGCTGATGTGCTATCCGCCCTTCGTGCTCGGCATCATTGGCCCCAATGATCAGGTGCTGAGCTATGAAATCGCCACCCCCGGCTGGGCGCACTGGTTCGCCGGGAGCGAGATCCTGCTGTGGGCGTGGGGCGGACTTCTGGTCTTTCTTACAGGCATTTACGCCTGGGCAACGGTGGCTTTCGGGATCCGCTTTTCCAATCTGACCTACCGCGGGGTGCTGACAAACGGCCCCTACCGCTTCACCCGCCATCCCGCCTATCTGTCGAAGAACCTGTTCTGGTGGGCCTCGGTGTTGCCCTTCCTGGTGACCTCGGGATCAATGCTAGATGGGTTGCGTAACTGCGTCTGCCTGCTGATCGTCAACGCGATCTACTACTGGCGCGCGCGCACCGAAGAAGCGCACCTGCTCGCCGAGGACCCCAAATACCGCGCCTATCACGCGTGGATGGAAGTCCACGGCCCGATCACCGCGCCGCTCGTGAGGCTGCGGCGGATGATTTCCCGCCATCCCGCAACCCGCCCGGAAGAGGCGCACCCCTTCCCGGCGGAGTAGGATTACATCACCGGCGCGCCATCATCGGCGTGATACTTCACCGCTTCCATCACCTTGAAATCGAGCCCCGCAATCGCTGCGCCAAAGGCGGCCATATGCGGCGTGGCAAAGTGCGCGGCGAGCGCGGCTTCATCCTGCCACTTCTCGACGATGTGGATGATCGTCGGGTCGCCAAGGTCCTGCGTGAAGGCATAGGCGATGCAGCCGTCCTCCGCGTTGGATGCCACCACCATGTCGGCAATCGCCGCCTTTGCCGCTGCCAGTCCGTCGGCGCTCACCTGCGCCTTGGCCAATACGATCAGCATCGTGCCTCTCCTCCCGTCAGAATGATTGTTCGTAGACGCGGGTGATATCCCCGTTCCACTCGCCGTCATAGGCATCGAGCAGCCGCTGGGCGGGCACCTTGCCGCTGGCAACGATCTCGTCGAGCGTATCGAGATAGCCGGTCTCGTTGTCGCCCGCCGCATTCAGCCGTGCGCGCGCCGCGAGCCCGCTGTGGGCGATCTTCAGCGCTTCGCGGGCGATATCGCGCAGGGTGTGGCCGCCAGGGACAGGCGCATCGAGCGCCATCTTCGGCGCGGCGGAGCGCAGCGCCTCGCGCTCTTCCATCGTCCAGCCCTTGACCAGATCCCATGCCGCATCGAGCGCGCCCTGATCGTAGAGCAGCCCGACCCAGAAGGCGGGCAGGGCGCAAATCCGGCTCCACGGTCCGCCATCCGCGCCGCGCATTTCGAGGAAGCTCTTGAGCCGTACCTCGGGGAAGGCGGTCGAAAGGTGATCCCACCAGTCGCTCTGCGTCGGGCGCTCACCCGGCAGAACCGAGAGCTTTCCGTCGAGGAAATCGCGGAACGACAGCCCGGCCGCATCGATATACTTGCCGTCCCGGAAGACGAAATACATCGGCACATCAAGCATGTATCGCGCCCAGCGCTCATAGCCGAAGCCGTCCTCGAACACGAAGGGCAGCATCCCCGTGCGCGCCGGATCGGTATCGGACCAGATGTGCGAGCGGTAGGAGAGGAAGCCGTTGGGCTTGCCTTCGGTAAAGGGCGAATTGGCGAACAGCGCGGTCGCCAGCGGTTGCAGTGCGAGGCCGACGCGGAACTTCTGCACCATGTCCGCTTCGGACTGGTAATCGAGGTTCACCTGAATGGTGCAGGTCCGCAGCATCATGTCGAGGCCCATGCTGCCGACGCGCGGCATATGGCGCAGCATGATGTCGTAGCGGCCCTTGGGCATGATCGGCAGCTCGGCCCGCGTCTTGTCGGGCCACATGCCGAGGCCGAGATAGCCCACGCCGCATTTCTCGCCGACCTGCTTCACCTGCGCGAGGTGCCGCCCGGTTTCCGCGCAGGTCTGGTGCAGGTTTTCGAGCGGTGCGCCCGAAAGTTCGAGTTGCCCTGCCGGTTCAAGGCTGACCGCGCCGTCCGTGCCCTTCAAGGCGATGACGTTTCCGCCTTCCTCGACCGGAGCCCAACCGAATTGCTCCATGCCCTTGAGCAGGTCGCGGATGCCGCAAGGTTCGTCATAGGACGGGGCGCGGTGATCGGCGGTCTTGAACACCAGCTTTTCGTGCTCGGTGCCGATGCGCCAGTCCGCGGGCGGCTTTTCGCCGCGCATCATCGGCGTGAGTAGCTGGTCGAAGCTCTCGATGATCGGATCGTCCGCCGTGCTGGCTTCGCGTGTGCTCATAGGATGAGGCCCTCTCTGGAAGGTTGCCTTAGAAAACTGGTCTGCCGGTGGGAAGGCAAATTCGCGTTTGGCGGGGTGAAGCGGAACTGTTGTGCCGGTTCGCGGGGGGCTGTCCGGTGGTTACCAGTCGCCCGCGCGCGCCATCCAAACGGCGAGCGCGGCGATGGCGGCGGTCTCGCCGCGCAGGATACGCGGGCCGAGGCTGATCGTGCGTGCCTGCGGGTGAGCGCGGATGGCGGCGCGCTCGGCTTCGTCGAACCCGCCTTCGGGGCCGATAAGGATCGCCGCCGCGCCCGAATGGGCGGCGAAGGCGGCGGCGGCATTGTCTCCGCCGTTCTCGTCAGCGAAGAACAACGCGCGATCCTCCGGCCAGCCCGCCAGCAGCGTATCGAGCTTGACCGGTTCGGCCAGTGCCGGGAGCGCGGTGCGGGCGCATTGCTCGGCGGCCTCGATGGTGATCGCTCGGGCGCGTTCGTGGTTGAGCTTGTCGGCGACGCAGCGACGGGTGAGCACCGGCTGGATCCGGCCCACGCCCAGTTCGGTCGCCTTCTCGAGGATCAGGTCGAAACGGTCTTTCTTGAGCAGGGCGGGGCACAGCCACAGATCGGGCACCGCCTCACGCGCCCGGAGCTGCTGGACGACTTCAAGCGTGACGTCGCGTTTGCCCGCTTCGGTCACGCGCGCGGCCCATTCGCCGGTCACATCGTCGCACAGGATCACTGCATCGCCTTCGCGCACCCGCATCACCTTGCCGAGGTAATGCGCCTGCGCTCCATCGATCGTGACCATGCGGCCTTCACCCAGTTCCTCGGCGAGGAACAGGCGCGGGGCGCTTTTCGGAGGCCATGCGGGTGTTGCGGGCATGGCTTTGCACTAGGCGCTCGGGGCGCTAGGGAGCAAGTCATGTCCGCGCGTACAGCCCAATTCCTGATCGCCGCCGTGTTCCTGATCCTTGGCGGATGGTCGCTGTTCGCGCCCGCGAGCGTGATCGAACTCGCCTTCACGGAGGCCTACCGTGACACGAGCTTCATCAACCGCTTCACCATCGCCTGCTTCGGCTCGCAGGCGGTGCTGTTCGGGCTGATGGCGCTGGTGACCCGGTGGAACGCGCGCAGCTTTGCCGTTTTCGCCGTGCTGCTGCTGCCGTTCTTCGGCTTCAACTACTGGTTCCATTACGAGGTGCCGGTGCTGACCAGCATCGGGATGCTCGATTTTGCCGGGAACGTGACCATGCTGGTGCTGGCGATAGTCGGCTGGCGCGCCGCGCGGGCTGAGGAGGCCGCGTGAGCGATCACGTCGTCCCCGATAGCGAACACCGCGGGCTGGTGGCGCGGCTGCCGCAGCTTCCCCGCGATCTGGCGCAGCTGGCGCGGTTTGACCGGCCGATCGGCTGGTGGCTCTTGTTCTGGCCCTGTGTGTTCGGCGTGTGGCTGGCGGGCGCGGGGCCGCAGTTCGCTTTGCTCGGCTGGTTGCTGCTGGGGAGCATCGCGATGCGCGGGGCGGGCTGCGTCTATAACGACATTGTCGATGCCGACCTCGACCGTCAGGTGGCGCGCACCGCCTTGCGCCCGGTGGCAAGCGGGCGGGTATCGAAGCGTGCGGCGTGGATCTGGCTGGTGGCGCTGTGCCTCGTCGGGCTTATGGTGCTGCTGCAATTGCGCTGGCAGGCACAGCTTGTCGCGCTCGGCAGCCTGGCGCTGGTGGCCGCCTATCCCTTCATGAAGCGCATCACGTGGTGGCCGCAGGCGTGGCTGGGGATGGTGTTCAATTGGGGGCTGCTGGTCGGCTGGACGCATTTGCGCTGGGACAACTGGGACGCGCTGGCCTGCATCTATGCCGGGTGCATCGCCTGGGTGATCGGATACGACACGATCTATGCCCTGCAAGACCGCGAAGATGACGCGATGGTCGGCATCCGCTCCTCGGCACTGGCGATGGGCGCGCGGGTGCAGGCGGGGATCGCGGGCTTCTACGCGGCGGCGGTGGGCCTGTGGGCCTTGGGCATCTGGCTTTACCGCGGCGATCCGCTGGCGCTGCTCGCGCTGCTGCCGGTCGCGGGGCATCTGGCGTGGCAGGTGGCGACGCTCGATGCGGATGATCCGGCGAATCCGCTCGACCGGTTCCGGTCGAACCGCTGGGCCGGCGCACTGATGGCGGCGGCGTGTTTCGTGGTGGCGAACGCGGGGACCTGAGCCGCGATGTGCAACCTCTACCGCATGACCAAGACCCGAAGCGAAGTCGCAGGCTGGTTCGATGCGGTGGACGCGGCGGGCGGCGCCAATTTCGGGGACGAGGTCTATCCCGGCTATCCCGGGCTGGTGGTGGCCGAGGGGCAGGTGCGGGCGATGGCCTGGGGCTTTCCGCTCGTGCTGACCGGCAAGCAGGGCCAGAAACTGAAGCCCAAGCCGGTGAACAATGCGCGCACCGACAAACTCGGCACCTTCTTCTGGCGCCATTCCTTCGAACATCGCCGCTGCCTGATCCCGATCACCGCATGGGCCGAAGCGCAAGGACCCAAAGGGCAGATGACCCGCACCTGGTTGTCGCTGCCCGATACCCCGCTGTTCGCCGCGGCGGGCGTGTGGCGATCCTCGGACGAGTGGGGCGATTGCTATTCGATGGTCATGACGCACAGCGAAGGCACCGATGCGGCAAGCGTGCATGAACGTATGCCGGTGCTGCTCGCCCCGCAGGACCATGCAAGCTGGCTGTCGGGCGCGCCGCAGGATGCGCTGGCGCTGTGCCGGCCGTGGGCGGGTGCGATCACGATTGACCGCACCAGCCAGCCCTGGGCGAAGGGCGCGGCCCACCAGCCGGGGCTGTTCTAGCCGTAGCTCACGATTTCGAATTCGATCCCGTCCCAGTCGAAGAAATAGAACCGGCGGCCAGGTTGGTAATCGGCGTGGTTGAAGGGGACGAGCCCGGCCTCCACCACCACCGCTTCGGCCGCGTCGAGATCATCGACCACCAGCCCGACATGGTTGAGCGGCGCGCCCTTGCCGAAGCGTTCGACCGGCGCACCCTTGGTGTAGACGGCGATGTAATCGAGCTCTCCGCCGACATGGATGGTCCAGCCGCCGAGCTGCGATGGGCCGCGCCAGCGTTCGTGCCAGCCGCAGAGCCGCTGGAGCAGCGCGGACGCGCGTTCGGGATCGCTGACGGTGATGTTGACGTGTTCAAGCTGGCCTGTGGGCATGGCATTCTATCCTTCCGGTTCGATTGGGTAATCCGCCGCCCGCTTGGCCGTGCGAATCACTGTCCTTGCCCAAGGTGCAATCTCAACCTAACTTGAGGTCAAGCTCTTATCGGAAGACCCCTCATGTCCGTCCGCCTCAAGCCGTCAGACCTTGTTCCCATCGGCGAAATCGCGCGCCGCACCGGGCTCAGCGTGTCGGCGATCCGCTTTTACGAGGAGCGCGGTCTGATCGAGCCGATGCGGACCGGCGGCAACCAGCGGCGCTTCCTGCGTTCCGATATCCGGCGGCTGAGCTTCATCCTGATCGCCCAGCGGCTCGGCCTGACGCTCGGCGAGATCGAGGCGGAGCTTGCCAAGCTGCCGCAGGGGCGCACCCCCACGGCCAAGGACTGGCAGGCGATCAGCCGCGCGATCCGCGATGTCCTTGATCGCCGCATCGCCGAGCTGGAACGCACCCGCGACCGATTGGACGGCTGCATCGGCTGCGGCTGTCTCAGCCTCTCGCACTGCGCGATCTGGAATCCCGACGACGTGCTGGCTGGCGAAGGCCCCGGCCCGCGCAAGCTGGTCTAGTTTTCCGGTCCCAATTCCGGATCGAGATCGCGCGGGCGGGCGAGATGCACCACCTCGGCGCAATAGCGCTTGAGATCGGCCCAATGTTCGATCTCGCATTCGAGCACGGCGTAGGCGGCGGTCGGGAACTTCACCACCGCTTCCTTGAACAGGGCGTTTTCCTTGCCCGGTGCGACCAGCTCCAGCAGCACGTCCTGCAGGCCGGGATTGTGGCCGGAAATGAGGATCGCCTTGGCTTCATCATCGCCGCTGCCCGCGTGGGCCTCGATCGTCTCGACAATGGTGTCGAAGCTGGCGAGGTAGAGCCGCTGGTCGTAGATCACCGGATGATCCGGCAGCGCGGCTTCCAGCGTCTGCACCACGCGCACTGCGGGGCTGGCGATCAGCCGATCCCACTTGATGCCGTGATCGCGGATATGCTGCCCGATTAACTCGGCGCCCTTGCGTCCCCGCGCGTTCAGCCCGCGATCGAAATCGCGCTGATGCGGATCGTCCCAGTCCGACTTGGCGTGACGCAGGAGACCAAGGATTTTCACAGCAAATCGGCTCCCTGAGCGTCGGGCGAGGGGTGGAGGGCGTTCCTGCCCCCAACACCTTCCGCGATCCGTTGTAAAGCCTCATCGAGGGTTACGCGCAAGACGGGCGTGCCATCGGGGAAGGCCGACAGCAGGCGGGTAGGGAAGGCGGGCGAGAGCACGACGAAATGGCCCGCATCGTCCTTGCTGCGGATCAGCCGCCCGAAGGCCTGCGCCAGTTTGGCTCTGATAATCCGGTCGTCATAGGCAGCGCCGCCACCCGCCGCGCGGCGCGCCTTGTGGAGGATGTCGGGGCGCGGCCATGGCACCTGCTCCATCACGACGCATCTGAGCGAATGGCCCGGCACGTCTACCCCGTCGCGCAGGGCATCGGTGCCGATCAGGCTGGCGCGCGGATCATCGCGGAAGATATCGACCAGCGTGCCGGTGTCGATCGGATCGACGTGCTGGGCATAGACCGGGAGGCCCGCCCGCGCGAGCCGGTCGGCAATCCGGCCATAGACTGCGCGCAGCCGCCGGATTGCGGTGAACAGGCCGAGCACCCCGCCGCCGCACGCCTCGATGATCCGCGCATAGGCACCGGCGAGCGCAGGCAGATCGCCCTTCTTCACATCGGTGACGATCAGCACCTCGGCGCGTGCAGCATAATCGAACGGGCTGTTCGCCGAAGACAGCAGCGGCGCGCTTTCGATATGCGCCGCGCCCGAACGGGCGATGGCGCTCGCCCAGGGGTCGTCATCATGCGTGCGGTCGGTCAGGGTGGCGCTGGTCAGCAGCACGCCGTGCGCGGGTTCGAGCACGACGCGCGCGAAGGGCTTCATCGGATCGAGCCAGCGGCGGTGGATCGCCACATCAAACTCGCGCGCTTCGGAGCGATCGACCGCGAGCCAATCGACGAATTCCGGATCAGCTGGCCCGCCGAGCCGGTCGAGCAGGGCTTCCCATGCCGCGAGGAGATCGATCCGCCATGTGAGCGCGAAGCGCGCGCCTTCGATGCGGGCGCGGCCCTGCGCGTCGAGCCAGTCGGGCGGATCGGCGAGGATCGCCTCCAGCCGTCCGCCGAGCCGGATCAGCGGCACGCGGATGCTGGCGAGCGCTTCGGCTGCGGCGCTGGCGGCCTCGATCACTTCGCCCGGCAGGCCCGCCGCCTCGGTCTCGATCCCGTATCCGGCTTCGATCCCGCCGCTTTCATCGCGGGCATAGGTCGCGGTGCGGACGGCTGCGAGAAGCGCTTCGATGGGGCCGAAGGGGCTGTTTTCGGCGAGGCGCTGGAGCCAGCCGTCCGACGGGAGGAGCTGCCCGGCCTTGCACGCGGCCGTGATCGCTTCGGCTCCGGCTTCGTCATAGCTCGCCAGATCGGCCAGCCGTGCGGACAGCCCGCGCCGGCGGCCGCGCGCCTCGCGTTCGGGGCCGATGATCCAGCGCCTGAGTTCGATGGTCTCCTGCCCCGAGAGCGTGGCCGCGAAGGTCGAATCCGCCGCATCGAACACGTGGTGACCTTCGTCGAAGATCAGCCGTGTGGGGCGCTGGTTCGGATCGCGGGCGCGCGCGGCGTTGACCATCACCAGCGCGTGATTGGCGATCACCAGATCGGCCTGTGCGCTATCCCTTGCAGCGCGCTCGATGAAGCACTTCCGGTAATGCGGGCAGCCGGCATAGACGCATTCGCCGCGCTGGTCGGTGAGGGCAGCAATTCCGCGCTTCCGGAACAGCGTGCCGAGCCAGCCGGGCAGATCGCCGCCGATCATGTCGCCGTCGCGGGTATAGGCGCCCCAGCGCGCTACCAACTGCGCGAGGATCGCCGCGCGTCCGGCAAACCCGCCTTGCAGCGCGTCTTCGAGGTTGAGCAGGCAGAGGTAATTCTCGCGGCCCTTGCGCACCACCACCGGCGGGGTGCCGTCGGCGCGGCGGGCGGGCCATGCACGGCGGCTTTCGGCGCGCAGCTGGCGTTGCAGGTTCTTGGTGAAGGTCGACACCCAAACCGTGCCGCCCGATTGCTCCGCCCACAGCGAGGCCGGGGCGAGATAACCCAGCGTCTTGCCGATCCCGGTGCCCGCTTGCGCCAATGCCAGAAACGGCCGTCCCGGCGCGGGTCGTGCTGCGAAGATGCGTGCGACATCGGCAGCATAGGCGCGCTGGCCCTCGCGCCGTTCGGCACCCTCTCCGGTGAGCCGCGCGAGCTGGGCCTGCACGGTCTCGGGAGAGAGTTCGACCTGCTGCGGGGCGGGCCGCTCGCCCGCTTCTTCCCACTCGGGCAAGCGGGAGAACAGCCAGCGCTCGGCCTTCTCGGGCTTGGCGATGTGGGGCTTCAACACCTGCGCCCAGGGCCAGCGCAGCCGCTCGAGCGTCTGGAGCGCGCTCCAAGCGCCTTCGCGCTCGAACCATTCGGGATCACGGCACACCGCAATCAGCGCGCCCGCCGCCCGCTGGAGCAATTCAGGCACCGCCGCATCGCCATCGGGGATTGGCAGGTCGAGCGCCTCGGCCAGCCCGCGCGGGGTCGGCACACAGAACCTTGCGGGGTGGATGAAGGCGAAGGCTTCGAGCAGATCGAGGCCGGAGAGATCGGGATAGCCCAGACGGCTCGCCACCAGCGGGGCATTGATCAGCAGCACCGGCGTATCGGCGGCAGCCATGATCGCATCGCCTTTCGACACGGCATTGGTCACGCAATCGGAGGCGCGTAGCCAGTGCCCGCCGTGGCTCGCATGGAGCGCTGGCAGGTTGAGCGGATCAGGGAGCGAAGCGGGGGCAGTCACGCCGCCCACGATGGGCGAGCGCGCGCGCGATGTAAACGCACGCTTGCATGGCTGTCCGCTATCCCTAATAGCCGCCTCGTTATGACGATCTCAGCTGACGCCCTCATCACCGCTGCCCACAATTCCAAGGCCTGGCCGTTTCAGGAGGCCCAGCGCCTCGCCAAGCGGATGCCGCAGGGCAAGCCGGGCGGGGTGCTGTTCGAAACCGGCTATGGCCCCTCGGGCCTGCCGCATATCGGTACCTTTCAGGAAGTACTGCGCACTACGCTGGTCCGCCGCGCCTACGAGGCGCTGACCGGCCAGCCGACCCGGCTGGTGGCTTTCAGCGATGACATGGATGGCCTGCGCAAGGTACCCGACAATGTGCCCAACAAGGCGCTGCTCGATGCGAACCTTGGCAAGCCGCTGTCGCGCATCCCCGATCCGTTCGAGAAGTTCGAAAGCTTTGCCGCGCACAACAACGCGATGCTGCGCGATTTTCTCGACCGCTTTGGGTTCGAGTATGAATTCGTCAGCTCCTCGGACTGCTACAATTCGGGCCGGTTCGACGAGGCTCTGAAGGGCGTGCTCGCCAATTTCGGCGCGATCATGGACATCATGCTGCCGACGCTGGGCGAGGAACGCCGCCAGACCTATTCGCCGGTCATGCCGATTTCGCCCACCACCGGCGCGGTGTTGCAGGTGCCGATCGCAGTGGTGGATGCCGCCGCCGGGATCATCCGCTTTACCGACGAGGACGGCTCCGTTGTCGAACAATCGGCCCTCGGCGGCATGGCCAAGTGCCAATGGAAGGTCGACTGGGCGATGCGCTGGGTGGCGCTTGGCGTCGATTACGAAATGTACGGAAAGGATCTGACCGATTCCGGCATCCAGTCGGGCAAGATCGCCCGCGTGCTCGGTGGCCACAAGCCCGAAGGCCTGATCTACGAGCTGTTCCTCGATGCCAAGGGCGAGAAGATCTCCAAGTCCAAGGGCAACGGCCTGTCGATCGAGCAGTGGCTCGAATATGGCAGCGAGGAGAGCCTCGGCTATTACATCTTCGCCAATCCTAAGAGCGCCAAGCAGCTCCACGCGGGCGTGATCCCCAAGGCGATCGACGATTACTGGCAGTTCCGCGCCGCTCTGCCGGGGCAGGATATCGACAAGCAGCTCGGCAATCCGGTGTGGCATCTGCTGCGCACCAACGCGCACCACGAAGGCGCCGAAGCGCCGGGCGCGGGTGACAGCCTGCCGGTCCCGTTCAGCCTGCTGCTCAACCTCGTCGGCGTGCTCGGCGCGGGCGCGACGCGCGAGGCGGTGTGGTCGTACCTCGGCAATTATGTCGCCGATGCCGATCCGGCCGCGCACCCGGCGCTCGATACGCTGGTGATGAAGGCGCTGGCCTATAACCGCGATTTCGTCGCCTCGACGCTGGTCAAGCGTGCGCCGGTGGATGGCGAGGTGCAGGCGCTGTGGGCGCTCGATGCCGCGCTTGCCGAAGCGCCTGCCGACATGAGCGCCGAGGATTTGCAGACCATCGTCTATGAAATCGGCAAGCAGCCCGAGTTCGGGTTCGAGAACTTGCGGGACTGGTTCAAGGCGCTCTACGAAACCCTGCTCGGCTCCGAGCAAGGCCCGCGTATGGGTAGCTTTATCGCGCTCTACGGGATTGCGCCGACCCGCCAGCTGATCGCCGAGGCGCTGGCGAAAGCCTGAGCCCCTCGCGCTCCCTTGCGCTCCGGTGGCCGAATGCTAGTCTCGACCACCGAGGAACACGGAGGGACGGGATGAGCCTCAATACCAAAACCAAGTATTCGGGCCTGGCGATGACGCTGCACTGGCTGGTCGGGATCGCGGTGATTGCCAGTTGGCGGATCGCCGAAGCTGCCGAACACGCCGCCACGCGCGAGGAAGGAAGCCAGATCATGGGCAACCACTTCGCGTTGGGTGTGGTGATCTTCACGCTGATGGCTGTCCGGCTGGCCTCTCGGCTGATGAACCCGCCGCCGCCGCCGGTGGCAGGTCATGCAGGGTGGGAACGGATGCTCGCCAAGGTTACGCATCTTGCGATGTACACCCTGCTGCTGGTGATGCCGATCGCGGGCTGGCTGGCAATGTCGATGTTCGACAGCGGCATCAGCGTATGGGGCATCGTCGAAGTGCCCAAACTGCCGGTCGCGCCCAACGAAGCGATGGCCGAACAGATCTTTGAAACCCACGCGCTCGCGGGCACCACACTGCTGGTGCTGATCGCGGTGCACATTCTGGCAACGCTCAAGCACACGCTGATCGACAAGGACGGCACGCTCTTCCGGATGCTGCCCTTCGGCACCGCCAAGGGCTGAGCGCCCAAAGAAAAACCCCGCCGGATCGCTCCGGCGGGGTTTTCTTGTCTGGCGATGATCTACCAGAAGAAGTCGTAGATCACGTCCACCACTTCGCCGCTGTAGATGTCGACCAGCAGCACGTCGTCATAGTAGCGCACCCACTGATACGGCCCGTAAACCGGCGGCAGGCGGTAGGCCCACGGGTCGTTGATGAAGAACCGCGGCTGGAAGAACAGGCTGTCGAGATAGAAGCCGATGTCCAGACGGTTGTAGCGGTGCGAACGGAACGGCGCGAAATAGGGGCCGGGCCGATAGTGGAAGCGATGGTCGCGACGGTAATCGGACCAATCGTACCGGCGGTCGCCCCGCCAGCGGCGATCCCAGCGACGGAAATCGCGCCGGTCCCAGCCGTCATAGCCGCGCCAATCCCAGCGCCAGTCATCGCGCCGCCAGTTATGGCGATCACCGCGCCAGTCGTCGCGGCGTCCATCCCGGCGCCAGCCGTCCCGGCGGTCGTCGTCGCGGCGGCCATCGCGCACGATATTACCGCGCGCATCGCGCACGATATAGCCGCGGGCATCACGCGCCTGATCCTCGCGCACTGCGCGGCGGATGTCGCTGCCGAAGCCGCGATCACCCCGGCGATCACCACGATCTTCGACCCGGTCAGCCCGGCGGTCACCACGATCCTCGACGCGGTCGGCCCTGCGGTCACCCCGACGTTCGATCACTTCGGCCCGATCATCGGCCCGCCGCTCGACCCGGTCGGCAGCGACGTCGCGACCACGCCGGTCGAGCACATCGGCGCGGCGATCACCGCGCCATTCGACCCGCTCGGCGCGATCTTCGCTGCGGCGTTCGACCTGATCGGCACGGCGTTCGCTGCGCCGGTCGATCCGCTCGGCACGTTCGGCCGGCTGGGCGCGGTCGGCACGCTGGGCGCGCGCAATCACATCGCCACCAAAGCCGCGCGGAGCGGGAGCACTGGGGCGCGCTTCGAACGGTGCCGGCGCGGAACGCTGCTGCTGCGGGGGCGGCGCGGGACGTTCGGCGCGGGCGGCTTCGCGCACCACGCGGCTGTCCATCCGCATCTGCTGCCGGTCGGCCCGCGCCTGCGCGCGCGCCTCGATGGCCGAATTGGAGATATCCTGTGCTGCGAGTGGCGCTGCCGGGATCGCGGCGACCAGCGCGACAGCGAGCGCCGCCAGCGATCCGCCCTTGGCATAAAGTTTCATCATCGAGTGTGCCTCCAGAATCGCCGGCCCACCACAAGCGGCTAGTTGAGGAGTCGGAGTTAACCTGCACAGACTGTCGCGCGGATGAACCGGCTTGCCGAAATTCAGAAAAATCGTCGAAATAATGAACGCACACGGCGCGGCGGGTGGTCGCGCTTGACTGGCAGGGGATAACGGAGAAGGGGGCGGCCATGTTCGAAACGCTCGAAGATGTCCGCGCCGATTGCACCAACCGCCTGATCCGCGCAGCCAAAGACCGCAAGTCGCCGATGCATACGCCGGTGATCGTGACGGGCGATGTCGATGCGCGGGTGATGGTGCTGCGTGCCTTCGACAGCCGGGCGTGGACCTTGCGGCTACACACCGATCTTCGCTCGCCCAAGGCGCAGGTGATCGCCGCCGATCCGCGCATGGCGGTACTGTTCTATGACAAGGGCGCCAAGATCCAGATCCGCGCGCACGGCGAGGGCCAGATCCTCACCACCGGCCCGCAGGTCGATGCGGCCTGGGCGGCGAGCACCAATTTCGCGCGGCGCTGCTATCTGGGTGACGGGCCAGGCACGGCTTCGGATGTGCCGACATCGGGCCTGCCCGCCGAATTCGAGGGCGTGGAGCCGGACGACGAACAGATCATTCCCGCCCGCGAGAATTTCGCCTTGCTGATGATCACGCTGACCGCGTTCGACTGGCTCTATCTCGCCCACACCGGCCACGTCCGCGCACAGTTCACGCGCACGAGCGACGAATGGCAGGGGCGCTGGGTCTCGCCGTAAACCGGCCACAGGATCACCCCCGCGCCTTGGCGCAGGGGTAACCGGAAGCTCAGCGGGTCAGCTTCTTGTAGGCGAGGCGGGTCGGACGATCCGCCGCATCACCCAGACGGCGACGCTTGTCTTCCTCGTAGGCTTCGAAGTTGCCTTCGAACCATTCGACATGGCTGTTGCCTTCGAAGGCGAGGATGTGGGTTGCCAGACGGTCGAGGAAGAAGCGGTCGTGGCTGATGACCACGGCGCAGCCTGCAAAGTTCTCGATCGCGTCTTCAAGCGCGGCGAGGGTTTCGACGTCGAGATCGTTGGTCGGTTCGTCCAGCAGCAGCACGTTGCCGCCGGCCTTAAGCATCTTGGCCATGTGCACGCGGTTGCGCTCACCGCCCGATAGCTTGCCGACGTTCTTCTGCTGGTCCGCGCCCTTGAAGTTGAACGCGCCGACATAGGCGCGCGTGCTCATGTCCTGCCCGTTGACCTTCATATAATCGAGCCCGTCGGAGATTTCCTCCCAGACGTTCTTGGTCGGGTCGAGATGGTCGCGGCTCTGGTCGACAAAGCCCAGCCGCACGGTCGAGCCGATCTCGATCGTGCCGCTGTCGGGCTGTTCCTTGCCGGTGAGGATCTTGAACAGGGTCGACTTGCCCGCGCCGTTTGGCCCGATCACCCCGACGATGCCGCCGGGGGGCAGGGTGAAGCTGAGGTTTTCGAACAGCAGCTTGTCGCCATAGGCCTTCGAGATGTTCTTGGCCTCGATCACCTTGCCGCCAAGGCGCTCGGGCACCTGGATGACGATCTGCGCCTTGCCGACCTGACGGTTTTCCTGGCTGTTCTGGAGCTCTTCGAACTTGCGGATACGCGCCTTGGACTTGGTCTGGCGCGCGGCCGGGGTCTGCCGGATCCATTCGAGTTCGCGTTGCAGCGCTTTCTGCTTGCCGGATTCCTCGCGGCTTTCCTGCTCCATGCGCTTGGCCTTCTTCTCGAGATAGGTCGAGTAGTTGCCTTCGTAGGGATAGTAGGAGCCGCGATCGAGCTCGAGGATCCACTCCACCACGTTGTCGAGGAAGTAGCGGTCGTGGGTGATCATCAGCACCGCGCCGGCATATTCCTTGAGGTGGTTTTCCAGCCACAGGACGCTTTCGGCATCGAGGTGGTTGGTCGGCTCGTCCAGCAGCAGGATCGAGGGCTTCTGGATCAGCAGGCGGGTGAGCGCGACGCGGCGCTTCTCGCCGCCCGACAGGTCCTTCACCGGCCAGTCGCCCGGCGGGCAGCGCAGCGCTTCCATCGCCACTTCGAGCTGGTTGTCGAGCGTCCAGCCATCGACCGCGTCGATCTTGTCCTGAAGCTCGCCCATTTCCGCGCCGAGCGTGTCGAAATCGGCATCCGGCTCGCACATCAACGCCGAGATCTCGTTGAAGCGATCGACCATGTCGGCGATCCCGCGCGCGCCGTCCTTGACGTTTTCGAGCACGGTCTTGGTCGGATCAAGCTCGGGCTCCTGCTCGAGATAGCCGATGGTGATGTTCTCGCCCGGCCAAGCCTCGCCGGTGAAATCCTTGTCGATCCCCGCCATGATCTTGATCAGGGTCGATTTGCCCGCGCCATTGGGGCCGACGATGCCGATCTTCGCGCCCTGATAGAACTGGAGCGAGATGTTGTTCAGCACCGGTTTCTGGGCGCCGGGGAAGGTCTTGGTCATGCCCTTCATGACAAAGGCGTATTGCGCGGCCATCGGTTAAGTCCTTCGGGATCGAATAATCGGGTGGGGAGGTTTGGAAGCGCAGATAGGGAAGGGGAGGGACAAGGGCAAGCGGCTAGACAGGCTCGCGGGGCAGGCTTAGCACCTGCGGCCATGACCAAGCCTCTTGCTGCGCTGATCGCGCTCTCGCTCGCCGCTCCGGCCTTCGCCAACACGCCATCCCCGCGCCCGACGCTGGAACAGGCTGCCGACAATGCGCTGGGCGGAGACGTCCACGCGTGGGATTTCGTTGAAGGGATCACCACCGAAGTCGGTCAGCGGCAGGCCGGAACCGAGGCCGAAGCGCGTGGGCGTGCATGGGCTGCCGAATGGCTGCGGCGCAAGGGCTTCCAGAACATCGCGATCGAACCCTTCATGATGTCGACCTGGGTGCCGGGTGAGCCGGGCAAGGCGGAGATCGTCAGCCCCTTTCCGCAGAGCTTCGCCATCGCGCCGCTGGGTGACACTGCCTCGACTGGGCCGGACGGGATCACCGCCGAGGTGGTGATGTTCAAGACCGTCGCCGATCTGGTCGCCGCGCCCGAGGGCAGCCTGAAGGGCAAGATCGCTTTCGTTAGCAACACGATGACCCGCACGCAGGACGGCAGCCAGTACGGCTTTGCTGGCCCCACGCGCTGGGTCGCCTCGGGTATCGCGGCGAGCAAGGGGGCGGTCGCGACCGTCATCAAGTCGGTCGGCACCGATAGCCACCGCAATCCGCACACCGGCGGCACGGACTTTCCCGAAGGCGTAAAGCCCACGCCCGCAGGCGCACTGAGCAATCCCGATGCGGCGAACCTCGAACGCATGTTTCGCCGTGCGGATGGCAAGCCGATCACGATGAAGCTGGTGCTGACCCCGCGTTTCCTTGGGGAAACCGAGAGCGGCAACGTGGTGGGCGAGATCGTGGGGCGCAATCCCACGCTTCCGCCCGTGTTGCTCGCTTGTCACCTCGACAGCTGGTGGAATGGCACGGGCGCGATCGATGATGGCGCTGGCTGCGGGATCATCGCTGCCGCTGCCCGCAATGTGAGCGTGGTCGGCCAACCGCTGCGCACCATCCGCGTGCTGTTCGCGGGTGCCGAGGAGGTCGGGCTGTTCGGCTCGGTCGCCTATAGCAAGGCGCATATCGACGAGCCGATCGCGGTCGGCCTCGAAAGCGATTTCGGCGCGGACCGCATCTGGCGCTTCGACAGCAATTTCCGCACCAGCAATCCGGCGCTGCACAAGAAAATCGCCGCTGCCGTCGTGCGCTTCGGCGTTTCGAGCGGCACCGATGTCGCGGGCGGCGGGGCCGATCTCAACATTGTGCGTGACCAGAAGGGCGCGCTGGTCGATCTCCAGCAGGATGGCACCCGCTATTTCGACCTGCACCACACGCCCGACGACACGCTCGACAAGATCGATCCGGTGCAACTGCGCCAGAATGTCGCGGTGTGGACGCAGGTGGTGGGCATCCTCGCCAACGAGGAAACCGCGATCCTGACCGGAACGCCGGTTCCGGCCGCGCCGCCGATCATGGGCGCGAAGTAAGCCGCACGGGGCTGCGGCGCGTCAGCTCACCTTGAAGGTGAAGGCGCCGTTCAAGCGCTTGCCGTCGGTCCCCGTCGCCTGCCAGCGCACCTCGTAGGTGCCGGTGGGCAGCGGCTTCCTGAGCGTGAGCGTCAGCGTCTTGCCGTCCGCACTCCAGCTAGGTGTGACGTTGCGGATCGGCATTTCGCCGTGGTTCGCCATGCCCGGCATCGCGGTCATGATGATGCTGGCCGCCGCCGTGCTTTGATTGACCGGCTTGGCGAAGGTGATCGCGACAGTCTTGGGCGCCTTGACCGTCGAGCCCGCTTCGGGGCTGGTGGTCGTAGCCATCTGCACCTGGGCGGCAAGTCCGGCAGGAACCAGCGCGGCGAGCGCGAGAGCGGCGGCGAAAGCGGGGATACGCATGGGGGAAGTGTCCTCGGGGGTAAATCAGAACCAGAAGCGGATGCCGGCAACCAGGCTGGTGACCGACGGATCCTCGCCGCGCGCGCGGGCGAAATCAGCGCCGTTGCCGGTGCGCCATGATTGCTCGATGCCGATATAGGGCGCGAATTCGCGTTTCAACTCGTAACGCAGCCGTGCGCCGATTTCGATCTGGTCGAGCCCCGCGCCGACGCCGAGCAGGGGAATGTCTTGCGCTGAGAGGTTCGCCTCGACGCGTGGCTGGAGGATCAGGCGCTGGGTGATGCGCTGGTCGACCTCTGCCTCGATCCGCGCGGTCACATCGCCGCGGGTGCTCACGAACAGCGCGGCGTCCACCTCGAACATGTAGGGCGCAAGGCCCTGCACGCCGATCACGGCATGGGTGGTGTCCGGCCCGGCAATGTCGTGGCGTATGCCGGCCTGAAAGTCCCAGAACGGCATGAACGCCTTGGCATAGAGCGCCTGCACCTCGGCATCATCGGGCTTGCTGCCAAACGCGCCTTCGCCTTCGCTCTTGAACCACAGGCGCTCTGTCGGGCCGCCGTAGTAGCCCTGAATGTCCCAGAGATAGGCATCCGTGCCCTCGCGCACCTGCGCCTCCATGCGGTCGCCCTGGAACCAGAACACCGGGAAATCGCCGTGGGTTTTGGCCAGCTCCTCGCGCGAGGCGGCCATCGCCTCTGCGCCCCAGATTGCATCGGCCGCGCGCGGCGGGCCGCTGCCGGCTTCGGGCGGGGGCGGGGTCTCCATCGTCGGGCCGGGGGAGGCGGGCGGGGCCGGCTCGCCCATGTCGTGGCCGGCGTGTGGATCGGCTTGCGCGGGCGGCGCGTGGTCGTGATGCTGATGGGCATCCTGCGCGGCGAGCGGGCCTGCGCCGGTCAGCGCCAGAAAGGCAAGGGCGGTTCTCACTTCGCGCCCTCCGGCCCCAAGACCGTGACGGTCTGCATCATCCCGCCGTGCATGTGGTAAAGCAGGTGGCAATGGAAGGCCCAGTCACCCGGCTCATTCGCGGTCAGATCGAACTGGGCGCTCGCCCCCGGCTTTACGATCACTACATTCTTGCGCGGCTGATGGGCGGCATCCTCGCCGTTCACCAGCTCGAAGAACATCCCGTGCAGGTGGATCGGGTGCGCCATCATGGTGTTGTTGATCAGCTTGACCCGCACCCGCTCGTTCCACGCGAAGCGGATCGGATCGTCGCTGACGGCGGAATACATCTTGCCGTCGAACGACCACATGTAGCGTTCCATGTTGCCGGTGAGATGCAGCTCCAGCAGGCGTGAAGGCTCGCGCGTGTCGCGGTTGGGCTCCAGCGCGCTGAGCATTCGGTAGTTGAGCACGCGGTGGGGCACATCGCGCAGCCCGAGGCCGGGGTCACCCAGCTTGTCGACTGGCGCCATCGCAACCATGTCGATCCCGGGGCCGATTTCGACATCGGGCGGCAGGAGCAGCGTGTCGCGCATTTTCATGCCGTCCATGCTGTGGCCCTCGCCCATGTCCCCGTGGTTCATCCCCATATCGCCCATGTTAAGCAGCGGGGGCTTGCGCGGCGGCGGGATGGCTGCACGCGCACCGGGGCGGCTGGCGAGCGTCGCCAGCGCCATGCCGGAACGGTCCATGCTCTCGGCGATGATGGTGTATGCATCCTCGGCGCGCGGGGTGACGATCACGTCGTAGATTTCCGCCGTGCCGATCTGGAATTCGTCAACCTCGACCGGCTTCACGTTCTGGCCGTCGGCGGCGATCACCGTCATCGGCAGGCCGGGGATGCGCAGGTTGAAGAAGGTCTGCGCCGCACCGTTGATGACGCGCAGGCGCACACGCTCGCTGGGGTTGAACAGGTATTCCAGCCCTTCCTTCGGCCCGCGTCCGTTGGCGAGGTAGGTGTAGGTGGAGCCGGTCACATCGGCGATATCGGTCGCGGGCATCCGCATTTCGGCCCACATCCGCCGGTCTGCCGCGGTGAGGGGATATTCGTCGCTCCAGCTGGTCTGCTGGTAGTTGAAATAGCCTTCGCCCTTGCGCAGCCGGTCCATGATGAAGTGCGGATGGAGCGGCGTGAACTCGCTCAGGACGAGGATGTAGTCGCGGTCATACTCCGCCGGCTCGGCCCCTGCGGGATCGATGATCAGCGGGCCGTAATGGCCCTGCTGTTCCTGAAGACCGGAATGCGAGTGGTACCAGTAGGTGCCCGTCTGCCGGATCGGGAATTCGTAGGTGAAGGTCTGCCCCGGCTTGATCCCCGGGAAGCTGATCCCCGGCACTCCGTCCATGTGAAACGGCAGCAGCAGTCCGTGCCAGTGGATCGAGGTATCCTCGTCCAGATTGTTGGTGACGTTGAGGCGGACGTTCTGGCCTTCGGTGAGGCGGATGAGCGGCCCCGGCACGCTGCCATTGACGGCGATGCCGTGGCCCTTGCGCCCCTGAACCACGCGCGGGCCGTGGCCGACCGACAGATCGATCACAGGGCCGCGCACCTCGTCGAAACCGACGCGGATCGGCGCGCCGCCTTTCATGGCGTGCAGCGAATGCCCCTGCGCCCAGGCGGGCATAGCGGCAAAGGCCGAGGCGGCTCCGGCAGCCCTGACAAAGCTGCGGCGTGAGAGAGAAGGAATGGTCATGGTGACTTATACGCTGCGGCTACGGGTCTGGTTGCCACCCGAATTGGGTTTGGGCGGAATGCTGAAGGCATCGAGGATCGGGCATGGCCCGTCCCCGCTTTTGGCGCAGTCCGCCGCAAGATTCTTGAGCGCGGCGCGCATCGTCTTCAGCGTTGCGATCTTCTCGTCGATCGCGGCAATCCGCGCTTCGGCCAGCGCGCGGGCGGCGGCGCGATCATCGTGGTCCAGATCGAGCAGCGTGGCGATCTCCTCCAGCGTGAAGCCCGCCGTTTGCGCCGCGCGAATCGAGCGCAGCCGCTCCAGATCTCCTAGCGTATAACGCCGTGCCCCACTACCGCGTGGCGGCTCGGAAAGCAGCCCGCGACGCTGATAGAAGCGAATTGTCTCGACAGAAACACCGCCCGAACGCGCCAGATCACCGATTTTCATGATTGCCTCTTGAAACCGTACTACAGTACGGGACTTATATACGGGTCATCCGGCAAACTTCAAGGGAACAAATGCCATGACCAAAACAGCGAAAACCGCCGTCCTTCACCGCATGGTGATGCCTGACCACACCTGCCCCTATGGCCTCAAGGCGAAGCATCTGCTCCAATCGAGAGGCTATACGGTGGAGGATCACCACCTCACCTCACGCGTGGAAACCGACCGTTTCAAGGACGAGCACGGGGTTGCGACAACGCCGCAGACTTTCATCGATGGTGAGCGGATCGGCGGCTATGATGATCTGCGCCGCTATTTCGGCCTAAAGGTCGCAGACCCCTCTGCCACCACCTACCGCCCGGTGATCGCGCTCTTCTCTATGACTGCGCTGATGGCGTCGGCGGCGGGCTATGCGGTGGATGGCACCCTATTCACCTTGCGGGTCGCCGAGTGGTTTGTCGCCTTTTCGATGGTCGTGTTGGCGCTCCTCAAGCTCCAGAATGTCGAGAAGTTCGCGACCATGTTCCTCAATTACGACCTGCTGGCGAAGCGGTGGGTGCCTTATGGCCGGATCTATCCCTTTGCCGAAGGAACCGCCGGCGTGCTGATGGTGGCGGGCGCGCTCGACTGGCTGTCGATCCCGCTGGCGCTGTTCATCGGCACGGTGGGCGCGGCGAGCGTGTTCAAGGCCGTCTACATCGACCGCCGCGAGCTCAAGTGCGCCTGCGTCGGCGGCGACAGTAACGTGCCCCTGGGCTTCATATCGCTGACAGAGAACCTCATGATGATTGCGATGGCGCTATGGATGGCGGCCCGGCCGATGGCGATGGGCTGAGATCGAGACCGCGAAAGGCCCGTTAAAATAGGTAACGCGGTAAATACCGAAGCGGTGCCAGCGCTCAGCATCAGGCTGCGGCGGGAAAGCGGAAAGGAAACCCGTGTCATGCCGCTTTAAACGCAGCCGAAGGGGGGGGGGGCTTCAAGCCTGTTGTGCGTTTTTCGCGACGGGGGGAGCGAAGCCCCGGGCTGCCAGTGCGCGCATCGCTTCGGTGTAGACGGCCTCGACGCTCGACTGTCCGTCGATCCGCCGCGTGGACATGCCGGAGGCTTCGGCTGCTGTGTAGATCATATCAGCCACCCAGATCCGGTCATTGAGGCGCCTGCGGATATCGTCTTTCGCCAACCCATCAAGGCGGCTGTTGCCATGCTGGCGCGCAACGATCCGCTGGGTCGCCGTGTCGACATCGATGTCGAGGTAGATGAAGGTCGGATCGGTACCGCGATACATCGCGCGCAGGAACCGGGCGATACAGAGATTGTCGATCGGCTTGCCCTCGTCGAAGGTCAGCATCGACCAGATGTCCTGCAGATATCCCTGATGGAGTAGCAGGGTACCTTCGCGGGTTCGCACCCAGTGGCGCTTGGCCACCATCCGCACCAACCGGCCCAGCGCGCTGTGCGAAGTCAATCCGGCGCATCGGGCAAATTTGACCGCACCCACCACTGCGGGAATATCCAGCAAGCCGCGCAGAATATACCACACCATCACCGGCAGCGATTGCCTGCGCCACTCTTCCACGATGTTCCGGCGTTCGCGGCATTGCAGGTCGGACACCAGCTTGTCGCCGATCGTGCTCTTGCCGGAGCCGGGAACGCCCAACAGCTCGATCATGCGCTGTTGCCGGAGATCCCAGCGACCGAGCGGCGCGAGCTGTTTGCGGCCGAGCAGGGCCAACGAGGCCGGAAGCTGCTCTGCCTGTTCGGGCTGGCGCACACGAATGATGTGGCTTCCGCGCGCTTCGGCGGCATCCAACAGGCTTGCATATTCCCGCGGCTCCCTGAGAGCGCGGAACAGGCGGCCAATCCGGCTCGACCAGCTCGCAAACTCGGCCGGCTCGCCTACGGGCGCTTCGGAGGTTTGGGTCTGCGCCCGCCGCCGCTTGTTGCGATAGCGGTCCAGCAGCCGCGCTCCGATAAGGCTGAGCGGGTAATCAAGCCACACAATCGAGGTCGAGCGGTTCCAGATCAATTGGCGCACGCTGCGGTAGTGGCCGTCGATGATCCATTCGTCCTGCGTGAGCAGCTCGGCAACCCGCGCGGCAAACCGGTCATCGCTCAATCGCGTGCCGTCCACGTCGTTGCGGAGACGATCGAGCTCATAGTGCGGGATGCCGAGTTCGTGCGAGAGCTTCCGGGCGAGGTAGGACTTCCCGCTGCCGGACGCGCCAACCACCGAGATTCGGCGCGGCAGGGGAGGCTGCTGGCGGGCAACGCTTTCGCTATCGTCGGCAGACGACGGCGTGCACGATGCGGCACCAACGCTTTCCATGGCAAGATTGCCCCCCTTTCAACGACATGTGCCGCTGACACTCGATTATTTGCAAGTCTTTGTCACCCGCTCTTCCCTGATAAGAGGAATCAGTTTATTCCCAGTCCCATTGTTGAACGTTCTCAAAAGTGCGTGGCCCGCATGGTTAGGCTTCGCAAAATGTCTCGATTTCTTCGCGGGCTAATGGAAAAGATCGCCAGGCGAGGCAGAAAATCTGCGGTGGAGTTGGAACTTTATCGTCGTGTAATGATTCGGTAAAAAGCAAAAGATACAGCCGGCAAGCATGGTCAGTTGCCATGTAAAAACAAAGATCGGCGCATCGGGGAGCCTAGGAATGAGCAAGGATTACGTGCGCCGCACGACATTTGCGCGCGTTGGCGGTTTCGGAGCGAGCAGACTCGCCGCCACCATCGGACAATATCGCGGCTCGGGGCCGCTCATCGGGGCGAATGATTCGCCGGATGCCCCCAAGTGGCCGCGTCCCATGCGATTCGTGGTTGCGTTGAGCTTCGGGGCCAGCGTCTGGCTCGCGATTCTTTCCCGCATCCAGCTGTAAACTCCTGCCGCTGGCGGGGTCTCGGACCGGTTTCCGGTAAACCGGTTAACCGCCGGTTGTCCAAAGATGGGACAACGGCTCACAAGCCGCCATGTCCGGAAAATGGTCGTCACGCAGCGTGCACCTTCGCCACCACGGGCTTGCCCGAGGCGGGGGTGCTTTGCCCGGCGGCCGATATCGGGCGTGCCACAGCTCTGGTGTAACCCGCTGATTAGGCGTAATTTAACTCTCCTTCAGCACTCTTTGCAGGCGGTTCATCTGCCATGCAACTTGGCGATGCTAATACCCCTTCATCAGGGCAATGGGGTCCGTTTGCGTCGCTGTTTTTACCGCAACTGACCCGCCGCGCCGGGTGAAGTTTGCCACTGTTTTGCCGCATGGGGGGAAGACAGTTGGCCAAATTTCACTAATATGGAGCGGTGATAGGGGGGAGTGCGCGGTTTGTTCAGTGTTAATGCGCCTACTCAGTTCATCGAAGCAGCCAGCGACGACGGCGATCATGCCGATCGTCTGGCGATGACTGCGAAAAACGCGTTCGATCCTGCGCGGCCGCCGGGCGACAATGGCTATGCCGGCTCGTTCACCAAGCGCGCGCTCGATCTGCTGATCTGCGTGGCGACCTTGGCCTTCTTTGCGCCGCTGATGTTGCTGATCGCGATCGCGATCCGAATGACCGGTCCGGTGTTCTTCAAGCAAAGGCGGATCGGCCGCGACGGCAAGCTGTTCCATGTCTACAAGTTCCGCACCATGGCGGTCGATGCCGAGCAACGGCTCGCCGATCTGCTGGCGGCCGATCCGGTCGCGCGGCTCGAGTGGGAGACGCTCCGCAAGCTCACCCATGATCCGCGCATTACCTTGCTCGGAAAGTTCCTGCGGCTCAGCAGCCTTGATGAATTGCCGCAGCTGATCAACGTGATGATCGGCGACATGAGCATCGTCGGTCCGCGTCCGATCGTGCCTTCGGAAGCGGTCATGTATGGCCACCGCATCGCCGCCTATTGCCGCGTGAAGCCAGGCCTGACCGGGATGTGGCAAGTCAGCGGGCGGAACGGGACGACCTATCGCCGCAGAGTGGCGCTAGACGTCTGTTACAGTCGCCGCGCCAGTCTTGCGCTGGATCTGTGGATCCTGCTCAAGACGATCCCTGCCGTGCTGAAAGCCGACGGGGCGCATTGACCAAGTTTCAACAATAAGAAGCGCATGGCGCTCGTTGAGGTCTCTGGGTTGGGAAATTGGGTTTGGTGGACGTTCAAGGGGCAGTCCATGGCGCACGCCGTGATGCCAGCTAGTCGGGATTCTGGGATGACAATGAAGCGATTTGTGTTGTGTCTGTCGGGGGCCGTGCTGGTCACCGGGTGTGCCACCAAGAGCGAGCTTCCGACCGGGGCCGCGGCCTATGCGATCGTCCCGGCCGCCGCCGCGCCGCTCGACCAGAGCGAGTACAAGATCGGGCCGCTGGACCGGGTGAGCGTGGTGGTGTTCCGCCAGCCTGACCTGAGCGTCGTCGATGCCCAGGTCGATCCGTCGGGCAAGCTTGCCCTGCCGCTGCTCGGCACGGTGTCGGTGCACGGCAAGACCGGCGAGACGGTCGCGGCCGAGATCACGCAGGCGCTGCGCGAATATCTGCGCGATCCCAAGGTGTCGGTGGCAGTCAATTCGATCACCCAGAAGGTCATCGTCGAAGGCGCTGTTGCGCAGCCCGGCGTCTATGACCTGCGCGGCCACACTACGCTGCTTGAAGCGCTGGCGATGGCGCGCAGCCCGAGCGAGTTCGGCGATAGCGACCAGATCTTCGTGTTCCGGACTGTCGGCGGGCGGGAGCAGGGTGCGCGCTTCAATCTGCGTCGCATCCGTGCCGGGCTTGATCCCGATCCGGCGATCATCGCGGGCGACAAGGTTGTCGTCGGGCTCGACAACGTTGCGTCGGCCTGGCGCACCTACGTCCAACAGCCGATCTTTAATGTTTTCCGTTTCAACCTTGACTGACCATCCGTGGCAATTGTGACGACCGGGATCACCAGGAGACTGTAATGAATAGCGGGGCAACGCGATTTCCGAACACCACGCAGGGCAGCGCCAGTCGCCGCCGTGCTGCCGCGCCGGCCTTCTCGATGGCCAAGATCATGGCCGGTGCGTATCGGCAGCGGATGGTGCTGCTCGGGGTGCTGGGCGTGGCATTGGCGCTGGGCGCGCTCGTCACTTTCCTGACCCCGCGCACTTACAGCGCCACGGCGGCCGTGCAGCTCAACCAGCAGGTGCCGCGCGTTCTGCCTGACCGTGATCTCGATCCCGAACCCGCGGTGCAGGAATCGGAACGCTTTCTCCAGACCCAGGTCGACCGCATTCTCAGCCACAGCATGGCTGAAACGGTCGAAGCCAGTGTTCGCGCCAGCGCCACGCCGCGCATTCTCGAGGCGCTCGGCCTTGAAGAGGGCGCGGATCTCGGCCGCGATGATGTGATTGACGCGATCCAGGAGAACGTGTCGGTCGAACTCGGGGTCAACACCCGCCTCGCGCGGATTTCGGTTTCCAGCCGCGATCCCGTTGTTTCGGCGCAGCTCGCCAATGCCTATGCCGATGCGCTGTCGTCGACCAATCTGGTCGACAAGAGCACCACCGCATCCCAGGCAGAACAGTTCCTCGCAACCCAGCTGGCCGAAGCCAAGATCAAGCTGCAGGATTCGGAACGTGCGATGCTGGCCTATGCCCGGCGCACCGATCTGACCACGGCGATCGTCCCCGGGCAGGATCGCGGCGGTTCGCTGCGCGCGCAGCAGGCCGGCGTGCTGGCCGACCAGTTGGCGCTTGCCACCTCGCGCCGGATTGAGGCGCAGCAGGCGTGGTCGCAGGTGCAGGCGACCCCGGCGCTGGCACTGCCCGAAGTGCAGGACAACCGGGCGATGCAGGATCTGATCCGCCAGCGCGGCGAGCTCGAGGCGGTCAAGGCGGCCGAGACCGACGTCTATACCGAAAAGTACCCTGGCGTCACGGCAACCGCCGCCAAGATCGAACAGATCGACGCCGAGATCAATCGCCTCGCGAGCAACATCAAGCGCGGTTACGAAGTGCGCTACAACGCCGCTGCGCGTGCCGAACGCCAGCTCGCCGGGGCGGTCGACGCGCTGCGCAACTCGGCCATGTCCGAGCGCGAGCGTTCGGTCGATTACAATGCGCTCGAGCGCGAAGTTGAAGCCAATCGCGCTTTCTATGACGGGCTGCTGCAACGCTACCAGCAGGTGGCCGCAGCATCGGGCTCGCCGGGCGAGAACGTGCTCGTGGTTGACCGCGCTGAACCGCCCAAGAACGCAAGCTCGCCCAATATTCCGCGCAACATGGCGCTGGCCGCGGTGCTCGGTCTGGCGGCGGCGATGGGCGTGGGCCTGCTGCGCGAACGCTCGGTCAGCGTGGTGCGGACGGCCGACGAAGCCGAGCATGCGCTTGATCTGCCGAACATCGGCATGGTTCCGGCCGTCCCCTTGAAGCAGCGGGTCGATGTCGAGATGCTCAACCCGCGTTCGCCGCAGTCGGAAGCCTATTATTCGGCTGCCGTGGCGCTGCACCAGCTGGCGGGCAACAAGCTGCCCAAGGTGGTGCTGGTAACCAGCTGCACCCCGCGTGAAGGCAAGTCGACCACGTCGATCGGCCTGGCGCGCAGCTATGGCGCGATGCGCGACCGCGTGCTGCTGATCGATGGCGATCTGCGGCGCCCCTCGCTCGCGGCGATGCTGGGCGCGCGGATCGGGCCGGGCATGGCCGATCTGCTGGCGGGCACGACCACGATCGAAGGCGCGGTGCAGAAGCTTGATGATCAGCGGTTCGATCTGATCATCGCCGGCCAGTCCGAACAGGATCCGGTCGGGCTGCTTTCGTCCGATACTGTCGGCGCGACGCTGGCGGCGCTGGGCGAGCATTATGATGTGATCATCATCGATGGCCCGCCGGTGCTGGGGATCGCCGATGCGATCCTGCTGGCCGGTCACGCCGAGGTGGCGGTGTTCGTGATCGAAGCCGGACGGATCGAGACCGAACAGGCGCGCATCGCCGTTTCGCGTCTGCCTTCCAATGTGCCGACCGCTTCGATCCTGACGAAGTTCCAGGCCCGCGAAGCCGGTGTGAAGTACGGCAGCCGGGGCTATTACCAGTACTGACATGGCCACTGCGGCCCCCTGGTCAGCGCCTGTGCCAGCGCACGTAACGCCGCTTGAGCGCAACATTGCAGCCGTCATCATCGGCGTGCTGCTGGCGCTCAATGTCGGGCTGATTTCGTGGAAGGTGGCCGGTCTGCCGGTGCGTGCGGTGCTTACCGCCGGGCTGCTGGGCCTGATGGTGGTGATCTACCCCGAGCGCATCAAGCAGGCGATCGCCCGGTTCGCGCCGGTGCTTTGGCTGGCGGCGGGGTTGGCTCTGCTGGGCAGTTTCGTCAGCCTCGCGAACGGCGTGGAGATCGACGCGATCATCAAGTCCGTGAGCGAAGTTCACATCCAGATCGCCATCACCGTGCTGGCCGCGGTGGTACTGGCGGAAATCGCAGGCATGAAGGCCACCGCGCTGATGTTCGCCGCGGTGGTCGGCGGCAGTGCGCTGATCGCGCTGATGCAGCTGCTGGATATCGATGCGGCGTGGAATCTGCGCGAAACGCTCGGCCGGCTCCAGCGCGAAGACCCGTTCGAATTGTCGCAGCTGTTGCGTGGCCGGCCGGTCGGCGTCGCCTATTCGCCGATCCAGTTTTCAAACCATGTGTGCCTCGCCTTTGCGGTCTTTGCTGCCGCGCGCGAGCAGGAACATCGCCTGACCAAGGGCCTGCCGAGCGCCGATCTGATCATCATTGGCGCGCTCGGCGTGATGTGCATTGCTGCGTTTGTTTCGGGCACGCGATCGCCGATCCTCGGTGCGGCGCTGTTCTTCCTTGTCTATGCGGTGCGCCGTCCGGGATCATGGCTGGCGTTCATGATCATGCTGGGCGGCGTTGTGCTGGTGCTGGTCGGGCCGATGCTGCTCGATGCGTTCCAGACCGCGCAGCCGCGCATCGTGCGGACCGACGACAATTCCGCCACCGGGCGCAGTTCGCTGTTCGCGATGGGCCTGCTGCTGTTTGCCGACAACCCGCTGGGTTACGGCTTCGGGTTCAATCCAACCGACCATTGGACCAAGTTCTGGCAGGACCTCTACACGATGGAGAACCCGTCGGTGCTGAAGGACACGCAGCTGCACAATTACGTGCTCAACATGCTCAACGTCTACGGTATCGGTCTGCTGCTGGTCATGCCGCTGGCTGTGCACCTGCTGCTGCGATCGCGGCACGTGATCATCTTCTTCATCCCGTACATCATCCACATTATGTTCCATAACTTCGGGCCGTATTGGAACGACACTCCGTTCTGGTTCACCGTCGCCGCGCTCGCCGCGCCGCTGCTGTCGCGGGATGGCACGGCGATTACGGACTTTGAAGAGGGCGATGAGACCGATTTTCCCGCCGACGAGGAGACCGGGCAATACAGTTACGGCTGGCGCTGACCGATCGTCCGAGGCGCACCGAGCGCCTGCCACGCGGCGACATAGCGCGCCATGCTGTCGATGTTCGAGAACCGGCTGGAGATAAGCTCACGGGCACGTTCGCGGCGGGCGGCAGCGGCCTCCGGGCTTTCTTCCAGCACCACTGATACCGCCTGCGCGCAGGCGGTCGCATCATCGGGATCGACCACCAGCCCGATGCCGCGATCAGGCACCAGCTCCTCGATCCCCTCTGACGGCGAGACGATCACCGCACAGCCGCTCCACAGTGCTTCCTTGATGACATTGGGCAGACGTTCGGACGCCTTCTTGGAGAGCAGCAGGAAGGTGCCTGCGCGGTGCATCAGGCCGAACAGCGCCTGTCGGTCGACGTGTCCGGCGAAGCGCACCGCCGCCTCGCAGCCCAGCTCGATCGCCAGCGCTTCCAAACGTGCGCGGTCCGGCCCGTCGCCGCACACGGTCAGCTTCAATTCGGGGCGCTGACGGCGCGCTTCGGCAAACAGGCGCAGCACCGCTTCGACGTTCTTTTCGGGCACCAGCGCCGATGCGGTCAGCCACATCGTCTCGTCACGCGGGGTGGCGGGATCGAGCTGCGGCAGCGGTATGCCGCGATGGATGATGTGGAGCGGCAGGCCGGGGCGGGCGCGCGCTTCGATAAAATCGCGATTGGCTTCGGCGTGGCTGAAGGCGGCCTCGGCCTCGTCAAGCGCGAGCTGCATCAGGAAATCGTCGGCGACCAGATCATAGGCCCCGACAAAGGCCGTGCGGACCCCCGTCCAGCCGCTCTGCCGCAGTACCGACAGGGCGAGCGCGGCGTGGCGTGACCAGAACAGGTGGAGCACCGCGCTGTCATGCGCGCGCACCTCCTCGGCGAGTTCGAGCGCGCGCGGCATGCAGGCGAGCGCAGTGAGAGCCGCCACGGGTGCACGGCGCAGCTGCGGCAGGATCAGCCTCGCCAGCCGCCACACCGCCGCGCGGTAACGCCATAGCAGGGCAGGCCAACGCGTCGCGGCTCGCCAGTTCGGGCGCAGGATTGCGAGCGGCTGTGGCAACGCGGCCAGCGCGCCGGCCATAACCCCCGCCGAGCCCTGCGGCTTCATGGTGTGCACCACCACCTTGTGCCCCAGCTCCTGCAAGGCGGCGATGTCGGATATCGCAAAGGTCTGGGTCGGCAGCGGGAACTGCGAGAAGGCGTAGCTGATGGTGAGAGGGGCCGCAGGCGTGCCCGGCGCAGGGCTGCTCATCGCGATTTGGCAGGCGCCCAGGTGACCATGGTTTGCCCGCGCATCCCCTTGATGATGCCGATCAGCGTCGCGAAGGTCGCCAGCACCGCGTCGCCGATCTTGGCGAGCGGGCCGCGCTCCATGCGCAGCGCCGCCGCCGCGACCACCGCGCCCAACGCCAGCGCCGCCGCCGCCAGCGCGAAGGAAATGCTCGCCAGTGCCGCCAGCGCCAGCACACCGGACAGCGCAAGGAACACCCCGCCAAACCAGCGCAGCAGTTTGCGCGAGGTGTATTTGAAGCGGTCGATCGCCTTCATCTGGCGCAGTTGCGGGCGCAGGTAGGCATGGGTGTGATAGGAGCGTGCGCCGATGCGGATCTTGCGGCGCAGTTCCTCGTCACGGCGCGACACGCTCTTTTCGTAGGCGATCACGTCGGGCGCCTTGATCAGGCGGAAACCGGCGAAGACCACGCTCATCGACACGGTGAAGTCGTCGAGCACGGTGTCGGGGAAGGTCGGGTAGAGCGAACGGCGGATGCTGAAGATCGAACCATCTGCGCCCATCACGTTGCCTGTGCGCGATTCCAGCCCGCGCAGCATCTCGTCCAGCCGCCAGTAGAGCGAGCCGACTTCGGCGGTCGCGCTGCCGGGGTCGGAGGAATAGACGAGCGTGCCGCAGACCCCGCCGACCGCCGGATCGCCGTAATAGGGGACCAGCTTTTCGAGCGCGGTCGCATCGAGGATGACGTTGGCATCGGTAAAGACGAGGATGTCGCCGGTTGCGGCGGCAGCGAGCTGCTTCATCCCGCAGGCCTTGCCGCTGCGCCCGCCGCCGCGGATCAGGTGGACGAGATCGCCTTGGGCCGCGATCAGATCGGCGGTGCCGTCAGCCGAGCCGTCGTCGAAGGCGAGGATCTCGATGGTCGGGTGGGCTTGCTTGAGCGCGCGCAGATTGGCGAGCTTTTCGGGCAGCGAGGCGGCCTCGTTATAGGCGCAGAACAGCAGCGACAGGCGCACCGGCACCTCGGCCTGCGCCACGGGGCGCTGGGGCAAACGGCGCAGCACCAGCGGGTAAATCAGATAGGGATAGAGGAAGATCGCGAGGCTCAGCACTGCGAGGCCCGCAAGTATCAAGGTGATCACCAAAAACGCGCTCCCCATGCGCTCTGCTCCGGGGCTTCCCGGCGGGTCTCCACTATGTGACCAACCTTGGCGGTTGGCAACATGGCGGCGCGCGGGTTGCCCCGGAGTGGGGCAGGGGGCGGGGAGGGGTAAACGCGATCAGCTGGTGGGCCAGGCCGGACGGCTGGTGACCCGCCCGCTCAGGCTGGTGGTCGAGGGGTACACGTGGTTGGCATATTCGGCGACGACCGGGCTGGTCACGCCGCCGGCGAAATAGGCGCCGAACGCCCAGTAGCTGCCGCCCTGCGTGCTGCCGATCGAGACGTTGGCGACGTTGACGACCTGGCGGCCATCGACCCACACCTTGAGGCTGCCTGCCGTCGGGTGGAGCACCACGTTGTAGACGATGTCATGCACTTCGCCGAACGTGAGCGGGGCCTGGTAACGCACCGTGCCGGCGGTGTTGAATTCGCCGCGGGTGGTAATGCGGAAGCTGCCGTCCTGACGGCGGCGGAAGGCGACCGCGGGCGAACCGCCGAAGCTGCCCATGTGGATCTGGCCATAGACCCCGCCGGTAAGCTTGCTCATGCCCGCAGGGTCCGCCCACGGCGCATGGATGGTCGAGAACGCGCCCCACAGCGATTGGCCGTTGGGCAGGCGGGTGCTGTCGCCCAGCAGGCTGCCGCTCAGTTCGGCGCGGCGCTTGTCGGAGGAATCGTTGATCGAACGATCATTGGCGGTGTTGCGGACTTCGAAGCGCACGCGGCTGCCCGAACTGCTCATCCGCAGCGAGTGCGGCATATCCGTGATCCACGAAGCGCCCATATTGGTGCGCCAGCGGCGGCCGGCGAAAGACATTTCGGCGGGCGTAAGGGTGGGGTTGAGCGTGGGGTAATACTTGTTGTCGACCGTGCCGCTGGTCCAGGTCGAGGTGCTCGCGGTATCGGTCGTGGTGGTGCCCGAGGTCGAAGTCGAAGTCGAAGTGCTCGTCGTTGTCGTGGTGCTGGTGTCGGTAACGGTGGTGCCGGTCCCGTCGCTGCTGACCGCAATCCGGCGCGGCTTGGCTTCGGTCACGAACGGGCTGATCACCATCACGGTGGCAGCGATGCCGCAAAGGCCCTTGGCGATGTTTGACACTTGCATGACAGCGATCCTTTTATGGTTCGTCGCTGATTCTTGGCGGATTGGGTTAATCCGGCCCAAACAAGCGTAGCTAACTTTGGCTTAACTGCGAATAAATCTGCGCGGGAGCATGGGGGTATGATGGACAGCATTCCCCAAGGGGCGACTGCGGAGCGCCTTAAGCTATCTGACAAATATGACAAAAAACGGCAGATAAGTCATTTAGGTGATATGACGGGGCGCGCTATACGTGGCACGCGTCCCAGCTTGGCACTGGCGGTCAATCGGACTGGTGGACTCGCCCTTACATCGGGCTATGAGAGCGCAGGGCGCAGCTTTGGTTCATTTGTTTCGTGATCCTACCGCTTGGTGGGCCGATCGCATTGGGGGCTCTGGAATTTCGATGAGCGGCGGCGGCTGGCCACGGCACAAGAGACAACCGGGATGAGCCGCAAGTCGCTTACCGACCGTGCGGTCAACGGGATCGCCTGGCAGTTCTTTGCTGTCGGCGGAAACTTCCTCATGCGCGGCGTGATCCTGATCCTGCTGACCCGCAGCCTCGAAGCGCGCGACTTCGGCATCATCGCGGCCGCCACGGTGATCCTCAGCCTGACCGAGCGCGTTGGCCTGATCGGTGTGAACCGCGTGCTGGTGCAGCGACAGGATCTGACCCGCAGCCACATCAGTTCCTCCTTCGCGATCGCTTTCTGGGCCGGCTGCCTGCTGATCGTCCCGATCTTTCTCGGCGCAGACCTGTTCGCCTATTGGATGCGCACGCCCGAACTGACGCCCTTTGTCCAGTTCCTGTCGTTCACGCTGCTGCTTGGCAGTGTCGCGTCGATCCCGCTCGCGCTGCTCGAACGCGAGCTGCGCTTCAAGGCGCTAAGCCTGGCCGATATCGGCAGCTATCTGGTCGGCTTCGGCGTGGTGGCGCTGGCGCTGGCGAATTACGGTTACGGGCCGTGGGCGCTGGCGATCGGGTCGATGGTGCAGGTGGTATGGCGCACGGCAACGCTATTCATCATCAAGCGCCATCCGATTTCGCTTTGGCCAGACAAGGCAGTGATGGGCGATCTGCTCCGCCCCGGGGTGGGCTTCTCGCTCGGGCAGACGGGCAATTTCGTCGCCACCCAGGTCGATAACCTGATCGTGGGCCGGATGCTCGGGGCCGAGGCGCTGGGCTATTACAACCGCGCCTACCAGTTCCTGATGCTGCCCGCGCTGATGTTCGGCAAGGCGCTGACCTCGGTGCTGTTCCCGACAATGGCATCGATCCAGAACGAGAAGGACCGCGTCGCCCGCGCCTATCTGCGCGCCATGGGCATGATCGCGCTGCTGACGCTGCCGACCAGCGGTATCCTGATCATCATCGCGCCCGAACTGGTCCGCTTTCTTCTGGGCGACAGCTGGATCGGGATGATCCTGCCGTTCCAGATCCTGATCGCCTCGCTGCTGTTCCGGACAGGCTACAAGATTGGCGATTCCGTCTCGCTGGCGATGGGCTCGATGCGCGCACGAGCCATTCGGCAGTGGATTTATGCCGGTCTGGTGGCGACGGGTGCGGTAGTTGGTGCACGCTGGGGGCTGACCGGGGTGGCGACCGGTGTTGGCCTTGCGGTGCTGGGCAATTTTCTGATGATGCACCAACTCGCCCAGAGCATCCTCAATGTCAGCTGGCGGGAGAACCTGCAGGTTCACTTGCAGCAGTTGCGAACCGCGATCCTCGTCTGTCTGCCGGTCTGGCTAGCGGCCGAGGCGGCCCGCCGGGCCAGCTTGTCGGACTTTGTCATCCTCGCCATCTGCGGACTGGTGGCTGCTGCGGTGGTCGCGGTAATCTGGTTCGTGTTCCGCAGGTTGCTGGGCGATATCGGCGACTGGCTGCACAACCTCATCATCGAGCGTTTGGGGAAGCTGCGCCGATGATCAGGACAGAGCCCGCCGCCATCGTCAGGAAGCTGGTCGAGAAACTGGCGGCGCAAGACGTGCGCTACGGCGTCTACAAGAACGTCAAGCAGCTCACGCGGGATGCGGCAGGCGACGGCGATTTCGATCTGATTGTCGATCCCGAAGACCGGGAAGGTTTTCTTGCCGCGATGGATGGGCTCTGCGCGATCAAGGGGACCTGCCACCCGCTCTATGACAACGCGGTCCCGGGGCGGGAGGACTGGTTCGTGCCCGACCCCAAAGGCACCGCCGTTCACCTTGACGTATCCTTCGGGCTGCGGATCGGGCCGAAGTTTCACAAGCACTATCTGGCCCTGGACCATGCCGATATCGCCGAATGGCAGACCGTGAATGTGGTCGGGGCGCAGATACCCGTGGTCTCGCCGCGCGAGGCGGCACGGATTGCCATCTTGCGCGCGATCTTCCGGCTGCCTGCCTACAGCGTGACCGGCTGGGTCTGGCTGGACCGCGTGACTGCAGGCCTGATCAATTCATCGGCCCCGCCGGGCGCCGAGATTGACGACTTCATCTACCAGATCGGGGATGCCAGCATCGCGTGTCCCGTTCGCCGCAGTTACAGCGGCTTCGAGATCCCGGCGAGCGCGGTGCGGGCGATGCGTTCGGCGGTGCGGTCCGCTGCCGGCTATGGCGTGACGGGCCGTCTGCTGCTGCCGGCAATCGATCCGCTTGTTTCCGGCCTGCGCAAGGCCGCCTTTGCAATCGGGCGGCGCTTGACGCGCGGCTCTTCGACACGCGACATTTCCAAGCGCAGGCTGCTGCCGCGCGGCGCGATAATTGCGCTGATCGGCCCGGATGGTGTCGGCAAGTCGACCCAGGCACGCCGCCTGCGCGAGGTTATCGGGCGCAAGTTCCGGTGCGATTCCGTCTACCTCGGCTCGAACGACGGTGCCTGGATGGCGTGGCGCGGGCGTCTGCGCCGGGCGATATTCAAACTGCGCGGCAAACGGCCGAAGCCCGTGAGCGCCCTTCGCCACCATTCGGGAAAGCCGCTGACCTACCGCCATGCGCTGGGCAAGGCCATTTGGCGACTGGTTGTCGGCGTGCAGCGTCTTGCCGCCATGCGGCGTTGCCGCCGGCTGGCGCGGCGCGGCGTGGTGGTGATTTGTGACCGCTGGCCGCAGAACCTGCACACCGGGTATATGGACGGCCCTTCCAACCAGCCGCTAGCGCATATGCGTCTGCCGAGCCTGCTGTGGACGATCGAGAGCCGCCTCTACGCGCGGATGGCGCGCCACAAGCCCGACGTGACCATCCACCTCGATTGCGATTTCGCAACCTCGAATGCGCGCAAGCCGGGCGACATCACAGCCGAAGGCTTTGCCGTGCGGCTGGCACTGATGGAGGAGATGCGCGCGCTCGACCCGCATGTGAAGATCGTTGACGCGCGGCAGGACCGGACCGCCGTGACCGCGGACATCGTCTACTGGGTGCGACTGGGCATTCATCAGCTTCAGAGCCGGCAACAGCTCAGCGGTGCGGCGCGGCAGGCCCGGCAATTCATGTTCTGGGCTGCCTGCGTTTCAATCGGGGACGCGCTTCGTGCCTTCGCTTCAATTGCCCCGGAATTCGCGACATGACATCACGTCAGCGCGAAGCCCATCCTTCGGGCGCCGCACTCTCCTCTCCGGCCACCACAAGAGCAGCATGATGTCCGAACCCAACTTCCTCTACATCGGGACCAGCAAGTCAGGGTCCACCTGGATCTTCAAGGTGCTGTCATGGCACCCGCAGATCGCCATGTACGGCGGCAAGGATCTCAACTTCTTCACGCATGACTATGCCAAGGGCTGGGACTGGTATGTGAGCCAGTTCGACAATCCCGATGGCCGGCCGGTCGTGGGCGAGGTTTCGCACGGCTATCTCGCCTCGCCCGAAGCGTGCGAGCGTATTCATGCCCACCTGCCGAACGCCAAGCTGATGGTGTGCCTGCGCGAACCGGTGGACCGCACCTTCTCGCAATATCTCGACGGCCTGAAGAACGGCAAGATGAGCGGCACGCTGGAGGAAGAGATCGAGCGCAGCAAATCGCTGACCGATCGCAACCGCTATGGCTCGCATCTGGAAATGTATCTTGAGCGTTTTCCGCGCGAGCAGATCCACATCGCCAGCTTTGACGAGCTGAACGCCGATCCCGATGCCTTTGCGGCCAAGATGTTCGCCTTCCTTGGCGTCGATCCGCTGCCGTTGCCGCCCGAACTGCGCAAGAAGGTGATGCCGGCGGCGACCCCGCGCATCCGCAGCGTGGCGATGGCGGCCAAGAAGGTGGCCAAGTTCGCCAATGCGATCGGATTGTCGAAGCTGCGCGGTTCGATCAAGAAGTCGCGGCTCGTGCGCCACCTGCTCTACCGGCCCTTCAAGGATGCGGAAAAGCCGAAGATCAGCCCGGCCCAGAGCGCGCAGCTGCGTGCGATGTTCACGCCGGAAATCCAGCGGCTCGACCGTGTGGCCGGCACCAATTTTGGCAGCTTGTGGAACTATCCCAAGGATGGGACGGCGGGCGGCTGAAATCGCTCCGGCGAAAGCTCAGATCAGCGCGGCAACCCCGCCGATGGCCAGCGCCCAGGCGCCAAGGCCTGCGCCGATCGCGATCGCCAGCCGCACCGTGCCGCGCCAGCGGCGGCGCTCGGCGGTAAGGATCATCGGCGCGCTGACCGCGAATTCGCCGGATTCCGGATAGCCCTTGAGCCGCGTGGCGCTGACGACGCTGGCGGGGATCGGCGCATCGAAGGCGCAGCCCGACAGGTTGCCGTTTTGCCAGACCACCGTCACCGCAGTGGCTCCGAGCCCGGGAAGATCGATTTCGGCGCGGACATCGCGTGCGAGCGGAGGATCGGCCTCGAAGGCGAGACCCGTGGTCGAGATCGAGCGAATGCAGACCGAAAAGGCATTGTCGGCCGCAGCACCGCTGGCCGTCAGCCGCAGCGCATAGCGCGGCGCGCTGCGCCGCCCATCAGGGCTGGTACTGACCGGAATGGCAGGCTGTTTCTGCATCGACTTTCCGTTACCCCCCCGCAACGTCCGCAATCGGGGCGATGAGGAGGTGATCCCGATCATCGCGCCACAAGATCATTGTAGCGCATTCGGGCGAAGAATTCGTCAACGCGCGCTTCAGACCTTCAGCACGCTGCGACCGTCCTGCGAATATCGTGCGAAAATGACAAAGCGCAATCCGGTGGATTGCCGGTGGCGCGGCATTCGCCCGCCGAATTGCACATGCTGCCGCCTTTGGGGGCGCCGCTGCGCCGATCCAGCCCCGTCTAGACCCCCTTAGACCCCCTTAGACCCCCTCTAGACCCCCTCCAGGCCCGATATGTGTGTCCTTTCGGGGGATGTTCCACGTGGAACATTGGCGGGTGGTGGCGGCAAATGGTGGGGCGTGGAAAGTGGTCGGGGAGACAGGATTCGAACCTGCGACATCCTGCTCCCAAAGCAGGCGCGCTACCGGACTGCGCTACTCCCCGACACTCTTTCGTTTCGCCCGCCCCCGGTGGGCCCGGCAGGATTCGAACCCGCGACCTAGCCGTTATGAGCGGCCAGCTCTAACCGCTGAGCTACAGGCCCGTGGGAACACGGTACCGCAAAGCGAGGCGAGACGACGCCCCTAACCCGCCCGCCGTGAGGACACAAGCGGCGTGGTGCTCGCCGCGATGATATCGCCCACCGTCGCCGATTGCACGCCGCGCCGCGCAAGCTCGGCATAGATCGCCGCGAGCCATTCGTAGACCTGTTCGACTGCCGCAGCATCGCGCGCATAGGGCGTGAGTCCGGGCGCCAATGTTGGGCTGTGGAACGAGAGCACCAACACCGGCAGCCCGCTGTCCAGCGCAATGTCGATCCCGCGCATCGCTTCCTCGATCGAAACCCCCTCGGGCGTCAGGGCAATGCGTTCGAGCAGGCTTAGGCGCGCGAGCCCGCCGAGCAGGCGCGGCACCCGCTCGCCAAGGCGCTGGAGCGGACGGCCCAGCTCGCGCAGCAGGCCCCAGTGGACGCTGGTGACGGGCAGTTCGAGCAGGCGCTCTCCCGCGTCCGCCCAGTACGGCGTCAGCGGATGGCGGCTGTAATCCGGCCCTCCTTGCGCGCTGTAATCGAACAGCGATCGCACCGAGGTGTCGACCCTGATCCCCGCGCGGATCAGCAGATCGGCGGTGTCCGGCCCCAGCCCGTATCGACCCGCGCGGTAGATCAGCGGGGCGGTGCCAAAGGCGGCCTCGATCGTGTCGCGCAGGCGCATGAACTTGTCTGCTTCGAGCGCGGGCGGCAGGTTTCCGGCGAAGGAGTTATAGGTGGTCACCGCCTCGTCGAACGGCGGGTTGACCCAGGGGTGCAGCTGCACGCCGACCTCCGCCGTCCCGCGCCGTACCGCATCGCCGATGATCTCGACTGCCTGCGGATCGGTCGCGATCGGCCAGTCGACGAGATAGACCGGATGGGCGCCGATCCCCTCGCAGAAGCTCTGGAACCGCGGGATCGCCGCGACATGGCTGAGGCCGTAGCCATCGCGCCGGAACGGGGCATTCCAGTCGAATTCCTCCTCGGTATCGACCGTCAACAGCACGCGCTGGCCAAAGCCGGGATCAAAGCGCGCGCGGCTTTCCGGTGCGGGCGGGAGGAGGAGCGAGCCGGCTGTCATCGTGCCGCAGGTGCGGCGTCGGCTGTGTCGGCAGGGCTGTCGGTCAGGAGCGGCAAGGCCATCGCCAGCCGGTCGTCCTCACGCTCCAGTCGCCCGCCTGCCGCACGGGCCTCGGCGCGGGCCAGACGCAGCGCGAAACCGGCGCCGAACAGCCCGGCGTTGATCGCGCTTTCGACCGGCCGGGCGGTGGCGGCGAACAGGTTCGCCTCGCCCGCAAGCCGCGCGGGAAGGGTGCATACCAGCCGTGCCATCGCGCCGCCGGCCCCGATCACCGGATCAAGCCGCAGCGCCATCCGCTCACCGCCGCCGCAGGCCGCCGCAAGGCTGGCGAGAACACGCCACAGGAGCGCTTCGGCATCCTCGCTGTCGATCGCTACCAGCAAGGACGTCGTCTCGGGAAATTCGAGCGCAATTTGTGCGCCGCGCGGTTCGAGCACCGGGGCGAGCTGCGCGGCGGTGCGGCGGATCATGGCGGCGAGATCGGTTACGCCCGGCTCGATCCCCATCGCTCCGCTTTCTAGCCGGGCGAGCCGATCCAGCTCCTCGAACCCGGCTAGGATGCGCGCGGCATCGGCGGCGATCGCGGCGGCGAGCGCGCGGTATTCGTGCGGGGCGGGGCCGAACAGCTGCTGCTGGATCACCTCGGCATAGCCCTGCACCGCAGTCACCGGGGTGCGCAGTTCGTGGAGCAGCTGGCGGATGCGATCGGCCTCGCGCGCCTCGGCGGCGCTGGGCTGTCCGGCGGCATCCGGCACACGGCGCAAACGCCCGAAATAGCCGGAGAAATGGCCTTCTTCGCTGAAGCGCGGCTCGGCATCGATCAGCCAGTCCCCGGCGATGGCAGGCGCTCCCGTCAGCGTAATGGCAGCGCGCGTGATCGGCTGGCGGCGGGCGAAGGCGCGCTCCAACCCGGCCTCATCAGGGTCTGCGTCATCCAGCCGCTGCGCCGCGAACATACGGGTGCCGATCACCATCGGGGCGGCCTCGTTTGTGGCCCAGGCGATACGGCCCGTGGCATCGGCAGCAAAGCCGAAGCTGGTAAGCATGCCGCGCGCACGCTCGGGCAGTTCACCGAGCGGTAGGCGCGGTGAATGTTCCTGATCGAACCCCGTTTCGGTGCGTTCGCGTCGGAACTGGGCGATCCGTTCGACGAGGGCCGAAATCTCGGTACGCCCCGTCTCTTCGCGATCACGCGGAGCAGGGGCCGTGGGGACCGCACGTAGCGGCGTCACAGTCGGGCGCGCGGCAGGTTCAGCCAGTTCCTCCTTCTCGGACGGCTCGGGCGCGGGCAGGCCGCGATCATGCACCCCCAGCCGGGCGAGCAATTCCTCGACATCGAGCGGCAGATCGCGCCGGTTGCGCAGCAGCCCGCGCGCACGGATCGGCAGGCGCGGGATCAGCGCGGTCCAGTCCTCGCTCGACAATTCAGCCCGGTGGAGCGCAGCAGAGGCGACATCGGGCTCGTGTTCGGCGAGATGCGCGGCCAGATCGGGATTGCGCAGGCGCCAGCCCGGTTCGCGGATCATCCGCGCGCGATCGGCCGCCGGAATTGCTTCGACCAAGGCCTCCAGCCGCAGCCAAGCGGCGGCGACAAGGCTCTGATCCGGTTGATATTCATGCCGCACGCCATCGCGGCCCAGCAGATCGATCAGCTGGCGATACTGCGTGCGCAAACCCGCCTCGCCGGTGGCGCGCTGGCGCAGCACAGTGGCAAGGCGGTCGTCAAAGAACAACGGGTTCTCCCAAGGAGGCTCGGCGAGCCGAATCGCAATCGCGCAGACCGGTGATCACCACCGATACCGCGCGCGTGCCGATGTGTCCTATCAGGATGGGGCAATAGTCACAGTCAGCTGTGCAAGGCGCGTTGCAAAGCGGGACAATTGCTGGCAGACCTAATAATATTAGCCAAGCGAGCCATTCGGCGCGCTTCTTGTTTCTTTGGGATCGAATACACACGCAGGGTTGCCAGGGGGCGATGCTGCGGGGTTGAAGGAGCACAAGCCGAGTGGCCAATCTGGATGATATCGACCGCCGCCTGCTGGCCGAATTGCAGGCGGAGGGCCGGGTGACCAACGTCGAATTGGCGCAGCGGGTGGGGCTGACCGCGCCGCCGTGCCTGCGCCGCGTGCGGGGGCTGGAGGAAGACGGGGTGATCCGCGGCTATCACGCTGACCTCGATCCCTCGAAGCTCGGCTTTGCGATCACCGTGTTCGCGATGGTCAGCCTCAAGAGCCAGGCCGAAGCCTCCTTGCGCGAGTTCGAGGAACACATGCGCGCGCTGCCCGAAGTGCGCGAGTGCCACATGCTCAACGGCGAAATCGACTTCATTCTCAAGATCGTGAGCAAGGACCTACAGAGCTTCCAGGAGTTCCTGACCGGCAAGCTGACGCCCGCGCCGAACGTCGAAAGCGTCAAGACCTCGCTGACGATCCGCACCGCCAAGCAGGAGCCCGGCGTCCCGCTCTAGAGCGGGGCCGGGGCGGCATGCAGAGCGATACGCCGCCGCTGCCGCCGGACGCGATAGCTGCACCGGCAGCCGTGGATGAAGGCATCGCCGGCCTCCCGGCAAAGGTTCGGCCCGATGGAACTCTGGTGATCGATCTCACGCAGTTCGTACCCCCGCCGCTCGCAGAGGAATGCGCCGACGAACCCGCCGATCCCCTCAACCCCGAGATCGTGGTCTGCAAAACGACCGGTCCCACGCAACGATTGGGGCCGAAGGTCGGGCCAGTGGACGACGGCTTCGGCAGTGCCATCCCGCGCGCGCGCATCAAACTGTCCGACACCGCCAGCGCCGAGGCCAACCTCATCAAGCAGGGTGTCGGCGGTATCGATTCCGATGGGGCCGAGGTGCTGGTGAAGATCGACTTCTAGCGCCATGGCATCCCTGACTTTTCTTGGCCTTGCCATGATGCTGCTGGCCCCGATGTTCGGCCATGCGCGTTATCTCGATCTGACCCTTCCCAAGAAGTGGAAGCGCCTGCCCGTGTTTATGCGCGGAACGTCGATGCATTCGCGGCGGGTGGCGCTTTACTACGTGCCGTGCCTTGTCGCGTTCGCCGCAGTGCTCATGCTCGGGGTTGCGATATTGCAGGACATCGAGGGCGGCCCGCGATCGGATAGGGAGGTCGCGCTCATGTTTGCCTTGGTGCTGGGCATCATTGGTCTGGGCTATCCGATCAATGTGCTGCGGCAGCTCCATTGGGTGCGGACGGGCGGCCCGAAGCTTCGTTAGTGCAGCTTCAGTCGCGGTCGCACGATGCGGTTCACGCGGCCGATCAGCATCAGGAAGGTCGCCTTGATCCAGCCGTGAATACCGATCAGGTGCAGGCGGTAGAGCGAGGTGTAGATGAACCGCGCCAGCCGCCCCTCGATCGCCATGCTGCCGCCGATCAGGTTGCCCATCAGGCTCCCCACGGTCGAGAAGCGGCTGAGCGATACCAGCGATCCCTTGTCGTGATAGGTGAAGTGCTTGAGCGTGCGGCCCTTCTGCATCCGGCATATATTGTCGAACACGATGGCCGCCATCTGGTGCGCGGCCTGTGCGCGCGGCGGGATCGGGCGATCCTCGCCCGGCGGCGTGTAGCTCGCACAGTCGCCGAGCGCATAGATAGCGGGGTCGACCGTGGTCTGGAGCGTATCGGTGACGAGGATCTGGTTGCGGCCATTGGTTTCAAGCCCAAGGCCTGACAGGAAGTCCGCGCCCTTCACCCCCGCCGCCCAGACGATGAGATCGGCCTCGATGACCTCGCCCGTCTTGGTGATGAGCTGGCGCGGGCGTGCTTCGACCACCTGCACCGCAGGACGCACCTGCACGCCAAGCTGTTCAAGCTCGTAGGTCGCCGCCGCCGCCAGCTTGTCGGGCAGGGCGGGGAGGATTCGCGGGCCGGCTTCGAGCAGGGTCACGTGCATCCGGCTCTCGTCGAAGACCTCGAGCCCGTAGTGCCTTAGCGCTCCGGCCGCGTTGTAGAGTTCCGCCGCCAGTTCCACGCCGGTCGCCCCGCCGCCGACGATGGCGACGCGCACCTGCTCGTTCGCGCCCGGGTCCTTCATCATCGCTCGGCTGACGCGCAGACAATGGTTAAGCAGCCGGGTGCGGAACCGGTCGGCCTGTTCGCGGCTGTCGAGGTAGAGGCAGTGCTCCTTGACCCCCGGCACGCCGAAATCGTTGGAGACCGACCCCAGCGCCAGTGCGAGGATATCGTAGCGGATGGTGTGGCCCGCGATCAGTTCGCTGCCGTCCTCGTCCTTCACCGGCGCTAAGCTGATGGTCTTGGCCTGCCGGTCGACGCTTTCGAGGCTGCCCTGGAAGAAGCGGTAGCCCCAGCGGTGGCAGTGCCCGCGATAGCCGACCTCGTCCAAGTTGGCATCGAGCGAACCGGCGGCAACCTCGTGCAGCAGCGGCTTCCAGATGTGGCTGAGGTTCTTGTCGACCAGGATAATGTCGTGGTGCTTGCGCCCGTATTTTGCGCCCAGCCGCCGCACCAGTTCAAGCCCGCCCGCGCCCCCGCCGACGACGACAATCTGGGTCTTGCGGTTCATTCAGGCACTCCTTGGCACAGCTGTGCAACGCAATCCCGCGGCCATGTTAGCGGGTGAAGCGGACAATTGCGCGCCAAATCAACGTAGCGACGTGCAACGCGTGCTGCACAGCAACATGAATGCCACAGCGCGCGAGGCCACGCAGGGTTCCTGCGGCGTTGCGGCAATGTGGGGTTTGCACTCTGGCTTGCTCAGGAAAAATTCGGGATGACACCCGAAAACGCCGCCAGAACAGCGAGCAGATGCACGATGCCGACCGCAATCAGCGGCGTCCAGCGCGTGATGGCGAGGCAGTAGCCTGTGAGGGCGCCCAGCAGCGGGAACTGGACCAGCGCCAGGGTCATCGACAGCAGCCCGATGGTGTCGCCTTCCAGCAGCGTGGTCAGCATCGGAACAGGAAAGAGCGCGCGGGCCGCGGCGTAATCGCCATGGCCCGCACCGCTTGACAGGATTGCCAGGAACAGCGCCACCACCTCGACCACGAGGCCGAGGGCGAAGCCGACGGCCATTGGCATGGCAAGTCGCGGGGGAGCGGGGTCGGCTTCGGTCAATCTGCCGGACCTAGTCCGCGGCCCGCTCTTCCAGCCAGTTTTCCAGCCACTTGATCGAGTAGTCGCCGTTAAGCACGTCGGTCTGGCGGAGCAGTTCCTGGTGAAGCGGGATGTTGGTCTTCACGCCCTCGACCACCATTTCTTCCAGCGCGCGGCGCAGGCGCATGATGCAGCCTTCGCGGGTGCGGCCGTAGACGATCAGCTTGGCGATCATGCTGTCGTAGTAGGGCGGGATCTTGTAGCCCGCGTAAAGCCCTGAATCGACGCGCACATGCATGCCGCCTGCCGCGTGGTAATAGGTCACGAGGCCGGGCGAGGGCGCGAAGGTGAACGGGTCTTCGGCGTTGATGCGGCATTCGATCGCATGGCCGTGGAACTCGAGTTCCTCCTGCTTCACCGAGAGCGGGCGGCCTTCGGCGATGCGGATCTGTTCGCGCACCAGATCAACGCCCGTGATCGCCTCGGTCACCGGGTGTTCGACCTGCAGGCGGGTGTTCATCTCGATGAAGTAGAACTCGCCGTTTTCCCACAGGAACTCGATCGTGCCCGCGCCGCGATAGCCCATGTCGCGCATCGCCTTGGAGCAGACCTCGCCCATCCGCATACGCTCTTCGGTCGAGATCACGGGCGAGGGCGCTTCTTCCAGCACCTTCTGGTGGCGGCGCTGGAGCGAACAGTCGCGCTCGCCCAGATGGATCGCGCCGCCCTGTCCGTCACCGAACACCTGGAATTCGATGTGGCGCGGATTGCCGAGATATTTCTCGATATAGACCGTGGCATCGCCGAACGCGGCCTTCGCCTCGCTGCCGGCCTGCTGCATCAGGGTTTCGAGCTTGTCCTCGCTATCGCACACCTTCATGCCGCGACCGCCGCCGCCCGAAGCGGCCTTGATGATCACGGGATAACCGATTTCCTTGGCGATCTTGCGCGCTTCGTCGAAATCGCTGACCGCGCCGTCCGAACCGGGCACCAGCGGCAGGCCGAGTGCGCCTGCGGTGCGCTTGGCTTCGACCTTGTCGCCCATCGTGCGGATGTGTTCGGGCTTGGGGCCGATCCAGATGATGTCATGCGCTTCGACGATGTCGGCGAACTTGGCGTTCTCCGACAGGAAGCCGTAGCCCGGGTGGATCGCATCGCACTGGGCGACTTCAGCCGCGGAGATGATGTTGGCGATGTTGAGATAGCTCTCGCCCGCAGGCGGCGGGCCGATGCACACCGCGTGATCGGCGAGGCGGACGTGCATCGCGTCGGCATCGGCGGTGGAGTGCACCGCGACCGTCTCGATCCCCATCTCGTGCGCCGCGCGGTGGATACGCAGGGCGATCTCGCCGCGATTGGCGATCAGGATACGTTTGATGCCCATGATCTTAGGAGATCACCACCAGCGGCTGGTCGAATTCGACCGGCTGGGCGCTGTCGATCAGGATAGCGGTGACGGTGCCCGAACGCGGAGCGGTGATCGGGTTCATCACCTTCATCGCTTCGACGATCAGCAGCGTATCGCCTTCCTTCACGGCCTTGCCGACCGCGATGAAGGGCGCGGCCCCCGGTTCGGGGGTGAGATAGGCCGTGCCGACCATCGGCGATTTGACGGCGTTCTTGAGGTCAGGGCCGGCGGGCGCTGCCGCTTCGGCCGGAGCAGGCGCGGCAGCAGCTGGGGCCGCAGCGGCCGGAGCAGGTGCAGGCGCATAGACCGGAGCGGCCATCGGCACACCGCCGCCGCGCGAAACGCGGATCTTGCGATCGTCATCCTCGACCTCGATTTCGGTCAGGCCGGTCTCGTTGAGCAGTTCGGCCAGCTCGCGCACCAGTGCGGTGTCGATGTTCATGCCCGACTTGCGCCCGTTCGCCTTGCTGCCTTGGCCAGCGTCGTTTGCCATGTATGCCCCTTATGAAAACCTGAGCGCGTCATGCTGCGCCTGTTGTGCGGCGGGGACTATTGCCGCGAATTGCGGCTGGCAAGTGGCAAGGGTGCAAAATGTGAAAGATCGGTGACGATTTATACCTTGCCTGCCGCTACGGCTTCGAGCGCAATCAGGTAGGAGTTAGCCCCGTGGCCCTCGACCGTCAGAGCCGCGGCCATGCCGACATAGGAAAGATGGCGGAAGCTCTCGCGGGTCTTGGGATCGGACAGGTGCACTTCGATCACCGGCGTTCTGATCGCCTTGATCGCGTCGAGCAGCGCGATGGAGGTGTGGGTATAGGCTGCCGCATTGAGCAGAACGGCGCGCGCGCCTTCAGCCTGGGCCTCGTGCAGCCAGTCGACCAGCATCCCTTCGTGATTGGTCTGGCGCATCTCGATCTCAAGCCTGAGTTCGCGGGCGCGGTCTTCCAGCATCCCCGCAATATCATCGAGCGTGGTGGTGCCATAAATCTCCGGCTCGCGCGTGCCGAGGAGATTGAGGTTGGGGCCGTTGAGGACGTAGACGAGGTTGGTCATGGAGGGATTCTAGCGATCTGGCCCGACAGGTCAAAGCGGCAAGATTGCCGGATGTTTGCGCATAACACTCGCAATGCTAATCGGATGACATGAAGATCGATCACAAGCCGATAGAGGTTCTTGAAGAGGGCTTTTCAGGCATTGTGCGGCCAGGTCCAGTGGGCCGTCTACGCCTGCCTGATCTGATCGCGCACAGACCAGAGAAATGGCGGTTCGAAAGAATGACCGCGGTTCTTACCTCAGCCGTGATTGCAGTCGAGCAACGCTTGGGGCCGGATGCGGCTGCTCGGATGCTTGATGGAATCGGATCATTCTCGGATCTGAAGGGCGATTTTCTGGTGGAGTGGCGCCCCGGCGCGCATGATCCAAAGTTCGAGCCTTTCTTAGCAACTGCGCTCGCGGAGGAAGGGGAGGATGAGATCTGCCACGAGATCAGCGCGTAAGTTGCCCCCTACCGGTCCACGCCCTTGACCTTCCCCCACTGGCGCGCCGCCGTGTAGCCGAGGTAGCCGGTGCCGAAGAGCGCGTAGAGCGGCTCGGGCAGGCCTGCCAGATAGGCGTTCATGCCTGCTGCGATCTGCTGCGCGGCGGCGGGGTTGAAGGCGCTGAGCACCCCCATCGGCAAGGACGCCAGCAGCAGCACATACATCACGTAGAGGAAGCTCGGACGCGCGCGGCTGGTCCAGGGGTCCTTCGAGTTCGCCTCGGCGACGATGGCCTGAAGCTGGGTTTCGAGCATCTGCATTTCCTGGCTGCCCTGGAGCGTCAGCAGCTCGATCTTGGCCTTGGCCTGCGCCTCCTTGTCGGGGATGATCTTGTCGATGATCGAGGCGATGGGGCCGATAAGGACGTCGAGTAGGGCCATTGCGCGCACTCCTTGCGTATGAGTCGCGTCAAAATGACCAAATCGGTTAAAGTAGGAAAATGATTTAACCTATTTCTCGCCCGCCTCGGCCAGTAACCGCTGCGCCAGCGCCAGATGGGGCCGGTCGAGCATCGCCCCGTCGAGCGCCACCACACCCGCGCCGGGATGCTCGGCAAAGGCCTGCACTACGGCCCTCGCATGTGCGAGTTCCTCGGCGCTCGGAGTGAAGGCGGCGTTGATCGGATCGACCTGCGCCGGATGGATTGCCAGCATTCCGCGGAAGCCCTGCGCCCGCACCCGCCGCGCGCGTTCCGCCAGGGCGTCCAGATCGCGGAATTCGGGCTGCACGGTCTCGATCGCCGCCACGCCTGCCGCCGAGGCGCCGATCAGGCACAGGCTGCGCGCCATTTCGTAGGTGTGGGAATACTCTCCGTCCGACCCGCGTTGCTCGCGCGCACCAAGCGCCGAGGACAGGTCTTCCGCCCCCCAGCTCATTGCGACGAGCCGCTCCCGGCCGGGATAGTCGCCGGCATAGTCGCCGGTCTTGAACATCGCCGCTGCCGTTTCGGTTACCAAAGCGGCAATCAGGGTATGGCCCTGCGGGATGCCATTGGCGGCCTCCAGCGCGGTCAGATAGTGGTGCAGCCGGGTGATGTCTGCTGCGCCTTCCGCCTTGGGCAGGAACACGCCGCCCGGCCGCGAAGGCAGTATCGCAGCCAGATCGGCGATGCAGTCCGCACTCGAAACCGGATTGATCCGCACCCACAGCCGCGCGCGATTGTCTGCGGTGGCGATTACCTCCGCCACCATCGCCCGCGCGGCGGCCTTGTTTTCGGGCGAGACCGAGTCCTCGAGGTCCAGCAAAGCGATGTCGGCCGAGCCCGCGATCGCCTTGCCCATCTTCTTCTCGCTGTCGCCCGGCGCGAACAGCCAAGAGCGCATACGGGGCGGGGTGGGGGCGATATGGGTCATGAAACGATCCTCTCCTGCCGCCCGCTTACGAAGCGCGTCCGCCGCCTGCAAGCCCATGCGTCTTTGTGATTGGCGCGGAGGCCATCGGGTTGCTATGAGAGACCGAAATCTCAACCAGCGGGGGAGCCGCCTGTGGCAATCGCATTTTCTGTCAATGGCAAGCAGGTCGAGGTGGAGGCTGACGCCGATACGCCGCTGCTGTGGGTCTTGCGCGACGATCTCGGCATGACCGGGACGAAGTTCGGCTGCGGCATTGCCGCCTGCGGCGCCTGTTCGGTCCACGTCGATGGCAACCTCACCCGCTCGTGCAGCGTCCCGCTGAGTGAGATCGAAGGCGCCGAAATCACCACGATCGAAGGGCTCAAGGCTGCCGACGGAACGCTCCACAAGGTGCAGGCCGCGTGGATCGACGCGCAGGTGCCGCAATGCGGGTACTGCCAGTCGGGCCAGATCATGGCCGCCGTGGCGCTGATCGAGAAGGTCGGCACCCCGTCCGACGCGCAGATTGACGAAGCGATGACCAATATCTGCCGCTGCGGCACCTATCCGCGCATCCGCAAGGCGATCCTCGCGGCGACCGGCGCGGCCGCTGCCGCTCAGCAGGGAGACGCGTGATGGCTGACAATCCCAATCCCGATCTCGACCTGCCGGAAACCGCTGCGCCCGAGGCCAAGCCCAAGAAGAAAGGTATCAAGCGCCGCATCTTCCTCGCCGGTTCGGCCCTGGTGGTCGGCGGCGGCATCTTCGGCGTGTGGTGGAGTGACAAGGCGGCCAAGGACAAGGCTACCGCGCTCGCCGTTGGCGAAGGCGAGCATGGCTTCCTCACCTGGATGAAGATCGCCGAGGACGATACCGTCACGGTCTATTCGCCGCATATCGATTTCGGCCAGGGCTCGCACACCGCGCTTGGCCAGATGCTCGCCGACGAACTCGATGCGGCGTGGGACAAGGTGAAGATCGAGCAGGCCCCCGCCGATTTCGCCTTCGCCAATGCCGCGCTGGCCAAGGGCTTCCTGCCCGAAATGGCGGGCGAGACGGTGGCTGGGCTGTTGCCCGATGCCGTTATCGGCATGATGGCGCGCACAATGCCGATCCAGATTACCGGCGGCTCCTCGGCCGTCCGCTTCACCGGTGAAGTCGGGATGCGCAAGACCGGCGCAGCTGTGCGGATGGCGCTGATCGCGGAAGCAGCCGACCGGCTGGGTGTTCCAGCGGGCGAGTTGACGACGGCGGACAGCAAGGTGACCCACGCCAAGTCGGGCAAGTCGCTGCGATATGGCGAGCTGGCGGCCGGCGCCGCCGAGCGTTCGCTTTCGAATGATCCGGTGCTCAAGACCCGCGACCAGTGGAAGCTGATCGGCCAGCCTATCGCGCGGCGCGATATTCCCGCCAAGGTCGATGGCAGCGCGGTCTACGGGATCGACTTCACCTTGCCCGAAATGCGTGTGGCGACGATTGCAGCCGCCCCGGTTCGCGGCGGCAAGCTTGAATCGGTCGACGAGGCACCCGCCCTCGCGGTCAACGGCGTCGAAAAGGTAGTAAAGCTTGATGACGCGGTGATCGTCGTCGGCAAGGGATACTGGCCCGCGCTCAAGGGGCTTCAGGCGCTCAGCCCGAAGTTCTCCGACGGCGGCCATGCGGCGGTATCGACCCCCGCCATCTATGCCGCGCAGGCCAAGCTGATGGCGGGCGGCAAGCCCGACAATGAGGCGGGCGAGGGCGATGTCGACGGCGCCTTCAAGGCTGCCGGTGCCAAGGTTATCGAAGCCGAATACCGCGTGCCCTTCCTTCACCATGCGATGATGGAGCCCTTCGCGCTGACGGGCCATTTCAACGACGGCACACTGACGATCTGGGGCGGCTTGCAGGACCCGCTCAGCACCCGCGCCCGCGCTGCCAAGGCGGCCGGGCTCGATGTCGAGCAGGTGGTGTTCAACCCGATGATCATGGGCGGCGGTTTTGGACGGCGGTTCCCCGACGTGGTGGAGATCATCGATCAGGTCGCCATTCTCGCCAAGCAGGTGCCCTATCCGGTGAAGCTTGTGTGGAGCCGCGAGGAGGAAGTGCGTCACGGCACCTACCGCCCGCAGTCGTCCTCGAAGCTCTCGGCCTCGCTGAAGGACGGCAAAATCTCCGCGATGCGGATCGATTATGCGCAGAGCGGCAATGCCGAGGGCGAAGTGCCCTTCATCTACGCCATTCCGGCAACCTCGCGGCGGCATTTCGCTTATCAGTCGAACCAGATCGACGGGCCGTGGCGCTCGGTGAATTCGACCCAGCTCGGGTTCTACACCGAAAGCTTCATGGACGAGCTGGCGGCCGCAGCGGGCGAAGATCCCTACCAGTTCCGGCGCAAGCATCTGCCCGCCGGTTCGCGGCATCTTGCGGTGCTGGACGAGGTGGCCAAGCGTTCGGGCTGGGGCACGCCGCTGCCCGAAGGCGTCGGGCGCGGGATCGCGATCGTCGAAAGCTTCGGTACGATCGTCGCCGAGGTGATCGAGGCGAGCGTCAAGGACGATGGTAGCCCCAAGGTGCTCAAGGCCTGGGCGGTGGTTGATTGCGGCACCACCATCAACCCCCTGAACGCCGAAGCACAGATTGCGGGCGGCCTGATCATGAGCCTGTCGGCAGCCATCGGCGAGCAGATCACGCTCGATCAGGGCGCGGTGGTCGAGAGCAATTTCGGCGATTACCCGATCCTCAAGCTGGCCGATGCGCCGCCGCAGATCGATGTCCACTTCATCGAGAGCGGCGCCAAGACCGGCGGGATCGGCGAACCGGGCGTGCCGCCAGCCACGCCGGCGCTGGCGAACGCGCTCGCGGCGGTCAGCGGCAAGCGCATCCGCACCCTGCCGCTGTTGACCCAAGCCAAGGCTTGAGCCTGCCAGACTGGTCTGCGCTGATCCTCGCCGGTGGGGCGGGGCGGCGCTTTGGTGGTGGCAAACTGCTGGCGTGGTTTGGCGGTGAGCCGCTGATCCGGCGCACCGCCGAGCGGATCGCTGCTGCCGGCTTTGCCGAGACGCTGGTGGTGACCGGCGCCGGTGGTGCGGCGATCCGGGCGGCGTTGGCCGGGCTCGGCTGCCGGATCATCCATGCCGATGACTGGGAAGAGGGCATGGCCGCAACGCTTCGCACCGGCATTGCGGCCGTCCCACCCGAAGCGGCCGGTGCCTGCGTGTTCCTCGGCGATATGCCGCTGGTCCCCGTAAGCCTGTGTCCGACGCTGATCCAGGCGGCGAGCGAGGCGGGCTATGCCGCACGCTCACGCTTTGAAGGCAAGCCCGGACATCCGGTTGCCTTTACCCGTGCGGCCTTTGCCGATCTCTTGACGCTCGAAGGCGATCAGGGCGCGACAGCGTTGCTCAAGAAGCGTCCCGGCGAGGTCGCCTACTGCGAAACGACTGATGCCGGCGCGCTGCTCGATATCGACACGTCGGAGGATCTCGCCGTCGTAGAGCGCGCCTGGAAGGCCTGCGCCACCTCGGCCACCAGCGACAGCGCGACCTCGCGCGGGGCCTTGCCGAACCCGTGAAGCCCGATGGGTGCGTGGAGGCGCGCCAGTTCGCTCTCTTCGACCCCGTGAGCGTGGAGCTTGGCGATCCGTCCGCCGAGCCGCGCACGCGCGCCGATAGCGCCCACATAGAACGCCTCGGTCTTCAGCGCAGCGGCAAGCCCGCGCTCGTCATCCTCGCGGTCGTGCGAGAGCACCGCGATCGCCGTCCAGCGGTCGATACCAAACGCCTCAATCGCGGCGGACGGGGCGCTACGGCAGTAGGTGATGCCGGACAAGGGCGAAGCCTCGGGCCCTCCAGGGGTGATCAGCACCACATCCCATCCCATTTCCATCGCGAGGGCGGCACTGGCAAGGGTGGCGCCGTCTTCGCCGATTAGCACCAACCGCAAGCGCGGCTCGAACAGGAGGGTATAGCGGCTGCCATCCCAGCCATTAGTGGGCGCTGTATCGCTCCAAATCGCGTTGCGCTCGGTCCCGTCGCTCGACCACAGCAGCGGCGCGCGGCGGGTGTAGCTGGCGATGAGTTGCGCGACCGCGTCCTCGTCAGGCGACAGCGGCTCCACCAGCACGTTGATCCCCGACCCGCAAGCCAGCTTGATATCGAACCATGGACTGCCCTCGCCATAGCGCAGCATCCGTGGAGCGCCTTCGGCCATCGCTTCGCGGGCGTGGCGGGCAACGTCGGCCTCGATACAGCCGCCTGACAGGAAGCCCCAATATTCCTCTGCCGTGATCAGCATCTGCGCGCCCACATCGCGCGGCGCCGAGCCATCGACTGCAACGAGCGTGGCAATCGCGATCGGTCCGGACGCATCGCACGCCGAACAGAGCGGTTCGCGGATATCGTCAATCGGGGCGGCGTTGCGCCAGTTGGACATCGAGAGGCGGGCCTTCATCTTGGGCGAGCGGCAAGCCTAGCCCCGCAGCATCGCGCGCGCAATCGCGCCGGAGCCGCTTGCGGGTGCTGTGTCAGGGAATGGGAGGGGGGAAACCACTGGTCGGGACGAGAGGATTCGAACCTCCGACCCCCACACCCCCAGTGTGATGCGCTACCAGGCTGCGCTACGTCCCGTGACCAGTGGAGCGGCGCCTATAGGGCGCGCGTCTGGGGCTGGCAAGCGGGTTTGAAGGTGATTGCGGTGTTGCACGGCTGCATCGCTCTCCCACCCGCGATTGCGGCTGACTTGCAATGCTGCTAGGCGCGCCCACTTGGACGCTAGGGGCGCTCGCCCTGTGCATCAATCTTGGGATCCTGACGGGCTTTTAACCTATGACACTCGACCTTCTCGCCGCCGCCGCTGGCGCTGCTGCTGCTCCGCCTGCGTGGATCAGCTTCCTGCCGATCATCGGCATGATCGCGATCTTCTGGTTCCTGATCATCCGTCCGCAGATGCGCCAGCAGAAGGAGCATCGCGAGAAGGTCGCTCAGATGAAGAAGGGCGATCAGGTGGTCACCGCCGGCGGACTCGTTGGCAAGGTGGTGAAGGTCGATGACGTCTATGTCGAACTCGACCTCGGCCCCAATGTCCGGGTGAAGGCGATCAAGGCGACCATCGGCGATATCATCCTGCCCGGTGGCACCCCCGCCAACGACTGAGCCGGTCGCCGCAAGGCCGCTGCCACTGACCCTTTGCGCGTGGGACACTAACGCACATGCTCGAATTTCCCCTCTGGAAGAAGCTCTGGCTCTGGGGCCTGACGCTCGCCGCATCGGTGCTGGCGCTGCCTTCGCTGTTCAATGTCGCGGGGCTGGACTGGCCCTCCGCGCTGCCCAACCCGCAGGTTAATCTCGGCCTTGACCTTGCCGGCGGCTCGCACTTGCTGCTCGAAGCCAAGTCCGCCGATGTGCGCGCACAGCGGCTTGAGAATATGGAAGAAACTGTTCGCCAGCTGATGCGTAACGCCAGCCCGCGGATCCGCATCGGCGACGTGTCGACGGTCGATGGCAAGCTGTCTTTCATGCTCGAAAACGCAACCGATATCGACCGTGCGCGCGGGCTGATCGAGCCCGTGATGCAGGGCCAGACCACGGTGCGCGAGTGGGAACTCCAGGTGGTCGACGGGCAGCGCATGGTGCTGACCCAGACCGATGCCGGGGTCGAACAGGCGATCGACGATGCGATGGACAGTGCCACAGAAGTCGTCCGTCGCCGCATCGACGAGCTCGGCACGCGCGAGCCGACCATCATCCGTCAGGGCGATACCCGTATTGTGGTGCAGGTGCCGGGTCTGGAAGATCCCGAGGCGCTGAAGAGCTTGCTCGGCCAGACCGCGCAGCTTGAATTTAAGCTGGTCGATCTCAACGCCCTGCCGGAAAACGTGCAGGCGGGCATCGCGCCCGCGGGTAGCCAGATCTTCCCCTATGCGCCCGGCACCCCGCAGGAAGGCATGTTCGAAGCCGTGCGCCGGCTCGGCGGTATTCGCGGCGACAGTCTGACCGGCGCGCAGGCCGGGGTTGATCCGAACACCAATCAGAATGTCGTCAACATCACCTTCGACGCACAGGGCGGGGCGAAGTTCGCCAAGCTGACGACCGATAACGTCGGCAAGCCCTTCGCGATCATTCTCGATGGCAAGGTGCTTTCGGCCCCGAATATCAATGAACCGATCATCGGTGGACGGGCGCAGATCGCGGGGAGCTTCACCCCCGAAACCGCCAACCAACTGGCGATTGCGCTGCGTTCGGGCGCGCTGCCGGTGCCGCTGGCGGTGGTCGAGGAGCGTTCGGTCGGACCGGACCTTGGTGCGGACTCGATCCGCAAGGGTCTGTTGGCGATGGCGATCGGCAGCCTTGCGGTGATCGTGCTGATGATCTCCACTTACGGCCGCTTCGGCATCTATGCGACTGTCGCGCTGGTCTTCAACGTGCTGATGCTGCTCGGGCTGATGGCGCTTGGCGGCTTCACGCTGACGCTGCCGGGGATCGCGGGCTTCGTGATCACCATCGGCGCGGCTGTCGATGCCAACGTGCTGATCAACGAGCGCATCCGCGAGGAGCGCGCGCGCGGGCGGCGTGTCGTCGCGGCGGTCGAAACCGGATACAAGGAAGCCAGCCGCGCGATCGCCGATGCGAACGCGACCAACGTGATCTCCGGGATCGCGCTGTTCGCCTTCGGCTCTGGGCCGGTCAAGGGCTTCGCCGTCGTGCTGGTGATCGGCATCATCACCTCGGTCTTCACCGGGGTGACGCTCACCCGCATGCTCGTCGCCGGATGGCTGCGCAAGGCGCGCCCCAACGACATCACGATTTAAGGAGCACGAGACGATGAAACTCCTGAAGCTCGTCCCCGACAACACCAATATCAAGTTCCTCAAGCTGCGCGTTCCGTTCTTCGTCATCAGTCTCGTGCTGATCTTCGGAAGCTGGGCTGCGGTGGCGGTCAACGGCCTCAACTTCGGGGTCGACTTTGCCGGCGGCCAGGAAGTTCGCATGACTTTCAAGGAGCGCGAGCAGGCACCGATCCCGTCCTTGCGCGAGCTCGTCGGCGGGCTCGGCTATGGCGAACCCGTGGTGCAGGAATTCGGCGCACCCAACCAGGTGTCGATCCGCGTTGCTCTACCGGAAGGCGCCGAGGACACACCGGGCGCCGCCACCGCGATCGGTGCGAAAGTGATCGCAGCTGTTGCCAAGGAATACCCCGACGTCCGCACCGACGGTAACGATACCGTCTCGGGCAAGGTCGCGGGCGAATTCCGCAACCAGGCAATCCTTGCGCTGCTGGCAGCGATGGCGGCGGTGTCCTTCTACATCTGGGTGCGCTTCGAATGGCAGTTCGGCGTCGGCGCGATGTTCGCGCTGGTGCACGACGTCTCGGTGACGGTGGGCCTGTTCGCACTCACCCAGATGGAATTCAGCCTCCAGATCGTCGCCGCGATCCTTGCGATCATCGGCTATTCATTGAACGACACCATCGTCGTCTATGACCGCATCCGCGAGAACCTGAAAAAGTTCCGCAAGATGCCGCTCGCCGAACTGCTTGACCTATCGGTCAACGAGACGCTGGCGCGCACCGTGATGACCTCGCTGACGCTGTTCGTGGCGCTGATCCCGTTGCTGTTCTTCGGCCCGCCGAGCCTGTTCGGGATGGTCGCGGCGATCACTGTGGGCCTGTTCATCGGCACCTATTCGTCCATCTACATGGCCGGCCCGCTGCTGATCTGGATGGGTGTGACCTCGGACAGCTTCGTGCCGCAGGAAAGCGCGACCGACCGGCAGGAAAAGATAGCGCGCGGGGAAGCTTGATCTGCCCGCCGTCAGACGGTCAGTAATGACTCGTAATGCGCTGCCAACGCGGCCGCATTCGCGGTCCAGCTGAAACCTTCAACCAGCGCCGCCACCGCCTCGCGCGGGGGCGGCGCGTTGAGCACCGCGTTGACCCCGGCGGCCACCGCTTCCGGTGTGCGCTCGACCAGCCGCCCGGCGGTGTCGCTGGAGATCAGCTCGCGCGCGCCGCCGACATCGCAGGTCACCACCGGCGTCCCGCAGGCGAGCGCCTCGACCCATGCATTGGCGAGGCCCTCGTTCGAAGTCGGCAATACCATTACGTCCGCCGCCGACAGGAACAGCGGGATCAGATCGTGATCGGCCGACTTCAGGAAGAAGACCCGGTCCGCCACACCTTCGCTCGCCACCAATGCGCGAAGCCGGGCCTCGGCCTCGCCATGACCGATCAGCGCCAGCCGCGCGCCGGGAATGTCGCGCAGCGCCTTGATCGCGATGGCCTGCCCCTTGCGCTCGATCAGCGCGCCGACACAGACCAGCAGCGGCGCATTGTCGAGAAAGGCAAAGGCAAATTCGCGGGTGAGCTGAACGCGCAGCTGGGTGTGCTCGAGCGACCGGAAGCGGTCCCGATCAAGGCCGGTGTAATGCACGGTGATCTTGCGCGCATCCATGCCCATCGCGGCCATCTTGCCGGCGAGATCACGGCTCACCGCGAGCAATCCGGTGGCCCGCTGCGCCGCCGCCAGCATCTGCTTGCGCGCGAAACCTTGCTCGCCCCAATAGGTGATGTCGCTCCCGCGCGCCTTGATCGACAGCGGCAGGCCCAGCGCCTCGGCAATGATCGCGGCGGCAGGGCCATCGGGAAAGAAGAACTGCGCGTCGATCACGTCGATCGGAATGGAGGCGTGGATGCTGCGGGCGAGGGGGAGCACCGCACGCGCAATCGCCTCGGCGTTGCGGCGCGCGCCGATGCGCGGGAACAGGGTGAAATGCGGGCGCACCACCGTCACCCCGCCTTCGGCGGAGACCTCGGGCAGATCGGCGAGCGGGCGGTAACGGCCAAGGGCAAGCGGGGGCAGACCGATGGGGTTTACCACCGTCACCCGCCAGTCATCGCGGCGGGCCAGCGCCTCCATCGAACGCGCGACGAAGATCCCGAACTGCGGATTGACCGCGTTGGGATAGAGCGTCGCAAGGCTGAGGACGTGTTTCACAGCGCAGAGCCTAGGCGGGCACGGGTTAAAGCGGCCTGACCAGCATCATCGCAACCGCGATCCATGCCGGATTGTCGACTACCACCTGTTTCTGCCCGGCGCCTGGCGGCAGCAACCCGACCAGCGTGCCGCGCCGGTCGATCAGCCGTCCGAAGGCGAAGCGCCCGCCGGGGCGAGGCAGCAGACAATCGCGGTTGATCGCGCTCTGTGCTTCTTCGGGCGCGAGCTGGCGCAGCCAGACAAGATCGCCGGGCCGGTATTCGCCGACGCTCGCGCTGACAGCGAGAACCAGCGGGGCAGGGCCATCGGCTGCCGCAAGCTCGCTCGGCAACACCGCCTCGCGCGGGGTGGTGAGCGCTTCGGGGCCGGTCGCGGCGAGTTCCGCGACGATCCGGGCGCGTTCGCTGTCTTCTGCCCGCATAAGGCTCGCCGGATCGACCTCGAGCGCCGTGCCGATGCGGTTCATCCAGGTGAGCGACAGGCTCCGCATTCCGGTTTCCAGCCGCCCGATGGTCTGCGCGGTGGTGGGCGGATCGCAGGCTGCGGCCAGATCGGCCAGCGTCAGCCCTTTGGCCTTGCGGATGTCGCGAATGCGATTGGTCATGGGTTCAGCCTGAAAATTAACCGGATCGGTTTGTTCTTTCCTACATATGCGCCGTGTTGGCAAGTCCGCTGTTCATCACGAAGTGGAGGACAAGCGATGAAGCGCGAACTGGTCGAACGGGAACTCACCACCGAAGGGCCGCGCCGCAGCCGGATGCAGGCGGGCGGACGGGTTACCCGCACGGTGACGGTCAATCTCGCCGAATCCCCGCTCAGCTGGCTGCACGCGCGCGGGCATCTCGATGATCGGCTGTTCGATGCGGGGGAAAAACTGCGCGGCGATTATGAGCGCGCGCAGCTGCCGCCCAGCATCACGATGCGCTGGGATCCGGTGCGGGTGAAATCGACCGGTGAGCGTGGTCTCTCGCCCAGTGAACGTCAGATTGCCGCGCGCCAGCGGTTCGACGGCGCAATCGGCGCGGCGGGCAGGGGGCTCGAAGACATCCTGTGGCGCGTGGTGTGCGCAGGCGAGGCGCTGCCCGAAGCGGAAAAGACGCTCGGCTGGCCCGCACGCAGCGGCAAGCTGGTGCTCAGGATCGCGCTGGAACGGGTGGCGGAGTTTTACCGGATCGTCTGATCGGGCGGGCAGGGCGAGCGCTCACCCCTCGACCATTTCGGCCAGCATCAGCCAGCGTTCCTCGGCCGCGTCCTTCTCCGCGCGGGCGTTGGCGATGCCTGCGCTGATGGTGGCAAACCGCTTGGGGTCCTTGGTGTAGAGCTGGGGGTCGCTCAGCAGCGCTTCCCCTTGGCGATGGCGGCTTCGAGTTCCTCGATCCGGGCGGGCAGGATCTCGTAATCGCGCTGGTCCTTGTAGGACAGCTTGGTGCCCGAAAGGGGCTTTTTGGCTTGACCCCCGCTAGCCTCGTCTTGACCCGGGTTAGACCGGGTTTGCTGCGGGTTTGACCCCGCCTTGGTGGCCGCAGGTGGCGCCTTGCGCTTCGCTTCCCAATCGGCATATCCGCCGGCCACAATGTCCACCTTGCCCGACCCGTCGAGGCCCAGAGTGATGGTGACAGTGCGGTCGAGGAAGTCGCGGTCGTGGCTGACGATCAACACGGTGCCATCGAAATCGGCGATAACTTCCTGAAGAAGATCAAGCGTTTCAAGGTCGAGATCGTTGGTTGGCTCGTCCAGCACCAACAGGTTTGCGGTGCGCGCAAACTCGCGGGCGAGCAGCAGGCGCGACCGCTCCCCGCCCGACAGAATGCCGACCTTGGTATCGACCAGACCGGGATCGAACAGGAAGTCCTTGAGATAGGCCTGCACGTGCTTGCGCACCCCCCGCACATCGATCCAGTCACCCCCCTGCGCAAGAATCTGCCGCACCGTGGCCCCCGGTTCGAGGATCTTGCGCTGCTGGTCGATCATCACGCCCGAAAGCGTGCGCGCGTGGGTGACGCTTCCGGTGTCGGGTTCGAGTTCTTTCGTGAGCAATTTCAGCAGGGTGGTCTTGCCGGCACCATTCGCGCCGACGATCCCGATGCGGTCGCCGTTCTGGATCCGCAAGGAAAACGGCTTGATGATCGGGCGCTCGCCGAACGTCTTGGAAATGCCTTCCGCGACGATCACCGACTTGGACTTGAAGTCCTCGTCGCTTGCCAGCTTGAGCTTGGCCGTCCCCGCACCCGAGATCATCGCCGCCCTGGCCGCGCGCATCTGATAGAGCTTTTCGAGGCGACCCTGATTGCGCTTCCGCCGCGCGGTGACCCCGCGTTCGAGCCAGTGCGCCTCGATCTTGAGCTTGGCGTCCATCCGTTCCGCCGCGCGCGCCTCTTCGGCGTAGACCTGTTCTTCCCACGCCTCGTAGCCGCCGAAGCCGACTTCCTTGCGCCTTAGCGTACCGCGGTCGAGCCACAGCGTCGCCCGGGTCAGGCGGGTGAGGAAGGTCCTGTCGTGGGAAATGGTGATGAACGCCCCGCGGTAACGCGAGAGCCAGTCCTCCAGCCAGTCGATCGCGCCAAGATCGAGGTGGTTGGTCGGCTCGTCGAGCAGCAGAAGATCGGGCTCCTGTGCCAGCGCGCGGGCAATCGCGGCACGGCGCTTCTCGCCGCCGCTGGCGGTGTTGGCGGGCCGGCTCATATCGATCCCGAGCTGGCCGGCGATCGCTTCGACCTCGTGCGCGGCAGGCGCATCTTCGCCGCCGAGCGCGAAGTCCATCAGGGTGGGATAGGGCGAAAAATCGGGTTCCTGCTCAAGAAAGACGATCTTCGTCCCTGGCTTTACTCTGCGCTGGCCCCGATCGGCTTCGATCTTGCCGGTGATGAGCCTCAGGAGCGTGGTCTTGCCCGCGCCATTGCGGCCGATCAACGCCAGCCGGTCGCCCGGCAGCACGTGCAGGTCGATCGGCGCCGCGCCGGTGGTCGGCGTCGGTCCGCCGAACAGCCATCGGCCGCCTTGCTGGAGCGCGAGGCCTTCGAGCGAGAAGATGGGGGGCTGTGCCATGAGATGCGCCACCTAGGGGCTGCGCGCTTGTGCGACAAGTGGGCCGGCGAACCTTGCTACAGGGCGACGCGTGGTTCAGTGCTGGGAAAGCTGAACCGGTGCAGAGGCGCGGCGAATAGTGGAGGAATACCCATCATGCGCAATGTTCTCGTCCTGCTCGCCGCTTCGGCTGCTGCGCTGCCACTGAGCGGCGCTGCCGCTGCCGAGGTCGGGATTGCGGCAAGTGGCCCCGTGGTCGAGCTCAGCATTTACGAGAGCGTCGAGGCGGCGCCCGATCAGGTCACGATTGGCGCCGGTGTCACCACCAATGCCCCCTCCGCGACCGAGGCGATGCGCCAGAACGCGGCGGAGATGACCAAGGTGATCGCGCGGATCAAGGCGCTTGGCATCGCGGAAAAGGATATCCAGACCACCGGGATCGGTGTCGCGCCGCAATATGACTATCTGGACAACGGCCCGAAGTTCCGTGGCTATCAGGCTGCCAACCGCGTCAGCGTGATCCTGCGCAAGATCGAGGATACCGGACGCGTGCTCGATGCGCTGGTCGAGGCCGGGGCGACCGATCTGTCCGGCCCCGAGTTCAGCATCGCCGACGATACCGCCGCCAAGGAGCTGGCGCGTAGCCGCGCGGTCGCGCGCGGTGCCGCGCAGGCCAAAGCCTATGCCGCGATGCTCGGCTATGATGGGGCCAAGGTGCTGTCCGTTTCGGAAAGCATCGAATTCGGCAGCCCGATGTTGATGGCCACAAAAGGCATGGCGCTGGACATCGCTGCGGCCGCTGTCTCTCCCGTCCAGCCGGGACAGGTCTCGACCGGGGTGAACGTGACGATCACTTACGAACTGGTCGGCAAGGCCGCGGCCGCGCCGAAGTAAATTCATTCACGGCTTGTTCAATGGGTCGACGCTAGGCATTACCTCGTCATGAAACGGATAGGTTCCACTTTTCGCTCTGCACTTGTTGCGTTTGCACTGATCGGCGCGGTGTCGCCGTCTGCGGCGCAGCAGGATCAGGAGCGCGGCGATCAGGGTGAGGCGCGGCGCGAGGCGCTGGCCGGCACCCAGCTTTCGTTGCGCGAGATCGAACGCCGGATTCTGCCGCAGATGCAGGGTAGCGAATACCTTGGCCCGGCCTATGATTCGACGGCGCGGGCCTATCGGTTGAAGTTCATTCGCGATGGCCGCGTCAGCTATGTCGATGTCGATGCGCGGACCGGACGGATCATCGGACGTTCGCGCTGAACGGGTGCGAAGACAAAGCCAATATCGGGGAAACCATCGCCGCCGCTGCCGGGCCGTTGCTTGACGCAACCGTCCGGAAAGCGCACGAATTGGGCGACGTTAATACAGGAAGCTTGTGAACTATGCGCATACTGATCGTCGAAGATGAACCGACCCTCGGCGCGCAGCTCAAGTCGACGCTGGAAGGGCAGGGCTATGCGGTCGACCTTTCGGTCGATGGCGAGGACGGGCATTTCATGGGCTCGACCGAGGATTACGACGCGGTCGTGCTCGATCTCGGCCTGCCGGAGATCGACGGGCTGACCGTGCTTGGCATGTGGCGGCGTGAAGGGCGCAGCTTCCCGGTGCTGGTGCTGACCGCGCGTGACAGCTGGTCGGACAAGGTCGCAGGGCTTGATGCAGGCGCCGACGATTATCTCGCCAAGCCGTTCCAGACCGAGGAACTGATTGCCCGCCTACGCGCCTTGATCCGCCGTGCCTCGGGCAACACCTCGTCCGAACTGACCGCAGGCGACGTTCGGCTGGACACGCGCTCGGGCCGCGTGACGCTGGGCGGGGAGCCGGTCAAACTGACCGCGCAGGAATACAAGCTGCTGTCGTACCTGATGCACCACAAGGGCAAGGTCGTCAGCCGAACCGAGTTGATCGAGCATATCTACGATCAGGATTTCGACCGGGATTCGAACACCATCGAAGTGTTCGTCACCCGCATCCGCAAGAAGCTTGGCGCAGACGTGATTACGACCATCCGTGGCCTCGGTTACAGCCTCGACGACCCCGCCGACGCCCCGCGCGCCTGAGGCGCAGGAGCAGGGCGGCGACGCAAACTCCGTTGCACCGGCCACGGCGGCTGGCAGCGCGCCTGTAGCGGCCGAACCGGTTGCCGCGCCGGCACCGCCGCGCGCCAGCCTAGCGCGGCGCATGGTGCTGATCGCGGCAGGCTGGATCTTCGTACTGCTGCTGGGCGGCGGGATCGCGCTTGAACGCACCTTCACCCGCCAGGTCGAAGCCAATTTCGACGATCAGCTCGACTACATCCTCACCGCGATGATCGCTTCGGCCGAAATCGATCCGTTTGGCGAGGTGTGGTTCTACCGCACGCTCGGCGACCAGCGCTTTCTGGAACCGGGCAGCGGGCTTTACTGGCAGATCAGCGGGGGCGATTACGAACCCATTGCTTCGCGCAGTCTGTGGGACCGCACGCTCAAGCTCGAGGGTAGTCATGTCGCTGGCGATCATTTCGACAGCGAAGTGCATTTCTACAACTCCAGCCAATTCGCTGGCGAGCCGCTGCGGATTGCCGAACGCACGGTCATCCTGCCCGGCAGCGAGACGCGCTGGACCTTCGCCGTTGCCAGCGCGACCGAGCAGATGGACGCGCAGGTTGGCCGCGTGCGGCTGATCCTGTTCTGGAGCTTTCTGGTGCTGGGCCTGGGCCTCTTGATCATGGCGCTGCTTCAGGTGCGCTATGGCCTTTCTCCGCTCCGTCGGGTGCGCGCCGCGATCCAGAACCTGCGAACCACGGGTGCGGGGCGGATTACCGAGCCGCTACCGCTCGAAGTGCAACCGTTGGTCGAGGAATTGAACGGGCTGCTCGAACATTCCGAGCGGCAGGCCGAGGAAGCGCGGCGTCATGCGGGCAACCTTGCCCATGCACTCAAGACCCCGCTGACCGTGCTTACCAATGCCGCCACCGCCCAGGCACCCGATCTGGGTGAGGCGGTGATGCGCGAGACGCGGACGATGCAGCGCCATGTCGATCACCATCTGGCACGTGCGCGCGCAGTCGGGCGGCGCGCGGTCGGCCTTGCCCGCACCAATGTGCGCGACAGTGCCGAGGCGGTGCGGCGCGCGGTCGCGCGGCTCTATCCCGAAGGGCGGTTCGACATTGCCGGCAGCCGCGATGCCAATGTGGCGATCGAGCGGCAGGACCTTGATGAACTGCTCGGCAATCTCATCGAGAACGCCGCCAAATATGGCGGCGGCAGCGTGTTCGTGACGATCGATCCCCACGAGAGCGATACACCTCACGATCCGGCGCAATGTCTTATCTGGGTTGAGGATGATGGTCCCGGCATTCCCGAGGCCGAGCGCACCCGCATCTTCGATCGCGGGGTAAGGCTCGATACCGAAAAGCCCGGCACCGGCCTTGGCCTCGCGATCGTGCGCGATGTTGCCGAAATCTACGGCGGCAGCGTGACGCTCGGCACCAGCGAGGATCTGGGTGGGCTCTTGGTCGAACTCCGCCTTCCGCGCGCCGATTGATTTTTCCGCGAAGGGTTTTGGCAAGTCCGGCGTTGTATGCCTGTCCGGTCGACAGGACGAACTGCCAAGCGGAACCGCTGCTGCAATGCCATGAATGCCACCAGTGCACCTTCCACCGCAACCATGCCCGGCGCTGCGCCGGCTGGCGATGCTGTGCTTGCGGCACGGCTGGCAGCCCGTGACAGTGCGGCTTTGCGCGAGGTTATCGCGCAGCATGGCGGCATGCTTCACCGGATTGCCTATCGCATGATCGGCGATGCTCACGAAGCCGAGGACATTGTGCAGGAAGCGTTGCTGCGGTTGTGGGATCAGGCGCCGACGATTTCAGCGCGTCATCCGGTAGGCAGTCAGGCGGCAGGCACATTGCGGCTGGGCGGCTGGCTCAGCCGCGTGGTGACCAACCTGGCGATCGACCGGCTGCGGCGGGCGAGACGTTTCTCGGATGGCGAAGTGCCTGATCGCGAGGATGACAGTCCGCTGGCCGATGAAGTGATTGAAACAGAGCAGCGGGACGGCTCCGCGCGCGCCCTTGTCGCGGCGCTGCCTGACCGCCAGCGCGCCGCGATCGTGCTGACCTATTACGAGGAATTGTCCAATGCCGATGCAGCCGAGGCGCTCGAGATGAACATCAAGGCGTTTGAATCGCTGCTCCTGCGCGCGCGCGCCGCGCTCAGGAAGGCCTATGCGGCCAGCGCGCAAGGAGGTGGAGTATGAGCGGCGAGGATATCCGGCCAGGCAGTCCGCTGGCCCGCGCACTCGATGACTTTCCGGTGCCCGGCATGAGCGCCGATTTTGCCGACCGCGTTGTGGCGGCGGCCGAGGTGCGCGCGCCTTCCCTGCCGCCGCTCCGTCGCAGGCCGCACGGACGGGTGTGGCGGATCGGCCAACGGTTTGCGATCGGCGCGGCCTGTTTCGGCGCGCTGGCGACAGCGGCGGCTGCGACTGGCGTGCTCGAACGCGTCGGCTTGCCGGTACCCTCGGCGGAGAAGGTCTGGGCGAGCTTGACCGGCGGGGAAAGCCGCGCAGTGGCAGCGCCGGTCGACCCGCGTCCGTCTGAACCTGAAATGGCGGTCGCTGGTGGGCCGGTGACCATTGAAGGGCCGATCGACACGCCCGAGGAGTTGGGCGAGGCCTTCCGCCGCATCGATGAAGTCCGCGCAGGCCGCAACGAAGCCCGGCGCAAGCTGATCGACCAGCGGATCGCGCGGGAAATCGAGCGGCGCAGGGCCGCTGGCCTGCCTTTACCGACGCCCGAGGAAGAGGCGCGGCTGCGGCAACGCATCGATGCGGCGCAGGCGCGGCGCGAGCAAATCGTCACCGAGCGTATCGAGGCGCGGCGCACGGAGCTTGAAGGCAAGGTCGCCAATGGCGAGGCGCTGACCCGCGACGATATCGTGCGTCCGCTTCGCGAGGACCAGCGGGCGCTGGAACGACGCGAGCGGCTGGAGCAATTGCGCCAGATGACCCCGGAGCAACGCCGCGAAGCGTTTCGCCGTCTCCCACCGGAACAGCGTCGTGCGCTGGTTGAGGAATATCGCGTGCGCCGCGCCGGGGCTGCTCCGGCTGCGAGCGAAGAAGCAGCAGGCAGCATCGCGGTTCCGGCCCCGTCCGAACCGGCTGCCGAAGCGACGGTCACACAACCGCAGGGGCGATAAGCAAAAAATTTCGAGGCCCGCGAAGGGTTTGGCGATCCTCCCACGTTTCCGTGATGTCCCCGGCAACAAACCCCGATGTCGCCGGTCCGACCCCGCAGAACCGAATTGAGGAGGAAATTGCCATGCTGAATACTCGCCTGATGCTCGCCTCGCTGTCCGCCATTGCGCTGGCCGTGCCCGCCGCCGCGCAGGAGCGGACCCGAACCCAGACCTACGAAGGCCCCAATGTCAGCGCCGCCCAGACCACGACGGTCAACCCCGACACCGGCACGGCCACCCGCGACCGCGAAGTGACCAATCTCAATACCGGCAACACCGCAACCAGCAGCGCGGTGCGCCAGCGCACGGAGACTGGCTCGACCGTCAGCGTCGTGCAGACCGGCCCGCAAGGCAATTCGCGCAGTCTTGAAGGCGAGCGCGTCCGCACCGAGAACGGTTCGACCTTCACCGGCACTGCCACCGGTCGTGGCGGCGAGACCTATGGTCTTGCCGGAAGCCGCAGCCGCGACGGGCAGGGCAATTCGCAGGCGAGCCAGACGGTGACCAATAGCGCCGGTGAAACGCTCGCCTCGCGCAGCCGTGCGACCACGCGCAGCGATGGTCAGGTGAACCGCTCGGTCTCGCGCAGCAAGGCGCCCGGCGTCAGCCGTCCGCCCCGCGCGCGGCGCCCGCGTGGCTGATTGCTCGCTCTTTATCGCATGACGGAACGGGGTCCGGGGCGGTCAATCCGCTACCGGGCCCTTTTCAATTGCGGTTAGCCTGCTGCCGCGCGTTCGTGGTGGCGGATCACCTCGTCGATGATGAAGCGCAGGAACTTCTCGGAGAATTCCGGATCGAGATCCGCCTCTTCCGAGAGCTTGCGCAGCCGTGCGATTTGGCGCGCCTCACGCTCTGGGTCGGCCGGGGGGAGGGTCGCCTTCGCCTTGTATTCGCCCACGGCCTGGGTGATCCGGAACCGCTCCGCGAGAATATGGATCAGAGCTGCATCGATGTTGTCGATGCTCTTGCGAAAGCCGGCGAGCACCGGATCGGGCTCGGGTGAATGTTGCGGATCTTGCGGCATAGGGGGCGAAACTAGCAGCAATTCTGCGCTTGCCAAGCACGCTGGGGCCGCCCTAGAGCCGGACCAGCATGAGCGCCGACGTCATTCCCCTGCCGCGCAAGGCACCGACACTCGATCCGATGCTGTCCCTGACAGCGCCGGGAATGAATTCGGTCAACGCTGTGATCCTTGAACGGATGCAGAGCGAGATCCCGCTAATCCCGCGCCTTGCAGGGCACCTGATCTCGGGCGGTGGCAAGCGGTTGCGGCCGATGCTGACGCTCGCGGGGGCTGAACTGGTCGGCTACAAGGGCACGCGCCACCACAAGCTCGCCGCAGCGGTGGAGTTCATTCACACCGCAACGCTGCTGCACGATGACGTGGTTGACGGCAGCGAGTTGCGGCGCGGCAAGGCGGCAGCCAACATCATCTTCGGCAATCCGGCAACCGTGCTTGTCGGTGACTTCCTGTTCAGCCGCGCCTTCGAACTGATGACCGAGGATGGATCCCTGCGCGTCCTCTCGATCCTCAGCCGCGCCAGCGCGGTGATCGCGGAGGGCGAAGTCTCGCAGCTTTCAGCCCAGCGCCAGATCAACACCAGCGAAGAGCAATATCTCCACATCATCGGCGCCAAGACAGCGGCGCTGTTCGCCGCCGCCAGCCAGATCAGTGCGGTGGTGGCTGAATGTTCGGAAGAGCAGGAGCACGCACTCGAAGCCTATGGCCGCAATCTCGGCGTTGCCTTCCAGCTGGTCGACGATGCGATCGACTATGATTCGGATGCAGCCCAGATGGGCAAGGAACAGGGCGACGACTTCCGCGAAGGTAAGATGACCTTGCCGGTGATCCTCGCCTATGCCCGCGGCAATGAGGAAGAGCGCAAGTTCTGGAAGGATGCGATCATCGGTCATCGCACTTCGGATGCGGATCTTGCCCATGCGATCGAACTGATCAGCAAGCACAACGCGCTTGAAGATACCCGTGAACGCGCCCGTCACTTCGCGCACCGGGCGATCGACGCGATCTCGATCTTCCCCGATGGCAAGGCGCGTGCGGCGATGGCCGAAGCCGCGCAGTTCGCGGTCGCGCGCGGGCATTGATCGGGCTATCGGCCGGGGCGATGATCCCCGACCTTCCCATAAACGCTGTCCTGCCGCGCATCCGTGATGCGTTGGCCGATTACGGCGCAGGCGTGCTGATCGCGCCGCCGGGGGCGGGCAAGACCACGGCGGTGGCACCCGATCTGCTTGGGCAGGCATGGTGCACCGGGCAGATCATCATCACCTCGCCGCGCCGCGTGGCTGCGCGCGCTGCGGCGGAGCGTATGGCGGAGATCCTGGGCGAAGCGCCGGGCGAGACCGTGGGTTACATGACGCGGCTCGACAGCAAGGTCTCTAACAGAACCCGCATCCTCGTCGTCACCGAGGCGATTCTGGTCAACCGGCTGGTCGAGAACCCCGAGCTTCCCGGTGTTTCGGCGCTGCTGTTCGACGAGGCGCACGAACGCGCGCTCGATAGTGATCTCGCGCTGGCGCTGGCGCTTGAGACCCGCGCCGTGTTGCGCGAGGACCTGCGTGTGCTTGTGATGTCGGCCACGATTGATGGCACACGCTTTGGCCGGTTGCTGGGCGAAGATGCGCCAGTCATCGAAAGCGAGGGTCGAAGTTTTCCGCTGGAAATCAAGTGGCTTGGCGGAGATGCCTCGCTCGCGATCGAAGATCGTATGGCGAGCGCTGTGATCACAGCGTGGCGCGAAACGGACGGCGACATCCTCGCCTTCCTTCCCGGCGTGCGCGAGATCGAGCGGGTGCGCGAGCGGCTGGAATCGCGCCTCGCCGACCCGCCGATCCACCCGCTCCACGGCCAGATCGAACCGGCAGCGCAGCGCGCCGCCATCCGGCGCGATCCGCAAGGTCGGCGCCGGATTGTGCTCGCCACTGCAATTGCCGAAACCTCGCTTACGCTCGACGGGGTGAGTGTCGTGGTTGACAGCGGTCTTGCACGTCTCGCCGAGTTTGACCGCACGGCAGGCACCACGCATCTCGTCACCCGCAGCGCCTCTCAGGCCTCGGCCGCGCAGCGTGCCGGTCGTGCCGCACGGCAGGGGCCAGGGGTCGCCTATCGGCTGTGGGAAGAAGCGGGCCACGCCGGCCGCCCCGAATTCGCGCCGCCAGAGATTGTTCAGGCCGATCTCGCCCCTCTGCTGTTGCGGCTCGCCAAGTGGGGGACCAGCGATCCGGCGGGTTTGCCATGGCTCGACCCGCCGCCCGAGGCATCGGTTGCCGCCGCGCGAACTGCGCTTGAAGCTCTCGGCGCGCTTGATGCAGCCGGTCGCATCACGCCGTTTGGCGAAGCGATCGCCAGTCTGCCGATGTCGCCCGATCAGGCCGCCACGGTCCTCCATGGCGCAGCCGCCGGGGTGGGTGACGAGGCGGCGCGACTTGTCATGCTGTTGCAGGAACGCGGGCTGGGCGGGCGCGGCGAGGACCTGTTGCAGCGCATGAGCCGTTGGCGCGGGGATCGTGCGCCGCGCTCGGTCTCCGCTGCTCGGATCGCGCAAGGCTGGGCAGGGCAGGCGGCCAATTTGGCCAGCGTGATCGGCAAGAGTCCTGCAACCGATGCTGCAGAGGCGCTGGCGCTGGCCCGCCCGGCCTTCGTCGCACGGCGGCGCGACCAATCGGGCGAGCAGTGGTTGAGTGTAGGAGGGCGCGGTTACGTGCTCGATCCTGCCTCGCCGCTCGCGCGGGCGGAATGGATCGTGATCGGCGACGCGCAAGGCCAGGCCAAGGGCGCGCGCATTACCGCCGGATGCGAAATCGCGTCTGAACGCATCGCCTCGCTGTTCGCGAGGGAACTTGAGGAGCGCGTTACAGCGCGCTGGAATGACGAAAAAGAACGGGTCGAGGCGCGGCGAGAGCGGCGCTTGGGCGCAATCGTGCTGGCCAGCGTTCCCGAACCTGCGCCCGATCCGGCAGCGGTGACTGCGATGCTCGTCAGGCAGGCACTCGCCCGGCTTGAACGGCAGTTCCCCGATGGTTTCCTGGCGCGCGCGCGGTTCGCCGGGGTGGCAGAGCTGTCGGAGGATCACTTGCGGGCCAGCGCCGATCAATGGCTTGTCCCGCTGCTGGCCGGGCGGCGCGATCTCGATCTGCCGCCGCATCGTTTCGCCGAGGCGGCGCTGGGTGCGATCGACTGGAACGTCCGGCAGGCGTTCGAGCGCGCGGCTCCTTCTCACTTCGGCACACCCGCCGATACCCGCCATGCGATCGATTATGCGGGCGACGATGCGCCGAGCGTCGAGGTGCGGGTGCAGGCTCTGTTCGGGCTGGATAGTCAGCCGATGATCGGCGAGACCCCGCTGCTGCTCAAGCTGACCAGCCCCGCGGGAAGGCCGATCCAGTCGACCCGCGATCTGCCCGGCTTCTGGCGCGGCAGCTGGCGCGATGTGGTGAAAGACATGAAGGGCCGCTATCCTAAACACCGCTGGCCCGATCAGCCATGGCTGGAAAAGCCGAGCCTGAAGACGAAAAACGCCTTCAACCGCAGCGATTCGTGATTTAAGGGTGCAGCCATGACGGCAAGGATCTACCAGCAGCCCAAGCACGCGATGCAATCGGGCAAGGCCCGCACCGATGATTGGGTGCTCGAGTTTGAACAGTCGGCGGCGCGCTTTGCCGATCCGCTGATGGGCTGGACAGGGACGGGCGATACGCAGTCGCAGGTGCGGCTGACTTTCCCCAGCAAGGACGCGGCCAAGGCCTATGCCGAGAAATACGGCATCACGGCGCGCGTTCACGCCACGCCGGCCAAGCGGCTCAAGCTCCAGGCCTACGCGGATAATTTTCGCTGAGTTGATTTTCTCGTCGAGCCACGCCATATGCCCGCCCGGGAGTCGGGTGGACGTTTGCGTCCGCTCACCGAGTCAGGTCCGGAAGGAAGCAGCTCAGGTGGATTGCGGCGGGTCGCTCGGCTCCTTTTTCCTCACTTTCCGGAACTGATGCGCATCCGCTCGCGGGCGGCGTTGCGCGATCCGGTTGCGGGGACGATCCCGGTAAAGCGCGCAAGGCCGAAAGGCGGCATGTTGCCATAGACCGTCTCGTGGGCTCCGCCGGGCTCAGCATAGGTTTCGTGGTAGATACCCACCGTGCCGTCATTTCCGATCCGACGGTTGAATTCGGTCCATGCGGGCCAATGGTTGGCGTCTCGATCACGGGCATAGGCCTCGAGGCTGTCGAAATCCCGCCAGTACTGGATCAGCAATATCTGCCGCAGGCTGCACAACGCATATTCGGTGCCGATAAAGCCGCTTTCCGGGTTCATGCTGAGTTCGCGGATCATCGGCCCCATCGCCCGGAACACCGGCAGCCATTTGCCGATCTTGTGGAAGTGGTTGATCCGCATGCCGATCATGAACACTACCAACGGGCCTTCATGCCTGTCGGTCATACGCCCCGGAATGATGGACATGCTGCGCTTCTCCTTTGGCAAGGTGATCGAAACAAGCCGCTGGCCTGTCAAGGCGTATGGAATGTCGATGACTGGGTGTGAGGGCTTCGACATTCACCCGCAGCTTGCCTACAGTGGCCCACGATGAGCGATTCCGATCCCGAACTGCCCGAAGACGATACTGGCCCGACCGCTGAAGAGCTGGAGGCTGCCGGGCAAAGCGCCTTGTTCGGCGATCCCGCGCCTACCGCCCCGCCGCCCGCCAAGGTTGAGGCACCCGCGCCCACGCCAGTGGCAACTACCAACCAGCCCTATCGCGTGCTGGCGCGCAAGTATCGGCCGCAGACCTTCTCCGAGCTGATCGGGCAGGAGGCGATGGTGCGAACCCTCGCCAATGCCATCGCGCGCGACCGTCTGGCCCATGCCTTTCTGATGACCGGGGTGCGCGGGGTCGGCAAGACGTCGACCGCGCGGCTCATCGCCAAGGCCTTGAACTGCGTCGGGCCGGACGGGCAGGGCGGTCCGACGATCGACCCTTGCGGACAATGCGAGCCTTGCACCGCCATCGCGGAAGGGCGCCATATCGACGTGATCGAAATGGACGCGGCCTCGAACACCGGGGTCGACGATGTTCGCGAGATTATCGAACAGGTGCGCTACGCGGCGGTTTCGGCGCGCTACAAGATCTACATCATCGACGAAGTTCACATGCTGTCGCGCAACGCCTTCAACGCGCTGCTCAAGACGCTGGAAGAGCCGCCGCCGCATGTGAAGTTCCTGTTTGCTACCACCGAGGTCGACAAGCTTCCCGTTACGGTTCTGAGCCGGACCCAGCGGTTCGACCTGCGCCGTATCCCTGCCGCACTGCTCGCCGAACACTTTGCCAAGGTGTGCAGTCTCGAGGGCGTCGAGGCCGAAGGCGAGGCGCTGGCGATCATCGCCAATGCCGCCGAAGGATCGGTGCGCGACGGGCTTTCGATCCTTGATCAGGCCATTGCACATGCGGACCTCGATGGCGAAGGCAAGGTCTCGGCGACGCGCGTGCGCGATATGCTGGGCCTCGCTGACAAGAGCGCGCAGCGGCGCCTGCTGGGCCATGTGCTCGAAGGCGACGCGCAGGCGCTGCTGGCGGCGGTGGACGAGCAATATGCGCTTGGCGTCGAGCCGCTGGCGCTGATGCGCGCGCTGATGGACCTCACCCACCGCATTACTCTAGCGCAGGTCTCCGGCGGCGAGCCCGACGCGCCTGCCGAGGAAGAACGCGCAGCGCTCGCCGATTTCGCCGCGCGGCTGGGCGCGGCGGAGCTGCATCGCTTGTGGCAATTGTTGCTCAAGGGACACGACGAAGTTCGCACCGGCCCCGATCCGCTGGTTTCGTTGCAGATGGCCTTGCTGCGGATTCTCCACGCGGCGCAGATGCCCGATCCGGGCAAGCTCGCCCGGCGGATCGAGGAACTGGCGGCAAGCGGCATGGTGGCCGCGCCTACGGGCGAGGGCGCTCCCGCCGCCGCCCCGGCGCCGGTGGCGGCCACCCCTGCGCAAGACTGGGCAGCGCTGGTCGATGCGGTCGATGCCGCAGGCCAGTTGCGCGTTGCCCAGATGATGCGCGACCGGGTGCGGGTGATCGAACTCGGTTCTGAACGGCTCGTCTACCAGCAGGCGGACAACTTCCCCGATGACCCTGCGCCCGATATCCGCGAGGCGCTGTTCAAGGTTACCGGCAAGCGCTGGCTAGTGGAGCGTGGCACGGGCGCTGCCCAGCCTTCCCTGCGCGAAGTCGCCGAGGCCGAAGCCGTTGCCGAAAACGAGCGCATCCGGTCCGACCCGCTGGTCAAGGCCGCATTCGAAGCCTTTCCCGAAGCCGAGCTGATCGACGCCCCCGTCAAAGCCGCAGCCGGCGCGGGAAGCCCCCCGTGGAATTGAGGAGTACCCCCTGATGAAGTCGATGGAAGAGATGATGAAGGCAGCCCAGGCGGCGGCCGAGACCATCCAGAAGCAGATGAACGAGATGCAGGTGAAGCTCGACTCGATTGAGGTCGAGGGCACCGCGGGCGGCGGTCTGGTGAAGGTCCGCGCCAGCGCCAAGGGCCGCATCCTTGGTGTCAGCATCGACGACAGCTTGATGACCCCTGATGACAAGCAAATCCTCGAAGATCTCGTCGCTGCCGCCTTCAACGATGCCCGCGACCGCGCCGACCGCGTGTCGAACGAGCAGATGAAGGAGATGCAAGGCTCGATGGGCCTGCCGCCGGGGTTCAATCTGCCCGGGCTGGGGTAAGCGTTTTCAAGGTCGACCGCGTCCACAGCTTAGCTTGCGCGCCCCATTGCGGCGCGCCTGAGCGCTACCCATATTCCGATCAAAGGCAGGCCCACATGGCCGCCGTGGACACGAAAATATGACCCAGACCTACCCTCTCCTCCCGCTGCGCGACATCGTCGTGTTCCCCGGCATGGTCGTCCCGCTGTTTGTCGGGCGCGACAAATCCGTGGCGGCGCTGGAAGCCGCGATGGAAGCCTCCAAGGATATCGTCCTGCTCGCCCAGCTCGATCCGGGCTGCGATGATCCGGATGGCGATGATCTCTACGATGTCGGCGTGGTGGCGCAGGTGCTGCAGCTGCTGAAGCTGCCCGATGGCACGGTGCGCGTGCTGGTCGAAGGCAAGTCCCGCGCCCGCCTCGCTGCGCTCGAGGACGTCGGCACCCACTTGCTGGCCGAGGTCGAGGCGGTCACGCCCGAGACCGTTGCCGGCAGCGAAGTCACCGCGCTGATGCGCCAGGTGGTCGAGCAGTTCGGCGAATATGTGAAGCTCAACAAGAAGCTTGGAGAAGATGCCGGGGTCGACCTTTCCGAGGTCGATGATGCCGGGCAGCTGGCCGATACCATCGCGGCTGCGATTAGCGCCAAGGTGTCGGACAAGCAGGGCCTGCTGACCGAGACCAATCCCCTGAAGCGGCTCGAACTGGTGATGTCCTTCATGGAAGGCGAGCTGTCGGTGCTCCAGGTCGAACGCCGCATCCGCGGGCGCGTGAAGCGCCAGATGGAGAAGACCCAGCGCGAATATTACCTCAACGAGCAGTTGAAGGCGATCCAGTCCGAACTGGGCGGCGGCGACGACGGCGAGGGTAACGAGATCGCCGAACTCACCGAGAAGATCGAGAAGACCAAGCTTTCCAAGGAAGCCCGCGCAAAGGCCAATGCCGAGCTCAAGAAGCTGCGTTCGATGCAGCCGATGAGCGCTGAGGCAACCGTGATCCGCAACTATCTCGACGTGCTGCTCGGCCTGCCGTGGGGCAAGAAGTCGAAGCTGAAGAAGGACATCGGTCGCGCACAGGCGATCCTCGATGCCGATCACTATGCGCTCGAGAAGGTCAAGGACCGCATTGTCGAGTATCTCGCGGTGCAGGCACGCACCAATAAGCTGAAGGGGCCGATCCTGTGCCTCGTCGGCCCGCCGGGCGTGGGCAAGACCTCGCTCGGCAAGTCGATCGCCAAGTCGACGGGCCGCGAATTCGTGCGGCAGTCGCTGGGCGGCGTGCGTGACGAGGCGGAAATCCGCGGCCACCGCCGCACCTATATCGGCTCGATGCCGGGCAAGATCGTTGCCAACCTCAAGAAGGCGGGGACCAGCAATCCGCTGTTCCTGCTCGACGAGATCGACAAGCTCGGACAGGATTTCCGCGGCGATCCGGCTTCGGCGCTGCTCGAAGTGCTCGACCCGGAACAGAACGCGAAGTTCCAGGACCACTATCTGGAGCTGGACCTCGACCTTTCGGACATCATGTTCGTTTGCACCGCGAACAGTCTCAACCTGCCGCAGCCGCTGCTCGACCGGATGGAGATCATCCGGCTCGAAGGCTACACTGAGGACGAGAAGGTCGAGATTGCCCAGCGCCACCTCGTGGAAAAGCAAGTGAAGGCGCACGGCCTCAAGAAGGGTGAATTCACCCTCAAAGAAGAGGCTCTGCGCGATCTCATCCGCTATTACACACGCGAGGCCGGTGTCCGCACGCTCGAGCGCGAGATCGCCAAGCTGTGCCGCAAGTCCCTGCGCCGGATCCTCGAGAAGAAGTCCGACAGCGTCACGATCACGCCGGAAAACCTCGGCGAGTTCTCGGGCGTGCGCAAGTTCAAGCATGGCGTGTCCGAAGCCGAGCCGCAGGTCGGCGCGGTGACGGGGCTGGCGTGGACGTCGGTTGGCGGCGAGTTGCTCACCATCGAAAGCGTAACCACCCCGGGCAAGGGCGAGATCAAGACCACCGGCAAGCTCGGCCAGGTCATGAATGAGAGCGTCCAGGCGGCCTTCAGCTTTGTGAAGGCGCGCGCGCCCGCCTATGGCATCAAGCCGAGCGTCTTCAATCGCAAGAACATCCACATCCACCTGCCCGAAGGTGCGGTGCCCAAGGACGGGCCGAGTGCCGGCATCGGGATGGTCACTTCGATCGTCTCGACCCTGAGCGGTATTCCCGTGCGGCCCGAAGTGGCGATGACCGGTGAAGTCACGCTGCGCGGCCGGGTGCTGGCTATCGGCGGGTTGAAGGAAAAGCTGCTCGCGGCGCTGCGGGGTGGGATCAAGACGGTTCTCATCCCCGAGGACAACGTCAAGGATCTGGCCGAAATCCCCGCCAACGCGAAGGAAGGGCTGGAGATCATCCCTGTCGCGCATGTCGACGAGGTGCTGGCGCGCGCGCTGACCCAGCCCCTTGAGCCGATCGAATGGACCGAGGCCGATGATCTGGCGAGCCAGCCGGGCGGCGCTCCGGCGGCTGCCGCTCCGGTCGCGGGGGAGAACCCGACCGCACATTGATGAGCGCTGCGGCGGGGCGATGCGTCGACCCGCTGCCGCGCCTGACGTGTCTGCCGTTTTTTTGCAGGCGCGCGCCCTAGGCTGCCCAATTCGGGACGTCTCGGAGCGAAGCCGCTGTGCGGGCCCTATTTGCCTTTGACAGTCTCCGGAAAAACGGCTCAATCTGCCGCCTTTCGCAAGCGCGATTCACGACATTCCAACGTACATCTCAAGTGAGGGGGATCCCACATGAACAAGAACGACCTGATCAGCGCCGTCGCCGATACCAGCGGTCTGTCCAAGAGCGATGCCGCGAGCGCGGTTGAAAGCGTGTTCGACACGATTACCAAGGCCCTTTCGGGCGGCGACGAAGTGCGTCTGGTCGGGTTCGGCACCTTCTCGGTGGCCAAGCGCAAGGCTTCGACCGGCCGTAACCCGCGCACGGGAGAGCCGATGAAGATCAAGGCGTCGATCCAGCCGAAGTTCAAGGCGGGCAAGGGTCTGAAGGACGCGGTCAACTAAGTCCGCGCCGGATCCGGCAACGTTTCACACAGGGGCAAAAGAAAACCCCGCCAGCCTCGCGGCCGGCGGGGTTTCTCTTTGCCTCATGCAAACGCGCTCAGCGCGGGGTCGTCGCGATCAGCGCTGTCGGTGACTGGGTGCTGCGCGGCGTGATCTTCCAGACCAGCGCTTCGCCGCCGGCGGTCATCGCCTGCGGACCTTCGTCGGTGTTGTTGGCGAGGATCCGCATTCCCGGTGCCGCGCTGATGGTGAAGGTGCCATCGAGCATCGGCACGCCCGGGATTTCGGGGGCAGCCTCGCCCTCGGCTACGTCGCCTTCGCGCGCCGCGCCCATCGCCGCCAACCCAGCAAGCGAACCCATGCCGCCCATCATCGCCGCCATCGGATTGTCGCCGTTCTGGACGACGAAGGCCGGCGCATTGATCCGCACCTGGCCGCCATCGCGCAGGATCATCTGGACGAAGGGATTGGTCGGCGGAAAGCCTTCGATGGTCGGGAACATGAAGTCATGGCTCAGCGAGCCGCTGGCCGAATAGCTTACCTCGAACAGCCCATCGCCCTTGTGGACGACGCGGTTCCAGCCCTTCTGGCGTTCGAGCAGCCGCACCATTTCCTCGGTCGCCTTGGGGTCGGAAGGGTCGATGCCGCCCATGATCGCCTTGATCATCTCGGCATCCTTCTTGGCCTTTTCAGCGCGTTCGGCGGCACCCGCTTCCCATTCCTCACGCTGGGTGGCCTCTTCTTCGGGGGTGCAATCGCGGGTCTCGAAGGTTTCCTCGTCGTAGCAATTGGCCGCAAACGGCTCGTCCGTCGTCGCGCCCATGAGTGCGAGTTTGGACAGGCCAAGGAAGAAGATCTCGCCTTCGTAGCTGAAGCGGAAGCTGTCCGGCCCGGTGATCGCGAGCTCGGATGTGAACTTGCCCGGCGACATGAAACAGCCCGACAGCGCCAGTGCGAAGCCGGCCAGCACGGCTGCGGCGCGCAGGCGGATCGTGGAAAACATGGTCATGGCAACTCCCTCCCTCGGCCCGGTTTTACCCGCGCGTGGCCACGGCATAAAGCGCAATCGCTGCCGCGTTCGAGACGTTGAGGCTCTCGATCGCCGAGGTGATCGGCAGGCGGGCGAGCACATCACAATGCGCGGCGATGTTGTGGCGCATGCCTTCACCCTCGGCGCCGAGCACGATCGCGAGCGGGCCGGTGGGCATGACTTCGGCAAAGGTCGCCTCGGCCTCGCCGGCAAGGCCGATGCGCCAGTATCCCGCCTCGGCCAGTTCCTCGAGCGCGCGGGCGAGATTGACCACGCGCACCCATGGCACCGTCTCGAGCGCGCCCGAGGCGGACTTGGCGAGCACGCCGCCTTCGGGCGGGGCGTGGCGGTCTTGCGTGATGATCGCGGCGGCGTTGAAGGCCGCGGCCGAGCGCATGATTGCGCCGACATTGTGCGGATCGGTGACCTGGTCGAGCACCACGATCGGGCGGTCAGCTTCTCCCAGCGCGACTTCATCGAGGAACACATCTTCCAGCGGCGCGCATTCCAGCACAAGCCCTTGATGCGGTGCATCTTTCGCGACGAGCCGGGCGAGGTCTGCGGCTTGCGCGTGCTCGATCGGGAAATCGGCCGGAAGCTCGCCGTCGAGGCTTTCCAGCCCCTCGGGCGTGGCCCACAGCTTGCGGTGCTGGCGCTCGGGGTTCTTGAGCGCGGCCTCGACTGCGTGGCGGCCCCACAGGCGCACCTGCCCGCTACTGGCCCGACCCGAACCGCGTCCGCCCTTCATGCGTCCTGCACGGCCGCGCAGCGCGCGCTTTTTCTCACCTTTGCTCATGTTGTTTCCCGCCTGAGGCTATCCAAAAGCGTCCCCTGCCAGCAGGGCCATTGACAGGCAAGCAGTGCTTCGCCAAAGGGGCGCCTCTCGGCGGCGAGGTCGGTTACGGGCTCGTGCTTTTTCAGGGCGGATATCGCTCAGGAACGCCCCCCTTGATCCGAAGGGGACTGTGTGGACAGGTGGCCGAGTGGTTAAAGGCAGCAGACTGTAAATCTGCCCGTGCAAGCGTACGCTGGTTCGAATCCAGCCCTGTCCACCACTTTCCCTTTTGCTGACATTCTCCCGGCACCGCCGGAGAGCGCGGTTTCCAAAGGAAAAAGTGCTCGCCATTGCCCGTCCCCGTTCATTGCCAGCCGTCCCGAAGCGCGGTAAAGTGTGGGTGAGAAATGTGGGGGAGCGGTAAGGAAGGGGTAAATTTCCATCCTTTCCCCCCACACTTTCGATCGGCTGGAGATCGACATGGGGAAGCTGACTGCCAAGCAAGTTAAAGACGCGCTGAAGGTGCCGGGGTCGTATCAGGACGGCGACGGCCTTTTTCTGAAAGTCGATAAGCGCGGCGGAGCCTCATGGTATGTGCGGGTGCAGAGCGGAGGAAAGCGGAGGGACGTTTCCCTTGGCACCGCTAAGCTTATTTCGCTGGCAGAGGCGCGGGGAATGGCCGTGCTCGCCCGCAAGGCAATCAAGATCGAAGGGCGGGACATTATCGCGGAGCGCCGCAAGGATAAGGCAGAGGCGGTGACATTCCGCCAAGCGGCGGTGCAGTATCACAGCGAGAATAAGGGCGGCTGGAAAAGCGAGGGCTATTCGGAGCAATGGCTCGCCAGTTTGGAGCGGCACGTCTTTCCCCGCTTTGGCGATCGGCCCGCAAATGACATTGTGGCGAGCGACATAATCGCGGCGCTCTCGCCCATCTGGCAGGCATATCCCGAAACAGGGCGGCGGGTGCGGCACCGTATCTGCACCGTGCTGAATTTCGCCCACGCGCGCGGCTGGCGCACACATGAAGCCCCTTCGAGCAATGGCTCCCTGAAAGCAGGAAACGGCCTGCCCAAGCAGACGGGCGAGCGCCAGCACCGTAAGGCTATGCCCTACAAGGCCGTGCCGGAATTTCTGGAGCAATTGCGGGCGAAGCCGTCATTCGGGCGGCTGGCGCTGGAATTTGCCGTGCTCACTTCGGCGCGGAGCCAAGAGGCGCGGCTGGCGACTTGGGAAGAGATCGACCTAGAGGCGAAGCTTTGGACGTGTCCTGGCGAACACATGAAGCGCGGCAAGACGCATATTGTCCCGCTAAGCGAGGCGGCGCTGGCGGTGTTGCGAAAGGCGGCGGCGCTGAAGCTGGCAGGCTCCAATCTGATCTTTCCCGGCATGAGCGGCGGGCCAATGTCGGACATGACATTGCTGAAAGTCCTGCGGGATGCGGGCGAGCCGTTCCACGTGCATGGCTTTCGATCGACATTTACCGATTGGGCGGCGGACAAAACCACCTTCCCCAATGCCGTGGTTGATGCTGCGAAGGCGCACAAGACACCGGATGCGACTGAAGCGGCCTATCGCCGGACAACCCATTTGGAGAAGCGCACGAAGCTTATGGAGGCTTGGGGCGCATATTGTGCCAGCCGCACGGGCGGAAAGGTGATCGACTTCCCAAATGCGGTAAACGCGGGCTAAGCTATTACAGGGGATAGGCAGGCCAGCCGACAAGCGCGCTTCCCACGCGCTTCCCCTTCCTTTTGTGGGAGCCGCAAGGGAAGCGGGCGATGACTGACCATCAATCTGCACTCAAATTGATTCAGCAGTTGGAATGGGAGAAAGCGGCACCTGATGGCAGCACATTCGAAGTGCGGCGATCTCTCTCGGAAGTCATCAATCAGCTAGCTTTTGAAGGCTTTGCCAACCCATCAAAAGCGGTGCTCGACTTGCTGGCTGACGGCCAGCTTCGCGCCGTAGGTCTGTATCATTGGGAATCTGCCCGTTTGGAACATTTCAGTGGGGAAGGTTCGGGCGTGATCCCGCAAAGCCGATGGCAGAAAATCCGACAAATTCAGCAATCGAAATATCGCTTTCTCAAAGTTTCCTTTGTCATTCTTGATTTCGAAGGCGAACAACCCTTCGTTTGGGACTGGCAAAGAGATCATGTCACCTATGCCACGGTTTCTGAAGGTCTTCATTTCACCGCACTCGAATATGAGGAAGATTATTTCTACGCGTCGGAAATTGAGATCCAGAGGCCTGAAGTGGCCACCACTTCAAATTCCGGAAGTAAGAATACCGGAGGCCGTCCCCGTGTCTACGAGTGGGAGCGGGCCGTTGCCGCCGTCGCTTTGAGTTGGGGGAACACTAACTGGGAGCCGACTAAACCAGCAGATGTGGCGGAACGGCTTCTGGAGTGGTTTTCGAAAAATGGGCAAGAGCCTGCCAACGCGGCAGTGAAGCCCTACGCGAAGATGTTATTTGAAGAAATACAGGCAGTTAAAGACTGAAATAACTTGGGTTTTTTCCGGTTATTTCGCCATACTGGCCGACTCGATCTGAACCCTTGCGTATCCCGGCGGCACCTCTCGCAATCGTGCGAGCAGGAACGGCCAACTAGGGAAACCATAGGCATGACTTACTTCGAACCCGTCCTTTGCAGTGTCGCTCAGGCGGCGCTCGCTTTGGGTATTGGCAAGACCAAGACCTATGAATTGATTTCAGAAGGCTTGCTCGACACCGTGACGATCGGAACGCGGCGGCTGGTGACAGTCGAAAGCATCCGGCGACTGGTGGAGAAAGCGCAGATGGATGAGGCGGCCTGAGATGCGGGCGGCCCAAACAATGCGAGCCGGGACGGCGGCAACCATTCCCGGCTCGATTGGTGTCAATGCTAGCGGCCTGACACCCTCACCTAACCCTTGCGCGCAAGCAGGGCAATCAATTCCCGCGCTGATGCCAGCCGGACGGGAAGGGGGTGCGCCATGAGCGCCCATTCCCTTCGCGCGGCGATCGACGGCAAGTGCCGGGATTGCGGAGCCTGTGACGCGGGGGCCAATTGGCGCGAGCACGTGTCCTGTTGTCCCGTTACGGATTGCGCCCTGTGGCCTGTCCGTCCCGTCTCGAAAAGCGCGCCCGATTGGCTCGCCAGCCGTGATGCCGGGGCGCTCCCGCAAGGCTGGCAGGCGCTTCCGTTGGAGGCGGCGCTCGCCCTGCTACGGAAAGATCATTCGAGCGGCCTACAGGATAGCGTGAGGCCGTCCTGTGGCGATCGGGCAAGCGAGGGAGGGGGATTGTCCCAATTCGCCCTCAAGGCGCTCGCAAGCGGCCCTGTGGCAGTCCCGAAAGGCGGTGCCGGATGGTGATCTTTGAGCAAGAGCACGGAAAGCACGTCTGGCGGCTGGAAGCGACTGTCTGGAATGGCGAGGCGCGGCTCCAAGTGTGGCCGTGGTTCTGGTCTAAGGACGGCGGCGATCTTCGCCCGTGCGCGGCCCGCTTTGGCGGCGGCTTTGCCATTCCAATTGAGCGGCTAGGCGAGCTGGTGACGGCTTTGCAGGCGATCGAGCAAGGCAACGACCGCGCCGGATAATCCCGGCAATCGGGCGCAACACAGGGCGGGGGCGGACATTGCGAGCCGTCCCCGCATCCCTTCCGCCCACGTTCACTTGAAAAACAAGACAGGGTTTGCAGATGCCGGACGGCCAAGGCGAGCAAAGTCCCGAAAACACGGTAAGAATCTGGCAAGCGGCTGGCCGTGGGGCTAAGCCCCGTCCCGAATTTTCCGGCACCGTAAAAAAGCCCGCTAAGCCAGCGGTTTGCGCTGCTGACTTGGCGCTTGGCACGGGCCTTGCCAATATACCTATAACGCTAGGGTGCGGGCCATTGGCTCCCGTGCCGTCCCTGTTTGCTCACGGCGGCGCTCGTAATCGCGCTGACAGGACAAGCGAGGGAATATCGCTCGACAAGGCGCAAAGGCTTATTGCGGCAACCCGGCGGGCCAGCGCGATCGGCAAGCCGTTCACCCATCTCATTACGGTGCATTGGGAGGCGGCTGGTCTGTCAGATGCCGAAGCGATGAAAGCGACAACCGCCGCACTAAAATACTGGCGAGAATGGCTACGCGGGGAAACGGCCTACATCTGGACGCGCGAAAACGGCGACGGGAAAGGCTCGCATTTGCACGTCCTGGCCCATTTGCCGGAAGGCCGTGAGATCAATGGCAGGCGTTCAATGCGTTGGGTTGAGAGCATCACGGGCGAGCCGTATCGGCGCGGCGCTATTTTAAGCGAGAAAATCGCGGGTTCGAACCAGCCGGAAGGCGCGCTCTATGTCGAAAACCTTGGTGTTGCCTTAGCCTACGTGCTGAAGGGCGCGGAGCCGGACGCGGCTGCGGAAATCGGGATTGAGCACAAATTCGGCGGACGCGTTATCGGCAAGCGGTGCGGGATGAGCCGGAATCTGTCTCGCTGTTGAATAACGGTCGAAAGAAAGCCTCAGCCTGAGCAAAGAGAATTGGCAATGACGGCATAAGGGGAGCGGGGTCTGATATACGTCCAGTCTTCCAGCTTATCGACTTGATCATAGAGTGAGCCGTCTTCCGTGAGGGCCGTCTCAGCAGACCTACGAAAGCGTCCAGCACAATCGAAGGTTAGACGTGTAAGCATTTTAGATGCTCCAAGTGGGCGCGGATTTTTCAGTTTCCAATTGAGCCATATGGTAACATTTTTGCCTTCCCGACTGATGTCGGATTTGTATATCCAATAGGTGGTTTCCTCGCTTTCCCAACCATAGTCCGGGGTTTCGTTTCCCCACGGCTGCGGCTGGCTCTCTTTCGCACGATACTTTTCCCAAGGATCGCAACTCGCTCTTCCATCAGGGCAGGCACTTTGCTCCGCCTTTATTTCTGGGGCTGATTGCCACTCTGTCTCGCCGGATTGCGTTGATACTTGTGCGAGAGCGAACAACATAAACATCAGGCTCATTGAGCATCCCCCTCGATATAGCCCATGAAACCTAGCACGAGAGGCGATGCTGCGCCATTGTGTTGGTATCTAGACCTTTCTTGGATGAAACAATGCGCTTACCACAAAGCGCAAGACAACTGCGGAGCAATACGCGCGTGCGCGTAGCTAATGGGTGCGGGCGAGTTTTTTCACCATTCCGCGCGGGTGCGCGTATCTTGAAGCTAGTGCAGCTAGGGGAGGCGGCGTTGCGACTGATTGCCATTGGATTGCTGTTGGCTCTTGGGGGGTGCAACAATGACGGCTTGATCCTCCGCTCAGAGGCTGAGGACATTGCTGCGGACTATGCCGATGCAGCCGCGTCCCGACAGGCCACGCGCATTGATGAATTGGAAGCCCGCGTCCAAAATCTAGAGCGGGAGTTGGCCGGAAACAGAGCCGCCGTCTCCGCCGTTGCGAGGGTCGTAGATGACAATGCTGAAATTCTCAGTGATGACATTCTAAGAGGGGCAACGGCTCGCGGGGAGTGCGGGACTGAGGTGCAGAGCCTTCCAACCGGCGGGGTCATAACGCGTCCGATACCCTGCACCGCTGAGAACTACTTTAAGCGGCGATAACGGCGAGGAGCACCGGGACGGGGTGAGCAAATTTTTTGGGGCGGCGATCGGGCAGAGCGGTGCCACTCAAGCTGTATGTCGCAAAACCAGTTTTTCTCCCGCGCGCGAGGGGTTTCTAAAGTAGGCGAAAATAGCCGTCATGGTCGACCACTGTTACTCAAATGTGGGGGGGAGTGTGGGGGTATTTCCCGACTATGAAAAGTAATTAAATAAAATCAAATTTCTAATGGCTTAGTTCTATTCAAGCCCTGCCACCACTTCCTCAAACGTTCCCATGTTCCACGTGGAACACCCCGCAAATCGGGCCTAACAGGGGTCTAGAGGGGGTCTAAGGGGGGGCTAAACCGGCCAATCCTGCCCTGAACGGCCATCGCCCGCCCGCCCGGCCACTTGTGCGGCGGGGCGAACGGGCGATCTTCTGACGATACGACCCGTCAGGCAGCCAGCGAAGCCGGAGCAGCGTTGGTCCAGGTGAGGCCCGGCTGGTAGCGCGCGTCCACCTTGCCGCCATTGAGCGTGAAGAGGTGCAGCCAGCCGTTGTCGAACAGCGCGCGCACCGCAGGGTGCTTTTCGAGCACCTTGAGGATTTCCTCGCGCGGGGCCTCGATCATCACCGAGAGGCGCAGCGGTTCATGCGCGAGCGCGTCGCCATCGTGCACTGCCTGCCACGGCAGGCCGGGACGCAGCTTCCCGCCATTGCCCTCGATCACCCCGATCCCGCCGACGACGTTGTGGATCAGCTTGTTGCCGCCGCCGAACATTTCCGGCGCGACGCTGGAGCCGTAGTACTGGAGCGAGATCCAGCTCGCCACGACGACGGGTGCGGTGATGATCAACTCGAGCGTGCCGAAGCCCGCGTCCGCCTGCCAATCATAGGAGTGGAGGAACGCGCGCCCGCCAAGGTCGCGGCCCTGCGTCGCCTCGCGCGGGGCGGCGATGAAGGCGGCGCATCCGGCCAGACCCCATTCGGGGCGGATTTCGGCCCAGTTCTGGGCGCGTGCCGGGATGCTTTCGCCGCGCACGCCGGGCATCCGCAGTGCGCGTTCGGCGCGGGCGATCTTCGCCGCCTGCGCCAGCCAGCCGCGCACCTTGGCGAGATCGCCGTTGCGGGAGGCGGGCAGGCCATCTTCGTAGATGGTGATCGCATCCGTGGTGGTGTCGTGCAGACCCGCGACGAACAGCGTGTCGTCGGCCACCTCGACCCCGCGTGCGGCAAGGCCGGCGCGGGTTTCGGGATCGTTGAGCAGGATCGCCAGCAGACGGGCCGAAACCTCGCCCGTGTAGCCGCCGCAGGCGCCGCAATGATAGGCGCTCTCATGCGGGTTGTTGGTGACGTTGCCGCCGTGGCCGAGCAGCAGCACGATCTCACCGTGGCCCTTGGTCAGGCTCATCGCCTTGAGCACCGCCGCGCCGGTATCGGCCTTGGCCTCGGCGCTCATTCCGCCGATCACTTCGGGGGCGGGTTCGGGCTTGGCGGCGGGAGTGAAGCCCAGCGCCGACTTGACCAGCTTGACCGCATAGACCGGGCCCATCGCCTCCACGAAGGCGAAGGAGGAGACCGCCGCCTGACGGAAGCGGCCCCAGGCGCGTCGACCGCGCGCGGCGATGCGTGTCGCATGATCCTTGGCCGGATCGCCCGCGCTGGTGGTGTTGACCGCAGGGTTGAGCAGCACCGGCAGGCGCGCTTCGAGAATGTCCGAACCATGCGCGTGGTGTGCGAGCGGCAGGCCGAAGAACCCGGCAAAGCCGATGGTGGAGATGGAGTGATCGACGCTTTCGAGCGCGCGGCGGAACACTTCCGAACGCACGTCGATGCAGAAGGCGGCCTGAAGGAAGGGCCGCTCCACCACATCGGTCGCACCATCGAGCGCGGCGGTGAGGCGGCGCTGGTGGCCGCGATCGGCCGCATCCTGAAGAATGGCAAGCGCGACGTCTTCGGCGGTGGCGGTGACAGGCGCGGCGTGCGCGGCAACCGTGGCGGCCCAGCGTTCGGCAATCTGCGGGGTCTGCACCAGCAGCGCCTCGTCCCAGATAAGGCGGATCGCGAGCAGATCGAGCAGCGTGCGATCGGTGTCGCCCACCAGTTCGGCCTGCCACAGCAGCCAGCGCGCGTGCTGCGCCCAGCCGCCGAGGCTCATGTAGAGGCGGTGGAACGCGGTCGGCGCGGCGGCATCGGCAATGCCGAGCGTCTCGGCGGCGGAAAGGATCGCACGCTCGGTGGTGTCCGGGGCGCAGGCCACGTGGGCGCAGAAACCTTCGAGTCCCGCGATTTCGGGGGTGAGGTCATGCAGCGCCCAGGCGCGCCATGCGGTGAAGGCCTCACTGCCCGGCGCGGGCGACCACAGCGCCTGCCCGCGGTCAAACTGGCCGGCAGCCCACAGGCCGATGCACTTGTCGATCAGCGCGGGCCAATCGATGCCGGTCGCTTCCGCCGCGAGATCGGCGACGGTCGGCAGCGCGCGCGGGGCGGGGCCATCGCCCAGCCGCTCGGCAAGGGCGCGCAGGCTGGCAACGTCGGTCGGCTTGAGCGGCGAGGCGTTCGCAGCCAGCGCATCGGCGAGGTCTTCGTCGGTAATCTGGCCTTCGGCAATTGCAGCGGCATATTCGGCGCCCGTGCGGGTCACGCGGACCCCTGCGACGCGGGCCAGCCGCGCGGCGGTGGTGGCGAGATCCTCGCCGGTCTGGCCGAGGAAGGGATTGACCGCGACCGTCGCATCGAGCGGGAAGGCCGGCGGGATCGCGCGGGCGGCACCTTCGGCGGCTTCGAGCACTGCCGAGAAGCGGGCGGGGGCGATGTCTGCGTGGTTCATCAGCATGGCGTATCTCCGTGTGCGCGGCGGGTTAGCGGTTGGTGGTGCGGAAGCCGCCGATCGCGCGATCGAGCAGGGCGTTGAGGTAGAGGCCGTTGGCGAGATGGACGCGCAGGCCTGCGGTGGCCGGGTGGTGCGCCCACAGCGGGAACAGAGCCTGGGCAAAGGCGACAAGACCGAAGCTGGCGACCGCGATCACGATCATCGCCCATTCAAGCTCGCCCGGCATCGGTGCGGCGGGCAGCAGCGGCCCCCAGATCATCTGGGCGATGGTCTGGAAGCTGAAGTAGCCGATGGCGGCGGCGAGCGCCGAGGCGGCGGTACGCTTGGTGAGCGCAACCGGTGCGCGGTCGGCCAGGCCCTGTGCGACGAGGTAGGCCACCCCGAAAATCAGGATCGCGCCGAGCGCCAGGGCTTGCGGCGTCTTGGGGCCGAAGGCGTAGGTGAAGCTGCCGGCAATCGCGGCGAAGATGACCAGCGCGAGGGCGAAGCTCTTGAGCACCGCAGCAACGCTCGGCACGGCGACCGGGCCGGGGCGGCGGATGCTGGCGACATCGGCCACCGCACCGCCCGAGGAAAGGAAGGCGTGCGCCTTGTAGAGCGAGTGGGCGATGATGTGCAGCAGCGCCAGCGTCCAAAGGCCAAGGCCGCATTGCAGCAGCATGAAGCCCATCTGCGAGATGGTCGACCAGGCGAGCGCCGTCTTGACCGCGCTCTGAGTGAGCATGACAGCTGCGCCGAACAGCGCGGTGAAGCCGCCGATCATCACCAGCGCGGCCATCGCGCCGGTGCTCGCCTGCACCAGCGGCGCGGCGGTGATGAGCAGCACGCCGCCCGAGTTGATGATCCCGGCGTGGAGCAGCGCGGAGACTGGGGTGGGGGCCTCCATCACCTCGGTCAGCCAGCCGTGGAGCGGGAAGGCGGCGGTCTTGAGCGCGGCGGCAGCGACGATCGCCGCGACCGCGAAGGTGCCCGCGAGGCCCAGTCCGGTGGTGGTGGCAGCGGCGGTCAGACCGGCGAGTTCGAGCGTGCCGAAGCGGGCGAAGAGCAGGGCGGCAGCAATCGCCAGCAGCGCGTCGCCGCCGTGCCAGACGAGCGCGAACTTGGTCGCGGCGCGGCGGGCTTCGGCGCGGTCGGGGTAGAACAGCAGCAGCTGGCGCAGCGTCAGGCCGACCGCGAAGGTGGCGATGATCAGCACCGGCAGGGTGCCCGCCTGAACGAACAGCATGACCGCCGCGAGGGTGGTCAGCATCAACCCATGGAACGCACCCTCGCGCGCCTCTCCGTCGAGATAGGTGCGGCTGTAGCGCATCACGATCCAGCCGATGAAACCGACCAGCGTAGCGATGCTGGCGCTGACGAGGTCGCTGCGAAGAGCAAGGCCGATGGGGCCGCTGACGAGCGTGGTCAGCTCAGGCGCGGCCTTGAGCGCGGTCTGGACAAGCCCGCCCAGCGCCAGCGCGAAGGCGGCAAAGGCCGAGGCTTCGGACAGGCGCGGCAGGCTGCCGGGGCGCTTGCCGGGACGGGCCAGCGCGAGCAGGATCACCGGAACAAGAGCAAGCGGAGCAAGGATAGTCAGGGCAAGTGGCATGGCGAAACTCCGGCGAGGGGAGGGTTAATGCGTGCCGTGCCGGATAGAGGGTGGACAATTTTAAGGAAAATACATATTTTGCCCAAAATCATTCGCAATATTGGAATGATTAGCCGGAGCGCGCGATGGCCAGTCTCAATCTCCACCACCTGCGCCTGTTCCGCGCCGTCGCCCGTGAAGGCACGCTGACGGCGGCTGCAAAGGCGCTCAACATCTCGCAGAGCGCGGTCTCGACCCAGATCAAGGCGCTGGAACTGGACCTCGGGCATGATCTGTTCGAACGGCGCGGACGCAATCTAGTGCTGACCGAGGCGGGGCGGATCGCGCTCGATTATGCCGAGCAGATCTTCCGCGCCTCCGAACAGCTCACCGCCACCTTCCGCGCGGTGGGCGGACAGCGGAAGGTGCTGCGGATCGGCGCGCTCGCCACCCTGTCGCGCAACTTTCAGATGAAGTTCCTCGAACCGCTGATCGGGCGCGACGATGTGGAGGTGGTGCTGCGCTCGGGCACGCAGGGCTCGCTGCTGCGCGCGCTCGAGGCGATGACGATCGACGTGCTGCTCACCAACCAGGTGCCCGCGCGTGATGCGGCCAGCCCCTATCTGGTGCGGCGGATCGACGAGCAGCCTGTCAGTCTGATCGGCGCGCGCTCGCGGCTGATCATCGCAGCGCGTGGCCTGCCCACGCTGCTGGCCGAAGCGCCGCTGATCCTGCCCACGCCCGAAACCGCCCTGCGGGCCGGGTTCGATGCGATGATCGAGCGCATGGGCATCGTCCCGCGCATCGCCGCCGAGGCCGACGACATGGCGATGCTCCGCCTGCTCGCCCGTTCGGATGCGGGCGTCGCGGTGATCCCGCCGATCGTGGTGCAGGACGAGCTTGCCGCGGGCACGCTTTACGAGCTGGCCAAGCTGCCCGAAATTACCGAGCAGTTCTGGGCGGTTACCATCGCGCGCACCTTTCCCAATCCGCTCCTCAAAGACGTGCTCGGTGGTGAAGCCGGGGCGGCAGGGGTTGCGGGCGGCGAGGGCCGGCAGTAAGGCCGCGCCCTTCACGCAAGAGGGATCCATGCAGGAAACGCAAGCCAGCGCCGCACTCACCGGCCGCCCCGTGATTTCGGCCACCGGCCTGTTCACCCCGCCCGAATCGATCACCAACGAAGAGCTGGTGGCGAGCTTCAACGCCTATGTCGACGCGCATAACGCCGCGCACCCGGACGCTGAACCGCTGGCCTATTCCTCGGTCGAGTTCATCGAGAAGGCGAGCGGCATCAAGGCACGCCACGTGATGAGCAAGGCGGCGATCCTCGATCCGGCGACGATGTGCCCGCGCCTGCCTGAACGCGCCAATGACGAGCTTTCGGTAATGGCCGAAATCGGCGTGGCCGCAGCCAAGCAGGCGCTGGAGCGGGCCGGGCGCCGCCCGGAAGATGTCGACGCTGTGCTGTGCGCGGCATCGAACATGCAGCGCGCCTACCCCGCGATGGCGATCGAGATCCAGCAGGCGCTCGGCATCGATGGCTTCGGCTTCGACATGAACGTCGCCTGCTCCTCGGCGACCTTCGGGATCCAGACCGCCGCCGACTACATCCGCGCGGGCAACGCGAAAAGCGTGCTTGTGGTCAGCCCCGAAATCACCTCGGGCCACCTCAACTGGCGCGACCGCGACAGCCACTTCATCTTCGGCGATGTGGCAACGGCCGTGCTGGTGGAAGACGCCGCGATTGCCCCGGCGCAACATTGGGAAATCCTCGGCACCAAGCTGAAAACGGTGTTCTCCAACAACATTCGCAACAATTTCGGCTTCCTCAACCGCGCCGCGCCCGAAGGCGAGGGCAAGGCTGACAAGCTGTTCGTCCAGGAAGGGCGCAAGGTCTTCAAGGAAGTGGTGCCGATGGTGGCGCAGATGATCCTTGATGAAGCCGAGCGGCTGGGGATCGACGCTGCCGCGCTGCGGCGCCTGTGGCTGCACCAGGCCAATGCCGGCATGAACCGCTTGATCGCGCACAAGGTTCTCGGACACGAAGCGAACGAGGATGAAAGCCCGACCGTGCTCGACACCTATGGCAACACTTCGAGCGCGGGTTCGATCATCGCCTTCCACCAGCACAGCGATGATCTGGCGGCGGGCGACAATGGCCTGATCTGCTCGTTCGGTGCGGGCTATTCGGCCGGGACGGTGTTCGTCCGCAAGGTCGGCTAGGGCCTGTCCTGCTTGCGGGCAGGCCGACCACACCCTAGAAGCTGAACGATGGCAGGCGAAATCGTCGATAACAAAGGCCGGGGCGAGGCGGGCTGGCACTGGCCCGACATTCACCCGGAAGGGCGCAAGTTCGGGCTCGCGGCGACTTCTGTCAGCCTCGTGTTCCTGCTGCTGTTCGATTGGGAACTGGTCGGCTGGTCGAGCCTGCTGCTGTCAGCCGGGATCTTCGCCTTCTTCCGCGATCCCGAACGCGTGGTGCCGCAGGGCGATGGTACGATCGTTGCGCCCGCTGATGGCAAGGTCACCCAGATCATCGAGGTGGAGCCGCCGTTCGAACTGCGGATCGATGATGGCACCGGGCTTGCCGGCCTGCCCGCCGGGCCGGTCACCCGCGTCTCGATTTTCATGAGCGTGTTCGATGTCCACATCAACCGCACGCCGGTGGGCGGCACGGTGCGCCGCGTGGTCTATATCCCGGGCCGCAACATCAATGCCGATCTCGACAAGGCGAGCGAGGAAAACGAGCGCCAGCATATCCTGATCGAGCGCGGGGACGGGCTGAAGATCGGCTTTACCCAGATTGCCGGACTGGTGGCGCGGCGGATCGTGCCGTTCGTGAAGCCGGGCGATATCGTCGGCAAAGGCCAGCGCGCCGGGCTGATCCGGTTCGGCAGCCGGGTCGATATCTATCTGCCGGCTGGCACTGATCCCAAGGTGATGATCGGCCAGACGACGATTGCGGGTGAAACCGTGATTGCCGAAATCGGCCAGCGCGGCCTCATCGAAGGGATTGCGCAGTGAGCCGCCCGCCCGCCCGCAAACCTGTCCGCAAGGGGGCGCGCAATCTTCCGGGTGCGCGGTTCCTTGCCGCGCGGCTCGGCCCCAAGGCCGCCGAGGACGAGGATGACCTCGCCACTGTCCGCGATCCGCGCGCTGTCGGCCTGCCGCTGCGCGCGATGCTGCCCAACGCGATTACCGCTGCGGCGCTGTGTTCGGGCCTGACCGGCATCCGCTTTGCGATTGACGGTCAATGGGCGCTGGCGATCGGGCTGGTGGTACTCGCCGGCGTGCTTGACGGAATCGACGGACGCATCGCGCGCCTGCTCAACGCCCAGTCGCGCTTCGGCGCCGAGCTCGATAGTCTCGCGGATTCGCTGTCCTTCGGGGTGGCCCCGGCGCTGATCCTGTTCCTCTGGTCGCTGCATGACTGGCCGCGCTTCGGCTGGTTTGCCGCGCTGGCCTTCGCGATCTGTTGCGCGCTGCGCCTCGCGCGGTTCAATGCGCGGATCGATACTGATGATCAGCCGCACAAGTCCGCCGGGTTCCTGACCGGTGTGCCCGCGCCGGCGGGGGCGGGGCTCGCGTTCACGCCGTTCTATCTGTGGACTGAAACCGGGCTGGAGTTCTTCCGCCATCCGGTGGTGACCGCAGCCTGGCTGGCGCTGATTGCGGTGCTGATGATCTCGAACATGGCGACGCTTAGCTGGGCCTCGTTGCGGCCGCGCCGGTCGATCCGGCTGGGGCTGATCGCCTTTGTTGGCCTTGCCTTTGCCGCGCTGCTGCTCGAGCCGTGGTGGACGCTCTCGGCGATCAGTGTCGTCTATCTGGCGCTGGTGCCTTACGGCCTCGTCAAATACGGGCGGATCAAGCGGCGGCGCAGGCAGGAACAGGCCGCGTCCGCAGCAGCACCGGCGAGCGGCGATCCGGCGTGAACCGGGCCGGGGCGCGGCGCGCCCGCAGCTCCTGCGCTTCGACCTGCATCACGAAACCCGCTTCCATCAGGGCCGCTTCGCGCAGCAGCCGTTCATAGGCGTTGCGCCCCTTGATGGCGCTGTCGATGATGGTCAGCACCGCGACAATGCCGGTGACGGTGAGCAGCAGGGTGAGTGCAAGTGCGAACATGGCGAGATCCCCTTCGGTCTTTTCGTTCGTCGTTTGTTCTTACGTCTTGTTCCCTATATGTTCCGGCGTGTCAAGCGCCTTTTCGCAGGGCGCAGCGCGGATTTTTTGCGCGAGAGGGATTCGGGGCTGGATTTTGTGTCCGCCCGCAGCTAAGGGCCCGCTCGCGTCGGAGCAGGGCTGAGGCTCCATCCGGCGTTAACGTCACATGGAAGGCGCACATACCGGTGCCGTTTGCGGGACACTCCGCACTCGCGGTTCCAGCCTTCCAGAGGAACAACCGGAAAGGAATTACCTATGGCGGCACCTGTCGTCACGATGCAGCAATTGATCGAGGCCGGCGCTCACTTCGGCCACCAGACCCACCGCTGGAACCCGCGCATGAAGCCGTACATCTTCGGCGCGCGTAACGGTGTCCACATCATCGACCTGTCGCAGACCGTGCCGCTGTTCGCGCGTGCGCTCGATTTCGTCGAATCGACCGTGCGTTCGGGCGGCAAGGTGCTGTTCGTCGGCACCAAGCGTCAGGCGCAGGAGCCGATCGCTGAAGCTGCACGCATGTCGGGCCAGCACTTCGTCAACCACCGCTGGCTGGGCGGCATGCTCACCAACTGGAAGACCATTTCGGGTTCGATCCGCCGCCTCAAGAGCCTGGAAGAAATGCTCTCGGGCGACACCAGCGGCTTCACCAAGAAGGAAGTGCTCCAGCTCACCCGTGAGCGCGAGAAGCTCGAGCTGTCGCTCGGCGGCATCCGCGACATGGGCGGCATCCCGGACGTGATGTTCGTGATCGACGCCAACAAGGAAGACCTCGCCATCAAGGAAGCGGCCGTGCTCGGCATTCCGGTGATCGCGATCCTCGACAGCAACGTCGATCCCTCGAACATCGCCTTCCCGGTTCCGGGCAACGACGATGCGAGCCGCGCGGTGCGTCTGTACTGCCAGGCGATCGGTGAAGCGGCGCTGGCCGGCAAGGGCAAGTTCCAGGCCGACACCGCCGCCGATTTCGGCGCGATGGCTGAACCCCCGGCGGAAGCTGTGGTTGCCGAAGAACCGGCTGCCGAAGAAACCGAAGCCTGATTTTCGCGGGGATGCGGCGGGTTTTCCGTCGCGTTCCCGTCACATTCCCCCTCTAGCGCGCCCGGCATTGCCCCCCCTCCACGGGAACGGCAGGGCCGGGCGCCTGACAACACACAAGAAGGACACTCTCATGGCCGATATTTCTGTCGCCGATGTGAAGAAGCTGCGCGAGCGCACCGGCGCTGGCATGATGGACGCCAAGAAGGCGCTGACCGAAGCCAATGGCGACATCGAAGCCGCGGTTGACGCGCTGCGCGCCAAGGGCCTCGCCACCGCCCAGAAGAAGTCGAGCCGCACTGCGGCTGAAGGCCTCGTCGGCGTGCTCGTTCAGGGCACCAAGGGCGTTGCCGTCGAAATCAACTCGGAAACCGACTTCGTCGCCAAGAACGACAAGTTCCAGGACTTCGTGACCAAGGCGACCGCTGTCGCGCTGGCGCAGGGTTCGGACGATGTCGAAGCGCTCAAGGCTGCTGCCTACCCCGATGGCGGCACTGTCGGCGAAAAGCTGACCGACAACGTTGCGACCATCGGTGAAAACCAGCAGATCCGCCGCATCAAGTCGGTGTCGGTCACGCAGGGCGCGATCGTCCCCTACATCCACAACGCGGCCGCCGAAGGCCTCGGCAAGATCGGCGTGCTCGTCGCGCTGGAATCGGATGCCGATGCCGACACGCTCAACGCGCTTGGCAAGGACATCGCCCAGCACGCTGCTGCGATGTTCCCGCAGGCGCTGGACGCTGACGGCCTCGATGCCGAAGTGATCGAGCGCGAGCGCAAGATCGCTGCCGAAAAGGCTGCCGAAAGCGGCAAGCCGGCTGACGTGCAGGCCAAGATGGTCGAAGGCGCGGTGAAGAAATTCGCCAAGGAAAACGCGCTCCTCAGCCAGATCTTCGTCAAGGACGGCAAGGCAACTGTCGAAGAATACATCGCCAAGGCTGCCAAGGACGCCGGCAAGTCGATCAAGCTGGTCGATTACGTCCGCTTCCAGCTCGGTGAAGGCATCGAGAAGGAAGAAGTCGATTTCGCCGCGGAAGTGGCCGCAGCCGTCAAGGGCTGATCCTTCCCGGTCATCGGAAAATCGGCACGGGCCGGGTGGTATCGACCATCCGGCCCGTTGCATTTGTGCGGCCCACCGGTCACCTGCGGCCTGACAACGGGCAGGGATATTTCATGCACATCGCCAAGAGCGCCTTCATCGGCGCGGTCATGCTGTCGGCGTGTTCTGCGGCGCCCGCATCCGAAGTCGCCGCCGTTCCCGCCCAGCGTGGGGAGGGCCAGGCCTACGAATTGCTGGGATCGCAAGTCCACGACGTGGCCGATCCCGCTAGCGGCATCGACTATCAGGTCTTTGTCGCCTTGCCGCCGAGCTATGCAGCAAGCCCCGAACGCAGCTATCCGGTGGTCTATGTGACCGACGCGGATTACGGCTTTCCGGTGCTGCGCGCGATCGGGCGGCGGTTGAACGGGGCGGGCCCCCGGATCGAGGAGTTCATCCTCGTCGGCCTGTCCTACGGCAAGGGCGAGGATCCGATGGCGAGCCGTCGGCGCGATTATACCCCGAGCGCAAGAGGGGCGTCCGATGCACCCGAAGGCGCGCTTCACGGGCAATCCCAGCGGTATCGTGATTACCTGCGCGATACGGTGCTACCGTTCGTGGAAAGCCGCTTTCGCACCATGCCGGAGCGGCGGATCTATGTCGGCCATTCCTATGGCGGGCTACTCGGCGCGCAGATCCTGATGACCGAGCCTGCCATGTTCAGCGGCTATGTGCTGGGCAGCCCTTCGTTCTGGTTCGACAAGAAGTATCTGCTGCGGCAGGCACCGGGGCTGCTCGACCGACTGACGAAGGTCGATGCCGATGTCTATCTCTATGTCGGCGAATACGAAGCCCGGCGCGTCGGTGACCGGCGCTTCCAGCAAGAGGTCGACATGGTGGCCGACAATCGCACCTTTACCACGCTGCTGCGCGCGCGCGGGTTGGCCGGGTTGCGGTTGACGGACGAAGTGCTGGCAGACGAGGATCACCTCTCTGTCGCACCGCGTGGGTTCACCAGGGGGCTGCTGCACACGCTTGTCATAGAGCCTGGGGACTAGCCCCATCTGTCCTCTACGAAGAGCGTGGCGGCCGCTTGGGCCATTGCTGCCGGGCTAGAGCCGCTTGTCGCGCTCGATCCGGTCTGATCCGGGCAGGAGCGAGAAGATCATTCCGTCCTCACCGACGATGATCGTGCCGTCGAAATAGTCACCGGCATCGCCGAGGAAGGCCGGGTAGAAGAAGGCATTGGGGATTGGCGGGACGAGGTGCGTCAGCACCAGCTGCTGCACCCCGGCGACCTGCGCGCTCTGGGCCGCATCCTCGGGCGAAGCGTGGTAATCGAGGATATCGCGAGTGATGGTCGCGGTGTTCTCCTGACCGGCCGCGTCGAGCGCATCGGTCATTGAGAACACCAGTTCCGGCTGGAGCGCATCGTGGACGAGAATATCCGCGCCTTTCGCGGCTTGCTCGACCGAGGCGGTGCGCGCGGTATCGCCGGTGATCACCAGCGAACGACCCTTGTAATCGAAGCGGTAGCCCACCGCTGGCCGCACCGGTGAGTGATCGACCGGGAAGGCGGTGACTTTCAGCCCGTCGCGTTCGAACACGACCAGCGGTTCCTTGCCGATCGTAAAGGGCCGCGCTGCGACGCCGCCGCCGGTCGGGGGCACGATCTTGGGCCCGTGGTGCGCCACGCGGTAGCCGTGATCGAGCCGGTAGGCAGCGTTGAACCCTTGCGCGACTGCTTCCACCCCCTGCGGCCCATAAAGCGGAAGCGGCGCGCTGGCAGTGCCCTGCGTCCAGTAGAACAGCGCCAGCGGCCCCATGCCGTCGATATGATCGGAGTGGAAATGGGTCAGCAGCACGCCGTCGAGCCCGGCGATATCGAAGCCCATCAGGTTGAGGTTGCGCGCCCCGCCTTCGCCGATATCGACCACGAAGGCCTGATCGCCCGCGACCACCACCTGGCAGGGGCCAGCGCGGGCGGGATTGGGGAGGGGTGAGCCGGTGCCGCACAGGATCAGGTGCAGCCCGTCGCCCAATTGCAGGCGGCCCTCCGCTATGCGCTCGGTTACGCCCCGCGCGAACAGGCGTTCTCCCGCCTGCCGCTGGAACAGCATCACCGCTGCCACCAGAATTACCGCCAGCGCCAGTCCTGCGAACAACAACTTGCGTGTCATCGCTTCGTTCTCCCCCCAATCCCTGCACCGCCATGCAAGGCCTTTCCCTTTGCGCGCGTGTGGCTTGCTCGCTAAGGGAACCGCCATTCTACATTTGAAATGGATTCTGGCCACCCATGTCTCTTCCTCCGATCAAGCGCGTCCTCCTGAAACTTTCGGGCGAAGTGCTGATGGGCAACCAGCAGTTCGGGATCGACCCTGAATTCGTCGCCGAGCTGGCCAAGGAAGTGAAGGCGGCCAAGGAAACCGGGCTGGAAGTCTGCCTCGTCATCGGCGGCGGCAATATCTTCCGCGGCATGGCGGGCGCGGCCAAGGGGATGGACCGTGCGCAGGCCGATTACATGGGCATGCTGGCAACCGTTATGAACGCGCTGGCGATGCAGAACGCGCTCGAACAGCTCGGCGTGCAGACCCGCGTGCAGTCCGCGATCGAGATGGACAAGGTGTGCGAGCCGGTGATCCGCCGCCGCGCCGAACGCCATCTGGAAAAGGGCCGCGTGGTGATCTTCGCAGCAGGTGTCGGCGCACCCTATTTCACTACCGATAGCGGTGCGGCACTAAGGGCTGCGGAAATGAAGTGCGACGCGCTGCTCAAGGGCACCAGCGTTGACGGGGTCTATGATAGCGATCCTAAGCAGAACCCCAATGCTACCCGTTTCGATACCGTGAGTTACGACCGGGTGTTGGCAGATAACCTCAAGGTGATGGACGCCTCCGCTGTGGCACTGTGCCGCGATAACAAGATCCCGATTGTGGTCTTCTCGATCCGCGAGAAGGGCAATCTGGCCCGCGTTCTGGCGGGCGAGGGTGTCCAGACCATCGTCCAAGACAACTGATTTCGATAACAAAGGAAACTTCAGCCATGCCGCAATATGACAAGGCCGATGTCGAGCGCCGGATGAAGGGCGCTGTCGAGGCTCTCAAGAGCGACCTTCAGGGTCTGCGCACGGGACGCGCCAACACCACCCTGCTCGATCCGGTGCAGGTGGAAGTCTATGGCTCGATGATGCCGCTCCAGCAGGTCGCCACGGTGTCCGCGCCCGAGCCGCGGATGCTGAGCGTGCAGGTGTGGGACAAGTCGAACCTCCATGCGGTGGAAAAGGCGATTGCCTATGCCAACCTTGGTCTCAATCCGATCATCGACGGGCAGACTTTGCGTCTGCCGATCCCTGATCTGACGCAGGAGCGCCGCAAGGAGCTGGCCAAGCTCGCGGGCCAATATGCCGAAAAGGCCAAGATTGCGATCCGCAACGTCCGCCGCGATGCGATGGAAAGCCTCAAGACCGACGAGAAGAAGAAGGAAATCTCCGAGGACGATCGCAAGCGTTCCGAAGAGCAAGTGCAGAAGCTGACCGACCAATACGTCAAGGAAACGGACGAGGCGGCAGCCAAGAAGGAACAGGAAATCCTGACACAGTAAGGTCAGGATTTCGGATCGTGGGAACAGGATTGGACCAGTCGCGCGCCAGACATGTCGCCATCATCATGGATGGCAATGGCCGCTGGGCCAAGAAGCGCGGGTTGCCGCGCGCTGTCGGCCATCAGCGCGGGGTCGATGCGGTGCGGCGGCTGGTCCGCAGTCTCGAGCCGACCGGGCTGGAATGCCTGACGCTCTACGCATTCTCGTCGGAAAACTGGAAGCGGTCGGAGGACGAGGTCGATGATCTGATGAACCTGATGCGCCGGTTCATCAAATCCGATCTGCCCGAATTCGTCGCCAACAATGTGAAGCTCAAGATCATCGGCGACTGGCAGTCATTGGCGCCCGATATCGTCGCGATGCTCGAAGATGCGCTGGCGCAGACTGCCAATGGCAAGCAGACGCTCGCCGTGGCGCTCAATTACGGCGGGCAGCACGAAATCGCGCGCGCGGCAGCGAAGGCGGCAGCGAGCGGCGATGTCACCATCGAGACGATCGCCGCCAACCTCGATACCGCCGATCTGCCGCCGCTCGATCTGCTGATCCGTACCAGCGGCGAGGTTCGCCTGTCGAACTTCCTGCTGTGGCAATCGGCCTATGCCGAGATGCTGTTCGTAGATACCTTGTGGCCCGATTTCGAGCCTGCCCATCTGGCGCAGGCGCTCGATGACTTTGCGCGAAGGGAGCGGCGTTATGGCGGGCGCTGAATTACGCCGGCCCGGTGCCTCCGATCTGCCGGTGCGGCTGGCCTCGGCGATCGTGATGCTGGTGGTTTCGGGCGGCGCGCTGTGGTTCGGCGGTTGGGTGTGGAGCGCCTTCGTCGCGCTGCTCGCGCTCGGTGTGCTGTGGGAATGGAACCGTCTGGTCAGCGGGTTTGCCAAGTCGGGCGTGGCCGAGACCGTGTGGTTCTTTGCAGGCGTGGTCTATATCGGCGGCGCCGCGCTCGCCATGATGGCGGTGCGCAATGGCCGCCAGATCCTGCCGCTTGATCCGCAACTGAGCGGTTATGGCCCGGTCGAGGTGCTGGTCGCCTTCATCCTTCCGGTGGTCGCGGTCGATGTTGGCGCCTATTTCGCGGGACGCGCAATCGGCGGGCCGAAGATCGCTCCCACGATCAGTCCGTCCAAGACCTGGGCAGGGCTGGGCGGCGGGGCGCTCGGCGCGGCACTGGTGGGCGTGATGGTCGAGCTGACCGATTTCGGCCCTGCGGCGATGCCCGGCTATACCGCGCTCAGCCTCGGCATGGCGGCGTTCTCCGGCGTGCTGATCGCGGTGCTCGCGCAGAGCGGCGATTTCTTCGAAAGCTGGATGAAGCGGCGCGCGGGGGTGAAGGATTCCGGTCATCTCATTCCGGGGCACGGCGGATTGTTCGACCGGCTCGACGGCTTCCTTGCAGTGTTCTTCGTGCTGTTTGTGATTGCCACCATCCCCCCTTTGCTGGGATGATGCTGCGATGACGCGGACGATCACCCTGCTTGGCGCCACCGGCTCGATCGGCGCATCGACGCTCGATCTGGTGCGCCGCAACCGCGATGAATGGCAGGTCGAGGCGCTGACCGCGCAATGCAGCGCCAAGGAACTGGCTGCGCTCGCCATCGAATTCGGCGCGAAGCTGGCGGTGGTGGGCGATGAGGCGTGCCTCCCCGAACTGCGCGCGGCGCTGGGCAATAGCGGGATCACAGCGGCGGGCGGAAAACAGGCGCTGGTCGAGGCTGCGGCGCGGCCGGTGGATATGACCGTGGCGGCTATCGTCGGCTGCGCGGGTCTGGTGCCGGTCATGGCGGCGGTCGAGCGGGGCGGCACCATCGCGCTCGCCAACAAGGAAGCGCTGGTCTCTGCGGGGGAAGTGCTGATGCAGGCGGTCGCGCGCCACGGCGCAACGCTGCTGCCGACGGATTCCGAACACAACGCGATCTTCCAGTGCCTCAACGGCAACCGCATCGAGGATGTGGCGAAGATCACGCTCACCGCCAGCGGCGGCCCCTTGCGGACGTGGACGCAGGCGCAGCTTGATGCCGCCACCCCCGCGCAGGCCGTCGCGCACCCCAACTGGTCGATGGGTGCCAAGATCAGCGTCGATTCCGCGACGATGATGAACAAGGGGCTCGAGTACATCGAGGCTTATCACCTCTTCCCGGTCGGGCTGGATAAGCTCGGGATCGTCGTCCACCCGCAGAGCGTGATCCATTCGATGGTCGAATTTCGCGACCGCTCGACACTGGCGCAGCTTGGCCCCTCGGACATGCGTGTGCCGATTGCCTCGTGCCTGGCCTGGCCGCAGCGCATGGAAACGCCACTGGCACCGCTCGATTTGGCGGCGATTGGCGAGCTGACCTTCTTCCCGCCCGATGAAGTGCGCTTCCCCGCCACCCGTCTGGCACGCGAGGCGATTGCGGCAGGCGGTTCAGCCCCCGCGATCCTCAACGCCGCAAACGAGGTCGCGGTCGCCGCTTTCCTCGCCGGTCAGATTTCATTCACCCGTATTGCGGCATTGGTGGAAGAGACGTTGGCGCGCAGCAATGATGCGCCGCGTCCGGCCAGCCTTGAGGAAGTCCTCAGCCTCGATCAATCCGCGCGCAGGCACGCGTCCAGCCTGCTGGAGAACTCCGCCCTTGTTTGATAGCCCACCTTTCTGGATGTACATTGTCGGCTTCCTGCTGCTGCTGGGGCCGCTCGTCACCCTGCATGAACTTGGCCACTATCTGGTCGGCCGCTGGTTCGGCGTGAAGGCGGAAGCTTTCTCGGTCGGTTTCGGCAAGGAGATTGCCGGATACACCGATAAACGCGGCACGCGCTGGAAGCTCTCGGCGCTGCCGCTGGGCGGTTATGTCCAGTTCAAGGGCGACATGAACCCGGCCTCCGTTCCCGATCCCGATGCGCCGGCCGAGGAAGGCAGCTTCCAGCATGCCGCCCTGTGGAAGCGGGCGCTGATCGTCGCCGCCGGGCCGGTGACCAACCTGCTCGTCACGATTGCGATCTTCGCTGCTTTCTTCGCCGTTCTCGGCAAGCCGGTGATCACCGGCACCGAGGATTCTCGTGTCGTCGGAGGGTTTGCGCAAGGGAGTGTGGCCGAGGCTGCGGGGCTGGAGATCGGCGACACGATCGTCGCCATCGATGGCCGCCCGATCGTCGATTTCAGCGATTTGCGCACGCAGGTGGCACTGCATCCGGCCACCCGCATGGTGCTGACCGTCGAGCGCGATGGCGAAAAGCGCGACATTGCGCTCACCACCGCCCGCAAGGTCGAGGTCGACAGCTTCGGCAATGAAAGCGCAATCGGCCACATCGGCGTCGCAGCGTCGGGTGGGCAGTATGTCCTTGAAGATGTTGGCGTGATCGAAGCGATCCCGCTGGCGGTGCAGCAGAGCTGGGACTTGATGGGTATGATGGTCACCGGCATCGGCCAGATCATCACCGGAGAACGTTCGTTCAACGAACTGGGCGGCCCGCTCAAGATCGCCAAGTACTCGGGCGAGCAGATGAGTCTCGGGATCGTCGCCTTTATCAATTTCGCCGCGCTGATCTCGCTTAATTTGGCATTCATCAACTTCTTGCCAATCCCCGCGCTCGATGGCGGGCATCTGATGTTCTACGCGGCCGAGGCGATCCGCCGGAAGCCGGTGGGACCGCAGGCGACCGAATGGGCCTATCGCACCGGCATCGCGCTGGTGTTGATGCTGATGGTGGTGGTGACGGTGAATGACCTCTTCACGCTTCCCTTGTTCGGTCGTTGATCCAGCAGAGCGGAGCGCGGCGGGGGCGCATGGCCGCATGGCCGTGCAAAAGCGGGACGGGCAGGGCGCAATCCGCGCCCATGCGGCTTGACCCGCGACGGGCACATCGGGCAGAGGCGGGGCCGGAGCGGCGGGAGCGCGCCATGACAGGCGCATGAGGTCACTTGAGCAGTGGTAATCCGGGTCGCTTCAGCGCGGCGCGATACGGACGGATGGAACGGGATTTTGCCGGAATGAACGCAATCAGCGAGACAGGCGCAGCGCCTCTCCAGAGCACGTCTGTCGCAAAGGCATCGCGCGCGCCCCGCGCGGGCCGTGGCCGCATGGCGGTTCTGCTGTGCTGCGGCTCGATGCTGGCAGGCGTGCCCGGCGCAGCCTTTGCGCAGCAGCAGGCCGGTGCTGCACAGCCTGCCGCCCAACCTGCACCGGCGCCTGCACAGGCGCCGCGCGCCAACACCATCCGCACCATCACCGTAACCGGCGCCGAACGTCTCGAGCCGACCACGATCCTCAGCTACATCCGCCTGCGGGTCGGTCAGGAATACACCTCGACCGCGGCGGACGAAGCGCTCAAGGATCTCGGTGCGACCGAGCTTTTCGCCAATTTCTCGATCCGCAACGATAACGGCAATGTCGTCATCACCGTGACCGAGAACCCGGTGATCAACCGCATCGTGTTGGAGGGCAACGAGCGGCTGAAGCCCGACAAGATCCTGCCCGAAATCAAGCTGTCCCCGCGCCAGATCTTCACCCGTTCCAAGGTGCGCGCGGACGTGGCCCGCATCATCGAGCTCTACAAGCGCCAGGGCCGGTTCGCCGCACAGGTCGAGCCGAAGATGGTGCAGCTGCCGCAGAACCGCGTCGATATCGTCTTCGAGATCACCGAAGGCCCGAAGTCCAAGGTCCGCCAGATCAACATTCTCGGCAACGAGAAGTTCTCCGATGGCGAGCTGCGCGGCGAGATGGTGACCAAGCAGGCGCGTCTGACCAGCTTCTTCAGCTCGAACACCAGCTATGACCCGGATCGTCTGGCTTTCGACCAGCAGAAGCTGCGCCAGTTCTACCTGACGCAGGGCTATGCCGATTTCCGCGTGGTTTCGGCCGTGGCGGAACTGACTCCCGACCAGCGCGACTTCATCATCACCTACGTGGTCGAGGAAGGGCAGCAGTACAATTTCGGCGAGGTGAAGGTCGACAGCCAGCTGCGCGACTTCGACAGCGACGTGATGAGCACGCAGCTGCCGATGAAGGATGGCGATGTCTACAACGCCAAGACCGTCGAAGACACGGTCGAGCAGCTGACCGAACTGGCGGGCCGTTATGGCTATGCCTTCGCCGACGTGCAGCCGCGCTTCAACCGCGATCCGGCCAACCTCAAGATGAACGTGACCTTCGTTCTGCGCGAAGCGCCGCGCGTCTATGTCGAGCGGGTCGACATCAACGGCAACACGCTCACCCAGGACAAGGTCGTGCGCCGCGAGTTCCGTATCGCGGAAGGCGATGCGTTCAACAGCCTCGCCGTGCAGCGCACCACCGCGCGCATCAACTCGCTCGCCTACTTCCAGGAAAACTTCGAAGTCAGCCAGAGCGAGGGCAGCGCGCCTGACCGCATCATCCTGGAAGCGAACGTCGAAGAACGCCCGACCGGCGAACTGCAGTTCTCGGCCGGCTTCTCGTCGATCGAGCAGTTCATTCTCGCCGGCTCCATCCGCCAGCGCAACTTCCGCGGGCGCGGGCAGACGATCGGGCTTTCGGTCAACTATTCGCAGTTCTCGCGCTCGGCGCAGGTGAGTTTCAGCGATCCTTATATCTTCGATCGCAACATCTCCGGCGGGATCGATCTCTACCGCCGCGATTTCAACAGCTTCAACTTCACCAACAACGATCGCAACACGACCTTCAAGCAGGCCACCACGGGCTTCTCCGCCCGCGCCGGTGTGCCGCTGACCGAGTACATGTCGCTGATCGGCAGCTACACGCTCAACTATGACGACGTGACGCTGGACGAGAACCTGTTCTTCTCGGACATCGACGGCGACGGGACGCGAGAATGCGACTCGCGGCTGGCCGGGCGCTTCCTGTGCGACACGATCGGTACGCGACTGTCCTCGATCGTCGGCCTCAGCCTCAACTACAACTCGCTCAACTCGCGCGTGCGCCCCTCGCGGGGTAAGACCATTGCGCTCAGTGGCGAATTTGCAGGTCTGGGCGGGGATGTGCGCTATGTCCGCTTCCGCGGCCGCGCGCAGCAGTTCTGGAACGTCGGCAATTCGGGCTTCATCTTCTCGCTGCTGGCCGAAGGCGGCACGATCATCCCGCTACGCGACCGTCCCGGCGCTGGTGTGGACGATGTGTTCCTCAACGACCGCTTCTTCCTTGGCGAACCGCAGTTCCGCGGCTTTGCCATCCGCGGCGTCGGCCCGCGCATCCTGACGCAGCAGTCGATCCTCAACGACCTCACAAATACCCCGGTGCTGGATGCCAACGGCAATCCCACCTACATTACCGAGCGCAACCGCGTGCGCGATGACGCGATCGGCGGGCGCAACTACTACCTTGGTCGGGCGGAGCTCGAAATCCCGCTCGGGAGCGGTGCGCGCGAGCTGGGGCTCAGGCCCTCGATCTGGGCTGACGTCGGTGCGCTTTGGGGCGTGGAGACGCCGGTGCTGACCGTCAATCCGGCGGGTACGCAGCTGGTTGATGCAACCACGGGCCTGCCGGTGTACTCGACGTCCATCGGGCCTGATGGCCAGCCGATCCGTGACGCGAACGGAAATATCACGCGCGTGGCGACGCCTTCGGCGTTCGACGTGAACGGCGATCCTAACCGGCGCGAAATTGTGGCCGGCACCAATACCAGCGAATTCTTCCTCGGAAACTCGCCGAGCCCGCGCGTCACCGCCGGGATCGGGGTCAACTGGAACTCGCCCTTCGGACCTTTCCGCATCGACTTCGCCCAGACCATTCGCAAGGTCGAAGGCGATGACGAGCGGCGCTTCACCTTCAACGTAGGAACGCAATTCTGATGACTAATTTTGCCAAGCTTCTCGCCCCGGCTGGCCTTGCGCTTACCGCGCTGGTCGCGCTGCCTGCCCAAGCGCAGGTCGATGGCCGCATGGCGACCGTCGATATCACCCGCACGATCATCGGCACGACCGCCTTCCAGACCGCCTACGAGCAGGTCAACACCACCTACACCACGCAGAACGAGCTGCGCCGCACCAAGGCACAGGAGCGCCAGACCCTGCTCGCCAAGTTCGACAAGAACGGCGACAAGCAGGTCGATGACGCGGAATTGCAGGCGATGCAGAAGTCGCCGGATTACCCGAAGCTGCAGACGCTCGAGCAGGAAATCCAGGCGCTCAGCAACCAGATCGACGGTGCGCGCATCTTCGCGATCGAGCAGATCATCGGCCAGTACAACGCCGCGATGCAGGACGTGATCACCAAGCAGCAGATCAAGATCGTGATCGATCCGAGCTCGCTGATCTACGCGCCGCCGGAAGCCGACATCACCCAGCAGGTGGTGACCGCGCTCAACACCAAGGTGCCGGCGGTGGGCGTTGTGCCGCCTGCTGGCTGGCAGCCGACCCGCGAAGGCGTGCAGCTGTATCAGGATATCCAGCAGCGTCTTGCCGTCGCCGCGCAGATCCAGGCGGCGCAGGCCGCACAGGCGCAGCAGGCCAATCCGGCCGCGCCGGTCGGTCGCTGATCGTAACGGAGCCGTCAGAATGAGCGACACGGATAGCGCACCGGCCGAGGTGCTGGATTACGATATCGTCAAGATCCTCAAGGCCTTGCCGCATCGCTATCCGCTGTTGCTGGTCGATCGCGTGCGGTCGATCGCGCTCGGCGAGCGGATCCACGCGGTCAAGGCCGTGAGCATGAACGAGCAGTTCTTCCAGGGGCATTTCCCCGGAGCGCCGATCATGCCCGGCGTGCTCCAGATCGAGGCGCTGGCGCAGGCCGCCGGCATCCTCGGGATCGAGACGATGGAGCTGGCCGGCACCGGCAAGCTGGTGATCTTCATGGGGATCGAGAACGCCAAGTTCCGCGCCCCTGTGACCCCGGGCTGCCTGCTCGACCTGCACGTGGAATTCACCCAGAAGCGCAGCCGCGTCTACAAGTTCAAAGGTGTGGCGAGCGTCGAGGGGAAGACCACCTGCGAAGTCGAATTCACCGCGATGATGACGGATCCGCCCTCTGCCTGATCAGTTGCGGTGGTGAAGATGGGACGCAAGGGTTTGCCAATCGCTGGTCCAGTTTTGGCCGCGCTGGCGCTGGTGCTGGCGATGCCTGCCGCCGCGCAGGAGCCGGTCGCGGACAATGCCGAAGTGGCTGCGATGTTCGCGGCCGATCAGGGCCAGCGCACCGGCGATAATCAGGATCCCGAGGCCGGCTTCAAGGCCGATACGGAGCGCCGCGCCCGCACTCGCGCGCTTTACGATGCCGGGGCGCTTAGGACGGCCAACGACTATTTCGGTGCGGCTTTCATCTTCCAGCATGGCAACGAGCCGCGCGACTATCTGCTGGCCCATGCGCTGGCGATGCGCGCGCTGGCGCTTGGCCGCAAGGATGCCGAGTGGATCGCGGCGGCCACGCTCGACCGCTACCTTCATGCGATTGGCCAGCCGCAGGCCTTCGGCACCCAGTATCGCTTTCCGGACGGGGGCGGTGTCTCGATGGAGCCTTACGACCGTACGCTGCTTTCCGATGCGCAGCGCCGTGCGACCGGGGCAGGCGATCTCGCCGCGCAGGCCCGGCAGCTCGAGGAATACGCAAAGCTGGTTCCTCCCGCTGCGGCCAGCCCGGGTAATTGACCGCGCGAGAGTGGTTGCAATGGGCCGCGTTTGTCGCTAGGCGCGCCGCTTCCCATTTCATAGCACCGCCGGTCGGCACCGGCGAAAGCTCGAAGGAACTACGTCATGAAGACCGAAGGTCACCCCGATTACCACATGATCACGGTCAAGATGACCGATGGCACCGAATTCCAGACCCGCTCGACCTGGGGCAAGGAAGGCGATGTGCTCGCGCTCGATATCGATCCGCTGAGCCACCCTGCATGGACCGGTGGCAAGCAGCAGGTTGCCGAAGGTGGCCGCGTGGCGCAGTTCAACAAGCGCTTCGGCGGGCTCAGCCTCAAGAAGTAACCAGCGTTTCAAGCTGCGCGGGCTTCGGCCCGCAACGAGGGAGGCGGGCCGACGGGCTCGCCTTTTTCGTTTCAGCGCCTCACTCCGCGCACTTGATGCAGCGGGTAGCCATGGGCTGGGCTTCGAGCCGTTCGGGCGCAATCTCCGCCCCGCAATTGGCGCAGCTGCCATAGGTGCCGTTGTCGATCCGGGCGAGCGCGGCGCGAATCTGCCGGGCCTCGGCAAGCAGCACGTCATCGACCCCTTCCAGCGCCTCGTCATCGGCAAGGTCGACCGCCTGTTCGGCAAAATCGGCATCGAGCGGCTGGCGCAGGTCATCCTCGATCCCGCGCGAACGTGCGGCCAGCTCGGCCAGTCGCCCGCGCAGCGTCGCCGCGATATTGCTGTAGTCTCCCATCATCCCCTCCATTCGCGTTCGCGATACCATTTGGTGATCACGTATTTGACGCCCTTTCTGACCTTCATCCCGTGGTGAAGCGTCGCCGGGTTCACCCCGCCATCGTGCAGGCGGTTGTTCCAGCACAGCAATTTGCCCGCTTCGGGTTGGAAGGTCTTGTCGAGCACCTTGAAACGCGTAGCGCCCCCGGCCGCGACGTCATTGAGATAGATCATGAAGGTCCAGGTGCGATTGCCTGAATGCGCGCAATAGGTGTGATAGTCGCGCCCGCCCGGGGTGAAGTAATCGGTGTGCGCCTTGAACTCCTGCCCGACATCGTAGCGCTGGCCCTGAAGCGGTTCGCCGAACGCCGGATCGATGCCCGACAGCGCCGTGAGCATCGCTTCAATCGTCTGCACGGCGGGCAGATCGGCGGCGAGGTCGCAGGTCTCGCTGGTGCGGAAATAGGCATCGCCATTGTCGTCGGCGATGGTCGAGGGGCGACGATCCCGCTCGATCAGCGCGATCAGATCGGCGCACAGCTCTGCGCTCGCGAATCGCCGCGATTGGAACACTTCGGCCTTCGGGCTAGGCACCCGCTGCATTCCGCCCTGTGCCGCAAGCCGGCTGGCGATGGAGTCGCTGGTTGGGATCATGGTGACGCGAGGATAAATCCACCACCATGCTTGGCAATGGTTTCAGGCCTCGCGTAACAATCTTGCGTCAACGCGACCGCAAAACAGTTTTCGCTTCCCTTGGGCAGGCCTTTGTGCAAGAGGCGCGAGCCCCGCCGTCAGGCCACTTGACCGCGCGTGTGCCTTGCGTAAACCGCGCGCTCTTCGCGTGGGCTTGGCAACGACCGGAACGGTGGTATGCGGGCCGGGGCGTGTGGCGATCATAGCTCAGTTGGTTAGAGCGCCGGTTTGTGGTACCGGAGGTCACGGGTTCGAACCCCGTTGGTCGCCCCATCTTCTCCCCGCCCCATCTCTATTCGTATTCGCGTCCCGTCGCCCTGTTCCGCGCCGACAGGGGACCGATGATGACCGCTTTCTGGGCCGAACCCGATTTCGATGCGCACGAATGCGTGCAGCTGGTGCATGACCGCGCGAGCGGGCTTACGGCGATCATCGCGATCCATTCGACCCATCTTGGCCCCTCGGCCGGCGGCACCCGCTTCTGGCATTACAACGACCCCGCTGGCGCGATGCGCGATGCGCTGCGCCTGTCGCGCGGGATGAGCTACAAGAACGCGATGGCGGGCCTGCCGATGGGCGGGGGCAAGGCTGTGATCCTTGCCGATGAACAGCGGATCAAGACCCCCGAAATGCTCGCCGCTTTCGGCGATGCGGTCGAGGCGCTGGGCGGGCGTTATGTCACGGCAGAGGACGTCGGGATTACCGAGGCGGACATGGTCGCTGTTTCGCAGCGCACCGCCCATGTCTCCGGCCTGCCGGTCGAGGGCGAGGGCCGCGCGGGCGGCGATCCCGGCCCGTTCACGGCCTTCGGTATCTATCTCGGCATCAAGGCGGCCGTCGCGCACAAGCTCGGCACCGATAGCCTCGCGGGTGTCCGCGTTGCGGTGCAGGGCACGGGCTCTGTCGGCGGCGGCGTGGCACGTCTGCTGGCGAAGGACGGCGCAGTGCTGACGCTCGCCGATATCAACGCCGCTCGCGCGGCAGCACTGGCGGACGAACTGGGCGGCGTGGCGGTCGCCTCCGATACGATCATGAGCACGCCCTGTGATGTCTTCAGCCCCAATGCGCTTGGCGCGATCCTCGATGATGCAGGCATCGCCGGGCTCGATTGCGCGATTGTCGCAGGCGGCGCCAACAACCAGCTCGCCCGGCCCGAGCACGGCACGCAGCTGGCCGCACGCGGCATTCTCTACGCGCCCGACTACGTCATCAACGCCGGTGGCATCATCTCGGTGGCGACCGAATATCTCGCCCGCCGCGAAGGCCGGATCGGCGATATCGCCGAGGTCGATGCGCTGGTCGGCCAGATCCCGGGACGGCTGACCGCGATCTGGCGCGAGAGCGAGGCGAGCGGCGTTTCGGCCGATGTTGTCGCCGACCGGATGGCGCAAAAGCTGATCGGACGCGGCTGATGGCGGGGCGGGAAGCGGGAACTATTCCGCCGGCCCGCCATTTGCGCTCTTGTCGGGAGCGGGTGTAAGGCTAAAAGCCCGCCCTGACGCGAACACCCATGCACATTTACGCCAATCCCACCCGCTTTCTGTCGTTGGCCAAATGGCTGACGCCGCTTCTGTTCTGGAGCGGGCTCGTGCTGTCCTTGGGCGCGGTCGCCTGGGGCCTGTTCATGGTCCCGCCCGACCGGCTGATGGGCGAGACGGTGCGCATCCTGTTCATCCATGTTCCCGCCGCTTGGCTCGGCATGGGCGGCTGGGCCGGAATTGCGATTTCCAGCGCCATGCTGCTGATCTGGAAGCACCCGCTCGCGGCGATTTCGGCGCGGGCGATCGCGGTGCCGGGGATGGTGTTCTGCGCGATCTGCCTGGCTACCGGCTCGATCTGGGGCCGCCCGACCTGGGGCACCTGGTGGGAATGGGACGGGCGGCTGACCTCGATGCTGGTGCTGCTGTTCCTCTACGCTGGGTATATCGCGCTGACCGAAGCGGCCGAGCGCGAAGGGTCTTCGAGCAAGATTGCCGCGATTTTCGGCATGGTCGGCGCGATCAACGTGCCGATCATCAACCGTTCTGTGGTGTGGTGGAACTCGCTCCACCAGCCGCCGAGCATCACCGCGGGCAAGAGCGCGATCGAGGCAACCTTCCTCGTTCCGCTGCTGGTTGCCGTGCTCGGTTTCTCGCTGCTGTTCGGCGGCATCGTGCTGATGCGGATGCGCGCGCTGATCGCCGCACAGCAGGTCGAAGCACGACTGCGGCGCCGCGCGCTCGATGATGATGCGGCGGTTGCTCCGTCGGCGGCGATGGAGCACGCGTGATGCGCGAACAATTGAACCAGTGGGATTTCGTGATCCTCGCCTATGCCGTCGGTATCGCGGCGCTGGCAGCGCTGATTATCTGGTCATGGCGCGCGATGCGGCATCACGAGGCCCGCCGCGACGCGGCCAAGCGGCGCTGAACAAGGGACACGCGATGAAGGCCAAGCATCAACGACTGATCCTCGTCATCATCGCGCTGGTCGCGATTGTCGGCGCGGGCCTGCTTGCCGCGTGGAGCCTGCGCAATCAGGCGAACTATTTCTACCTACCCGAACAGATGGTCGCGACCCCGCCCGAAGTGGGGCAGGCGGTGCGCTTAGGCGGGATGGTGCAGGCCGGTTCGCTCGTCACCGAAGCGGACGGCGTGACGGTGAACTTCAAGGTGACCGGTAACACCGAGGATGCGATCCCGGTGCGTTACAGTGGCATCCTGCCCGATCTGTTTGTCGAAGGATCGGGCGTGGTGGCCGAGGGCAGCCTCGACGAGCGCGGCGTGTTTGTGGCGACCAACCTGCTTGCCAAGCACGACGAGAACTACGTGCCCAAGGAGCTGGAAGGCATGGGCACCGATGAAGCCGCCAAGATGGCCTCGGAAACCACGGTCGGATTGAAGCCGTGATCGCCGAAATCGGTCTTGCCGCCCTGTGGCTCGCCGCAGCGCTTGCGGTGCTCCAGATGATTTCGGGCGCCTTTGCGCTCAAGGCGGGCGAGGGCGAGGTCAACCCGCTCGCCATCTATGCGCGCCCGGCCGCTGTGGTGCAGGCCGGCCTTGCGGTGCTTGCCTTCGCGATGTTGTTGTGGGCCTTTGCGACCACCGACCTTTCGATCAAGCTGGTGGCGACCAATTCGCATTCGATGAAGCCGCTGATCTACAAGATCACCGGCACTTGGGGGAACCACGAGGGCTCGATGCTGCTGTGGGTCGGCGTACTGGCGCTGTCCGGCGGGCTGCTGGCCGCGTTCGAGCGCCGCCTGCCGGAACGCACCATCAGCGCGACGCTGGCGGTGCAGGGCTTTGTGGCGCTGGGCTTCTATGCCTTCCTGCTGCTTTCCTCCAACCCGTTCGAACGCCTGCCGGTGCCGGCGATCGAAGGGGTCGGACTCAACCCGCTGCTCCAGGACATCGGCCTCGCGATCCATCCGCCGACGCTTTACGCAGGTTATGTCGGCCTGTCGGTCGCCTTCAGCCTTGCGATGGGCGCGCTGCTGACGCGCGAGGTCAACCCCGCCTTTGCCCGGGTGATGCGCCGCTGGGTGCTGGGTGCGTGGGTGCTGCTGACGCTGGGGATCACCGCTGGCTCTTACTGGGCCTATTACGAGCTTGGCTGGGGCGGCTGGTGGTTCTGGGATCCGGTCGAGAACGCCTCGCTGATGCCGTGGTTGGCGGCGACCGCGCTGATGCACTCGGTGAGCGTGCTTGCGGCGCGTGATGCGCTGCGGACGTGGACAATCATGCTGGGCGTGCTCGCCTTCTCGATGTCGATGCTCGGTACCTTCCTCGTGCGGTCGGGCGTGCTGACCAGCGTCCACGCCTTCGCGGTTGATCCGGAACGCGGTGCCTTCATCCTCGGGCTGCTCGGCCTCTATATCGGCGGGGCCTTCACCATTTTCGCCCTGCGCGCCGGTGCGGTCGCCGAGGGCAAGCGTTTTGCCGCTATAAGCCGCGAAGGCGCACTGGTGTTCAACAATGTGATGCTCTCTGCGATCCTCGCGATCGTGCTGCTCGGCACGCTTTATCCGCTGGTGACCGAGGCGTTCGACGTGCGCGTGTCGGTCGGCCCGCCCTATTTCAATCCGGCGAGTGCGATGTTCGCGGTGCCGATGTTCCTCGTGATGGCGGTCGGCCCGCTGCTGCGCTGGAAGGATGACAGCCCCAAACGCCTCAAGATCGAGGCAATGGTCATCGCCGCGCTGCTGATCGGCGCAATCGCATTGGTGAGTTTCTTCGGGCAGTTCCCCTTCCTTCCGCTGCTTGGCCTCGGGCTGGCGGCGGCGCTGGCGGTGGCGGCGTTCCTGCCGCTGCGGGGCCGCGCGCTGGCGCGCGTGCCGCTGGCGACCTGGGGCATGGTGCTGGCGCATTTCGGCGTGGCGGTCTCGCTGTTCGGCATGGCCTGCGAAGGGGCCTTCACCGAAGAGCGCCTCGCCGCAGTCGCAGTTGGCGGGACCGAGCAGGTCGGCGGTTTCTCGGCGACCTTGCAGAGCGTTACGCCGGTGGCCGGCCCCAACTGGACCGCGCTGGAAGCCCGCCTTGCTGTGAGCGAGGACGGAGGCGAGCCGGTGATCCTCACCCCGCAGGCGCGCAGCTTCTGGTCGCCGCCGCAATCGACAAGCGAAAGCGCGCTGCTGACCCGTTGGGACGGCCAGCTTTACGCGGTGATCGGCAATCAGGCGGCTGATGGGCGCTGGCAGATCCGGATGTGGTGGAAGCCGTTCGTGACCTTCATCTGGTATGGCGGCTTGCTGATCGCGCTGGGCGGGATCCTGGCGATAATCGGGCGGGTGCAGGTTGAAGCGAAGCGCCGCCGTGCCAGCGCCATCGGCGATGAACGCCGTGCCGGTCTGGCCGCGCTTGGCGCAGAGCCGGTACCGGCGGAGTAGCGCGCGATGAACAACCGCCTGCTTCTCTGGGTGCCGCTTGCCCTGTTCGCCTTCATCGCAGACCTCGCGGGCTATATGCTCACGCAGGAGAAGGACCAGTTCGTCGAAAGCACGATGATCGGTCAGCCACTCCCCGATTTCGCGCTCAAGCCCGCCTTTGCCGGACTGCCCGGTGCGGCCAAGGCGGACTTCACCGGCAAGCCGCGCCTGCTCAACATCTGGGCCAGCTGGTGCCTGCCGTGCATCGCCGAAGCCCCGCAGCTTGAAGCCCTGAAGGCGCAAGGGGTCGAGATTGTCGGCATCGCCATTCGTGACCGGCCCGAGGATGTCGCCAATTTCCTCGCCCGCCACGGCAATCCCTATGTCCGTATCGGCGCGGACGATATCTCCGAAGTGCAGCTGGCGATCGGTTCGTCAGGCGTGCCGGAAACCTTTGTGATCGATGCCAAGGGCGTGATCCGTTACCAGCACATCGGAGATATCCGCCCCGAACACGTCAAGCTGCTGCTGGCCGAGCTGGAGAAGGCGAAATGATCCGCGCCGCTTTGACGCTGCTGCTGGCGCTGTTCGCGCTCCCGCTTGCGGCGCAGGATTCGCTGCCGCCCGCGCCCTATGCCTATAACCAGCTCGACGACCCCCGGCTCGAAGCCGAGGCGACAGCGCTGATGCACACCCTGCGCTGCCTCAAGTGCCAGTCGCAGTCGATTGCCGACAGCGATGCGCCGATGGCGGGCGATATGCGCCATCAGGTCCGCAGCCGCATTCTCGCAGGCGAAAGCCCCGAGGCAATCCGTGCGTGGCTGATCGCGCGCTATGGCGACTATGTCAGCTACGAGCCCGAAGTCAGTGCCTCCACCTGGCCGCTGTTCGCGGTGCCGGTGCTGCTGATCCTCATTGTCGCAGCGGTGTTGCTGCGGCGATTGGGGCGGCGCGGCGCGGCAACACCGGATGATGAAGGAGAGGCGGCATGATCAGCGGCTGGATGGCCATTGCCGCTTTGGCGCTGGCGGCCTTTGCCGCTGCCGTGCTGGTGCTGCGCCTGCCCCGCGAAGGCTTCGGCATCTTCGGTGCGGCCCTGGTGTTCGGTCTTGCGGGCTATGCCTGGCAGGGATCGCCCGGACAGCCTTCTGCACCCAAGTCCGAGACCGCGATTGCGGACAATCAGGGCGAGGCGATGGTCGAGGGGCGCGCGGCGCTGTTCGCTGGCACCCAGCCGCCATCTGCCTACCAATTGACCTCCGATGCCTTTGCCCGGCGCGGGCGGTTTGCCGATGCAGCAGCGATCTTGCAGAAAGGCCTGCGCGATAATCCGCAAGACCAGCAGGGCTGGCTGGCGCTCGGGCTGGCGCTGGTCGGCCATGCCGATGGCATCGTGACCCCGGCGGCGGTCGAGGCCTTCGGCCGGGCGCAGGCGATCGATCCCGCCCATCCGGGTGCGGAATACTTCCTTGGCTACGCCTATCTCCAGAGCGGGGAAATCCGCGCTGCGCGCAATGTCTGGGCCGGTCTGCTCGAGCGTTCGCCGCCTGAGGCCCCATGGGTCGAGGGGTTGAGCGCCGAAGTTGCGCGACTTGACGACATGATCGCCCGCGCGCCGATGCTCCAGGGCCGCTAGTCGTTGTTTTGCCACTAACCCGCACGCTGTTGCAGGTGTAAGGGCGCGGTGCTAGGCGCCCGCCCTCTACGGCCTGAGTCGTCAGACCGTTAGGACAGTGCCCACGGGACGGGACATCCGATTGACATGACCACCGAAGCTTCCGCCGCCGATCATGCCGCAGCGCATGAGACGGAGCATCATCACGGGCCTTCAGGGTCAGCCCTGACCCTCGCGCTTGGCGCCGTCGGTGTGGTGTTCGGCGATATCGGCACCAGCCCGCTCTACGCTTTCCGCGAAACTTTCGCCTCGCACCACGGTGCACCGGGCATCTCGCCCGATGCGGCGCATATCCACGGGGTGCTGAGCCTCGTGTTCTGGTCGATGATGATGGTCGTGACGGTCAAATACGTCCTCACCATCATGCGCGCAGATAATGGCGGGGAGGGCGGCAGCCTCGCACTGCTGGCGCTGATCAAGCGCACCTCGTCGAAGGCCGGGTGGACCGCGCCGTTGATCCTGCTGGGCGTGTTTGCCACCGCGCTGTTCTATGGCGACAGCATGATCACCCCGGCGATCTCGGTTCTGTCCGCGACCGAGGGTCTGCAATACATCGTTCCAGGCTTCAAACCGTGGATCGTGCCGACGGCGGTGGCGATCCTGTTCGGCCTGTTCGCGATCCAGTCGCGCGGGACGGAACGGGTCGGCAAGCTGTTCGGGCCGATCATGCTGACCTATTTCGGGATGCTGGCGACGCTGGGGGTGATGCATCTCAGCGCCAATCCGGCGATCATTCTTGAAACCATCAATCCGCTCAACGCGCTGCGGTTCTTCATGCTTGACGGGTTCGTGGCCTTCGTCGCGCTCGGCAGCGTGGTGCTGGCGGTAACGGGGGCCGAGGCGCTCTATGCCGATATGGGGCATTTCGGACGCAAGCCGATCGGCCTGTCGTGGCTGACCTTCGTGTTTCCCGCGCTGATGCTCAACTACATGGGTCAGGGCGCGCTGATCCTGTCGCAGACCTCGCCGGAAGCGACCGCGGCGCTGATCAAGGATCCGTTCTTCCTGATGATCCCGGATATCGTGCGCGTGCCGGTGGTGATCCTTGCGCTGCTCGCCACGATCATCGCCAGCCAGGCGGTGATTTCGGGTGCCTTCAGCCTGACCCAGCAGGCCATCCAGCTGGGCTTCATCCCGCGCATGGAAATCCGCCACACCAGCGCGGCTGCGGCGGGCCAGATCTATATCCCGGTGATCAATTGGGGTCTGATGATCATGGTCATCCTGCTGGTGCTGTTCTTCCAGTCATCGAGCGCGCTTGCGGCCGCCTATGGTATCGCGGTGACGGGTGCGATGTTCATCGACACGCTGCTGCTTGCCGCCGTGCTGTTCAGCCTGTGGCGCTGGCCACTGTGGAAGGCGCTGCCGCTGGTCACGGTGTTCCTGATTTTCGACATCGCCTATTTCGGCGCGAACCTCATCAAGGTGCCGAGCGGTGGCTGGGTGCCGCTGCTGATCGGCTTCGTCATCTTCACGCTGCTGACCACGTGGTCGCGCGGGCGTGAGCTGATGCGCGCGAGCATGGCCGAAGGTTCATTGCCGATCGAGATCTTCGCCAAGAGCGCGCACGGCAGTTCGACCCGCGTGCCCGGGACTTCGGTGTTCATGGCGTCGAGCAATCTTGGCGTGCCTTCAGCGCTGCTGCACAACATCAAGCACAACAAGGTGCTGCACGAACGCATCCTGATCCTGACCGTGAAGGTGCGCGGTATGCCCTATGTCGACGATGCCGAACGTTACGAGTGCAAGAACCTCGGCAACGGGTTCTACCGCGTAACGATCTATTGCGGCTTCCTCGAAGAGACCGACGTGCCCAAGCTGCTCGACAACCTGACCCTGTGCGATGGCGGGTTCGACATGATGCAGACGAGCTTCTTCCTTTCTCGCCAGACGCTGCTCGCTTCGGACAAGCCGGGCATGGCGATCTGGCGTGAGAAGCTGTTCGCGTGGATGCTGCGTAACGCGGCGAGCGCGATGGAGTTCTTCAACCTGCCGACCAACCGCGTGGTCGAGCTGGGCAGTCAGGTGGAGATCTAACCGCCCGTCGGCGGTTCGTCCTTGAACGCCTCGGCCTTGTCCTCGAAGCTCAGCCCGTGCTTGAGCAGCATCGGCAGCTGGCTGAAGGTGAAGAGGAAGGTTAGCGGCAGGAACACCCAGATCTTGGCCCACAGCCAGCCTTCAAAGCTCATCTGTGCGCGCAGCACTTCGTTGAGGCCTGCCAGCGCGAGGAAAAACACCCCCCAGTTGCGCGACAGCTTGAGCCAGCCTTCGTCCGACAGGCCTTCGAACGCGGCTTCGAGCAGGATCTTGAGCAGTGCCTTGCCGGCAAAGAACCCGCCGAGCAGCGCGACGCCGAAGGTTGCGTAGATGATCGTGGGCTTCAATTGCACGAAGGTCGGATCGCCGAAGAAGATCGTCAGGCTGCCGAAGCCGACGATCAGCGCGGTCGAAAACCACAGCATCGGCGAAACCTTGCCTAGCCGCCACTTCGATATTGCCAGCGCGACCACAGCGGCGATCATGAAGGCGATCGTACCCGCGATGATCGCGGCCAGTTCGCCGACCGGATTGGGATCGGCGGGCGCCTGCCAGCGATAGACGCCGAGGAACACCAGCAGCGGCCCGTAATCGACCGCGACGTTGAGCCAGCTCGAAGCGGCCTTCTTGCCTTCGCTCTCGCTCATCACGCCACCCCGGCAATCACGCGGGCGACCAGATCGGGATCGAAGGGCCTCAGGTCTTCCAGCTTCTCGCCTACGCCGATGGCGTGGATGGGGAGGCCATATTGCTCTGCCGCCGCGACCAGCACCCCGCCGCGCGCGGTGCCATCAAGCTTGGTCATGATGAGGCCGGTGACGCCCGCCACTTCCTTGAACACGTCGATCTGCGACAGCGCGTTCTGGCCGTTGGTGGCGTCGAGCACCAGCACCACGTCATGCGGGGCTTCGGGGTTGATCCGGCCGAGCACGCGGCGGATCTTGGCGAGTTCCTCCATCAGCTCTTTCTTGTTCTGGAGGCGGCCTGCGGTGTCGACGATCAGCGCGTCGATCCCGGTGTCGGTGGCCTGCTTGACCGCATCGAATACGATCGCCGCCGGATCGCCGCCTTCAGGCCCGCGCACCAGATCGACCCCGATGCGGCCTGCCCAAGTGGCCAGCTGGCCGATTGCCGCCGCGCGAAAGGTATCGCCCGCCGCCAGCAGCACGCCGTAATCGTCTTCCTGGAACAGATGCGCCAGCTTGGCGATGGTGGTGGTCTTGCCTGAGCCGTTGACCCCGATCACGAGGATCACCTGCGGGCGTGGGAAGGCGGTGATTTCGAGCGGCTTGGCAACGGGGCGCAGGATCGCGGCGATTTCCTCGGCCACGGCCTCCTTCAGCTCGCGGGTGGTGACTTCGAGCCCGAAGCGCTTTTCCGCCAGCCGCGCGCGGATGCGGCCCGCTGCGGCGGGGCCAAGGTCGGACATGATCAGCGCGTCCTCGATCTCGTCGAGTGTCGCATTGTCGAGCTTGGCCGTCCCGCCGACCCCGGCAAGATTGGTCGTCAGCCGCTCGGAGGTCTTGGCGAACCCGCCGAACAGGCGCTGGGTCCAGCTGGTTTCACTCATCCAAGCAGGCCCTCCCTGGCCTCGCGCACTTTCACGTCAACGATGCTTCCCGCAGCGGTGCCTTCGGGCAACGCGACGCGGGCGTAGTTCGGCGCATAGCCCGTGCCGTCGCGTTCGGCGAGGACGGGGAGCGTTTCGCCCACAAGCCCTGCGAGCCAAGCGGCGCGGCGGCGGGCGGCGCGGGCACGCAGATCGGCGGCGCGGGCCTTGACCACATCGCGCGGCAGTTGCGGCATTCGTGCGGCGGGCGTGCCCGGGCGGGGCGAGAAGGGGAAGATGTGGGCGTGGACGATATCAAGCTCGTCGATGATCGCGAGATTGGCCGCGTGGTGCGCCTCGTCCTCGGTCGGGAAGCCCGCAATCAGATCGGCACCGATTGCGATATCCGGGCGCAGCGCCTTGAGCCGCGCGACAAGATCGACCGCATCAGCGCGGCTGTGGCGGCGTTTCATCCGCTTGAGGATGAGATCCGCGCCGTGCTGGAGCGAGAGGTGCAGGTGCGGCATCACGCGCGGCTCGTGCGCCAGCAGGTCGAACAGCGCGGCGTCGATCTCGATCCCGTCGACCGAGGACAGGCGCAGGCGGGGAAGGGCGGGGAAGGCCTCGAGGATCGCCGCCACCAGCGCGCCGAGGCGCGGTGCGCTTGGCAGATCATGGCCCCAGCTGGTCAGATCGACCCCGGTGAGAACGACTTCCTTGACCCCCGCCGCCAGATGCACTTCGGTCTCGCGCAGCACCTCGGCGACGGTGAGCGAGCGGCTCGTGCCGCGTCCCTGAGGGATCACGCAGAAGGTGCAGGCGTGATCGCAGCCGTTCTGCACCGCGATGAAGGCACGGGTGCGCGCCGGGGCATGGGGCGGGGCATCGCCTGCCACGTTCCATGCGCGGGGATCGAGCTTGGCGGCGTTGGCGACAAGGCCATCCACCTCGTCCATCGCGCCAATCGCCTCGCGGTCGATCTCCGCCGCGCAGCCGGTCACCACGAGGCGGGCGGTGGGATGCGCGGCGCGGGCGCGGCGGATCGCCTGCCGCGTCTGGCGCAGCGCCTCGCCCGTCACCGCGCAGGAATTGACGACGACGAGGTTCTGCTCGCCCGCCAGCATCGCGCGCATCCGCTCGCTTTCCGCGATGTTCATGCGGCAGCCGAGCGAAATGACGGCGGGTGCGTTCAAGCGTATTCGTCCCAGTCGAAGGTGCCGCGGAAGCTTTCCGCTGCCGGGCCGCTCATCATGATCGTGCCGCCGGGCGCCCAGGCGATGTCGAGGTCGCCGCCGGGCAGCGTCACGCGCACCGGGCTTTGCACCAGTCCGCGCCGGATCGCCGCGACGGCGGTGGCGCAGGCGCCCGTTCCGCAGGCACGCGTCAGGCCCGCCCCGCGCTCCCATACGCGCAGGCGCAGGTGATCGGGGGCGACGAGGCTTGCGACATTTACGTTCACCCGCTCGGGAAACAGCGGGTCATGCTCGATCACCGGCCCGAGCGCGTCGAGTGGCACGGCGTCGGCATCATCGACTAAGAAGATCACGTGCGGATTGCCGACGTTCACCGCCATCGGGCTTTCCAGCGCGCCATTGTCCATTGGCCAGCCCACTGGCATCGAGAAGGTATCCATCGGGTAGGCGAGCGGGATCGCGTCCCATTCAAACCGGGGGGCACCCATGTCCACCCGTGCGCCGCCAGCGGTCGGTTCGAGCGTGATCGGCCCGCCCCCGGTGGCGATGGTGACCGGCGCGCCGTGCAGCAGCGCAACCGCGCGGCTGGCATTGCCGCAGGCTTCTACCTCGCCGCCATCGGCATTGAAGATCCGCATCCGGAAGGCGTGGGTATCGTCGGGTTCGAGCAGGATCAGCTGGTCGCAGCCGATCCCGGTGCGGCGGTCGGCCAGGGCGCGTGCCACGCCCTGCGTCATCGTCGGCAGGGCCGACGTGCGCGCATCGAGCACGACGAAATCATTGCCGAGCCCGTGCATCTTGATGAAGGGAATACGCTTCGCCACGGCTGCGCATCTATGCACGGCAGGCCCGCTCGTCCAGCCCTGCGGGCGAACGGAAGTTGCGGGTCAGCTGCGGCGCAGGCGGTGCGGCGCGCCGACTTCGCCGGTGACAGCCTCGGCGGGAGCAGGGTTTGCGGTCGCAGCAGTCTGCAAACGTGCCCGCACCCCGTCGGCATCTTCGGGCTGCCCGTAGAGATAGCCCTGCGCTTTCAGGCGGCCCATCGTCTTTAGAGCCTTGAGGATTTCCTCGTCCTCGACCCCTTCGGCGGTGAGCGGCATTTCGAGCCCGCGGCACATCGAAACGATCGCCTCGACGATGTTCGATTGGCGGGTGGGGTTGCGCAATTCGCTGATGAAGCTGCGGTCGATCTTGATCCGGTCGAACGGCAGCTGGCGCAGCTGTTCGAGGCTCGAGTAGCCGGTGCCGAAATCATCGAGGCTGATCTGCACACCCTGGTTGCGCAAGCTGGTGATCATCGTGCGCACCAGCCCCATGTTTTCATGGAGGCAGCTTTCGGTGATCTCGATCTCCAGCCGCTTGGGCGGGAAGTTGGTTTCGACCAGCAGCTTGAGCAGGCGCTGGGCAAACCACGGGTCGCGCAGCTGCACGGGCGAGATGTTGACCGACAGGGTCAGGCTGTCGTCCCATTCGCGGGCATCGCGGAAGGCCTGTTCCATCAGCGATTCGGACAGGGCGTTGATCACGCCGATGTCCTCGGCGATGGGCACGAAGATATCCGGCCCGATCAGCCCCAGATGCGGAGAGCGCCAGCGTGCCAGCATCTCGAACCCGACCAGCGCACCGGTTTCGACGTCGATCTGCTGTTCGTAATAGGGCACGAATTCGCCCAGCGGGATGCCGCGCCGGATCCCGGTTTCCAGTTCGTTGCGGAACCTCAGCTCGTGCTCCATGCTCGCCTCGAACCAGAAGTAGCGGTTCCGCCCTTCCTTCTTGGCCTGATAGAGCGCCATATCGGCCTGATGCATCAGTGTATCGGCATCGACTTCGCCGCCGATCCGACCGTTGGCGTCATGATCGGCAGCAAGGCCAATCGATGCCGTCATCTCGATCGTCGCGTTGGGTAGCTCGAACGGGGTCGACAATTGCTCGAACAGGCGGATCACCAGATCATCGATGCGCTCGCGCTGTGTCGGCGGATAGGCCATGACGAAGGCGAATTCATCGCCCCCGAGGCGCGCCAGACGGGTGCCGCGCGGCAGCAGCGAGCAGATGCGTTCGCTCAGCATTACCAGCACTGCATCCCCGGTGCTGTGGCCGTGCATGTCGTTGATCTGCTTGAAGCGATCGACATCGATCATGCAGTAAAGCAGCGCCTCGCCGCGTTCGGTGGCGCGGGCGCGCAGGCTCTGGGTGGTGTCGATCATGCTGCGGCGGTTGAGGCAGCCGGTCAGCGGATCGGTAGCGGCCAGCGTGCGGGCGCGTTCCTCGGCGCGGCGGCGCTCGGCGATTTCGCGGGTCAGTTCGCGGTAGCGCCGCCAGCCGAATATGATCAGCGCGACATTGAGCAGCAGGGCATTGACCAGCAGCACATCGGGCTTGCTGCCATTGCCCAGCATCATCTCGACCGCTCTGGGCAGCACTGTACCGCCGGTGCCAACCAGCAGAATGATTGCGGCAGCCGCAATCCCCATCGCGATGATGTCGTGCTCTGCAGCTTCCAGCGGGTTGTTTGGCTCGTGATCGGTCAAAATCGAGTGCCCCATGCGAACAGTGCCGACGGGCATTGCCCCCCTGCAACCTAAGGGCTTTCTTGCAGACCAACCTAAATTTCGGGTTAATTCGGTTAGCAACGGCCCTGTCCCGAATTGAGGGCTTGGCGGGCGCGCGCGTGAGCGGCTAACGCGGGCGCGCGATCAACAGGGAGCCCGCTGCGTCATGGCCTATTGGCTGATGAAATCCGAACCGTTCAAATACAGCTGGGACGATCTCGTCGCCGAGGGCGAGGGCACGTGGGACGGAGTGCGCAACTACCTTGCGCGCAACAACCTGATGGCGATGCAGGTCGGGGACGAGGCCTTTTTCTACCACTCGCGCGAGGGGCTGGAGATCGTCGGCATTGCCGAGATTACCGTTACCGGGATCGGCGATCCTACGGATGAAACCGGCAAGTGGGCGGCGGTGAAGCTGAAGGCCAAGCGCAAGTTCGCGCACCCGGTTACGCTGGCTGCGATCAAGGCCGAGCCGCGGCTGGCAGAGATGCAGCTGATCCGCCTGTCGCGGCTTTCGGTGTGCGCGGTGACCCCCGCCGAGTGGCAAGTGATCTGCGAGATGGCGCAGGGCTGACCCCCCCGATGTTCCACGTGGAACATCCACGCTTTGGGGGCCTAAGGGGGGTCTAGAGGGGGTCTAGCAGGGACCTAAGGGGGGTCTGGAACGCGCCCCGAAGCCTCAGCCTACCGCTTTCGCCCGCGCCCGCAGCCCGCTGATCGTCGCCCCGCTCGCCGCGATCCGTTCGAGATCGGTCATGGCGTGGATCATCCTGAGGCCGGTGCGGCCCTTGGCCTCGTCCAGCGCGGCGATGAATTCTGCGGTGGTTTCGACCCGCGTGCTCCATGCGCCATAGGCCTTGCCGAGCTGCGCGAAATCGGGGTTCACCAGCGTGGTGGCCGAAACGCGGCCGGGATATTCGCGCTCCTGATGCATCCGGATCGTGCCGTAGGCGCCGTTATCGATTACCACCACGATCATGTTCGCACCATATTGTGCGGCGGTGGCGAGCTCCTGCCCGTTCATCATGAAATCGCCGTCCCCCGCCACGGCGACCACGGTGCGATCCGGGAAGCGCAGCGCCGCAGCAACCGCCGCCGGCACACCGTAACCCATCGCCCCGCAGGTCGGCGCGAGCTGGCCCGGATAGGCCGCATAGCGCCAGTAGCGGTGCCACCAGCCGGCGAAGTTGCCCGCGCCGTTGCAGATCATCGTATCGGCAGGCAGGCTCGCGCGCATCGCCGCAACACAGGTGCCGAGATCGATGGTCGCATCCGAGGCTGCAGGGGTCGCCCATTCGAGCCATTCGCGGTGCGCCTCGCCCCCGGCATCGAAGGCGATCACCCCGTCATCTTCCCACAGCGCGGCGCATTCGGCAAATTCGTCCACCCCGCAGCACAGCGCCAGATCGGTGCGATAGACGCGCCCCAGCTCTTCGGGATCGGGGTGAATGTGGACCAGCAGCTGCCCGGGATGTTCGAGGCTGGGGACGGTATAGCCGTCGGTCGTCGCTTCCCCCAGCCGCGCGCCCACTGCGATGACGAGATCGGCGTTCTTGATCCGCTCGACCAGCTTGGGGTTGGGGCCATAGCCGAGGTTTCCGGCATAGACCGGGCTATCGGGCGCAATCGCGTCCTGTCGGCGGAAGGCGGTGGCGACCGGCAGGCCGATCCGTTCCGCAAATTGCTGGAAATAGGTGCGCGCCTTGGCGTTCCAGCCCGCGCCGCCGATAATCGCAACCGGGCTGGCGGCGTCGGCAATCAGATCGAACAGCGCCTGCATCGCATCGGGGCAGGCAGCCTGCGCCGGACGGGCGACGAAGGGGCGGGGGGCGAGCGCGGCGGGCACCTGCTCGACCAGCATGTCTTCGGGCAGCGCAATCACCACCGGGCCGGGCCGCCCATTGATCGCCACGGCATAGGCGCGGGCGATATATTCGGGGATGCGCGCCGGATCATCGATCCGCGCCGCCCACTTGCAGATGGGGCCGAAGAACGCGGCGAAATCGACTTCCTGAAAGCCCTCGCGCCCCTGCATGTCGCGCGCCACATCGCCGACGAACAGGATCATCGGCTGCGAATCCTGATGTGCGACATGGACGCCGATACTGGCGTTGGTCGCGCCGGGGCCGCGGGTGACAAAGGCCACGCCCGGACGGCCGGTTCCTGCCGCCTGCATCGCGCCATCGGCACAGGCCATGAACGCAGCGCCGCCTTCCTGACGGCACACCACTACGTCGATCTCCGGCCGGTCGGGCAGGGCATCGAGCACGGCGAGGAAGCTTTCGCCTGGGACGGTGAAGATCCGCTCGCAGCCTTGTTCGGCAAGGCAATCGACCAGCAGCGCGGCAGCGCTACGCGTTGAATCAGGCACGTCTCATTCTCCCGTCGTCTGACAGCGGCCTCTACAGCCGTGCGCGAGACGGCGCAAACCCGTGCTGATGGTTAAGCACCACCGGGTTTGTCCCATGCTGCGACACGTCCGGCGGCGGCTGTTCCAAACAGTTAAGAAAGTCTTAAAACGGCTCTTAACAAGATAAGGAGAGTCGTCCGATGCGTCGCAATCTGGTTCTCACTGACGAGAGCGCCCGCCACTGGTTCCGGGCGATGCTGCCGCCGCATGTGAAGCGCGATCTTCTGTCGATCCCTGCCGAAGACCTTTGGCGCCTGACGCTGTCGGACGTGCGCGGCTTTGCCAGCGTCTATGTCGCCGCCACCGCCGCGATTCTCGTCTTTATCGTCTAGGCGTTTTCCGGGTCGCGCAGCGCCTCGGTGGCGTGGAGCTTGCGCGAAAGCCGCGCCGAGAGCGCGCACAGGATCAGGCTGACAAGCACCTGTTCCTCGAGCGGAATGCCGAGATAGCCCAGCGCACCTGCCGCTCCTGCGCCCACCACCATGTAGATCGACGAGACGAAGTTGTTCGCCGCGACCGAGCGCGAGGCTTCGCTCTTGTCGACGCGGGTGGTGAGGAAGGCGTAGAGCGGCACCACAAACATGCCGCCGGCAACCGCGATCAGCAGCAGGTTGGCGGTGATCGCCAGCGCGAGCGGCTGGGCGAGGAATTCCCAGACCGTGAACAGCTCGCCCGCAGGGGTGAGATCCCACATCTTGCACAGCGCATAGAAGCTGATCAGCAGGACGGCCATCACGATCACCGAACGCGCCGAATAGCGCGCCGAGATATCGCCCTTGAGCAGCGCGTTGATCGATACCGATCCGATTGCGATGCCGGCCGAAAAGGCCACCAGCAGCACGGCGGCGACCTGCTTGTCGGCCAGCAGCACGTTCTTGGCGAGCGGGATGAACTGCACCGAAAGGATCGCCGCAATCGTCCAGAAATAGCTGATCGCCAGCACCGAATAGCGCAGCTCGGGATTGCTCATGGTGAAGGTGATGAGCGATTTCGACGCGCGGATCGGGTTCCAGTCGACCTTGTTCTCTTCGCTTTGGGCGGGAGCAGGCGGCACCCAGCGGCACACCATGTAGCCCACCACTGCCACCAGAATGACCCCGACGATGCTCCACATGATCGGCATCACCCCGCCCAGGATCATGCCCGCGAGGATCGCCACGTAAGTTCCCGCCTCGACCAGTCCGGTGCCCGCCAGCACTTCGTCTTTCTCGAGATGCTGGGGCAGGATCGCGTATTTGATCGGGCCGAAGAAGGTCGAATGCACGCCCATCGCGAACAGCGCGACGAACATAAGCGGCATGGCGATTGTCTCGATCGCCATGCCCCGCGCGGCAAGCACCAGCCCGGCCGCGCCGACGCACATGATGATGATCTCGGCAAACTTGATCCAGCGGATGATCTTGGTCTTGTCGCGCATGTCGGCAAGCTGGCCCGAGGTCGCGGAAAAGAGCACGAAGGGCAGCACGAACAGCGCCGTCGCAAGGCCGCTGATCATGGTCTCGGTCTCGGGCGAATCGTAGACCTGATAGACCACGAACAGGACCATCGCGTTCTTGTAGAGATTGTCGTTAAACGCATTGAGCAACTGGGTCAGGAACAGCGGCAGAAAACGCCGCTGGCGCATGAGGTTGGTCGATGTGGTCATGCGGTGATGTGCCAGTGCTTCCCGTTGTCGGTGTGACGGACATAGCGAAGGGCGGCTCATGCACAAGTGCGTGCAATCGATAGCATTGCGTCGGGGATGATTGGCGCGAGGGGTTTTGCGCCGCGTCCGGGCGCGCTAGACGGGTTCACCATGTCGAGCCTGCCGAACATCCTCACGCTGTCGCGCATCTTCGCGGTGCCGCTGCTGGCCTTCTTCCTGTGGTGGCCCGAATGGCGGCTGGGATACCTGATCGGTTTCGTGCTCTACTGCGTGATCGCCATCACCGATTTCTTCGACGGCTATCTCGCCCGCTCGCACGGGACGGTGTCGAAGCTCGGCGTGTTCCTCGATCCGATTGCCGACAAGATCATGGTTGCCGCGGTCATTCTGGTGCTGACCGCGCAGGGCTATCTGCGCGGGCCTTATGTGGGCGATATCCACGTGATTGCCGGATTGGTGATCCTGGTGCGCGAGATCGCGGTGTCGGGCCTGCGCGAGTTTCTGGGCGGGATCCAGGTCTCGGTTCCGGTTTCCAAGCTCGCGAAGTGGAAGACGACTTTCCAGCTTGTATCGCTCGGCGCGCTGATCCTCGGCGGCGCGGTGCATGGTGCGCCGTGCCAGGCGGTGGGCGAGGCTTGCGGCACGCTCGCCCAGAGCTGGGTGCATCTGGTCGGCCTCGTATCGCTGTGGGCAGCGGCGGTGCTGACATGCGTGACCGGCTGGGATTACCTGCGCGTCGGCCTGAAGCACATGGACTGAACGCCGAGTCGAAGGCCTCCCCGCGCCATTGCGGCGCTTTTCCTGCCGCCCGCGAAGCTGCGCCACATCAAGCGCTTGATCGGACGCACGAGGCGCCTGCACGGCGCTGCCCTAAAATTGCCACGATTTGGGCGGCATATTCCCGCCACAGCAAGTTCCGCAGGCTTGCTGGAACGATCGACCTTAATCTCCTCGCGCATAACGGTCGCACGAAGCCGATAATGGTCGCCTGAAAACTGCGAAGGTCTTTTTGGCCGATCATCCCGTCGAAACTCGAAAGGATGATGGCATGACTACCAAAGGAAAAATCGCTACCCTGTTGTTGGGCGCCACTGTGTTTGTGGCAGCGCCTCTGGCTCCCGCTTCGGCGGATGATGGCGACGATATCGTCGTCAGCTCCACGTCCGCGATGGACAAGTGGCAACAGGCCACCACGGCCCGTCTCGACCGGGCGATGCGCCGGGGCGACCCCCTGCGCACCGATACCGGCAATTCGATCGTCCAGATCACCTTCACCCGCGGCCCCGACGGCAAGCCCGCCAATCCGCAGTTCTACAACGGTGAGGGAAGCTGGATCGAACGCCGGATCGCCAAGCAGGCGGTGATGAGCCTCGACAATCTCGATGAGGTGCCGGTCAAGCGGGCGGGTGAGGTGCGCTTTATCGCGAACCTGATCTTCGCCGAGGACTATCGCAGCCTCAACAAGCTGCGTGGTCGCTTGCTGACGATGGAAAGCGCGCGGGTGGCCGCAAAGGACGAGCGCAGCACTTACATCGCTCTGGGTTACTGACCCACCGCTGCCCGGTTTCGTCTGCCCCGACAGACGAAAGGCTCCAGTGCCGTGTTGCCGTTGCTGCGGAGATGCGGCGATGCGACGCTGGAGCACTGGGCGGGCGGGCGCGGCATCTACCGCAAGGCCGGATGATCGCGCTTACCGTCCGCTCGCCTCGGCGCGGGCCTTGATGATGGCAAGCACGTTATCGTGCACATCGCCGAGCATCTGTTCCCCCCATAGCCCCGCATACCAACCCAGGCGGCTGCGCATGCGGTAGGTGGTGGCAAGGCTCACCCGCACACCGCCGCCCGCCAGCGGCGTCAGCGTGTAGCCACCATGCGAAATCTTCAGCATCGGGCCATCGGGCGAAATGTGGTGGTCGGTGTAGTCCTGCACCGAGGTATCGGGGAAGGCGAAGTGCCAGCCGATCGCCTTGCCGGGAACCAGCGTGGTGACGCGCTCTTCGAAGCGGATATCCTCGCCCCAGCGGCCCACCCGCACCAGCGCGCCATCGCGCCGCTCCAGCCGGGCTTCGGCAGGGCGCGGGATGCCGGCGACATTGTGGGTGAAGGTGGCAAGGCCCTCATCCGCGCGCACGGCTGGAATCGACAGCAGCAAAGGCCAGACATCTTGCGGTGCGGCGGCGATCTCGACTGATCGCACCACGGTGCGGGTCTGCCATTCGGGCGGGCTGGCTTCCTCGGCATAAAGCAGCGCGAAGGGCAGGGCGAGCAGGCCGATGACCTGCACCCGCGTCGTGCTGTCCTCGTCGCCGCGGCGTTGCTGGTGGCGGCGGATCATCCATGTGGCCAGCCCCCCGCCGAGCCCTGCCGCGAGCCAGAACGGCAGCACCATGATGATGCAGACCAGCCCTTCGGCGCCCGCAAAATGCATCAGCGGGAACAGCACGGCGAAGATCAGCAGCGGGGCAAAGATGCAGCCGTAATGCGAATAGACCTGCATCCCCGCGCCCGTGATCAGCGCCCCGATCGCGAAGGGGAAAATCACCATGAAGGCGATGCCCGAATAGGATGTCTCGAGCGCGCCGGTATTGAGCAGCACGAGGCCGCCCAGCAGCAGGGCGAGCATGGCGAGCAGGAAGCCGCCGCCGGCGCGCTCGGACGGACGGCCGTCAAAGCGATAGGGAAGGGGCTCCTGATCGGGCTCGGTCACGTCCGGGACTTATCCCGCTTCGCCTGTCCGAACAACAGCTTCACCCCGCCCGCAGTTCCTCTGCCAGCAGCGCGAAATCCGGTTCGCGCGGGGAGTTCTTGCGCCATGCGAGCACGATTTCGCGCTTGGCGGTGGGGCTGTCCACGGGCCGCGCGACCACATCGGTGCCGGCGAGGATTCCCGCCTTCAGCGCCATTTCGGGCAGCATGGTGAGGCCGAGGTCGTTGTCGACCAATTGCACCAGCGTATGCAGCGAGGTGCCGATCATCGCCGCGCTGGCCCGCAGCTCGCTGCGCGAACAGGCCGCCAGCGCGTGATCGCGCAGGCAATGGCCATCTTCGAGCAGCAGCAGCCGTCCCTGATCGATCATCTCGGGCTTGATGCTCGCCGGAGGATCGCGCGGGTCGTCCTTGGGGAAAGCGATGAACAGCCGGTCGTCGGAAATATGCGCGATCGCGGCATCGCCGGTGTCGAAGGGCAAGGCCAGCAGCACGCAATCGACCCGCCCGTGGTGGAGCGATTCGAGCGCGTCGTGGCTGGTTTCCTCGCGCAGCATCAGCTTCAGTTCGGGCCGCTCGCGCTTGAGGCGCGGCAGGATGCGCGGCAGCAGGAAGGGCGCGATGGTAGGGATCACGCTCATCCGCAGTTCGCCCGAGAGCGGCTTGCCCGAGGCCTGCACCAGATCGGCCAATTCCTCTGCCTCGCGCAGCAGGCGGTTGGCCTTGGCCACAACCTGCTCGCCCAGCGCAGTAAAGCGCACCACGCGGCGCGACCGTTCGACCAGCGTCACGCCGAGCAGCGATTCGAGCTCGCGGATGCCCGCCGACAGTGTCGATTGCGACACGAAGCTGGCATCGGCGGCCTTGCCGAAATGCCCGTGCTCGTGGAGCGCAACGAGATATTGCAGCTGCTTGATGGTGGGGAGGTAGGTGCTCACCCCGAAACGCTCATTCAGCCGCCAGCTTGTCGGGCTGTTCCGGTTCTTCCGGTTCAGCCGGGGGCAGCACATCGTCGATGTGAGTCATTTTGAGCCGCCCCTTCTCGACCGCGAAGGCGAGCTTGCCTTCGACCAGATCGAGCGCGTCCTTGCCGAACACCTCGAACCGCCAGCCATCAAGCACCGGAAGGTTGCGGACCCCGGCGGCCAGCGCTTCCATTTCCTCGGCGCGGGTCAGCAGGCGCGGGGCGACGTCGATTTCGCGCGCTCGGATCTTGAGCAGCAGCTTGAGCAGATCGGCAACCAGCGCGCCTTCCTTGCCCAGCGGCGCGCCGCGCTCCGCCTTGTCCGGCATTTCGTCCTTGGGCAGGGGTTCGGCCTCGGCCAGCACCTTCATCAGGCGCTTGCCAATGTCATTGTCCTTCCACGCCGGCGAAAGCCCGCGCACCTTTGCGAGATCGGCCTGCGTCTTGGGCGGGTGGCTGGCGATATCGGCCAGAGTCTCGTCGCGCATGATGCGGCCGCGCGGGATGTTCTTGTGCTGCGCCTCGCTCTCGCGCCATGCGGCGAGCGCCTTCATCCGGCCGAGCACCTGCGGATTGCGGCCCGGCTGGCGGATGCGCTTCCACGCCACGCCCGGATCGGTGAGGTAGTTCGACGGATCGGCGAGCTTTTCCATCTCGGCATTGAGCCACACGCCGCGCCCGGTCTTGATCAGCTTTTTCAGGATGCGCGGGAAGATCGTGGCGAGGTGGGTGACATCGCCGATCGCATATTCGATCTGGCGGTCGGTCAGCGGACGGCGGCTCCAGTCGGTAAAGCGCGCGCCCTTGTCGATGGTGAGACCCATCCAGGTTTCGACCAGGTTGGCATAGCCGATCTGTTCGGACTGGCTGATCGCCATCATCGCGATCTGGGTGTCGAAGATCGGGTGCGGAGTCTTGCCGGTCAGGTTGACGATGATTTCGACGTCCTGCCCGCCGGCGTGGAAGACCTTGAGCACGTCTTCGTTGTTGCACATCAGATCGAGCAGCGGGGTGAGGTCGATGCCTTCCGCCATCGGATCGATCGCGGCGGCTTCCTCGCTATTGGCGATCTGCACCAGGCAGAGTTCGGGCCAATAGGTGTTCTCGCGCATGAATTCGGTGTCGACCGTGACGAATTCGGACTTCGCAAGGCGGTCGCAGAGGTCGGAGAGAGCCTCGGTGGTGGTGATCAGTTCGTGTATTTTCATGTCTACTTCGCATGTCGCAGGCGGAGTGCCGCCCTCGGGATTGCTCCCAGTTGCGCCCGTGCCGTTTGGTCCGGCATCGGGCTTGCCCTGTTGGCGCGCGGGGCGGCGGGGTGAACCCGGCCAGCCGCGTGATGCGCGCCCTAGCGCCATAGGCCGAAAATGGAAACCGCATAAGCGCCGTCGGAGCGCTTTCGCACAGTTTCGCTAGCGCCGTTTGCGCAGATAATCGGCCAGAGCACTGGCCGCGAGGTTGCCGAGCGCGGGCAGGACATCCTTCGGCTTGCGCACGTCGCGCAGGCTCTGCTCCGCCAGCCGGGCGAAGTCGCTGAATTCGGGGTGTTCCTTCAGAAGATCGTCAATCGAAGGACGCTCGCGGTGCGCGCGCCTTGTCGAACTTGCGGTGTCGCCGTTCCCTGCGCCCGTATCGGCGGACTGGTTCGGGTGACCCCCAGGCCGTTGGCTCTGGCGGACAAAGGGACGCGCTTCGTCGGCCGACATCACCGGCGCATCGAAGAACGGGAAGTCCTCGTTGCTGCCGACCAGCACGGCGAACGGCGCGGGGAGACCCTTTGTGCGGATGGTATCGCGCACCGCCAGATGCAGGATGATCGCCGAGGCGCAGGCAGCAAGCACATAGATATCGCCTGCCGCATCGTCGCTGTCGCCCGGAATGCACGCCAATCGTATCGCGCCGTAAAGCTGCCCCATGCCGCTGACTGCGATCGCATTATCGATGTGGGTGAAGCCACCCTGCCATTCCGAGTATGAGCCGGAATATCCAGCCAGAATCTGCTCGCGCGAGGCGGTCGAGAAATGGACGATGTCCATGTCCTCGTAGTAGTTGGTCTCCAGCACCGGATCGAGATGGCCGTTGGCGTCGGGCTCGTGGCCGAAGTGACCGGGCCAGCTGAAGTCTATCCCGATGGCCGTGATGTCTCCCTCGAAGTCTGACACGCCGGCCAGCCTGTCCCAGCCGTGCAGTCGGACCTGCCCGGGGTCGAGCGTTAGCGCGAGGCTAGCGAGGCGCGAACCGGCGGCCGCGAACGGCTCGAGCGCGCGTCGCACCTGCGCCAGTGCCGCATCGGGCTCGCCCCGGCGCAGCATGGTCTCGAGTTTGTCACTGAAGGCACGCTGTTCGTTGCGGTCTGCAAAAGCCCGTTGCATCCTGAGGGTCTCCGTTGGTCATCGCATGCCATAGAGCCTGCGGCTTTCCATAGGGTTACGATCATCCCGCCGCTTGCGTGCACACCCCCACTGGATTTGTGTGCCCCTCTCGCCTAGAGGCGCGCCAACACTTTCCTGCAGTTTCGGAATCTTACCACCTATGCACCCCTATCGCACGCACACCTGTGCACAGCTTTCTTCGGATCACGTTGGCGAAACCGTCCGCCTGTCGGGCTGGATCCATCGCAAGCGCGACCACGGCGGCGTGCTGTTCATCGATCTGCGCGACCATTACGGCATCACCCAGATTGTCGCGGATAGCGACAGTCCGGCGCTGCCCGTGCTCGAAGGCCTGCGTGTCGAAAGCGTCGTGACCATCGAAGGCGAAGTGAAGGCGCGCGTGGCCGAGACGGTCAACGCCAACCTTGCCACCGGCGCGATCGAGGTCTTTGCGCGCGGCGTTACGGTGCAGAGCGCGGCCGAAGAGCTGCCGATGCCGGTTGCCGATGAGCAGCCGTACCCCGAGGATATCCGCCTCAAGTACCGCTTCCTCGATCTGCGCCGCGAGACGCTGCATCGGAACATCATGACCCGCGTGGCGGTGATCGCCGACATGCGTCAGCGGATGAACGCGGTCGGCTTCAACGAGTTTTCGACCCCGATCCTTACGGCTTCCAGCCCGGAAGGCGCGCGCGACTTCCTCGTGCCGAGCCGCATCCACACCGGCAAGTTCTACGCGCTCCCGCAGGCGCCGCAGCAGTACAAGCAGCTGCTGATGGTCGCCGGCTTCGACCGCTATTTCCAGATCGCGCCGTGCTTCCGCGACGAAGACCCGCGCGCTGACCGCCTGCCGGGCGAATTCTACCAGCTCGATCTCGAAATGAGCTTCGTCACGCAGGAAGAAGTGTGGGAGACGATGGAGCCCGTCATTCAGGGCACCTTCGCGGCCTTCGCGGGCGACAAGAAGGTCACCCCCGCCGGTGAATTCCCGCGCATCCCCTATGACGAGGCTATGCTGAAGTACGGCAGCGACAAGCCCGATCTGCGCAACCCGCTGATCATCAGCGATGTCTCGCAGCACTTCACCACGAGCGGCTTCGGCCTGTTCGAAAAGATCGTCGGCGGAGGCGGTGTCGTCCGCGCGATCCCCGCGCCTGCCACCTACGAGAAGAGCCGCAAGTTCTTCGACGACATGAACGACTGGGCGCGCAAGGAAGGCTATGCCGGCCTCGGCTACGTGACCCGCAAGGGCGGCGAGTTCGGCGGGCCGATCGCCAAGAACCACGGCACCGAAGGCATGGCTGCGCTCTATGCCGAGCTTGGCCTGGGCGAGAACGACGGCCTGTTCTTCGCCGCGGGCAAGGAAGCCGACGCCGCCAAGCTGGCGGGTGCTGCACGCATCCGCGTGGGCGAGGAACTCGGCCTGATCGACGAAAACGCCTTCGCGCTGTGCTGGATCGTCGATTTCCCGTTCTACGAATGGAACGAGGACGAAAAGAAGGTCGATTTCAGCCACAACCCCTTCTCGATGCCGCAGGGCGGGATCGATGCGCTGAACGGGCAGGACCCGCTGACGATCAAGGCCTATCAGTACGATCTCGTCTGCAACGGCTATGAAATCGCCTCGGGCTCGATCCGTAACCACAAGCCCGAAACGATGGTGAAGGCGTTCGAAATCACCGGTCTTACCCAGGCCGATGTGGAAGAGCGCTTCGGGGGCATGTACCGCGCATTCCAGTACGGCGCGCCGCCGCATGGCGGGATGGCCGCGGGCGTGGACCGTATCGTGATGCTGCTGTGCGGCGTGAAGAACCTGCGCGAAATCTCGCTGTTCCCGATGAACCAGCGCGCAGAAGACCTGCTGATGGGAGCGCCGAGCCCGGCCGAACCGCGCCAGCTGCGCGAACTTTCGCTGCGTGTCGTCGAGCCGCCGAAGACCGGCGGCGCGGGGGCCTGAACCTTTCACCGGGCCTGATTGCGCGTCGCCGCTGTGGGGCGCGCCTCAAGCCCACTTGCACTTGCCCGCGCCGTTCTTTAGGGCGGGGGCGAAATTACCCAACCCCAATTCAAGAGGGATTATCATGAGCGATACTGCCGACCGGGTGGCCAAGATTGTCGTCGAGCATCTCGGCGTCGAAGCTGACAAGGTGACCCAGGATGCGAGCTTCATCGACGATCTGGGCGCTGACAGCCTCGACATCGTCGAACTGGTGATGGCGTTCGAAGAGGAATTCGGCGTCGAAATCCCCGACGATGCGGCCGAAAAGATCACCACCGTTGGTGACGCGACCAAGTACATCGAGGAACACAAGGGCTAATAGCTCATCTATCCCGTTCGCCCTGAGTATGTCGAAGGGCCGTCTCTCCGGTACGTGCCGGCAGGGAAACGAATACGGGGCTTCGACAGGCTCAGCCCGCATGGGTTGAGCCTGTCTGCGTTTGGGAGATCATGAATGCGCCGTGTGGTTGTAACCGGGCTTGGCCTTGTCACCCCGCTGGGGGGCGATGTCGAAACGACGTGGGCCAACCTGATCGCGGGCGAGAGCGGGGCGGGGCAGATCACCCGTTTCGACACCTCCGATCAGAAGTGCACCATCGCCTGCGAAGTGAAGCCCAAGGATCACCCCTGGGGCTTCGACGCTGACAAGCGCGTCGATCACAAGATCCAGCGCCAGGTCGATCCCTTCATCGTCTATGGCATCGATGCCGCAGGGCAGGCGCTCGAAGACGCCGGTCTGACCGACATGACCCAGGCCGAGAAGGAGCGCACCGGCTGCTCGATCGGTTCGGGCATCGGCGGGCTGCCGGGCATCGAGATCGAGAGCGTCAACCTCCACGAACGCGGTCCCGGCCGGGTTTCGCCGCACTTCGTGCACGGGCGTCTGATCAACCTCATCACCGGACAGGTGCAGATCAAGTACGGCTTCATGGGCCCGAACCATGCGGTCGTGACGGCGTGCTCTACCGGCGCGCACTCGATCGGTGACGCTGCACGGATGATCGCGATGGACGATGCCGACATCATGCTGGCGGGCGGGGCGGAAAGCACCATCAACCCGCTCGGCATTGCCGGTTTTGCCCAGGCGCGCGCGCTCAACATGAGCATGAACGACCGCCCGACCGAAGCCAGCCGCCCCTATGACCGCAACCGTGACGGCTTCGTCATGGGCGAAGGCGCGGGCGTGGTCGTGCTCGAGGAATACGAGCGCGCCAAGGCGCGCGGCGCGAAGATCTACGCCGAAGTCACCGGCTATGGTCTGTCGGGCGATGCCTATCACGTCACCGCCCCGCACCCCGAAGGCAAGGGCGCGGAACTGGCGATGCGGATGGCGCTGAAGAAGGCTGGCCTCGGCCCGGGCGATATCGATTACATCAACGCCCACGGCACTTCGACCATGGCCGACACCATCGAACTCGCCGCGATCAAGCGGGTGCTGGGCGAAGGGCTGAGCGGGGCGTCGATGTCCTCCACCAAGTCGGCCATCGGCCACCTGCTGGGCGGCGCCGGCGCGGTGGAAGCGATCTTCTGCATCCTCGCGATGCGCGACCAGATCGTCCCGCCGACGCTCAACCTCCACGATCCCGACGATGGCACCGAAGGCATCGACCTTGTGCCGCTCAAGGCGAAGAAGCGGCAGGTGCGCGCGGTGCTGAACAACAGCTTCGGCTTCGGCGGCACCAACGCCTCGATCATCATGCAGAAGGTCGACTGACACCGTGAAGGCCGTGCGCAATCTCGCGCTGATTGTGCTCGGCCTCGTGGTTGCGGGGCTTGTGCTGGCGTCGACCTTCATGGGTTCGGCGACCATTACCAAGGATACGAACTTCACCATTCCGGCGGGGGCTTCGGTCTCCTCGGTGGCGGGCAAGCTGGAGGCTGAGGGGCTGATTTCCTCGGCCTCGGGCTTCGTCCTGCAAGCGCGCATCTTCGGCTCGGATGCGCCGATCCAGGCGGGCGAGTTCATGCTCACGCCCGATATGAGCCAGGGCGATATCCTCGACGCTTTCCAGTCGGGCGACGTTATCCGCCGCTTCGTCACCGTGCCCGAAGGCATGCCCTCGATCCTCGTGTGGGAACGGCTGATGGCCGAGCCGCTGCTGACCGGCGAGGTCGACGTGCCGCCCGAAGGCTCGATCCTGCCCGATACCTACGCCTTTGAACGCGGCCAGTCGCGCAAGAGCCTTGTCGAACAGATGCAGGCGGCGATGGACAAGGCGCTGGCCGAGGAATGGGCCAAGCGCCGCTCCGGCATCGCGGTCGACACGATGCGCGATGCGCTGATCCTCGCCTCGGTGGTCGAGAAGGAAACCGGCAAGCCCGAAGAACGCCGGATGGTGGCCGGGCTCTATTCCAACCGGGTCAGGATCGGCATGAAGTTGCAGGCGGACCCGACGATCATCTACCCGATCACCAAGGGCAAGCCGCTGGGCCGCCGCATCCGCCAGTCGGAAATCGCTGCGGTCAACGGCTACAACACCTATACCAAGGTTGGCCTGCCGGAAGGCCCGATCACCAATCCGGGGCGCGACAGCATTGCCGCCGTGCTCAACCCCGAGGCGACCAGCGCGCTCTACATGGTGGCCGACGGCACCGGCGGGCACTGGTTCGCCAGCACGCTGGCCGAACACAACGCCAATGTGGCGAAGTGGTATGCGATCCGTAGAGAGCGTGGGGAAATGTAAGGCCCGGTGGCCGACCCCTTCATCCTCACCGCAGCCTTGCCGCCCGACCTCGCGGGCTTTGCCGAAGGCCTGCGCCGCGCCCATTATCCGCCCGAGCGCAACCACCTCCACGCCCACGTCACGCTGTTCCATTCGTTCGCGCCTTCGCTGCTGGACGAGCTCAGCGATTTCATCCCCCGCATCGCCGCCGAATTCGCCGCCCCCCAAGGCGCTGTGAAAGGGGTGATGGATCTGGGGAAGGGCACCGCCATCGCGCTTGAGGCGCCGCAGCTGCTCGCCCTGCGAGCCGGGATCGCCGAGCATTTCCACGGCAGCCTGACCGCGCAAGACCTGCACGAACCGCGCCCGCACATCACCATCCAGAACAAGGTCCCGAAGGACGAAGCGCGCGCGCTCCAGGCGAGCCTGCATCCGGTGCTCGCGCCGTGGATCGCCAAGGGGTGGTTCACCTTCCCCGCGCTGGAGCTGTGGCGCTATCGCGGCGGGCCGTGGGAGCGGGTCAAGACCTGCGCTTTCCGCGGGCACGAACGGCTCTGACAGAACCGGCGCAACGAGGGCTTGACCCCGCCCGCCGCCCGCCCTAATTGCCCGCCTCGCCCGGGCCGACACCCGGAGCCGAATCCGGCTGCTTGTGCCCGCCGGATGCCCATGGGGCGGAGTAGCTCAGCCGGTTAGAGCAGCGGAATCATAATCCGCGTGTCGGGGGTTCGAGTCCCTCCTCCGCTACCATAGGCCTTTCCGGAAGCTTCCGAATGCTTCCGCATTTTTCCAATAATCCAACAGAAAGCAGAGGGTTGCGGGTGATTCGCGTCCGCATGCGTCCATGGCCTTCCACATGCAGCCAGATTTGGTGTGGGGGTATTTTGGGGGTATTTTCGCGGAGTATCGGAAAGGAGCGATACCCCCATGCCTCTCACAGAGAACCAAGCGAAGAATGCCAAGCCGCTGGAGCGCGCTTACAAGCTAGCCGACAGCGAAGGTCTGTTTCTGCTCGTCCAGCCGAACGGCGCGAAACTTTGGCGGATGAAGTACCGCTTTGCAGGCAAGGAGACCCGTTCGAAACGGTCGGTAAAGCGCTGCGTCGGGGATTTTTGCGTCTCCGCTTCGCTCACCATCTTCACAACTTTCGCGAGCGCGCTTTCACTGGAGCGGCGCGTCACCTCAATCTCGATCGCGCCGCTGCCATTGATCGTACCGGCAAATACCCGGCTTTGCGGATCAACCATATCGGGCTTGGCGCGTGCGGCGACCACGTCGGCTACCGGTATCTTGTCGACCGGGATGCTTTCGCCGGTAACGGGCGCCTGGTTGATCGCGCTCGATCCCTTCAGAACGAAGCCGTCGGCGGGCAAGCGCTCGTTCGGACGCACGATGACGATGTCGCCGACCACCAATTGTTCGACGTCGATTTCGCTGGTCGCCCCATCGCGGCGCACCGTTGCGGTCTCAGGGGCGAGCTTCGCCAGGGCTTCAATTGCCTTCTTGGCACGGCCCATGGCATAATGCTCCAGTGCGTGTCCGAGACTGAACAGGAACAGGAGTAGTGCGCCTTCGGCCCACGCCCCCAAGGCGGCTGCCCCGGCGGCGGCGACCAGCATCAGGGTGTCGATCTCGAACTTCTTCAACCGAAGGTTGTCAATCGCCTCGCGCAGCGTGAAGAAACCACCGAAAAAATAGGCTGCCATATAGCAGGCGGTCGGGAGCCAAGCGGGCGCACCGGCTATCAGCTTCTCAATTGCGAAGCCGATTCCCAGCAGCGCGCCGCAGGCGAGGGCAAAGATCAGTTCAGTGTTGTGGCCCAGAAAATCAGCGTGGCTGTGATCGTGACCATCACGGCGTCACCTCAAGCTTTGTACGCTGAACAACGATTTTCCGGACATAATGTGAACATTGGTGTCAGGCAGCGGCGCGAAGGTACTGGTAGAGGGTTTCGCGGCTGATGCCCATGTCGCGCGCGATGGTCGCCTTGCGTTCACCGGCGGCAACGCGGCGGTGCAGATCGGCAATCATCTCATCCGAGAGCGACCGTTTCCGCCCCCGATAGGCGCCGCGCTGCCGAGCGATCGCAATGCCTTCGCGTTGCCGTTCGCGGATCAGGGCGCGCTCGAACTCAGCAAACGCACCCATGACCGAGAGCATCAGATTGGCCATCGGGGAGTCCTCCCCCGAGAAGGACAGGCTTTCCTTCTCAAACTCGATCCGGATACCTCGCTTGGTGAGGCCCTGGACCAGCTTGCGCAGGTCATCCAGATTGCGGGCCAACCGATCCATGCTGTGGACGACGACGGTATCGCCTTCGCGGGCGAAAGTGAGCAGAGCCTCAAGCTGGGGGCGGTTGACGTCCTTGCCCGATGCCTTGTCGGTGAAGGTCCGATCGAGCGACTGACCTTCCAATTGGCGATCCACATTCTGATCGAACGTGCTGACCCGGACATAGCCGATCCGTTGCCCCTTCACTGCGCACTCTCTCCATCAAAATGTCAGGTTGAAATCTATGATACGCAACGACATTCGTCAACAAATTCCGTTTAGTACCCTAATCTGACAGAAACCGCGGTAGCGCCCTGACGTCCGGTTAGGCTATACTCCAAGCTGACATCACAAAATCAAATCCCTCAAAGATGGCGTCAATTGCCTTGATGGGGTAAAAACTGGAGTGCTTCCAGGATGGGACATTCGGCAACGTCATCTCCAGTGCATCTGGCTAACGTGGTCGCCAGCGTCACCGCTATCTTCTGCAAATCTGCAATGCGGCGGCGGACATCTTCAAGGTGGAGTTCGGTTCTCGCCATAACCTCCGCGCAGGTTTGTGCACCGGTATCGGTGAGCGACAACAATGACCGTATCTCATCCATTGCATAGCCAAGGTCGCGCGCGCGCAGGATGAACTGCAACCTTTGCACCAGTTCCGGCGAATAGACGCGGTAGCCGTTGGAACTGCGAGGCGGCCCCGGCAGCAATCCCACCTTCTCGTAATAGCGGATGGTTTCGAGATTGCAGCCTGTTTTCCGGGCAAGCTGGGCACGCAAGATGCCGACCTGTTGCTCCATGAAAATACCTCTTGAGTCTGTAGTGGCTACAGAGCCTACACTGCGAATCACTCAGTTGGAACAAGGGATTCAAGCCATGGTCTCAACGCCGGAAGCGGGACAGCCAGCCCTCACCGAAAACCACGAGCCGAAGCAGGCAAACTGGGTTGCGGCGGGCGCATTGATCGGCGCGGGGCTCGCCTCGGCTTGCTGCGTCGTCCCGCTACTGTTGGTTATGCTCGGAATTTCCGGCGCGTGGATCGCCAACCTGACGGCGCTCGAACCTTACAAGCCCTATGTCGCAGGCGTAACGCTCGCGCTGCTCGGCTACGGCTTCTGGCATGTCTATTTCAAGCCGAAACCGCCCTGTGAAGACGGTTCCTACTGCGCTCGTCCACAATCGGCTTGGACCACCAAGGCGGTGCTGTGGCTGGGCCTTGCCGTCGCCATCCTGGCGCTCACCATCGACTGGTGGGCACCCTGGTTCTATTGAAAGGAAATACCCATGAAAAAGACAGTATGTATCGCTATGGCCGTGCTGGCTATGGCTGGCGGCGGGGTCGCCTATGCAGTTAGTGGCACGGCGCAAGATCGCCCCGCGGCTACCGCAACCGCTCAGAAGCAAACCACCTTTGCCATAGAGAACATGACCTGCGCCACCTGCCCGATCACCGTGAAGAAGGCGATGGAAGGCGTCGCCGGGGTAACGGCGGTCACGGTCGATTTCGCAGCCAAGACCGCGCGCGCAACCTATAACCCGCGCCGCACCAATGCTGCTGCGATTGCCGCTGCATCAACCAACGCGGGTTATCCGGCGCGCGCTATTCAAAACTGAGCGGGGCGCCGCCAGCGCCTCAAGAAAGCGATAAGCAATGAACGACTGTTGCAACCGCCCCGGGCAGGAAGGATTTGACGTGGCCGTCATCGGCGCGGGTTCTGCCGGGTTCTCCGCCGCGATCGCCGCTGCCGATCTGGGCGCGAAAGTGGCGCTCGTCGGTCACGGCACGATTGGCGGCACCTGTGTCAATGTTGGCTGCGTTCCTTCCAAGACGCTGATCCGCGCCGCCGAAGCGGTGCATGGTGGGCTTGCCGCCGCGCGCTTTCCCGGCCTTGGGGGCGCTGTCCAGATGGATGACTGGTCCGTATTGGCGGCGTCGAAGGACGATCTTGTCACGACGCTGCGCCAAAAAAAATATGTCGATCTGCTGCCCGCCTATGACGGTGTGAGCTATATCGAGGGCAAGGCACGCTTTGCCGATGGTGCGCTGATTGTCGGCGATGCGCCCATGAAGGTCGGCAAGGTCATATTGGCGATGGGTGCGCACGCCGCCGTGCCGCCGATTCCGGGGATGGACAGCGTGCCCTACCTAACCAGCACATCGGCGCTGGCGCTGGATCGCTTGCCCAAATCGCTGCTGGTGATCGGTGGCGGGGTGATCGGGGTAGAACTGGGACAGATGTTTTCGCGTCTGGGCGTTGATGTCACCATCTGCTGCCGAAGCCGCCTGCTCCCCGAAATGGACCCGGAAGTGAGTGCCGCGCTGAAAAACTATTTGGAAGCCGAGGGCGTGCGGGTTTGCGCAGGTGTCGGCTATCAGCGTATCGCCCAAACACAGAGCGGGGTCGAATTGACCTGCGAGGGGCATTGTGACACCGTCGCGGCGGAACAGGTGCTCATCGCCACCGGACGCCGACCCAATAGCGACGGGCTTGGGCTGGAGGAGCGCGGCATAGTGCTTGCCCGTAATGGTGGAATCGTCGTCGATGACCACCTCGAAACGTCGGTTCCAGGCATTTACGCGGCGGGCGATGTAACGGGACGGGACCAGTTCGTCTACATGGCCGCCTATGGCGCAAAACTGGCCGCGCGCAACGCGGTGACGGGCAACCAATACCGCTACGACAATTCCTCCATGCCATCCGTCGTCTTCACCGACCCGCAAGTCGCCAGCGCCGGCCTCACTGAAACGACAGCACGGGCGCAAGGCCTGGACATCAAGGTTTCGCTGCTCCCGCTCGATGCTGTGCCAAGGGCACTGGCAGCACGCGATACGCGGGGTCTCATCAAACTGATTGCCGACAAGGCGAACGACCGTTTGCTGGGCGGCCAGATCATGGCACCCGAAGGCGCGGATTCGATCCAGACACTGGTGCTGGCGATCAAACACGGCATGACCACCCTGGAATTGGGTGCAACGATATTTCCTTACCTGACCACTGTGGAAGGCCTCAAACTGGCGGCCCAAACGTTTGATAAGGATGTCGCCAAACTGTCTTGCTGCGCCGGGTGATTGCTCGGGGATCAACCGGCAACGAATGGCCTCCCTCCAGTGCAAGCCGCTTTGGTGTCAATTTTGTTATTCGCCTCAGCGGGAGAGCGAAATGGCACGACGCCGACTTCTGACCGGAGACGAGCGCCGGCGCCTGTTCGATCCTCCTGTCCAAGAAACCGCGATCATTGGGCATTATACCCTTTCTGCGGAAGATGTTGAATTGGTTGGGCGCCGCTATGGTCCAGCAAATCGCCTCGGTCTGGCTGCACAAATCGCTTTGATGCGACATCCCGGCTTTGGTCTGCAACCCGAGATCGGGCTTCCCGACGTCATTCTTCAGTACCTCGCGGCACAGTTATTCGTCGATCCTTCCTCCTTCTCTGCATATGGTCAGCGCGCGCAAACCCGTACCGATCATGCCGATCTCGTGGCGCGTTATCTTGGCATACGCCCGTTTCGACGCGGCGACCTGGCACTTGCCCTGAATCTTGCCGCGCAAGCCGCCGAGTATACAGACAGAGGTGAACCGATTGTTCGCGCCCTCATGGTTGGCCTGAAGGGTGAGCGGTTCATTCTTCCGTCAGGCGACACACTGGAACGCGCCGGTCTTGCTGGCCGGGCACGCGCACGCAAAGCTGCCGCAGCCGCAATCGTCGAAGGCCTCAGCTCTGCTGAACTGACACGGCTAGACGAACTCGTAATCAACAACCCGGATTTCGGCATGACACCGCTGGCGTGGTTGCGTAATTTCGAAGAAGCCCCGACTGCGGCCAATATCAATGGCTTGCTTGAGCGCCTGCGCTATGTTCGCGGCATAGGTATCCACCCGGTAGTTGGGGGCGCCATTCCGGAATTCCGCTTTGCCCAATTTGTCCGCGAGGGCGGCGTGGCACCGGCATTCCTGCTTTCGGATTACAGCGTCAATCGCAGGCGGGCGACGTTGACGGCCGCAGTGATCGACCTTGAGGCCAGACTTGCCGATGGCGCGATCCAAATGTTTGACCGACTTATCGGCGGCATGTTCACGCGCGCGCGGCGTGGGCGCGAGCGTCGCTACCAAGATAGTATTCAGTCGGTGGGGCAACTCATGCGGCTGTTTGGCGCCACGATTACAGCACTTGATGAGGCTGTCCAGAATGGCGGCGATCCGCTCGAATTGATTGACGAAGCGGTGGGCTGGCACCGGCTTGTTGCGGCAAAGGCCCAAGTAGATGCCCTTGCTGATCTTGCCGGCGAGGACGCACTGGTAACGGCAACCGAGCGTTACGCCACGCTACGGCGTTTCAGCCCGGCATTTCTGGACGCCTTCACCTTCAAGGCGTCTGGAACAGGGACGGCACTGATCAAAGCCATCGATGTCATTCGCGATGCGAACACACGAAAGTCGCGCGACCTTCCCGATGGCGTTCCACTGCCATTCCCCAATCGGCAGTGGAAGCGTCTCATCACCGAAAGCGGCCGTATCGACCGCCGACGTTATGAAATTGCGATCATGGCAACCTTGCGTGATCGTTTGCGCGCCGGTGATGTATGGATCGAGGGAACCCGCAACTATCAGCGCTTCGATGCCTATTTGCTGGGTCGGCGCGACGCCGCCAAAGTGGCGGATGTGCTTCCGTTCGATTCAAATGCTGCATCCTACCTCGCTGACCGGGCACGAAATCTTGACTGGCGGCTGCGCCGATTTGCCAAGCAGTTGAAAACAAACAAGCTTGAGGGAGTGTCGCTCGAACGAGACCGGCTCAAGCTTCAGCAAATGCCGCCTGTCACCCCACCGGAAGCTGAAGCCCTCGATCGCAAGCTCGATACCCTGCTTCCCCGCGTGCGCATCACCGAGCTGCTGCTTGAAGTCGCCGAACGCACTGGTTTTTTGAACGCATTCCGTGACCTGCGCTCAGGCAAGGAGCACGACAACCCCAGCACGGTACTCGCCGCAATTCTGGCTGATGGCACCAACCTCGGGCTGGAGCGGATGGCCAATGCCAGCGAAGGCGTCAGCTATGCCCAACTCGCATGGACCCACAACTGGTATCTTTCACCCGAGAACTATCAGGCCGCGCTGGCCATGATCATCTCAGCCCATCACGAATTACCCTTCGCGCGGCATTGGGGCGCTGGCACCAGTTCGTCGTCCGATGGCCAGTTCTTCCGGTCGGGGCGGAGCCGTTCAGGGGCGGCGGACGTCAATGCCAAATATGGCGCCGAACCTGGCGTGAAAATCTATTCTCACCTTTCCGATCACTTCGCATCATTCGGATCACGGATCATGTCCGCGACGGCAGGTGAAGCGCCTTACGTGCTCGACGGGCTTGTCCTGGGCGCCGGCAACCTTCCGTTGCATGAGCACTATACCGATACCGGCGGCGCCACCGATCATGTTTTCGCACTCTGCCACCTACTCGGGTTCCGCTTCGCGCCCCGGCTGCGCGATATTGGCGACCGCAAGCTGGGTTCGATCGCTGCGCCATCGACATACAAGGGCATCGAAAATCTGATGGGCCGCACCATCAAAACGGCAGCGATCGAGGCCGATTGGGATGACATCGTCAGGATTGTCGCCTCAATCAAGGATGGCACGGTGGCGCCGTCAGTAATCTTGCGAAAACTTGCCGCCTACAAACGCCAGAACAGGCTGGATTTTGCATTGGCTGAACTGGGCCGTATCGAGCGCACTTTGTTCACGCTCGATTGGCTTGAACAAGCGAGGCCAGCTTCTGCACATCGGGCACTACAAGAAACTGCTTGGCATAGCCGCCGATCGAATCGACGCCGGCAAGGCCTGGGGTGCCCTTGAGCAGAGGGGTGACAATCCAGTCCTGTGCCGTTCGCAAATAGGTCGCCTTGTCGACTTCGGTCGTCAGCCGCTCACCCTCGGGCGTGATATAGCTACCGTCCGGCTGCTGGCCCGGTTCGCCCGGCTTGTGCTTGTCGTCATCGCGGTGGTCTAGCCGGACCGTGTACATGTACACTTCGCCCAAGCCGGTCGCGATCGGGCCCATTTCGGGGTTTACACCATCGGGGAGGTTTTCCTGCACCCCCTGCAACCGCTCACCCACCTGCTGGCGTGCGAAGTAGATGTCCGTGGAGTCGGAAAATACGGCCGTGATCTGGGCAAAGCCATTGCGGCTCAGGGATCTTGTGTATTCAAGACCCGGGGTCCCGGCGAGCGCCGTTTCGATCGGGAAAGAGACCTGCTTCTCGACCAGTTCGGGTGACAGCGCGGGCGCTCGGACGTTGATCTGCACCTGGTTGTTGGTGATAACCGATTGAGGGAACCCGGGCCTTGCCGGACATGTCCATCGTGCATCCCGATGTATCAGCCTTCATCGCGGAGCATTTGCACGCGGCGGCGTTCGCCACGTCATCGCTGATCCATACGCGGACAAGCGCCGGCGTTGTTGGTCTGGGCCCTAGTTGAGAGCGGGAGCGCCATTCCCAATGGCCGCCTTCAGGCGCATGGGCGGAAGCGGCAGAGACGGGGACTAGAAGCCCTATCGCAGCGGCGAGCAAAAGTCTTGTCTTCATGAGTATTTCCTTGCTTGAACGATTTGACCGCGCGCAGGCAAGCAGACGGGCCCGCAGCGCTACACCTCGGCTCAGGCAAGATTTGTAGGCGGCTCGGGCTCAGGACCGATAATGCGACCTATTAACGTGGCGACAGGCCTTCGCGCTGGAATCCAGGCGTGAAACAACATCGGCTCTGTGATCGGCAGCAAAGGAACCAGAGCCACCGGCACAGCGCAGCCCATCTTCGCAACGCATTCGGGCGTCATGCCTTCACAGGGCTTTTCGGGCTTATCCGGTTGAGCGACCCCCATCATCTCGGCGCAAACAGGATCCATCGCGCCAGCATCAGTGTTTTGATTAGCCCAGGTCAGGGGCATGCTGTTCGCGAACGCGGTTTCCTGGCCCAGGAGACCCACCAACGCTCCGACAAGCATTATCAAGGAGAAAAGCCGCCTCACACGTTTATAATCGGCGTGGATGCGAAACGTGTCAAATCTATTCGATCTCTTCTCTCAGTTTACGAGTTAAAGCCGCACATCCTTCTCCGGGCTGCTCACCTCTGCTTTGGCCGGCGGGAGGCCCTGCGATCAGCACCATCTGCTCAATGATGGTCGTACAGCCCACGATTACGGATGTTGTTCCAACTGTCGGTGGTGTGGCATGCAACACATTGATTGACCGGAGCGCGTTCCCTCGCAACGCGCTGAGAGACCATCTCGAAGTGCATCATGAAGTGACTGGGCGGTGCCTTGTGGCACCCGGCGCACTGGCGTGAGTTGACAGATGGGTGCCTGAAGGCGTCGATCTTCCAGTCGACCACAGCATGGCAATTCTGGCAGTCCTTGCCGAACGAACCTTGATGCCGATCGCGCGCCGCATGGCAGCTTACGCAATTGAGCGCGTCCGTGGTCTCTGGATGTGTTTTCGAGATGCGTGCATCTCGGGGCCGAAGCGGACCGCGCCAAAGGTCTGGATCGAGCAAGGCCTCATGATCCATGCGAGCAAGGCTCGCGCCCCCGTCATGTTCAACATGACAGCTTGTGCAGTCTTTCGCTTTGGCATGAAAACGGGTCGACGCCTTGGTCCCGAAATCGGTTTGGATGTGGCAGGTGATGCATTTCTGCGCCTCAACGCCTTGGTGCGGTGTGTGGCAGGTTTCGCAATTGCGCCGAAGCGAGGCGTGAGCGGGCGACAAAGGTCCAGGTTCAATCAGCGCGGTCCAACCTGCAATCGCGCGGCTTCCAGCGGAATGGGTCGTCAGCGGGACGATGACGACGAGCATCGCCAGTACGAGGGCATATATGCCGTAGAGGAGGCGCGCGCCATTCACAGCCACCGAAACCCGAAATAATAGCCAGCCCAGATGTGGAGCAGCAGCAGCGCATAGAGAAGTGTGCTGGTGACGACATGGATCGCTCGCCATCCCCCAAACAGGCCGGCAGCCGCGCGTTCGGCGCGCACGGCGTATTCGGCATCGGCAAGAGCCTCGGCACGTCGTCTGGCATCAGCGATATCGGTGAGCTCGAATTCGTCGGCCGGGGCGAACAAGAACCGCCAACCTTTGCTTTTCGCTCGACCTTCGCCTGCAATGGGCACGGCACTTGCAAGATCCGCGTCGAGTCCCAAGCGGAGCGCTGCAAGTTCGGATGTGCGGGCGCGGACGGCTCTTGTGATCTGGACCAGGAAATAACGACCGACAAACCCGCTCCAGACGACCAGTATGACAGTGCCGGTCAGTGCGATGCCGAGCGGGCTCTCGAACTTGTGTGCCGCGTGGACAAGTGCGAGGATTGGCCCCGCCACACCCGCATAGATGTGTATCGCCAGCAAAGTCCGCTTCTCGATCCTATGATCGAGCCATCGTCCAAAACGCCCAATACGCCGAGCTGCGACATGGACGAGAGGAAGGAGCATCAGTACCGCAGCCGCGATCCCGATCAAGCTTCCCGCCAGACTGCCGGGAAAGCGCGGCGACGCGTGAACCACGAAACCGAGTGGAAAGAGAAGCACGAAGGCTGCCGCCAAGGTCATCAAGATGTCGCCGCGCTCGCGCATCAGGCTTCCACCACCAAAGGGCCTCGGGTGCAACGTGCCTGACAGGCGAGCACATAGCCTTGTGCCCTGTCGTCGGGGTCGAGACCGGTCTCGGTCTCCATCGCGATTTCCCCTGCTAGCAGGCGGGTAACGCAAACCCCGCATTCGCCGACCCGGCACGAATAGGGGATCTCAACACCGGCTGTTTCGGCAGCCTCGAGGATCGTCTCGTCGGTGTGGAGTGGCGCCGAAACGCCGGCTACCGAGAAGGTTACCGTAGTTGCCGCCAACCGTGCACGGGCCGACGCAGCGGGCGGGGGGGCCGCCTGCGCGGCACTCTGCTCGCCAGGTTCATCGATCGGCAGCGAAGCGGGTCCGAACGCCTCGCTGAATATCTGCGCCTCGGGCACCCCGATCTGCATCAGGATTTCGCGCATGGCGGCCATCATTGGCGGTGGCCCGCACAGATGGACGCGCCGTCCGACGATTTCGGGAACCGCGCTTTCAAGCAACTCGCGGGTGATGTGTCCTTTGGGTCCATGCCAGACCGTTCCCGGCGATCGTTCCATCGATGCAAAGACACTGAGATTGGGGTGGCGGCGCTCGAGCTGTTCGATCTCCTCCCGGAAGACAAATTCGTCGGTCGAGCGGGCTGCGAAGACGAAGAAAATCTCGCCGGGCCAGGCCGTATCGGTCAGGAAGCGCAGTACTGACATCATCGGCGTGATGCCGACGCCGCCGGCAATCAGAACGATGCTCTCAGCATCGCTCCCGGTGAAGGTGAAACGGCCGAATGGTCCTGCAATTTGAACCAGGTCGCCGGTCGTGACGCTATCGTGCAGATGGCGTGAGACAGCGCCCTGCGTCTCGCGCTTGATGGTCAATTCAACATAGGCGCGCTGCGTCGGTGAAGAGGCGATCGTGTATGACCGCTTGGCTTTGGTGCCGTCCTCCTTCAATACTTCGATTTGCAGGAACTGGCCGGGCAGGAAGTCGAAAGGAAGCCGATCGGAGCCTGGGAGCACCAAGCGGAAGGTCTTGACTGTCGGCGTTTCGTTGAAGATCTGGGCGACGCGCAGCTCGCCGCTCCAGGGGCGAGGTTTGCCCGTGGGGGCAAGACCAGACAAATCCGGTTGGCGTGTCGGCCAGACTGCAGGGCTCGAGATGCGCTGGCTGGCGGCATCCTGGCCTGGGGCGACCGGTGCCGGGCTCGTCAAGTCGGCTACCGGGCCCGCGTGCGGAACCGGGACGACAAGTGCCCTTACTCGCCGTAGCCGCAGCATCTGCAGAGCTAACAGCGCTCCCAATGCGAGCAGGGTGGCTGCCATGAACAGCCAGTGTCCCGGCGCAAGGCCCCACAGCCGTCCGGTGTTCGAAGTGCTCGCATCGCGGGGTGTGAGCCCGGTCTCCTTGCGAAACCAGTCATTCGCCGCGCTGTCGCTGTTTTTTTGGCCTGCTAGTACGGCGATCATGGCCGATCCGCTTTCAATCAGCGTCGCTGCCTCGCGAAGCTGGTTGGCCATCTCAATCCCGTCAGGCTGTTCCGGACCATGGGCTTTGCTTGTGATCTCGCTGGCAATGCTCAAGCCGCGGTGAAGTCGCGCATTCGCTTGCGCCGCGGCATCCTTTCGCGCAGCCTCATCGAGTTCGGGCAGTGCCAGAAAAGCGGAATAGCTGCTGAACTGCTGGCTCAGCTGACTCTCGCCGCCTGTCATCTGTTCCATCATTTCGCTCATGGGGCTGGCGCGGCTCATGCTGGATTGCGCCGGAACGTCAGACTGGGCCACTGGCCTCTCCGCGCTCGCCGACGCGGCTTTGCCACCGGGATGGTGCGCGGTGTGATTGGCGACAGATTGTGCGGCTGCCGCCTGGCCGATGACGGCCGCAGCCGCGATGAAGAGTATCCGCGCCGGGCGTTCTGCGAAGACGAAGTTCATGTCACGCCAATTGCCGGCCCAATTGCCTACATGTCGCTCATTGGCATCGGATCCGCCTTGTCCTTGGGCGCAGGCTCGGGAGCGGGCTTGTTCCCCATGCCCTTCATCGCGTGGCCGTGGGCGCCGTCCGGCCCCATCTGGTCAGTGGGCATCGCCCCGTCCTGCATGGAATCGTGCATGGCCTGACCCTCGTTCATCTGATCGTGCATTTCGCGGGCAACTTCTGACGCATTGTCTTCCGGAATGCTGGTATCGGTACTGGTGGCAGCGACATTGTCGGCCTCTGACGCCGGGCTACAGGCACCGAGCGCTGCGGCGTTCACGAGCGCCGATACAATCGGGGTCCATTTGTGGCTTAGCAAAGTCATGATCGTTCCTTTCTTCTGAATGGGATTTCGCCGTTAAGCAGCGCTGGCTGACCAAGGCCGTGCGCGGGAGACGCCTTGCGGCTAGGTTAGCCAGCAACCTGCTGATGGGGGTTTTCAGACCGCTGCCTGAGCTGGCGACGGGATTGCGGATGGGCGATATACCCGAGGATCGGGCAGTCACTGACAGGCACATCCACAGGACAATCCGCAACAAGCTGAGCAAGAGCTCTTTTGATTGTTCGGAGCTGCGACAGCTTGTCTGACAGGCTGCGGATCTTCTTTTCTGTCAGTTCGACAACCTCGGCAGCAGACTTGGCCTGAGAGTGCCGCAACGATAACAGCAGCACGATCTCGCTCAGGGTAAACCCGAGCAGCTGCGCGGTCTTGATGAAGTTGACCCGTTCGACATCGTCGCGCCCATAGATGCGATAGCCGGAGGCCGTCCGGTCGGGTTCGGGCAAAAGACCAGAGCGCTCATAATAGCGAATGGTATCGCGCCGCACGCCACATGCTGAAGCCAGCGCCCCGATGGTGTAACCTTGCATTTGCGGCTCCTTTCAGATGGGTTCGCTTGTTCCCAGACCCGTTGGCATCGTCTCTTTGGGGCCATGCATCCATCTTGGGCTGGAGCGGGGCAGCCGCCGGCCTGCGCTGCCCCGCTCACTGCTCATTTGCGGCTGAGCTCGACGATGTCGTGCTCCTTGAGCTTGCCGTCGGTCACCTGCGTGCGAGCAAAATGATCATCGATGATCTCGGTGATCTTGACCTCGCCAACCTTCACCCGCTTGTAACTCGTCTGCTCGGGTCGGTGCGCGTGCCGGTACTCAACCCGGTAAACATCCAGAACCTGACCGGTCTGCGCGCCGTCGGCCTTGCCGATGCAGATCACCGGGCCCGTATCCTCCATCGCGACGACGTGTCCGCGCATGAAAAAGCTGTGCCCCATGCCCTGGGCGATCGACGGTGAAGCGCTGATCAGCGCGGCGCCGATCAGCAGGGATGCGAAAATTTTCTTCATGTCACGTTGCTCCTTCGAAAAAGGCCGCCGCCGCTGTCGCAGCCAGCGATTAAACCGTTAATCATGCACGCATAATCAGCACTTTGGGCAGACATACGTCGGGGCGAGAAGGCGCATGGTCCATGTCTGATCGCAGCACCGAACGGGCTTATGCACCTTCGACCATGGTCATAGGTCAAGGGAAATCTGGATCATTGATCTTCGTCAAAATGCGATCAGAAAAAATCCCAAAAATCGAACATTGACCCGGGACCGTAGTCCGGAGGGTAGAACGCCAAACGACCTGACAAAGGTCTCAACTCGTTTGGAGAAAGATGATGTCGAACAACCATCTCGATTGCCTTGCCGCATGCAACGCCTGCGCAGATGCCTGCGATACTTGCACCGTCTCATGTCTCAGGTCAGATCATGTTGAGGCCATGACGCGATGCATCGAGCTCACGCTCGATTGCGCAGCCCTTTGTCGTCTCGCGGCTAGTTTCGTCGCGCGCAAAAGCAGCTTCGCCAAGCAGCTTTGTGCGCTCTGTGCGGAGGTATGCGAAAGCTGCGCCGCTGAATGCGGACAACATGCTCATGATCACTGCCAGGCTTGTGCAGCTGCATGCCGCATATGTGCCGACGAATGCCGCAAAATGATCGCAGCTTCCTGATCCAGCCGAGGTCGCCGTCGCTCGGTTACCCGGACAACGGCGACCTCATTCACCAACTACATCGATGGGCACCGAAGCGGCGCGACAAGCGGTCGCGCAGTCTGACTTCTTCTGGTTCTCGAGGCCAGAGATGTTTACATCCTGCTCCGGCAGAAGTGCAAAAATCCTGGAATTCAGAAATCTGTCCTCGTAGAAGTCACAGAGAAATCTGTCGAAGCCGCAACGAATTGCCGATCACGCTCACCGAAGACAGCGCCATGGCCGCAGCAGCAATGATGGGTGACAGCATGATCCCGAATACGGGATAGAGTATTCCCGCTGCCACCGGAATGCCTGCGACATTGTAGGCAAAGGCAAAGAACAGGTTTTGGCGGATGTTTTTCATGGTAGCATGGCTGAGGCGGCGAGCGCGCACAATCCCGGTCAGATCACCTCTCAGCAAGGTTACGCCGGCGCTCTCGATCGCGACATCGGTCCCCGAACCCATCGCGATACCCACATCTGCGGCCGCCAGTGCCGGTGCATCGTTTACTCCATCGCCGGCCATGGCGACGATGCGTCCTTCATCCCGCAGCCGTTTCACGATCGCGCTTTTCTGATCCGGTAGCACATCGGCTTCAACATCCGCAATGCCGAGACGCCGGGCGATTGCTTCGGCGGTGACGCGATTGTCACCTGTCAGCATGATGACATGAATGCCTGCTTGAGCCAGGGCAAGGAGCGCTGCGGGCGTCGTCTGCTTGACCGGATCGGCGATGCCGATGGCGCCGGCAGCCTGGCCGTCGATGCCAAGAAAAATGGCTGTTGCGCCCTCACTGCGCAGGTCATCTGCGCGCTCCGCAAGGGCGCCCAGCTGGATGCCCTGTTCGCCAAGAAAACGAGCATTGCCCGCAACGAGGCTGCGGCCATCGACCTGGCCGATGATGCCCTTGCCGACGGGTTGATCGACATTGGTCGGCTCGCTGATCGCGAGGCCTCTGATTTCGGCTTCGCGTACAATCGCCAACGCCAGCGGATGTTCACTACTGCGTTCAAGACTGGCGGCAAGGCGAAGAAGATCGTCCTCATCGAAGCCGCGAGCGGTTTCGATGGCGACGACAGCCGGCTTGCCTTCCGTCAGTGTTCCGGTCTTGTCGACCACCAGCGTGTCGATCTTCTCCATACGCTCGAGGGCTTCAGCGTTCTTGATCAGGATGCCGGCCTGCGCGCCGCGTCCGACGCCCACCATGATTGACATCGGCGTGGCCAGACCAAGCGCGCAGGGGCACGCGATGATCAAGACGGCCACGGCTGCGATCAGGCCATAACCCATAGCCGGTGACGGTCCGACCAGTGACCAGGAGACGAAGGCTATGGCAGCGACAGCGATGACTATTGGCACAAACCAGCCAGAAACGGTATCGGCAAGCCGCTGGATCGGTGCCCGGCTGCGCTGGGCATCGGCAACCATCTGGACAATGCGCGCGAGCATGGTATCGCGCCCGACTCGTTCCGCACGCATGATCAGACCCCCGGTCTGATTGATTGTACCGCCAACCAGTTTGGAACCAGCTTCCTTGCTCACCGGCATCGATTCCCCGGTGACCATGGATTCGTCGATCGTGCTGCGGCCCTCGACGACCGCGCCATCGACGGGCACTTTTTCTCCCGGACGCACGCGCAACGTGTCGCCGACCAGGACCTGGTCCAGCGCAATCTCTTCATCGCTGCCATCATCGCGAACACGGCGAGCGAGCTTGGGGGAGAGATCGAGCAATGCACGAATCGCGCCGCTGGTCGTCTCCCGGGCCCGCAATTCAAGCAGCTGGCCAAGCAGGACGAGCACCGTGATAACCGCTGCGGCTTCGAAATAGACAGCAACCGAACCGTCATCGGAGCGAAACGCTGCCGGAAATATTCCCGGCACCAGAGAGGCGGCCATGCTGTAGATCCAGGCGACCCCGGTCCCCATGGCAATCAGCGTAAACATGTTGAGACTGCGACTTTTGATCGATGCCCAACCGCGCTCAAAAAATGGCCAGCCCGCCCACAAAACCACAGGTGTTGCCAGCACCATCTGGATCAGGTTTGCAAGTTTTCCGTCCAGAACATGACGCAGGCCTGTCATGTGCCCACCCATTTCGAGCGCGACCACCGGCAAGGCGAGCAAGAGGCCGATCGCGAAGCGGCGCTTCATATCCTTGTATTCGTCCGATGGCCCATCGCTGAGGGTCGGGGTCATTGGCTCAAGCGCCATGCCGCAGATCGGACAGCTTCCTGGGCCGGACTGCTGGATCTCCGGATGCATCGGACAGGTCCAGATTGCGTCTTCAGGAACAGGACTGTCCAGTCGCGGTGAACCGCTTATGTACCGGCCAGGATCGGCAGTGAACTTAGTAAGACAGCCCGCGCTGCAAAAAAAGTGATGGGCTCCAGCTTGGGTCACGACATGCTTTGTGGTTTCAGGATTGACCCTCATCCCGCAGACCGGATCCGTCGCCATCTTTTCTGCTGTGGAGTGAGGATCAGCATCCTCACCATGGTGACGCGGTGTCTCGGTCATAATCATGTCCCTTGGCTAGTCTGTTGCATGTTGCGACACGATCTCGGCCCAGCAGCCGAGAGATTCGTCGCCAATCCAGCATCATTGACGCCTGGCCTTGTCTCTCAATGCTCTGCCATCAAGACTCGCTCCTAGTAGCTCTTGAAGATTGTCGGCCTGGCTGTGCCAAAAGCAAAGACATGGTATCTGTCTCTTGGGCGGCCCGGTGCTTCCATTCCCGGCGAACCGAGCGGCATGCCAGCCACTGCCAAGCCCTTCACGCCCTTTGGCTTGGTGGCAAGAACGCGCTTCATGTCGGCAATGGGAACGTGACCTTCAAAGGCCATGCCGTCGATCAGCGCGGTATGGCACGACACCAGGTCTGCGGGCAGACCAATCTTGCGCTGCAAGCTTGATCGTTGCCGGTCATCGATGACCTGGACTTTGCGACCGAACGCTGAGCGCACCTGTGCGGCCCACTTTTCGCAACATCCGCAGCCCGGATCACGGTGCATGACGATGTCGTTAGCCGCCAAGGCGGATGACGACATCAGAGCGAGCAAAATCGCGAACTTCTTGACCATTAGTGCAATCCTTTCATGATGTCTTCACTGCTTGGCACAACAAAGATCGAAATCGTCCCTGTCGGTGTATCCAATCGATAGCCTGCCGAGATGGTGCGGCCACCAAGCTTTCCGAGCTCCGCCTCAAGGAAACCTTCGACATGGGGCTGGGTGTCGGTCTGTCCGTCTATCAACTGGATAATCCGAAAGGCTTGTCGCATGATCCAATTGGTAGGCCGGGCGTAATCGGCAACGAACACTTTGCCGCCGGGGGCAGCAGCGGCGAACATCGCGGCGAGCCCCGTCCGCTTTCCCTCGAGTGGCACCTGATGGAATACGAGGCTCGACACGACCTTGTTGGCCGGGCCGCAGGCTACCGCATCCTGCGCGAAACCCTTCTTCCATTCGATGGAAACGCCTGCGACTGCGGCTTTCTCTCTTGCGATCGCCAAGGCTTGCCCGTCAGGGTCAAGGCCAATGATGGTGGCTTGGGGTTCGCGCTGCTTCATGAGGATCGCAAGCGATCCGGTCCCGCACCCCACATCGAGGATCGTTTCCCCAGCCTTGGGGTCAAGCAGATCCAGCAAGGCACTGCGCCAGCGACGTTCGCGCGTCAGCAGTGCCACGCCGCGGTCATACAATTTTGTCGACGCAAATCGGCCTGCAGCCGGAGTGAAAGTTGGGGTTTCGCTCATGCTGCATCCTCGTACTGTCAATCACGGCAAGTCGCCGACTTTGCGATCGATCCCGTTGTCCACACACACACTGATACGCATGTCGCCGCATTATCCCTCACGATGGTTGGGCAAAAATTTTTTGAGGGATCTTATCATAAGATGCGTATGTGAAATGAACGTCCGGGAGATTGTAAATGTATGACCTTGACCATTCGCTGCGGGCCCTTGCTGCACAGCCCATTCCCGCGCATCTCGCTATGATCGACGAGGCCGTGTTCGCAGGTCTGGAGGCACATCGGCGCGAAGTTGGTGCCGGATCCCGGCTGATGGGCCTGGCCGGCGCGTTTGCATTAGTGCTCGGCGTCATCTCCGGTACATTGGCGGATGCCAGCCCCGCGATAGCCCAGCCACTTTCGCCTTTTTCGCCTGACAATCCCCTGGCGCCCTCCACGCTGCTGGACGTTCATGCATGACCTGGACAAAGCGCCTGCTCGTAATTGGGCTTGTTGCATTTGGGGCAGCTCTTGGGGGCACGTATCTTGGCCGTGAGCTGCTTGCGAGCACAGGCGAGGACGAGACGGAGTTGCATGCGCTCCTGCACAGCGAGCTTGACCTTGACGCGCAGCAGGCGGCAAAAATCGAGTTGATTGAACGCCGTTTTTCAACCCGCCGGAAAGCACTCGAGCTCGAGATGCGCGCCGCCAATGCCCATCTTGCCGAAGCGATGGAGGCCGAACACGGCTACGGGCCGGAGGTTTCGGCTGCGGTCGATCACACGCATCAGGTGATGGGCGAACTGCAAAAAGAAACGCTGGAGCATCTTTTCGCCATGCGCGCGGTGCTTACGCCCGACCAGGCAGCACGGTTTGACCGTACCGTAACAAAAGCGCTGACACCAGAAGTGCAGTGACTTTCCCGCTCAGCCAGGGGAGCGACAGCGAACTTGCGGTTCTCGCACTTGCTGGTCGTCAGGATGCTTACCGGGAACTGCTGGCACGCTACCGTGAGAAAATCTTCCGGTTCGTGGCTGCGTCGGTTGGAGATTCCCAAGAAGCAGTAGACCTCACGCAGGAGACGTTCGTTGCAGCATTCGCTGCACTTGGAAAATATGATCATGACCGACCATTCCTGTTCTGGCTGAAGCGTATCGCGCTCAACAAGTGTCGCGATTGGTCGCGAAGACGAAAAGCCCGGGCATTTTTCGTTCGGGCGGAACCGCTCGAGCTGGCATTTGAAGTCGCTGATGACGCCATATCCGCCGATGTGCAGGCAGAGAGCCGGGCTGAACTGAAGCGGGTTTCAGCCGCTATCTCGCGCCTTCCGTCACGGCTCAGGGAAGCGCTCGTGCTTCGCACGATCGATGGGCTAAGTCAGTCAGAAGCGGCTGCTGTCCTGGGGGTAAGCGAAAAGGCGGTCGAGACGCGTCTGCATCGCGCGCGAGCCCGATTGAAAGCAAATCTCGAAAGCAAATGACCACCGGCCGCCGAATTTAGGCGCGGGGACTATGGCTGATCCCGAGTGAGCCAGTGCGTCTCGCCGATAAAGCTGGTCATCGTCATGCAAAGCGGCCATCGCAAGCAAGTGCGCTGATCGCCCCGAGCTGACGCCTATCCTGCGCAGCAGCCGATTCCGCCCTGCTAGCATAGTTCACCACTGCAAAAGTCGAGAGACGCGAAAAAAATTTGAGGGGTGTCCGGATCAGGCGCGTATATGCTTGTATGAACACTCCGATCCTTACCCGCCGCCACCTGATTGCAGGCCTCGGTGCCGCGTCAGCCTTTGCCACAGTGCCTGCCTGGGCGCAGGGTCACAACATTCACCGCGATCAGGGAGGCGGTCACGGTCGGGGTGGCCCGCTCATTCCTGCTGGGTTCGGTGAGCTTTCCGGCGAAGTGATCGATCTGACCGTGGCCAGCGGTCATCGCATCGTCGAAGGACGGCGTGGTCCCGGTGTCGCGGTCAACGGGAGCGTACCGGGTCCCTTGATCCGCTTGCGCGAAGGGCAGAACGTCCGTCTCAATGTCACGAACAAACTGGGTTCGGACACGTCAATCCATTGGCACGGCCTGCTCGTTCCATTTCATATGGATGGTGTTCCCGGCGTGAGTTTCCCTGGCATTCATCCCGGCCAGACATTCAGCTACGAATTTCCGATCCGGCAGGCGGGGACCTATTGGTATCACAGCCATTCAGGCCTGCAGGAACAGTCGGGGCATTATGGCCCTCTGGTTATCGATCCGTCTGGTCCGGAGCCTGTCGAATTTGACCGGGACTACATTCTGCTTCTCAGCGATTTCACGGTGCTCGACCCGCATTTCATCATGAGCCGTTTGCGCACCGGTGAAGGCTATTTCAATCGCCAGCAGAGCACCTGGACCGACGACTATCCGCTGTCTGCGCAAGAGCGACGCATGTGGGCCCAAATGCGGATGATGCCCACCGATATCATGGATATCGGCTCTCCGACCTACACCTTCCTTGCCAATGGGCGAGGGCCGACCGAGGGGCTTGAATACCTGTTTCGTGCCGGTGAGCGCGTGAGGTTGCGGGTCATCAACGGCTCGGCGCAGAGCTTCTTCAACGTCCGCATTCCCGGCTTGGCAATGACCATCATCGCCGCAGATGGCCAGAACGTCCGGCCGGTTGAAGTCGATGAATTTCAGATCGGCACGGCAGAAACCTATGACGTGATTGTCACGCCGGGCAATGCCGAGGCCTATGCCATAGTCGGTGAGTCGATGGATCGGTCGGGAATGGCGCTGGCCATGCTGGCGAGCCGTCCCGGAGCGCGGGCGGATGTACCCGCTCTGCGCGATCCACCGCTGCTGACGATGGGCGACATGGGCATGGATCACGGCTCGGGCGGCATGGACCATAGCGCGCCTTCTGCCGATACCGGTGCCAAGGAAGCAATGGGTAGTGTGGGCCCCATGGACCATGCGGCGATGGGTCATGCCACACCAGATGCATCAATGGGCGCTTCGGATGACACTATGGCCGGAATGGCAATGGGCGGCATGAGCATGGCCGGCATGAAGATGCGCGACACAACACTGCTGCCTCCCGATGTCAAGGTCGGCCCGGGCGTCGACATGGTTTCGATGTCTCCGGTGGACAAGATGGGAGATCCCGGTCTTGGCCTGCGCGACGTGGATCACCGCGTGCTCAACTATCGCATGCTGACGGCGCTTGAGCCGAACCAAGACACGCGCGAACCTTCGCGGCTCCTCGAGCTGCATCTCACGGGCAATATGGACCGCTACATGTGGTCTTTTGACGGAAGAATGTACTCTTCTGTCAGTGATGTTCCAATCCGCTTCGCCTGGAACGAGCGGGTCCGGGTGAAGCTCATCAACAATACCATGATGGCGCACCCGATCCATCTTCACGGCATGTTCTTCGAGCTGGTCAATGGTGCCGAGCCAGCCCATCAGCCTCGAAAGAACATCGTGATCGTGCAACCGGGCGCCAGCGCTCAGTTCGACCTCACTGCCAACGAGCCGGGTGACTGGGCGTTCCACTGCCACCTGCTTTACCACATGCACGGCGGCATGATGCAGACCGTGACCGTGGTCGGCCCGGGCGGTGCAGCATGAACGTCCGGCCCCTCGTCTCACTCTTCCTTGCGGGAGCGTCCCTGAGCGCAGCACCGGCGATGGCCCAGCATCAGGGGCATGACATGCCAATGCCGATGCCGCCACCGGCGCCGGCGCCGGCCCCGAGTCCGGCTCCCGCACCGCAGCAGCCAGATCCCCACGCCGGGCATGTGATGCCCGATCGTCCTGCCGCATCCGAAGAGGAAACGGTCGATCCGCACGCAGGCCATACCATGCCCGAAGGATCAATGCCGGCTCCCGATGCCATGGCCGACATGAAGCAGGAAACCATGGATCACAGCGCCATGGATGGCGCCATGCCTGCCTCGCCCGGGCCCGAGATGGAAACCCCCCCGCCGCCAGAGGCGGGGAGCGGTCCTCCGCGCGCCGCCGACGCCATCTGGGGCGCCGATGCAATGCGGGCCTCGCGAGACGATCTCAGGCGCGAAAGCGGTGATTTCCCGGTTTTCTGGTTTCAGGGTGATCGTTTGGAAATCCATGCCCGCGAGGGTGCAGAAGACTACATCTGGGATTTTCAGGGGTATTACGGCGGTCCAACGAGCCGGTTCTGGTTCAAAACTGAAGGTGAGGGAGCCTTCGGCGACAAGCCCGAAAGCGCTGAGTTTCAAGCCCTCTATTCACGTGCGATCAGGCCATTCTGGGATCTCCAGGCCGGTGTGCGCCAGGACCTCGCAGGACCCGATACGACCTATGCCGTTCTGGGCATCCAAGGCGTTGCGCCCTATCTCTTTCAGGTTGATGCGGCGGCTTTCGTCTCACAACGCGGTGACGTTACGGCAAGGATCGAGGCAGAGCTCGACCAGCGTATTACCCAGCGCCTGATCTTCCAGCCTCGTGTTGAGATCAACATGGCTGCCCAGGACATTCCGATCCTTGGCGTCGGAGCGGGCATCGACAAGGTCGAGGCTGGCTTGCGTTTGCGTTACGAGATTATCCGCGAGTTTGCGCCTTACATCGGGATCGAACAGACGTGGCGCATTGGCAACGGCGCGGACTTCGCCCGCGCCCGCGGCGAGGATCCGAGTGCCACCAACTATCTTGTCGGCATCCGGTTTTGGTTTTGAAATGAAGGACAATCCAATGAAATTTGCTTCGATTTTCGCCGCTCTTGCAGTGGTTGCGTCGCCTTTGGCACTCCCATCGATGGCTTCTGCTCACACTCGCGTTGTCGCCTCTACTCCGGCAGAGGGCGCAACCGTTGCTGGCACGCGCACAGTCACGCTGACTTTCAATGAAGCGCTGTTGCCCCCCACTGCTGCTGCCAGCATCGTAATGACGGCGATGCCGGGGATGGCAAATCACAGTCCGATGGCGATCCGCAATTTCACCACTGCCTGGTCGAACGGGAACAAGACCATGACCCTCACGCTTACCAAACCTTTGGCGAAGGGCAGCTATGAGGTGCGCTGGCAAGCCGCAGGTGCTGATGGTCACCGCATGAACGGCACTGTCAAGTTTACCGTCAGCTGATCGCGCTATGGGGTGGGCGATCGAACCTGGTTTGCGTTTTCTGAATTACGCGGTGCTCCTGGGGATGTTCGGGAGCACCGCGTTTCGATTAATCGCGCTTCGGAGCGCCCACTTTCTCTCTGTCGGTAATCGGACGTCGCTAGGCCTGATCGGGGGGGCTGCGGCTGCATTCGTTCTCTCCGTCGTTCTTATGCTCGTCTCGGTGGCGGCAATGATGGGCATGCCCCTATCCGACCTTGACTGGCCGACGATCTCCATGATGGCGTTCGGCACGGATATCGGTATTGCATTTGCCGTTCGCATCATCCTGCTGTTTCTCGCATTATGCTTTCTTGTCGCCGTCAGGGCCACGAAACTCAGCCAGGTAGCCGTCGCCGCCTGTTTCGCAGCGGCACTTCTCTCGCTCGGATGGAGCGGTCACGCCGCTGCTGGCGAGGGAGGCATCGGGCTCCTGCATCGGCTCAACAATGGCGCACACCTGATTGCCGCAGGTTTGTGGCTTGGCGCCATCATTTGCTTTGTTGACCTCACTGTGAAGTTGCATCGGCGGCCGGATCGGGAGCAGGCTCTCGCATTGCTTTCGCAGATCCATGCGTTCGCGCCGCTCGGCGTGGGCTTGGTGGCAGTGGTGGCCATCACGGGCCTCATAAATTCCCAGCTGATATTCGGTATTCAAAACAGCTTGGTCGTTCTGAGTACGCCTTATGGGTTGATGCTGGCTGCCAAACTGATCCTCGTCGGCGGCATGGTTGCGTTCGGAGCCAACAACGCGGCGATTGGACGCCGTTTCGCAACGTCTGGTGAACCATCGGAAAATTCGGTGCACGACGTGCTAGCGCGGTTGCGCCTCAGTCTGGGAGGTGAGCTTTGTCTTGCCGTCGGCGTTCTGGGCCTCGTAGCTGTTCTGGGCCTCGCGTCGCCAGGAATGCTGTAGATCGAAAGTTCATGAAAAAGGGGGTTTCAATGGTTCGATATCGAGCATGCAAAATTGCGGGAGTACTGGCGGGCGTGATCTTGCTGATACAAAGCCCAGTATTGGCGCACCCCAGTACCACCGCGAAGGGGAAGGACGCTGAAGAAGGGACTACAGTGGCTACGGCCTTGGATGGTCCCGTTGAAGCGGTGGCGGACTTTCATGCGGCGCTAGCGAAGGGCGATACTGCCGCTGCACTTTCGCTTCTGGCCGAAGATGTGCTCATTTTCGAATCCGGTGGGACGGAGAACAGCCGAGCTGAATATGCCAGTCATCATTTCAAATCAGATGCCGCTTTCAGCGCCGCAGTTCCTCGCATGCTCATCAGCAGAACCCATGGTGAGCAAGGCGATACAGCCTGGGTGATGAGCGTCGAGAATGTCGAGGGAACGTACCGCGATCGGCAGATCAAGAGCCGGTCTGTCGAAACGATGCTGCTTCGGCGCGTAAACGGAAGCTGGCAGATATTTCATATCCATTGGTCGTCTGCGGACCAGCGTTGACGAAGGTCCTCGACCAGCGCCAGCCAATGTCCGGTCGGGCATCCAGCTGGAGAAATCTGCTTTCCAGCCTGGATCGGTACGTCGGCACATGAGGTCTCCTTGCCGCCCGTCCGCACTGCATGACGACCCTGTCTTTCGTGGACACAAAACGGGGCACAATGGAGCGTCTGAGGAAGCCCTGCCGATGGCCCGCCAACACAGAGTCGCTTCGATCTTGGAAGCCGAAGGAGTGAAGCGTAGAGACGCCTCGCTGAGGGCACGCATCAAGGATCTCCTTAAGCGAGCTTTGTCCAGGATTGTGGATTACCGTATCAACTGGATTTTCGCGCAGAACACAGCTGTTGAAGCGCCCGCCCTGCCGCCCTCTATCGAAATTACTGTTTTCGATGAGCAGCATCTTGCCGCCTTTGCACATCATCCTGACGCGCGTGTCCGAAGTGCAATGAGTTTCGAGCGCGCGGGATGTATCGGCTTTGTACTTCTGGCCGATGCCGAGCCGGCAGCCTGCATCCATTTCGCCGATAGATCGCGCTATGAAAGTGTCTCGACCTGGCCGCTTGCGAACAACGAAGTCGCTTTGGTCAACGTCACAACTTTACCCGAGCATCGATCGCGGCGCTACGCATCCCTCTTGATTGCGCAAGCAACGAGCTCGCTGGTTCCCAGTCGCTATCGGCGCGCTCTTGCCCATATCTGGTGGAACCACCACGCATCACTGCGCGCATTCAGAAATGCAGGTTGGCAGCGGGTCGGCATTTCGATCGAGATATCACGGCACAAGGGACGCTGGTATTCAGTACACCTTCCTTGGAAGGTTCGCAGTTAGAAGCGCGCTTGTGGAAGGGCGTTCGAACACAAGGCTTGCGTGCCCGTGATGGTCAGGTGTGGCCTTTCGGCTAGACACTGTACGTAACCATTCTCGATGTCAGCTCGCTGGCTTTACAGTCCTTCGGGACGTACGGCGATGTCGAGCATCGATCCAGCCAGCTGCTTCTTCATCAGCGAATTTTGCTCCTCACGTCCGATGCTGCCACGCCTTGGAGACCTCCAGACTGCCCAACTGCACCTTGCAATTGGGCAGGTCGGCCGGATAACCACGGAGTAACGGATATGCGCTGACATTCAGCACCCGCGACTGCACTTGTCAGGAAAGTTTTCGCCGACTGTGGTGCCCGAGGACTGGGATTTGGATGGGTAGCGAGAGTAAGTAAACCTCGCGTCAGGTATTGGCCGCCGGATTGAAAGCGGCGATGATCGGGCAAGGGCCGGCTTCTTCTGCAGCACAAGCACCGGCCAGACGGACCAAGGCCGCGCGCATAGTTTGTAACGTCGCGATTTTTTCATCGAGCGCCGCGATCCGACTGTTGGCGAGCGCCTGCGCTGCCGATCGATCAGACGTGTCGAGTTCCAACAGGGTGGAAATCTCATCGAGGGTGAACCCGGCCATCTGCGCCGCGCGAATTGACCGCAAGCGATCAAGGTCATTGCTCCCGTAACGCCGCGGCCCCTGTTTGCGCGGCGGTTCCATAAGGAGTCCGCGCCGCTGATAATAACGGATCGTTTCAACGTTTACGCCGCCCGCACGGGCGAAGTCGCCGATTTTCATAAATCCACTTGATTCCGTATTATGGTACGGAGCTTATAGCGACGGCATTGCCAGCCAATCAAAGGAAATCGCAGTGCCGCAATCAGCAAAATCCGCAGTGCTCTATCGCATGGTCATGCCCGGCCACACCTGCCCATATGGCCTGAAGGCCAAGCATCTGCTCACCTCGCGCGGGTATCAGGTGGAGGACCATCACCTGACAACGCGGGAAGAGACCGATGCTTTCAAAGCCAAGCATGATGTAGCTACCACCCCTCAAACCTTCATTGATGGGCAGCGGATCGGTGGCCACGATGACCTCCGCCGCTTTTTCAACCTCAGAGTCGCTGACCCAAATGCCACCACCTATCGCCCGGTTGTTGCACTATTCGCGATGACGGCGTTGATGGCAGTCGCAACCGGAATTGCGACTGACGGCCAAGCGGTCAGCATCAGCGTGGCAGAATGGTTCATCGCCTTCTCGATGTGTGTGCTGGCGCTGCTCAAGCTGCAAGATGTCGAGAAATTTGCGACCATGTTCCTCAATTATGACCTGCTGGCGCAGCGCTGGGTCCCCTATGCGCGCATCTACCCCTTCGCTGAGGGTCTCGCCGGCGTCCTGATGGTGGCAGGTGTGCTACATTGGGTCTCGATCCCGGTGGCCCTGTTCATCGGCACGATCGGCGCGGTTTCCGTGTTCAAGGCGGTCTACATCGACCAGCGCGAGCTCAAGTGCGCATGCGTCGGAGGATCGAGCAACGTACCGCTTGGTTTCGTGTCGTTGACCGAGAACCTGATGATGATCGCAATGGCGCTTTGGATGGCAGGCGAGATGATCGTGGGATAGATCATTATTTAACATAATGTATGTTGCCTATCCGGCGAGGCGGTCAGCGTGCCTGCGATCGTACAGATGCATGACAAGCCCATTTCGTTCACGACGGAATTCGCCGACAATGCCGACAACAACAGATTGAACTGGTCTTGCCGCATAGCTCGGGCGGCTCGTCGCAAAGGTCCCATCTTGGGGGTACCACTGGGGGTAGCTTCACGGGGCGGGCGACAAAAATGACTGTTCAGCAATATGTTATGACCTACCGAAAGATCCCTCCTCCGCTACCATTCCTCATCTCCCTCGATTTGTCAGCGGCTGCGCCTTGCTGTAGGCCGCACTTGGGCTTTGGGGGGACTATCGATGAAATCCGTGACAATTGCGTTTGCTGCTGCGGTGCTGGCGGTAGGGGTGCCTGCTGGAGGGCTGGCCGCGCACGATTCGCCCGATCATGCGCTTGAGGCGGCGCGGGTTGATGCGATGCGTGAGGCGACGCAGGTCTTCCTTGCCAGCCTTGATGATGCCGGGCGCGCCAAGGTGCAGGCCAGCCTGACGGACAACGCGCGGCGCACCGCATGGTCGAACCTGCCGGCAAACCTCGCGCCGCGTCAGGGGCTGACTGTCGCCGAGATGACCGCCGATCAGCGCAAGGCGCTCCATGCGATGCTCGCGGCGGCGTTCTCCAGTCAGGGCTATCTCAAAACCACCACGATCATGTGGCACGAAGATGTGCTCAACGCGCTGACCGCCGAGACCCTGAACAAAGCGCCCGACAGCGATCCGAACAAGCAGCGGATGCTCGCCTTCCTGCCCAACTTCGACAGCGAGAAGTTCTTCGTCACCGTTTTCGGCGATCCCACCGGCAAGGATTGGGGCTGGATGCTGACCGGCCACCACTATGCCGCCAACTTCACCGTCTCGGGCGGGAAGATCGCCTTCACGCCGCTGTTCCTCGGTGCCAATCCGCAGGTGGTGCCGGCCGGGCGCTATGCCGGATGGCGCATTCTCCAGCACGAGGCCGACCGTGCGCTGGCGCTGGTAGGGGCGCTCACCCCCGAACAGCGCAAGGCGGCGGTGATCGCCGATGCGGTTGATACCGCGGTGTTCGCGGGCAAGGGACAGCAGCCTGTCGCCGGTGCGCGCACCCCGCGCGGAATTCAGGCCTCGCGCCTCGACGAGGTCCAGCGCCGCCTGCTGCTGGCGCTGATCGACGAGTATATCGGCGATGCGTCGGACGAGGCAGGCGCTCAGCAGCGCGCGGCCATCGCGGCAGACGGGCTGGACAAGCTCCATTTCGCCTGGTGGGGGCCGACTGGGGATCCCAAGGCACGCTTCATGTTCAGGGTCGAAGGGCCGTCGATCATCATCGACTATGTGCGCGAACCTTCGGGCGAGGGCGAATACAACCACGTCCATTCGATCGTGCGCGATCCGTCGAACGATTACGGCGCCGAATGGCTCGGCCAGCACTATGCCGAGGCACACCAGCCCTAGCAAAAAATTGCCGCATGGGCGCATTCGGGCGGGTGACACGAGGCGTATTGTGTGGTGTCAGGGCCACCGATACGCCTGATCCTGCCTGGAGAACCACGCGCGATGAATTTCGAGCTTCCTCACGAATACACCATGCTCAAGGACCTGGTCGCCAACTTCGTGCGCGACCACCTGATGCCCTACGAGGCCACGGTGATGGCGCGCGAAAACGCGGGGCAGGGCACCTATCTCAACGCGGAAGAGACGCGCCTCGTTGATGCCGCCTCGCGCGAGATGGGGCTGTGGGGTCTTGATGCGCCCGAGGAAGTGGGCGGGATGAACCTGCCGATGGTGGCGATGGTCGGGGTGAGCGAGGAGCTCGGCAAGACGGTCGTGCCCTATTACCTGCCGCCCGATTCGCCCAACCTGCGGATGCTGATGGTCGCCGCCGACGAGCGTCAGCGCGAAGCCTATCTTGAACCCTATGTCCGCGGCGAGACCGTGTCGGCGATCGGCATTTCCGAACCCGGCGCGGGTGCGGACCCGCAGGGGATGCGGACGAGCGCGGTGCAGGACGGCGATGACTGGGTGATCAACGGCCGCAAGATCTGGATCACCAAGGGCGCCGAGGCCGATTTCACCATCCTCATGGCGGTGACCGACAAGAACCCCAATGGCCGCAACGGCATGTCCGCCTTCCTCGTCGACCGCGATACGCCCGGCTTCAACGTGCTGCGCAAGATCCCGATGATCGACGGCACGTCGACCTATGAAATCGCGCTTGACGATTGCCGGGTGCCGGGCTGGAAGCTGCTCGGCAAGCGCGGGCAGGGCTTTGCGCCGATGCAGGTGCGGCTCGGCACGCGGCGGATCGAGATGGCCTCGTGGTCGATCGGCATGGCGCAGCGTGCGCTGGACATGATGATCGAATATGCGCCCCAGCGCACCACCTTCGGCAAGGCGCTCTCGGCGCGGCAGACAGTGCAGAACTGGATTTCGGACGCCGCGATCAAGATCCACGCGATGCGGCTGATGACCTATGACTGCGCGTGGAAGATCGACGAAGGCCGCGATACCCGCGCCGAGATTTCGATGATCAAGAGCTTCTGCACCGAGGAAGCCTACAAGATCGTCGACCATGCAATGCAGCTGTTCGGCGGCATGGGCATGACCCGCGAGCTGCCGCTATACCTGATGAGCAACAAGCTGCGCACGATGCGGATTTACGACGGCCCGAGCGAGATCCACAACTGGGTGGTCGCCCGCAGCCTGCTCGGCACCAGCGAGTAAGCAGCCGCCGGCATGAACTCGTGGATCACTCTGGCGCGCGATGCTCTTGGAGCTGCACGGGCCTATGCCGAAACGGCGCGCGGGAAGGTTGCTGCCGAGGTGGCCCCCGCCGGGACGCCCGATCCCGCGCTGATGGAGCAAGCCCAGCACGCGGTGCATGGCTTCGGCTGGATCGCCGCGACAATCGCCGCGCTGGAGGCGACGCTCGATTGGGCGGTGCGGGCAGAGGCGGCGGGACGGTTCGGCGCGGCCGAGGAACTGACGCTCAGGATTGGGTTCGGCGAATACCTCGCCCAAATCGCTTCCGGCCTGCCGATGAGCGCGAACGAAATCGTGCGCCCATCGGCCTTTGGCTGCGAGGAAGCGGCGCGGGCGTTTGCCGCCGACCCTGCGGTCGCGCGGTTGCTCGCCGAGGGCAACAATGCGGCCACCCGCGCGCAGTTTGCGGCGCTGCTGGCGGACTGCCAGCGCCCCTGTGAAGCGCTGGGGGACGATACGCTCGATCTCATTCGCGCGCAGTTCCGCAGCTTCACCGCTGACCGGATCGCACCCCAGGCGCACCAGTGGCACCTTGCCGATGATCTGATCCCCGATGCGGTGATCGCCGAGATGGCGCAGCTCGGCGTGTTCGGTATCTGCATCCCCGAGGAGCACGGCGGGCTCGGACTCGGCAAGCTGGCAATGGCGGTGGTCTCGGAAGAATTGTCGCGCGGGTGGATTTGCGCTGGCAGCCTCGGCACGCGCTCCGAAATCGCGGGCGAGCTGATCGCGGCCAACGGCACCCCTGAGCAGAAGGCGCATTGGCTACCGCGCATTGCGGATGGATCGTGCCTGCCGACAGCGGTGTTCACCGAACCCGACACCGGCAGCGATCTTGCTTCGGTGCGCACGCGGGCCGCACGGCAAGCCGACGGCAGCTGGCGGGTGACCGGCGCGAAGACCTGGATCACCCACGCCGCGCGCGCCGATCTGATGACCATGCTGGTGCGAACCGATACCGCGAAGCCGGGCTATGCGGGCCTATCCATGCTGCTCGCCGCCAAGACACGCGGCAGCGAGGCCGCGCCGTTCCCCGATGCCGGGATCGAGGGCAGCGAGATCGAAGTGCTCGGCTATCGCGGCATGAAGGAATATGCGCTCGGGCTCGATGGCTTTGCGGTCGCCGCCGATGGGTTGCTCGGCGGAGCGGAAGGGCAGGGCTTCAAGCAGCTGATGCAGACCTTCGAAGGCGCCCGCATCCAGACCGCCGCGCGCGCGGTTGGCGTGGCATGGAACGCCTTTGACCTGGCGCTCGCTTACGCAGAAGGACGCAGGCAGTTCGGCAAGGCGCTGACCGCCTTTCCGCGCGTGGCTGACAAGCTGGCGCTGATGGCGGTGGAGACCGTGATGGCGCGCGAGCTTACCTATTACGCCGCCCGCGCCAAGGATCGCGGCGCGCGCTGCGATATTGAGGCGGGGATGGCCAAGCTGCTCGCCGCCCGCGTCGCGTGGAGCGCGGCGGACAATGCGGTGCAGATCCACGGCGGCAACGGCTATGCGCTCGAATACCCGATCAGTCGGGTGCTGTGCGATGCGCGCATTCTCAACATCTTCGAGGGCGCAGCCGAGATCCAGGCGCAGGTGATCGGGCGCGGATTGCTCGGCGGGCAGCGCGCAGGGGCTGCGGGCTAGATCATCCGCCGCGCGGGCAGGGCGAGAGCAGGGGCGGCAGGCTGACGCACCGCCAGCGCGGTCGCCAGATCGACATGGCGCGGTCGCGCGGCGCGCTGTTCAAGGATCCGCCGGACACGCGCGGTCAGCATGAACGGATCGAACGGCTTGCTGAGAAAATCGTTGGCTCCGGCATAGATCGCCTGCGCCTCGTCTTCGGTGCCGCGCATGCCGGTGAACATGATGACCGGCAGATCATAGAGCAGCGGCGAACAGCGCAGGCGGCGCAGCAGGCTGAGGCCAGATTCGCCCGGCATCGCATGATCGAGCAGCAGCACATCGGGCCGCTTGGCCTGAACGCAGCGCCACGCGGCCTCGGCACTGGTAACCCAGCCGCAGGCGTGCCCGGCATCGATCAGCACTTCGCTGGCGAGTTCGGCGATCAGTTCGTCGTCATCTGCGATCAGGATATGGGCCATAGGGTGAGGTCTTGCGCGAAGGGTTGTCTTGGTTCCTGCGGTATTAACTAACTTGGGTTCCGGTGCGCCTGCCGCGCCCCCCCGTAGAGTTCCCTAGGCCCCCGTCTGACCCCTGCTTGCCCCTGTCCCGGCACCCTGCCAGTGTCCGCCGCGATGATTCGCGACACCCATGACCCGCTTGCCGACACCCCGCGTGTCGGATCGTTCTATCTTACCCAAGGCATTCATAATCTGCGTGATTATGGTGGCTATGCGGCGGACGGGGGGCGGGTTCGGACCGGGCTGCTGTTCCGCTCGGGACAGCACATGGAAGCGAGCGAAACCGATCTCGCGCTGATCGATGCGCTCGACATCCGCACCGTGATCGACCTGCGCGGGGTGAGCGAGCGCGAGGGTTTTCCATGCAGGCGCCATCCGAACTTTGCCGCGCAAGTGATTGCCCATGATGGCGAAACCAGCAACTCTCCGCCCCACGAAGGCGGCGGCGGGCAGGTGGAGATGACACCGCAGAAGGCGCGCGAACGGATGCTGGCGGTCTATACGCGGATGCCGGTCAACCCTGCGATGATCGCGATGTTCAGCCGCTATTTCGACGCGCTGGATGCCAATGACGGTGGCTCATTGGTGCATTGCTTCGCCGGCAAGGACCGAACGGGGATCGCGGTGGCGCTGCTGCTCCATGTGCTGGGTGTGCATCACGATGATATCGTTGGAGAATTCCTGATGACCAATGATGCGCCCACGCGCCATATCCTCGAACGCCAGTCGCTGCCCCGCATGGAAGCGCATTACGGGACGATCGAGCCTGAAGCGCTCCACAACCTGATGGGCGTGCTGCCCGAATATATCGATACCTACTTCGCCGAGGTGGCGCGCGATCACGGTTCGGTCGATGCCTATCTGGCGGCAAGATTAGGTGTGGACGAGGCAAGGAAAGCTCGCCTTCGGGCGCGGCTGGTGGCGTGACAATCGCCGCGCGCGCTCCCATATCGCTGGGCTGAGATTCACAAGAGGCACCCATCATGGCGACCCATCACACCAAGATGCTCATCATCGGCTCCGGCCCGGCGGGCTATTCCGCGGCGATCTATGCCGCGCGCGCGATGCTGGAACCGATCGTGGTGCAGGGCCTCCAGCCCGGCGGCCAGCTGACCATCACCACCGATGTCGAGAACTATCCCGGCTTCCGCGACGTGGTGCAGGGCCCGTGGCTGATGGAAGAGATGAAGGCGCAGGCCGAGCACGTCGGCACGCGCATGATGTGGGACACGATCGTCTCGGTCGATCTGGAAAACGGCCCGCCGTTCCGCGCGATCGGCGACAGCGGCGATGAATATATCGGCGAAACGCTGGTTATCGCCACCGGTGCACAGGCGAAGTGGCTCGGCGCTCCGGGCGAGATGGAACTGGGCGGCAAGGGCGTGTCCGCCTGCGCAACCTGCGACGGGTTCTTCTATCGCGGCAAGAAGGTCGCGGTGATCGGCGGCGGCAATACCGCGGTCGAGGAAGCGCTCTACCTCACCAACCATTCCGACGACGTGACCCTGATCCACCGCCGCGATTCCTTGCGCGCCGAGAAGATCCTGCAGGAACGCCTGTTCGCGAACCCCAAGATTACGGTGCTGTGGAACAAGGCGGTCGAAAGCTTCGAGGCAGGGGCAACGGGCATGCTCGATCACCTCGCGCTCAAGGACACGGTGACGGGCGAGGCTTCGACCATCGCGGTTGACGGGGCCTTCGTCGCCATCGGACACGCGCCCGCGACCGAGCTGTTCAAGGGCAAGTTGCCGCTCGATGAAAGCGGCTACCTGTTGACCGAACCTGGTACGCCCAAGACCGCGATCCCGGGCGTGTTTGCCGCAGGGGACGTGACCGATCACGTCTATCGTCAGGCGGTGACGGCGGCAGGCATGGGCTGCATGGCCGCGCTCGACGGCGAGCGTTTCATCGCCGCGCGCGCGCACGCAGCCAAGGAAGTCGAGGCGGCGGAGTAATCAACCCCGCCGCCATCCGTCTTAGTGGAATACCGCGATCGCGGCGTGCAGGATCAGCGCCATCAGCGCCAGCGATGACAGCGCGAACAGGGCAAAGCGGATCACCACGCGGTTGATCGTCGCCTGCACGATCGAGTGGGCAACACGCAGGCCCACATAGGCCCAGGCGATGGTCGTATTCAGCCCGTCGCCCTCACTGATGATCGCCAGCACGATCGCCACCGCATAGAACAGCGTCGGCGCTTCGTGGAGGTGGTTGTAGTTGTCGGCCTTCCAGCTGACCGTGTCGGGCAGCAGCCCCCGTAGGCTCGAGCCTTCGCCGCCGACGAGGTTCTTGGCATCGATCCCGGCCTTGTTCATCGCAGGAATGCGGGTGGCATACATCCACACCCACATCACCATCGTCCACGCCAGCAGCGCGACGACCGGTTGCAAGATATCCATCCCGATCATGTCTTTTTCTCCTTAAGCCGGAAGCGCCGAGGGATCGGCGAATGCCGTGGCCATCACCGCGCGGATGGCGAGCGCAATCAGCACGCCCGTGCTCGCGATAAACAGCGAGAAGCGCACCGGGATGGTGTTGACGAGGTTCTGCCACAGTGAGTGCACGATCCTCAGCGCGACATAGACCCACGCCAGTGTCACATCGAGCGCCGCCGGGCCCATCAGCGCCAGGATCAGCACCGTGGCGTAGAACAGGGTGGGCTGTTCGTGCAGGTGGGTGTGGTTGTGCGCGGGCCAGTTGGCCTTGTCGGGGATCACGCCTTCCAGATCATTGCCGCGCACGCCCGTCTTGCTGGGCAGCACCGATTTATCTTGCAGCTTCGCCACTGCGCCGAAGCGTGACGGAATGATCCACAACAACACGATAAGCGTCCACACCACCAGCACGGCGGCGGGCGCGAGAATTTGCGCTTGCATCGATTGATCCCCTCTCGAACGCCTGTCGGCACTACCTGCGAGAGCGAGGAATGATTGTCAAATGCAACCTAATGGCTGGCGATTGTCGCGGCATAGGCGGCGGGGTCGGCATTGCCGCCGGTGAGCATGATCACCGTGCCCTCATCGACCGGAACCTTGCCTGCCAGCGCCGCCGCCAGCGCCGCCGCGCCGCCGGGTTCGACCACGAGGCGCAGTGTGTTGAAGGCGAAGCGCTGCGCGGTGCGAACCTCGTCGTCGGTCACGGTCACGCCGGGTTCGGCGCGGCCCTGCAAGAGGCCGAGGTTGAGCTGTTTGGTGACATTGGGCTGGAGCGCATCGCAAATGGTCTTGGGCGCGTCCGGCGCGGCATGGACAAGTTCGCCCGCCGCCAGTGCCTGTCCGACCATGTCCCAGCCCACCGGCTCGACGGGGTGGATATTCGCCGTCGGTGCGCCCAGCGCGAGGCCCGCCGCCAGTCCGCCGCCGCCGCAGCAGGCGACAATGCGTGAGGGCGCGCGGCCGAGCTGCGCGGCGATCTCGATGGCCGCCGAGCCCTGCCCCTCAATCACCCACGGATCGCCAAAGGCATGGACCAGCGTCCCGCCGCGTTCCGCAATCAGATTGGCGGCGACCGCATCGCGATCCTCGCCCGGGCGCTGGTAGAGCACGACTTCGGCCCCCAGTGCCTTGGTGTTGGCAAGTTTCACTTCCGGCGCATCATGCGGCATGACGATGGTTGCGCGGATGCCGAGGCGCTGCCCGGCCCAGGCCACGCCCTGCGCGTGATTGCCCGAAGACACCGCGACCACGCCGCCCGCGCGTTCTTCCGGCGTCATGCTGACCAACCGCCACCACGCACCCCGGATCTTGAACGCGCCGATGGGTTGCAGCACCTCGGCCTTCACCCAGGCCTGCACCCCGTTGATGTTGACCGGCAGCAGCGGGGTAGGGGGCAGGATTGCGGCCACGGCTTCCGCCGCAGCGCGCACACCATCTGTGGTCGGCATTCTCACATTGTCTTGGATCATTTGTCCCGCCTCATGCATTCGACTAATCCGGTGCCGCATTGGTTGATCCGAAAACCGGTTCCCACTTTTCGGAGCAATGCTTTAAGGCGCACGCAAGATTCGCATAACGAAAGGTTCCTAACATGTCGGCAGCAAAGTCCAGCACGGTTCTCGTTATCGGTGCGGGCGGGGTCAGTTCGGTGTGCGTCCACAAGATGGCGTTCAATCCCGACATCTTCCCCGAAATCCACCTCGCCAGCCGCACCAAGTCAAAGTGCGATGCCATCGCCGCGAGCGTGAAGGAGCGCTGCGGGCGTGATATCGCCACCTACGAGATCGATGCCGAGGAAGTGCCGGCGATGGTCAACCTGATCCGCAAGACCGGCGCGGGCCTCGTGGTCAACCTCGCGCTGCCCTATCAGGATCTGCCGATCATGGACGCCTGCCTTGAAGCGGGTGTCGATTACCTCGACACCGCCAATTACGAGCCCAAGGACGAGGCCAAGTTCGAGTATAAGTGGCAGTGGGCCTATCAGGAGCGTTACAAGGACGCTGGCCTGATGGCGCTGCTGGGTTCGGGCTTCGATCCGGGCGTGACCTCGGTCTTCACCATGTGGCTCAAGAAGCACAAATTGAAGACCATTCGCCAGCTCGACATTCTCGATTGCAACGGCGGCGATCACGGCCAGCACTTCGCCACCAACTTCAACCCGGAAATCAACATCCGCGAAGTGACCGCGCCTGCGCGGCACTGGGAAAACGGCGAGTGGGTGGAAACCCCCGCGATGTCGAACAAGGTCGCCTTCGACTTCGAAGCGGTCGGCCCCAAGAACATGTATCTGATGTATCACGAGGAGCTGGAAAGCCTCGCTAAGTTCGTCCCCGAGCTTGAGCGCGCGCGCTTCTGGATGACCTTTGGCGACCAGTACATCACCCACCTGACCGTGCTCCAGAACGTCGGCATGACCTCGATCGAGCCGGTGCGGTATCAGGGCAAGGACATCATCCCGCTGCAATTCCTCGCCGCCGTGCTGCCGAAGCCTGAAACGCTGGGTGAGACCACCAAGGGCAACACCAATATAGGCGTGATCGCGACCGGCGAAGCGCTCGACGGCAGCGGCGAGAAGACGTTCTACATCAAGAATATCTGCAGCCACGAAGCCGCCTATGAGGAAACCGGCAATCAGGCGGTCAGCTACACCACCGGCGTGCCCGCGATGATCGGTGCGGCGATGATGGTGAAGGGCGAATGGCAGGGCGAGGGTGTGTTCAACATCGAACAGCTCGATCCCGATCCCTTCATGGCAATGCTCAACGAACACGGCCTGCCGTGGACGGTCGAGGAATTGAGCGGGCCGGTGGCATTCTGATGCGCCGCGCGCTCGCGGTGGCTGCGGTGCTGGCGCTCGCCGCCTGCGATGCATTGACGCCGCGCGAGGAGGTGCCGCCGATCGCCGTCGACACCGGCTGGCCCACCATCCCGCAGGGCGCGAAGTTCGGCGAGGTCAGTGCGGTCGATGTCGACCCGCAAGGCAATGTCTGGGTGCTCCACCGCGCGGGCCGCGTGTGGGAAGAGCCGTTTCCGGCCGATCCCATCGCCGATCCCACCGTGTTCAAGTTCTCGCCCGACGGCAAATTGCTCGCCCAGTGGGGCGCTGGGCTGTTCATCATGCCGCACGGCATTTCGATCGATGCGGCGGGGAAGGTGTGGATCACCGACACCGGGCTTGAGCAGGTGCTGCGCTTCTCGCCCGAAGGCGAGCTGGAACTGACGCTCGGCGAAAAGGGCGTGAGCAAGCAGGACGCGGGCCATTTCGGCCGTCCGGCGGACGTTGCCTTTCTCGGGCACCGCGTGCTGATCGCCGATGGCTATGTGAACACCCGCGTTGCCGAGTTCTCTCCGCAAGGCAAATTCATCCGCGACTGGGGCGATTTCAAGGTCGCGCACGCGGTCGCTGTCGATGACCAGCGCATCTATGTCGCCGACCGCGAGAATGCGCGCATTCAGGTGTTCGACCACGCGGGCAAGCTCGCCGCCAGCTGGGTCTCTCCGGCGGGCAACCACACCTACAGCCTCAAGCCGTTGGGCGGCGGGCGGCTGCTCGCAGTCGAGGGCCGCGACGGGGCTGATCGCAAGGGCGCGATCATCCGCATCTATGCCGCCGATGGTACAATCGAACGTTCCTATGATGTCGGCCTGCCGGGCGAGGATGCGAGCCTCGGCCATGATCTTGCGATCGGGCCGGACGGGCATATCTACCTGACCGACGTGCCCGGCGGGCGCGTCGTGCGCTTTTCTCTTCCCGCCAAATAAGCAGGACCCATGCAGACCAAAGCCGGTGATCCGGGCGCCTTTGCCCATTTCGATCTTTCGCGTGTCGATAGCCCCGCCTTCGTGGTCGATGCCGCGAAGCTGCGGGAGAATTGCCGCGTGCTCGCCGCGGTGCGCGATGCGGCTGCGGCGGACGGGGCGGACATCAAGGTGTTCGCCGCGCTCAAGGCGTTCTCGATGTGGTCGGCAGCGCCGATCATCGGTGAATATCTCGACGGGGTTTCCACCTCCGGCCTGTGGGAAGCGCGGCTGGCGAGCGAGTTCTACGACGGCGAGATCGCGACCTATTCGGCCGCCTTCAAGCCCGAAGAGCTGGAAGAAATCTGCCGCCTTTCCGATCATGTGATCTTCAATTCGCCCTACCAGCTGCAACGCGCGCGGCTGATCCTCGACAATGCTGCCGCGAACGGCGCGCCGGTGAGCGTCGGGCTGCGCATCAACCCGCAGGTGCCGACGGGCGAGGTTGCCAAGTACGATCCCAGCGCCCCCGGCTCGCGGCTCGGCTTCCCGCTCGACCAGCTCACCGAGGAGCACATGGAAGGCGTAGAGGGCATCCACTTCCACAACCTGTGCGAACAGGATTTCGAGCCGCTCAAAGCCACATGGGACCGCGTGTTCGATGCGATCGAGCCGTTCTTCGACCAGCTCAAGTGGATCAACATGGGCGGAGGCCACCACATCACCCGCGCCGATTACCAGCGCGACGAACTGGTCGAATTCCTCAAGGATGCCGCGAGCGATACCGGCTGCCAGATCATCCTCGAACCCGGCGAGGCCGTGGCGCTGGATGCGGGCATCCTGGTCGGCACGCTGCTCGACACCCATTTCAACGAGATGCCCGTCGGCATCACCGATATCTCGGCGACCTGCCACATGCCCGATGTGCTGGAGGCACCCTATCGCCCGGCGATGCTGGGCGAGCTGACCGACGAAAGCATGATCCCGATCCGCCTCGGCGGGCCGTCGTGCCTCGCGGGAGATGTGATCGGCGACTACCGACTACCCGTTGCCGCCGAACCGGGCGCGCGCTTCGCGTTCCTCGATCAGGCGCATTATTCGATGGTCAAGACCAACACCTTCAACGGGGTCGCACTGCCGTCGATCTGGATGTGGGACTCCGAGACCGATGCGCTCGACTGCATCAAGCGCTTCGATTACGAGGATTTCAGGGACCGGCTGAGCTGATGGGTGCAGCGATGATGGGGGGATCGGCCATGATACGGGCATTTTCGGCGCTTGCTGCGGCGGGCTTTCTGACCGCGGCGGCCGCACCTGCTGTCGCGCAGGATTTCGTTGCCGAACGGCTGGTGAAATCGGTCACGCAGGACGATCTGCTCGCGGTGGTTGGCTCGCTCGGGCATCAGGTTCTCGAACAGGGCACTGAAGGCGATGTCTATGTTGTCGCGCAGGATCCGGATCAGACGAACTACTTCATGTTCGGCACCGCTTGCGACCTGAGCGATGTTCCGGGATGCCAGGGGATCATGATGCAGGTGCGTTACGATCTGCCGCCCGGCACGACCTTCGAGACGCTGGCGAAGACCAATATGGATCAGGCCGCGCTCAACACCTGGGCCGATTTCGAGGACAAGACCCTGGGTTTCACCCGCTATCAGGTGCTCGATGACGGCGTGACGATGGCCAATATCCGCGAGAACCTGAACGTGCTGCTGGCGCTGGTGCCCGATGCCTATGCGATGGCCTCGGGTGAACCCAGCGCGGCGGAGGCGCAGTAAGCTTCAGCTGGAGTGATCGGGCAGGGGGGCGGCGTTCGTAACCCGCCCGCGCTCGTTCTGGTTGATCGCGAGTGCAAGGTCGGCAAGTGCAGCAAATTGCTCCGACGCCTCGGCCACGCGCACGCGGTCCGAACTGGCATCGATCGAGCCGCTCTCGAACATGTCGCGCCCCTCGACCGCAAGGATCACCTCGCCGCCCGCAAACAGCGCGCGCAGCTCCTTGCCGCCAAACGCCCGCTCCAGCCGCAACAGGTGTTCGACATAGACCGGATGCACCAGCACACGGGCTTCGACCTGGTCGTCACTGTAGAGGCTGAATACCTCCTCGAAGGCGGGGTGCACCTGATCCACGCGATCGAGCCGGTGACCATCGAAATTGACGCTGTCCTTGACCCCGCCGAGCCCGAGCCACTTGCGATGCGCGCCGGCGCGCTGGAGCAGAGTGGTCGACTGGAACCTGCGGCCAAAGCCCATTTGGATAATCACGCCGCGGAACACCGTCACCCAGCGGCGGTTCTTGCCCGAGCCGCGCTGTTCCTCGAGATGGGCTTCGTAGAGGTTGAAGGCATGCCCTTCGAGCGTGCCGAACCAGCGATCCTCGAAGTTCGACCGATCATAGGAAGGCACGAGGCCATAGGTCTTGCTCGCCGCAAATTCGGCGCCCGGTTCGACATCATGTTCATAGGAGACGCCGAAGCTCTGGGCGATCGCCGAATTGATCCCGATCTTGATCGCGCGTGTCGCCTCGGCAATCGGGCGGTAACCCCAATAGCCGGCGAGCCCGATCCCGCCGAGCGATACGATCATCTTGAGCTGCCCTGACAGCGCAGGGCCGAACCACAGGAACGCCAGCACCGGCAGGAGCACCACGGCGCCCCACGTCCAGCGTGAATAGGCTTTCGCCTTTGCGCCATCGCGCATCTCGGCCTGTCCGGCCAACCAGTTACCCAATGCACCTTGCATCAGGCCATCAACGTCGCTGCGCATTGCCTCTCCCGCGCGAATCTTTAACCTATGTGCAGCACAATTTCGGGCGAAACGTAAAGAGGGTTGAATATGGGACCGATTTTCTGGCTGCTGATCCTGCCGACGCTGATCCTGTTGGTGGTGATCATCGCGATCTACAATCGCCTTGTGGGCCTGCGACAGGGCGTGCGGCAGGGGGTGGCCGATATCGACGCGCAGCTGCGCCAGCGCCATGATCTGATACCCAATCTGGTCGAAACGGTGAAGGGTTATGTCGGCCACGAGAGCGAGACGCTGCAGGCGGTGATCGCCGCGCGCAATGCGGCGGTCAGCGGCGCGCCGTCTTCGGGCAGCGAGGCGCAGCTGCGCGGCGCGCTCGACAACCTGCTCGCCCTTGGCGAGGCCTATCCCGATCTCAAGGCGTCGGCCAACTTCCAGGCGCTTCAGAACGAGCTCGGCGATGTCGAGGACAAGCTGGCTGCGGCGCGGCGTGCGCTCAATGCGGCGGTGGCCCGTTTCAACGCTGCGCGCGAATCCTTCCCTGCGGTGCTGTTTGCCAACATGCTCGGATTCGCCGAAGCCGACTTCCACCGGCTCGACGACAGCGAAAAGGGGACTGTCGACCAGGTGCCGTCGATCAAGTTCTGATCTGGCGCGGATCGCCTGAAATCAGGCGATTTCAGTCACATTCCGGTCGCGCTTGGGATGCTGTCTTCAAAAAGTCGCATTCCGGCGCGGCGGGGCGCATTTTTCGTTTGCATTTCCCCCCCCAAGCCCTAATTGCGCCCTTCCGCTGCCCCAAGGGGACTTCCAAACCGCAAGGCAGCTTGTCGTTTTATGGTTCAACAGAACCGTTTTGGGGGTCCCTTGAGTTGCACATCTATCCTGACGCACTGGCTGTAGTCCGCGACCTTCGTCCGGACGAACCCGTCATCCTCAACCGCCCGCACGCCGCGCGGCGCGCCGCCCGCTTCTTCGTCGAGAAGTTTCCGGGCAAGGTGCTCTATGCGGTGAAGGCCAACCCCGCGCCTGACCTCATTCAGGTGCTGTGGGATTCGGGCGTAACCCATTTTGACGTCGCCTCGATTGCCGAAGTGCGGCTGGTGCGCGGCATCCTGCCGGATGCGGTGCTGTGCTTCATGCACCCGGTCAAGACGCCGGCGGCGATCAGCGAAGCCTATTTCGAACATGGCGTGCGGACCTTCAGCCTCGATTCGCTCGAAGAGCTCGAAAAGATCATCGACGCCTGCCGCGCCCCTGATGGCGAAGCGCCGCGCGACCTGCGCCTGTGCGTGCGCCTGCGCGTGTCGAGCGAATATTCGGAGCTGAGCCTGGCCTCGAAGTTCGGCTGCGATCTCGTCGAAGCGCCGCTGCTGCTCCAGCAGGCCCGCCAGCATTGCGACTGGCTGGGCGTGTGCTTCCACGTCGGCAGCCAGGCGATGACCCCGTTTGCCTTCGTGCAGGCGCTCGATCGTACCCGTGCCGCGATTGCCGAGGCTTCGGTCGTGATCGACATGATCGACGTGGGCGGGGGCTTCCCGAGCGCCTACCCGGGCCTCGAACCGCCGCCGATGGAAGATTACTTCGCGATCATCGCCAAGCACTTCGAAGCTCTGCCGATCGCCTACAACGCCGAGCTGTGGTGCGAACCCGGCCGCGCGCTGTCGGCCGAATACAGCTCGATGATCGTGCAGGTGAACAAGCGCCGCGGCGAAGAGCTCTACATCAACGATGGCGCTTACGGCGCGCTCTACGATGCGGCGCACGTCGCGTGGCGCTTCCCCGCGCGCGCGCTGGAAGATGACCTGATCGAAGAAGACGCGGATTTCGCCTTCTACGGGCCGACTTGCGACGATGCCGATTACATGAAGGGCCCGTTCCGGCTTCCGGCCGATATCCAGGCCGGTGACTTCATCGAAATCGGGATGCTCGGCGCTTACGGCGCGGCGATGAAGACCGGCTTCAACGGCTATGGCAACGCGCAGGTCGTCACTGTTGCGGACGAGCCGATGATGAGCCTGTTCAACGGCACCCGCAAGCGCGAGGCGACCGACAACGTGGTCAGCTTGCGCTGATACGAGAATGCGTGGAGGCTTGCGGCATGCGCCGTTTGCCTCCACCTCTCGTGCGATGACCCTCGCGCTCTATGCCCTTGCTGCGCTCGCTGAAATCGGCGGCTGCTTTGCCTTCTGGGCGTGGGCGCGGGCGGACAAGTCGCCGCTGTGGCTGATCCCCGGCATCGCCAGCCTGTGCCTGTTCGCGTTCCTGCTGACCCGCATCGACACCGCCTTCGCGGGCCGCGCCTTCGCGGCCTATGGCGGGGTCTACATCGCTGCGAGCCTTGGCTGGCTGTGGGCAGTCGAAGGCACACGGCCTGATCGCTGGGATGTGATCGGCGGCGCGGTGTGCCTGTTGGGCGCTGCGATCATTCTGTGGGGACCACGCGGGGGCTAGGGGCACAGCCGCGCTGCGATTGCGGCGGAGAGCGACCGCAACCTAAATCCGGTTCATGACCAGCCAGCCCCGTTCGCCGCGCCAAATGGCTTCGAAAGCGCGTTCGGATGCAAGCCGCTCAGGCCGGTTGCCAAGCCGTGCTTCGGTCCGTGCAAGGCCGAACAGGGCAAGCGCGCTATTGGGCGCTTCGAACAGTGCCGCGCGGAATGCTTGCTTGGCATCTTCCAGCCTTCCGGCCTCGAAATAGGCGGCACCCAGCGACTGGTTGACCGGATAGTACCAAAACGGCGGCTCATTGTAGGGGATGGCTTTCTGCAACTCCACGGCGCGCGCGAAATGCGTGATGGCATCGCCATGCCGCTTGCCAGCCATCGCGCGCCTGCCCTTGGCGACTTCGGTGGCGAGCGTGATGATCAGCGGCGCGGGAAAGCCGTTCGCATCCATCGTCTTGGCCGCATCGCTGATCGCAAGGCGCTCCATCGCCGAAATCTCGGCGGCGAAATCACCCAGCTTCGGATTGAGCGCGATGGCCACGGCGCGGGCATAGCGGCGCATCGCCTCGACATATTCGAGCGGGTGCGGCTCTGCGGTCAAGGCGATGATTGCCTCGGGCGATGAATACTGCGCGTGAGCAAAATAGGGCGCGGCGTAGATCGCCTGCACCCAGTAAAGGTCCCGGCCGATCCTGGTGTCGATGACGCTTTCGAGCTTTTCGGTCTGGGAGATGACCGTCGGAACGTCGCCCATCGCCTGCGCCGAGGTCAGCAGGAAATGCACGTTGTGCGGGTAATAACCGAACCGCACCAGCCCGTCGTCGCCGGCTTTTGCCAGATAGGCTTCATCCGCCTCGACGGCGCGCTTGTTGGCCTCGATCGAGTCCCGGTAGCGGCCCAGCCGGTAATAGATGTGCGAAGGCATATGGACCAGATGGCCGAGCGCTGCCGGCCCGGTCTTGTCGAGCCGGTCGGCAGCGGCTTCGGCCTTGGCCGGATCGGGCAGTTCGAGCAGGTGGATGTAGAGGTGCGAGGCCTGCGGGTGGTCAGGCGTGCGGGCGATCACCTTCTCGATCAGCCCGACCGCCTCCGCGATGAACGGCCCCGGTGCGCCATCGACCGACCAGTAATTCCACGGGCTGGTGTTCATTGCCGCTTCGGCCGCGAGCACGGCGATATCGTCGCTTTCGGGATACTGCCGGGCAAGGGCGAGCATGGCCTGTGCGTAATCGCGGTCAAGCTTGCCACGGTCCGCGCCCGGGTCCGCCGAATAGCGCAAGGCCTGCGCGGCGATCAGCGCCTTGGTGACGGGGCCGGATTGCGATGAAAGGTCTCGCGCCTGCTCCAGCGCGTGCAAGGCTGATGCGTTCTGCGAGGCTTCCATCGCCGCATTGATGTTCGGCCCGCGCGCGAGCGCCTCGCCCCACCAGCATTCGGCGCAGGAGGGATCGATTTCGCGCGCGCGGGTGAAGGAGGCAATCGCGGCGCGGTGGTTGAAGCCATAGGCAAAGGCGAGACCCTGATCGAAATAGCGGCGCGCTTCGGGCTTCAGGTCGCCCAGCGGGAGGTCGGAGTTGGCGATGCCCGGAAACAGGCCGATCGGGCTGGCGCCATAACCATGCTCGCTGGCGACGGCGGCAGCAAGTTTCAGGCGATCGGCAAAGACCGCGTCGAAGGCACGGTTGCCCCGGCAAGCAGCGCGCCCGGGCCGCGTCGGATCAAGCGCCGCAAACGCCGCGTCCGACAGTTCCACACTTGGCGAGGAGGCGGTGGCCCCGGTGCACGCGAGCGCAACCAGAACGGCGGCGGAAAAACCGGTGACATTGCCCATCTTGCGCTCCTTCCCCCAAAGTGGCGCGACCGGGGAGAGGATACGCTGCGGGAAGCGAAAGGAACAGGCGGAATCGACCTCAGTCGAACCCCACGAAGCGCGCCGCCTCGCTCACGTCGCGGCGGGTGATCTTGACCGGGTTCGCCGGAAAGTCCGGATCGGGCCAGCCCATCGCAACCGCCTTCATGATCACCTGATCATCCGGGATGCCGGCGTGTTCGCGCACCACGGGTGACTGCATGATGCCCTGCGAGTTGATCACGCAGCCAAGCCCCTTGCTCCACGCCGCATTGACCAGCGCGGTGGTTACCGCGCCGCAATCAAAGGGCGTATCGTCGCTGCCGGAAAGCTCGCGGTCATAGGTGATGATGACGCAGACCGGTGCATCGAACTGGCGGAAGCCGCGCAGCACCCAGTCCTGCCGGGCTTCCTTGTCATCGCGGGCAATGCCCATCGCTTCGAACAGCTGGATCGCGCAGCCGACCTGACGGTCGCGGTGGACGCCGGCAAAGGGCTCCCCTCGGCGGAACTCGCGGCTGTCGGGCTCGCCCGCCAGAATGCGCTCGGTATTGCCCTTGCGGATGCGGTCGAGCGGCTCGCCGGTGATCACATGGAAGTGGTAGGGCTGGGTGTTCATCGACGAGGGCGAACGCATCGCCAGCGTGAGGATTTCCTCGATCAGCGCGCGCGGGACGGGCTTGTCGAGATACCCGCGAATAGAACGCCGTCCGAGCACCACCTCGGCATAAGTCTGGTCAGGCGTGCCGCCCATTGCTCTCTCCCTTGCAACTGGCCTCGTCGGCTAGCGCAAGGGGAGAGGAATGCAAGAGGTCAGCGGCGTGCGGTGAGCGAGCCGCCCAAGACCAGATCATCATTCCCGTCGATGATCCGAAAGCTGAAGGCGAGACCCGCCTCGCGGCCTTGCGGGCCAAAGAACCAGCCCGAGAAGCCGCCGCCGACCGAGCCATCCGGCTGGCGGTTGAGCGGCGCGCCGAAGGTCGTCTGGGTTCCGTCGATGACCGATTGCCCGGCATAGGTGCCGAGCGGCGTATCAGTCGTGGACAGACTGCCGTCGGCAAGGAATTCACGGCCCACGATTGTCAGCGTGACATTGACGGCGCCGGTGGTTGCGTTGGCGGTGACCTGCGCGGTGCTCGTGCTGATGGCGAACTGGCGGCGCGCGGCTGTCGTCCGATCCGTGATGTAGGCCGTACCGTTGAAGACGAACTGGGTGTAGGTGATTGCGGTCGTCGGCCGGTCGGTCAGCAGCGTGGGCACGCCGATGACGCAGAAGGCATCGGAGGTGAGGTTTGCCGGTCGCACCAGAACGCGGGTTGCTCTCACATATTGGGCATTAACCAGAGCGGTGCTCGGGCCGAATACCGGCTGTGTGATCGAAAAGCGGTTGCCAAAGCCGTTGGCGCCAACCTGCCGATAGGCGAGCGTGTTGGGCTGGGTCGTGGTGACAACATCGTCCGGGCCGAAGGTATAGGTGTTATTCGTGCCGTCGGGCGCGCGGCTCGCTACGCGCCAGCTGCTGGTTGCCGAGAGAAAATCGTGATCGATCGCGGAAGGCGAAGTTGTCGACCGGATGAAGCCGACATCCGGCAGGATGCCGATCTGCCCGCCCGTGTCGGTGGTGCCGGCGCAGGCGCTGGAGAATTGCTGATTGCCCGTCAGTCCGGAAAACAGCGGATAGGTCGGGGTGGGGCTGGGCGTCGGGGTGGGTGTCGGCGTCGGCGTCGGCGTGGGAGTTGGCGTCGGGGTTCCGCCATCGCCGCCGCACGATGCCAGCACAAGGATCAGAGCGGCACTCGCCAACAGTCGTCTTTTCATTGATGCACCCCAGAAATATCGTCGGAATGGCAGATATCTGCCACCCACCAGAGCGCAAGCAAAAACTGTTGGACGCAGCAGGTCTTAAGCCGCTTCGGCCAGCCCCAGTTCGAGCCGGTCCCAGATTTCCACCAGCGCTTCGGTCAGCTCGTCCATCATCGCGTCGGTGTGGTGCGGGCCGGGGGTGAAGCGCAGGCGTTCGGTGCCGCGCGGCACGGTGGGGAAGTTGATCGGCTGCACATAGACGCCGTATTCGGCGAGCAGGATGTCGCTGATCTTCTTGGCGCGCACCGGATCGCCGACCATCAGCGGGACGATATGGGTGACCGAGTCCATTACCGGCAGGCCGGCCTCGGCGAACTTCAGCTTCAGCATCGCAGCGGCGCGCTGCTGGGCGTTGCGCTCGACGCTCGATTCTTTCAGGTGCCGCACCGAGGCGAGCACACCCGCGACCAGCACCGGCGACAGCGAGGTCGTGAAGATGAAGCCCGGCGCATAGGAGCGGATGCAGTCCACCACCTTGTGGCTCGCCGCGATATAGCCGCCCATCACGCCGAACGCCTTGCCCAGCGTGCCTTCGATGATATCGATCCGGTGCGCGGCGTTGTCGCGCTCCGAAATGCCGCCGCCGCGTGCGCCGTACATGCCGACCGCGTGGACTTCGTCGATATAGGTCAGCGCGTTGTACTTCTCGGCCAGGTCGCAGATCGCGTGGATCGGGGCGACATCGCCGTCCATCGAATAGACGCTTTCGAAGGCGATCAGCTTGGGCGTGTCGAGATCAACGCTGGCGAGCAGCTCTTCCAGATGCGCCACGTCATTGTGGCGGAAGACCTTCTTCTCGCAGCCCGAATTGCGGATGCCCGCGATCATGCTGGCGTGGTTCAATTCGTCCGAGAAGATCACGCAGCCGGGCAGCAGCTTGGCGAGCGTGGAAAGCGTCGCATCGTTTGAGACATAGCCCGAAGTGAACAGCAGCGCCGCGTCCTTGCCGTGCAGGTCGGCGAGTTCCGCTTCGAGTTCGAGATGGAAGTGCGTGTTGCCGCCGATGTTGCGCGTGCCGCCGCTGCCTGCGCCCACATCGTGCAGCGCGGCCTCCATCGCGCCGATGACCTTGTCGTGCTGGCCCATGCACAGATAGTCGTTCGAGCACCACACCGTGATCGGCTTGGGGCCGTTGTGGCCGTGGAAACAGCGCGCGTTGGGATAGGCGCCCTTGTTGCGCATGATGTCGATGAAGACGCGGTAGCGGCCTTCCTCGTGCAGCCGGTCAATCGCCTGATCGAAGATCTGATCGTAGTTCAATGCCTGCGTCTCTTCACAACGGCGCGCCGTTTGACCGGGGCTGCCTCATGTCCTGCGTTCATTCTACCGCCGACAACTGCCGAGGCGGCGGAAAGTTTCGCGGGTATTTAGGGGCGGGGGCGATGTTTTGCCACAGCGATCTTTGCGAGTGTTTCACAAGCGGTGGTGCAAGGATCAGAACGCTTCGGCTTCCCCGAACCCGCGCGCGGCGAGTGCTGCTTCGAGGCCATCGGCGCCGGAGAGCGGGCCGGTGACGACGAAGCGGTTGGGGGCGGTGGCGGCGAAGCTCTGCCCTTCGAGAAGATGCGCGATCCGCCGCGCGATACCCGCAGCACCGTCGACCTGCTGCACATGGGCGCCGAAGGCGGCAGCAAGTTCATCGGACAGCAGCGGGAAGTGGGTGCAGGCGAGCACCAGCGTGTCGATCTGCGCGCCGCCTTCCATCGCGGCAAGGCGCGTGTGGACATCGGCGATCAGCGCCGGATCGACCGGCTGGCCGCGCAGTTTGGCTTCCGCCGCCTGCACCAGCTCCGGTGCGGCCACGCGCAGCAAGCGCTTGCCAGCCGCAAACTGGGCCTCGAGATCATCGACATACCGCTGGCGGATGGTCGCCTCGGTGCCGACGAGGCCGATGGTGCCGGTCTGCGTCAGCGCGGCGGCGGGCTTGATCGCGGGGACGGTGCCGACCACCGGAATCTCCAGCACATCGCGCACCATGCCGAGCGCGATGGTGGAGGCGGTGTTGCAGGCGATGCAGGCGAGGCGCGGCTGGTAACGCTCCGCCATGCGCCCCAGCAACCCTGCCACCCGCGCGGCGATCTGCGCCTCGGTCTTGGTGCCATAGGGCAGGCCGGCAAGATCGGCGGCGTAGATCACCGGCGCTTGCGGAAGCACATCGCGCAGCGCGTCATAGACGGTCAGCCCGCCCACGCCGGAATCGAACAGCAGGATGGGGGAATCTGAGTTCACCGAACAACTTCCGTTCGCCCCGAGCTTGTCGAGGGGCTGTCTTTCGCTACTGAGTTTGCGCTAGAAGAAGTGCAGGGGTTCGACAAGCTCACCCCGAACGGAGATGTGTTTTGGACGCTGTTTTTGCCGCCGTGCTCGGCTTTGCTCTCGGCTCGATCCCCTTCGGCCTGATCCTCACCCGCGCGGCCGGATTGGGCGATGTGCGCCAGATCGGCAGCGGATCGATCGGGGCGACCAATGTGCTGCGCACCGGCAACAAGGGGCTGGCGGCGGCCACCGTGCTGCTCGATGCGGCCAAGGCAGTGATCCCGATCCTTGTCGCCAAGGCGTTCTGGCCGGGCGCAGAGGGGATCGCGGCGGTCGCTGCGGTGGCAGGGCATTGCTTCACCCCCTGGCTCGCCTTCAAGGGCGGCAAGGGCTTTGCGAGCGCCGCCGGAGCGCTCGCCACGCTCGCCTTCCCGGCGTTTTTCGTCTGCGCGATGATCTGGGTGGCGACCCTGTCGCTCAGCCGGATTTCCTCCGTTTCCTCGCTGGTGAGCGTGATAGCCGCACCGCTGGTGGCGTGGGGCATGGGCTTCGGCCAGGTGATTGCGCCGCTGATCGCGATTGCCGCGATCGTCATCGTCCAGCACCGCGCCAATATCGGGCGGCTGATGCGCGGAGAGGAGCCGAAGATCGGCTCGGGCAAGCCGTAATGCGAGCCTGCATCTGATGGAGAGCCAGGGGTCGCAGCCAATGCTCTCGCAAAACGAAGCCTTCGCGCGGATCCGCCTGCTGCGCTCGCCTAATATCGGGCCGGTGAGCTATCGCCAGCTCATCGCCCGCTTCGGCAGTGCGGCGGCGGCGCTCGATGCCTTGCCTGATCTCGCCAGCCGGGGACGAGGGCCATACCGCCCCGCCACGACCGAGAGCATCGAGCGCGAGGTTGCCGCCGTCCGCCGTGCGGGCGCGCGCTATCTGTTCCACGATCAGCCCGATTACCCCGCGCTGCTTGCCGAACTGGACAGCGCGCCGCCAATCGTGACCTGCCGGGGCAACCTCGCGCTGGCGAGCGAGCCTTGCGTGGCGCTGGTAGGGGCAAGGAATGCGAGCGCCGCTGCCGTCAAGCTGGCGCGCGATTTCGCCGCTGCGCTGGCCGAGGCGGGGTTCACCGTCGTCTCAGGGCTAGCGCGCGGGATCGACGGGGCGGCGCACGAAGGGGCCTTCCCGCAGACCATCGGCGTCATCGCCAGCGGGATCGACATCGCCTACCCGCCGCAGCACGCCGAATTGCAGGAACGCATCGCCGCCGAAGGCCTGCTGATCGCCGAACAACCCCCCGGCACCGAGCCGCGCGGACGGCACTTCCCCTCGCGCAACCGCATTATCGCCGGGCTTGCGCTGGGCACCCTGGTGGTCGAGGCCGCGCCGCAATCGGGCAGCCTCATCACCGCACGGCTCGCGGGCGAGGCGGGGCGCGAGGTGATGGCGATCCCCGGCTCCCCGCTCGATGCGCGCGCGCTGGGGTGCAATCAGCTGATCCGCGAAGGCGCGGTACTGGTGCAGACGCCCGACGAGGTCGTGGAACTGCTCCAGAGCTTCACCGGCGCGCCGCGTTCGCGCTTCCGGGTGAACGAGGGCGCCGATCTGTTCGACTATGCCGAACTCGCCAAGCTCGAATGGGGCGAGGCGCGCGCCGACCTTTCCGGCGATATCGCGCACCTGCTAACCAACGCTCCCGTCGCCATCGACGAACTGATCCGCCAATCCGGCGCTAGCGCGGCGGAGGTGCACATGGCCTTGCTGGAGCTGGAACTGTCGGGGGAGCTGGTGCGCGAGGCGGACGGCGCAGTGCGGAGGGCGGGGTAGCCTCGATCTCATTTAGGGTGGGTAGATCATTGAACGAGAAAAAGAGCCAATTTTTCGGCAATTTGATGGCTGTACAGAAGACTTTGGTGCGCAGCGCTCCGGGTTTTGTTGCGTCCTACATTCTAATCACAACCACCGTCTTCGTCCTGCTTGATGTCTATGCTTACGAGGAAGGCGGTCTTTATGCCTTGGCGAGCTTTCTCAACTGGGGTTTGGGTTACGTCTTGTTCCTTGGATTGATGCAGAACGGCGGCCTGACCCCTGAAGGAACGCGCACCGGCATCGGGACTTACTTTGCCTTGGGGATTGCTATCAACATTCTTGTCGCATTGGCGTTGGTGGCCTTCATCATTCCCGGACTCTACCTGCTAATGCGATGGCTGCCAGCCTATTCAAGAGCGCTGATTTCCTACGACGGCGTTGGCAATTCGATGCGGTGGAGTTGGGCGCAGACCGAGCCTTGGCAGCGCCCCTTGAGCGTCGGAATGCTGTTTCCGGTCCTTTGCCTTGGCGCCTCGTTAGCGGTCCCGGCCATCTATTCGAATTTTGTCGAATATGTCGATGACACCGAGTTCGCTCTGTGGTCGATTTTTACGAATGGTGTGATGTCGATCGGGTTTGTGTGGCTTACGGTCTACGGCGTGGCGGCCTTCAAGCTTGTCTGTGACCAGACGGCCGACACTGGCGAGGCGCTTCCCGCCAGCGTTTGACTCCCCTCCCTTGGGAGCGCTGACACTTCCGGCATGCCGTCAGACGCAGGGATGTCCGCACAACCCCCTTGACGCTTCCCGCCGCGCCACCCCACCCTCGCGCGTACGTACACGTAAGGGACACCTCTTCCAGCGCCATGCAGCTTGTCATCGTCGAATCCCCCGCCAAGGCGAAAACCATCGAGAAGTATCTCGGCAAGGACTTCAAGGTCCTCGCTTCCTATGGCCATGTCCGCGATCTGCCCGAGAGGGATGGCAGCGTCGATCCGGAGGCGGGGTTCGCGATGGAGTGGGAACTCTACCGCGACAAGCAGAGCCGCTTCAAGGAAATCGCGGATGCCGCCAAGGGGGCCTCGCGCCTTGTGCTCGCCACCGACCCTGACCGCGAAGGCGAGGCGATCAGCTGGCACGTGCAGGAGCTGCTGGCCAAAAGGAAGGCGCTGCCCAAGCTGGTCGAGCGCGTCACCTTCAACGCGATCACCAAGCAGGCCGTGACCGAGGCGATGGCACGCCCGCGCGAACTCGATCAGCCGCTGATCGATGCCTATCTCGCCCGCCGCGCGCTCGATTACCTGTTCGGCTTCACATTGTCTCCGGTGCTGTGGCGCAAGCTGCCCGGCGCCAAGAGCGCGGGCCGCGTGCAATCGGTCGCGCTGCGTCTGATCGTCGAGCGCGAGCGCGAGATCGAGGCTTTCCGCGCGGATGAGTACTGGAGCGTCGTCGCGCGGATGCAGCACGACGGCACCGAATTCGATGCGCGGCTGGTGAAGTTCAAGGGCGTGAAGCTCGAACGCCTGAGCCTCGGCGCGCAAGGCATCGCGATGGAGGCCAAGGCGGCGGTCGAGGCCGGGCGTTTCACTGTCGAAGGTGTCGAGACCAAGCCGCTGAAGCGCAACCCTGCGCCGCCGTTCACCACCTCGACCTTGCAGCAGGAAGCCGCGCGCAAGCTCGGCTATTCGGCGCAGCACACCATGCGGCTGGCGCAGACGCTCTACGAGGCGGGCGCGATCACCTATATGCGGACCGACGGCGTGCAGATGGACATGAGCGCCATTCACGCTGCGCGCGATGCCATCACGGCGCGTTTCAGCGAGGATTACCGCCCCGAAAAGCCGCGCTTCTACAGCACCAAGGCCAAGAACGCGCAGGAAGCCCACGAAGCGATCCGGCCGACCGATTTCACCCGCGAACGGGCCGGCACGGGCGACGAGGCCAAGCTTTACGACCTTATCTTCAAGCGCGCGATGGCGAGCCAGATGGCGGCCGCCCAGCTTGAACGCACCACCGTTACGCTGCGCGACGCGACCGGGAGCCACGAGCTGCGCGCCACCGGCCAGGTGATCCGCTTCCCCGGCTTCCTCGCGGTCTATCAGGAGGGTCTCGACGACAGCGAGGATGAAGACGGCGGCCTGCTGCCAGTGATGAAAGCGGGCGATGCGCCGGCCAAGCGTGCGGTCGAGGCGACCCAGCACTTCACCCAGCCGCCGCCACGTTTTTCGGAAGCCAGCCTCGTCAAGCGGCTGGAGGAGCTCGGCATCGGGCGGCCTTCGACCTATGCCTCCACCATCCAGACCCTGCGCAACCGCGCCTATGTGCGGATGGAGAAGAACCGCTTCTTCGCCGAGGAGAGCGGGCGGCTTCTGACCGCGTTCCTCGAACGCTTCTTCCCCAATTACGTCGCCTATGATTTCACCGCCGGGATGGAGGACGAGCTCGACGTCGTTTCCGACGGGCGCGAGGATTACAAGGCGCTGCTCGCGCGCTTCTGGAAGGACTTCAAGCCCAAGGCCGACGAGGTGATGGAGAAGATGCCCTCGGAAGTGACCGAGGCGCTGGATGAATATCTGTCCGATTTCCTCTTCCCCCCGCGCGAGGATGGCAGCGATCCGCGTGCCTGCCCGCTGTGTGCGAGCGAGGGTCGCGCCAATGGTCGCCTGTCCCTGCGCGGCGGCCGTTTCGGCGCGTTTGTCGCCTGCGCCAACTATCCCGAATGCAAGTTCACCCGCCGCTTTGCCCAGCCGGGCGGCGAGGGTGGGGCGGATGACGGCGTGCTCGGCCAGCACCCCGAAACGGGCGAGGATATCCACCGCAAGACCGGACGTTTCGGCGCCTATGTCCAGATGGGCGATGGCAAGGATGCCAAGCGCGCGTCGATCCCCAAGGACCTCGACGACTTCGATCTCGACTGGGCGGTCAAGCTGCTTGGGTTACCGCGCATCATCGGCGCACACCCCGATACGGGACTGGAAATCGAAGCCAATATAGGGCGTTACGGGCCGTACCTGCGGCATGACGGCAAGTATGGTAAACTCACCAGCACCCGCGAGGTGTTCGAGGTGGGGATGAACCGTGCGGTCGATATCCTCGCGCAGGCCGCCAATCGCGGTGCGGGCGGGGCAGGGCGCGGCAAGGCCGAGGCGATCGCCACGCTCGGCGCGCACCCTGTCAGCGGGGGCGAGATCAAGGTCATGCCGGGCCGCTATGGCCCCTATGTGACCGACGGCACCACCAACGCCACGATCCCGCGCGATGTGAAGCCGGAAGATGTGACGATCGAGGCAGCCATCGCGCTCATTGATGCGCGTGTTGCCAAGGGTCCGGTCAAGGGTGCCAAGAAGGGTGGGGCCAAGAAAAAGGCCGCGCCCAAGAAGGCTGCAGCCAAGAAGAAAGCACCGGCCAAAAAGAAAGCGCCGGCGGCCAAGTAAGCCGCCCATGCGTCAGGGCGAGGCGGGCGCGGGTCGTCCGCCCCGTTTTGCCTCGCGATGTTGGTAAATCGTCAATCATTGGCGCCTATCCCTTGAGTCCCAGGACCAGGGGCCGCACCGTGATTGAGATCGAAGTCCAGAACGAGACCCACCAGACCCAGAACCGCGTGCGCTTTGCCGCAGTTCCGCGCATCGGCGAAGGCCTGCGCCTGCGCGAACCCGACGGGATGTGGGCGAGCTATGACGTAATCGACGTGTGGTACCAGAAGGCCGAATTCGGCGATGTCTGGATGCCCTATCTCCATGTCCGCATCACCCCGGGCGAGGCCTTGGGCAACACGGCTACGGACGAAGTCTGGCCCGATGAATTTACCGGCAGCGATTACGAGGATCGTTTCGCCTCGCTGAGAGGGGAGCGCTAGTCGTGCAGAATCTGATCAAGCGCCATTCCGGCCCCGCGCGTCGTTCCGCGCTGGAGGGCAAGACGCTGGCGGAAAAGCTGGCGATGAACGAGGCCGCGCACGAAGCCGCTTACCGCGCCGCGCAGGCGCCGGCGGTGGAGCCGGTCGAGGCGACCCGCGCCGAGGCGGCCCAACCGCTGCCGCCGCGCCCCGCGCCCGCTGCGCCCGCCGATCCGTCCGATACCGCCGCGATTGTCGCGGCCGCCAAGGCAATGCGGGACCGCTATGCCGGGCAAGCCGCGCCGGCCGCAGTCGCGCGCACCTGCCTGATCGTCGATGACAGCCGGGTGATCCGCAAGGTCTCCTCCAAGATCGCTATCAGCCTCGGCTATGTCGCGATCGAGGCCGAGAACGGCGAAGAAGCCCTCGCACGATGCAAGCGGGCAATGCCCGATCTGGTGCTGACCGACTGGAACATGCCCGAGATGGACGGGATCGAATTCGTCCAGAAACTGCGCGCGATCCCCACGCCCAAGGAGCCGGTGGTTGTGTTCTGCACCTCGAACGGCGAGGCGCGCGATATCCACGAAGGCATCGGCGCAGGTGCCGACGACTACATCGTCAAACCCTTCGACGAAGCCGCCCTGCGCGCCAAGCTGGAGAAGCTGGGGCGGGGGTGACCTCCCGCCTTTTCGCCAGCCAGCCTCCGCTGCGTATTACTTCGCCGCTTCCTTCGCGGCCTGCTCAGCCAGGTATTGGGCATAGCGGGCCCCGGCGCCGATGAAGCCGGGATCGAAGGTGCCGAGGGCGATGTAGGAGCCATCTTCCTGCCGTTTCAGCACGGCGAACTCGCCCTCGCTCAGGGTGATGCCTGTCGCGAAGTAGATATTGCCGATGTGGCTGACCAGCACAGTGTTGTCCTTGCTGTCCTTCGGGAGATCAGCGAGCAGGGCATTCAGCTCCTTGCCGGAAACGATTACGGTGCGTTCTTCGGTGTTGTCGTGGTGCATCAGGCGCGGCTCGATCTCGTAGCGGCCGAACATGAACCGCGCGGTCTCGGTCGCGCGGCACATCTCGCTTGAGAGCACGCGGCCGATCGGCCAGCCGAGCGCGCGGATGGCGACGCCCGTTTCGGCTGCCCCTGCAACGCCCGCGGGCGAGAGGTTGCGCTGCGCGTTGCAATCATTGGCCGGACGCGAATAATCGTCCCCGCGCGAGGGCACATTGGTGCGCTCGTGCCGCATCAGGATGACGAGGCCCCCGGCGCTCAACTGCTCGCTCAGCTCGCTTGGTTCCATATCGCGGTTCTCGAAGGTCGCGACCGGTTTGGGGCCTTCATCCGCAGACTGGGCCAGCGAGGGAGCGGCGAAAGCAAGAGCGAGACCGGCAAAGGCAAAAGCAAGGCGCATGGATAATTCCCCCCATCAACAGGTCCCCTGACTTGCCTAGCATTACGGGCACTTACAAGAGCGGTTGTTCAGGTCAGCACGAAAACGAGCAGAATGAATGCTCTTCGTAGCGAAGCATTGCAGGGGCCGACGAGTGCATGGTGAAACCCTTCGACGAAGCGGCCCTGCGCGCCAAGCTGGAGAAGCTGGGGCGGGGGTGAACCACCACGCTCGTGGTTCCTCAGCGCCTTATCCCGTCACGCCGGGTCAGTCATCCGCAGGCAGGACATGAAGTAACCGCGTGAGCCGGACTGGAATTGCTCGAACTTGCGGCTGCCTTCCAGCGCCGCGTAGTTTCCGAGCCAGCGACCGATCAGGGCGCGTTCGAAGCGAGGCACCGCACGGCGCAGAAGCGCGGCACGCCGTGCGGAATCAAGACGACACGCCTCGGCAACATGGGCGGTGATGTCGCGGATCTCACCTTTGAAACCCGCCTTTTCGAACGATTCGAGAATACCCGGCGATTGCGCGGCAGTGCGGGCGTTGCAGTGCAGGAGCAGGCCTCCGGGCCTGAGAACGCGGCGCACCTCGGCAAGAAACGCGTCGAAATCGGGGTATTCGTGCGATGCCTCGACATTGAGCACCACATCGAACGTTTCGGCATCGAAAGGCAGGGCGATTGCCGAACCGCGCACGAATGTCAGGTTTGGTATGTCGGGGTGCATTCGCTGCGCGGCGTTGATCGCGTGGGCGGACAGGTCGAGGCCGGTAGCGACAATCGCCTTGCCACGTTCCTGCGCCAGATACGCCAGACCCCCGCCGCGTCCGCAACTCACCTCGAGCATGCGCGCGCCTGGAGCGAGCAGGCCGTCGCTCATCGCGAACAATGCGCGATAAAGTTCAAGCTGGAACTTTTCGGGATGGTCCAGCGCGGACGGGGCGTAGCCGTAATTGTTGGCGGAATGGTCCTGCCAGTCCCACCCGTAAAGTCGTTCCCAAAGCTGGGCGCGCCGCTCGGGGGATTTCAGATCTGCGAAAAAGCGTCGGCGGACCTCGCCGACTATCAGCCAACCAACAAGCGCGATGGCGACAAACGCCGCAATCAGTTTGATCATCGGCCCGATCCTCCCCGCGACTGCCTAGCAAAGATACGCCAGGTGAGCTATGTTTCCGTAGCGGAAGGTTGTGTCCTAGTCTGACGAAGTCTTCCCGCAGGGTCGCTGGCATGACGAAGGGGTGGGGGACATGCGACCTTCCGAAGGTAAACTGGCGGGCATGCCTACCGCCGATGCCCACGATATCGCGGCCACGCACCGACTTAGTCATCGGAACCGTTCGCGAAGTCTTTTGAAAGACCATCCAGAACTGCGCGCGCTCACCGGACATTATCCGGCAACGAGCGCCTTCATCGCGGCAATCGCAACCCTGCAATTGGCCATCGCTTTTGCTTTAAAGGACCAGCCATGGTGGCTGGTCATCGTGTGCGCCTATTTCGTCGGGGCGGTTATCGCGCTCGGGATCTGGACGCTGGTTCACGAATGCACCCATGATCTGGTGTTCCGCACCAGTGTTGCGAACCGGTGGATGGGTATTATCGCAGGCTTGCCTTTGATCATTCCGGCTACAACCGGATTTCGCACTTGCCACCTGCTGCACCACCGTCATCAGGGTGACGCCGTGCTTGATGGTGACATTCCGTCGGCATGGGAAATGCGACTGGTCGGCAAATGCCCGATCAAGAAGGCGGTGTGGCTGGCGTGCGGGGCGCTGATGCAGGCCTTGCGCCCGCTTCGAATGAAGGATGTCACGATCGTCGACCGCTGGTTCGTTATGAATTTCGCGGTGCAGACGGTCTTCAACATCGCTGTGGTGATGCTGGGAGGATGGCAGGCGCTGGTCTATTGTCTGCTGGCGAACATCTTCGCGCTGGGGCTTCATCCGCTTGGTGCACGATGGGTGCAGGAGCATTTCGAGCTCACACCCGGGCAGGACACCTATTCCTACTATGGCCCGACGAACCGCCTCGTGTTCAATGCGGGCTACCATGTGGAGCACCATGACCTAATGCGCGTCGCCTGGGTGCGCCTTCCGAGCATTCGGCGTATCGCACCCGAGTATTATGCCGATCTGGCCCACTATCAATCGTGGACGCGACTGTTGCTTCGCTTCCTGAGCGATCGCCGGATCAAGCTTGACCGACGAATGATCGTGGAGGCGGCCGACCAGTGAAGAACGGCAATATCCTGTCCCGGGCGAAGTTCAGTCTGGCGGGACTGCGGCACGCCTGGAGCCATGAACGCAGCTTTCGCACGCAGGTCATGTTCTCGGTCGTCGTGGTTGCCGTCCTTGCCTGGGAACAGCCGCCGCCCGTCTGGTGGATTGCGATTGCGCTGGCGCTCGCCATTGCCAGTGCGATGGAACTGATCAATGCCGCGATAGAGGCCTTGGCGGATCGCCTGCATCCCGAGCCGCACCCGCAGATCGGTCAGGCAAAGGACATGGCCTCGGCGGCAGCCTTTGTGCTCAATTCTTGCTGCGGAATAATCGTGCTGTTGATGCTTTTCCGCTGATATTGGCGGGACTCGTCACCGCACCCAATCGAGCCCGATTTCCTCGAACAGTTCCTTGTCCTCGGCCCAGTTCTCGAGCACCTTCACGTGCAGGTAGAGGTGCACCTTCACCCCCAGCACCTCGGCCAGTTCCGCGCGGGCGGCGGCGCCGATGGCCTTGATCTTTGATCCGCCCTTGCCGAGCACGATCGCGCGCTGGTTGTCGCGGGTCACCACGATCTGCTGGTGGATTTCCACGCTGCCATCGGGGCGCACTTCGTATTTCTCGGGGCGCACCGCGCTGTCATAGGGCAGTTCCTCGTGGAGCTGCTGGTAGAGCTGTTCGCGGGTGATCTCGGCGGCGAGCAGGCGTTCGGAAGCATCGGAGACCTGATCTTCGGGATACATCCATTCGCCTTCGGGCATCAGCCTGGCGAGGTTGTCTTTCAGTTCCGGCACGCCTTCGCCGGTGAGGGCCGAGACGAAGAAGATCTCGGCGAAATCGACCTTGCCCGAAAGCTCCTGTGCCAGCGCGAGGAGCGGTTCCTTCTTGGCGCGGTCGACCTTGTTGAGGACGAGGATCTTGCGTTCCGGGCGTTGGCTGAGGGTTTCGAGCAGCGGCTCAAGCTCGTGGCGGCGCTGCTTGATCGGATCGACCAGCAGCAGCACGGCATCGGCCGCCTCGGCACCTTCCCACGCGGCGCTCACCATCGCGCGGTCAAGACGGCGGCGGGGGGCGAAGATGCCGGGGGTGTCAACGAGGATCATCTGCGTGGGCGCGCCGTCCAGCTCGTGCAGGGCAATGCCGAGCATCCGCGCGCGGGTGGTCTGCGCCTTGGCGCTGGTGATCGCGACCTTCTGGCCGACGAGGCTGTTCACAAGGGTCGATTTGCCCGCATTGGGCGCGCCGAGCACGGCAACGACGCCGCAACGGGTAGGGGTGGTTTCAGTCATGAGCGGGGCCATAGCCGCTTGGCACCCGCTTGTCGAAGGCCAGCGCGGGTTTCGGGGCGGCCAGACCCCCTTAGACCCCTGCTAGACCCCCTCTAGACCCCCTTTAGGCCCCCAGAGCGGGGATGTTCCACGTGGAACATTGTCCCTCAGCCGAAGCGTTCGAGGAAAGCCTTGGCGGCGAGCTTTTCGGCCTCGCTCTTGCTGGTCGCGGTGGCCTCTGCCGATCCGACATTGCGGATCGATACCCGCACGGTGAAGCGCGCCGCATGGTCCGGCCCGCTGCGGTCCACGACCTCGTAGACCGGCCCTGCACGGCGGTTGCCCGCAGCCCATTCCTGCAGCGCGCTCTTGGGATGCTTGGCCTTGCCGACATCGCCCTCAAGCTCCTGCGCCCACAGGCGGTAGATGATCGCCTGCGCCGCATCGAACCCCTGTTCGATGAAGCACGCGCCGATCAGCGCCTCCATCACATCGCCGAGGATATTGTCGCTATCCGCCCCGCCATCATCACGCGCCTGCTTGCCGAGGCGGATGTGCTCGGGAAGGCCGATCACGCGGGCAATGCGCGCGCAAGTCGAGCCGCTGACGAGCGCGTTGAGGCGCTGGGAGAGCTTGCCTTCCGGCCCGTCGCCCGCGCGGAACAGCCAGCTGGCAACCGCGAGGCCGAGCACGCGGTCACCGAGGAATTCGAGCCGCTGGTAATCGCTCGCCCCGCCCGGGCCGGCGCCGTTGAAGCTGCCGTGGGTCAGCGCCTCGAGCCAGACGGTGGGATTGTGGATCGCGAAGCCCTGGGCTTCGAGCCATTCGCCGGTGACGGGATCGAGCCCGCTCACAGCGCATCTCCGATCCGGTCCCAGCGCGCGGCGGAAAACCAAGTCCACGGCTTGACCCATTCGGCGCTGCCATCGGTCGACCAGACGATGAAGGCGGCGCGGCCAACCAGCAGGTCTTGCGGCACCAGGCCGACCGCATCGCCCGCCGCGGCCGGCCAGCGGCTGTCGCGCGAATTGTCGCGGTTGTCGCCCATCACGAACATCATGCCCTCGGGCACGGTGCGGGGGGCATAGCCATCGCCCTGCGTGAGGCCGAAATCGAGTACGTCGTAGCTCGTGCCGCCGGGCAGGGTCTCGCGGAAACGGGTGTAGCGGCAGGCCTCGCTGCCTGAACCCGTCCGCACCAGCGTTCCGCCCCAGACGCAACCGGTGTTGACCGATTGCGGGACCAGCGCATCATCGATCCGCTGCTTGGGCACCAGGCGCCCGTTGAGGACAAGCTGGCCGCCGACCATGCCGACACTGTCGCCCGGCAGGCCGATGACCCGCTTGATGTAATCGCGCCCGTCGACCGGATGCTTAAAGATCACGATATCGCCGCGCTGCGGTGAGCCGGGCAGGATGCGCCCCTCGGGCAGCGGCAGTTCGACAGGGAAGGAATGGCGCGAAAAGCCGTAAGGCCACTTGCTCGCCAGCAGATAATCCCCGTTCATCAGCCGCGGCAGCATGCTTTCCGACGGAATCGAGAAGGGCGAGAATACGAATACCCGGAAAATCAGCACCACCAGCAACAGCTTGATGATAAACCACACAAACCCGCTTCGGCCCTCGTCCTTGCGCGCGGCTTGGGCGGCAGGCGGCATTGAGCCGAAGGATTGGGTCTTAACATCCATTGCCTCTGCCCTTAGGCGCAGCGGCAGTTTTGCGCAAAGGGGAACGGTGATGGCGACGGGCGAGCAGGGACAGGTTGCAGCGGCATGGGCGCAGCTGCACGGGCTGGAGCCGCAGCGGCTGGCAGGGCTGTTCACTGGCGATCCTGCGCGGGTTGCGGCCATGACCCGCCGGATCTCCTGGCCGGTTGCGCCGGGCAGCGCCGAGCAGACCGGCATGACCATCGACTTTGCCAAGACCCACTTGGGCGAGGCCGAACTCGCCGCGTTCGAGGCGCTGGCCGATGCGGCGGGCTTTGCTGCGGCGCGCGAGGCGCTGTTCGGCGGCGGGATCGTCAATGTGACCGAAGGCCGCGCCGCCACCCACGGCGCGCTGCGCGGCAGCGGGACGGACGCACAGGTCGAAGAGGCCGAAGCCCTGCTCGCGCGCATGGGCATGCTGGTCGAGGCGATCCACCAAGGCGCGCTGGGCGAGGTCAAGCACTGCATTGCGATCGGCATCGGCGGATCGGCGCTCGGCCCGGCGCTTGCCATCGATGCGCTGACCCGCGATCTGGCGCTGGTCGATGTCCACGTGGTCTCGAACATCGATGGTCTCGCGCTCGAACAGGCGTTCGCCGCCTGTGACCCGCAGACCACGCTGATCGCGGTCGCCTCCAAGACCTTCACCACTATCGAGACCATGACCAATGCGGCCAGCGCGCTGAAGTGGCTGGCCGACAATGGCGTCGAGGATCCGGGCGGGCAGGTCGTCGCGCTCACCGCCGCGCCCGAGAAGGCGGTCGAATGGGGCGTGGACGAGACTCGCATCCTGCCGTTCCCCGAAAGCGTCGGCGGGCGCTATTCGCTGTTCTCCTCGATCGGCTTCCCGATTGCGCTGGCGATCGGGATGGAGGAATTCCGCCAGTTGCTTGCGGGCGCCAAGGCGGTGGACGATCACTTCCGCACCACCGAAGGCCGCGCCAATGCGCCGCTGCTCGCCGCCTTTGCCGACCAGTATTACACCCGGTTGCGCGGTTGCCAGACCCGCGCGGTGTTCGCCTATGACGAGCGGCTCGCGCTGCTGCCTGACTATCTTCAGCAGCTTGAAATGGAATCGAACGGCAAGAGCGTGACGGTCAGCGGCGATCCGGTTGACGGGCCGACCGCAGCGGTGACCTGGGGCGGGGTGGGCACCGACGCGCAGCACGCGGTGTTCCAGTTGCTCCATCAGGGCACGCATCTGATCCCGGTCGATTTCATCGTCTCGATCGCGCCGGGCGATGATCTCGATCCCGCGCACCACCGCATCCTGCTGATGAACTGCCTTGCGCAAGGCGCGGCGCTGATGGCGGGCAAGGCCTCGGACGATCCGGCGCGCGCCTATCCGGGCGACCGGCCCTCGACCACATTCCTGCTCGACGATTGCGATGCCGCGGCATTGGGCGCGCTGATCGCGTTCCATGAACAGCGCACCTTTGCCAACGCCGTGCTGATGGGGATCAACCCCTTCGACCAGTTCGGGGTGGAACTCGGGAAGGCGATCGCCAAGCAGATCGAGAAGGGGGAAGGCGACTTCGACCCTTCGACCAAGGCACTGATGGCGATGGCGGGGCTGGCATAAGCCGGGAAAAGATTGACTTTCTGACCGATTGCGCCCATCTGTCCCCCATCGAAGCGCGTTAGCCATGCGTGAAGCGGCGGTTATCTGACATCATCCGCCCCGGCCGCGCCTCGGTTCTATCCCAAGACTTCCCTTTTCACGCGGGCGGTTTCAACCCCCGCGCCGCGCCCGCAATCCGTTTGGGATTGGCGGAAGCGCGCCGCACATTATTTGCGAGTTACACATGACAACTTTCGCTGAACTCGGGCTGTCGCAGCCCGTGCTTCAGGCCCTCGACATGAAGGGCTACACCATTCCCACCCCGATCCAGGAACAGGCGATCCCGCCGGTTCTCAAGGGCCGCGACCTGCTGGGTATCGCCCAGACCGGCACCGGCAAGACCGCCGCTTTCATGCTCCCCAGCATCGATCGGCTGCGCGAGGCCGACAAGCCGATCCCGTTCAAGTCCTGCCGCATGCTGGTGCTGGCCCCGACCCGCGAGCTGGCGGTGCAGATTGCCGACAGCGCCAAGGATTACGGCGCGCTTGCCGGCCTCAAGGTGCAGTGCATCGTCGGCGGCACCAGCGTGGGCAAGGATCGCAACAAGCTGCACCGCGGCACCGACATTCTGGTCGCCACGCCCGGCCGCCTGCTCGATCTGATCGACCAGAAGGCACTGAACCTCAACGGCATCGAAGTGCTGGTGCTCGACGAGGCTGACCAGATGCTCGATCTCGGCTTCATCCACGCGCTGCGCAAGATCCGCGAGCTCGCGCCCAAGGATCGCCAGACGCTGTTCTTCAGCGCAACCATGCCCAAGGCGATCAAGGAACTGGTGAGCGGTTATTGCCACAATCCGGTGCAGGTCTCGGTTACGCCGGAAAGCACGACTGCCGAGCGCATCGACCAGTATCTCTTCATGGTGCAGCAGGACGAAAAGACCGCGCTGCTCGAAATGATCCTCAAGCGCCGCCATCAGGTGCCGGGCGAGTTCGAGCGCATCCTCATCTTCACCCGCACCAAGCACGGCGCGGACCGCGTGGTGAAGAAGTTGCAGCAGGCGGGCATCGAGAGCAACGCGATCCACGGCAACAAGTCGCAGCCGCAGCGCCAGCGCGCGCTCGACGAGTTCCGCAAGGCGCGTGTGCCGATCCTGATTGCAACCGATGTGGCCGCGCGCGGGATTGATATTCCGGGCGTTTCCCACGTCATCAATTACGAGCTGCCCAACGTGCCCGAACAATATGTCCACCGCATCGGCCGCACCGCGCGTGCGGGCCGCGACGGGGTGGCGATTGCATTCTGTGCCGAGGACGAGCGCGCCTATCTCAAGGATATTCGCAAGACCACCGGCGCCGAGCTTGAGCGTCTGCCGCTGCCGGACAATTTCCGCGCCGTGGTGGAAGGCGAAGGCCCGACCAAGCCTGCCCCGCGCCAGCCGATGAAGCGCGTGCAGGCGCGCCCCCTCGGCCAGCGCAAGCCGCAAGGCGACCGCCGGCCCGAGGGCGAGCGTCGCCCGCAGCAGGGCGAACAGCGCCGCGCTGAAGGCGAGCGTCGCCCGCAAGGGGATCGCCGTTCGCCGCAGGGTGAACAGCGACGCGCAGAAGGCGATCGCCGTCCGCAGGGCGAGCGTCGTCCGCAGGGTGATCGCAAGCCGCAGGGCGAAAAGTCCGGCCAGGGTCGTCCCGGCGGCGGCCAGCGTCATGCTGGCGGCGGTCGTCCGCAAGGCAATGGCGGCGGCGGCAATGGTGGCCGCGGACGCGGACGCGGTCGTCCCGGTGGCGGCGGCGGTCGCCCGCGCGCCGCGCAGGGCTGACCCAAAACCAGCGTAACCCGATGGCAGGCAGCAGCGAACTCGCGCTTGCGAGGCTGCGCCTTGCCATTGGAATCCGTGCGGTCATGCGCCATATCGCGCACCCATCGACAAAAGGATGTGCGCCGTGGCCGACAGTTACGACTATGACCTCTTCACCATCGGCGCGGGCTCTGGTGGGGTGCGCGCCAGCCGTGTCGCCGCAGCGCACGGCGCGCGGGTCGCGGTGGCCGAGGAATACCGGGTCGGCGGCACCTGCGTCATCCGTGGCTGTGTGCCCAAGAAGATGCTCGTCTACGGCGCGCACTTCGCCGAAGACCTCGAAGACGCCAAGCAGTTCGGCTGGAATATCGAAGGCAAAAGCTTCGATTGGGTGCGCCTGCGCGATCACGTGCTGAACGATGTCACCCGTCTCGAAGGGCTCTACGGCCAGACGCTCAGCAATCACAACGTCACGATCTACCGCGAGCGCGCGACGATCACCGGCGCGCATGAAATCACGCTTGCCAGCGGACAGGTGGTGACGGCGAAGTACATCCTGATCGCCACCGGCGCGCGCCCGCACGTGCCGGAGTTTCCGGGCAGCGAGCACGTCATCACCTCGAACGAGGCGTTCCATCTCGATGCCTTGCCGCGCCGCGTGCTGATTGCGGGCGGGGGCTACATCGCCAACGAGTTCGCCGGCATCTTCAACGAATTCGGCTGCAAGGTGACGATCGCCAACCGCTCGGACACGATCCTGCGTTCCTATGACGCGGCCCTGCGCGACCGGCTGCTCCAGATTTCGATGGTGAAGGGCATCAGCTTCCTGTTCCACGCCGAGTTCGAGCATATCGAAAAGCAGGCCGACGGCTCGCTGCTGGTCAAGCTGACCGGCCAGGAGCCTGCCGAATACGACGCGGTGATGGTGGCGACCGGTCGTGTGCCCAATACGCAAGGCCTCGGGCTGGAAACCATCGGGGTCGCAACCGGCCGCAACGGCGAGATCGTGGTCGATGCCTTCAGCAAGACCAACCTCGACCATGTCTATGCCGTGGGCGATGTGACCGACCGCGTGCAGCTTACCCCCGTTGCGATCCGCGAGGGGCAGGCCTTTGCCGATAGCGTCTTCGGCCCGGGCGAACCCTATGCGGTCGATCGCTCCTGCGTGCCGAGCGCGGTGTTCAGCCACCCGCCGATCGCGGCCGTCGGCTTGACCGAGAGCGAGGCGCGCAACCAGCTCGGCAACATCAAGGTCTATCAGGCTGATTTCCGCCCGATGAAGCACGTTGTCGCCGGGCGCAACGAGCGCTGCCTCTACAAGATGATCGTCGATGCCGCGAACGACCGGATCGTCGGCATCCACATGATCGGCCCCGAAGCGCCCGAGATCATGCAGGCCGCCGCGATTGCGGTGAAGGCCAAGCTGACCAAGGCTGATTTCGACGCGACAGTCGCGATCCACCCGACCATGGCCGAGGAACTGGTGCTGTTCAAATAGGGGGCAATTTGATGGACGTTAACGGAAAGACAGTGCTGCTGACCGGCGGCAGCGCCGGCATCGGACGCGAGATTGCGCGCCAGCTCAAGGCCAAGGGCGCGAAGGTCGTCCTCACAGGCCGCGATCCTGCGCGCCTCGAAGCCATGGGGGCCGAGGGTTTCGAGACGATGGCCGCCGACCTGTCGAGCGCGGCGGGTGTCGATGCACTGGTTGCGGCGGTGGGGGACCGCCAGATCGATATCCTCATCAACAATGCCGGGCTCGGCGTGCCGCATGATGTGCGCAATCTTGCGCCCGATCCTGATGCGGCGGACGGGTGCCTCTATGCCAACCTCTCCGCACCGATCCGGCTGATCACCGCGCTGCTGCCGCGCCTGCGCGCGCGGCCTCGGGCCGCGATCGTCAATGTCACCAGCGGCCTCGCGATTGCGCCCAACACCGCAAGCTCGGTCTATTGCGCCAGCAAGGCGGGCCTCAGGAGCTACACCATGGCGCTGCGCGCGCAGCTGGCGGGCGAGCCAATCCTTGTGGTCGAGGCGCTGCCTCCGGTGGTCGACACCCAGATGACCGCCGACCGCGCGACGAGCAAGATGCCGCCGGAAGAGTGCGCGCGTCAGATCATCGCCGCGATCGAAGGCGACCGGCCCGAAGCCAATGTCGGCATGGTGAAGCTGCTGCGCGCGGTCTATTCGCTCTCGCCCGCGCTGGCCCGCAGCGTAATGCGGCGGTTCTAGGCACCGAGCCGGGCGGGGGCGAAAGTCTCGAAGCTGAGACCCGCCGCCGCGCAGTCCTCGGGGAAGGGCAGGCCGAGCGCCGCCGCTGCTGCGATACGCGAGAGGGCAGGGGCGGTCTGGAACCCCGCGCCGCCTTGCCCCGCACACCACACGAACCCCTTTGCGCCTGCCGCGTGGCCGATCACCGGCAGTTCGTCAGGCGCAAAGCTTCTCAGGCCCGCCCAGCTATGGCTGATCCGGCGGATCGCGAGGCTGGTCGCCTGCTCGACCCGATCGGCCGCGATGGCAATATCGAGCTCCTCGGGCGCAGCATCGCAGGGGTCGGTCGGGGTCTGGTCCATCGAAGAGGCGAGCAATTGCCCGCGGCCTTCGGGCAGCAGGTAGAAGCCTTCGCCGATGGTCTTGGTGAAGGGCCACGCGCGCACATCCTCGCCCTCTGGCGCGGCGAAGGAGATCACCGTGCGGCGGCGCGGTTCGATGCCGATGGGGGCGACGCCGGCCAGCTGCGCGAGTTCGTCCGCCCAGGCACCGGCGGCGTTGACGAGGATTGGGGCGGTGTAGCTTTCCCCGCCCGCTTCGACCCGCCAGCCCGCGCCGTCACGCGCCACCGCGCTGACTCGCGCGCCCGTCACCAGTCGCCCGCCCGCAGCCCGCAGGCTCGCCACATGGGCTTGCAGCATCGCATCGGTATCGAGCTTGAGCGATCCGTGATCGACCAGCGCCGCCGCGCAGGCCTCGAGCTTGAGGATCGGCAGGATCGCCCGCGCCTCGTCCGCCCCGATCCGCGTGTAGTCGCAGCCATATTGCCGGTGCACCGCCTCCAGCGCATCGAGTTCGGCGATCTCGCCTGCCTCGGCGATATGCAGCGCGGGGTGGATCGCGCCATGCGCGGCCAGCTCCGCCATGCTCAGCGCGGTAAGGTCACGCACCGGCGGGTTGCCGAGGCCGTAGTGGGCAAAGGCGACCGAGCGGCCCGAGGAATGGTAACCGCAAGCGCTCTCGGCCTCGAGCACCACCACCTGCGCGTGGGCCGCCAGCCGCGCTGCCACGGATAGCCCCGCGATCCCGCCGCCCACCACCAGCACATCTGCCGCCTGCATCACCATCCTCGTTACTACCGCCACTTTTGCCACGTTGACGCTTGGGCGTGCCTAAGGCAACGCGTTGCAGCAAGAGACCTGACGAGAGAGGATGACCCTTGTCCGCCAATATCGCCGAAATGGAACGCCGCCGCCAAGCTGCCCGCATGGGCGGCGGAGCCAAGCGCATCGAAGCCCAGCACGCCAAGGGCAAGCTGACCGCGCGCGAACGCCTTGACGTGCTGCTCGACGAAGGCAGCTTCGAAGAGCTTGATACCTATGTCGAGCATGACTGCGTCGATTTCGGGATGGAGAGCCAGAAGATCCCGGGTGACGGCGTGGTGACCGGCAGCGGCACGATCAACGGCCGGCTGGTCTATGTCTTCAGCCAGGACTTCACCGTATTCGGCGGCTCGCTGTCCAAGCGCCATGCCGAGAAGATCTGCAAGGTGATGGACACCGCGATGAAGGTCGGTGCGCCGGTCATCGGCCTGAACGATTCGGGCGGCGCGCGCATTCAGGAGGGCGTCGCGAGCCTCGGCGGCTATGCCGAGGTGTTCCAGCGCAACGTGCTGGCATCGGGCGTGGTGCCGCAGATCAGCCTCATCATGGGGCCGTGCGCGGGCGGGGCGGTCTACAGCCCTGCGATGACCGACTTCATCTTCATGGTGAAGGATTCAAGCTACATGTTCGTCACCGGCCCCGAGGTGGTGAAGACCGTCACCAACGAGGTCGTGACGCAGGAAGAGCTGGGCGGGGCGATTACCCACACGACCAAGACTTCCGTGGCCGATCTCGCCTACGAGAACGATGTGGAAGCCCTGCTGGCCACCCGCCGCTTCTTCGACTTCCTGCCGCTGTCCAATCGCGACGAAGCCCCTGTGCTCCCCACCGGCGATGCGTGGGACCGGATCGACAACAGCCTCGACACGCTGATCCCCGACAACGCCAACCAGCCCTATGACATGCATGAGGTGATCGCCAAGGTGCTGGACGAGGGCGATTTCTTCGAAATCCAGCCCGCCCACGCTGCCAACATCATCTGCGGTTTTGGCCGCATCGAAGGCCGCACCGTGGGCGTGGTGGCGAACCAGCCGATGGTGCTCGCGGGCGTGCTCGACATCAATTCCTCGAAGAAAGCCGCGCGCTTCGTGCGCTTCTGCGATGCCTTCGAGATTCCGATTGTAACCTTCGTCGACGTTCCCGGCTTCCTCCCCGGCACCGCGCAGGAGCTGGGCGGGATCATCAAGCACGGCGCGAAGCTGCTCTTCGCCTATGCCGAGGCGACCGTGCCCAAGATCACCGTCATCACCCGCAAGGCCTATGGCGGGGCATATGACGTGATGGCCTCCAAGCACTTGCGCGGCGATTTGAACTACGCCTGGCCCACCGCGGAAATCGCGGTGATGGGCGCAAAGGGCGCGGTGGAGATCATCTTCCGTCAGGAAAAGAACGACCCCGCCAAGATCGCCGAGCGCACCAAGGAATACGAAGACCGCTTCGCCAACCCCTTCGTGGCAGCGCAGCGCGGATATATCGACGAGGTGATCTACCCGCACTCGACGCGGCGGCGGATTGCGCTGGGGCTACGCAAGCTGCGGACGAAGAGCTTGGAGAACCCGTGGAAGAAGCATGACAATATTCCGCTCTAACTTCGTTGACACAACGAGGCTGACTTATGCCTTCGTGTCGTCGAGCGAGCCGGATACGATCGGCGTAGAAGTCGCACTGGACGGCAACGTGCTGCTCGATGTGTCGATGGACGAAGATGGCAAGATCACGGTTTTGTTCGACGAAGACGGGCATCAAGCTGAGTTCGAGTTGAACGAGCTGCGCGCCGTTTTGACGAAGTGCGAAACTGAATTGAACGACTGGCGAAATCGCCTGACCGCACCCGGTGAAATGTGGAGCAAAACATGAAACTCGGCCGCTTGAACCACATCGGGGTCGCCACGCCCTCCATCGCTGATGCGATCGTCTATTGGCGCGACGTCATGGGCGCGACCAAGATCCACACGCCCTTCGATCTTGAGGAGCAGGGCGTGAAGGTCTGCTTCGTCGACACCCCCGGTGCGGAGGGGGCGATGAACGGCACGCAGATCGAGCTGATCGAGCCGCTGGGGGAAAACTCCACGCTCGCGGGCTTCCTCGCCAAGAACCCCTTGGGCGGGCAGCATCACCTGTGCTTCGAAGTGCCCGATATCGCCGAAGCCCGCGCCGAGTTCGAGAGCCTCGGCAAGCGCATCCTCGGCCCAACGCGCATCGGCGCGCACGGCACCCCTATCTTTTTCGTCCATCCCAAGGACATGGGCGGCATGCTTACCGAGATCATGGAGACGCCCAAAGAGGGCACGCATTGGTCGAATTGAGAACAACCGCCTCCCCGGACTTGATCCGGGGCCCCGCTTCTTCCTTAGCCAAGCAGAAGAAAGCGGGGCCCCGGCTCGGGGGCCGGGGTGACGGAAACGAGAGGTTGAACAAATGTCCTACGAAACCATCCGCGTCGAACGTGACGGCCCGCTGCTCACCATCACCTTGAACCGGCCCGAGCGGCTCAACGCCATGCCGCCGCAGATGGCGGACGAGCTGGGGCAGGCGTTCTACGACCTCGGCGATGCGCGCGCGGTGCTGATTACGGGTGAGGGCAAGGGCTTCTGCTCGGGCGCGGACCTTTCGGCGCGCGGCTCCGGCTCGGCGCTGGGCGGCAAGGGCGGTAGCCACGAGGCGCTGATCAATCACTATAACCCCGCGATCAGCCAGCTGATCCGCGCGAATGTCCCGGTGATCTGCGCGGTCAATGGCCCGGCGGCGGGTGTGGGATGCAGCCTTGCGCTGGCGGCGGACTTCACCATCGCCGCCAAGAGCGCCTATTTCCTCCAGGCCTTCGTCAATATCGGCCTCGTGCCCGATGGCGGATCGACCTGGCTGCTCGCGCGCGCCATCGGCCGCGCGCGCGCCACGCGGATGATGATGCTGGGCGAGAAGATCAGCGGCACGCAGGCCGAGGAATGGGGCCTCGTCTACAAGTGCGTCGATGATGCCGACCTGATGACCGAAGCGCGCGCTTTGGCCGAGAAGCTCGCGAACGGCCCGACCATCGCCTACGCCCAGATGAAGCGCAACATTGCGCTCGCGATGGACAACAACCTCCAGATGGTGCTGCTCGCCGAGGCGGAAGCGCAGCGTGTGGCCGGCGGCACCAAGGACGCGATGGAGGGCGGCATGGCCTTCCTCCAGAAGCGGAAAGCCGAATTCAAGGGGCACTAAACGCTCCCATCTCCGTTCGTATCGAGCGGAGCGCAAAGCGCGCAGTCGAGATGCCCCTCCCGCGGTGTCTCGACTTCGCTCGACACGAACGGTTAGAGGCCGAGACATGACCAACAAACCCACCCTCGAAGACTGGAACGCCCTCGCCGCCAAGGAGGTGAAGGGCCGCGACCTGACCTGGCACACGCCCGAAGGCTTCGACATCAAGCCGCTCTACACGGCGGAAGATCACGCGGGCTTCGATCCGGGCCTGCCGGGCTTTGCGCCTTTCACGCGCGGGGTGAAGGCTTCGATGTATGCGGGGCGTCCGTGGACGATCCGGCAATATGCGGGCTTCTCGACCGCCGAGGAGAGCAACGCCTTCTACCGCCGCAATCTGGCGATGGGGCAGAAGGGGCTTTCGGTCGCTTTCGACCTCGCCACCCACCGCGGCTATGACAGCGATCACCCGCGCGTCGTCGGCGATGTCGGCAAGGCGGGCGTGGCGATCGACACGGTCGCGGACATGGAAATCCTGTTCGACCAGATTCCGCTCGATAGCATGAGCGTGTCGATGACGATGAACGGCGCGGTGATCCCGGTGCTGGCCTTCTTCATCGTCGCCGCCGAACGTCAGGGCGTGTCGCAGGACAAGCTCGACGGGACCATCCAGAACGACATCCTCAAGGAGTTCATGGTCCGCAACACCTATATCTACCCGCCCGAGCCTTCGATGCGGATCATCTCCGACATCATCGCATATACCTCGGCCAACATGCCGAAGTTCAACAGCATTTCGATTTCCGGCTACCACATGCACGAGGCCGGAGCGACGGCGGTGCAGGAACTCGCCTTCACCATCGCCGATGGCAAGGAATATGCCCAGCGCGCCATGGCGGCGGGGCTCGACATCGATGCTTTCGCAGGCCGCCTGTCGTTCTTCTTCGGCATTGGCATGAACTTCTTCATGGAGATCGCCAAGCTGCGCGCCGCGCGCACGCTGTGGCACCGCGTGATGGACGGGCTGGGGGCGAAGGACGAACGCTCCAAGATGCTGCGGACCCACTGCCAGACCAGCGGCGTCTCGCTGCAAGAGCAGGACCCCTACAACAACGTCATCCGCACCACGGTTGAGGCGATGGCTGCGGTGCTGGGCGGCACCCAGTCGCTCCACACCAACGCACTCGATGAAGCGATTGCGCTTCCCACCGATTTCAGCGCCCGTATCGCGCGCAACACGCAGCTGGTGCTGCAAGAGGAAAGCGGGATCACCTCTGTGGTCGATCCGCTCGGTGGCTCGCATTATATCGAGGCACTGACCAAGACGCTGGTGGACGAGGCGTGGAAGCTGATCGAGGAAGTCGACGCGGCAGGCGGGATGACCGCCTTCGTCGCCACCGGCGCGCCCAAGGCCGCGATCGAGCGTGCGGCGGCGGAAAAGCAGACCAAGGTCGACAAGGGCGAAACCGTCATCGTCGGCGTCAACAAGTACCGCAAGGAACAGGAAGACGCGCTCGAAACGCTCGAGGTCGATAACCAGAAGGTGCGCGCCGGGCAGATCGCCCGCATCGAAAAGGTGCGCGCGGGCCGCGACGAGGCCAAGTGCCGTGCGGCGTTGGCAGCGCTGACTGAAGCGGCGCGGGCCAACCCGATGACCCACCGCGAGGCCATCGTCACCGGGCGCGACGAACGCGGCATCCCGCTGCCTCCGTCGAAGATCGCCGAGCTGGAAAAGCTCGCCGATGTGAACCTGCTGGCCAAGGCGATCGAATGTGCGCGCGCCGATGCGACGCTGGGCGAGATTTCCGCCGCGATGGAGGAGGTCTTCGGCCGCCACGATGCCACGCCTGCGCCGGTCAAGGGCGTCTATGCCAGCGCCTATGAATTCGACCGCCGCTGGGCGCAGGTGGTGGACGGGGTCGAATCCGTCGGCCGCCGTCTAGGCCGCAAGCCCCGCATCATGGTCGCCAAGATGGGCCAGGACGGCCACGACCGCGGCGCGAATGTGATCGCGAGCGCCTTCAACGACATGGGCTTCGAGGTGATCTCCGGGCCGCTGTTCCAGACGCCCTCAGAAGCGTGCGCGATGGCGCTGGCGCATGATGTCGACGTCGTCGGCGCATCCTCCCTCGCGGCAGGCCACAAGACCCTGATCCCCGAACTGATCCGCTTGCTGCGCGAAGCCGGTCGCGGCGACATCAAGGTCACCGCCGGCGGCGTGATCCCGCCGCAGGACTACGACTTCCTGCGCGAGGCAGGGGTGCAGGGCATCTACGGCCCCGGCTCCAACGTGGTGGAATGCGCGGCGGATATCCTCGTGCTGCTCGGCCACAACATGCCGCCGCTGGGTGCGGGGCTGGACGAGGCGGCGGAGTGAGCCGCGCCGGTCTTGCCTTTGCCTGTCTGGCGATGGCGCTGACCGGCCCCGTCTCGGCGCAATCGCCCGCACCCCAGCCGCTGACCATCGGCGAGACCGTCACCCTCGAAGCCCTTGGACAGAGCCGCGCGGTCAACATCGTGCTTCCGCCCGACTACGCCAATGACCCCGACAAGCGCTGGCCGGTGGTCTACCAGCTCGATGGCGCTCTCGGCCAAGACCTGATGATGGGCGCTGGCCTGATGCGCTGGGGCGCGCTTTGGGGGCGCAGTGCGGATGCGATTGTCGTCGGGATCGAAACGAAGGACCGCCAGCGCGAACTGCTTCCGCCGACCGGCGATGCGGCGGAGCAAAAGCGCTATCCCACCGCAGGCGAAAGCACAGCCTTCCGCGCGTGGCTGGCCGGGACGGTCAAGCCGATGGTCGAGGCCCGCTACCGCACCGATGGCCGCGCGTTCCTTGTGGGTGAGAGCGCGGCGGGGTATTTCGTGGTCGAAACCTGGGCCGAGATGCCGCGTCTCTTCACCGGCTACGCCGCGATTTCGCCCAGCCTTCAATGGGATTTCGAGGCTCTGAGCCGCCGCGCCTTTGGCGAGGGTCAACGTCCGCCGCTCTACCTCAGCCTCGCCGACGAGGGCGGGGCGACCGAAACGGGCATGATGCGCCTACTCGGGGCGCTGTCGCCGAGCCAGCCCTATTGCTTCTCCGACCGCCGCACCGAACTGCACCACGCCACCGCCCTCCACGGCCTGCTGCCCGAAGCGCTGCAATATCTCCTGCCCACCAAGGCGGATTGGCTAGAGGAATACGGCATGGTGCTGCGCTGCGAACAGCGGGGCGGGGCGCGGTGAAGGGTCTCGCCGCGTTGCTGTTGGTGACGGCCATCGCAGCGCCATCCTCCGCCATCGCATGCAGTGTTTCTCCTTCGCCCGAAATCCGCGCCGAGCAATTCAAGAACGACGCCCGCAACCGCCGGGTCAAGGGGCACTTCGTCGTCACCGAAACGCTGATCGCGCCAAGCGAGTATGGTGGGCGGGGGATTATCCGCGGCCGGATCGAAACCGGGCGCGGCACGCACTGGGACGTATGGGTCGACTACGACCAATTCATGATCGACTGCGTCTACTTCTTTGCGCCGACGATCGATGCGACCGGCACATTCTGGATCGCCCGGACCAAGGTCGATGGGCGTTACGAGATACGGCTGTGGGAAGGCGAATACACCGCCGAAGCACTGGCACGCTACCGGCGCGAACAGGAACAGGCCGACACACCGACCCCAGCGCCGTAAGCCTGGGTTTTTCCCAAGTCGAACCGCTCTGGCGTCTCACCCCGACCAATAAGGCCAAGCTGGACAAGGCAGCGCCGAGTCTCGTTAGCGGGGCCATGCCTTACCTCCGCCACTTTTGACGATTAGGTCACCGCCCACGGGTCGCATTTCCGCAATGAATCAATGGGGGGAATGCAACATGAAAATCACTGCAATGGGTAAAGCGCTGGCGGCTGCCGGGGCTCTTGGTCTGGGTGTGGTTCTCGCACCGGTCGCAGCGCAGGCGCAAGATAGCGCCGCTGCGAAGCCGGCCGAAGAGGTGACGTGGGCGCGGGTCGTGATGACGCGCTTCCATGTCGGCAAGCGTGACCGTGGTATCGAGATCATCAAGGACTACTTTGCTAAGGCCGATGCCATGGCAGGCACGGGTTCGGGCATCCACGGGATCCACCTCGACACCGGCGCATGGGACATGATCTACGTCTTCCCGATGAAGGGCGGGCCGGGCGAGATGGCCGAGCGCAATTCGCCCGAAGGCGCCAAGTGGATGGAGCAGATGGTCAAGCTCGCCGGCAGCAAGGAAGCCGCCGAAAAGATCATCGCCGAGTTCGATACGCTGGTGGCCCAGCAGATCACCGAAGTCGGCCACGCGCACAGCGACCATTGATGCGCACAGCCACAAATCTGTCAGGTTGATACATGGCTCCGGGGGCGGCATAGGCGGGTAAGGCCTGTAATGCCCTCGGAGGTTCAGCTTGTTCTCGAAAATCCTGATTGCCAACCGCGGCGAGATCGCCTGCCGGGTCATCACAACGGCCCGCAAGATGGGGATCAAGACTGTCGCGGTCTATTCCGATGCCGATGCCCGCGCGCCCTTCGTCGCGATGGCTGACGAGTCGGTGCATATTGGCCCCTCGCCTGCGGCCGAGAGCTACCTGATCGCCGACAAGATCATCGCCGCCTGCAAGCAGACCGGGGCAGAGGCCGTGCACCCGGGCTACGGTTTCCTCTCAGAGCGCACGAGCTTCGCCGAGGCGCTGGCGAAGGAAGGCATCGCTTTCATCGGCCCGCCGGTCGGTGCGATTGCCGCGATGGGCGACAAGATCGAATCCAAGAAGCTCGCCAAGGAAGCGGGCGTCAACGTGGTCCCCGGCTTTGTTGGCGAGATCGAGGATACCGAACACGCGGTGCGCATCTCGAACGAGATCGGCTACCCGGTGATGATGAAGGCCAGCGCCGGCGGCGGGGGCAAGGGGATGCGCCTTGCCTACAACGAGGCCGACGTGCGCGAGGGCTTTGAAAGCGTGAAGCGCGAAGGCCTCAACAGCTTTGGCGATGACCGCGTCTTCATCGAGAAGTTCATCCTCAACCCGCGCCACATCGAAATCCAGATCCTCGGCGACCAGCACGGCAACATCCTGTACCTCAACGAGCGTGAATGCTCGATCCAGCGCCGCCACCAGAAGGTGGTCGAGGAAGCGCCGTCGCCCTTCGTCACGCCCAAGATGAGGAAGGCGATGGGCGAGCAATGCGTCGCTCTGGCGCGCGCAGTGGGGTATTACTCGGCGGGCACGGTCGAGCTGATCGTCAGCGGCGCAGACCCGACGGGGGAGAGCTTCTACTTCCTCGAAATGAACACCCGGCTTCAGGTCGAACACCCCGTCACCGAAGCGATCACCGGCATCGACCTCGTCGAGCAGATGATCCGCGTGGCGGCGGGCGAGAAGCTTGCGATGACGCAGGACGATATCGGGATCGACGGCTGGGCGATCGAAAACCGCGTTTACGCCGAAGACCCCTATCGCGGCTTCCTGCCATCGACCGGGCGGCTGGTGCATTATGCCCCGCCGATCTCCGGCTGGAGCGAGGACGAAACCGTTGCCGGCAAGGCGCGCCGCGGTGTCGCGCATGGCGCAGGCTCGGTGCGGGTCGATGACGGGGTCTACGAAGGCGGCGAAGTCTCGCGCTTCTACGACCCGATGATCGCCAAGCTGATCACCTGGGCCCCGACCCGCGACGCGGCGGCGGACTTGCAGATCGAGGCGCTCGACAAGTTCCGGATCAAGGGGCTTGGCCACAACGTCGATTTCCTCAGCGCAATCATGCAGCACCCGCGCTTCCGTTCGGGCGAGCTGACCACCGGCTTTATCGCCGAGGAGTATCCCGAAGGCTTCCACGGCGCGGCGACCTCGGACGAGGTGAAGCGCATTCTCGCGGCTGTCTGCGCGGGCAACGAGTTCTCGCTCCAGTCGCGCGCGCGGCGGATCACCGGGCAGCTCGATGAACCGCAGCCGGTGACAAGCGAATGGCTGGTGAAGATCGGCGACGAACGTTTCGAAGTGACGCTGGGCGAAGGCCACGCGCTGGTCAACGGCGTGCGGGTCGAAGGCACCTGCAACTGGCTCCCGGGCATGGTGCAGGCCGAAGCGACGGGCAAGATCGGCGACGGGCCGGAGCACCGCCTCGGCCTGATCGTCGAGCGGGTTGGCAACCAGTGGAAGGTCACCACGCACGGCGCAGCGCACACCGCGCTGGCGCTGCCGCTGCGGCTTGCACGGCACGAATCGCTGATGCTCGAAAAGATCCCGCCCGATCTCTCGCGCTTCCTGATTTGCCCGATGCCGGGGATGCTGGTGAAGCTGCACGTTGCCGAGGGTGAGACCGTGCAGCCGGGCCAGCCGCTCGCCACCGTCGAGGCGATGAAGATGGAGAACATCCTGCGCGCCGAAAAGGAAGGCGTGATCGCCAAGATCAACGCGGCCGAGGGCGAGAGCCTTGCCGTTGATGCGGTGATTCTCGAACTCGAATAGTGGCCTATGCCAGCATGGAATTGTGTTGACCGCAGTCTGCGGTCACACATCCATGCGTCAACTCGGAATGTTGCTACGGGTCAGGGCAAGGATATTGCCAAACCAGTTGTAATTTTGCGGCAATCTGGCGCTTTCCGGCACGATGTGCATCTTCCTACTATCCTACGCCCCCCAAGGTAGGAGACACTTGCCATGCCGAGTCGCGGTATCCTCCGCGCTCGCCGATTGAATCTCAGTGGGAGGATTTGATCATGGCACATACCGGAACCGGGTTCTTCGACCGGAAGGGCAATTTCTTCAAAACCGCGCGCGAGGCGACGGTGAGCGATATCGCCGGGCTGCTGGGCCAGATCGGCGAGGGCGAAAGCCTCGCTCCGGGCATCGCCTATATGCTGATGGAGCGCCGCGCCGATATCGAGCGCCTTTTCGCCGAGCATGACGCGATGCTGGCCGAAGAGGCCGCGCAAAAGGCCGCGCGTGAAGCTGAAACCCCCGACAACGTCGCCAAACTGCCGGGCCGTCCGGCGGCCTGAGCGCGCGCTAATCCAGCCTCAGATGGAGGCACTGGTTGAAGTCGGTCAGCACGTAGTCGGCAAACGCCTCGCCATTCACGAACCCGCGCCGCCGGTAGAGCGCCAGCACCGGTTCGAACGCGGGACCACTCCCCGTCTCGAGGCTCAGCACTGACAGGCCCTGTGCTTGCGCATCAGCAATAATCGTCTCCAGCAAGGCTGCTGCCAGCCCGCGCCGCAGGAAATCGGGATGGGTGCGCATCGACTTCACTTCGCCGCGCGCGGCATCGAGCCGCTTGAGAGCGCCGATCGCGGCTACCTGCCCGTCGATCTCCACCGCCCATACCTTCACCCCGTCTGCCTGCAAGCCGCTGAGATCGAGCGCAAAGCTCAGCCCCGGCGGTGATCCTGCGATCATCGCGCGCTGGTGGAAGGCGACGAGATCCCGAACGCGGGGGTCGGCGAGATCGGCGAGGGCGATGCGCACGCCTATTCGTCCACCATCGCCACCGCGCGGATCCAGCCGGCGCTGGCGCGCTCGATCTTCACGGGAAAGCAGCTCACCATGAAGCCGTGCGGCGGCAGGCTGTCGAGGTTCGCCAGCTTTTCGATCTGGTAATAGGGCCGGATGCGCCCGGCCTTGTGGCCTTCCCAGATGATCGCAGGATCGCGGGTTTCGGCCCAGCGCTTGGCGGTGTGGCTGAAGGGCGCGTCCCAACTCCAGGCATCGGTGCCGACGACCTCGACGCCGCGTTCGGTGAGCCATAAGGTCGCCTCCGCGCCGAGGCCCACGCCCTGATCGGTGAAATTGTCGGTGCCATATACCGCGCCGGACTGCACCAGCACGATATCGAGCGGCTGGAGGGTATGGCCGATCCGCGTCAGCTCCGCCTCGACTTCGGCGGCGCTCACCACATGGCCGTGGGGGAGGTGCGAGAAGTCGAGCTTCACGCCCGGACGGAAGAAGCGATCAAGCGGCGCTTCGTCGATACTCGGGGCGGGGCTTGCGCCGCTATCCGTGGTCGAATGGAAGTGCCACGGCGCATCCATGTGGGTGCCGTTGTGGGTCGATAGCTCGACGAATTCGACCGCCCAGCCTTCGCCATCGGGCAGGTCTTCGCGGGTCAGACCGGGGAAAAACATCGCGATTTGCTCCCACGTGCTCTCGTGGGTCATGTAGGTGACCTTGGGCCGCATCACCTCGGGATCGGAGATCACGGCGTTGGTGATCGGGATCGAGAGGTCGACGAAGCGGGTCATGCGGCCAGTTCTCCATCAAGGAAGGCGGCGATATCGGTCAGATCGACATCGCGCGCGACGTAAGCCTCGCCCAGTCGCCGCAGCAGCAGGAAGGGCAGGGTGGTGCCTTCGGCCTTCTTGTCATGGCGCATGTGATCGACGAGCGCCGCGCCGACGCAGGTCAGGCCGAGTGCGGCGAGGCTGGCGGGTAGGCCTGCCGCGGCAATCGCTGTCTCGGCCCGATCCGCATCGGCGGCTGAAATCTCGCCCCGGTGTGCCGAATATTTTGCGGCCAGCACCATGCCCATCGCCACCGCCTCGCCGTGCAGCAGGCGGTCGGAAAAGCCGGTCTCGGCCTCGAGCGCATGGCCGAAGGTGTGCCCGAGGTTCAGCAGCGCGCGGCGATCTTCGGTCTCCCGCTCGTCCTCGGCGACAATTCTGGCCTTCATGGCGATGCTCGTAGCGATGGCGTGTTCGAGCGCGGCCGGATCGCGCGCCAGCACCTTTTCGACGTTCGCTTCGAGCCACGCGAAGAACGCCGCGTCGCCGAGTAGGCCATATTTCAGCACCTCGGCAAAACCTGCGCGCATTTCGCGGGGGGGCAGGGTGGCGAGCACCATCGGGTCGATCAGCACCAGCGAGGGCTGGTGGAACGCGCCGATCAGGTTCTTGCCTGCCCGAGTGTTGATCGCAGTCTTCCCGCCGACCGAGCTGTCGACCTGTGCGAGCAGCGTGGTGGGCAATTGTACGAAACCACAGCCGCGCTTGGTCACCGCGCAGGCAAAGCCGACCAGATCGCCAACCACCCCGCCGCCTAGCGCAAAGACATGGTCCTTGCGGGTCACGCCTTGTGCCAGCAACCAGTCCGTCAGCTGTTCGAGCACGGCCCAGCTCTTGGCATCCTCGCCTGGCTCGACCACGAACCATTCGGCTGCAAAGCCGGCTGCGGCGAGGTGCGCGTTGACACGCTCGCCAAACAGCCGGTGGGTGTTGGCATCGGCCACAAAGGGCACCGCGCGGCCGCCCGCATAGGGTTTGAAGAAAGGCGCGGCCGCCTCGGTCAGGCGGGCCAGCAGGCCTTCCTCGATCACCACCTCATAGGCGCGCCCGGCCAGCGCGACGGGAATTACAGCCATTGGTCAATCGCCTCGAGTATCGCGCGCGCGGTGTCGGCATGGGGGCCATTCACGCTCGTCACGCGGATGGGGGCTTCGGCATAGAAGGGCGCGCGCTCGGCCGCCAGCCGGGTGAGGATTTCCTTGGGGTCGCCGTTCTGGAGGAGGGGCCGCGTGTTGCGCCGCGCGGTGCGTTCGACCAGCGTGTCGACATCGCAATCGATCCACACCGCAATGGCGCGTTCGAGGATGAGCGCGCGGGTCGACGGATCGACAAAGGCCCCGCCGCCGGTGGCGATCACGCCGTGGCGTTCCTCGATCAGGCGGGCGATCACGCGCCGCTCGCCATCGCGGAAATGCGCCTCGCCAAAGGTCGCGAAGATTTCTGGGATTGAACGCTGGGCGGCCTCGACGATGGCCTCGTCGGCATCGACGAAATCGCGCCGCAGCATCGCCGCCAGCTTGCGCCCGACAGTGGACTTGCCCACGCCCATCAGCCCCACCAGCACCACGGGCTGCGTGATGCGCGCGGCGATCGCGGCAGGATCGTGTTCGGGCAGAGGCGTTGTGGCGGACATTGCCGCATGGCCTATAGATGGGCTAGGGCACGCGCAATATGGCAAACCCTTCGCGTCCGCTTGCTCCGCTTCAGGCCTCGTCCGGTGCCCGCTCCGCGCTCCCGCTGCGTCGGCGCTGGCTGATCGCGGGCGCGGTGCTGGTGGTGCTGCTCGTACTCGCGTGGTTCGAGGGCGGTGAGCGCGATCTGCGCCCCATCGAAGAGCCGGTGGCGCTGCCGGGAGCGATTCGATGAACGCGCCACGCGGACGGAGCCGCTGGGCGGCGGCGAGCGTGCTGGCGTTGGGTCTGGCCGGCGCGCTGGGCGGTGCCGGTCTCGCCGGATTCGCCGCCGCGCAGCAGAAGCCCGAATCGATCCTGCCGCCGGGGTTCGATGATCCCGCCCCGCTGCCGCGCCCTGCGCCCGCGCCGTCATCCGCGCCCGCCCGCCCCGCATCGCCGGGAGCGCCTGCGATTGCGCCGGGGATGCCTGTGCCGCCGCTCGACCCGGCGAACGCGCCCGCTCTTCCATCGCTCACCCGCGATGAACTGGCCCGGCTGCCGAGCCTCGAAGAGCTCGAGAGCATGTCGACCGAGGAGCTCGACGCGCTGCTCGGCCTCAAGCCCAAGTCGGATATTCCCGCCGGAGCGCAGCGCGCACTGACCCGCGTCGGGGTGCTGGCGGCGGACGAGGGCGGGTTGCCGCCCGTCGGGCTGCTGGCCCAGCCCGCATCGCTGGTGCGCGCGACGCTCGCGGGGTCCAAGGGCCCGCTGGTGTCGCGCTGGGGCCATATCCTGCTGCGCCGCGCGCTGGCGAGCCGCCTTGCCGCGCCGCTCGGCATGGACCCGATCGAATTCACCGCGCTGCGCGCCCGCGTGCTCAACCGCATGGGCGAATATGCGCTGGCCCGCGCCCTCGTGCAGGACGTCGACAGCGCCAAGTGGTCGCCTGGCCTCACCGGCGAGGCGCTGACCGCTTATCTTGCGACCGGCGATGTCACAGGCGCGTGCCCGGTGGTGCGCCTCCAGGGTTCGTCGCGCGAGGATGGGCAGTGGCAGCTGCTCCAGGCGATCTGCAATGCCTATGCGGGCGAGAGCGCGCTGGCCGCCTCGCAGCTTGACCGGGCGCTTTATCGCGGGATCGCGCCGCGCATCGATGTGTTGCTGGCGCGCCGGTTCGCCGGGGCGGCGGGACGCGGGCAGCGCGCAGTCGAGATCGAATGGGACGGGGTCGATGATCTCAACCCGTGGCGGTTTGCGCTGGCCACTTCGCTGGGCGAGCCGGTGCCCGACAACATCCTTGATGGCGCTCTGACCGCGCGGGGCGGGGCCTATTATGCCCGATCGGCCTCGCTGCTGCCGATGCTGCCCGCCACCCAGCGGGTGCGCTTTGCCGGACGCGCCGCGCGCGAGGGCATTCTGTCCGCCGATGCGATGGTCGATCTGTACAGCGAGGCCTATGCCGACCCGGCGGCGAGCGGCGAGGTGACCGATCACGCCCGCGCGCTGCGCGATGCCTATATTGCCGAAGACCCCGCCGCCCGCATCGCCGCGATGCAGACGCTGTGGGCTGCGGGCGGATCGCTGGGCGGAGGCGATGGCTATGGCGCGCGGGTGCTGACCGCCTATGCCGCCGCGCGCATTCCCGCCGATCCTGCTCATGCCGACCGCGCGGGCGATCTCATCACCGCAATGCTCGCCGCGGGTCTCGACCGCGATGCGCTTGCCTGGCGCAACGTGATCGAGGACGGATCGCTCGCCTGGGCTTTGATCGTGCTCTCCGCGCCGCGCAGCAATGGTGTGGCGACCGGTGCGGTCGAAACCTTCATCGACGACGATACCAGCGCCGGATCGCGCAAATCGGCGTTCCTTGTCGCAGGGCTGGCGGGGCTCGGGCGGCTCGATGCCGATGATGCCAGCGCCTTTGCCGATGATCTCGGCATCGATCTCGCACGCCAGACCCGCTGGAGCCGTGCCATTTCGCGCGCGGCCGAACTTGGCAATCCGACCCTCGTGGCGCTGCTCGCAGGGCTCGGGATGCAGGGCGCGAGCTGGGAGCAGATGACCCCGCGCCATCTCTATCACATCGTGTCGGCATTGAACCGCGCGGGGCTTTCAGCCGAAGCCCGGATGATCGCCGCCGAGGCGGTGGCGCGCGGGTAATGTCTGCCAGCACCGAGGCGTTCCTCGCAATGCTGGCAGCAGAGCGCGGCGCGGCGCGCAACACGCTCGCCGCCTACCGCCGCGATCTTGCGCAGGCCGAGGAAGCGATCGGCGACCTCGCCATTGTCGACCGCGATGCAGTCGCCAGCCTCGCGGGAGAATGGGCAGGCCTTGCGCCCGCCAGTGTCGCGCGCAAGGCTTCGGTGCTGCGGCAGTTCTTCGGCTTTGCGATCGACGAGGGCTGGCGGCGCGATGATCCCTCCGGCGCGCTGCCGACCTTACGCACCCGCCGCCCGCTGCCCAAGGTGCTGGGCCATGACCAGATCGCCGCGCTCTTCGCCCGCGCCGAGGAGGAGGCGGCAGGCGATGATCCGCGCGCAGTGCGCCTGCTGGCGCTGATCGAACTGCTCTACGGATCGGGCCTGCGCGCGAGCGAGCTGGTCGAATTGCCGCTGGTGGCGGTGCCGCGCGATGCGCCGTTCCTGACCATTACCGGCAAGGGCGGGACGACCCGGCTGGTGCCGGTGGGTGCGCGCGCGCTGGCGGCTCTGGCGCGCTGGCTGGCGCTGCGGCCTGCCTTGCCGGCTTCGCGCTATCTGTTCCCTTCGGGCACCAAGGGTACGGGGGGGCAGCATCTCACCCGCGTCCGGCTGTTCCAGTTGCTCAAGGCGTTGGCGGGGCGCGCCGGAATCGATCCGGCGCAGATCAGCCCGCACGTGCTGCGCCACGCCTTTGCCACTCACCTGCTCGAGGGCGGGGCAGACCTGCGCGTGCTGCAAACGCTGCTTGGCCACGCCGATATCGCCACCACCCAGATCTACACCCATGTGGATAGCGCGCGGCTGGTTGCCCTCGTCAATTCCTGCCACCCGCTTGCCACGCGGGCCACATCGGACTAGCGCGGAGCCATGATTTCCTACCTCGATTTCGAGAAGCCGGTTGCCCAGCTTGAAGAACGCATCGCGCAATTGCGCAGCGTGAACGCGCTGCATGATGTCGATGTCCAGAGCGAGATCGGCCGGCTTGAAGCCAAGAGCGGCGAACTGCTCGCCAGCACCTATGCCTCGCTTACGCCTTGGCAGAAGACGCAGGTCGCGCGGCATCCGCAGCGGCCCCATTTCCGCGATTTTCTCGCCCATGCTTTCAGCGACTTCGTGCCGCTGGGCGGGGACCGGCTTTATGCCGATGACCTCGCGATCATGGGCGGCTTTGCGCGGCTTTGCGGGCGCCGGGTGATGCTAATCGGCCATGAAAAGGGCCACGATACGCAAAGTCGCATCCGCCACAATTTCGGCATGGGCAAGCCCGAAGGCTATCGCAAGGCGATCCGCCTGATGGAACTGGCGGGCCGATTCGGTCTGCCGGTGGTGACGCTGGTGGATACCTCGGGCGCGTTTCCGGGGATCGAGGCGGAAGAACGCGGGCAGGCCGAAGCCATCGCCCGTTCGACCGAAGCCTGTCTGGCCCTGCCGGTGCCGATGGTCGCGGTGATCGTGGGCGAGGGCGGATCGGGCGGCGCGGTGGCGCTCGCCTCGGCCAACCGGGTGCTGATGATGGAACACGCGGTCTATTCGGTGATCTCGCCCGAAGGTTGCGCCTCGATTCTGTGGCGCACGTCGGAGAAGGCGGCTGATGCCGCGCAGGCGATGAAGATCACCGCGCAGCACCTGAAGCGCGACAATGTGATCGACCGGATCGTCAAGGAACCGCTCGGCGGGGCGCATCGCGATCCGAAAGGCGCGGCGCAGATGCTTGGGCAGGCGCTTGCCGAGGAGCTCGATTTGCTGGCGGGCCAAAGCGGGGCGGCACTGATCGCCGCACGCGAGCAACGCTTCCTCGCCATCGGCGGTTAATCTTTCATTTGCCAAGGCTTTGCCGCAGTCGGCTTTCCCGATAGTGTGGGAAGCGAAACGATTGCGGGAGAAAGCCATGTCACAGATGTTTCGCAAGGTTCTGGCGTTCGGGGTTGCTCCGGTGGCGCTGGCCGGATGCGTTGGCGTTGCGGGCGCGCAGATCCCGGCTGCGTCCGAACCGATCACTCCCAAGGAAGCACAGATGGGGGCGCAGTATCACCCCCAGTTCCTGCAGGAATTCGGCGGCGCGATGACCGGCGCCCAGGCCACCTATGTCGAACAGGTGGGCAAGAATATCGCGGTGCAATCGGGCCTCGGCAATGCGCGCGAGACGTTTACGGTGAGCCTGCTCAATTCGCCGGTGCACAACGCCTTCGCGGTGCCGGGCGGCTATATCTACACCACGCGCCAGCTGGTCACGCTGATGAACAACGAGGCGGAGCTGGCCGCGGTGCTGGGCCACGAAGTCGGCCATGTCGCCGCGCGCCATTCGCAGCGGCGGCAGAAGGCGGCGCAGCGCAATTCGATCCTCGGCGTGCTGGGCGCGATCGGTTCTTCGCTGCTGCTCGGCAATTCGGGGCTCGGTGACACGATCTCCAAGGGGTTCCTGCAAGGCTCGCAGCTGCTGACGCTGCGGTTCTCGCGCAAGCAGGAGCTGCAGGCGGATGATCTCGGCATCCAGTATCTGGGCAAGGCGGGTTATGATCGCCGGGCGATGAGCACCGTGCTCGCCAGCCTCGCGGCGCAGAACGCGCTCGAGGCACGGCTGGCAGGGCGCAATGCGAGCGTGCCCGAATGGGCCTCGACCCACCCCGATCCCGCAAGCCGGGTGCAAAGTGCGCTGACCAAGGCGAGTGCTGCAGGCAGCGGCGGGGTGACCAACCGCGACACCTTCCTCGCCCGGATCGACGGACTGCGTTACGGCGATGATCCGGCGCAGGGCATGATCGAAGGCAGCAGCTTCATTCACCCAGAGCTGCTGCTCGCCTTTACCGCGCCGCAGGGCTTCTACATGGTCAACGGCACCCGCGCTGTCAGCATCCAGGGGCAGGGCGGGCAGGCGCAGATGACGCTTGCGGCCTATAGCGGCGATCTCGAAGCCTATGTGCGCCAGCAATTCACCGCGCTGGGCGGGGAGAAGAGCACGCTCGCGCCGCAGCAGATCCAGCGCACCACGGTGAACGGTCTGCCTGCCGTTTATGGCACGGCGCGGGTCAACAATGGCGGATCGCAGGTCGATCTGGTGGTGTTTGCCTATGAATTCGCGCGCGACCGCGCTTATCACTTCGCGGCGATTACCCCGGCCGGGCAATCAGCGGTGTTCAATCCGATGTTCCAGTCGATGCGGCGCATCACCCAGACCGAGGCCAGCGCAGTGGTGCCCAAGCGGCTTCAGGTGGTGACGGTGGCGCGCGGGGACACGGTAGCCTCGCTGGCGCAGCGCATGGCCTATCCGAGCGCGCAGGAGGAACGCTTCCGCGTCCTCAACGGCCTGCTCAGCACTGATACGCTGACAGCGGGCCAGAAGGTCAAGATCGTGGTGCGCGGGCGTTAAACCCCGATCATTCGGCGCGTCTGCGCCAGACATAAAAAACGGCGGGGATTTCTCCCCGCCGCCTTTTTTGTTCGTGCTGAACTTAAGCAGCCGCGTTGGCGGTGTTGAGTTCGGTCGAAACGGTGGTGAAGGTGCCTTCGAGGCTGTTGCCCAGCGCGGTCATCGCGGTGATGGCAGCAACGGCGATCAGAGCAGCGATCAGGCCGTATTCGATGGCGGTGGCGCCCTGTTCGTCGCGGACGAGGTTCTTGAAGAAGGTCATGGTAGTCTCCTGGTTTGGTCTTCGGTACCCTTGCCAACCGCCCCCTTGGCGATCTGACAAATTCAATTTATCCGGCAGTTATTGAGAATGTCTTAATTGGAAGATTTTCCGATTTAACTGCCGGTTACGCTGTTCACCTGAGTGCTGACGTTGTTCCACATGCCGATCGCCGAGCCGGCAAAGCCGTTCAGAGCGGCGATCATTGCGATCACAATCAGGCTGACAATCAGGCCGTATTCGATCGCTGTCGCACCAGTGGTGTCGTCAGCAATGTCGCGCAGAAATGTGTTCAACATCGCAAAACCACCTATCGATTGCGTCCTGATGAAGAGAGAATCGCTGAGGCGGGTTAAGAAAAGGTTGAGGAGCGCGTCGCAGTTGGAAAAAAAGCCGACATGACAAGGCGCGCGATGATCGTGGTGGCGGGCGCGCTAAGGCGTGCCGACGGGCTCTGGCTCATGCACCGCCGGCCTGACGACAAGCACCATGGCGGCCTGTGGGAGTTCCCGGGCGGCAAGGTGGAGGATGATGAAATCCCGCCAGAATCTCTGATTCGGGAGCTGCACGAGGAGCTTGGGATCATCTGCCGGATGGATGATTGCACCCCAATTGCCTTCGCTGAAAGCGGCGCTGCGGGGGCCGCGGGAGCGATTGTCATCCTGCTTTACAACGTGAGCGCGTGGGAAGGTGAGCCGCAGGCGCTCGAGGGCGGTGCGGTCGACTGGTTTACCCCTGATGAGATGCGTGCCTTGCCCAAGCCGCCGCTCGATGTGGAGCTGGCCGCGCGGCTGCTCCAAAATTGCTGACCGGCTTCAAACAGGCCTTGCCAAGCCGATACGACCCCCCTAAAGGCCGCCCCCTAGCGCGCACCCGTAGCTCAGCTGGATAGAGCACCAGACTACGAATCTGGGGGTCAGAGGTTCGAATCCTTTCGGGTGCGCCAACAACGCCCGCTCCTCGTAAGAGGGGCGGGCGTTGTTGGTTCTGGCCCTCGAATCAGTCTGCCACCGAACCCTCAAGCGCGTGCATATCCTCGTCCGAGAGGCCGAAGTGGTGGCCCGCTTCGTGAATCACCACGTGGCGCACCAGGGCCGCAAAGCTGACCCCGGTCTCTTCCATCTCTTCGAGCAATGGCTGGCGGAACAGGGTAATCACCGGCGGCATCACCTCGTAATCCCATTGCGAACGATCGGGCAGGGCGACGCCTTCATAAAGCCCGGTCAGATCCCAGCGATCTTCCAGCCCGACCGAAGCGAGCTGCTCGGCACTGGCGAATTCTTCTACCCGCACAACCACATCGGCCAGCTGATCGCGGAACGCCCGCGGCAGCCGGTCAAGCACGGCCCGCGCGGCGGCATGGAAATCGGCGATACTGGGCTCGGACACCAAGCGTTCCTTTTTGCAGTCTGGGGGGTGAATTGCGCGCAATTCTTCCTACATTGTCAGGTGGTGACGCCACAGACCGCGCGCAATGTGTTTGTGTCTATGGAACGCCTCACGCGTCAGCGGGTTGACATATCGCGGGATCGACAGGCGAGGGGGGCTCCGACAGAGCCGATGAGTGAAGAAAGACGACAGCCGATGAATTACATCTCTGCCCATGATCACGATCATGATTTCGATCCCGAGAACCCGCTCGGCAAGCCCGAGGTGCCGGAACACGTGCAGGACGCGATCCGCACGCTGATCGAATGGTCGGGCGATGATCCGTCGCGCGAAGGCCTGCTCGACACGCCCAAGCGGGTGGGTCGGGCGTGGCTCGAATATTGCGAAGGCTACAAGGAAGACCCGGCGGTGCATCTCACACGCCAGTTCACCGAGGTGGGCGGCTATGACGAGATCGTGCTGCTGAAGGACATTCCCTTCCAGTCGCATTGCGAACACCATATGGCGCCGATCATCGGCAAGGCGGCGATCGCCTATTTGCCGAAGAACAAGGTTGTCGGCATCTCCAAGCTCGCCCGCGTGCTGCATGGCTATGCCCACCGCTTGCAGATCCAGGAGCGCCTGACGGCCGAAGTCGCGCAGTGCATCTGGGATAATCTCGAACCCCATGGCGTGGCCGTGGTGATCGAAGCCCAGCACGGTTGCATGACCGGGCGCGGTGTGAAGACTCACGGCGTCGAGATGGTAACCAGCCGAATTCTCGGGTGTTTCCTTGAAGATCATCGCAGCCGCAAGGAAGTGATGAGCTTGATGGGCTACTAATCTTCAAATAGCGTAAGCTAAGCAGATGGATAATGGTCACGGGCGCGTGCGAAAAATGCAACACGCGCCCGTTCCGTTGCGCCCCGCGCGCTGTTAATCTTCTGCCATTCACGGCCAAAAGGCCGGAATAACGCAGGAGAAAACACAATGAAGATGGTTGTCCTGATGGGCATGGGGCTTGGCGCCTGCCTCGCAAGCCCCGCACTCGCACTGGAACACGAAGTCGTGATTGATCACGATGCAGGGCCGATTGCTGCTGATTATCGTGGATCGGTTTCCGTCGAGACCCGGCAGGTCGGCGCGGCCGGTGCGGCTGGTCGTCCCAGCACGCTGCGGTGCGAATGGACCGCTTCGCTCAATGTCGAGCGGGTGGCCATGGTCGGCGAAAGCCTGCGCTCGCAGCGCTCGATGAGCCGCGATGGCGTGGCCAAGGGCTCCAAGCCCGGCTGGTGCGAAACCAGCACCAAGGCGATCGACAAGCTGGTCGATGCGCGCAAGGATACCTTCCGCACCGCGATGATGGCGCTGGTCGAACAGGATCGCAGCGTGATTGTCGCCGAGGCGGATAGCGCGCGCAGCGGCAACCGCGAAGGCTGATCGCCCGGCCATGGCCACACGAAAAACGGGGCGCCCCTGTTACAAGGGGTGCCCCGTTTTCGCGTTTGCGATCAGCGGCAAAGCGGCATAGCTTTCGATATCTACTTTTATCGCCCTTACCGAAGGAGAATGCCGATGCCGCGTCTGTCCGCTCCGCGCCTGTTGCTTGCCGCCGCCACCGCCGCATTGCTGTGCGGCGTGTCCTTTGGTGGCGCAGACCATGCGGCCGCATCGGCTCCCGCTGCTGCCGGCCGGTCGCAGGCCACGATCACCGCGCGGCAGGATGGCTTCAAGGCCATCGGCGGTGCCTTCAAGGCGGTGCGCGGCGAGCTAGAAAAGGATAGCCCCGATTTTGCGCTGATCGCGGCCAAGGCTGGCGATATCAACAAGCGCGCGCGCAAGATCACCGGCCTGTTCCCTGCTAGCACCAGCAATGCCGACGGGTTCAAGACGGCTGCGCTGCCAGCGATCTGGAGCAAACCCGCCGGGTTCAAGGCGGCGGCCAAGCGCCTCGTCGACGAAAGCGCCAAGCTGGCGAGCCTTGCTGGCAAGCGCGACAAGCAAGCGGTTGCCGCGCAGGCGATCAAGATGGGCGGGGCCTGCAAGGGCTGCCACGACCAGTTCCGCGCCGAGACGAACTGAATGACGCAAGACTCCTCGCCGCCGCGTGCGGCGCTTCCTTCTGACGTACGCGTGTGGGACCCGCTGCTGCGGCTGGTCCACTGGAGTTTCCCGCTGCTGATCCCGGTACTCTGGTGGACCGCGGAGAATGACAAGTGGGCGCTCCACAAGCGGCTTGGCCTCGTACTGCTGGGCCTCCTGGTGTTTCGCGTGCTCTGGGGTTTCCTCGGGCCGGAAACCGCGCGCTTCAGCCAGTTCGTGAAGGGCCCGCGCGCGGTGCTCGCCTACTTGCGCGATGGTGCGGGGGCCAAGGTGATCGGGCACTCGCCGCTGGGCGGGTGGAGCACGCTGGTGCTGCTGGGCGCGATGCTGGCGCAGGTCAGCCTCGGGCTGTTTGCGGGTGATCCCTTCGACGGCACAACCGGCCCGCTCAATGCGCTGGTCGGGGTCAGTCTGGCCGACGCCATTACCGAACTGCACGAAACATTCTTCTGGGTGATCGTCGGGCTGGCGGGGCTGCATCTTGCTGCGATCTGTTTCTACGCCGCGAAGGGCGATGATCTTTTGAGCCCGATGGTGGGCGGTAAAATTCCGCCGCGCGTCGGCGTGGCCGGGATCGGGCCGATACCGTGGGCAAGGGGGCTGATCGCCTGCGCTCTCGCTGCCGCGCTCGCGCTATGGGTGGCTTACGGTGCGCCGCCGCTGACGGAATAGAAAAGGGGCGCACCCCGCAGCCGGGATGCGCCCCTTTATCTTTCAACCGCTCGACGTGATCAGAGCTGGCCGAGCATGTGGTCGGCGCTCGACACCTTGAAGTCGCCCGGTTCCTCGACGTTGAGCTGTTCGACCACGCCGTCGTTGATCACCATCGAGAAGCGCTGGCCGCGCGTGCCCATGCCGAAGCCCGAGCCGTCCATGGTGAGGCCGATCGCCTTGACGAAATCGGCATTGCCGTCAGCGAGCATGGTGATGTCGTCGCTGCCGGCGGCCTTGTTCCAGGCGCCCATCACGAAGGCGTCGTTGACGGCGGTGCCGACGATCTCGTCGACGCCCTTGGCCTTGAGATCGGCGGCCTTTTCGACGAAGCCGGGCAGGTGCTTGGCCGAGCAGGTCGGGGTAAAGGCGCCCGGGACCGAGAACAGCGCGACGCGCTTGCCGGCGAAGTATTCGGTCGAGGTGATCGCCTGCGGCCCTTCGGCGGTGGCCTTGACCAGGGTGACTTCGGGGATCTTGTCGCCAACGGAAATCGTCATGTTCGTGTCCTTTGCGGGTGGGAAAGCGAGGGGCTTCTATAGCGCTGCTGGCGGGGCGGGCAACAAATAGACATATAAAGATAAGTTTATATTTGCCTCTGGCGACACACGCCGCTACGGGCGTATTTCATCAATTAGCCCCCGCCACGCGCGCTCTCGCGCAGGAGAAAAGACACAATGGCCACTCTCGCTGCCACACCGACCCACGAGTATGTCATCAAGGACATCGCTCTCGCCCGCTTCGGCCGCGACGAGATCCAGATCGCGGAAACCGAAATGCCCGGCCTGATGGCCCTGCGCGCCGAATATGGTGCCGCGCAACCGCTCAAGGGCGCGCGGATCACCGGTTCGCTCCACATGACTATCCAGACCGCCGTGCTGATCGAAACGCTCGTCGCACTGGGCGCCGAAGTGCGTTGGGCGACCTGCAACATCTTCTCGACCCAGGATCACGCCGCCGCCGCAATTGCCGAGCGTGGTATTCCGGTGTTCGCGATCAAGGGCGAGACGCTGGGCGAATACTGGGACTATGTCGGTCGCATCTTCGACTGGTCGAGCGAAGCTGATCCCGACCTCACCGCCAACATGATCCTCGATGACGGCGGCGATGCCACCATGTTCGCGCTGTGGGGCGCCCGCATCGAAGCGGGTGAAGAGCTACCCGCGCCCGGCAATGCCGAGGAGATCGAGTTCCAGCGCGCGCTCAAGGCCTTCGTCGCTGCCAAGCCGGGCTACCTCACCAAGACGGTCAAGAGCATCAAGGGTGTCTCGGAAGAGACCACCACCGGCGTGATGCGCCTCTACCAGATCGCCAAGGCGGGCAAGCTCCCGTTCCCGGCCATCAACGTCAACGACAGCGTCACCAAGTCGAAGTTCGACAACCTCTACGGCTGCAAGGAATCGCTTGTCGACGCGATCCGCCGCGCGACCGACGTGATGCTGGCCGGCAAGGTCGCCTGCGTCGCGGGTTACGGCGATGTCGGCAAGGGTTCGGCTGCTTCGCTGCGTGACGGCGGCGCGCGCGTGATGGTGACCGAGATCGATCCGATCTGCGCGCTTCAGGCAGCGATGGACGGCTTTGAAGTCGTCACCATGGAAGACGCGGTCAAGCGCGCCGACATCTTCGTGACCGCCACAGGCAACGAAGACGTCATAACCGCCGAGCACATGATGAACATGAAGCCGATGGCGATTGTCTGCAACATCGGCCACTTCGATAGCGAGATCCAGATTTCGGCCCTCTCGAACTACGAATGGCGCGAGGTCAAGGAAGGGACCGATCTCGTCACTTTCCCCGATGGCAAGTCGATCATCGTCCTCGCCAAGGGCCGCCTGGTCAACCTCGGCTGCGCCACCGGCCACCCCAGTTTTGTGATGAGCGCGAGCTTCACCAACCAGACCCTCGCGCAGATCGAGCTGTTCACCAAGGCCGACGAATACGACAACGACGTCTACGTTCTGCCCAAGCACCTCGACGAGAAGGTCGCCGCGCTTCACCTCGAAAAGCTGGGCGTGAAGCTGACCCAGCTCAGCCAGAAGCAGGCGAGCTACATCGGCGTGCCGCAGGCCGGCCCGTTCAAGCCCGATCATTACCGTTATTGATCGCGACGCGTCGTCCGCCCCCGGTCGTTTTATCACGACACTGGGGGCGGGCGGGCGTATCCCCGTTGCACTGCCGCGCCTGCGCGCATAGCTGGTAGGCGATGGACGTTTCGCCGCTTTCCCTTGTTCTGATCGCGCTAGTGCTTGCCGCCTGGGCGGCTGGCGCAGTGCTGGTCATTCTGCGCGCCAACCGCGGGATGAAGCGGGCCAAGGCGCTCAAGATCAGCCTCAAGCGGATGCAGGCGCTGCTCGATGTCGCTCCGGCTCTGCCGCTGTTGGTGCGGGTCGACGGACGGATCGAGGCACCCGAAAAACTTGCGCGCCTGCTCGGCCTCGCGGCGATGCCCAAATATCTCAGCGAGCTGGCCCCTGCGAGCGGCGGCCCCAATGCGGGCGGCTTGTCGCGGCAACAGGTCGATCAGTTGTGGGCGCGGGTGCAGGCCACCCAGAAAAGCGCGGCCGCTTTCCGCATGGCGATCAACCTGCCGGGTTCGCAGCGCAGCCTTGCGCTCTACGGCACGCTTGCTGATCCGCAGGTCTCGCCCGGCGGCGCGGCGCTGGTTTGGGTGTTCGACTTTACCGAGAGCCACGCCGAGATGGCCCGCCTGCGCTCGGCCGCGACGCGGGCGACAGGGGACTTTGCCGCACTGGTTGGCCTGATCGAAGCAGCTCCCATGCCGCTGTGGTTCCGCAGCAGCGATCTCACCCTGCAGCTGGTCAATCAGGCCTACGTCGAGGCAGTCGGCGCCTCGAGCGCGGCCGAGGTGGTCGAAAACCAGATCGAGCTGCTGGAGCCCGAAGACGGCCGTTCGCCGGCTGAAATCGCACGCGATTCGCTTAAGAACCAGGACAAGCTCGAGCGTATCGTCGCTGCCACGATCCACGGCGCGCGGCGCACCCTGCGGGTGTCCGATCTGCCGCTCGGGCAGGAGGGCGTGGCGGGCTATGCCATCGACATCGAGGAACAGCAGCAGGTCGCGCGCGAGTTTCGCGCCTTCCGCGATGCCCAGCGCGCGATGCTCGATCAGCTTTCGGTCGGCGTTGCCCAGTTCGATCCTGATGAGCGCCTGACCTTCGCCAATGTGCCTTTCCGCCGCCTGTTCTCGCTAACCGACGATGCGATCGAGGCCGAGACCCCGTTTGACCGCTTCCTAGCCGAGGCGCGCGAACGCGGGCGCACGCCGGAAGTGCGCGATTTCCCCGAATGGCGGCGCGAGCGCCGGGCGTGGTTCGGATCGAGCGAGACCCAGGAAGAGGCTTGGCCGCTTCCAGGCGGCACGCATCTGCGCGTCATCGCCCAGCCGATGCCCGATGGTGGGCTGGTGCTGGTCACCGAGGATCGCACCGAAAGCCTCGCGCTTTCGGCCGTGCGCGACACGCTGCTGCGCACCCGGACCGCGACGCTCGACAGCCTGTTCGAGGCGCTGGCGATCTTCGCACCGGATGGCTCGGTACAGCTCTGGAACCGCAGCTTCGCCGGCACTTGGGGCCTGACCCCGGAACTGCTCGACCGGCACCCAAGCGCCGATGAATTGCTGAGCGCGATCGGGCGCAACCTTGTCCGGCCCGAGGAAGCCGCGCTGATCGGCGCTACAGTGCGCGCGGCAACGCTCGACCGGCGCGAGAAGGGGGGGCAAGTGGAGCTTGCCGACGGGCGGACGCTGCGCTTTGCTGGAATTCCGCTGCCCGATGGTAACGGGCTCCTCACCGTGCTCGACATTACCGCCTCGCAGAAAGCCGAGCAGGCGCTGCGCGAACGGGCGGAGGCCTTGGAAGAGGCCGACGCGGTCAAGGCGCGGTTCCTTGCCAATATGTCCTACGAATTCCGCACCCCGCTCACCACGATCGGGGGCTATGCCGAGCTGCTCAAAAGCGGCGCGGCGAGTGACCCCGAACAGGCGGGCGAATATGTCGATGCGATCCTTTCGGCGGTGGAGCGGCTGACCGAGCAGGTCGAAAACGTGCTTGACCTGTCGCAGAGCGAGGCGGGGCTGCTGCCGATCCGCAAGGAACGCATCGATCTGCTCGATTTCCTCACCGCACTGGTGCGCGAGCGTGAGGCCGCAATCATTGCTGCCGGGCTTAGCCTTGACCTCAAGGGACGGCGGGGCCGGATTGTCGAGGCTGATCCGCGCCAGCTTGGCCGGGCCGTGGGCAACCTGCTCGACAATGCGATCGGCGGAACGCCGGATGGCGGGCGCATCCTGATCGAGCTGCGCCGCGCGGCTGAGGGCTCCAGCACGGCGGTCGAGATCGTCATTGCCGATAATGGCCGGGGCATGACGTCGCAGGAACTCGCTCGCGCGCAGGGCGGGCTCAAGCCGGTCAAGGACGGCGCGCCCGAACGCCGCACCGGCCTCGGCATCCCGCTCGCGCGCCAGCTGATCGAGGCCCATGACGGAACGCTCGAGATCGTCAGCCGCAAGGGCGTGGGCACCACGGCTACGATCTGCCTGCCGTGACCATGAACCGCACCGAATTGCCCGATCTGGCGGCGATGACCGCCTATGGTGCGGCGATTGCCGGGCGGCTTCGGGCGGGTGACGTGGTGGCGCTGACGGGCGGGCTGGGCGCGGGCAAGACGACACTGGCGCGCGCCATCATCGCGGCGCTAGGCCATGCGGGTGAGGTACCATCGCCGACCTTCACCATCATCGAAACATACGATGCCCCGCCGCTCAGGCTACCGGTGGTGCACGCCGATTTCTACCGGCTCGAAGATCCGGCCGAATGTGCCGAAATCGGGCTCGACGAATATCGCGAGGGCGCGGTGCTGCTGGCAGAGTGGCCCGATCATGCGGGCGGTTTCGACACCGAGCCTGGATGTCTGTCGGTCACGCTTGAAATGGTGGGGGAAAGCGGTGCTGACGGAAGGATTGCGATTGCGGTCGGCGGCGCGGATTGGGTAGGGCGGATGCCATGAGTGCGCTGCCCCAAGGTCTTACCGAATTTATCGCCCACGCCGGATGGGCGGATGCCGCGATTGCACCGCTGCCGGGCGACGCTTCGTTCCGGCGCTACTTTCGCCTGACCCGTGCCGGCGAAACGGCGATGCTGATGCACGCGCCTCCGCCGCACGAAGACCCGGCGCCCTTTCTCCATGTCGCGCACTGGCTCAATGGCCACGGTATGCGCGGCCCTGCGATACTGGCTCAGGATTCCGCGCAAGGCTGGGTGCTGACCGAGGATTTCGGCAATGACCGGATGCGCGACTGGCTGGATGATCACCCGGCTGACGAGCTTGCCGCTTACACCGCAGCCGTCGACGCAATGGCCGATCTGCACCGTCTGCCGCCGGGGCCGTTTGCGCCATATGACCTGGCGGTCTACCAGCGCGAGGCGGCGTTGCTGACCGAATGGTATTGCCCGGCGCAGGGACTGGAGGTCGATGCCGCAAGTTATGCCGATGCATGGGACGAAGTGCTCGCCCCGCTTCTGGCGCGGCAGCAGCCCGGTGTGACCGTGCTGCGCGATTATCATGCCGAGAACATCATGCTGCTCGGCGGCAAGCCTGATGCGCCGCAGGGCCTGATCGATTTCCAGGACGCGCTGGTCGGCCATCCGGCTTATGATCTTGTCTCGCTGCTTCAGGATGCGCGCCGCGATGTGTCCGAGGCGCTCGAAGCGGCGATGCTCGCGCATTACTGTAAAGCTGCGGCAATCGAGGATGACGCTTTCCTCGCCGATTACGCGCGGCTCGGCGCGCAGCGTAACGCCAAGATCGTCGGCATCTTCACTCGGCTCGACCGGCGCGATGGCAAGCCCAAATATCTCGCCATGATTCCGCGGGTGTGGGCGGCGCTCGAACGCGATCTGGCGCATCCAGCGCTTGCGCCGGTTGCCCGCTGGTTCGATGCGAATATCCCCGAATCCTTGCGTGCGGCCAACGGGGCTTTTGCGGCATGACCACACCGCAGCTCGCCTCCGATACTGCGATGATCCTCGCCGCAGGGCTGGGCAAGCGGATGCGTCCGCTTACCGCGAGCCAGCCCAAGCCGCTCGTGCGTGTCGCGGGCAAACCACTGATCGACTATGCGCTCGACCGGCTGGTCGAAGCCGGGTTCGAAAAGGCGGTGGTCAACGTCCATTATCTCGCCGATGCGCTCGAAGCCCATGTCTCCGCACGCAAGGCGCCGCAGGTGACCGTCTCTGACGAGCGCGCCTTGCTGCTCGAAACGGGGGGCGGGATGATCAAGGCCCTGCCGCATCTGCCCGATCCCTTCTTCGCGCTGAACGCCGACAACATCTGGCTCGACGGCCCCAAGACCGCGTTCCACGACCTGTCGCGCCGCTGGGATCCCGAGAGCATGGACGCGTTACTGCTGGTGGTGCCGCACGCGCGCGCGGCCAACTTCAACGGGCCGGGCGATTTTCATATGGACCCGCACGGCCTGCTCTCGCGCCGCCGCGATGGCCGGATCGCGCCGTTTATCTACACCGGCATCCAACTGGTTTCACATCGCCTGCTGCGCGATGCGCCCGACGGTCCGTTCTCGACCAACATCTTGTGGAACCGCGCGATGGAGGAGGGGCGGCTTTATGGCCTGTCCTTCACCGGCCAATGGTTCGAAGTCGGCACGCCCGAGGCGATCCGCCCGACCGAGGAGGCGCTCCAGCTTGGCTGAACCGCGCGGCGCCGGCCCTCTGATCTATTCGATCGCCGCGCATCGCGGGTTTGCCGACGCGCTGGTTGCCGGACTGGTGCCACGCTATGCCGCGCCGGGCTTCGGGCTCGCACGCCTGACGCTGCTGGTCCCGTCGAGCCGCGCCGCGCGCACCCTTTCCGAGGCCTTCATTCGCCACGCCGGGGCCAATGGCACGAACGGGCTGCTGATGCCGCGCATGGTGATGGTCGGCGATCTCGACCTCGATGAACAACTTGGCGCAGCGCTCGACCCTCTGGGGACTTCGGACATACCCCCGGCCTGCGATCCGGTGCGGCGCTGGCTGACGCTCGACCGGCTGATCGCCGAGGAACGCGCAGCCGAGGGAATGGACCCGCTCCCGGGCCGGGTGCGGCTCAACCTTGCGCGCGACATCGCCCGCGCGATCGACCGTCTACTGGTCGAGGAAAAGCGCCCCGAAGATCTGCTGGGTGACGCTGTGCTCGATAGCCTTGCTGGGGTGGCCGAGCACTGGAAGCATTCGATCCGCCTGTTCGCCCGCGTCAATGCGCGCTGGCAGGTCGAACTTGCCGAGCGCGGTGAAGTTGACGCCGCAACGCGCCGCAACCTGCTGTTCGACCGGGCGGCGCGGCGCTGGAAGGATACCCCGCCGCAGCATCCGATTGTCGCCGCCGGCGTGACCAGTGCTGCCCCAGCGCTCGCACGGCTGCTGCGTGTGATTGCGGAACTTCCCGATGGCGCGGTGGTACTCCCCGATCTCGACCTTGCGATGGATGATGCCGCATGGGACGAACTGGGGCGCGCAGGCCTTGCCGATCAAGCGGGCGGCACAGTGTTCGGCACTTCGGACGCGCTCACCCATCCGCAGTATCATCTGAAGCTGCTGTTGAACCGCATGGGCGTGAACCGCGAGGAAGTGCGACCGTGGCACCGCCGTGGCCCCACTGCTGCGGATCCGGCGCGCAGCCGGGCAATATCCGCACTGTTTTTGCCGCCCGAGGCCAGTCGGTCGTGGGCAAAGCTCGAGGCCTCTGACCGGCGGCTTAGCGGAGTGCGGCTGATGACCAGTCCGACGCTGGAGGTCGAGGCACAGGCGGTCGCCATGTTGGTCCGCGAGGCGATCGAGCAGCCCGAACGACGCGTAGCCGTTGTAACCGCTGATCGGGGCCTCGCGCGCCGGATCGTTCAGCATCTTGCGCGCTGGAATGTGGTCGCCGACGATTCGGCAGGGCGGCCGCTGGCTCTGACCCCGGCGGGCAGGCTGTTTGGCCTGCTGGCGGAGATCGCTGCCCGGGGGCCTGCGGCCGACATTGTCGTGGCGACATTCGGGCATCCATTGGTTCGCTCGGTCGATGCCGAGACGCGCCAGGCCTGGCTCACGGGTCTCAGAGCCTTTGACCGGGAGCTGCGCGGACCAGCTCTTGCCCCCGGACTCGGGCCGCTGGGCAAGGCGGCGGCCGAGGCAAAGCAGGCGGATTGGTGGGCCGAAGCAGCGGCTCTGATCGCCCCGCTGTCGGATTGGCCCAAGCAAATCGCGTTGGCTGAAGCGCTTACGATCCTTGCCGATTGCGCCGAACGTCTCGCGGGAAGCGCGGCATGGGAGCGCGAAGATGGCCGCGCGCTGGGCAGCATGATCGAGGAGCTGCGCGGGCAGTCGCAAGCGCTCGGCACGGTCGTCGAGAGCGCCGATATCGCCGCAATCCTGCGCGATGCAATGGACGCGGTGGCGGTGCGTCCGGGCTATGGCGGGCATCCGCGCGTGTCGATCTATGGCCTGCTCGAGGCGCGGATGGCGCGGGCTGATCTGATTATCTGCGCAGGCCTGAACGAAGGCAGCTGGCCGCAGCCGCCGGCCGCCGATCCCCTGCTCGCGCCCGCCGTGCTGCGCGCGCTGGGCGTGCCGGGGGCGGAGTTCCGGATCGGGCTGGCCGCCCATGACCTTGCCGGAGCGCTCGGCGCCCCCGAAGTGGTGCTCAGCCGCGCCTTGCGCGATGCCGCAGGGCCGACTTTGCCATCACGCTTTGTACTTCGGGTCGAAGCGTTGCTGGGCAAGGACCTACTTGGCGAGCATCGCGAGGCAGCAATTCCGGCGCTGTTGCCCCATCTTGATCGTGCGCGTCCCCGTACCGAGCCCTATCCGCGCCCGGCACCTGATCCCGGCTCCGACTTGCGCGATGTGACCATCAAGGTGACTGCGCTGGATCGACTTCTGGGTGATCCCTACCAGTTCTACGCGCAGGCAATTCTGGGGCTCAAGCAGATGGCACCGCTCGCTGCTGATCCGTTCAGCGATCCGGCGCTACGCGGAACGCTTGTCCACGCCATCCTCGACAAGTGGCACCGGGCGCGTCGCAGCGATACGGGGCTGGCAATCGGACCGTTCGCGCGGGACTATTTCGCTGCCGAACAGGTCCACCCCTTGTTTCGCGCGTTGTGGCAACCACGCCTGATCGCCGCTCTCGAGCGGTTTGAGCAGTGGATCGAGGCTGATGCCAAGGAGGGTCGCAGCGTGCTCGCAAGCGAGATTTCCGGCGAGATGACGTTTGACGGGGTCAAGGTGATTGGCCGCGCGGACCGGATCGACCGGCTGGCGGATGGGACGCTAGGAATTGTCGATTACAAAACTGGCCGGGTGCCGAGCAAGAATCAGGTCGAGGCGGGCTTCGCGCTCCAGCTTGGTTTGCTTGGTCTGATTGCGGAGCATGGGCGGTTCGAAAATGCGCGCACTGGCGAGGTGGTAACGGGCGAGGCGACCGACTTCGAGTATTGGTCCTTCGGCAAGGAAGATGGCGGCTTCGGTAAGCGGGACCGGCCGATCAAGAAGGACAGAGCGAAAACCGGCGTGCTCCCTGAAGACTTCCTTCCGCACCACGCCGAAATGCTGGCGGAGGCGATCCGCAACTACATCAAGGGCCGCACCCCTTTCACCGCGCGAGAGAACCCCGATTATCAGGGGTTCAACGAATATGATCAGCTGATGCGGCTCGAGGAGTGGTTGGCTTCGGTCATGGCCGTGGGTGAGGCATCATGAGCGGCGGCAGCGGCCTCGTCTATCCGCTTCAGGGCAATCAGCTGCTCGCCGCTGACCCAGAGGATAATGTCTGGCTGTCGGCCTCGGCGGGGACAGGGAAGACCCAGGTCCTTTCCGCGCGCGTGCTGCGCCTGCTGCTCCGCCCCGAGGTCGATCCCTCGCAGATCCTGTGCCTCACCTTTACCAAGGCGGGCGCCGCGGAAATGGCCAATCGCATCAACGCGGTGCTGGCAAGCTGGGTGCGGCTACCCGAGGGCGCGTTGGCGAAGGAGCTGGGCCATCTCGGAGCGGATTTCGCTCCCGACACGATCGAACGCGCACGTAGCCTGTTCGCACGCGTCCTCGATTGCCCTGGCGGGGGGCTCAGGATCGACACAATCCATGCCTTCGCGCAGTTCCTGATCAGCAACTTCCCCGAAGAAGCGGGGCTCGCGCCTGGCATTCGGGTGATGGATGATCGCAGCCGGGATCTGCTGGCGCGCGAGGTATTGTCCGATCTGATCACCAGCGCCGAAGCGGCGAATGACAGGCGGCTGCTGGAGGCGATTGCCGCCTTTGTCAGGCGCAAGGATCCGTCCGCCTTGCAAACGTGGCTTATGCGCGCCGCGGAGAGCCCCGAACTGTGGCACGGCCGCGATGCATGGCAATCGCCGATGGACGCGCGGGTGCGGCAAATGCTCGGGATACCTGCGGATGCCGACGAGGCGTGGGCTAACGACGTGCTCGGTCCGGATGTATTCCCCGATCACCTTCTCGCTGTGATGCTACCGGTGCTCGATGCGTGGAAGGCCAAGACGGGCGAAGAGTCTGCCGCCTTCATCCGGCAGTGGCTGGCGAGTGATCTTACTGTTCGGCGGAATATCGTTGCTCTTTTCCGGAAGACCTTGCTCAAAGCCGATGGCGAACCGCGACTGATGCAGACGCCTGAGAAGGTGGATCCGGGCTTCCGGGGACGGCAGGAAGAGATCGCCGAGACCCTGCGCTTGCACGGTATCCGTCTTGGGCTGTTGACCTGCGCGGAGGTCATCGCCTCCGCGCTCGAAATCGGACGGGCCTTCGCGATCCGGTGGGACGAGCGCAAAGCCCGCGAGGGGCTGGTCGACTTCGGAGATCTCATCCGCAAGGCGGCCAGCCTGCTCGACAATTCTGAAGCGGCTGACTGGATCCGCTACAAGCTCGACCGGCATTTCGACCATATCCTGATCGACGAGGCGCAGGACACCAACCGCAGCCAGTGGGACATCATATTCGCCCTGATCGATGATTTCTTCAGCGGCGAGGGTGCGCGCGGTGACAAGCTGCGCACGATCTTTACGGTGGGCGATTACAAGCAGGCGATCTTCGGCTTCCAGGGCACCAGTCCGGAAAATTTTGCCCGCGCCAAGCTCAAGGTCGAAGCGCGTATCATGCAGGCGCGTGAAGGTATTCGTGCCGCGCGGATCAACCGGCGTGAACCAGGCTGGCAGGATCTCGACCTTGGCCAATCCTTCCGCACCGCGAATGTCGTCCTCGATTTCGTCAACCGCGCTATCGCGTTGCTGGGCTTCGAGGCGTTCGGGCTGCCGACCGCGCCGGCCCTTCATGAAGGCGCCGAGCGCCCCGGACTCGTGACTCTATGGCCGCCGGTGATCGTTGCAGCCGGTGAGAGGGACATGGACGAGGCCGACGAAGGCAAAGACGACGATCCCGCCGAAGACAGCGGCCGGGATTGGTTGCCGCGCCACGACACCGTGCTTGCCGACAAGATCGCGCAACAGGTGCAGCACTGGCTGAGCCCTGAAGGCGAGCCCTTCGTGCTCGAAAAGGGCAACCGCCGCCATGCTCAAGCGGGCGATATCATGGTGCTGGTGCGTCAGCGCAAGGAGCTCGCGGCCCAGATCGTTGCACGGCTCCATGCCCGCGGTGTGCCTGTTGCGGGGGTTGACCGGCTGCGACTAGGCGCGCCGCTGGCGGTGAAGGATTTGCTTGCGGCGCTGCGCTTTGCCGCTCAGCCGCTCGACGATCTCAGCCTGGCCAACCTTCTTGCATCGCCGCTGATCGGGTGGTCGCAGGATGATATCCTCGCCTATGTGCCGCGCCCCGAGCGGGTGCGCCTGTGGGATCACCTGCGCCGCGAGGATGCGCCCGCAGCGGTCCAGCAGGTTGCCGACAAGCTACGTGAACTGCTGCGGCTCGCCGACTATCAGACGCCGCAAGCTCTGATCAGCTGGCTTCTCAACGGTCCGTGGCATGCGCGTGCGCGGCTGATCGAGCGGCTTGGTAACGAAGCCAACGATCCGCTTGATGAACTGGTCAATGCCGCCTTCGCGTTCGAGGCCGAGCATTGGCCGAGCCTCGTCGGCTTTCTCCAGTGGTTCGATGCGGGTACGGGCGATCTCAAGCGCGATGCCGACAGTTCCAGCGGGCAGGTGCGGGTCATGACGGTGCACGGCTCCAAGGGATTGCAGGCCCCGATCGTGATCCTCGCCGACGCCACTGGCGCGCCCGGCGATGCAGGTGCCTTGTCGCTCGAGGATAATCCCTTCGATCTGGAGAGCGATCTCGATCGGCTCCGGGAAGTGCCGCTGCCGCCCCTGTCCAAGCACGAACGGCTGGGCAGGATCGCCGATGCGGCCAATGCAGCCAACCTTGCCGCACGGCAGGAGCACTGGCGCCTGCTTTATGTCGCCATGACCCGCGCAGAAGAGGCGCTGTTCATCGGGGGGGCGCTCAACCGCAAAGAGGCCAAGGTCGGGGTTCCGCACGAGGAGAGCTGGTACGCCCGGCTCGCGCCGCTGTTCGAGGGCGAGGCGGTAGATGATCCTGTGTGGTTGTGGCGCAAGGAGTGGGGCCACCGCGCCGAGCCACTGGTTCCGGAGAGCGACACCGCTGCCCCGCCGACCGCGCTGCCCGAATTGCCTCGCTGGGTGTCGACCCCGATCGGCCCCGAGCCGCGCCCGCCGCGTCCGCTTGCTCCCTCAAGCGTTGGCGAGGAAGCGGGCGCCGAACCGCCGCTTCCGCCCGAGGCGGTACGCATCGCCGCGCGGCGCGGGAGCCTGATCCACCGGCTCCTTGAGCGGCTTCCTGATGTATCGCCATCCGAACGCGGCGATGAGGCGCGGGCGTGGCTCGCGCGACAGGCAGGCGATCTCGACGAGCCGGTGCGCGAAGATATGCTCGCGGCGGCCTTGGCGGTGCTGGAACATCCCGATTTTGCTGCGCTGTTTTCGCCGGCAGCACTGGCCGAAGTGCCGCTCGCCGCGACGGTTGGCGGGGTCGTGGTGGCGGGTACGGCCGACCGCTTGCTGGTCGAGGAAACGCGGGTGGTGGTGGTCGACTTCAAGACGACCCGCCGACCCCCTGCAAATGCGGGCGACATTCCGGCGGCGACGTTGCGCCAGATGGCGGCCTATGTCGCCGCGCTGGAAGCGATCTATCCTGATCGAGCAGTCCGGGCAGCAGTGCTCTACACCCACGCGCCGGTGCTGTTGGAACTCGGGCCCGATGTTCTGGCTCCGCACAAGCAGCAGTTGGACAGCGAGCAGCAAAGCTATTGGCCGCTCGCTATTGAGTGAAAACCCACGCGCACTAGATTGCATTCATCCCGCCAGAGCCCCTATGCTCGCTGGCAAACAGGAGATTGCAATAATGGCCACCGTCAACGTCACCGATGCCAGCTTTCAGGCCGATGTGCTGAACAGCGACACCCCCGTTCTGGTTGATTTCTGGGCTGACTGGTGCGGCCCGTGCAAGATGATCGCGCCCGCGCTCGAAGAGATCAGCGATGAACTCGCCGGGCAGGTCAAGATCGCCAAGATCGACATCATGGAAAACACCGATATCGCCGCGCAGATGGGCGTGCAGTCGATCCCGCTGATGGTGCTGTTCAAGAACGGTGAAGCCGTCGCACGCAAGCTGGGCGCAGCGCCCAAGAGCCAGCTCAAGGCGTGGCTCGAAAGCGAGCTGTAAGCTTCAAGCCAGCACGCGGCTGACGAATTCGTCCCATATTGCCGGACTTGCCGCACCGACGAGACCGGGCTTGTCCTGCTCGTCGACGCGGTAGGCGGTGCCATCGAGCCGTGCGGCCTTGCCGCCGGCTTCGTTGAGCCACAGCACGCCTGCGGCATGATCCCAGGCGTAGGTGCGCTTGAAGCTTGAGACGTCGTTTTCGCCCAGCGCGAGGCGCGGATACTGTTCGGCAGCGCAGCGTGGAATGTCGACCAGCGTGTAATGCGGGGCGAGCTTGGCATCGACCATCGCGGATTGTTCGGGCGTCAGGAATATGCGGCTGACGGCGGTCACCGGCATCGCCTGCCCGGTGGTGCGCGCCTTGATCCGCTCGCCATTGACGAACGCCCCTTCGCCGCGCCGGGTGTGGCAGAAGCGGTCCTTGACCGGATCATAGATCCACCCCGCCACAGCCTCGCCCGCGTCAGCGAGCGCGATGATGATCCCGAACGGCTCATTGCCTTGGGCAAAGTTGGCGGTGCCATCGAGCGGGTCGATGATCCAGCATTGGCCGGAGAGATGTTCCAGCACCGCAGTGTCGGCGTGTGCGGCTTCCTCGCCGACCACGGCGACGCCGGGGGCGAGTTTGGTGAGCGCCTCGGTCAGGAATGCCTCGACCTCGCGGTCGACCACGGTGACGGGGTCGTCTTCGCCCTTCATCTCGACTTCGTGGTCGGCCAGCTGGCGAAAGCGCGGCAGCATCGAACGCTGCGCCGCGAAGCGCATCAGATCGCGGATTTCGTCATCCAGAGCGCTCACGAGCGGTAGTCCGCGTTGATCGCGATGTAGCCGTGGGTGAGATCGCAGGTCCACACGCTCGCGCGGCCATCACCGAGACCGAGGTCGACCGCGATGTCGATTTCCTCGCCCTTGAGGTGCGCTGCGACGGGCGCTTCGTCATAGCCTTCGACCGGGACGCCGTTGCGCGCTGTCCAGATACCGCCGAACGCAATCGAGAGCCTGTCCCGGTCGGCCGGCTCGCCCGCCTTGCCGACGGCCATGACGACGCGGCCCCAGTTGGCATCCTCGCCTGCAATCGCGGTCTTCACCAGCGGCGAGTTGGCGATGGCAAGGCCGATGCGGCGCGCGCTTTCGTCACTCATCGCGCCTGACACGCGGATGGTGATGAACTTCTGCGCGCCTTCACCGTCACGCACAACCAGATGGGCAAGCTCGCGGCACACATCGGCAAGGGCGGCGCCAAATGCATCGGCGCCCGGGCTGTCCCAACCCTCAATCCGCGCATTGCCCGCCTTTCCGGTGGCAAACACCATCACGGTGTCGCTGGTCGAGGTATCGCCATCGACCGTGATGCAGCTGAAAGTCGCCGCATTGGCGCGTTCCAGCGCCTCCTTCAGGAATGCCGGCGCGACATTGGCATCGGTGAAGATGTAGCCGAGCATCGTCGCCATGTCGGGCGCGATCATGCCGCTGCCCTTGATGATCCCGGCCAGTTCGATCCGCGTGTCGCCGATCATCGCCGATGCGCCTGCACCCTTGGGGAAGGTATCGGTGGTGCCGATCGCGTTGGTGGCATCCTCCCAACCGCAGGGCTCGGCGACGAGCGCCGCTGTGATCCCGGCGCGGGCCTTGTCGATGGGCAGCGGCACGCCGATCACGCCGGTCGAGGAGACGAACACCTCGTCCACCCCGCAACCGAGCGCATCGCTGACCTGCGACCGGATCGCTTCGACCGCTTCGCGTCCGCGATAGCCGGTGAAGGCGTTCGAATTGCCCGCGTTGACGATTAGCGCCCGCGCGCGCCCGCCTTTCACCGCCTCGCGCCCGAGTTCGACCTCGGACGAGGCGCAGGCGCTTTTGGTGAAGACGCCCGCCGCGCTGGTGCCTTCGGCGAGTTCGGCAAAGGTCAGATCGCAACGATCCCAAGCCTTGTACTGTGCGCGGGCAATGCGCAGCGTAACACCTGCGATGGCAGGCAATTCGGGGAAGGGGCGGGCGAGGGGGGAGCGGTCGATCTGCATGAAAAAGCCCTCTAGGTTGCCGACGGGGCGCAGTAAATCAGCAAAGCTGGTGGACGAAAGGTGCGTGTTTGCCTATCTATGCCCCGTCATGACCCGGCACATTCTCGCCTTTCTTGCTTTGCTTACCGGTCTTGCTGCACTCGGCAGCCCGGCGCAGGCGTCGCTGGCAGAGGCTCTGGCGTGCGATTCCAGCATTGCTGCTGCAGCCGGAGAAGAAGTATCGGGCGGCGAAAGTGCAGCGGTGCAACCTGCACCGGCCACGCTCAAGCAGACCCGTGCGGTCGAAGCGCCTGAAAGCCGTCCGGCTGCGCCCGCTTCGCTGCGTCTGCCGGTGCTGATGGGCATCGAGCGCGCCTACGAATAGGCGCTGCCCGCGACATCACGAGACCACTTCGCGCCGTGCAGACAGCCGGTGCGCCTTTTCTACAGAACCCGTTTCACGCCCGCCTTGCGGGGTGCGTCCGATCAAAGGTCCGCATCATCATGTTCAATACCATCGTCAAATCCGTTTTCGGTTCGGCCAACGACCGCACCATCAAGTCGCTGCGCAAGATTGTCGCGCAGATCAACGCGCTCGAGCCGCAGATGCAGGCGCTGAGCGACGAAGAATTGCAGGGGCAAACCGCCAAGCTGCGCGGCCTTGTCGATAATGGTGCGAGCCTCGATGATATTCTTCCCGAAGCCTTTGCCACGGTGCGCGAGGCATCGGTGCGGGTGTTCGGAATGCGGCACTTCGATGTGCAGCTGATCGGCGGCCTTGTGCTCCACCGCGGCGAGATCGCCGAAATGCGCACCGGCGAGGGCAAGACCCTGATGGCGACGCTCGCGGTTTACCTAAACGCGATCGAGGGCAAGGGCGTCCACGTCGTCACTGTGAACGATTACCTCGCGCGGCGCGACGCGGCGGAGATGGGTCGCCTCTACAACTGGCTTGGTCTCAGCGTCGGTGTGATCGTCCCCGGCATGCCCGAGGAAACGAAGCGCGACGCCTATGGTGCCGACATCACCTACGGCACCAACAACGAATTCGGCTTTGATTACCTGCGCGACAACATGAAGCACGAACGCAGCCAGATGGCGCAGCGTCCGTTCAACTTCGCGATCGTCGATGAAGTGGACTCGATCCTGATCGACGAAGCGCGCACCCCGCTGATCATTTCCGGTCCGACCGAAGACAAGTCGGAGCTTTACGTCGCGCTCGATCAGGTCGCGCGGGAAATTCCGGTGGAATGGCTCGACATTGACGAGAAGGTGAAGCGCGTCCAGCTGACCGAGGACGGGCTGGAAGAGGTCGAGAAGATACTGCTCGAGAAGGGCCTGCTGGCGACGACAAACCTCTACGACGTCGAGAACACCCAGGTCGTCCACCACCTTGATCAGGCACTGGCCGCAAACTTCACCCGCAAGCGCGACACCGATTACATCGTCAAGGATGGCAAGGTCGTCATCATCGACGAGTTCACCGGACGCATGATGGACGGCCGCCGTTGGTCGAACGGCTTGCACCAGGCGGTTGAAGCCAAGGAAGGCGTGCGGATCGAGCCCGAAAACCAGACGATGGCTTCGATCACCTTCCAGAACTACTTCCGCATGTATCCCAAGCTTTCGGGCATGACCGGCACCGCCGCCACCGAAGCGGCGGAATTCTGGGACATCTACAAGGTCGGCGTGGTCGAAATCCCGACCAATCTGCCCGTCGCGCGCATCGACGAGGAGGACGAGTTCTACAAGAATACCGCCGACAAGTTCGGCGCGATCGCCAAGGCGATCAAGGAAAAGCAGCAGATCGGTCAGCCGGTGCTGGTTGGTACGGTCTCGATCGAGAAGTCGGAACTACTGAGCCAGTACCTCGACAAGGAAGGGGTCAAGCACTCGGTGCTCAACGCCCGCTTCCACGAACAGGAAGCCTATATCGTGGCGCAGGCCGGCCGCTATGGCGCTGTGACCATCGCCACCAACATGGCCGGCCGCGGCACCGACATCCAGCTGGGCGGCAATATCGAATACCGCATCCGTGACGAGCTGGCCGATCTGCCCGAAGGGGCGGAACGCGATGCCGCCATCGCCCGGATCCGCGCCGAAGTGGCCGAGGAAAAGGAGCGCGTGAAGGCAGCGGGCGGCCTGTTCGTGCTCGGCACCGAACGCCACGAATCGCGCCGCATCGACAACCAGCTGCGCGGCCGCTCGGGCCGTCAGGGCGACCCGGGCCTGTCGCGCTTCTACCTCTGCCTCGAGGATGATCTGCTGCGCATCTTCGGCCCCGACACGCTGTTCGCCAAGATGATGAACTCCAACCTTGCCGATGGCGAGGCGATTGGTTCGAAGTGGCTCTCCAAGGCGATCGAGACCGCGCAGAAGAAGGTCGAGGCACGCAACTACGACACCCGCAAGCAGGTGGTTCAGTACGACGACGTCATGAACGACCAGCGCAAGGTGGTCTACGAGCAGCGCGCCGAAATCATGGACAGCGAGGCGGTCGATGACGTGGTGATCGACATGCGCCACGACACCATCAACACCATCGTCGGCAGCGCGTGCCCTCCAGGATCTTATCCCGAGCAGTGGGACATCGCCGGCCTCAAGGCCAAGGTCGAGGAAATTTTCGGCATCCAGCCTCCGTTCGATGACTGGTTGGCCGAGGAGCAGGTCGAGCCCGAACTGCTCGAGGAAAAGCTGCGCCTGCTCACCGACGAGAAGATGGAGGCGAAGACCAGTGCCGATCCGGCGATCTGGCGGATCGTCGAAAAGGACGTGCTGCTGCGCCAGCTCGATTTCCACTGGAAGGAACACCTCGCCACGCTCGATGCGCTGCGGCAGGTTATCTGGATGCGCGGGATCGCGCAGAAGCAGCCGATCAACGAATACAAGCAGGAAGCCTTCGGCCTGTTCGAGACGATGCTCGACACTTTGCGCGAGGAAGTGACCAAGATCCTGTTCCGCGCCGAGCTCGCCTTCGAGCAGCCGCAGGCGCAGATGCAGGCGCTGCCGGAACTGCCCGACTTCCTTACCGGACATATCGATCCGCTCACCGGGCTCGACGATTCGGCCGATGGAGACGGGTCGGAGCAGCGTCCGGAGCTGTTCGGATCGCTCGCCGGGGCGCCGGCGGCGGAATTCGGCGATGGCGGTGCGGCGGGCGGGACCGATCCCTTCGCCAATCTCAATCTCAGCCGCAACGCGATGTGTCCGTGCGGCAGCGGGAAGAAGTACAAGCATTGCCACGGCGCGCTGTCGCCGCGCGCATTGGCCTGACCGAATAGCGCGCGGGGCAGGGCGGTATGATGATCGGGGCGGTTCCGGCACTGCTGGCGCTCGCCTTCCTCGTGACCGCGCTGCTCTATGCCAGCGTCGGGTTCGGGGGTGGATCGACCTATTCGGCGCTGCTGGCGATATCGGGGCTCGATTACCGGCTGCTGCCGCTGATCTCGCTCGCCTGCAATATCGTGGTGGTATCGGGCGGCAGCATCCGCTTCGCCCGTGCCGGTTTGACCCCGTGGAAGAGGGCTCTCGTAATCGTCGGGCTGGGTGCGCCGGCGAGTTTCCTTGGCGGGCTGACCCCGATCAAGGAATCGACCTTTCTGGCCCTGCTTGGCGGAAGTCTGGTGCTCACCAGTCTGACGATGCTGATTCCGGTGCGCGAAAGCGAGGATGGCACGCCTACCCGCGCTGCCCGCTGGATGCCGCTGGCGGCCGCGCCACTCGGCTATTTTGCCGGGCTTGTGGGGATCGGAGGCGGGATATTCCTCGCGCCGCTGCTTCACCTTGCGCGGTGGAATGCGCCGCGTGCAATTGCGGCGACCGCCAGCCTGTTCATCCTCGTCAATTCGCTGTTTGGCCTCGCAGGCCAGATGCTCAAGAATGGCCCCAACCTGTTCGGACAGGCGCTCGGCGCGGCGTTGCCCCTGCTGATCGCGGTGGTGATCGGCGGTCAGATCGGCAGCCTGCTCGCCGCACGCCTTTTGCCGCCCAAGTGGATCCGCTGGCTCACCGCGCTCTTGGTGTTGGTGGTGGGCGTGCGGCTGCTGATCGGGGTCTGAGCCCCGCCAAAGATCGCCGCTGAAAGGAAGTGGCTCCCCGAGTAGGCTTTCCGGTGAACGGCTGCGAATGCGTGGCTGTTCGCAATACCGTTGCAACGCAAGCAGATATGCCCGCCTGTTGTGCGCCCCTGTTCATTGACATTCGTGCCTAACCGCGTCCAAATGTGGGAACGAATGTTGGAACGCAGGGGATGGCTCCACCTTGGGAAAGCTCACAGTCAAGCAGGTTAAGAGCGCAAAGCCGGGCACTCATGTCGACGGGCTGGGGTTGCTCTTGAGGGTTCGCGAGACGGGCGCGCGATCGTGGATCTTGCGCGTCCAGGTCGACGGGCAGCGCCGCGATATCGGTCTCGGATCTGATGCCGACCTGACGCTCGCCGAGGCGCGCGAGAAAGCGGCGCACCTGCGCAAGCTCGCGCGCCAAGGCCTCGATCCGATTGCCGAGCGCGACCGCCACAAGCGGCAGGTGCCGACCTTTGCGCAGGCGATCGAGCTTGCCCATGCCGAGCTGGCGAAGGGCTGGGAGGAAAAGACCGGCGAGGCGTTCAAGGCCTCGCTGCTCGCCCATGCCGCACCAGTGATCGGCCGGCGCAAGGTCGACCGGATCGGCGCGGCCGACCTGATCGAGGTGCTTCAACCGATTTGGACCGACAAGCCGCATCAGGCGCGCAAGATTCGCCGCCGGATTGTGCAGGTGCTCCAATTCGCCAAGGCGCGGGGCTGGCGCTCCGAACCGGTGCCAGAGCCGCACGAGGTGCGGCAAGGTCTCGCGCGGCAAGACCTCGGCGAGGGCTTCAAGGCCATGCCCTATGCCGAGGTTCCGGCATTCTTCGCCGCGCAGCTCGCCAAGGATGCGACCGCCGCGCGCCTCGCCCTGCTGTTCGCGATCGCGACCGCCGCGCGCTCGCAAGAGGTGCGCCTTGCCCGATGGGAGCAGCTCGACCTCGATCGGCGGCTGTGGGCGCGTCCGGCGCAAATCATGAAATCCAAAGTGGCGCACACGGTCACGCTGTCACCGGCGGCGGTGGCGGTGCTGCGCATGGCTGGGGAGAAATGGGGCTTCGCAGGCTATGTGTTCCCCTCGGCGCGCGAGGGGCGACCGCTCTCCGATATGGCGCTTTCTAAGCTGATGCGGCTCGCTGGAAGGGCCGAGACCGTGCACGGGTTCCGGTCGAGCTTTCGCGATTGGGCGGCCGAGGAGAGGCCGACTGTCCCCGCGATGGTCGCCGAGATGGCGATCGCGCATAGCGTCGGCAACGCAACCGAGAAGGCTTACTTGCGCAGCGATCTGCGCGCGCTGCGCTTCGAGCTGGTCGACGGGTGGGGTGCATTCATCGCGCCGGAATTGGGGGTGCAGGATGGTGTATAAACCAACCCTCGAGGATGAGGCGTTCGGGGATCTATATGAGCAGGAGGGGCTCGCCGCAGTGGTTGCCTTTCTGCGCTCTGGCGAGCCGCTTTCTGAGGAATTCCGCGAAACGCTTGCCGATTTGATTGAGGGCGGGGAGTTCGGTTTCATTGAGGATCCCTCAGGCGAAAAGCGCATTCGCAAGGCTGCGCGAGCGGAGAGAGACCTCGAGATCGGGGCTTGGGTGGCAGTTCGTAATTTCATGACAAAGCGCGCCAGCTATGCGCGAATCCTCCGCGCGGCGCGGACTAAATTTCGCGTGTCAGAGGGCACAGCTAAGCGATGTCATCTCGCTTTTCGGGGCGCGCAGGAGAAAGCGCAATCGGAAGGGGGCGATCCTTGGGATGGTGCCTGGCAATGGTGGCAGGCGTTGCGGGAATTCTGCGATGAGCGGGGCCTCGACTACTACGAAATTCACACGCAGATGTATTCCGGTCAAAAATTCGACCTCGATTTTTGACCATATCCCTTGTTTCCGTGCGTGTTCGCGCGGCTAGATATGAACGCCTCTAACGAACGGAGGCTTTCATGTCCGACAACCTGCTCACCATCGAGGCCGTGATGGCTGCGATCGGTCTTAAGCGCACGAAGATCTATGCCATGATCGGGAGCGGCGATTTCCCGCAGCCGGTCAAGATCGGCACGGCTTCGCGCTGGTCCGAGGCTGAGGTCAACGCGTGGATCGCTGAACGCAAGAACCAGCGCGCGGCGGCTTAACCTGTGCTCGCCATATCGCCCGCAAGGGGCTGGAATTGGCTTAGCCTCGGCGCGCCGGATGATCGGTTCGCGCGGGTCGATCGCAGGCCGGTGCGCCCTGCTCAACTCGCGCCTGCGCCGCGCGTGAGGCCTAAGCCGGTTCGCGCCGTGCTCAGCTCTAACCCCGCCATGGCGCGCGCGCTCGCCATGCACCAGTTCAAGCCGTGGTGGCTGCGCTGATGGCGGGCGAGATTTACACTTTCGATCAGGATCGGGGCCAATGGCTGGGGCAGGATGGCGCGCCCGCGCCTGATGCGCCGCGCGGGCCGGTCATGGGGGTCGAGCCGCTTCGCGCTATGGACCTCTCGCTGCTTTCCGGCGTGTCGCCGAGGGCGGTCGCATTCGTGATCGGCGGGGCGGTTCCCGAGAACGAGGTCACGACCCTGATCGCGCCGGGCGGTGGTAACAAGACAACGCTGGCTCTGATGCTGGTGGTCGCCATGGCGGCGCGGCTCGCGACCTGCCTTGGCCTCGTGATCGAGCCTGCGCCTGCGATCTATGTGGGCCTAGAGGATTCGGAGGGCCGGCTGCACTGGATGTTGCACCATGTCTGCGCGGCGCTCGGGGTGCAGATATTCGAGCTGGTCGGCAGGCTGCACCTGGTGTCGCTGCGGCAAGAGATCGTTAACGGGTTGGGGCACTTCAACGGGGCGGGCGAGTTCGAGCCGGGGCTGCTTTATCACCAGCTGCGCAGCACGATCGCGGCGACCGGCGCGCGGCTGCTGGTGCTCGACAACCTCGCGCACCTGTTCCTCGGCAACGAGAACGACCGAGGGCAAGTCACCCGCTTTTTCGCGGCGCTCAACAAGCTGGCGAGCGATACCGAATGCGCAATCCTGCTGCTCGCCCACACTAACAAGAAGGGCGAGGAATACAGCGGATCAACTGCCATGCAGAATGCGGTTCGGTCGAGCCTGTCGATCGAGCGCGAGGAAGGTGGCGATCCCGAGGTGCGGGTGCTCAAGGTATCCAAGGGTAACTACGTCAAGCCGGGTGAGGTGACGCGGTTCCGGTGGCACGATCATTATCTGATCCGGCCGGAAGATTTGCCCGCCGATATTGCGGCAACGCTGGCGGCGACCTCGCGCGCGACCTCGGCGAATGCCGCGTTCCTGCGCTGCCTTTCGATGGTTGACGGGCAGGGTCGAGCGGTCTCGCATTCGCGCGGGGCTAACTATGCGCCGCGCGTATTCGCCAAGATGCCGGAGGCCAAGGGGTTCGACCAGGACGACCTCGAGGCTGCAATGGAGCGGCTGCTGCACCTCGGCGTGATCCTCGCCGATCAAGAGGTGGGCAAGTATGCAAACCGCACCGCGCGCCGAGGTCTTAAGCAGGTCGCCGAGCTTGCACAAAGCCCTGCACAAAGCCCTGCACAAGGCCCTGCACAAGAGGTTGCTCAGGATGCACAAAACCCCTCGGCTCAGGTGCACAAAGCTGGTGCACGCTCAACCCCTCCCCCTTCGGGGGAGATAGAGGGGGACTCTGGTCCCCCCTCTATCCCCCGAGTGGGATCGGTGCGGCGCGGCCGTGATTGGATACCTGGCGATGATTGATCTCATCTCAGGCCGGGGGTGGTCGAAAGTCTAAAAGGCCCACCCCCTCCAGACCGCCGCCCCTCTCATTCGGAGATTTTTTAATGGGTTCTCGGAATTTCGGGACGGGTGCCGCAGGCTCCTCGCCGTCAACGCCTCGCAGGGGCGCGAGGATTGCGCGCGATTGCGAGGGTCGCGCGGAAAGGTCTGGCGCTCGATCGCATGCAGGCTGCGCGCCTGAGGCCGACCCTGAGGCCTTAGGGCTAGGGGGTGCAAGGTCTCAGCGTGGACCGGCCGAGGCTGTGAATAAATTTAGGCCGGTCGAAGATGGCCTCGCCGCCGACCTTTTCGGACAGCCGATCGATCCGAAGCGGGCGCGACGAGGTCGGCCCTTGCACCTGCCAACGGCGGCAACTCGCGCCCAGGTGATCGAGCTGCGCGAGCGCGGCGCGTTACAGCCGGAGATCGCCCGGGCGCTGGGCATATCGGGTCCAACCTTGCGGTTGAACTATCCAATCGAGCTTGGCTCGAGGTCGACCGTCTGGCGACGGCGCGCGGGCTGTGGATCGTCAAATTGACAAAGAAGGGATTTTGATTCATGTTTCGTTCTACTGGCGCGCAAACGGCTTTCCGTCCCTGCGCGATGACGCGTCCTCTCGAGGCCTTTGCCCGAGTCCAAGCGTCGGCACGTTCCCGCTGAGCGCGGGTCAATTCGTGTCGGCCGTGGACTGTGCGGCCGACCCTCTGAAAGGAAACGCAAATGTCTATCCAAGCAGCACGTGAAAAGATGGCGCGCACCCATGGCGCGGCCCTCGCCTTCGACTCCGAATTCTTTGCCAAGGCACATGCAACCCGCGAGAAGCTGGATGCAACGCAGGCGCATCCTGCCGATTGGCACCGGCTGCGCTCTTCGGCGCTCGATAAGTTGAATGCGCTGGCTGAGGCTTCGCCCTGGACGCAGAAGCACCAGGCGGCATTCGATCATTGCGAGGCCATTGTCGAATACTGCAATGCGAACATCGACCTCATGGCTTTTTCGGGCAAGCCTGGTGCGGATGGAAAGCGTCCGGCCGCAATCGCCGCACCGAATTCGGGCTGGATCGACGCCAAGACCAAGGAGCCGATCCGCGTCTACAAGCCGAGCGAGCGCATCGCCGCCGAGCGCGGCGGAAGCGACGTTTCTCTCGGCGCGCTGCTTGAGGGTATGTTGATCGGTCCGCGCAACGCCGAAGTGAAAGCCGCGTTGGAGAGCGGGATCGGTACGGCCGGCGGTTTCACGGTTCCGATGGAGATCGCGCGCGAGTTCTGGGATCTGATGCGCGCGAAGTCGGTATTCATCCAGGCGGGGGCCAATACGGTGCCTCTGTCGGGACCGACGCGCATGATCCAGCTCACCAGGGATCCTGAGGCAGTCTGGCGCGGTGAGAACCAGTCGATCGGCGACACGGAAATCGAAGTCGGCGCGGTCGAGCTGAATCCCAAGTCGCTCTCCGCATTGGTCAAGGTCCCTTATGAGCTTCTGGCGGACTCGGTGAATGTCGAGCAGATCCTCATGAACGCTCTGCTGGCCTCGTTGTCGCTTGAGCTGGATCGCGCTTGCCTCTTCGGCCAAGGCACGGCTCATCGGCCTGTGGGCCTCTACAACACTCCCGGGATCGGTGCGCTGTCGATGGGGACCAATGGCGCGCAAATCTCCAATTATGATCCGCTGGTCGACATGGTGTATGAGCTTGAGCTCGCGAATGCAGCCGCGCCGACCGCGATCATCTGGCACCCGCGCACCGGCCGCGATCTGCGCAAGCGCAAGGATACGACCAATCAGCCGCTACTTGCGCCTGATCCGATCCCTTCGATTCCGAAGCTCGCGACGACGTCGGTTCCGATCAATCTCACCCAGGGGACGGCCAACGGTGTCGCCTCGACGATCGTGATGGGCAATTTCGACGACGCGATCGTGGGAATGCGCGAGGAGCTCACGATCCAGCGCCTCGACCAGACCTTCGCCGATAACGGTCAGGTGGGCTTCTGGGCGCACTTGCGCGCGGACGTCGGGTTCCCTCGCCCGAAGTCGTTCGTGAAGCTGGACGGGGTGCTCGCGGGCTAACCGGATGGGCAGGGCGCGCCCTGGCTTGACATGGTCCCGAAGCGCCCCGGCCAGTGAGCGGTGCCGCAAAACACTCACCAGCTCGCCGCCCTCTTCTCCAGTGGGGCGGCGAGCACCTCTCTTTCGAAAGGTTCCCCGATGCAGAAAAGCAATGTTCCCGCGCTCGACCTTCCCGCGCATCTGGTCGATCAGACGGTCAATTTCGGTGCGAGCCTTCACGGGCTTTCGTTTGCGCAGCTAGTGGTGCTGGCGGGGCGGCTCGATCGCACCCGCGAGGCTTGCCAGCGGATGCAGGAAGGTGCCGCCAGCACGGCCGGTCTCAGCGCCGACTTTCTCGCCGGTGCGGATGGGATCGGCGCGCAGGTCGCCTGCTGGTTCGATCTGATCGAGGCTGAGATTGAGCGGCGTCTTGCTGGTCGCCGTGCCGGTGGGGAGGGCTAAGCGATGGCTGTGAAAATCGGCGGTCTCGTTATCTCGCTTGGTCTGGAGTCGGCCGAGTTCCGCAAAGGCCTCAGCAGGTCGCAAAAGGACCTTAAGCAGACCAGCGCGATGTTCCAGAAATTCGGGCTGGCGATGGCCGGGGCTTTTGCTGGTGTGGGTGCTACGCTCGCCGAGTTCACTAGGCGGACGATCGACACGGCGGACGAATTGAGCAAGGCGGCCGCCTCGACCGGGATCGCGATCGAGGAGCTTTCGCGTCTGCGCTACGCAGCTGACCTCAGCGGGGTGAGCTTCGAGGCGTTCCAGACGGCTGCGGGCCGCCTTTCCCGTAATATGTATGACGCTTCGCAGGGTCTCGGGGCTGCGGGCCGCGCGTTCACCGCGCTTGGCGTTTCGGTGGTCGGGTCTGATGGTCAGCTGCGCAGCGTCACCGAGGTGATGGGCGACGTTGCCGACCGCTTTTCGGTGATGGATGACGGCGCGGCCAAGACTGCGCTTTCCATGCAGGTGTTCGGGAAGGCAGGGGCAAGTTTGATCCCGATGCTCAACGGCGGTCGGGATGGCCTGAAAGAGCTTACATCCGAGGCAGCGAAGTTTGGGGTGGTCATTGATGCCGAGACCGGACGGAAGGCCGAGTTGTTCAATGACAACCTCACGCGACTGCAAGGGGTGTTCTCGGCTGTCGCCGCGCGTTTGGCGGGAGAAATGCTCCCGCGCCTGATCGAATTGCAGAATTGGCTGATAAGCAATCAAGGCGCGATCGTTAACGCTGCTCGCAGCTTGGTCGAATTCGGCGCGGGGCTGGTGAGGGCAGCGCGCTTTCTCTCGCCACTTGTCGCCGGGTTTGTAGCGTATCGGGCGGCGCTCCTCGCAGCGGCGGTGGCCCAAGGCGCGTACACGGTCGGTATGACCGCTTTCGCTGCGGCTGCGGGTAGTGCGAGGTTCGCCACTCTCGCATTAAATGCGGCCCTTATTGCAAATCCTTTCACCGCAGTTGCGGTAGGCGTTGGGGCGCTCACCGCTGCTTTTGTCGGGATGCGCAATGCGCAGGCCGAAGCTCGGGCAGAAACGAATAACCTGATCGGATCGCTCAAAGCTTTGGCTGGCGCTCGCGGCGCTGATTTCATCGCCAAGCGTAACGAGGCGGTGGTCTCGTTGCTGACGAAGCAATCTGAGCTAGCTAAATTGGAAAAGCAGCTCAGCAATCAGAGGGGGGTTGGCAGAGGTTACGCCGCACAAGCCCTTGGCCCGAAAATCGCGACATTGCGCGCTGAGATTGCTGATCTGGAAAAGGGGGTAGACCAAGCCGATCGAGCTGCGAAAGCTTCCGCGCAGGCCATGCAAAGAATGGTGGTCCCGACTGGCAATGCATCGATTGCTGTGGCGGGGCTCGGCGGTACAGCGCGAGACGCTGCGGATTCGCTGAACGCGATGGGAAGTGCCGCCGGCGCTTCGGCCGACAAGTTGCAGGCCGTCCTCGACCGGGCCTTTCCGCAAATTGCCCGCCTGCGCGAGTTAAACGCGGATCGGGCCTTGCTCGAGGATGCGATGAACCGGGGCCGGATCACGCCGGATGAGGAAGCGCGGGCGCGCTTCAATCTTGGCCCTGCCGCCAGCCTTGGCCCTGCTACGGTCAGCGACTGGCTGACCGAGGGCGGCCCGGTGGTCGAGGTGATCGACCGCGTGGCCGAGGCGGCGCGCGTGATGGGCGAGGAAATCGCGGCGGGCCTGCAAGGCGGCATCGACAAGTTCGCCGATCTCAAGCGCATCGGCGGCGAGGCTTTCGGCGAACTCGGCTTCCAGCTTTCGGGCGTGCTGCGCGGCGCGCAGTCGCTGGGTGATGCGCTGTCGAACCTGCTCCAGCAGCTCGCCGACATGGCGTTCAGCATGGCGTGGAAGGCGCTCGGCACCTCGCTCGGCATCCCCGGCTTCGCCACCGGCACCCTGTCGGCCCCGCGCGGGCTGGCGCTGGTGGGCGAGCGCGGGCCGGAGCTGGTCAACTTCCGCGGCGGCGAGCGCGTGTTCAACAACAACGACACCCGCCGGATGATGGGCGCGGGCGCAGGCTCGCCGATCAACATCACGATCCACGCGCCGAACGAGCGCGTCGGGCGCGAGGCGGCGGGGCAGGCCGCCACGCGCCTGCGCCATGCATTGAACGGGCGGTGATGTGATGGCGCAGCAGCCGATTGTGATCGTCAGGAAATGGGCGATCGGGATGATCCTGGTCAAGGTCGAGGGGGGCGAACGGGCCTTCGCCAAACGCTTCCGCGCCCGCCGTTATTCGAAGGCGCTCGGTTATGCAGTCGGCCTTGCCCGCACACTTGGCATTCCGCTTCGCGACCAGACTGGGGGGTGTTCCGATGCAGATTGCGCCCAGCTGGTCGCAATGTCTGTGCAGCTGGATAGCTAGTCATGTCCTTAGCTGACGAGCTGGCGCTGGCGCGGGTGGTGACGATCGAGTTCGCCTCTGCCGATGTGCTGCGCGTGACGACTTTCCCGGCGATCGGCGGGATCGACCGGCGCTTCACCGGGCGTGACGCTTTCCAGGAGGCGCTTGCTCTCGCCTGCAACGCGGCGGCGGGGCTGGGTTATACACTGACCGATCGCACCGGCACGCTCTCCCCTGATGAATGCGCGGCGCTGGTGGCGGGGCGTTCGGGAGTGGCCGAGATCGTGCCGATCGCAGCGCGCCGCCAGCCCCAGCGCGCGTGACGGAGAGATCCGGCACTTCGGCGGATATTTCCTTTCTTCCCTAGCCCGGTGAAAAAAGGCATAAAGAGTGCGGCTCGACCAGGTGCGCCAACACCGGGCCGAGCCTGACCACAATCGCAAAGGAGTGCGACATGGCTGCTGAGGCTCTAGGCGGGCGACCGCTTCCCTTCAAGATTCCGACCGGCGTTGATGCCCTGAAAGCGCGCGATGCAGCGTTCTGGTCTGCGCACGCGGCCTGGCGCAAGGCTGAGACCGCTTTCGAGGCGTGGCCTCACATGACTGATGAATGCGAGCACGCGCGGGTGCTATTCGATCGTGCGACTGATCTGCGCGATGCGATGCTCTCGACCGGTGTCCGCACCGGTGCGGCGCTGGCGATGAAGCTGGAAGCGGTGCGCGAAGGGGATTGGGGGTCAATCCTCTACGATTTGCCATGCGGAATGACGGTCGCCGAGGTGATCGAGGCCGATGCGGGCCGCATTGCCAAGGCCGAGCTTTGGGGTGCGGATGCCTTCGAGGATATGGCCGAGGGGTGACGGTTGGGGAAAACTTTTGGGGTGGGAAGGGCGCGATTCCGCGCCCTTTTTCGTTCGGCCGAATGTGGGGAGGAACGTGGGGCTGGAATTTCCGATTTCAGAAAATCGTTCAAAATCAGCATACTAATGAGTTGTGTGGCTCCCCGAGTAGGATTCGAACCTACGGCCATTCGATTAACAGTCGAATGCTCTACCGCTGAGCTATCGGGGAGCAACCGGCAGACAAGTCCGCTGGCAGAGGCGCGCCTATATGGGGGGGATTGGCGGATTGCAAGAGGGTATTACCGTCCTGTGGATGATCCTCAGGCGGTAATGAACTGCTCCGCCACGATCCGTTCCTCGAGGCTCTGGCCGGGGTCGAACAGCAGGGTCAGATCGGCATCGCTGGCAATCTGGAGGCGCACCTCGGCGATGTCGCGCAGTTCTTTCTGGTCGGCCACGGCTGCGACCGGGCGCTTAACCGGATCGAGCACCCTCAGGATGATCTTCATCCGATCGGGCAGGATCGCGCCGCGCCAGCGTCGCGGGCGAAATGGGCTGATCGGGGTGAGCGCCAGCAGCCGGCTGTCGAGCGGCAGGATCGGTCCGTGGGCCGAAAGGTTGTAAGCGGTCGACCCTGCGGGCGTTGCCACCAGTACCCCGTCGCAGACCAGTTCCTTGATCCGCACCCGGTCACCCACCGTGACTTCGATCTTGGCGGTCTGGCGGGTTTCGCGCAGCAGCGAGATTTCGTTGATCGCGCGGATCTGGTGCACCTCGCCATCCTGCGTCACCGCTTCGACCAGCAACGGCGCAATCGTCCAGTGGCGCGCCTTGTTGACCCGGGCTGAAATCGCGGCCCGCTTGTCATAACGGTTCATCAGGAATCCGACCGTGCCAAGGTTCATGCCGTAGGCGGGGATCACGCGCCCGGCATCGAGCATGGCGTGGAGCGTTTGCAGCATGAAGCCATCGCCGCCCAGCACCACGGCGGCATCAGCCTCGGCAAGTGGCACCCAGTCGCCCTGGCTCAGCAGAGCGTCGCGGGCTTCCTGCGCACGATCAGTGTCCGACGCGAGCAGCGCCAGCCGCTGATAGGTTGCACCGTTGCTTGATCCATTGCCGGACATCATTCTCCCTCCCAGGGATAAACCCGCGCCAGACCGCTTATCCCCGGCGGGCCAATTGGCGTTTGCCCTGATGTGCCAGATTCGGGCGGATTGCAATTGAGCCGCGCATGACCCGTTTTCAATGACTATGAATGATGCTTGGGGGAGACATGGAACAGCGGCTGACATCTTTGCGCACAAGCACCCGCGGGCGTTTTCCCGCGGTCAGCCCGAGCGCGCTTGAGGCCGACCTGCTTCGCGCGTTCGAGCGCTGCGAGATCGAAGTGCTGTTCCAGCCGCAGTTTTCCTGTGTGACGGGTGCAGTCGTGGGTGGCGAAGCGCTGGCCCGCTGGCGGCATCCGACGCTGGGAGAAATCGGCGCGCGCGATCTGTTCGCGATTGCCGAGCGCGCCGCGCTGGTCGCACCGCTGTCGCGCCATGTGGTCGCCCGGGCGCTCGAAGATGCCGCGACCTGGCCGGCCAATCTCACTTTGTCGCTCAACATCACGCCCGAGGAACTGGGCGATCCGCGCTTTGCGGCCGATTTCGCGGCGCTGATCAGCCGCTCGCCGATTGCGCCGGCGCGGCTGGTGCTGGAGATTACCGAGGACCTGCTGCTGCGCAATCTCGCACAGGCATCCGGCGCGCTGAAGGCATTGCGCGGACTGGGTTTCCGCACCGCGCTCGACGATTTCGGCGCCGGGTTCTGCAACTTCCGATACCTGCGCGAATTGCCGCTCGATGCGTTGAAGCTCGACAAGGTGATGGTCGAGGGTGTGCCGGGCGATGCCACGGCGCTCGCGGTGCTGCGCGCGATGGTGCAACTCGCCAAGGCACTTGGCCTCGCGGTCTATGCCGAGGGGATCGAGGACGAAATCCAGCGCGCCGCGATTACTGCCGAAGGCTGCGATTACTGGCAGGGCTTCTTGCGCGCGCAACCGATGCCGAGCGACGGCGTGGTCGCGCTCGCACGCACGGCACGCGGCATGGGCCACGGCTAGGGGCGTTACGCCGCCTTAGTCGCCTTCGCCGCCTTCCTGACGATACCCGATAGCCCCTTGGTCAGCTGGAACAGCCCGTTGAGGCGGCTCAGCGGGTCGCCCCAGGCGCGATTGATGACCAGCTTCATATCGGGCCGCAACTTGGCGGTGTCCTTCCCGCCTTCATTGAGCCGTGCGACATAGGCGATCAGGCCAGCCGGATCGGGGAAATCATCCTTGTGAAAAGCCACCAGCGTACCGCGCGCGCCGACATCGATCTTGGCGATGTTGGCGGTGATCGCCTGATGCTTGATCTCGATCAGGCGGATAAGGTTCTTGGTCGGTTGCGGCAGATCGCCAAAGCGGTCGATCATCTCGGCGGCAAGGCCCTCGATCTCGCGCTGGTCTTCGGCCTGATTGAGGCGGCGATAGAGCGCCATGCGGACGGCAAGGTCGGGGACGTAGTCCTCGGGGATCATGATCGGGGCATCGACCGTGATCTGCGGTGTCAGCTTGTCGCGCGGCCGTTCGAGGCCCATCTCGCCCGCCTTGGCGGCCAGAATCGCCTCTTCCAGCATTGCCTGATAGAGCTCGAAGCCGACTTCGCGGATGTGGCCCGATTGCTCGTCGCCCAAGAGGTTGCCCGCACCGCGAATATCGAGATCGTGGCTGGCAAGCTGGAAGCCTGCACCAAGGCTGTCGAGATCGCCGAGCACCTTCAGCCGCTTCTGCGCGACTTCCGACAGGGCCACGCCCGCCGGATGTGTCAGGTAAGCATAGGCGCGCAGCTTCGCACGGCCCACGCGCCCGCGCAGCTGGTAGAGCTGGGCGAGGCCGAAGCGGTCGGCGCGGTGGATGATGATGGTGTTGGCTGACGGGATATCGAGCCCGCTTTCGACGATGGTGGTCGATAGCAGCACGTCATACTTTCGGTCATAGAAGGCGCCCATCCGCTCCTCGACCTCGCCAGGGCTCATCTGGCCGTGGGCGGAGACCGATTTGATCTCGGGCACGTGTTCGCGCAGCCATTCCTCGACATCGGCCATGTCGGAAATGCGCGGCACGACGATGAAGCTTTGCCCGCCGCGGTGATGTTCGCGAAGCAGCGCCTCGCGCATCACCATGTCGTCCCATTCCATCACGTAAGTACGCACCGCGAGGCGGTCGACCGGCGGGGTCTGGATGGTGGAGAGTTCGCGTAGGCCGCTCATTGCCATTTGCAGCGTGCGCGGGATCGGGGTTGCGGTGAGGGTCAGCACGTGGACGTCGGCGCGCAGCTGCTTGAGTTTTTCCTTGTGGGTGACGCCGAAGCGCTGTTCCTCGTCCACGATCACGAGGCCGAGGTTCTTGAACTTGGTAGACTTCGACAGGATCGCGTGGGTGCCGATCACGAGGTCGATCTGGCCGCTCTCCAGCCCCTCGCGGGTCTCGGTCGCTTCCTTCGACGAAACGAGGCGGGACAGGCGACCGACCTTGAGCGGGAAGCCCGCAAACCGCTCGGCGAAGTTCTGGTAGTGCTGCCGAGCGAGCAGGGTGGTGGGGGCAACCACCGCTACCTGTTGTCCGGCCATCGCCGCGACGAAAGCGGCGCGCAGCGCGACCTCGGTCTTGCCGAAGCCGACATCGCCGCAGACGAGGCGGTCCATCGGGCGACCGCTTTCGAGATCGGACAGCACGTCGGCGATGGCGCGTTCCTGATCTTCGGTCTCCGACCACGGAAAGCGGTCAGTAAACTGGCCGAGCGTTGCCGGATCGGTCATCAGCGCGGGCGCCTGCCTGAGCGCGCGGGCGGCGGCGACCTGCATCAACTCGCCGGCGATTGCGGTGATCCGTTCCTTGAGCTTCGCGCGGCGGCGCTGCCACGCCTCGCCGCCCAACCGGTCAAGCGCGACCGCCTGTTCGGACGAGCCGTAACGGGTGAGGACGTCGATGTTCTCGACCGGGATGAACAGCTTGTCGCCGCCGGCATATTCCAGCGCGACGCAATCGTGCTGGCTCTTGCCGACCGGGATCGGTTCGAGGCCGAGATAGCGACCGATGCCGTGTTCGACGTGAACCACCAGATCGCCGCGCGAGAGTGCCTGAAGTTCGGCAAGGAAGGCATCGGAATCCTTGCGCTTCTTCTTGCGCCGCACCAGCCGGTCGCCGAGCACATCCTGTTCTGTGACGAGCTCCAGCGTGTCGCTCGAAAAGCCCGTTTCGAGCGGGAGCACCACCACGGCAACCGTGCTCTTTGCCGCTATCCCGAGCGCCTGTTGCCAGTTTTCTGCCACCACAGCGGGCGCGCCCGCTTCGTCGATGATTGCGGCGATGCGGCGCGCACTGCCTGTCGAATAGGCGGCGAGCAGCGGCTTGCGCCCCGCCTTGGAGACGGCCTTGAAGTGGGCTGCGGCAGCTTCGTAGACATTCTCGCCGCGCCCGCGTTCCGGGGTGAAGTCACGCCCTGATCTGAGGCCGAAATCGAGCACATTGGCGCTTCCCTCACCGGCAAAGGCGTTGGCGCGGTGTGCGGGTGCTGCGGCCAGCGCGGCGTCGAATTCGGCGCGGGCCAGATAGAGCGCATCGGGGCCTAGCGGGCGATAGCTGCCCTTCTTATCGCCCGCGATCCGCCCGCGCTGCTCGTGATAGTCGGCAATGTCGGTCAGGCGTTCCTCGGCCGCGCCGAGTGCCGACTGATCGATGATGACGACATCATCCTTGGCCAGGTGATCGAACAGCGTTGCCAGTCGCTCCTCGAACAGCGGGAGCCAGTGTTCCATCCCGGCCAGTCGCCGCCCGTCCGAGATCGCCTCGTAGAGCGGATCCTGCGTGGCATTTGCGCCGAACAGCTCGCGGTAGCGGCTGCGGAAGCGCTTGATGCTCTCATCATCAAGCAGTGCTTCGGACGCGGGCAGGAGCAGGTGGCTGTCGATCCGCTCCACCGTGCGCTGGGTGGCGGGATCGAACAGGCGCAGGCTTTCAAGCTCGTCGCCGAAGAAATCGAGCCGCAGGCCGGCATCGAGGCTGGACGGGAAGATGTCGACGATCGAACCGCGCACCGCGAATTCGCCGTGGTCGATCACCGTGTCGGTACGGCTGTAGCCCTGCCGGGTGAGCAGCGCGGCGAGGCTTTCGTGTCCGATCTGCGTACCCACCCGGAACTCGCGCACGCTCTCCCGCACCCGGAACGGCGTGAGTACCCGCTGGAGCACCGCGTTGACGGTGGTGACCAGCAATTGCTGCGCGCTGCCGGGCTGCTGGAGGCGGTGGAGCGCGGCGAGCCGTTCGGCACTGATCGACAGCGCAGGGCTGGCGCGGTCATAGGGCAGGCAGTCCCACGCGGGGAAGGCAATGACCTCGATCTCGGGCGCGAAGAAGCGCGCGGCATCAGCGGCGGCGCGCATCGCGGCATCATCGGGCGCGATATAGACAGCGCGGCGTTTTGCTGCCCGTGCCAGGTCCGCCAGCACCAACGGCAGGCCCCCGCGCGGAAGCGAGGACAGGGTCAGCGGGTCGCGGGCCGCGAGGATGCGGTTGAGATCAGGCATCGGGTCACTTCACACAGGTCAGAGACAAAGCAGAAGCGCCCCCTGCTCGATCGAGGAGGGGGTGCAACGGGTATCAGCGCAACATCCGCGCGTCCTTGGACAAGTGCGGCGCGGGCGATTGGTTCCGGCCCTTAGCGGCGGGCGCAAGCCTTGTCGAACGCCGCGGCGTTCAGCGCGGGATATCGACGTAATCGAGCTTCTGCATCAGCGCCATCAGCGCACCGCCAAGGTGCGTCGGCGGCACCTGCGAGCCGAGCGCCCAGGCCATGACATCGACGTCATCCTCGTCGAGCAGCGCCTCGAACCAGGCGAGGTCAGCCTCGCCCCATCCGACGTGATAGCGATCGAAGAAACCGCCGATCATGTAATCGGCTTCGCGCGTGCCGCGATGCCAGCTGCGGAACTTCGCACGGGCGAGACGTTGTTCGAAAGTGGGCATATCCGGCATGGGCGGCGCGGTAAGATACTCGCTCCGCGCGCGCAAGCGGGTATAGCATGGCATCATGCGCCCCGAGGCTCTCAATCCGCTGTTCGCTGAAGTCGAAACGCTCGACGGCGTCGGCGCAAAGCTGATGAAGCCGCTCGAAAAGCTCGGCCTGCGCCGCGTCAAGGATCTCGCCTACCACCTGCCCGAACGCTTCGTCAGCCGCCATGCGATCGCCGATTTGGATCAGGGGGGCGAGGGTGAGCAGGTGATCATCGCGCTCACCCCGGTTGAACACCGCGCGCCGCGCGCGGGTAGCCGCGGGCCGTATCGCGTGCTGGCGCAGGACGCGGCGGGGAATATCTGCGCGCTGACGTGGTTCGGAAAGGCCGCCTATACCGCCAAGAAGTTGCTGCCTGTGGGCGAGCGGCGCTGGATTGCGGGGCGGCTCGATCGCTATGGCGACATGCTCCAGATCGTCCATCCCGATCACATCGAGGTCGAGAGCGCGGCGCAGATGGAGCGGCTGAGCGAGCCGGTCTACCGCCTGTCAGAAGGGCTCATCCAGCCGCGCATTGCCGACTTTACCGGGCAGGCGCTGGCGCGGCTTCCAGAGCTGCCCGAGTGGATCGAGCCGGGCCAGCTCGCCCAGAGTGGCTGGCCAGCTTGGCGCGAGGCGCTGCGGCTGGCGCACGAGGGCACCGATCCCAAGGCGCGCGACCGGCTGGCCTATGACGAATTGCTGGCGAACAGCCTCGCGCTGCTGCTGGTCAAGGCGGACGGGCGGCGTCGGCGCGGGCAGGCGCTGGCGGGCGACGGGGCCTTGCGTGCGCGGCTGCAACTGCCCTTCGGCCTGACCGGCGCACAGAAGCGCTCGATTGCCGAGATCGAAGGCGACATGGCGCAGGAAGCCCCGATGCTCCGCCTGCTGCAAGGCGATGTCGGCGCGGGCAAGACGGTGGTGGCATTGAACGCGATGCTGATCGCGGTCGAGGCGGGCAAGCAGGCCGCACTCCTTGCGCCCACCGAAATCCTTGCGCGCCAGCATTTTGAAACCCTGCGCGCCATGCTGGCCCCGACGGGGGTGGAGATCGCGCTCCTCACTGGCCGGGCCAAGGGGCGCGAGCGCGAGAGTATCCTGATGGGGCTGCTCGATGGTTCGATCCAGCTCCTCGTCGGCACCCATGCGATCTTTCAGGACACGGTCAGTTATCGCGATCTGGGCCTTGTGGTGATCGATGAACAGCACCGCTTCGGGGTGGCGCAGCGCCTTGCTCTCGCGGCGAAAGGCCGGCGCGCGCCGCACACGCTGGCGATGACCGCAACCCCGATCCCGCGCTCGCTGACACTGGCGCAATATGGCGAAATGGACGTGAGCCGCCTCGACGAACTGCCGCCCGGTCGGCAAGCGATCGATACCCGCGTGGTGCCGATGGAGCGGCTCGACGAGGTGGTCGCCGGGGTTGAGCGGCACCTTGCGGGCGGTCAGCAGGCCTACTGGGTGTGCCCGATGGTGCGCGAGCTCGACGGCGTGCCTGACCTTGCCGACATCGCTGCCGCCGAGGCGCGTTTTGCGGCCCTGAAAGAGCGGTTCGGCGAGGCGGTGGTGCTCGTGCACGGCCAGCTCCGCCCCGAGGTGAAAGATGCCGCCATGGAGCGCTTTGCGACCGGACAGGCGCGGCTGCTGGTGGCGACCACGGTGATCGAGGTCGGGGTCGATGTGCCTGCGGCGACGCTGATGGTGATCGAGCAGGCCGAACGCTTTGGTCTGGCCCAGCTCCACCAGCTGCGTGGGCGGGTGGGACGGGGGGCGGAGAAGTCCACCTGCCTGCTGCTCCGCTCGGCACAGTTGTCCGAAACCGGGCGCGCGCGGCTGGCGCTGATGCGCGAGACGCAGGACGGGTTCCGGATCGCCGAAGAAGACCTTGCCCTGCGCGGCGGGGGCGAATTGCTCGGCACGCGGCAATCGGGCGAGGCGGCGTTCCACATCGCGAATCTCGAACAAATGCAGAAGCTTCTGCCGATGGCCCATGCCGATGCACGGCTGCTGATCGAACGCGATGGCGGGCTGACCTCGCCCCGCGGCGAGGCGGCGCGGCTGCTGCTGTATCTGTTCGAGCGCGACTGGGGCGTGCAGCTTTTGCGCGGGGGTTAGACCTTCAGCTGCGCCGCATCCCTGGCGAGTTGGGCAACGAGGGCTTCGACGCCTTCGCTGATGATCGCCCAGGTCGCCTCGAAATCGGCGATATCGCCGTAGTAGGGATCGGGCACCGGTTCGCCGCGGCGGTCCTCGATCGCGTCCATCAGCATCGCCACCCGCGCCGTGTCTTCGCGCGGGGCGCGGGCGCGCAATCCGCCGAGGTTCGCGCTGTCGAGCGCGATGATGTGGGTGAAGCGATAGAAATCGTCCGGCTCCACCTGCCGCGCGGATTGTCCTGCGATATCAATCCCGTTGGCAGCGGCGGTCGCGATGGCGCGGGGATCGGGCGGGTTGCCGATGTGGTAGGAGGCTGTGCCGGCGGAATCGACTGTGCACACCAGCCCGTGCCGCTGCGCAGCCGCGCGGAACGCACCTTCGGCCATCGGTGACCGGCAGATATTGCCGAGACACACGAACAGCACCGATATGTTCTGATCAACCCCCCCAGGCATCGCGCGGCCCTATGGCAGGCAGACGGCCTTGTCCATCACAAAGTGGTCAATGTTCTACGTGGAACATTGTGAAAATAGGGCCAAAAGGGGGTCTAGAGGGGGTCTAAGGGGGGTCTAGCAGGGGTCTGGCGCAGGCTGGCGGCGTTCACGCAGCCGCAGCGGGACGCGGCGAGGTGCTCGCCAGGACCTCCTCGACGATCCGCCGGATATTGACCTTCGCCTTCAGCCGCGCGCCCAGCAGCGCCGTGCCGGAAACCTTCCTCTGCACGAACAGCGTCTCGATCGGCGGAAAGGCCCAGGTGTCCTTGTCCTGTGCGATCGCCCAGCCTTCCTCGCGCAGCAGCGGGATGAAGGCGCGGTCGCCGAAATCGAACGGCGCATCGGCGCGCATTTCGTTGATGACGATATCGATCATCCGGTTCACCCGATCAGGGTGCTTTTCGGCGACAATCGGCATCATGAACCCGGCTTCGATGGTTGCAGCGAGCACTTCCTGTGCATTGCCCCGCAGGCCCGCATCGAGCATCTTGCGATAGCCGTTCGCCACTACCGGATCGACCGGACGGCACGCACCGAAATCGAGCAGCACGATCTCGCCCGTTTCGCGGCGGTAGCGGAAATTGGCGAAGTTCGGATCGGTCTGCATCACGCCGAAATCGAACAACTCGCTTGTCACCAGCCGGATCAGGCGGGCGAACACCTCGTCGCGGCGCTCGGGGCTTTCCTGTCCCAGTTCCTCGATGCTCACGCCCTCTTCAAAACTCATCGCGAGGATCGAGCCCCGCGTCAGTCCTTCGTGCAGGCGCGGGACGACAAAGCCCGGCGTGCCCGCCAGCTGCTCGCGATAGAGCGCCATCTGTGCGCCTTCGCGTTCGTAATCGGCCTCTTCGTGAAGCTGCTGCTTGGCCGCCGCCATCAGCTTGTCCATCTCCAGCTCGGGCGGGGCAAAGCCGGCGATCTTGAGCAGCGTCACGACATTATCGACATCGCTGTCGATCGATTTGGCGACGCCGGGATACTGCACCTTGATCGCCAGTTCCTCGCCATCGCGGGTCAGCGCCTTGTGCACCTGTCCGATAGAGGCGGCGGCGATGGGGCGCGGATTGAACCAGCGGAAGTTCTTGCGCCAGTCCGGCCCCCATTCGCTCTTGAGCACCTGATCAAGCTGGCGAGTGGGCATGAAATTGGCCTGATCGCGCAAGGTCGCGAGGATCTTGGAAAGCTCCTCGGGCAGGAAATCGCCCGCATCGAGGCTGATCATCTGACCCATCTTCATCGCCGCACCGCGCAGGTGGGAAAGGCGATCGGTCAGGCGCTGGACATTGCCGGGGGTGAGGATCAGGTCGCGCGGGGAAATGCTCTCGCCGCTGGCGAGCCGCCGCGCGCCTTCCGCCACCATGCCGCTCGCCACCCCGCCCACCAGCCGCCCGAAGGTGCCGAGCCGCGCCACGCGGCCCGCCGGCACCGCGCGCTGGCGGCTGCGATCATCGGGCAGCTTGTCGAAATCGGGAATCTTGTCGTCGTCGGACACGGGGAGAGGGTTCCGGTTGCAGGGAGGCTTTGATTGCTAACGGTCGGGGCGGGGCGGTGTTCCCCTCCTCAGGAGATGCACAATCCCCCATCAACCGGCAGGCATTGGCCGGTGATGTAATCCGAATGGGGCGAGGCAAGGAACACCGCCAGCCCTTCCAGCCCCGCGTGATCGCCGGGGCGGCGCAGCGGGATGCGGCGGCTCATCCATTCGGCGAATTTCGGGTCGGCCTTGGCGGTGATGTCGGTTTCGTAATAGCCGAAAAGCAGCGCGTTGGCGGTGATCTGGTAGCGCGCCAGTTCAAAGGCGGCGGCGCGGGTGAGGCCGTTGAGCGCCGCCTTGGATGCGGCATAGTCCGACGAGCGGTTGACCCCCATGATCGACTGGCCGGAGGAGGTCGCGATCAGCTTGCCGCCCGCATCGCCATCCTTGGCGCGGGCGATCATGTGGCGGCTGACATGCTTGTAGACCAGCGCCGCGCCGCGGGTGTTGACCGCCATCGTGTGATCCCAGCCTTCGGCGGTGATATCGGGGATCGCGGTGCCTGCGCCCGAAATCCCGGCATTGGCAAAGCACGCATCGATCCGCCCGAAGTTGCCGATGACGTTGCCGATCGCCGCCTCGATCGCGGCATCATCGGCAACGTCGCAGGTCAGCGCCAGCACATCGCCATCGCCAAGAGCGCGCAACTCCTCGAGCGCGGCAGCGTTCTTGGCGGGATTGCGGGCGAGGATTGCGACATGGGCGCCCGCCTTGGCGAGCCCGCGCGCCATTGCCAGGCCAAGGCCGCCATTGCCGCCGGTGATAATGGCCACGTGGCCGGTCAGATCGAACAGGTTCATGGGGGCAAGTGGTGGCGCAATCGCGGGGCCGGTGCAAGACCGCCGGGAACCGCTGCGCGCGACAGGCTTTGAGCCGCCATGGACGGACAATCTTCACTCACTCCCGCCGCCCGCGTGCTGGGATACGCCGGGCTTGCCCCTCAGGTTATCTGCCTTGCGATGGTGCTGATGGGCCATGAATGGCGCTATTCCGCGCTGGCGGGCGGATTTGCCTATGCGGCCGCGATTTTCAGCTTCCTTGGCGGGGTGTGGTGGGGGCAGGCGCTTGCCAGCGGGCGCGCTACAACAGGGGCCTATGTGTTGGCGGTGATGCCGAGCCTGCTCGTGGTGGCGCTGTTCCTGCCCTGGACCTTCGGTTGGGAATGGCCTGGCCCCGCGCTGCTCTATCTCGGCGCGCTGATCCTCGGCTCGCCGCTGATCGACCGCGCGCTGGGCTTTGCGACGCCCGATTTCCTGCGGCTGCGCTGGCATCTCTCGATCGGGCTGGGCGGGCTGACGATTGCGCTCGGAATGGTGGCGCCGCAGGTGATCTGAGGGCACTTACGTTTTGCAGCCCTACCGCTTCGCTGCTTGAGGGCACGTCGTTTGCGATGAATTAACCAAAGGTGGCCTAGGGCTACCCGTGGTTAACCATTGGAAATGCGCGTTTGATGTCCCGCCTTTTGCAATCTCTGACAGCACGCCTGCGCCGCGCGCCCGGCCCCGTTGCTGTGGACGCGGCACTGCTCAGGGGCGAACTGAACGGGCAATCGGGCGCGGCGCTGCTGCGGCGCAAGCGCACCAAGGTGGCGGTGTTCGCGGTGATCTTCGGGTTCATCGCGGCCGCGATCAACCTGCCCGGACCGGCGGAGGACTTCTACCGCGCCCTACGCGCCGAAATCCGCTCGCGTCCCGCGCCGCAGGACATCGCGATGATCGCGATCGACGACAAGACAATGAATGCCCTCCAGCGAACATACCCGACGCGTTTCGAGGATAGCCGCCTGCTCGACAAATTGGTCGCCTCTGGCGTCAAGAGGATCATCTTTGATCGCGCCCACGGCGCCCCACAAACTGCAGAAGCAGATGCGCTCTTCGCATCGACGCTGGCGCGGCACTCGGGCAAGATTTGGCTCGGCTTTGCGCCCCGCTATCAGCGCGGCATGCAGGCCTATGATGAAATTTTGCCGCTTCCGGCCTTCCGCCGCCATGCGCCCCTTGCGGCTATGACGGCCCAAACCAGCGCGTTTGACCTCGCGGTCCTTGTGCCTACTCGCGTTGAACTGAATGGCGTTAGCAAGCCATCACTGTCTGCGGTTCTGGCAGATTTTCGAGGGCCAGAGCGCAATTTCCGTCCCGATTTGGCCTTCGATCCGAGTACCGTTCCGACCTTCAGCTACATTGATGTGATCCAAGGTCGCGTGTCGGTACAGCGGCTTGCAGGTAAGTCCGTTGTGGTTGGTGACGCATTTCTTGAGTCACCGGATTACTTCCGAATGCCTCTGCGCGATGGCCGCGTCCCGGGGGCCTACATGCATATCGTGGCTGCCCATACCTTGAAGCGAGGCATACCCGTCGACTCGATGTTCGTACCCGCGTTGCTGGCCGCGGCGCTTGTGATGGCGGCCTACATCATGGGACGGACGCGGTCGGTCCGCACGCTCGGCTTCGTCGCTGTCGCGTTGCTCGCCGCGCCGTTCGTCCTCGACGAGTTCGGGGTCAACATGGACGTCATGTCCGCGCTGCTGGCTTTGCTTGTGGCAGGGATCGGCTTCGCCCGGATCAACCGCAAGTATTACAGCACCGAGGTCGACGCGATGACCACTGCGGCGATCAGTTCGGACAAGCCGAGCGAAGAGCATGATGTCTACGCGCTCAAAATCGCAAACCTTGCCGAAATGTCCGAAGGCTGGTCGGAGCGCGAGATCGGCGAATTCGTCAACGCCCTGATCACTTACGTCAAGGGACCGGGCGAAGTGGGCGATGTGGCATTCGAGCGGGATATGCTGGTGTGGATGGCGCCGCGACTTGCTAGCGCCAGTCTCGAACGGCACGCCGATGGTCTCGCCCTGATGCTCAAGACCGCGATCAGCCACGATTGGCAGTCGGCCAGCAGCGCACCGGCGCTGGGGATCGACACCAACCACGAACTGCCGCTCGACCAGCGCATCCGCAAGGCGATGCAGACCGCCGAAGAGGCCGCATCGCGCGGGGCGCGCTTCATCATCAACGACGCCGCCCAGCTCGAGGCGCGCAATCTGCGGATCGGGCTGCTGCGGGTGCTGGAGAAGGGCCTGCGCGAACGCAGCATCGCGGTCGCCTATCAGCCCAAGGTCGACCTTGCGACCGGACGCATCGTGGGGGCGGAAACGCTGATCCGCTGGCGCCCCGACGGCGGCGATCTGGTCAATCCGCAGGAACTGGTGCTGGCCGCCGAGGCGGGTGACCTCATCAACGAGCTGACTCTGGTAGTGATGGAGGCCGCGCTCCATGATGCCAAGCAGGCGATCGCGCTCGATCCCGGGTTCAAGCTCGCCGTGAATATGTCGGCCAAGAGCCTGAGCGACACTCATCTGCTGTTCGAGCTGATGACGATGCTCGGCCGCCACGGCTTCCCGCCGGAAAACCTGACGCTGGAACTGACTGAAACGGCCAAGCTCGAAGACAAGCGAATCGCACCGCAGCTTGCCGCGCTCAAAGCCCGCGGGATCGGCCTGTCGATCGACGATTTCGGCACCGGTCAATCGAACCTCGAATATATCGAGAAGCTTCCCAGCACCGAGCTCAAGATCGACAAGCGCTTCGTCCAGCACATGGCAACCTCGGAAGAAAGCCGCGCAGTGGTGCGCGCCACGATCGAGATTGCGCACTCGCTGGGCAAGGTGGTCGTCGCTGAAGGGGTCGAGGACCAGAGCGTGGCGGCCGCGCTGCGCGCGATGGGTTGCGACCAAGGGCAGGGCTACTTGTTCTCGCGGGCGATTCCCATGCGCGAACTTTTGCGCCTGATGGGCGGCGGGAGAATCGTAGTTAACAGTTGATTAAGGTTAATAATGTGTTAAAAGGTCTCCGACATTTGGTCGCATGTAGGAGACTTTTTATGTGGGATATCTGGGGCTGGGCTTCGAAGCTCTTCGGTTCGTCGAAGTAAGATAGAGCCGTAAAATTCACACAAAAAGCCTCGGAATTTCCGAGGCTTTTTTGTTTTAGGGCTAATGCGCCTGATGCGCTGGGGCAGCCGAATGCCGCCAATAGGCGCGGCATGGCTGCTGGCCAGAATCGTTGCGAATCATGGTTAAAGCGCAGCCCGCTCGGCGCGGGCGAAATTGGTCGTGGATAGCAGCCCGATAGCGAACTGTCTCCAGTAAAAAATTCAATAATAACAGTGGTGTAATAAAATTAACCGTCTGGATTGTAGCCAAGAAATAGGCATGCCCGTGTTAGTGCAGGCAGTGAGAAGGTTCTGTTGCCCTGACTGGCCGGCCCTAACGCAGTAGTTCTGCTACCAACGATGGTTTCTTCTCAATCATGGCTAGCAGCACCTGGGCCGGACCAGTCGGGCGACGTCGGCCATGCTCCCAATTGAGCAATGTGCCCTTGGCTACACCAATGCTTCGGGCGAATGCGCCTTGCGACAGCCCTGTTCTCGCTCTGATGGCGGCGACATCGACGGCAGGCACCTCGACGTGATGGACATTCGAGCCGACATGCTGGCCTTGGGTAAAGGCAAGAGCCTCATTAAGACCCTGCATAATGCTGTCATGTGCGTTCATTGGCTGCCTCCATAGGTATCGACCAGGATCTTGCTTAGCTGGATCGCTGCTGCCTGTTCGGCCTTGGTCAAATTGTCTTTCTCATTTTTGGCGAACACTGTGACCAGAAATATGGGCATGTGCGTGCCGCCAAAAACGTAGATGGTCCGGTATCCGCCGCTCTTGCCACCGCCTTCGCGGGGGATCCTTACCTTGCGTAGGCCACCGCCCAAAGACACTCCCGCATCCGGGTTTGCCGCGATATAGTTCACAAGACCGAGGCGTTCGGCCTCGGTCATGATGGCCTTCGCCCGTCGAAGGAACTCGGGCAGCTCCACGACGGTCTGTAAAGTGGTCATGAAGCCTTATTTATACGTCAATGACCCATAGGTCAATGACGTATGGCTGGGCGCGCTGTCACCTCATTCCAGCATTACATACCGTCCCAGGCGACGCGATCCGACAAAGATGATTCTACCGTTGTCCCGCAACACCCCTATGTCACGTTTCGCGGTTCTCAGCGTGACCTGCCAATGGTTGGCGATGTCCTCGGCGGTGCATTTCTCATTTCGTGCGACTCGCTCCAGAAACCATTCTTGTCTCGGGTTAAGTCCGGAAAACTCGGCACAATTTATGGTGACATCGATGTCACCATAAATGTCACCAATAATGTCACCATAATCAGTGCCGGTTTCGACCTCTGTGCCCGGTCGATCATCGGTTCCAAGATCAATCCTAGCGGTCACTTGCGGCGTTGGCGGCTGGGCGCTCGCATCGGAAATCAGCTCCAAAACCAGTGCCTGGACGGCCGCCGATTTTGCGAAAAGTCTCATCAAGAAATACCCGCTTGGCCCGGATTCGCCGCTCAGCCAATTCTTGACGCTGCGCTCACTTGCGTTGGTCCAGCCCATGATCGTTTTGACTGATCGATGCGTGTCGCCATGCTCCTCTTTCAAAGCGTCCGCGATCAACTCGGCATAGTCCTTTGGCGACTTCGCCAGCCCCACCCACAGGTGCAACATCTTGCCCTTTTTCGGCAACATCCTCCGTCCTTTCCCCCGTTACATTCGCGTGTGTGCGGAACGGTAGGCAGAGGCGCTGATCGGACTGCAGCTGGTGGACGCCCTGGACTGCTGCGGCGGCTTAATTTGAAAGGGCGTGAGTTGAGCAACTGGCACTACGAGGACGGGGGGAAGCGCCCTGAACAAACAGGGCGCAATGTAAGGGCGGCTGAATATGTCCGTATGTCCACGGACCACCAGAAATACTCGACCGAGAACCAGGCAGATGCGATCCGCCACTACGCCACTGCGCGGGGTATCGACATTGTTCGTACCTATGCGGATGCGGGTAAGAGCGGCCTGAAGATCGAAGGGCGCGACGCCCTTAAGCAACTCATCGATGATGTTCAGTCTGGCTTAGCCGACTACACCATGATTCTCGTTTACGACATTAGTCGCTGGGGGCGTTTCCAGGACGCGGATGAAAGCGCCTACTACGAGTACATCTGCAAGCGCGCTGGGATTGCAGTCCAGTACTGCGCGGAGCAATTCGAGAACGATGGCAGTCCAGTTTCGACTATCGTCAAAGGCGTCAAACGCGCCATGGCAGGGGAATATAGCCGAGAGCTCTCAACCAAGGTGTTCGCTGGGCAGGGCAGGCTGATCGAGAAAGGCTACCGCCAGGGTGGCCCTGCGGGCTTTGGACTTCGCCGAACCCTGATCGACGAGAGTGGAGCAATCAAAGGCGTTTTGGGGCGCGGCGAGCACAAGAGCATCCAAACCGACCGGGTTATTTTGACGCCGGGCCCAGAAGAGGAAACAGATACTGTTCGTCAGATCTATCACGCCTTCGTGCATGGAGGCCGCAGTGAGCGCGAGATCGCGGAAGACCTCAACGCCAGGGGGATCCTGACCGACCTCGACCGCCCATGGACCCGCGGCACCGTTCACCAGCTACTGATCAATGAGAAATATGTCGGCGACAACGTTTGGAACCGCCGTTCGTTCAAACTGAAGAAGAAGCGCGTACAGAATGCGCCCGAGATGTGGATTCGGTCTCAGGGTGCGTTCGAGGGCATCGTAGAGCGGGATCTGTTTGAAGCTGCCCATTCGATCATTGCGGCGCGTTCGTTCCGACTGTCAGATGATGAAATGCTGGAAGCCTTGCGCGGGCTCTATGCCAGCAAAGGCCTGCTCTCGGGGATCGTCATCGACGAGTGCGATGGTTTGCCCTCAAGCAGTGCCTATAGCTCCCGTTTCGGCAGCCTGCTGAGAGCCTATAGCCTGGTGGGGTTCACTCCAGACCGGGACTACCGGTACGTCGCGATCAATCGAACCCTGCGCCAGATGCATCCCGATGTTCTCAGGCAGGTACTGGACGGGCTGCGTGGGCAGGGCAGCGATGCCTGGCAGGATCTCACTTCCGACAGCGTCATCGTCAATGGCGAGTTCAGCCTGTCGATCGTCATAGTCCGATGCCTAGTCACGCCAACGGGCCTGCTGCGCTGGAAGATGCGCTTCGACACATCAGCCATGTCAGACATCACGATCGTGGTGCGCATGGACATAGACAATAGGGCGCCGCTCGATTTCTACCTGTTCCCGCGGATCGACGTAACCTCCGAGCGGCTAAGGATGGCCGAAGACAATGGCCTGAGCCTCGACGCCTATCGTTTCGACACCCTGGACTACCTCTATGAAATTGCCGCCCCAGTCAGCATTGCGGAGGCTGCCTGATGACCGAAATGGGCTCGCAACAGATCGAGATGATTCCGATTTCACGGATTAACGTGCTCAACCCCCGTTCCCGCAACAAGCGGCAGCACCGTGAAATCGTGAACAATATCGAGGCAATCGGCTTGAAACGGCCGATCACAGTCAGCTTGCGGCAGGGGCCGGGTGGGCCAAGATATGACTTGGTCTGCGGGCAAGGGCGCCTTGAGGCGTTTCAGATGCTGGGACAGGAGGAAATCCCGGCCGTCGTGATCGAGGCGGCTGAGAATGAATGCCTCGTCATGAGCTTGGTCGAGAATATCGCGCGCCGGGTTCAGCGCCCGATCGATGTGATGAAGGAAATCGGCGAACTCAGGAAACGGGGCTACAGCGAGGCTGATATCGCCCGGAAGATCGGTGTCCATAACTCTTGGGTCAGCATGGTAGTATCGCTGCTCGAGCGCGGCGAGGATCGACTTTTGTCGGCAGTTGAAACTGGTCTCATACCGATAACGATGGCCATGGAGGTGGCAAAGGCTGAAACAGAAGAGGCTCAAAACCTTCTGCTCGAAGCCTATGAATCGGGGAAACTGAAAGGCAAAAAGCTCGCATCTGTCCGTCGCCTGCTTGATCGGCGCCTGCGGAGCAAGAATAAAGGAATTCATTCAGGCCGGTCGGGTTCGCGCGGTGGCAACCGCCGCATAACGGCAAACGACCTGCTGCAGGTCTATCAACGCGAAGCCGAGAAACAGCGCCTGCTCGTGAAGAAATCTGACTTCACCCAGACCCGCCTTCTTTTCGTTGTCGAGGCTATCAAAGATCTCCTGAGCGACGAGGGGTTTACCACCTTACTAAGGGCTGAGGGTCTGGAAACCATGCCACGGGCGCTTGCTATCAAGATTGCGGGAGGCCTGGATGGCTGACTGGCTCCCTCAGCACGTTATCGAAGCTTCTGACGATCCAGACGTTCATCTGGCTTTTGAACGCCAGACCGTTTCAGTCCCGATTTCTGTCATTGTGCCGTTGAAGTCGCTCCGCGAAGGTATTCGCGAGAGCAAGAAATATGCCCAAATTGTAAATTCGATCAAAGCGATCGGGTTGGTTGAAGCGCCAGTCATCATCGCTGACACGCAGCATTCTGGGCGGTACTTTCTGCTCGATGGGCACTTGCGCATCGAGGCACTCAAAGAGCTCGGCACCGAAACGGTCGATTGTCTCGTGGCGACCGACGATGAGACTTACACCTACAACAAGCGTGTAAATCGCCTGCCGCCTCTTCAGGAACATCGCATGATCGCGCGAGCAGTAGAGCGAGGGGTGGCGCCGACCGTGATAGCCGAGGCTTTAGGGCTGGATGTCGCGTCGATACACCGCAAATTTCGCTTACTGGATGGAATCTGCCCCGAGGCCGCGGAGATACTGAAAGACACCATCTGTCCGATGAACGCTTTCGACATTTTGCGCCGCATGTCACCCACGCGGCAAATCGAAGCGGCAGATCTGATGGTCGGTCAGAACAATTTTAGCCTGATGTTCGCAAAAGCTCTTCTGGCCGCAACGCCGGACGATCAGCTCGCGAAGCAACCGAAGAAAGATAAGAAGGCCGATGCGAATGGCCCGACGGCCCAGCAGATCGCTCGAATGGAGCGGGAGCTTGCAGCCCTGCAGACGCAGGTGAAATCGGTCGAAGACAGCTACGGCATCGACAACCTGCACCTTACCGTAGCGCGCGGATACATAGTCAAGCTCCTAAGTAATGCCCTCATCGTTCGGTGGCTTTCTCAGCATCACCAGGAATATCTCAGCGAGTTCCAGCGGATCGCGGAAATGGAGTCGATCGCGCCGGCATCAGCCACGCTGCCAATTCAAGATTGAGTGTGATGGGGACCCGGACCCGATAAGCGCGGGGACCATGGGAGAAGCCGCACTGTGGGGCGGATCGAGCATGGGTGTGGGGATGGCGGCGAACCCGCTCGGAGCCCACTAGGCCGGCCGTCATAAGGACCGGCCGCATGCGCGGTGTTGCCGCGCATGATGTATGAACGGGCGTGCCGGTTATGTGGCGAGCCGGCACGCCCCAAGAGATCGCGCTAATATGATCAAGAATGCTCCGCTGACTTTTTCAGCATTCTAGCAACGCCCTTGGCCAATATTTCACCGACCTCAGCCAGCCTCTCCTTGGCGGTCATTTCGTTGGGGTCTGGGCTGCCGGGGGGCCAATGAAGCGTCTTTGGGCGGGGCGCTGGATACAGATCACCCACAAGAGAGGGCTTCTTTGCAAGCAATGCGAGCAAAACCTTGGCGGCTCCTGTCGGCTGTCGGCGGCCTTGTTCCCAGTTTACCAAGGTGCCCAGAGGCACCCCGATGCTTGCCGCGAAAGCGCTTTGTGACATTCCGGCCTTGGCCCTAATCGCGGATACGTTGACAACTGGCACGTGGGCACGAGGCGGGCGGGTTATCAGATCGTCAGGTGATGCGACGCTTACAGAGACCTTCACGGCTTTCCATGGTTTGCGCTTTTGCCTCATTCCCGATTGCTATTTTGCGTCCCAAACTACGTCAATGGCGTAGTAACATTGCCTGTGCCCGCCACTGTAATTCCAGCACTTTTCCCCGCTAGCTGACGGGAGGCAATAGCAGTCTGAAGTCTGGGCTAAGCCGTCGCGTTTTGGAAACTGTGATTGCCCGTTCCGGGCTCTAGAAACAGCAGAATTCTGTGACCTAGCCCATCTCCGGTCCAGAGGTTGTGGAAAAAATATTGGCTGTTTTGGGGGTGAAATTGGAAAATCTCCAAATTTCTCCGTTCTGAAAAACCCCAGAATTCTGCCGTTTTTCGGCCCCCTTGGGGCAGTTTTGAATTCGCGCGTATTGAATGGTCGGGGAGAGAGGATTCGAACCTCCGGCCCCTGCCTCCCGAAGACAGTGCTCTACCAGGCTGAGCTACTCCCCGACCGTGTCGGTCCCGCATGACGAAATCGCCACGCGGGTCGAGGCAAGGCGCGCCCTATAGGTGTGGATGAGGTGAGTGGCAAGCGGGCAATTGCGCTCTATAGTCACAAGCATGGCGAGCGCAGCGATTCCCCTTTCTGACCCTCAATCCGGCGGGGCGAAACCGCACCCCGAACAGCAATATCTCGATCTGATGCGACAGATCTGGGAGGGCGGGAGCGAGCGGATCGATCGCACCGGAATCGGCACGCGTTCGGTCTGCGGGGCGATGCTGCGATTCGATCTGGCCGGCGGGGCGATGCCGCTGCTCACCACCAAGCGGGTCTACTGGAAGACCGCCACGCGCGAGCTGCTGTGGTTCCTGACCGGCGAAACCAACATCCGCCCGCTGGTGCTGCAAGGCGTGAAGATCTGGAATGAGTGGCCCCACGCCAATTATGTCCGCGAAACCGGCGATGCGATCAGCCTCGATGATTTCGTCGCGCGAATCGCCGAGGACGAGGCTTTTGCTACACGCTGGGGCGATCTCGGCCCGGTCTATGGCAAGCAGTGGGTCGATTGGCCGACCTACCGCTACCGGCCCGACGGGCTCTATGAGAAGGGCGAGGGCATCAACCAGATTGCCCAGGTGATCGAATCGCTGCGCACCAGCCCCGGTAGCCGCCGCCACATCATCGAAGGCTGGAACGTCGCCGAGCTTGACCGCATGGCGCTGCCGCCGTGCCACAAGACCTACCAGTTCCATGTCGCGGGGGAGGGCGATCAGGCCCGCCTCAATTGCGTGCTCTACCAGCGCAGCTGCGATGTCGCGCTCGGCCTGCCGTTCAACCTGTGGTCGGCCGCGCTTCTGACAGCGATGATCGCGCAGCAGGTGGCGATGGAGCCGGGCGAGCTGGTGTGGATGGGGGGCGATGTGCACCTCTATCTCAACCACGCGCATCTGATCGAGGAGCAGCTCTCCCGCCAGCCACAGGGTCACCCCCGGCTGGAGATCACGCGCAAGCCCGAAACAATTTTCGACTACGATATCGCCGATTTCGTGGTGCATGATTACGCGCCGCTCCCCCCGATCAGCGCACCTGTTGCGGTGTGATCGCCAACCCGTCACCGTGCTTGACCGCTCTCGGGCGTTGAAATAAAAATACGTATTCAAGCAATGATCGCACCCGCTTTCGCGCGGGGGCCAGCACGGGGAGAGCGCGATACATGGCCGATCCAGCGAAACCGCAGGACAGCAACCGCCCGGCGCTCGCGCTGCATGTGCCCGAGCCCAAATATCGTCCCGGCGATCCGGCCGATTTCTCGCATATCGACATCGGCAAGGCCGGCGCATCGCCGCGTCCTGACGAAGGCATCCACCCTTCGCAGATGGCCGATCTGGCCTATGGTCTGGTGCGGGTGCTGGGCGAGGATAATCAGGCGCACGGCCCCTGGAATCCGCGGCTCGATCCGGAAACCCTGCGCACCATGCTCGGCCACATGGCGCTGGTGCGCGCCTTCGACGAACGCATGTTCCGCGGCCAACGGCAGGGCAAGACCAGCTTCTACATGAAGTGCACCGGCGAGGAGGCGACTTCGGTTGCGGCCTCGATGGCGCTGGCGAGCGATGACATGGTCTTCCCCTCCTATCGCCAGCAGGGCATCCTGATCGCGCGCGGCTATCCGCTGATCGAGATGATCAACCAGATCTATTCGAACAAGGCCGACAAGCTGAAGGGCCGCCAGCTGCCGATCATGTATTCGAGCCGCGAGCACAGCTTCTTCTCGATTTCCGGCAACCTTGCGACGCAGTGCCCGCAGGCAGTGGGATGGGCGATGGCGAGCGCGGTGAAGGGCGACAGCAGGATTGCCGCGAGCTGGGTGGGCGAGGGCTCGACTGCGGAGGGCGACTTCCATTCGGCATGCACCTTTGCCGCCGTCTACAACGCACCGGTGATCCTCAACGTGATCAACAACCAGTGGGCGATTTCGAGCTTTTCTGGCTTTGCCGGGGCCGAGCGCACTACCTTTGCCGCGCGCGGGCTGGGCTATGGCATCGCGGCCCTGCGGGTCGACGGCAATGACGCGCTCGCCTGCTATGCCGCCGCCGAGTGGGCCGCCAACCGCGCCCGCGGCAACCACGGCCCGACGCTGATCGAATACTTCACCTACCGCGCTGAAGGTCACTCCACCTCGGATGACCCCTCGGGCTACCGCTCGGCGCAAGAGCGCGAGGAATGGCCGCTCGGCGATCCGATCAATCGGCTCAAGAACCACCTGATCGCCATCGGCGAATGGGACGAGGACCGGCAGGCGGCGATGGACCTCGAATGCGCCGAACGCGTGAAGGCCACCACCAAGGAGGCCGAAAAGAACGGCATCCTCGGCCACGGCCTCCATCACCCGTTCCACACCATGTTCGAGGATGTCTACGAAGAGCTGCCCTGGCACCTCGAGGAACAGGCCGAACAGGCGATCCGCGAACGCATTGCCAAGTTCGGCACGGAAAGGCCCTTCGGATGAGCGAGCACCCTGCGACCTTGGACGAAAACGTGATCGAAGAGCGCCGCCTCAACATGATCGAGGCGATCAACGAGGCGCTCGACATCATGCTCGAACGTGATCCCGACGTGATCATCATGGGCGAGGATGTCGGCTATTTCGGCGGCGTTTTCCGCGCGACCGCCGGGCTTCAGGCCAAGCATGGCAAGACCCGCGTGTTCGACACCCCGATTTCCGAATGTGGGATCATCGGCGTGGCGGTGGGGATGGGGGCCTATGGCCTGCGTCCGGTGCCGGAAATCCAGTTCGCCGATTACATCTACCCCGGCCTTGACCAGCTGATCTCGGAAGCCGCGCGCCTGCGCTATCGTTCGGCGGGGGACTACATCGCGCCGATGACGGTGCGCTCGCCCTTCGGCGGCGGCATTTTCGGCGGCCAGACCCACAGCCAGAGCCCCGAGGCGCTGTTCACCCACGTTGCGGGCCTCAAGACTGTGATCCCGGCCACCCCGCACGATGCCAAGGGCCTGCTGATCGCCGCGATCGAAGACAATGATCCGGTGATCTTCTTCGAGCCCAAGCGCATCTACAACGGCCCCTTCACCGGCTTCTATGACAGGCCGGTCGAGCCGTGGAAGAAGCACCCGGATTCTGTGGTACCCGAAGGCTACTACAAGATCCCGCTCGGCAAGGCGCGCACCGTGCGCGAGGGCGAGCAGCTGACGGTGCTGGCCTATGGCACGATGGTGCACGTCGCCGAGGCGGTCTGCACCGCCAAGGGCGTGGACGCAGAAATCCTCGATCTGCGCACGCTGGTGCCGCTCGACATCAAGGCGATCGAAGCTTCGGTCGAAAAGACCGGCCGCTGCCTGATCGTCCACGAGGCGACCCGCACCAGCGGCTTCGGCGCCGAGCTTTCGGCGCTGGTTACCGAACGCTGCTTCTACCACCTCGAAGCCCCGGTCGAACGCGTCACCGGCTTCGACACGCCCTATCCCCACAGCCTCGAATGGGCCTATTTCCCCGGCCCTGTCCGCATCGGCGAGGCCATCGACAAGCTTCTGAAGGACTGATCGCACCATGGCGAAGTTCACATTCAACATGCCCGACGTGGGCGAAGGCGTGGCCGAGGCGGAAATCGTCGAATGGCACGTCAAGGTCGGTGATCGGGTCGAGGAAGACCAGCACCTCGTCGACGTGATGACCGACAAGGCGACGATCGACATCGAAAGCCCGGTGGCCGGCGTGGTCACGCAGCTGGCGGGCGAGGTGGGTGACACCATCGCCATCGGCGCGATGCTGCTGGTGATCGAGGCAGACGGCGAAGTGTCCGAGGCGCAGGCCGAGGCTGCGGCTGAGCAGATCGAGCATGACATGTCGGACGCGGACGAGGCGGATGTGGCACCCGCTCCCGAACCCGTCCAAGACGAACCTGCCGCAGCACCGGCCCCGGCGGTGCCCGCTCCGGTGGCCACCGCGCATAAGGTCCTCGCCAGCCCCGCCGTGCGCCAGCGCGCGCGCGATCTCGGGATCGATCTGGCTCAGGTAAAGCCCGCCGAAGATGGCCGTGTGCGCCACGGCGATCTCGACGCCTTCCTCGCTTACAACGCCGGCAGCGGGTTTGCCCCCTCAGGCAAGCCGCGCGCTGACGAGGCGATCAAGGTCATCGGTCTGCGCAAGCGCATCGCGCAGAACATGGCCGCCGCCAAGCGCCACATCCCGCACTTCACCTATGTCGAAGAGTGCGATGTCACCGATCTGGAAACCCTGCGCGCCCAGTTGAACGAGGGCCGTGGTGACCGGCCGAAGCTCACCATGCTGCCGCTGCTGATCACCGCGATCTGCAAGGTGATCCCGCAATTCCCGATGATCAACGCGCGCTATGATGACGAGGCGGGCGTGGTGACGCGCTATGGCTCCGTGCATCTCGGCATGGCGGCGCAGACCGACAGCGGGTTGATGGTTCCGGTGATTCGCGACGCGCAGAGCCGCAACCTGTGGCAGCTTGCCCGCGAGATCGGCCGTCTGGCCGAAGCCGCGCGCACCGGCAAGGCGAGCTCGGACGAGCTTTCGGGCTCGACGCTGACCGTCACGTCGCTCGGGCCGCTCGGCGGGGTGGCGACCACACCGGTCATCAACCGCCCCGAAGTCGCAATCATCGGCCCCAACCGCATTGTAGAGCGCCCGATGTTCGTCCCCGACGGCATGGGCGGCGAGCGAATCGCCAAGCGCAAGCTGATGAACATCTCGATTTCCTGCGACCACCGGGTGGTCGACGGGCACGACGCGGCGAGCTTCATTCAGGGCGTGAAGCGTCTGATCGAAACCCCGGCGCTGCTGCTGGTCGATTAGGCGAAAATATTGCGCCAGAGGCCGTGCACAGGGCGTTGACAGCCCGCCAGCGCGGTCCTAATGGCGCTGCTCCACGAGCGGGACGGCATCGCCGGAACGCTCGAAAGGACAAGATGCGCGGGTGTAGCTCAGTCGGTTAGAGCGCCGGCCTGTCACGCCGGAGGTCGCGGGTTCGAGCCCCGTCACTCGCGCCACTTGTTCTTCAGGAAACGCCCACAGGGCACGGACAAGGCGGGCTTCGGTCCGCCTTTTCTTTTTGGTTATTCGGGTGCGCTCCAGCGGCCGGTTTCCATCCAGATCAGGAAGCGCTTCAAGGGCAGCAGCCAGACAAGGCCCAGCACCAGATAGACAATGGTCTGCGCGCCCCCCGACCAGCCACCGATGATCTCCGGCGCATAGCGCGCGATCACCACGCCGTAGACGATCAGCAGCACGAACAGGCTAATGATACCGAAGGGGATTCGCCAGGTCGGGGTTTCACGCATCAGAGGCTTCCGTAGATCCGGGTCGGGGTGACGACCGCATCGAGCGGCCGGTCATGGGGTTCGGTCGGCAGGGTCTCGCACAATTGCGCATCCCATGCGAGGCCAACGGCAAGCACCGGCGGATGTTCCGCCAGCCAGCGATCATAATGCCCGCCGCCCTGTCCGAGCCGCGCGAGGTCGGCGGTGAAGCCGACCAGCGGGACGATCAGCACATCGGGGATCAGCGGCTCGGCATCGGGTTCGGGTTGCAGCATCCCGAACGGGCCGACGGTCAGATCGTCCTGCGCAAAGGGATCGGTGTGGTGGCGGAAGTCCATCGGCGCGGCGCGGTCAGCGAAGAAGGGCAGGGCGAGGGTGTGTCCCGCCTCGCGGAAGAACCGCGCATAGGCGCCTGCGGGGGCTTCCCACGGCCCGGCATGATAGACCCCGATCACCGCCTCATGCGGAATGCGGGCGAGCAGCGGGGCAGGGGGGCGGTGGAACAGCAACCCGCGGATCGAATCGGGCAAGCTCTCCACATGCGCCTTGCGCGCGGCGCGTAGGGTTTGGCGGAGGTCGGATTTGGAGGGCACGTGCCTTAAATACCTCAACGAAAAGAGGCGAAACGGCCCGAAGGGCCGCAAGGCCGAACGGCCGCCCGCAGCGACGCGCCCGAAGGGCGTGTGAGCGAGGATTTTGCACGCCGGGGGGCGTGCGGACAACAATAACCGCCCTCAAGCAGCGGATGCGAAGCACAGCTGAAAGCTGAACCGGTAGGGCAACAAGGAAGTGGCGGAACCACCATGGGTCGTTTGCGCTAGAAATCCTCTGACGCGTGGTACGTCAGGTGGGCGCCGTATACCCGAGAGTTCCGGACGAACCGGCACGCAAGGGCAGGGACAGCTCCCATTTGGATTACTTATAGCCTCAGGGATATTCAATCGGCTCGTGCCGGGCAGTCCCGCCAAAACCTATCTAGGCGCTGGCGGCGGCAGCTTCAAGCGCGGCGGCAGTGGCTTCGGCGCGGGCGGCGAGCGCTTCGAGTTGCTCGGCGATATGATCAGGCACCGGAGCACCGCCGAACAGATCGCCCTGCGGAATGGCGGCCGGAGCCGGGGCAGGCGGCGGAGCGGCGCGCGCGGCGGCCAGTTCGCCTTCGAGCCGGGAGATGGTCGCCTTGAGCGCATCGGTTTCGCCGCTGTCGCTTGCCGGGGCGGGCTTGGCGGGCTTGCCCTTGCGCGCCTCGGCGAGTTCGTCGGCGAGGAACAGCGCGGCAAACAGCAGATTCTGCGCTTCCAGCGGTGCGCGCGCGCTCCCAAGCTGCGCGTATTTTTCCGCGATCATCGCGCCCAGCGCCTCGACATGGGCTTCTTCCCCGTCGGCACAGGCGATCGCGTAGCTCTTGGGGCCGATGGTGAGGGTGACAGTGCTCATCGCGTGTCAATCCTCCAACCTGGCCAGCAGTTCATCAAGTTCGCGAAGGCTTTCAGCGACCTGCTCACGCAGCTTTTCATGCTTGTTGACCAGTTCGGCGACCCGAGGCGCGCCGGCATCCGCCCCGGAAGGGGTGCCCGGCAGGCTGTCGCGCACGCGTCCGATCCGCTCCATCGCGGCCTCGATCCGCTGCATCGCGCGCTCGATACGGTCGGCGTTCATGGCGTGCAGAAATATCAAGATAGGCCTCGCCACGCAAAGGCTTGGCGGGGTCTGTTGATAAGTCGGCGCAGATGCGGCTGCGGACAGTGCCGCGCCTCCCGTCCGCTCGAGGTTGACCTGCCCCTGTTGCTCGGCAATGGCACAGCCCGCAATCGAGGGATCGAATCGCCCGTCCGCCGCCATGGAATACGCGCATGGCCCGGCCGGTTTTGGCCCGGAACAGGCATGCGCCGGGCAGCATCAGGAGACACGCGCGCCCATGACGTTCGCACCCGACCGCCTTCAACCGATGGCCAACGCCATCCGCGCGCTTTCGATGGACGCGGTGGAGGCCGCCAATTCCGGCCACCCCGGGATGCCGATGGGCATGGCCGATGTCGCCACTGTGCTGTGGACGCAGTTCCTCAAGTTCGATCCCGCCGCGCCGCATTGGGCCGATCGCGACCGCTTTGTGCTGTCGGCCGGTCACGGCTCGATGCTGATCTACAGCCTGCTCTATCTCTCGGGCTATGCCAGCCCGACGATCGACGACATCCGCAACTTCCGCCAGCTCGGTTCCCCTTGCGCCGGCCACCCGGAAAACTTCCTGCTCGACGGGGTGGAATGCACGACCGGTCCGCTGGGGCAAGGTCTGGCGATGGCGGTCGGCATGGCGATGGCCGAGCGGCACCTCAATGCGGTCTACGGCGATGAGCTGGTCGATCACCGCACCTGGGTGATAGCGGGCGATGGCTGCCTGATGGAAGGCATCAACCATGAAGCGATCGGCCTTGCCGGTCACCTCAAGCTTGGCCGCCTCAATGTGCTGTGGGACGACAACCGCATCACCATCGATGGCGACACCGACCTGTCGACCTCGGAAGACATCAAGGCGCGCTATGTCGCGACCGGTTGGCACGTTGCTGAGTGCGACGGGCATGACTTTGCCGACATCGCCCGCGCGCTAGCCGAAGCCAAGGCCGATCCGCGCCCCTCGCTGGTCGCCTGCCGCACCGTGATCGGCAAGGGCGCGCCCAACAAGCAGGGCGGCCATTCGGTCCACGGCGCGCCGCTGGGCGGGGACGAGATCGCCGCCGCGCGCGACTATCTCGGCTGGACCAGTGCGCCCTTCGAGGTTCCCTCGGATATCCTCGCCGATTGGCGCACGGCAGGCGAACCCGGTCGCCGCGCGCATGGCACCTGGGCGGGCCACTTCGAAGCCTCGCCCCGCAAGGCCGCGTTCGAGCGCCAGATGGCGAGCATCGCCGATCTCGCCGGGCCTGCGCTGGAGGATTACATCCGCGGTCTTGCCGCCAATCCGCCCAAGGTCGCGACCCGCAAGGCATCGGAAATGGCGCTCGGGCCGCTCACCGAAAAGCTGCCGCAGCTGATCGGCGGTTCGGCTGACCTGACCGGATCGAACAACACCAAGACCCCGTCGACCACGCCGTTCTCGCCCGAGGATTATGCGGGCCGCTATGTCTATTACGGCATCCGTGAATTCGGCATGGCGGCGGCGATGAACGGGATGATGCTGCATGGCGGGGTTGTGCCCTATGGCGGCACCTTCCTGATCTTCAGCGACTATTGCCGCAACGCGATCCGCCTCTCGGCGCTCCAGCACGTCGGCGCGGTCTATGTGCTGACGCATGACAGCATCGGGCTGGGCGAGGACGGGCCGACCCACCAGCCGATCGAACAGGTGATGAGCCTGCGCCTGATCCCCAACCTCAACGTCTATCGCCCCGCCGATGCGATCGAGACCGCCGAATGCTGGGCGCTGGCGCTGCAAACGCCGGAAACGCCTTCGGTGCTGGCGCTCACCCGCCAGAACCTTGCGCCGCTGCGCGGGGCGGGGGACGAGGCGTGGACCGCTGCCACCAACCGCTGCGCTGCCGGGGCCTATCGCCTGCGCGCTGCCACCGCCGCGCGCAAGGTGGTGCTGATCGCCACCGGATCGGAAGTCGAACTCGCCTGCGCCGTCGCTGCCGAGCTTGAAACGGCCGGCATCGGCGCCGATGTTGTCTCGATGCCGTGCATGGACCTCTTCGCCAAGCGGCCCGCGGCCTACCGCGCCGATCTGCTGCCTGCCGATGCGCTCAAGGTGTCGATCGAAGCCGGGGTGACCCAGGGCTGGGAACGCTACACCGGCGAAGGCGGGCTCAACATCGGCATCGACAGCTTCGGGGCTTCGGCACCGGCGGGCGATCTGTTCGCCCATTTCGGCCTCACCGCGGCGGCAATCGTCCCGCAAATCATGAACAAGTTGAACGCTTAAGCAGGAGTTTGGACTATGGCCACGAAGGTTGCCATCAACGGTTTCGGCCGCATCGGCCGTCTGGTTGCACGTGCGATCCTTGAACGCACCGATCACGATCTCGATCTCGTCGCGATCAACGATCTGGCCGACGCCAAGGCCAACGCGCTGCTGTTCGCGCATGATTCGATCCACGGCCGCTTCAAGGGCGATGTGACCGCCGATGGCGATGCGATCATCGTCAACGGCAAGCGCATCGCGGTGACCAAGGAGCGCGATCCCGGCAACCTGCCGCACGCGGCGATGGGCATCGATATCGTGCTCGAATGCACCGGCTTCTTCCAGTCGGACGAAGCTTCGCGCCCGCACCTCGCCGCAGGCGCCAAGCGCGTGATCATCTCCGCGCCCGCGACCGGCGTTTCCAAGACCATCGTCTACGGCGTGAACCACAAGACGCTGACCGCCGATGACGTGATCATCTCCAACGCGTCCTGCACCACCAACTGCCTCGCGCCGGTGGCCAAGGTGCTGAACGATGTGATCGGGATCGAGCGCGGCTTCATGACCACGATCCACTCCTACACCAACGACCAGCGCATGCTCGACCAGATCCACCCCGATCTGCGCCGTGCCCGCGCCGGCGCGCAGAACATGATCCCGACCACCACCGGCGCTGCGCGCGCGGTGGGCCTCGTTCTGCCCGAACTGAAGGGCAAGCTTGATGGCTCGTCGGTGCGCGTGCCGACCCCGAACGTCTCGATGGTCGACCTCGTCTTCGTGCCGAGCCGCGACACCACGGCGGAAGAAATCAACGCCGCATTGAAGGCCGCTGCCGAAGGCCCGATGAAGGGTGTGCTCGATTACACCGACCAGCCGCTCGTCAGCTCGGACTTCAACCACTATCCGGCGTCCTCGACGGTCGACAGCCTCGAAACCAGCGTGATGGAAGGCAAGCTTGCCCGCGTCGTCAGCTGGTACGATAACGAATGGGGCTTCTCGAACCGCATGATCGACACGGCGGGCGTGGTGGCGAAGTTCCTCTGATACGGGCAGAATACCGTTCGTGCTGAGCTTGTCGAAGCACCGCTCTTCTTCTTGAGCGACGGTTCGGAAGAAAGTGCAGCCCTTCGACAGGCTCAGGGCGAACGGAGAATTGGCGTGAGTTCTTTCAAGACCCTCGATGATCTGCCCGCCGACTTGACCGGCGAGATCGCGCTGGTGCGCGTCGATCTCAATCTGCCGATGAAGGATGGCTCGGCCACCGACGTCACGCGGGTCGAGGCGGTGAAGCCGACGATCCTCGAACTCGCAGGGCGCGGGGCCAAGGTGCTGCTGCTGGCGCATTTCGGCCGTCCGGGTGGGCAGCGTTCCTCGATGCTCTCGACCAGCATGGTGATCGGCGATGTCGAGCAGGTGATCGGCAAGGAGATCATGTTCATCCCCGAAATCGCCGGGCCGGTGGTGGCGCAGGCGGTGGAGAGCATCCTGCGCCCCGGTGACATCGGTCTGCTCGATAACACCCGCTTCTGGCCGGGCGAGGAAAAGAACGATCCCGCGCTCGCCAAGGCGATTGCCGCGCACGGCACGCTCTACGTCAACGATGCCTTCAGCGCCGCGCACCGCGCCCACGCGACCACCGAAGGCCTCGCGCATATCCTGCCGGCCTATGCGGGCCGTTCGATGGAAGCGGAATTGAAGGCACTCGATGCTGCGCTCGGCACGCCCGAACAGCCGGTTGTTGCCGTGGTGGGCGGGGCCAAGGTTTCGACCAAGCTCGCCGTGCTCGAAAACCTCGTCGGCAAGGTGCAGCACCTCATCATCGGTGGCGGCATGGCCAACACCTTCCTTGCCGCGCGCGGCGTGGATGTCGGCAAGAGCCTGTGCGAACACGATCTTGCGCCCACCGTCACCCGGATCATGGACGAAGCGGACGCCAAGGGCTGCACCGTCCACCTGCCTTACGATGTCGTGGTGGCCAAGGAATTCGCCGCCAACCCGCCGAGCATGCGGGTCTGCAACTTGCACGAAGTGGCGGCGGACGAGATGATCCTTGATGTCGGTCCGCAGGCAGTGGAAGCGCTGGCTGATGTGCTCAAGACCTGCCGCACGCTGGTGTGGAACGGCCCGCTGGGTGCCTTCGAGACCGAGCCCTTCGATGCCGCCACCGTGGCGCTGGCGCGCACCGCTGCGGCGCTGACCCTCGAAGGCTCGCTTATCAGCGTGGCGGGTGGCGGCGATACCGTGGCGGCGCTGGCAGCGGCGGGTGTCGAGGACGATTTCACCTATATTTCAACCGCTGGCGGCGCGTTCCTCGAATGGATGGAAGGCCGCGTTCTGCCCGGCGTCGCCGCGCTCGAGGGCTGAAATGGCGTCGAGTGAAACCGAGATCGAGGCGCTCGAATTGCGCTTCATGCGCGCCTGGGTGGCGGGCGATGCCAAGGAGCTGAAGAAGCTCCTTGCGCGCGATTTCATGCTGATGGCCGGCACCACGCCGCCGCAATTGCTCGATCGCCCCAGCTTCCTCGCTGCGGCCGAGCGCGGGTTCGCCTGCAACAAGTTCAATTACCGCGAAGTCTTTGTGCGCCAGCACGGCAAGGCTGCGTGGTTTGTCGCCGGGGCCGAGCTCGATATGGGCGTGGGACTCAAGAGCTGGTCGGGCGCTTTCCTTGTCACCGCACTGTGGCGCAAGGGCGCGTTTGGCGGATGGAAGCTCGCGGAACGCAGCCTTGCGCGGCTCGAACCCGGCGATGCGCTGGCGGCGTCGGTCAGCAAGCTGCAATTGTGGAAGTAGCGATGAGCGAAGCGGTCGAAACCAGCTACGGGCTGTTGAGCGTGATGGAGGACGGCGAGTTCGCCGGATGGCGTTACTGGAACGGCGATCCGTTCGAAACGCGCTCCGGCCCGTTCTACTACCGCCGCGAGGATGATGGCTCCTACACCAGCGCCTTCCGCGCCGAGGCCCGCCACATGAACGGCGGCGGGTTCATGCATGGCGGGTGCATGATGACCTTCGCGGACTTCGCGCTGTTCGCCATCGCCACCGATGTGCTCAATGGCGATCACGCGGTGACGCTCAACCTGTCGGGCGATTTCCTCGGTTCGGTGCAGCAGGGCGCGCTGGTCGAGGCGCGCGGCGAGGTGACGCGCGGCGGGGGCAAAACGATCTTCGTGCGCGGGCTGATTACAGGTGACGGGCAACCGGCGCTCAGCTTCACCGGAATCATCCGCCGCCTGTCCCGGCGTTGAACGCCTGATCGGTCACTTCTGTGCATGTGCAGCACGGACTGTTGCAGCGAGCCAAAGGCATCGCTAAGGGCGCGATCGAGGGGTTATGCATAGGTATGCATAACCCGACCAGACATCGCCCATTCGCTTGGAGACACGAGCCATGAACACCGCCGACATGACGACCCGCATCGCCACCGGACAGGGGTTCATCGCCGCGCTTGACCAGTCGGGCGGCTCGACCCCCAAGGCGCTGCGCGGTTACGGGGTCGATGACAGCGAATGGTCGGGTGATGACGCGATGTTCGCGCAGATCCACGCGATGCGCGCGCGGGTGATTACTTCGCCGTGCTTCGGCAGCGGCAAGGTGATCGGCGCGATCCTGTTCGAAAAGACGATGGACGGGCTGGTCGATGGCAAGCCCACCGCTGAAGCGCTCAAGGACCGCGGGATCGTCCCCTTCATCAAGGTCGACGAAGGCCTCGCCGACGAAGCCGACGGCGTGCAGCTGATGAAGCCGATGGTGAAGCTCGCCGGCCTGCTCGACAAGTCGGTCGCGGCCGGAATGTTCGGCACCAAGATGCGCTCGGTCATCAAGGCGGCCAATCCGGGCGGGATCGCCGCTGTGGTTGCCCAGCAGTTCGAAGTGGGCGCGCAGATCATCGCCGCAGGGCTGATGCCGATTATCGAGCCTGAATACGACATCACCGCCGCCGACCGCGTGGCGGGCGAGGACATTCTCCTCGCTGAAATCATCAAGCACCTCGATGCGCTGCCCGAAGGCCAGCAGGTGATGCTCAAGCTTTCGATCCCCGCCACGGCCGGGCTCTACACCCCGCTGGTGAGCCATCCGAAGGTGCTGCGCGTCGTGGCGCTGTCGGGCGGGTTCTCGACCGACGACGCCTGCTCGCGCCTCGCGCAGAACCCCGGCATGATCGCCAGCTTCAGCCGCGGTCTCTTGCAGGACCTGCGCAAGCAGCAGAGCGACGAGGAGTTCAACACCGTCCTCGGCAAGGCAATCGACCAGATCGCCAGCGCGAGCGTGTGAACAGGTGACATGCGACGCGCGAGCGATTAGCGCGCGGTCATGACCGATACACAGCTCTATCTTATCTCGCCGCTCGATGTGGGCGGGGACTTTCCGGCCCGGCTCGAACGCGCGCTGGCGGCGGGTGCGCGGCGGCACGGGGATCTTGTCACCGCCTTTCAGTTCCGCGTGAAGAACGTCGACCAGCACGAGGCCGCGCGCCTCGCTGCGCCGCTTCAGGCGATCTGCGCCGCGCATGATGTCGCCTTCATCGTCAACGATTCGGTCGCGCTCGCCAAGCGCATCAAGGCTGACGGGGTGCATCTGGGGCAAGGCGACGGCTCGCCCAAGGATGCGCGGGCCGAACTGGGCCGCGAGGCGCAGATCGGGGTCACCTGCCACGCCAGCCGCCACATGGCGATGGAAGCGGGCGAGGCTGGGGCGGATTATGTCGCCTTCGGGGCCTTCTACCCCTCCTCGACCAAGGACAAGGGTGACGCCGAGCGCCCCGAGCCCGAACTCCTGACTTGGTGGAGCCAGCTGTTCGAAATCCCCTGCGTCGCGATTGGTGGGATCACGCCCGACAACTGCAAGCCGCTGGTCGAAGCTGGCGCGGATTTTCTCGCGGTGAGCCACGCCGTCTGGGGCGGGGACGAGGTTGCCGCAATCGAGGCCTTTGCGAAAGTGATGCGGGGCTAGGCCCTGCCTCAGCAGCCCAGTTGATCGGCCAGATCGGTGAAGCTGGTGGCCGACCATTCCCATGCCTGCTCGTAATGCGCATCGGGCGCGGGCGCGCCGCCATATTCGTCGGGGCGGTCGACATAGGCGCACAGCAGCCCCGCCGCCCGCGCGCCCGCCAGATCGCCATGATGCGCGGCGACGAGGCATAGTTCGCCCGGCGCAATGCCCAGCACCTCGGCAGGGTGGAGATAGGCCTTGGGGTCGGGCTTGTAGGCGCCGCTCACCTCTGCTCCCAGAATGGCATCCCACGGCAAGCCGGCGCGGCGGGCCATGTTCAATATCAGCGCGATATTGCCGTTCGAGCAGGTGACGATCGGAAACCGCGCCTTCAACCGTGTCAGCCCCTCGACCACATCGGGCCACGGATCGAGCCGGTGCCACGCGCGGTTCCACTCGGCCAGCAGCGCCTCGTCAAGGCCGGTCGGGTCGATCCCGCGCCCGCGCAAGGCGGCTTCGAGCATTTCGCGGTGGAGCACATCGAGCGGGACGAAGGCACGCCCCGATTTCCGCATCCCGACCATCGCAGCGATATACTGCCCGCGCCAATCATCGGCGAAAGCGGCAGCATCGCCAGCATCCTTGCCGATCTTCGCGAGAAAAGCGGCAGATTCGCGGGTTACGCTGGTGCGCCAGTCCACCACCGTGCCGAATACGTCGAAGGCGAGCGCCTTGGGCAGGGCAGCGGCGGTCATCCTCACACAGTCCCGCTCAGTTCCCGTTGCCGACGCGCGTGCAGATCAGCTTGCTCGGGGACCCGTCGGGGTTCAGCTTCTGCAGGGTGTTCTCGCCAAGCTGCCTGAAGCGCTGGTCCTTCTTCGGCCCGCGGGTGAAGACGACCTCGGTGCCGCGCATCAGGTAGATGCCGCCACCCGCCGCGTTGATGTAGCTTGAGGCGGTGCCGATGCGGAAACCCTCCTCCGGCACATCGACAAAGGCCGCGCCGCCGGCATCGCCGGGCAGGGCGCATTGCCACACGCCGTGACGCAGAATGTTGAGCACGCCGCTGGCCTGCGGGCGTGAGGCTCTGCGAAGAGAGCTGTCATCCTGCGCCAAGGCACCGCCGGGCAGGCAAACCGCCGCCGCTGCGGCACCGAGTGTCAGGAGAAGGCTAGGGCGAATTGTCATGGCGTGTCCGCCACTACCAGCACCACTCGCCCCAGGCCAAGGATTTTGCCGCTGTTCCGCCCTGTTTCTCGCGCGCTTGCCCGGACCCGCCGGCTCGGCTATGGGCGCGCATCATTTGCGGGTGCAGGCCTTTTGTGGCCGTGCGCTCTCTCGTTCTTTCCACCTCGTATAAAGGCCCACAGCCCCATGAAGATCAGCGGCGTCGATATTCGCCCCGGCAACATCCTGGAATATGAAGGCGGCATCTGGAAGGTCGCCAAGATCCAGCACACCCAACCCGGCAAGGGCGGGGCTTACATGCAGGTCGAAATGAAGAACCTGCAGGATGGCCGCAAGACCAACGTGCGCTTCCGCAGCGCCGACACGGTCGAGCGCGTGCGCCTTGATACGAAGGACTTCCAGTTCCTCTATGCCGAGGGCGATGACCTCGTGTTCATGGACAACGACACCTACGAGCAGATCCAGCTTCCCGGCGATCTGCTGGGCGATGCGCGTCCCTTCCTTCAGGACGGGATGCAGGTCGCGCTCGAGCTGTGGGACGAAAAGCCCATCAGCGTCGAACTGCCAGCGCAGGTCGAAGCGACCATCGTCGAGGCCGATGCCGTGGTGAAGGGGCAGACCGCCTCGTCGAGCTACAAGCCCGCGATCCTCGATAACGGTGTGCGCATCATGGTGCCGCCGCACATCGGCAGCGGCACGCGCATCATCGTCGATGTCTACGAGCAGGCCTACGTCGGCAAGGCCGGCTGAGGGACTGACAGAACATGGCAGCTATTTCCGGCCTCATCCGCGTCATGGAACGCGCCGCGCGCAAGGCGGGCGGGCGTCTGCGCCGCGATTTCGGCGAAGTCGAGCACTTGCAGGTATCCCGCAAGGGCCCGGCTGATTTCGTCAGCAAGGCCGATATGCGGTCGGAACGCACGCTCTATGACGAGCTGCTCGCGGCCCGTCCGGGCTGGGGCTTCGTGATGGAAGAAGCCGGCGTAATCGAGGGCGATCCGGGTATGCCGCGCTGGATTGTCGATCCTTTGGACGGCACCAGCAACTTCCTCCACGGCATCCCGCACTTCGCCATTTCCATCGCCGCGCAGGAGCCGCGCGCCGACGGCAAGGGCTGGGGCGATGTCGTTGCGGGCGTGGTCTATCAGCCGATTACCGATCAGACCTTCTGGGCCGAGAAATCGCGCGGGGCATGGCTCCACGATGCGCGGCTGCGCGTCTCGGCGCGCTCGCGCCTGTCCGATGCGCTGGTGGCGACCGGGATCCCGTTCTTCGGGCGCGGCGATATCGGCGAATGGACCCGCATCTTCGGCGCGATCGGCCCGGAAGTGGCGGGCATCCGCCGCTTTGGCGCGGCTTCGCTCGATCTCGCTTATGTGGCGCAGGGCCGGTTTGACGGGTTCTGGGAAAGCGGCCTCAGCGATTGGGACACGGCGGCTGGCTGTCTGCTGGTGCGCGAGGCGGGCGGCTTCGTCTCCGACTTCCGCGGCCGGTCGGAAGCGATCCATTCCGAGCAGGTGCTGGCAGGGAACGACGTGCTCCATTCCAAGCTGCACAAGCTGCTGGCTGGCGCGCTGCGCTGAAATTCGGGCGGGGTTTGGTGCGTCCAGACCCCTCCTAGACCCCCTCTAGACCCCCTCCAGGTCGGTCTAGACCCCTGTTTGCGTGATGTTCCACGTGGAACAGTGGCCCCATTGCTTGCCAGCGGGGATGGCGCTCGCTAACAGCCGCCCATCCGCGCAGTGCCCCTGTGGTGGAATTGGTAGACGCGACCGACTCAAAATCGGTTTTCGAAAGAAGTGCCAGTTCGAGTCTGGCCAGGGGCACCACATTTTCCCGAGATCAAAAAAGGCGGCCGCCGGAGCGCGGTCCCTAGGGGCGCATTCCGGCGGCCGTTTCTCCTCCCCAGGAGAACTGTGAAACGGGGTTATTCCGAAGCGGGCACGTAGGTCCCGAGGCGGTGGTGCAGCGCGTTGATCTTCGCCAGCTCCTCGCGGTCTTCGGTGGCGCGGGCGTGGCTTTCCAGCGCACGGCGCAGCAGCTTCATGTCGGCGGTGGAGAGCAGGGCGCGGGCGCGCGCAGGCTCGGTCTTCGGGGTATCGGTATCGGTCATGTCACTCTCCGCTGGGTGATGTCACCCGCAGGTCCTTAGGCGTTTCAGCAACCAACCGGAAGGCTGCAAGCGCAGTTTCCGGTTGGTTGCGAGCGGGCATCCTCATGCTGCTGATCATCATGCGTGATCATGCAGCGTCCCACCTGCGAAACGCGTCAGGCCGCCTCGAACTGGTTCATGGTGTTGTGCACACCGCCGGCCTTCAGCGCGGCTTCACCGGCGAAGTATTCCTTGTGGTCGTCACCAATGTCGGAGCCCGACATGTTCTGGTGCTTCACACAGGCGATACCCTGGCGGATTTCCTCGCGCTGCACGCCCTTGACGTAGCCCAGCATACCCGCCTCGCCGAAGTACTCGCGGGCGAGATTGTCGGTGCTGAGCGCGGCCGTGTGGTAGGTCGGCAGCGTGATGAGGTGGTGGAAAATCCCCGCCCGTGCAGCGGCATCGCGCTGGAAGGTGCGGATCTTCTCGTCTGCCTCGTCCGACAGCTCGGTGCCGTCGTAATCGACGCTCATCAGGCGGCTGCGATCATAGGCCGACACGTCCTTGCCCGCGGCTTCCCACGCATCGAACACCTGCTGGCGGAAGTTCAGCGTCCAGTTGAAGCTGGGCGAGTTGTTGTAGACCAGCTTGGCGTTCGGCACGACTTCGCGGATGCGATCGACCATGCCGGCGATCTGTTCCACGTGCGGCTTTTCGGTCTCGATCCACAGCAGGTCCGCCCCGTTCTGGAGCGAGGTGATGCAATCGAGCACGACGCGGTCCTCGCCCGTTCCGGGGCGGAACTGGTAGAGGTTCGAAGGCAGGCGCTTGGGCGCCAGCAGCTTGCCGTCGCGGCTGATGAAGACCTGGCCGTTGGTAATGTTGGCCGGATCGACTTCGTCGGCATCGAGGAAGCTGTTGTACTGGTCGCCCAGATCGCCCGGCTCCTTCGAGAAGGCGATCTGCTTGGTCAGGCCGGCGCCGAGCGAGTCGGTGCGGGCGACGATGATGCCGTCTTCCACGCCCATTTCGAGGAAGGCATGGCGGCAGGCGCGGATCTTCTGGAGGAAGTCCTCATGCGGCACGGTGACCTTGCCGTCCTGGTGGCCGCACTGCTTTTCGTCCGAGACCTGGTTCTCGATCTGGAGCGCGCAGGCACCCGCCTCGATCATCTTTTTGGCGAGGAGGTAGGTCGCTTCCGCATTGCCGAAGCCTGCGTCGATATCGGCGATGATCGGAACGACGTGGGTTTCGTAGTTGTCGATCGCGTTCTCGAGCCGCTTGGCTTCGACCGCATCACCGGCCTTGCGGGCATTGTCGAGCGCGCGGAACATCATGCCGAGCTCGCGGGCATCGGCCTGCTTGAGGAAGGTATAGAGCTCCTCGATCAGCGCGGGCACCGAGGTCTTCTCGTGCATCGACTGGTCGGGCAGCGGGCCGAACTCGCTGCGCAGCGCGGCGACCATCCAGCCCGACAGGTAGAGGTAACGGCGCTTGGTGGTGCCGAAGTGCTTCTTGATCGCGATCAGCTTCTGCTGCGCGATGAAACCGTGCCAGCAGCCAAGCGACTGGGTGTACTGGGCGGTGTCCGCGTCATAGGCGGCCATGTCGGCGCGCATGATCTTCGCGGTGTACTTGGCAATGTCGAGGCCCGTGGCGAAGCGGTTCTGGATCGCCATGCGCGCGGCGCTCTCGGGATCGATCGCGGCCCAGCTCGGGCCGTTGGCCGCAACGATGTCGCGCATCCGCGAGATGGTGTTCTGGTAGGTCATGTGCGTCTCCTGTCCATCCTGGGGAGTGGAGCGTGCCGTGGAAGACTCGCGCCGCTGGATGGGCATGATCTGGCGTGTTGCGCCGCAGCATGACAGGGAAACTTACAAAAATTCGTGTCGCTATCGCCACTTTTGCCTGCGATCTTGTGTAAAACAGTAAATATATTTACAAGCGCGGCATGGCTGACACCAATCTCCTCGCCGGACCTGCCTTGCGCCGTTTGCGCAAGCGCGAAGGGCTGACCCAGGCGACAATGGCGAGCGCGCTCGGGATTTCGCCGTCCTATCTCAACCTCATCGAACGCAACCAGCGTCCGCTCTCTGCCAAGGTGCTGGTGCGGGTGATCGAGCGGTTCGATTTCGACCCGCGCTCCCTGCGCGAAGATGACGCGATCGGCGGATTCGACGGGATGGTGCGCCGGATGGCGGACAAGCGGTTCGCCGACCTCGGGATCGACCGCGAGGAGGTGCAGGAGTTCCTTTCCGCTGCGCCCCAGATCGCTGCCGCTTTTGCCCGGCTTTACGATCAGGGCGGCACCGCCGGAGCGGGCGTGGTGCGGGCGGATGGCGAGGATGCCGCCGCCGCAGCACGCCGCGCCATCGAACGCTGGCAGAACCACTTTTCCGATCTTGATCACGCCGCCGAAGACCTCGCCGATGAGCTGCGTCTTTCGCGCGGCGAGATCAGCGCCGCGCTGGGCGACCGGCTGCGTGAGCGGCACCAGCTCTCCGTCCGCATCCTGCCCGCGGAAGTCATGCCGGGTCAGGTGCACCGGCTTGATCTGCACGCGCGCCAGTTGCAGCTTTCCGAGATGCTGCCGGGGGCAGCGCGGCGGTTCCAGATCGCCCGGCAGGTCGGGATGCTCGAAATGCGGGAGGGGATCGAACTGCTGGTCGCAGGGGCCAATCTCGCCACTCCAGAGGCGCGCGAGGCCTTGCGCGAACATATCGCCAATTATCTCGCAGGTGCGCTGCTGCTGCCCTACCGCCGCTTTCTGCGCGCGTGCGAGGCGACGGGGTATGATCTGGCGGTGCTGCAGCGCCGTTTTGCCGTTAGCTTCGATCAGGTTGCCCATCGGCTCACAACCCTTGGACGGGTCGGTGAGCGCGGTTTGCCGTTCTTCATGGCCACGATCGACCGGGCGGGCCGCATGACCGAATTCACCACCGGGGGAAGCGCCGCGCATTACCCGCTCGATGGCGCGCGCTGGCCTGCCTGGGTTCCTTACGCGGCGTTCGAGCGGCCCGGCACGGTGCTCACCCAAGCGGTGACTTTCGGCGAGGGCGAGGCGGCGGCGCGGCACTGGTTCATGATCACTCGCACAGTCGACGGGGACGGGGTGATGTGCGCTGGCCGGCGTGCGGTCGTGCTGGGGATCGAGGCGCGCTTTGCGGGAGACCTGGCCCACGCCCGCGGCGTTTCGCTCGACCGGGCCGATGCGGTGCCGCTGGGCACGCCCTGCCTGCGGTGCGGACGGGTGGAATGTCTGACCCCGGCACCGGCGCGGCTTGCCAGCACGCTGCCCCGCCCACGCTCAGGCGCCGAGCGTTAAGAGGATTGGCTCAGAACTGCTGATTCGAGGCATGAATGTGCAGAATTCGCCACTCCCCGCTGCGGCGCACCAAGACGATTGTGCGGCGACCAAGCCGGTCGGGATTATCGAAGTGGAAGGTGCACAGCGCGACGTCACCTGTGACCTGAACGAGCAGATCCTGGATCAGGTCGGGGCGATGATAGGGCGGCCCCGGTCGCTCTGTTGGCAAGGTTTGGGCGATCTGACGCATCCTCGCCGGCATGCCCGATGCCCGTTTCAGGGCCTCGCGGCTGGACAAGGGCGCCGACGCACCCGCCGAAACGGCATCAAAACTTGTCGCGTCGGGCGCGAATGCAGCCTCCATTGCCGGAAGATCGCAATCCGCGAAACTTCGCAGGAAAGCCATCAGCGCCGCTTCCGCCGAGCTCTCGGCATTCTGGGCGACGGCGATCGCAGGAGTCACGGTGAGCGCAAGGCCGATCCCCAAGGTCTCCCGTCTGTTGCTGTGCATTGCCATCACTTTGTCCCCCAAGTCAGGTGCTGCGAAACCCTATTGGCGTAAATCCCGAACAAGACCAAGTTTTCGCGATGTTAACCCTCGAAACCCCCGCAAATCTTGGCGCTGGGCGGACGTTGTAAAGTTTACCGACACTTAATGTCTCGCGGGTAGGATGGCGGCCAGCCAGGAACCAAAGGCCCCCCGCGAGATGATCCGCCTGTTCAAGCATTACATTCCGCATGCCGTGCTGCTGCTCGGCCTGCTGGATCTTGTCTTGCTGATCATGGCCAGCGAGATCGCGTGGCAATGGCGAGCCCATCAGATCGGGATGGACGTGGGCGAGGTTGGCGGTCGCGGAGTGGCCCTGATGGGCACTTCGCTGGTGATCTGGCTCGCGATGATTTCGGTCGGGGTCTATGGTCCCTATGCCTTGCGGTCCCTGCGCTTTGCCGGGGCGCGGCTGCTTGTGGCGATCAGCCTTGCCATTCTTGCGCTGGCACTGATCGACTTCATTCTTCCAAGCGACCTCTTCTGGCGCTCGACGCTTCTGTACACGATGGTGTTGGCGATTGTCGTGCTGGTGGCAGACCGCCTGCTGCTCAACTCCTTCCTCGGCTCGTCGGCGTTCCGGCGGCGGATCATGGTGCTGGGCGCTGGTGGGCGGGCCATGCGGCTGCGCGAATTGAGCGAGCGCCCCGAAACCGGCTTTGCCGTCGTCGCCTATGTCGCCATGAGCGAGGACAAGCGCCTGGTCGAAGAAGCGATCCCGCGCGCGGCGATCCATGATCTGGGCCGTTTCGTTGAAAATCTCGGTGTCAGTGAAGTGGTGCTTGCCTTGCAGGAACGCCGCAATGCGCTGCCGCTAAAGGACCTGCTGCGGATCAAGACCAAGGGTGTCCACGTCAACGATTTCTCCAGCTTCATCGAGCGCGAGACGGGGCGGGTCGATCTCGACACCGTCAATCCCAGCTGGCTGATCTTCTCCGACGGCTTTTCGAGCGGGCGGATGTTCTCGAGCGCGGTCAAGCGTATCTTCGATATCACCGCGAGCCTCATCCTGCTGGTGCTGACCTTGCCCGTGATCGCGCTGTTTGCCGCGCTGGTGAAGATCGACAGCAAGGGGCCGGCATTCTTCCGCCAGCAGCGGGTGGGCCTGTACGGCGAGGCCTTCACGCTGATCAAGCTGCGCTCGATGCGGACCGATGCCGAGAAGGACGGTGCCAAGTGGGCCGAGGAAAACGATCCGCGCATCACCCGCGTCGGCCGGATCATCCGCAAGCTGCGGATCGACGAGTTGCCGCAGACCTGGAGCGTGCTCAAAGGCCAGATGAGCTTTGTCGGCCCGCGCCCCGAAGTGCCAGCCTTCGTCGACAGTCTCGAAGAGGTGATCCCGTTTTACGGCGAACGGCACATGGTGAAGCCCGGCATTACGGGCTGGGCGCAGATCAACTACCCCTATGGCGCGTCGGTCGAGGATAGTCGCAGCAAGCTGGAGTATGATCTCTACTACGCCAAAAACTACACGCCGTTTCTCGATCTGGTGATCCTGTTGCAGACCCTGCGCGTGATCCTATGGCCGGAGGGCGCACGGTGATCGGCGGCGAACTTCTGATGCCGCTTGGCGCGTGCCTGGCCTGGATTGCAGGCGCGGTGCTGGGGACGGTCGCAGCGCTTTGGATCTGGCGCAACGGCGAGCGTTCCCGCCCTGACCGGCGCGGCCTGATGACCGCCGCTGCCAGCAGTGCCATGTGGTGCCTGCTGTCAGCGATGGTGGGCCCGGACCATGTGTTGAGCATCGCCGCATCGAGTGCGCGTAATCTCGCACTGATCGCGGCGATCTATGCGCTGTTCGCCGCCGATGGCCGCAACGCCAGCCTCAAGCCCATCCGTCCGGTGATCATCGCACTGGTGCTGGTGCAACTGCTTCAGCCTGTGCTTGGGTTGATCAACCTCAACGCCGCAGATCCTTCGGCGCTGTCAGGAGCGGTGTTTGAAGTGCGGATGGTGATCGACATGCTGGTGTCGATCGGCGCGCTGATGCTGCTGCACAATCTCTATGCGGGTGCAGCGAGCGGCGTGCGTCCACTGCTGCGCTGGACCGGCATCGGTCTGGCCGGGATTTTTGCCTATGATCTCAACCTCGCAACGATCGCATACCTCGGCGGCATCCTGCCGGAGATGATTGGTGATGCGCGCGGCCTCTTCGCCGGGATCATGGCGGTGCTGTTCGCGCTCGGCATGAATGCCGCAGGCCCGCGCGTACAGTTCAACCCTTCGCGCGCCGTAACCTTCCGAACGCTCTCGCTGCTGCTGATCGGCGGCTATCTGGCCGCGATGGTGCTGGTCACCAAGGCGCTCGCGCTGATCGGCGGGGATATTGCCCGCACCAGTCAGATCATGTTCGTGTTGCTGGCGTTGGGCGGGGCGGCCTTCGCCTTGCCTTCGCCGCGTCTTCGGGGATGGCTGCGGGTGACAGCGACCAAGCACCTGTTCCAGCACCGCTATGACTACCGCGAGGAATGGCTGCGGTTCACCCGCACCATCGGCCATAGCGGGCCGAGCAGTGCAAGCCTGCACGAACGCGCGGTCAAGGCGCTGGCGGATATCACCGACAGCCCCGCCGGGCTGCTGCTGATGCCCAACGAGGAAGCACAGCTTGAACTGACCGCGCGTTGGAACTGGCCTACAATCGCGGTCCCGGCGGTAGCGGCGGAATACGCCCTGTCGGGCCTTATCGAGCAGCACAACCTCGTGCTGGCCTTTGAAGAGGTGCGCCGCGGGATCGACCATCACGGCGAGGCTGCGCAAGTGCCTGATTGGCTGATCGAAGCCGAGGATGCCTGGGCTTTGGTCCCGCTGCTCCACTTCGACCGGCTGGTCGGCGCGATCGTGCTCGCCCGTCCGCGGATTGAACGCCAGCTCGATTGGGAGGATTTCGATCTCCTGCGCGTCGCAGGCCAACAGCTTGCCAGCTACCTCGCCGAACAGGCGGGTCAGCAGGCGCTGATGGATGCCAGCCGGTTCGATGAATTCAACCGGCGCATGGCGTTCGTGATGCACGACATCAAGAACCTCGTCAGTCAGCTCTCGCTGCTTGCCGCCAATGCCGAGAAGCATGCCGATAACCCGGCCTTCCGCGCTGATATGCTGGTGACGCTGCGCAATTCGGCAGACAAGCTTTCGGCGCTCCTTGCGCGGCTCGGACGATATGGTGCCGGACACGTGAACGAGCGCGATGCCTTTGACCTTTCAGAGCTCGCCCGCTCGATCGCCGATCGTTTGCGGGCTTCGCACCCCGTCGCGCTGACCCGCGAGGAACCGGTGCTGGTGATGGGTAATCGCGAGGCGCTTGAGCAAGCTCTGATCCACCTCGTTCAGAACGCGATCGACGCAAGTCCCGCAGGAACACCGGTCTTCCTCGATGTGACCGGCTTTGATCTCCACGGCACCATCGAAGTGGTCGACAGCGGCTGCGGCATGAGCCCCGAATTTGTCCGCACGGGCCTGTTCAAGCCGTTCGTCTCGTCCAAGCAGGGCGGGTTCGGCATCGGTGCGTTCGAGGCGCGCGAACTGATCCGGGCGATGGGCGGCCGCGTGACGGTCGAATCGCGCGAAGGACTCGGCACCCGTTTCTCCGTGGTTCTGCCGCTGGCCGAAGCGGCCCGGCTGCTCGGCGGTGCCCCCACACCCCAATCCCCCTCGCAGGAGGTCGCCTGATGGCTGACAAGAAACCCGTGCTGCTCGTGATCGAGGACGATCCGGGTCTGCAAGCGCAGCTCAAGTGGGCTTACGATGATTTCGAGGTCGTGATTGCCGGCGACCGTGACAGCGCGTTGACCGCGCTGCGCGCTGAAGCGCCCGACGTGGTCACGCTTGATCTCGGTCTGCCGCCCGATCCCGATGGCACCCGCGAAGGCTTTGCCGTGCTCGATGCGATCATGGCGCTTAAACCCGACACCAAGGTGATCGTCGCCAGCGGCCACGGCGCCCGCGAAAGCGCGCTCGAAGCGATCGCGCGCGGGGCCTATGACTTCTACCAGAAGCCGATCGATATCGAGGCACTAGGGTTGATCGTGCGGCGCGCCTTCAACCTGCGTGCCATCGAGGAGGAAAACCGCCGTCTGGTGGCCAGCGCCAGCGCCGACAAGACGGTGTTGGGCCGCCTCGTCACCGGCGCGCCGGAGATGGTCAAGGTTGCGCGCACCATCGAACGTGTTGCCCGCACCAGCGTATCGGTGATGCTGCTCGGCGCGAGCGGTACGGGCAAGGAACTGCTGGCGCAGGGCCTCCACGACGCAAGCGACCGGGCGGACGGACCGTTTGTCGCCATCAACTGCGCCGCGATCCCCGAAAACCTCCTCGAAAGCGAGCTGTTCGGCCACGAAAAGGGGGCCTTCACAGGGGCGATCAAGACCACCGAAGGCAAGATCGAAAGCGCCAACGGCGGCACCCTGTTCCTCGACGAGGTGGGCGACATTCCGCTGCCCTTGCAGGTCAAACTGCTGCGCTTCCTGCAGGAACGCACCATCGAGCGCGTCGGCGGGCGCAAGGCGATTGCGGTCAATACCCGCATCGTGTGTGCCACCCATCAGGACCTTGAAAGCATGATCCGCCAGGGCGCGTTCCGCGAAGACCTGTTCTACCGCCTTGCGGAAATCGTCGTGCGCATTCCGGGTCTTGCCGAACGGCACGGCGATCCGGTGCTGCTCGCCAAGGCCTTCCTCAAGCGGTTCGCGGCGGAGATGAACCCTTCGGTTACCGGCTTTGCGCCCGATGCGCTCGCCGCGATCGACGCGCACGACTGGCCGGGCAATGTCCGCGAGCTGGAAAACCGGGTGAAGCGCGCGGTGATCATGGCCGATGGCAAGCTGGTCAGCGCCGATGATCTCGATTTCGGCAAGGACGAGGAAGAAAGCGCCGATGTGCTCAACCTCAAGGCTGCACGCGAGGCGGCGGATCGCCGCGTGATCCGCCACGCACTCGCGCGGAGCGAGGGCAATATTTCGAGCACGGCCAAGCTGCTCGGGATCAGCCGTCCGACCCTGTATGACCTGCTCAAGCAGTATGATCTGCAAACCTGACTCTCGGGCATCGCTGCTGGCGTTGCTGATTGCTGCTGTCTTGCTGTGCCTGTCGGCCTGCGGCGATGCGACGGCAGCGCCTGCGCCAACGGCTTCGACTTCAGGCGATCCGGCAAACAGTCAGGATCCCGATGGACCGTCCTATTGGGTGGTGCTCGCTAGGGATCGTTACCGTGCCGGCGAGCACCTCGCCGCGCTGGAGGCTGCCGATCAGGCTCTGGCGCGTGGGGCGGACTATGGCCCGGCACTGCTACTGCGTGCGCTGATTGTGCGCGATGCTCATGGCTTTGCGGCATCCTTTCCGTGGTTCGAAGCGGCGATCAAGGCCGATCCCGCCAACGCCGATGCCCGCGCCGAGTATGCCGCCGCGCTGGGAGATGCCGGGCAAGCGGGGGCGATGCTTGCAGCGGTGCGCGACTTGGCCGAAATCGCGCCCGATGAACCGCGGGTATTCTATTTGCAGGCGGTCTTGGCGGCGCGCGGTCGGGACTGGGCGCTGTCGCGCAGTCTGCTCGCGCGCAGCGGCATGGCAACGCGCGGTGTCCCGGCGGCGATGCTGCTCGACGCCGTGATCGCGCTGGAGGAAGGCAATTCCGATAGCGCAGCGGCCACGCTTGAGGCACTGGCGGCGCGCCAACCGGGCAATGTTCGCGTGCGCGAGCTGCAGGCGCGGGCGTTGCTCACCGGCGGACGCGCGGCTGATGTTGTCGCCCGCTTCGGGGCCGATGCCGAACGCAGCGATGCCTCGCCCTATCTGATGATGATGGTGGCACGGGCTCACGAGCAGTCGGGAGACCGCGCGCGTGCAGCGCCGCTGCTGGCGCGTGCTTATGGCCGGGCACCGGACGGCGCGGTCGTTCTGGCCGCCTCTGACGGCCTGCCGCCGCCGACCCGCGACATGCGCCGAATGCTGGACGGGGGAGCCTCTGCCTCCGCGCTGTCCGCCGCTGGGTCCCTGCAACGCCGCTTCCCGCTTTCCGCCGATGCCGCAAGCCTCGCGGGTGATGCCTCACTGGCGTCAGGACAGCCGCAAGAGGCGCTGGCAGCCTATGCGCGCGCTGCGAAGGTCAAGCGTCCCTGGCCGCTCACGCGCCGAGCGGTGTTTGCCTATCGCCGCGTGGGGGATGCGGAGGCCGCCGACACACTGCTGGCGCGCCATGTGACGGGCGAGCCGAACGCTGCGAGCGCCGTCATTGCCTTGGCCGAGCGTCAGGCAGCGCGGGGGGAATGGAGCCGGACGGAGCAATTGCTTGATCACGCCATCGCACTCGGCAGCGGGCATGATCTGCGGGTGCTGGCGCTGCGTCGTGATGCCGCGAAAGCATTGGGCCGGGCAGGGGAAGCAGAAAGCTTTGCCCGACTTGAAGCAATGCTGCGCCCGCCACGCCTGACGCCATAGCGGCTCGACAAGCGCTATCAGGCGGGGCAGGGCGGCGCGCAACATGTCCAAGCCGAACCTCCTTGCCCGTCTCCCGTTTCTGCGCGATCCGATGATCGCGGTGCTGGTGGTTTCGACGCTGCTGGCTTTGGCGCTCCCGGCAACCGGCCCGCACCGCGCGATTGCGACCACGGTGTCGAATGCCGGGATCTTCGTGCTTTTCCTCGTCAACGGGATGCGTATCAGGCGCAGCGAGATCGCGCGCGGTCTGGCCAACTGGCGCTATTTCGGGCCGCTGATGCTGTTTGTGTTCGTCGGCATGGCGGCGATGGGGATGGGGTTTGCCCGCCTCGCTGACCCGCTTCTGCCGCCGCTGGTGGCGATCGGGTTCGTCTATCTAGGTTGCCTGCCTTCGACTGTGCAGTCGGCGACCTCCTACACCAGCCTTGCCCATGGCAATGTCGCGCTGTCGGTGGTCGGCGCGGCGCTGATCAATATCGCGGGCGTGTTCGTCAGCGCGCCGTTGTTCGCGCTTTTGGGCGGGGGCGGAGCGGGGGAGATCGGCAGCGAGGCGATCATTCGCATCGGGTTGATCCTGGTGCTGCCGTTCCTCATCGGACAGGCCGTGCAGGACCGCTTCATCGAGCGTGTGCAGTCCCACCGCGAACGCATCGCGTGGCTTGATCGCTCGGTGATCGGGATCGCGGTCTATGTCGCCTTTTCCGGCGCGGTCGAGCAAGGGCTGGGGACCATGTTCACCCCCGCTGATTGGGCCGTCTTGACCGGCCTCGTGCTCGCCATGTTGGGACTGGCGCTAGGTTCCGCATGGGCGGTCAGCGGCACGCTCGGCCTGCCGCGCGCAGACCGGATCGCATTTCTGTTTGCCGGATCGCAGAAGAGCGTGGCGGTGGGGGCTCCGCTCGCCGCGATCCTGTTCGCGCCGTCAGCCGCAGGGTTCGTGATCGCCCCGCTGCTGCTCTATCATCTCGCCCAGCTGGTGCTGGCCGCGCCTTTGGCTATGCGTCTGGCGCGGGGTTAGCCGCGCGTTCGGCGCGCTGGTGGCGGACCGACCACCAGAACGAAAGACCGATCAGGATCGCGCCGATCAGGCCGGTGATCGTCTCGGGGATGTGGAACACGGCCGAGACCAGCATGATCGCACCCAGCACCACGATTGCCCAGAAGGCCCCGTGTTCGAGATAGCGGTATTCTGCCAGCGTCCCCTGCTTGACGAGGTGCACCGTCATCGAACGCACGAACATCGCCCCGATCGAAAGGCCGAGCGCAATGACGATCATGTTGTTTGATAGTGCGAAGGCGCCGATCACGCCGTCGAAGCTGAAGCTTGCATCGAGGATGTTGAGGTAAAGGAACCCGCCAAACCCGCTGCGCACCACCGCGCCAGCCATGCGTGCGGCTTCCTCACGCATTTCGAGCCAATGGCTCACCGCTTCCACGGCGATGAAGGTGACAAGGCCCAGCATCCCGGCAACGAGGAAAGTGTGCGCCTCCTCGACCGGGAGCAGTGTGGAAATGCCCCACATGCCCAGCAGGAGCAGGGCGATTTCGATTGCCGGGAGGTTCGACACCTTTGACAGCGCCCGTTCGATGCTGCCGATCCAGTGGACCTCCTTGTCGGCGTCGAAGAAGAACTTCATCCCCACCATCGCGAGGAACGCGCCGCCGAAACCGGCAATGCCGATATGCGCCGAACTGACCAGCCGTTCGTATTCCTGCGGATTGTTGAGCGACAGATTGAGCGCTTCCATCGGTCCGATCCCGGCGGCAATCGCGACGATCGCAAGCGGGAAGACGATCCGCATCCCGAACACCGCAAAAGCGATCCCCCAGGTCAGGAAGCGCTTTTGCCAGACTTCGTCCATTTCCTTGAGCACCGAGGCGTTGACCACGGCGTTGTCGAAGCTGAGCGAAACCTCCAACACCGACAGGATCACAACGATCCATAGCACCTGCGCCATGCCGATCAGCGTGCCAGAACTAACGAGCCCATACCATCCGGCGAGGCCAAGGCAGATGACGGTGAAGATCAGCGAGAAGGTGTAATAACGAAGCAGCGTCTGCATGGCAGGGGCCTGAAACCTTGTGATGAGGGGAAGGGTGAGTTCAGCCCTTCTTGGGCTGGTAGGTCTGTTCTTCGCCGGGGAAGGTGCGGGAACGCACCTCCTCGGCATAGCGCGCGACGGTGCGATCTATAACACCGGCGATATCTTCATATCGCTTCACGAAGCGCGGAACTCGTTCGAACATGCCAAGCATGTCCTCGGTCACCAGCACCTGCCCGTCGCATTGTGCGGAGGCGCCGATGCCGATGGTCGGGCAGGACACCGCCTTGGTCGCGGCAATGGCGATCGGTTCGACCACGCCTTCGACGACGATGGCGAATGCTCCGGCCTTATCGAGCGCGATAGCATCGGAGACGATCTTTTCGGCTTCCGCATCGGAACGTCCGCGCGCGCCATAGCCGCCGAGCACGTTGACCGCCTGCGGAGTGAGCCCGACATGGCCCATCACCGGAATACCGCGGCTGTTGAGGAACTCGACCGTCGGCGCCATCGCTGCGCCGCCTTCAAGCTTTACTGCCGCCGCACCTGTCTGCTTCAGCAGAAACGCCGCGCTCTCGAACGCCTGTTCGGGTGAGGCTTCGTAGGAGCCGAAGGGCATATCGACCACCACCACCGAATGATAAGAGCCACGCACCACCGCTGCGCCGTGGTTCGCCATCATCTCGAGCGTCACCGGGATCGTCGAAGGCAAGCCGTAGATCACCTGGCCGAGGGAATCACCCACCAGCAACAGGTCGCAATGGGCATCAAGCAGCTGGGCCTGGCGGGCGGTGTAGGCGGTCAGCATCACCAGCGGTTCGGCTGTGACGCCGTCCTGCTTGCGGGCGCGCACGCCCGGCACAGTCAGTCGCCGCATCGGCTGCGGGGTCGGGTTCGCGCGGCTGGTGCTGGTGTCGAGCTGGAAGGTCGTGGACATGGCGAAGGCTCTAGCGGCTGTGCGCGTCGGGGGAAAGAGCGTGCTTTACGGCTTGTGTTGCGTGGCTGTTGCGCTAGCGTTGCACCCCTGACGATCGCGCGGGGGATCTGCCCGCGATCAGTGGGAGACCTATCCAGATGTTTCTTGACAGGATCAAGCCGCGCGCCGCGCAGGCGTGCAGGGGGAACTGCTAATGGCGAGCCAACCGAACCGTTCCGTTCTCCAGCGTATGTTCGCGCGCAAATCGATTGCCCAAGTCCAACGTGAAACTCAGGCAAGCGAGCTCAAGCGCTCGCTTGGCAAGTGGAACCTGCTGCTGCTCGGTGTGGGCTGCATCATCGGGGCGGGGATCTTCGTCCGCACCGGCAGCGCTGCAGCGCTCCATGCGGGGCCGGCTGTGCTGCTGAGCTTCGTCGTCGCCGGGATCGTCTGCGCCTTTGCCGGCCTGTGCTACGCCGAGCTGTCCTCCACTCTGCCGGTTTCAGGCTCGGCCTACACCTATGGCTACACCACGCTGGGTGAATTCGTTGCGTGGATCATGGGCGCCTTGCTGCTGCTCGAATACGGTCTGGCCGCATCTGTGGTGGCGGTAGGCTGGGGCGGCTATGTGGTCAGCCTGCTCGCCGACTTCGGTTTGCAGATTCCGCCACAATTTACAGGCCCTGCCGGCTACACCCTGATGCGCGACGGTGTTCCCGTTCTGGTCGATGGCCAGACCGTGACGACGCTCTTCAACCTGCCCGCCTTCCTTATCTGCATGGCGCTTGCCGGGCTGCTGGTGGTGGGCGTTTCGGAAAGCGCCAAGGTCAATAACGTCATCGTCGCCATCAAGGTGAGCGTGCTGGCCGCGTTCATTCTGGTCGGCGGGGGGATTGTGCTCAGCAAGCTTCCCGAGTTGATGTCCACCAACTGGGTTCCCTTCATTCCTGAGTATGATCCTGCTGCCAATAATGGCGAGGGCGCTTTCGGTGTTGACGGGATCATGCGCGCCGCCTCGATCGTGTTCTTCGCCTATATCGGCTTCGAGGCAGTCTCGACCGCAGGGCAGGAAGCCAAGGATCCGGCCAAGGACATGCCCTTCGGCATCATCGGTTCGCTGGTTGTGTGCACGGTGATCTACATGCTGGTCGCCGCGATCATGACGTTGTTGGTGCCTTATGGGACGCTCAACGTGCCCGATCCGGTCGCGGTGGTGGTCGACAATTTCGGCCCGACCTGGGGCTGGCTCGCAAAGGTCATCAAGATCGGTGCGATCATCGGCCTGACCTCGGTCGTGCTGGTGCTGATGTATGCCCAGACCCGCATTTTCTACACGATGGCGCGCGACGGCCTGCTGCCCAAGGTGTTCAGCCGCGTCAACAAGCGCTTCCACACCCCTGCGGTGAACACTGTCGTGGTCGGCCTGGTTACGGCGATTGCGGCGGGCTTCTTCGACATCAATGTGTTGGGTGACATGACCTCTGTCGGTACGCTTGCTGCCTTTGCGATCGTGTGCCTTTCGGTGATCTATCTCCGCCGCGTCGCGCCGGAGTTGCCGCGTGGGTTCAAGGTGCCGCTCTACCCGGTGGTGCCGGTGCTGGGCATTCTGTCATGCGCCTACCTGATCTACACGGTGCCGCCGAACGTGCTGATGTTCTTCGTGTATTACATGGTTGGCGGTGTGGTGCTGTATTTCGTCTACGGCATCCGCAACTCCAATCTGCAGCACGGCGATCCGCAGGATGACGCGCCCGATATGGGCGAGTTCCCAGGGCCGGTCGTCGACGACTGACCTGATCTTCGGGAAGGCTTTTGAAGGGCGCGGGGAGCGGATATCGCTTCCCGCGCCCTTTGCATTGCGCTTGGATCGATGTTGGAACATAATGCGAACAAATGAGTCGTTCGCCCATGCCCTTCACGCTCTCCAAAGCCTCGCCCGCGCGGGTCTTGTCGGCTGCGCTTCCCGAAGCGCGCTGGCGGCCGGGGCTTGCCGCGCATCCGTTCCATTCGGAAATCTTCGCTCCCGCAACCGAAGCGAGCGGGGCGGGGCTGGCGCTGGCCTTGGCGCGCGATGCGCTTGCTGCTGCTCGGCAGGGCGAGGATGCCCGCCATGTACTGTGGGTGCAGGACAGGAAGGCGATGCAGCTTGGCGGGCGGCCCTGTGTCGCGGGCCTGCCGTCTGACCTGCGCCACCGGCTGATCCATGTCGCAGCGAGCACCCCTGAAGACGCGCTCTTCGCGCTGGAAGAAGGCCTGAAATGCCGCGATCTTGCCTGTGTGATCGGCGAGATTGCAGGTAATCCTCGCGCACTGACTTTCACCGCCTCGCGCCGCCTCAGCCTCACGGCGGAGCGCCACGGCCTGCGGCTGTGGTTGGTGCGACTGGATGCCGAGCCCGATCTTTCCTCGGCGCGGATGCGTTGGCGGGCCCGCGCCGCGCCGTCGCCAGCGCCGCGCTGGCACCCTTCCTCCCCCGGCCCCGCCACCTGGCGCGCCGAACTGTTCCGCGCCCGTGCTCACGCGCCGGGCGCATGGATGCTGAGCGATGACACCGGAACCCTGTGCATCCGCCGCGATCATGAAGCCGATTGTGCCGCGCCGGATTTTGTCCATCTGGCTCGCCCGACTTTCGGTCGATCGCTGGCGGCGCGCGCTCGCGCCTGAGGGCCGCGCGGCTGCCGATGCCGCCCCCACTGCGCTGATCCTCGAAACCGCGCATGGGCCGCGGATCGCCGCTGCCAATGATGCCGGGCTGGCGGCCGGCGCACGTGCCGGAATGCTGCTGGCCGATGCGCGCGCGCTGTGCCCTGAACTTGTCACGGTCCCGGGTGATCCGGCGGGCGATCTGGCGGCGATCGAGAAGCTCGCCCTGTGGGCGCAGCGCTGGGGGCCGTGGAGCGCGATGGATCCGCCCGATGGCGTGCTGGTTGATGTGACCGGCGTCGCCCACCTGTTCGGTGACGAGGCGCGGCTGCTCGCCGATGTTGCCTCCGCCTTTGCCGCACAGGGGCTCGCGGCACGTGCCGCACTGGCGCCCACGGCGGGGGCTGCTTGGGCGCTGGCGCATTACGGACCGCCCGCGGCGATCCTTGCGCCCGATGATGATCCGCTGCGCCTGATGGGCGATCTGCCGGTTGCTGCGCTTCGGCTTGATGCCGATGTGCTGACGGTGTTGCGGCGGCTCGGGATCAAGCGGCTCGGGCAGCTTGCCGGTGTCAGCGGGGCGGGAGCGGAGGACCCCGCACAGGAAGCCGCCGCCCGCGACGCGTTGCGCCGCCGCTTCCGCAACCACCGCGCGCCATCGGCCAATCCGCTGCTGCGTCTGGATCAGTTGCTCGGCCGGATGCCCGAGCCGCTGCTGCCGGTCATCGAACGGCCGATGCCGCTGGTGCAGCGCCGCCTGCTCGAACCACTGCGCCACCGTGCTCCGCTCGATAGGGTGGTGACCGATCTGGCCGAGGACATGGTCCGCGTGCTGGCAGCACGGGGGGAGGGCGCGCGGCGGCTCGAGCTGGCGTTGTGGCGGGTTGATGGCGAGGTTCTGTGGCGTCGCATTGAACTCGCCGCCGCCACCCGCGAGGCATCGCACATCACCCGCCTGTTCGCCGCACGGCTTGACGATGTCGCAGCGGGGTTCGGGATCGAGATGGTGCAGCTGCGCGCGAGCTGGTGCGAGCCGCTCGCCTTTGCGCAGACCGATCTCGACGCCGCCGCTGAGCAGCACGGCACCGCGCTGGCGGCCTGTATCGATCGGCTGAGCGTGCGCCTTGGCCCCGGAGCCGTGACTCGTCCGGTCGCCCGCGCCAGCCATATCCCCGAACGCGCGCAGGCCTGGCAGCCGCCGCTTGAGCCTGTGCCGGTGGTTCAGGGCATGCTCGCGTTTCACTCTCGTCCGCTGAAATTGCTCGATCGGGCGGAGCCAATCGCGGTGCTCTATGCCTCGCCCGATGGCTATCCGCAGCGTTTTCGCTGGCGCGGCGAGGTGCGCGAGGTGGTGCGGGTCGAGGGGCCGGAGCGGATCGCGCCCGAATGGTGGCGCGAACGCTCCACCGCGCGGCTGCGCGATTATTACCGGATCGAGGATGCGGCGGGGCGGCGCTATTGGATTTACCGGCAGGGAATCGCCGGCGACGGGCGCGGCGGCGTACCCGACTGGTTCCTGCACGGGCTTTATGCCTAACGCGTCTTTACCTGGCTGCTTAGCTTTTCTTTACGGATTTGTGCGAGTTAGACCGCATGAACATGCACTCGATTCCGCGTTCGTCCGAACGCCGTGACCTTAGCCTCATGATCAAGAGCCGCGTGCGCGCGCGCGCGGTGTTCGTCGATCTGGTCGATCTGTCCGAAGGCGGCTGCAAAATCCGCGGCAAGGCCGGGTTTGCCAATGTCGGGGATCGCGTGACGATGAAGGTGGGCGAGGTCAATACTCCGCTTGGCAGCATTGCCTGGGTTGACGGGCAGTATGCCGGTGTCGCCTTCGAAGGCACCATGCACCCCGCGGTGATCGATCACCTGTGCGCGCAGCGCAGCGCCTGACCCTCCAGACCCGATCCTCTCTCCGAGACTGACCCTCTTGCAAGCTTTGCATTTTGCAGAGGAGGAAACGGAACATATAAGGAACACAGAAGGTGTTCCTGAAGGTTCCGATGGTCCAGCAAACTCTCCGCCAGAAGCTCGAAATCCTCGCAGATGCGGCGAAGTATGATGCTTCGTGCGCCTCGTCCGGCACGGCCAAGAAGAACTCGCTGGGCGGGAAAGGCGTGGGTTCGACCGAGGGGATGGGCATCTGCCACGCCTATGCGCCAGACGGGCGCTGCATCTCGCTGCTCAAGATCCTGCTGACCAATCACTGCATCTTCGATTGCCACTACTGCATCAACCGCAAGAGCTCGAACGTCGCCCGCGCACGGTTCACGCCGCAGGAGGTGGTCGACCTCACGCTCAATTTCTATCGCCGCAATTACATCGAAGGCCTGTTCCTCTCATCCGGCATCGTGAGGAGCGCCAATCACACGATGGAGCAACTGGTCGAGGTCGCGCGGATATTGCGCGAGGAACATGACTTTCGCGGCTACATCCACCTCAAGACCATTCCCGAGGCTGATACCGAGATCATCCATCAGGCCGGGCGCTATGCCGACCGCGTGTCGATCAATGTCGAGCTGCCCACCGATGCAGGCCTGACGCGGCTCGCGCCCGACAAGAACGCAGGCCAGATCGAAGGCGCGCTTGCGCGCACTAAGACGCGCATCATCGAGGCGAAAGATGAAAGGAAGCGTTTCCGCCACGCACCGCGCTTTGCGCCTGCGGGCCAGTCGACCCAGATGATCGTCGGAGCGGATGATGCCTCGGATAGCGCCATCATCGGCAAGGCGAGCCGGCTCTATGGCACCTTCGGTCTGAGGCGGGTCTATTACAGCGCCTTCTCGCCGATCCCCGATGCGAGCGCCGTGCTGCCGTTGAAGCGCCCGCCGCTGATGCGCGAACACCGGCTCTACCAGTCGGACTGGCTGATGCGCTTCTATGGTTTCGCGCCGCAGGAGGTGGCCGACGCGGCAGAGGCGGACGGCAACCTGCCGCTCGATATCGATCCCAAGCTCGCCTGGGCGCTGAAGTTTCGCGCAAGCTTCCCGGTCGATGTGAACCGCGCGCCCAGGGAGATGCTGCTCCGCGTGCCGGGACTGGGGACGACGGCGGTAGCGCGCATCCTTGCCGCGCGGCGGCACCGCACGCTGCGGCTTGATGATGTCGCGCGGCTGACAGCCTCGATTACCAAGGTGCGTCCCTTCATCTGCACCACCGACTGGCGCCCGACCTTGCTGACCGACCGCGCCAACCTGCGCCACCTGATCGCGCCGAAGGTGCAGCAGCTGGAACTGTTCTGATGCTGGAGTTGGCTTTCATCCGTTCGTGTCGAGCGAAGTCGAGACACTCCGCGCGACTGCCTCTCGACTTCGCTCGAGGCGAACGGAGGTGGGCATGACCGCGATGCAGCACGTCTCGCTCGGCTCCCACTATGCCGTGCATCTGCCTGCGCCCGATGATTTCGCCTTCTGGCGCGATCGGGCGCGGGGGCTCATCCAGTGCGATGTGCCACCCGACCGGATTTCGTGGATCGAACCGGGCGGGACGGGTGACCTCTTCGCCGCCGAAGGCCCGGCCCGTAGCGAGAAGCGTCTGCCTGCGCCGCCCGTCGACGCCCCTCCGGTGCGTGCCAGCCAGCGGTTTCTGACGCTTGCCTGCAGCGCCGCGCTGCATTCCGATGCGGCACGCTTCGGCTTGCTCTACCGCGTGCTGTGGCGGCTCCAGCGCCATCCGCGCCTGATGGAGGACAAGGCCGATCCGGAGGTGCGCCGCCTTGAGGAACTCGCCAAGTCGGTGCGACGCGATGCGCACAAGATGCACGCCTTCGTCCGCTTCCGCGAAGTCGAGCCAGAAGAAGGACACCCGGACGACCGCCCCCACTTCGTCGCCTGGTTCGAGCCCGATCACCACATCCTGCGCGCCGAGGCCGGGTTCTTCATGCGCCGCTTCGCCAACATGCGCTGGTCGATCCTCACCCCGCGCGGGAGCATCCATTGGGATGGCGAGGTGATGCGCGAAGGCCCGCCCGCGCGCCGGGAGGATGCCCCTAGCGGCGATCCGGTCGAGGCGCTGTGGCGTTCCTACTACGCGTCGATCTTCAACCCCGCGCGCCTGAAGGTCGGTGCAATGCTGTCGGAAATGCCGAAGAAATACTGGAAGAACCTGCCCGAGGCCGAGCTGATCCCGCAGCTGATCGCAGGCGCACAGGCGCGCGAGGCGGCGATGGTTGCGGCGGGCGCGCGGGCCGAGCGGGCGCGACCTGCGTCGCTGGCCGAGGTCGCGCAGGGGATTGCCGCCTGCCGCGATTGTCCGATTGCCGATTGCGGCACCCGCGCCGTGGCGGGGGAGGGGCCGCCGCAAGCCGCGCTGATGATCGTCGGCGAACAGCCCGGCGATCAGGAGGATATCGCGGGTCGCCCCTTCGTGGGGCCGGCGGGGCAATTGCTCGACGATCACCTCGCCCGCGCCGGGATCGACCGCGTGCAGGCTTACGTCACCAACGCGGTCAAGCACTTCAAGTTCGCGTGGAAGGGCAAGCACCGCCTGCACCAGTCCCCCACCGCAAAGGAGATCGACACCTGCCGCTGGTGGCTCGAAGCCGAGCGCGCGATCATCCGCCCGCGCATCGTGCTGGCGCTGGGGCGAGTGCGGCGCGCGGGCTGCTCGGCCGCACGGTCAGCGTGGCGCGCGAGCGGGGGCGGGCGATCCTGCTCGAGGATGGCACGGAGCTGTGGGTCACCGTCCACCCGTCCTATCTGCTGCGGCTCGACGGCGATGCGCGCGCGGCGCAGGCGGCGCTGTTCGCAGGCGATCTGGCGATGGTGCGCGCGCGGCTCGCGGCGGTGGCAGGGTGAGATGCCCGACGCCCCGCTCACCCATGACAAGCGCACGCTCGATATCGATCCCGATGGCGTAGCGCCCCCACCGCGCAGCGCATTCGTCGAGCTGGGGCTGGTGAGCTGCTTCAGCTTCCTGCGCGGTGCGTCGGACGCGGTCGATCTGGTGCTTGCCGCCCACGCGGCGGGCTATGACGCGATCGGGATTGCCGATGTCAATTCGATGGCCGGGGTGGTGCGCATCCACACCGAGACGAAGACGCTCAAGCTGCGACCGGTGATCGGTTGCCGGATCGAGACGGTCGAGGGGCTGGCCTTCCTCGCCTATCCTGAAGACCGCGCTGCCTATGGCCGTCTCACTCGCCTGATCAGCGCAGGACGGATGCAGACCCCCGATGGCGAATGGCAGGACAAGGGGGTGTGCCAGATTACGCTGGCGATGCTCGCGGAGCATTCCGAAGGGGTGCAGCTGATCCTGCTCCCGCCCGATGATCTGGAAGCGCGCTTCACGATTGCGGTCGAGAGCAACGTCATTCCCTTCCGTCGTCCCGGACTTGATACGGGGCCGCCTGACGACAGCGATCCCGACCTGCGCCGGGATGAGGTGAGAGAGCTGTCCTTCCCCGATCTTGTGCCCCACCTCGTGAGCCAGCTGCCGAGCCTCGGCCATATCGCGGCCAGCTACCTCTACCGCGGCGACGATATCGCGCGGATCGAGCGGTTGGATGCGCTCGCCAGCACCCACGGCCTCGGCCTGCTCGCCACCAATGATGTCCATTACCACGCGCCCGAACGCCGCGCGTTGCAGGACGTGATGACCGCGATCCGGCACAAGACTACCGTCGCCAAGGCCGGCCACCTGCTCCATCCCAATGCCGAGCGGCACCTCAAGAGCCCCGAAGCGATGCAGCGCCTGTTCGCGCGCTGGCCGCACGCGATTGCCGCAGCCCGTGCAGTGGCGGACAAGTGCCAGTTCAGTCTCGACGAATTGCGTTACGAATATCCCGAGGAGATCTACCCCGACGGCCAGACCCCGCAGGCGCATCTCGAAAGCGAGGTCTGGGCTGGAGCGGCGCGGCGCTATCCGGACAGCCTGCCGGAAACCGTGCGCGCGACGCTGGAGCGCGAGCTGGCGCTGATCGCGAAGCTCGATCTTGCGCGCTATTTTCTCACCATCAAGGACATCGTCGATTTCGCACGGGGGTGCGATCCGCCGATCCTGTGCCAAGGGCGCGGGTCAGCCGCCAATTCCGCGGTCTGCTACGTCCTCGGCATCACCAGCGTCGATCCGGCCAAGCACCAGCTCCTGTTCGACCGCTTCATCTCGGAAGAGCGGAAAGAACCGCCCGATATCGACGTCGATTTCGAGCATGAGCGGCGCGAGGAGGTGATCCAGTACATCTATCGCAAATATGGCCGCCACCGCGCCGGGCTGTGCGCCACGGTGATCCACTACCGCCCACGCATGGCGATCCGCGAGGTGGGCAAGGCGATGGGCCTGTCGGAGGATGTGACCGGCGCGCTGGCCCGTACCGTGTGGGGTGGGTGGGGGCGCGAGATTTCCGAAAAGCACGCAGCGGAAACCGGGCTCGATATCACCGATCCGCACCTTAAGCGGGTGCTCAAGCTGACCGAGCAGATGATCGGGATGCCCCGCCATCTCGGCCAGCACGTCGGCGGTTTCATCCTCACCGAAGGCGCGCTCAGCGAGACCGTGCCAATCGGCAACGGCGCGATGCCCGAGCGCTCCTTCATCGAGTGGGACAAGGACGATATCGACGCGCTGGGCATCCTCAAGGTCGATGTGCTGGCGCTGGGGATGCTGACCTGCATCCGCAAATGCCTCGACCTGCTGACCGCGCATCATGGCCGCCCGCTTACCCTCGCGACAGTCCCGCGCGAGGACCCGGAGACCTATGCGATGCTGCGCAAGGGGGATTCGCTCGGCGTGTTTCAGGTCGAAAGCCGGGCGCAGATGAACATGTTGCCGCGCCTGCGCCCGAGGGAGTTCTACGATCTCGTCATTCAGGTCGCGATCGTGCGCCCCGGGCCAATCCAGGGCGACATGGTGCATCCCTATCTCAAGCGCCGCCGGGGTGCCGAGCCTGTGCAGATCCCTGCACCAGCGCCCGAACACGGCCCGCCTGACGAGCTCACCAGCATCCTCGGGCGCACGCTGGGCGTGCCGATCTTTCAGGAGCAGGCAATGAAGATCGCGCTCGATGCGGCGAAGTTCTCAAGTCTGGAGGCCAACCGCTTGAGGAAGGCGATGGCGACCTTCCGCAGCCGCGGAATGGTCGATGAACTGCAGGACATGATGGTCGAACGCATGGTCGCGCGCGGTTATGATCGCGACTTCGCGCAGCGCTGCTTCAACCAGATCAGGGGCTTCGGCGAATATGGCTTCCCCGAGAGCCATGCGGCGAGTTTTGCGCAACTGGTCTACGTGTCGAGCTGGCTCAAGTGCCACTACCCGGCGGCCTTCGCCTGCGCGCTGCTCAATTCGCAGCCGATGGGGTTTTATGCCCCCGCGCAGATCGTGCGCGATGCGAGGGAGCACGGGGTGGCGGTGCTGCCGGTCGATGTGAATCACTCGGCTTGGGATTGCACGCTGGAGGGCGAGGGGCGCGCCCTGCGCCTTGGCCTCAGACAGATCGACGGCCTGCCCGAACACGTCGCCGCCGCGCTGGTGAGCGCGCGGGAAGGAGGCGGTGCTTACCGTGATGTAGCGGATTTGCGGGTGCGGGGAGGGCTTTCACCCTCGCATATCGAGCGGCTCGCCAGCGCGGATGCTTTCACTTCGCTCGGCCTCGCGCGGCGGCAGGCGCTGTGGGATGCGCGGAGCCTTGTCGCCGCGCCCGATCTCCCGCTGTTCCGCGCCGCCGGGGTGCGCGAGGAGGGGGCAGAGCGCGCTCACCTGCATCTGCCCGCCATGCCGCTGTCCGAGGAAGTGGTAGCCGATTACCAGACCACCCGTCTCAGCCTGAAGGCGCATCCCATGGCCTTCCTGCGCGCCGATCTGGCCGCGCGCGGCTTTGTCCGGGCGAGCGATCTGCGCGCGCGCAAGTTCCGCGCGATGGTGCAGGTCGCAGGCGTGGTGCTGATCCGCCAGCGGCCGGGTTCTGCCAAGGGCGTGACCTTCATCACGCTCGAGGACGAGAGCGGTGTCATCAATCTCGTGGTCTGGCCCGATTTGAAGGAGAAGCAGCGCAAGGTGGTGATGGGTGCGCGGTTGATGGAGGTGCGCGGGCGTGTCGAGTATGACGACGAGGTGATCCACGTGATCGCCGCCCACATGACCGATGCCACCCACCGGCTGCACGCGCTGTCGGACGATCTGCTGGATGCTCCGCTCGCGCGCGCCGACGAGGTCAACCGCCCGATGCCCGAACGCGGACCGGGCGGGCATCCGCGCGATGTCAGGGTGATCCCGAAATCACGCGACTTTCATTAGGCCGGTTCGAGCGCGTAGCCGGCCGAGCGCACGGTGCGGATCGGATCTTTCGCGCCTTCCACCTCGATGGCTTTGCGCAGGCGGCGGATGTGCACATCGACAGTGCGCAATTCGATGTCCGAACTGGTGCCCCACACTCCGTCGAGCAACTGGCCGCGGCTGAACACGCGGCCCGGGCTTTCCATGAAGAATTTCAGCAGCCTGTACTCGGTCGGCCCCAGTTGCAGCGCGCGGCCGCGGCGCTGGACCTTGTGTGCGACCGGATCGAGCTTGAGATCGCCGACCTCGATCGTCTCGCCCGCCAGAACCGGTCGGATACGGCGCATCACGGCCGCCACGCGGGCGAGTAACTCGCGGGGAGAAAAGGGTTTTGTGAGGTAATCATCCGCCCCGGTTTCGAGCCCGCGCACGCGGTCGTCCTCGGCTTCGCGGGCGGTGAGCATGATGATGGGGACGTGCGCCGTTTCCTTGTCACGGCGCAGGCGGCGGCAGACTTCGATCCCGCTCGTGCCTTCGATCATCCAGTCGAGGATGATGAGATCAGGCACTTCCTCGCTGGCGAGGATCAGCGCTTCGTCGCCGTCGCCGGTGCAGCGGACGGAATAGCCTTCGTTCTGAAAGCGATATTCGAGCAGTTCGGACAGTGCGGGGTCGTCTTCAACCAGCAGCAGTTTGGCAGCGGACATGCGAAAGATGCCTCCTCAAGCCCGCCGGTGCGGGCACTGACCCCGGCTATGTGTCACTTACACGACAGTTTGATGAAACCCGCCCCGATTTCAAGCACGCGATGGCAAAGCGGCCATGTTCCACGTGGAACATGGCCGCAAATGGAGGCTAACCGGGGTCTAGACGGGGTCTAACAGGGGTCTGGCGCGACCGGGCGACCCGGTCGCTCCCGATTTTTTGTGTCCGCATCGCTTCAGGCGGAAAACCGGTTCCCACTTTTCCGCGCGATGCTTCAGCGATCACCTTCCGGCGGATAAACGCCGGTCGCAGCGAAGTGCACCATTTCCGCTACGTTGGTAGCATGGTCGCCGATGCGTTCGATGTTGCGGGCCACGAACAGCAGCTGCGCCGCGCTCGAAATGGTCGAAGGATTTTCAACCATGTAGCTGACGAGATTGCGGAAGATGCTGTTGTAGAAGCCATCGACCTTGGCGTCGGTGGCAATCACTTCGCGCGCCAGATCAGGGTCGCGTGCGGCGTAGGCGGTGAGCACGTCGTGAACCATCTCGCCCGCCAACTCGCCCATCGTCGGCAGCAGTGTCAGCGGTTCGAAGCGCGCACGGCCTTCGATCATCCCGACCCGTTTGGCGATGTTCTTCGAATAATCGCCGATCCGCTCGAGCACGCCGGCGATCTTCAGCGCGGCGATCACTTCGCGAAGATCGTCCGCCATCGGCGCACGCAACGCGATGATCCGCACAGCGAGCTTGTCGACCTCTGTCTCCAGCGCATCGATGCGTTTGTCCCGCGCGACCACCTGCTCGGCCAGAGCTTCGTCGCCGCGCACCAGTGCATCGAGCGATTCCGAAATCGCGACTTCTGCGAGGCCGCCCATCTCTGCGATCAGGCCGCGCAGCCGGGTGATGTCCTCATCGAATGCCTTGACGGTATGTTCAGCCATCAGCCGTACCTTCCGGTGATGTAATCCTTGGTGCGTTCCTCGATCGGATTGGTGAAGATCTCGGACGTCGGGCCATATTCCACCATCTTGCCGAGGTGGAAAAAGGCGGTGCGCTGGCTGACGCGGGCGGCCTGCTGCATCGAGTGGGTGACGATCACGATGGCGTAACGCCCCGAAAGCTCATCGATCAACTCCTCGATCTTGGCGGTCGCGATCGGATCGAGCGCGCTTGCCGGTTCATCCATGAGGATCACCTCAGGGTCAACCGCGATGGCGCGGGCAATGCACAAGCGTTGCTGCTGGCCGCCCGAAAGCGCCGTGCCCGAATCCTCGAGCCGGTCCTTGACCTCGTCCCACAGCCCCGCGCGGGTCAGCGAGCGTTCGACGATCACATCGAGATCGGCCTTTTTCTCGGCAAAACCGTGAATGCGCGGGCCATAGGCGATGTTTTCGTAGATCGACTTGGGGAAGGGATTGGGCTTCTGGAACACCATGCCCACGCGCGCGCGCAGCTGCACGACGTCCATCCGGTCGGAATGGATGTCTTCGCCATCAAGCTCGATCAGGCCGGTCACCTTGGCGGTGCCGATCGTGTCGTTCATGCGGTTGAAGCAGCGCAGGAAGGTCGACTTGCCGCAGCCCGAAGGGCCGATGAAGGCCGTAACGTAATTGGGCGAGATGTCGATCGACACATCGTCGATCGCCTTCTTGTCGCCGTAGAAGACCGAGACGTCGCGCGCGCGAATCTTCGCGGTTTCGTCCTGCATATTGGGATGGATGACAGTCACCAGCGTTTCTCGAACTTGTTGCGGAGGTAGATGGCAAGGCCGTTCATGGCGAGCAGGAACACCAGCAGCACGATAATAGCCGCGCTGGTGCGTTCCACAAAGCCGCGATCGATTTCGTCCGACCACAGGAAAATCTGCATCGGGAGCACGGTGGCCGGCGAAGTAAAGCCGTCGGGCGGGGTGGCGACGAAGGCGCGCATCCCGATCAGCAGCAGCGGCGCGGTTTCACCCAGCGCGCGCGCCATCCCGATGATCGTGCCGGTCAGCATCCCCGGCATGGCGAGCGGCAGCACGTGGTGGAACACCACCTGCACCGGCGAGGCACCGATGGCGAGCGCCCCGTCGCGGATCGAAGGCGGCACCGCCTTGATCGCATTGCGGCCCGAAATCACGATCACCGGCATGGTCATCAGAGCGAGCGTCATGCCCCCGATCAGCGGAGCGGATCGCAGGTCGGGGAAGATCGCGAGGAACACCGCAAGGCCTAGCAGACCGAAGATGATCGAAGGCACCGCGGCCAAATTGCTGATCGAAACCTCGATCAGATCGGTCCAGCGGTTCCGCGGGGCATATTCCTCAAGGTAAAGCGCCGAGAGCACGCCGATGGGGAAGGCCAGAACCAGCGTGACCAGCATGGTCAGCATCGAGCCCTTGAGCGCCCCCCAGATGCCCACGGCCTGCGGGTTGGTGGCATCTGATCGGGTAAGGAAGCCCCAGTCCCAGTTGCGATTGAGCTTGCCCTCGCTCGAAAGCCGGTTGGCGAGCGCGATCAGCGCCGGATCGTCTACGCCCTCGAGCGCAGCGGCCAGATCGGATGAGGCAGGCAGATCGAAGGTTGCGCTGTGCGAAATCAGCGCGGGATCGCTGGCGAGGGCGGCAGCAACATCGCGCCAGCCTTCGTCCGATACCTGCGCGGCGGCTTCGGCGCCCAACTGCTGTTCGGCCGCGAAGGCGACAATTTCGGGCAGGCCCTGCATTTCGAGTTTCTGCGCCGCACCCGGAGCGGTGAGCGAGACAGCATCGCCGCTGAGCCCGCTCTCGCGGAAATCGATGGTCACCGCCAGCTCGGCGCGCTGGAAGCCGCCGATGCCGTTGATCAGCATATTGCCGAGCAAGAAGACGAGCACCGCCACGGAGAAGGCGACGGCACTGAGGCCCAGCAGGCGGAAATTGCGCTCGCCGCGGTAACGCTTGGCGAGCCGCGCCTCGAATTCGGGCGTGCGGGTCGGGCGCACCTGCTGCGCGGCGGGAGGGGTTGCGGCGCTCATTCGTAGGCCTCGCGGAAACGCTTGACGACGCGCAGGGCGATGAAGTTCAGCGCCAGCGTCACCATGAACAGCACGAAGCCGAGCGCGAAGGCGCTCAGCGTGGCGGGGTGATCGGTGCTCTGCTCGCCGGTCAGCAGCTTGACGATCTGCACCGTGACGGTCGACATCGGCTCAAGCGGATTGATCGTGAGATTGGCGGCGGGCGAGGCGGCCATCACCACGATCATGGTCTCGCCGATCGCACGGCTGACCGCGAGCATGATCCCTGCGACAATGCCGGGCAGGGCGGCGGGGAACAGCACGCGGCGGATGGTTTCGGACTTGGTCGCGCCCATCGCCAGGCTGCCGTCACGCATTGCGCCGGGAACGGCGGCCATGGAATCGTCGGCCATCGAGGAGACGAAGGGGATGATCATCACGCCCATCACCACGCCCGCAGCGAGCGCGCTTTCGGTGGTGGCGCTGGTGATGCCCACCGCGACGGCCGCATCACGTATCATCGGGGCCAGGGTCAGCGCGGCGAAATAGCCGTAGACCACGGTCGGCACGCCCGCGAGGATTTCGAGCAGCGGCTTGATCCAGGTGCGCACGCGCGGATCGGCATATTGGGTGAGGTAGATCGCGCTCATCAGGCCGAGCGGAATCGCGACAATCATCGCGATGATCGCACCGATGAACAGCGTGCCCCAGAACAGCGGCACCGCGCCGTAGCGCGACGGGTCGGTCGCCTCGGGGCTGACCATCGTGTCCGGCCCCCAGACCGTGCCGAACAGGAAATCGACCGGCGAGACGATGCCGAAGAAGCGGACGGTTTCGAACACCAGGCTCACGAAGATGCCCAGCGTCGTCAGGATCGCCACCATCGAGGCGGCGAGCAGGATCGTCATCACCGTGCGTTCGACTCGGGTGCGGGCGTGGAAATCGGGACGCAGGCGCAGGAAAGCGAGACCGCCGCCAACCAGCGCGACCAGAACCGTCACTGCGATGCCGATGATATTGTAGCGGGTGATGGCGTCCCGGAACGGGCCGACCAGCCCCTCGGCATCGCTGTTGAACACGCCCGTCGCCTGTCCGAGCGCCACCGCGCGCGCTTCATTGAGGAAGGCATCGCGCTCGAACCCGAAGGCGGGCAGGTTGGCAGCGGCAGGCGAGGACAGCACCGATTGCATCACCAGTTGCGGCGCGATCACCGTCCACAGCAGCACGAAGGCAAGAACGGGGATCACCGCCCACAGCGCGACATACCAGGCATGATAGACCGGGCGCGCAACCGGGCGCGGGGCATCCGCGGTCGACTGGAAGCTCCAGGCTTTGGCGCGACCGGCGAGCCAGCCCGCAAGGCCGAGACCCATCGCAATCAAAATCAGCGTGATCGGCGACATGACGTAGACCTGTTGTTCCTGCAGGGAGTGTTTAGCCCCGGATGACCTGGATCAGCCCCTGCGCCCCGGCCCCTATGCCATGCAGGGCGCATGTTGAAGAAATAAGACACTATTGTGACAGCTATTGTGTTTCCTGCTTGCGGCCAGTTTCCCCGTCGATCTGCCCGGCGGCGCTTTTGACCTCGCTCTCGCGTTCCGCAAGCGGAATCCGCACCGTCACGCGCGTGCCTTTGCCCAACTCGCTGGCAATGTCGAGCCGTCCGCGATGGCGTTCCACGATATGCTTGACGATTGCGAGGCCGAGGCCGGTGCCGCCAGAGGCACGGCTGCGGCCGGGATCGGTGCGGTAGAAGCGCCGGGTGAGGTGCGGAAGGTGCTCCTGCGCGATGCCTTCGCCCTGATCGGACACGGCAATCCGCGCCATATCAGCCTGCGCCAGATCAAGCGTCACCGTGACCGGCGTATCGGCAGCGCCATATTTGAGCGCGTTATCGACCAGGTTGCGCACCACCTGTTCGAGCTGCTGGGCATCGCCCGTCACATGGGGGCGCTCGGCGAGCTGGAGATCGAGCCGTTCGGTCCGCTCCGGCCCCGCCGCATCGCGCGCAGCACGCTCGACCAGATTGCCCAGATCGATCACTTCGGTTGGCAGATCGTGCTTTTCCGCCTCGACCCGCGACAGGCTCATCAGGTCGCTCACCAGCGCGTGCAGCCGCTGCGCCTCGCGTTCGATGATGCCGAGGAACTTGCGCGCAGTCGGCGTGTCGAGCGTGCCGTCGCCTTCGTTGAGCGTTTCGACATAGCCGAGGATCGCCGCCAGCGGGGTGCGCAGTTCGTGGCTGGCATTGGCGACGAAATCGGTATGCGCGCGGCTGATATCGGCCTCGGCGGTCTGATTGATGAATTCGAGCATCGCCAGCCGCTCGTCGATCATCTGGCGGTTGATCTGCCAGATATCGCCGCGCCGCACGAGGCCGCGCACGATCGCCTCGGTCTGGCCGTCGTCGTTGAGCAGGGCAATCGCCTCGGGCTGGCGCAGCGCGACACGCGCATCCTGGCCGACAACGTGCGGCCCCAGCATCCGCCGCGCGGCGGCATTGGCAATCGCGATGGCGCCGCGCTCTGTAATCAGCAGCGGCATGGTCGAATTTTCGACCAGATCACGAATCGAATCGAGCGAAACCGGCGGCTTGATACGGGACTTGGGCGGTTCGGGCGGCCGACCCGAGGCGACCAGCAGCGAGCCGATCCACACCACCACCACGGCAAGCGCGATGACAGCATCAACGCCCAGCGCGAGCATCGCCAAAAAGGTCACCACCGCAAGCGAGATGCCGGCGATCGGGATGTTCTGGCCGTTGCCCATGGGCGAGGCCTTTACAGCCTGTTCGGCAGGGTGGGAAGCGGGCCGAGCGGCTGCTTCACGGGTTTCAGCCAAGAAAAAAGGCGGCAAGGCCGAAGCCTGCCGCCTTTTTCGTTCGCCACCGTGAAGTGGTGACCCCTACGGGAATCGAACCCGTGTTTCAGCCGTGAAAGGGCCGCGTCCTAACCGCTAGACGAAGGGGCCGTCGCGATTGCGAGAGCGCGCAACTAGGGGCGTGAATCGCATCGGTCAAGCCCCGTTTGCGCGGGCTGCGGCAAAAATCGCCTGCCCCCGCGTCAATCGGCGAAAGCGGCATCCTCAAGCTGCAATTCGGCGGCAGGACGGCTGCCCCAATCGTCGAGCTTGACCCGCCCGGCGAGGTGGAAGCGGCGGCCGTTGCTGCGATGGAGCAGGGTCTGCGCCATCTCGCTCTCGGCGGCGCGGAAGGCGATCGCCTTGAAGCTCTTTCCGTCATTGCCGCTGGCGATCAGCCGCAGGTGATCCTTGCCGACGATATCGGCCTTGATGATCCGCACCGGGCCGACGGCGACGCGCGGGGCGGGCCAGCCGACCCCGTAAGGCCCAGCGGCCTCCAGTGTTTCGACCAGATCGGGGGTCAGCCCGCCAGGTGCCAGCGCGAGATCGAGCAGCATCGCCGCCCCGGCGCGCGCGCGGTCAACATCGCGGGCGAGGCGTTCATCAAGGAAGCCGGCGAAGTCGGCCAGCCGCGCCGGTTCGATCGTCAGACCCGCCGCCATCGCGTGTCCGCCGCCTGCCACCAGCAGTCCGGCTTCGCGCGCGGCGATGATGGCCGCGCCGAGATCGACCCCGCTGATCGAGCGGCCGGAGCCCTTGCCCTGCGCTTCGTCGAGGGCGATCACCACTGCGGGCTTGCCGGTCTTCTCCTTGATCCGGCCCGCGACGATCCCGATCACGCCTGGGTGCCATCCGTGGCCCGAAAGCACCTGCACGGCCATGTTGTGCTGCCCGGCAAGCTGCGCCTCGGCGGCTTCCTGCACGGCGGCTTCGATGGCGCGGCGTTCCTCGTTCAGCTGCGAAAGCTGCGCGGCAATCGCGCGCGCTTCTTCAGGGTCGGTGGTGGTGAGCAGGCGTACGCCGAGCGTCGATTCGCCGATCCGCCCGCCCGCATTGATGCGGGGCCCGAGCGCAAAGCCGAGATCGCTCGCCTGCGGGGCGCGGTTGAGCCGCGAGGCATCCATCAGCGCGGCCATGCCGATTCGCTCACGCCGGGCGAGGATCTTGAGCCCCTGCGCCACGAAAGCGCGGTTCAATCCGTGCAGCGCGGCGACATCGGCCACGGTGCCGAGCGCGACAAGATCGAGCAGCCCCATCAGATCGGGCTCGGGCCGACCCGCAAACCAGCCTCTTGCCCGCAATGTCCGCACCAGCGCGATGCCGAGTAGGAAGGCGACGCCCACCGCCGCAAGGTGTCCATGCGCGGCACCCAGATCGCTTTCATCGAGGCGGTTGGGATTGACCAGTGCGCGGGCCGGGGGAAGTTCGGGCGAGCATTTGTGGTGATCGACCACGATCACATCGACGCCAACGTCGCGCGCCATGCCCAGCGCCTCGTGCGCCATCGCGCCGCAATCGACGGTGACGATCAGCTGCGATCCGCTCTCCGCCAGCTTCACCAGCGCCTCGCCGCTCGGGCCATAGCCTTCGAGCAGGCGGTCGGGGATGTAATAGCCCGCATCATTGCCGAGCTGGCGCAGCAGCTCCACCAGCAGCGCGGCACTGGTCGCGCCGTCGACGTCATAGTCGCCGTAGACTGTCACCCGCTCGCCGTTCGTTACGCTGTCCGCGAGGCGTTCGGCGGCGGCATCCATGTCACGGAACACCGACGGATCGGGCAGGAAGGCGCGCAGGGTGGGACGGGCGTGGCGTTCGAGATCGTCCTCGGCCACGCCGCGGGTCAGCAGCAGTTGATCGAGGATCGTTCGGTCAAGCCCGCGCGGATCACCCGCCTGTTCCTCGCCCAGCTCCATATTGCCGCCACGCCAGCGCCACGCCTTGCCCGACAGCGAGGTGGTGACACCAAGCACGGGCGCAAATGTCAGCGGGGTCATTGCGGGGGAGGGCATGGCGGGGTTCTAGCGCAAAGCGCGGTGCACGGACAGGCGGGCGCGATTGACAATCGACAGGCGCGGGCGGAAGCGTCGCGCCATGTCGTCCGCACCGTCTGCCCCGCTCCTGTTGATCATCTGGCACAGCCGAACCGGCGCGAGCGAGGCGATGGCGCGCGCCGCAGCCCAGGGGGCGGGAAGCGCTGTGCTGATGATCGCGGCAGAGGATGTCGTGCCCGAGATGCTGCTCGCCGCGGGCGGGTATCTGTTCTGCTGCCCCGAGAACCTCGGCAGCATGAGCGGCCAGATGAAAGAGATGTTCGACCGCACCTATTACCCCGTGCTCGGTCAGGTGGAAGGGCGTCCCTATGCGACGCTCATCGCCGCCGGTTCGGACGGGGAGGGTGCCCAGCGCCAGATTGACCGGATCGTCACCGGGTGGCGCCTGCGCCGTGTGACCGAGCCGCTGATCGCCAATTTCGGCGCCCAGACCCCCGAGGCGATCGCTGCGCCCAAGCAGGTTGCCCCGGACATTCTGGCCCAGTGTGAAGCGCTGGGCGCAGGGCTGGCGGAAGGATTGCGGCTCGGGGTTTTCTAGGGTTTGTTTCGTAACGCCACGCGATAACCCATTGGGGACTCGACGATAGGCTGCAAACACGCCAATGTTCCGACTGCGCGTTTGGCGCATTCGGGCGCGATATGAGGGGGGCCTGGACAATTTCACTGACTCAGCGCGCCGATGCCTCTGAGCTGCATGTGCTGTTTGCTTCGGGCAAGCGGCCAGATCGTGACGCGATTGCCGCGTTTGCGATGCGCCAGCGCACGGTCATGCTTAGTCATGAGGGGTTGCCGGAAGGCGCAGTGCAGCCCTCGGTGCATGATGGCGCGCAGCCGCAATGGGTCGAGGTGCTGCGCGAAGGCCTGACCTTCGATATCGGCGGGCTTTCCCCGGGGCCGCCCACCACCTTCCCGGTCATCGAGCACCGGTTTGATCTGACGGATCTGCCCGATGCCGCGGGATTTGAGGCGATTGCGGTCGGGCCTGGCCCGCACCTTGCTTCGGGCCGGCGCTCGCTGCCCGTTGTGCGCGGGACCTTGGCGCTCGCCTGCGAGCTGGTGCGCCAGTTCCCCCACCTTGCGGCCGTGTGCTGGGGGCCGTCGCGCAGCGCGATCGGGCGACGCTATTTCGAATCGGTGGTGAGCGCGTGGATCGATGGCGGACCGTTCCCCGCGCTCGGTCTGACAGCCTTTGCCGCCGGGCCGGATGGCGCGCTGGGAAGCATCGGCCTCGACTTCTGGATCGGACAGGAGCTGGCAATCGAACCCGCGCTGTGCGCCGACAGGGTTGCGGCCACCCGGCTCGGGGTGAGGCTCGTCAACCAGTTGGTTCTGGCGGGCGGCCTGTCGGGCGATGAACGGATCGTCGCGCCGGATGGCACGCGCCTGATGCTGCGCCCCTCCGGCGATGGCTCGACGATCCAGGTGCGGCGGGACTAGCCGGCATCGCGGGACCGCAGGGATTGCCGGACTGTCATCGCTTTCGGCTCGGTCAACCAGCCGGGGACTGCCGGTTATCAGGCCGGATTGCAGCGGCACCACCTGCTCCCCCGCCAACTACTGTCACGCCACTGCTTCGGCCCCTTGTTCGATTCGCTCGGGCGCGGGCGGGTGGGCTTCGATGACTTTCGCGCGAACGGGCTGCTGCTGCCCGCCAACGAGCAGACCACGATCAGCACCGGACTGCCGCTCCATCGCGGACCGCACCGGCGCTACAACGAGGTGGTGATCGCCCGCGTCGGCCGGATCGAGGAGAGTTGGGCCGTCGCTCGCGCCCGCGCGCCCGAGGATTCACTGGCCGAAGCCCTGATGCGCCTCGAACTGCTGCAGAGCGCGCTTCGGCGCCAATTGCTGGCCGAGCGCCGGCGGGTGCTGCTCAATCGCAACGACCCGCTCGGCAACGGTTTCGACTTCACCGAGCTCGACGCGATGGCCGAAGCCCTGTGGGCGGCTGAGTAACGCTTACTCCGCCGCTTCGGCAAGTGCGGCCCACGAGGAATAGCCGGTATTGGCGGCAAGGCGCGCCTTGGCTTCGTGATATTCGCGCTCGAACCGGGCGACGAGGTCTTCAACCGTGCCGACTTCCTTGATCGTGCCGATACCCTGGCCCGAACCCCAGATATCCTTCCACGCCTTGGCCTTGGTGTTGCCGCCGCTGCCGAAGTTCATCTTGCTGGGATCGCTTTCGGGCAGATTGTCCGGGTCCATCCCCGCCGCTTCGATCGAGGAGCGCAGGTAGTTGCCGTGCACGCCGGTGAACAGGTTGGTGTAGACGATCCCTTCGGACGATCCTTCGACGATCCCCTGCTTGTAACCATCGGCGGCGTTGGCTTCCTTGGTCGCGATGAAGGCGCTGCCAGCATAGGCGAAGTCTGCGCGCAGGGCCTGCGCTGCAAGGATCGTCGCCCCGTGCCCGACCGAGCCCGAGAGCGCGACAAGCCCGTCGAACCATTCGCGGATTTCCTGCATCAGCGCGAAGGGCGAGAGCGCGCCGGCATGGCCACCCGCGCCAGCGGCGACCGGGATCAGGCCCGTCGCGCCCTTTTCGATCGCCTTATGGGCGAAGCGGTTGTTGATCACGTCGTGCATAGTCACGCCGCCCCAGTTGCGCACGGCGGTGTAGATATCCTCGCGTGCGCCCAGCGAGGTGATGATCATCGGCACCTGCCACTTCTCGCAGGTCGCCATGTCGGCATCGACGCGGTCGTTGGTCTTGTGGACGATCTGGTTGACCGCAAAGGGCGCCGCCGGACGATCGGGATGGGCGCGGTTGTGCGCGGCCAGTTCCTCGGTGATCTGGTGGAGCCACTCGTCCAGCTGAGACTGCGGACGCGCGTTCAATGCCGGGAAGCTGCCGATGATCCCCGCCTTGCACTGTGCGATCACCAGCTCCGGGCCGGAGACGATGAACAGCGGCGAGCCGATCAGTGGCAGGCGCAGACGATCGAACGGGGCGGGAAGCGGCATGGGTTTCTCCTCAAAACTGTATTCTTAACCCGCGTCTCTAGCGCCGGTTCCGGATGTGCCAAGCGTGATTTTGCGAGTGCCGCAGCGTCAGCCGAGCAGGTGCTCGATCCGGTAGAAGCGCGCCGCCGTTCCGGCATAGAGCGCGGCTTTCTCGTCCGCGCTGGCCCCTGCTGTGATCCGCTTGAAGGCGTTCCACAGCACCGGATAGGTCGCGCCCCAGCGGTCGACCGGATAATTGCTCTCGAACATCGCGCGGCTCGGCCCGAAGGCTTCGATGCAGGTTTCGATATAGGGCCGCCACAGCCGCGCGAGTTCCTCCGAACCGACACCCGCCGCAGGGCCTTCCTCCGGCATGGCGCAATTGTGCATCGCCAGCCCGCCGAGTTTGACGACCACATTCTCGCACTTGCCCAGTTCGAGGATCGCCGCGCGCCAGATCGGGAAGCGTTCTGCAAGCTTTCCGGTATAGCTCGCGCTGCCGAGCGGGGTGCCGCAGTGATCGAGACAGATCGGCGTATCGGGGAAGGCCCGCGCCAGATCGATCACGTCGCCGATTTGCGGTTCGAGAATCCAGGCATCGAAGCTCATCCCGCGCTTGCCGAGTTCGGCAAAGCCTTCGCGGAAGGTGGTGTCGCGGTAGAGGCCGGGCGGGGCATGGAACGGCGGGCCGAGCACATCGGGATCAGCATCCCACGCGCCCTGATGGCGGATCCCCTTGAAGCGATCCGGCGCTGCGGCGAGCAGGCGGTCCAGCACCGCGCCCGCGCCGCTGCCGAGCATCAGGTTGGCATGGCCGACGATCCCGGCACAGGCACGAAAGCGCCCGTAAAGCCCGCTCGCCGATTGCGCCGCGACGCCGTTCACATATTCCACCTCGCCCACCGGCTTCATCGCATCGCCATAGGCCCCATTGTAGAAGGCGCCGCACTCCATGAAGACCGTGGCGATGATGTTATGCCCGCTGGTCACATCCTGGTGCAGGTGATCGAAGGTGAAATAGGCCGCCGGAACCAGCGCCTCGATGAAACGGTGCCGCGGTTCGGGAAACATCGGGATCAAGGGGCGCAGGTCCCACAGGTGGTGATGCGGATCGATGATCGGCAGATCGGGTTCGATAATGGCTTCGGTCATGCGGCTCTCCCTTGGCCTTGTTCTAGGCAGGCCAGCGGCGGGCCGCCAAGCGCAAAAGCGTCAGCCTACGGCCCGGCGATAGAGGTGCCAGGTCGCATGGCCGAGCACGGGCAGGGCGACAAACAGGCCGAGAAACCCCGGCAGCATCGCTGCAAACAGCAGCACCGCAATAATCGCCGCCCAACCGATCATTACCACCGGATTGCGCCGCACCACCTTGATGCTGGTGATGATCGCGGTGAGGAAATCGACCTTGCGTTCAACCAGCAGGGGTAGGCTGATCACCGTCATGGCATAGAAGGCAAAGGCCATTACGGCTCCGAATGCGCTGCCGACTGCCAGCATAATCAGTCCGGTGGGCGAAAGGAGCGCGGCCAGCGATTCCCCACCCATTCCGCTTTCGGCCATGAAGATCGCGAAGATCGCGTGGGCGACAATCATCCAGAACGAGAAGGCGACAAACACGATCACCCCCATCGACAGGATCTGGTCGTCCCCATGCCCTTTGAGCGCCCCGAGGACTGCGCGCCATGATACGGCTTCGCCTGCCTCGTGCCGCCGGCTTGCTTCGTAGAGTCCGACTGCAACGAAGGGCGCCACGAGCGGGAAACCGGCCATGGTAGGGATCAGCCATGTGGGCTCGCCGCCGGTAATCGCGGCCCAGCCGACCAGCAGGCCCGCCACCACGTAAACGCCGCCGAAAAACATTCCGAACTGCGGGAGGGCAAGAAAGTCGCGCCAACCCGCCGCAAGCGCGCCGCGAAGATCGCCGAAATTCAACTCAGCCGATACCTGCTGTGCAGCCAGCGGCGGAGCAGCGCCACCTTGGTCGAGCACGTTCATGCGCGCGCATCCTCCCTCGTCGCAACGGTGGGCAGATTGCGCGCATCTCGGGCTTCATGCAAGCAAGTGGCGTGGGGCCCTGTTGCTTACCGGGCTACGGCGACATTGGCTGCAGACAGCACCGCGCGCACGGAGGCGGTGGCGATGTCTTCGTCGATTCCGCAGCCCCAGACTGTCGCGCCATCGGGCGAGCGGCATTCGAGATAGGCCGCCGCACGCGCATCGGTGCCTGCGCCGAGCGCGTGTTCGGTGTAATCGACCACCTCGAGCTCGACCCCGAAGGCTTCGCGCAGGGTGCCCATCACGCTCGAGATAAGGCCGTTGCCGCGCCCCGAGACGCTCTGTTCAACCCCGTCCACTGCGATGGTGCCGGCGAAGATGCGCGTGCCATCGGACGCGCGGCTTTCCTCGTAGCGCACCAGCTGGAAGTGCTTGGGATGGGTCTTGACGTGGTAGGCCTTGCGGAAGGCATCCCAGATGTCGGCGGCGTTGAGTTCGCGCCCAAGCTCGTCCGCCATGCGCTGGACGTGCCTGGAGAAATCGGCCTGCATCTTCTTGGGCAGCTTGAGGCCCTGGTCCTTTTCCAGCACCCAGGCAAAGCCGCCCTTGCCGGACTGCGAATTGACGCGGATCACCGCTTCGTAATCGCGGCCCAGATCGGCCGGATCGATCGGCAGATAGGGAACGCGCCACTGCTCGTCATTCTGCGTTTCGCGGGCTTCGAAGCCCTTCTTGATCGCGTCTTGATGGCTACCCGAAAAGGCGGTGTAGACCAACTCGCCGCCATAGGGGTGGCGCTGGTGGACGGGCAGATCGTTGCAATAGGTCACGGTCTCGATCACCCGGTCGATATCGGAGAAATCGAGCTCCGGATCGACCCCTTGCGTGTAGAGGTTGAGCGCCATGGTCACGAGGCAGCAATTGCCGGTGCGCTCGCCATTGCCGAACAGGCAGCCTTCAACCCGGTCTGCGCCAGCCATGAGCCCGAGCTCCGCCGCCGCAACGCCCGTGCCACGGTCATTATGCGTGTGCAGAGACAGGATCGCGCTTTCGCGATTGGGCAGGTGGCGGCCGAAATATTCGATCTGGTCGGCGTAGATATTGGGCGTGGCCGCCTCGACCGTCGCGGGCAGGTTGAGGATGATCGGATGATCGGGGGTGGGGGCAAGCACCTCCATCACCGCCGCGCAGACCTCGATGCTGAAGTCCAGCTCGGCGGTCGAGAAGGTTTCGGGGCTGTACTGGAAATGCCAGTCGGTGCCCGGATAGCGCGCGGCTTCATCACGCATCACCTTGGCCCCCGCGACAGCGATGGCCTTGACCTCGTCCTTGCTCATCCGGAACACGATGTCGCGCCAAGCGGGGCTGACCGCGTTGTAGAGGTGGACGATGGCGCGGTGCGCGCCTTCGAGGCTCGCAAAGCTGGTTCGGATCAGGTCCTCGCGGCTTTGCGTGAGCACCTGCACGGTCACATCTTCGGGGATCGCGCCCGAGTGGACGAGGCCGGAGATGAAATCGAACTCGGTAGCGCCCGCGCTGGGAAAGCCGATCTCGATTTCCTTGAGGCCGATTTCGACCAGCAGATCAAAGAAGCGGCGCTTCTTCACCGCGTCCATCGGATCGATGATCGACTGGTTGCCGTCGCGCAGGTCAGTCGAAAGCCAGCGCGGGGCCTTTTCGATCAGACGGCTGGGCCATTGCCGGTCGGGCAGGTTGATCTGGCCGAACGGGCGGTACTTGACGGAAGGATCCTTGAGCATGGGCATGGAGTGAGGCTTTTCGCGCTAGAAACTTGAACAAAGGCTGCGGCGGGTATCCCTTGGGAGCGGTGCCGCGCTGTCTCGTGCGCGCGGCAGCCTACGCCCAAGGGCGCATAAGTCGAAGCAGCAGGAGTCCGTTCTGCGTCATGGGCCGCAGTCTTTGCCGATTATCCTCGGCGGTGCAAGCGGGGATTGCCCGCGCTTCTATCCGCAACGCGCGTCGCGGATGATGTTCTGGGCATCGAGCATCAGCGAAAGGCGCGGATTGGTGGGATCGGGGTTCACGTTGCCCGTACTGCCATAGGCGACGAAGCGGAGATTGTCGGTGCGGCCGAGCACCTTGGCGATTTCAGCGCGGGTGGGTTGATCGGCGAGCTTGCCGATAAACGGTCCCATCAGCGGTGCGCCGCAAGTGCTGGCGGCGGGATCGGTGAGGGTGCCGCGGGCAAAGGGGCCGGGCGCAGCGCCGGGCAGCGGCTCGGCAATTTGCGGCGTTGCGGTGGCCGCAGGGTTCGGCGTTGGTGCCGTCTTGTCGGCACCGATCCGCTCGGCAAAGCTGTCGGCATCATTGTCGGGCGCTTTGGTCTCGCTGCCGCAAGCGGTAAGCGCGAGCAGGGCCGTTGCGATTGGCAGAACGGTGATGGTGCGAAGCAGGCTAGTCATGGGGCATTGTTCCGGAACCGGTGATGCAGCGTCTCAAGCGCGCCTTGCGTTACCCTATTATGACATCCCCGTTTGACCTAACGCTTTGCTGCTTGAGGGCGGTCAACGACGGCGCAAACGGTCAGGCGTCAGCTGGTCAATCCGCGTCACGCCCATCAACCGCATGCCCCGCTCGATCTCGTCCTTGAGGATGCCCAGCGCGCGCTCGACCCCGTCCTGACCGGCGGCTGCCAGCGCGTAGAGGTAGAGCCGTCCGCCCGACGCTGCCGTCGCCCCGCTACACAGCGCCTTCAGCACATGGGTGCCGCGCCGCACACCGCCATCGCAGATGATCTCGATCTGCCCGCCGACCGCATCGACAATCTCGGGCAGCTGGTCGAAAGGCGCGCGGCTGCCATCCAGTTGCCGCCCGCCGTGGTTGGAGATCATGATCGCATCGGCGCCGATCTCCACCGCCCGCCGCGCGTCGCCCGCGCTCATCACGCCCTTCAAGACGAATTTGCCGCCCCAATCCTGCCGGATGCGCGCGGCGGTGTCCCAGTCCATCGCGGTGTCGAGCATGGTGTTGAAATATTCGGCGATGCTCACCGCCTTGCCGGTGCCTTCGCTGACATGGGTATCGAGGTTGGGCAGGCGGAACTTCTCGCGCAGCACGTAATCGAGTGTCCAGCGCGGTCGCGTGGCGTAGCTCCAGAGGCTCGCCGGGGTGAAGCGCGGCGGGGTGGTGAAACCCGATCGCAGGCAGCGCTCGCGCTTGCCCGAAACGATGGTGTCGACTGTCAGCGCGAGCGCATCGAACTTCGCTGCCTGACAGCGCTCGATCATGCTCGCGTTCAGCCCCTTGTCCTTGTGGACATAGAGCTGGAACAGCTTGGGGCCGGTGGTGAGCGCTGCGATCTCCTCGATGCTGCGGGTCGCGAGGCTCGATATGCCGAACCACAGCCCGAACTTCTCCGCTGCCTTCGCCACGGCGGTCTCGCCCTGCCAGTGAAAGGCGCGCTGGACGGCGGTGGGAGAAAGCATCAGCGGCAGCGCCGACTGGCGCCCGAGGATGGTGCAGGAGGTGTCGATCGTCTCGACCCCGGCGAGTACATCCGGCACGAGGTCAACCGCAGCATAGGCGGCGGTGTTGCGGGCCTTGGTCAGCTCATCATCAGCCGCCCCGTCGATATAATCGAACACGGGAAAGGGCAGACGCGCCTTCGCCAGCGCGCGGAAATCATCGATGTTGTGGCAATCGGACAGGCGCATCACTGTACTGGCCTGCCCGATTGCCGGAAGAGTGTCGAGAGGGGGATTACTGCTTTTCGAAAGCGGCGCTGATCGTCAGCGTGACGTCCTTGCCGACAAACGGCACGCCGTAATTGATCCCCCACTGGGTGCGGTCGATCACGGCACGGGCGTGGAAACCGACAGTCGCCTTCTTGTTGTAGGGGTTGGTGCCAGCGCCAACGAACTCGGCGGCGAGGGTTACCGGTGCGGACTTGCCGTTGATGGTGAGCATGCCCGAGACATTGGCGGTGGTTTGCCCGGTGCGGGTCACGCTGGTGGAGGTGAAGGTCGTCATGCCGGGTTCTGCACCGAAGAAATCGGGCGCACCGCCATCCTTGCCGGGGCGCAGCAGGTGGCTCTTGAGCGCGGTACTGGCGACGGTCACATCGGCGATGGGGATCGCGATATCGAACTTGCTGGCATTAATGTTGGCCGGGTCGAGCGTCATCGTGCCCGAGATGTTGCCGAACAGGCCAATGTAATCGTTGAAGCCAAAGTGGCTCACCTGCCAGTCGACCAGCGTGTGCAGCGGATCGAGCGTATAGGTTCCGGCGGCAACGCGTGCGGGGTCTTGCGCGCCGGGCGCTTGCGGTGCGCCTTGCGCTTCAAGTGTCGGGGCAAGGGCGATAGTGCCGGTCATGAGAGCGGCAGCGGCAGCAAGAGCAAGGCGCTTCATCGGGAATTGATCTCCTGTGGGTTCAGGCGTTCAATCCCCGATGAAGGGCAATGGTTCCGGTGATGACCGGATCAGTTCTTGGCCTTGTCGACCAGCTTGTTTGCGGCAATCCACGGCATCATAGCGCGCAGCTTTTCGCCGGTCTGTTCGATCGGGTGCGCCGCAGCCTGCTTGCGGGCGGCCTTCAGTTCGGGCTGACCGGCGCGGTTATCGAGCACGAAGTTCTTCACGAAGCGGCCCGACTGGATGTCGGCCAGCACGCGCTTCATTTCGGCCTTGGTCTCGGCGGTGATGATCCGCGGACCGGTGGTGATGTCGCCATATTCCGCGGTATTGGAGATCGAATAGCGCATGTTGGCGATGCCGCCTTCATAGAGCAGGTCGACGATCAGCTTGGTTTCGTGGAGGCATTCGAAATAGGCCATTTCGGGCGCGTAGCCGGCCTCGACCAGCGTTTCGAACCCGGCCTGGATGAGGTGGGTGATCCCGCCGCAAAGCACCGCCTGCTCGCCGAACAGATCGGTCTCGCATTCCTCGCGGAAGTTGGTCTCGATGATCCCCGAACGCCCGCCGCCAACGGCAGAGGCGTAGGCGAGCGCGACATCATGCGCCGCGCCGGTCGCATCCTGATGGATCGCGATCAGGCACGGCACGCCGCCGCCCTTCACATATTCGGAGCGGACGGTGTGGCCCGGGCCCTTGGGGGCGATCATGATGACGTCGATATCCGATGGCGCTTCGATCAGGCCGAAGTGGATGTTGAGCCCGTGCGCGAAGGCGAGCGCGGCGCCCGGCTTCATGTGGCCCTTGAGATCATTCTCCCAGATCGCGGCCTGATGCTCGTCTGGCGCGAGGATCATGATGACGTCGGCCCACTGCGCCGCCGCCGTGTTGGAGAGCACCTTGAACCCGGCGGCTTCGGCTTTCTTCGCTGTGGCCGAGCCTTCGCGAAGGGCGATGGCGACTTCGGCCACGCCGGAATCGCGCAGGTTCTGGGCATGGGCGTGGCCCTGCGAGCCATAGCCGACAATGGCGATCTTCTTCGGCTTGATCAGGTTCAGATCGGCGTCAGCGTCGTAATAAACTTTCATCGGTGTTCTCTCTTATGGATTGTATTCGTTCAATTTGGTTAGGCGCCATGCGCCCCGCGCATCATGCCGACAATCCCGGTGCGGCCGACTTCGACCAGCCCCAGCTCGCGCATCAGCGCGATGAAGCTGTCGACCTTGTCGGGCGGGCCGGTGATCTCGAAGATGAAGCTTTCGGTGGTGGTATCCACGGGTCGCGCGCGGAAGATATCGGCGAGGCGCAGCGCCTCGACCCGCTTCTCGCCCGTGCCTGTAACCTTGATCAGCGCCAGCTCGCGCTCGACATGCGGGCCGGCGGTGGTGAGATCGGTGACCTTGTGCACCGGCACCAGACGCTCGAGCTGCGCCTCGATCTGGTCGATCACCGAGGGCGGCCCCTTGGTGACGATAGTAATGCGGCTGACCGCGTGGTCTTCGGTAATGTCGGCCACGGTCAGGCTGTCGATGTTGTAACCGCGCGCGGTGAACAGGCCAGTGATCTTGGCGAGGATCCCTGGCTCGTTGTCGACGGTGACGGCGAGCACGTGGCGCTCGGATGCGGCTTCGGCGATCTTCATTGGCATTGTGTTTGTCCTAGACCAGCGCCTTGGCTTCATCGTCCATCGTGCCGTCGACCACGTCGCCATAAAGCAGCATGTCGGTGTGCGCGGCACCGCTCGGGATCATCGGGAGGCAGTTGGCATCCTGTGCGACGAGGCAATCGACGATCACCGGGCCCGGATGATCAAGCATCCGCATGATCCCGTCGTCGAGATCCTTTTCCTCGTGGATGCGGATACCCTTCCAGCCATAGGCCTCGGCGAGCTTCACGAAATCGGGCAGACTGTCCGAATAGGAGTTCGAATAGCGGCTCTCGTAGGTAAGTTCCTGCCACTGGCGGACCATGCCCATATATTCGTTGTTGAGGATGAACACCTTGACCGGCAGGCGATACTGGCTCGCGGTGCCGAGTTCCTGGATGTTCATCTGGATCGAGGCTTCGCCCGCGATATCGATCACCAGCGCATCAGGATGGCCAAGCTGCGCGCCGATGGCCGCCGGAAGGCCATAGCCCATCGTGCCGAGCCCGCCCGAGGTGAGCCACTTGTTCGGTTCCTGAAACCCGAAATACTGCGCCGCCCACATCTGGTGCTGGCCGACTTCGGTGGTGATGATGGGGCTACGCTTGTGGGTGAGGGCATAAAGCCGCTCGACCGCCTTCTGCGGCATGATCATGTTCGGGTTCTTGGCCGAGCGTTCGGGATAGGCGAGGCATTCGCGCGCACGCCATCCGGCGATCCGCGCCTTCCATTCGCCAAGGATACGCGCCTGCCGCGAACCCCATGCCTCGATCATCTGCGATAGCACCGTCCCGCAATCGCCGACGATGCCGAGATCGACGGGCACGGTCTTGTTGATCGAGGAGCGATCGATATCGATGTGGATCTTCTTCGAATTCGGCGAAAAGGCGTCGAGCCTTCCGGTCACCCGGTCATCGAAACGTGCGCCGATGCAGACCATCACGTCGGCCTGGTTCATCGCCATGTTGGCTTCGTAAGTGCCGTGCATCCCCAGCATCCCGAGCCAATCGGGGTGCGTCGAGGGGAATGCGCCGAGGCCCATCAGGGTCGAGGTGACCGGCGCGCCGGTGATATCCTGGAACTGGCGCAGCAGGCGGCTTGCCTCGGGGCCGGAATTGATCACCCCGCCGCCGGTGTAGAAGATCGGGCGTTCGGCCTTGGCGATCATTTCGACCGCTTCGATGATCTGCTCGGCCGGAGCGACCATCTGCGGCGCGTAGCGATGCGATCCGGCGCGAACCAGGGTGCGACGCTCGGACGGAACGGCGATCTGCACGTTCTTGGGAATGTCGATCACGACCGGGCCGGGCCGGCCGGTGGTGGCAATGCGGAAGGCTTCGCGAATGGTCGCGGCAAGATCGGCCGGATCCTTCACGAGGTAATTGTGCTTGGTGCAGTGCCGCGTAATGCCGATGGTGTCGGCTTCCTGGAACGCGTCGGTGCCGATCAGGGCGGTGGGCACCTGACCGGTGATGACCACCAGCGGGATCGAATCCATCCAGGCATCGGCAATGCCGGTAATGGCATTGGTCGCGCCGGGGCCGGAGGTGACGAGCACAACGCCCGGCTTGCCGGTGGCGCGGGCGTAGCCTTCGGCAGCGTGGGCCGCGCCCGCTTCGTGACGGACGAGAATGTGGCGGATGCGTTCATCGCCGAACAGTTCGTCATAGATCGGCAGCACTGCGCCGCCGGGATAGCCGAACACGAACTCGACGCCCTGCTCGATCAGGCAGTCCACGAGGATCGCCGCACCGCTGCGGGCGGGGGCTTGGTCCGATGCGGTTGCGCTTCGGTCAGGGCTCGGCTTGCCGGGCACAGGAAACTCCATTCTTCTCGCGTCTTGGCGTGGCCCGTGCGCGGGCGGCGGGACGATAACAATAAAACCGGCCCGATGCAGGGTTAAGTGCATCGGACCGCGTGACAGGGCCGCTAGAGGTTATAATCTGATAGGTCAAGCCCTAATTGCGTAATAAAGATGCAAAACAAGCATCAATATCGACATTTTCAGACTCGCTTCGGACGGCAACGCGCGGCCACTCCTCGGGTGGCTGGCGCCGGAACCAGGTGAACTGGCGCTTGGCATAGTTACGGGTCGCCTGCTGGCCCGCGGCGATCATCGCCTCGCGGGTCGTTTCGCCGCGCAGGAAGGTGGCTATTTCCGGCACCCCGATCGCGCGCATCACCGGCAGGTCGGGGTCAAGTTCCCGCGCCAGCAATTCGGCGACCTCGGCGATGGCACCGGCGGCGAGCATCGCCTCGAACCGTGCATCGCAGCGGGCATAGAGCCATGCGCGGTCGGGATTGAGGATCAGCGGATGAAGGTCGATCTCGTCACCGATCCCGCCCGCCTTGGCGAGCTGCCAGTCGGCCAGCGTCACGCCGGTCGATCGTTTCACTTCCAGCGCGCGGGCAATCCGCTGGCGGTCCCCCGGATCGAGTTCGGCGGCGCGGAGCGGATCTTCGACCTTGAGCAGCTTGTATGCGCCATCGTCGGGCAGCGCGCGCACCATCGCGCGCACATCGGGATCGATCGGCGGGATCGGCGCGATGCCTTCGAGCAGGACCTTGAGATAAAGCCCCGTGCCGCCGACGAGGATCGGCACCGCGCCATCGGCGTGGCAGGCCGCGATCTCGTCTTTCGCGTGGGCGGCCCAACTGGCGGCCGAACAGGCCTCGGCCCCGTCCCACGCGCCGAACAGGCGGTGTTCGATATCGCCCATCTCTTCGGCTGAGGGGCGGGCCGACAAAATGTTCAGATCGGCATAGACCTGCGCGCTATCGGCATTGATGATCACGCCGCGACGCCCATCTTGGGCGAGGCGCTGGGCGAGGCGAAGCGCAACCGCGCTCTTGCCGCTGGCGGTCGGCCCTGCGATGAGCGCGACCGGAACTGATGGAGACGACTGAATGCTCATTGCGCGGCTGATAGCAGACCCCGACGCGGCGCATAATGCCTGTGATGCAGTTGCTCACGACATCGCGTCGATGGGCGCCGCCTTGCGTGATTTGAACCTGCGGTCCTTCGCGGGTTTCCAGCAGTTCGAGGCCGAAGGGGATGACATTGCGGCCTTCGCGCGCGCGCTCGATAGCCATTTCCCCGATGCCGATATGCTGGTTGCGCGCGGGCCGATTGCGGTGCCGGGGCTGTTCGTTTCGGACATGGATTCGACCATGATCGGGCAGGAATGCATCGACGAGCTGGCCGATTACGCCGGATTGAAGGCGCAGATTGCCGACATCACCGAACGCGCGATGCAGGGTGAGCTGGATTTCGAGGCGGCGCTGCGCGAACGGGTAGGGTTGCTGGCGGGGCTCGATGAAAGCGCAATCGCCGATTGTCTCGCCGAACGCATTGCCCCGACGCCGGGTGCAGCAACGCTGGTGGCGACGCTCGCCGCGCTCGGCACGCGCACTGTGCTGGTCACTGGCGGGTTCCACCACTTCGCCGATCCTGTCGCCGAAGGACTGGGCTTTCACCGCGTGGTCGGCAACCGGCTCGCGGTGGAAGGCGGCAAGCTAACCGGCGGCCTGATCGGCCCGATCACCGATAGCGCGGTCAAGGCTGCGGTGCTGCGCGAGGAGGAAGCCAAGCTGGGCGAGGGGGCGCACAGCCTCGCCACCGGCGACGGGGCGAACGACATTCCGATGATCGAAGCGGCGACCTATGGCTTTGCCTATCGCGCCAAGCCCAAGGCGCGGGCAGCAGCTAATGGGCGGATCGATCAGGGCGATCTGACGGGGGTTCTGACCTTGCTCGGCATTCCGCGCGAGGAATGGCGCGAGGTTTGATCGCAGCCTTGCCACAGATTGTCGCAAAAAGGGTTTTGATTGGCGTACCGAATCGGCTATTAACACTCATGTAAGCAAGCGGGGTTAGAGATCGCCCATCTTGAAGGACTTTATTGCATGACCCGTTCAGCCCGTGACGCCTATACCGAGATGCATGCCAATGATGGCACCGTGCTGCTGCACCCCGATCGTCCGGCAGCGCGCTATCGCCCGCTGCGTGCCGTGCACAATTTCCAGAAGCTGATGAAGGACAAGGAAGACACCGCGCTGGTCTTCAAGATCTTCGAATCGCTGCCTTCGGCAAACTTCATGGAGCGGGTGCGCGAACTGGCGCTCTCCGAGCGCGGCGAGTACCTGCGCCAGAGCGAGCCGTCGCTCCCCGAAATCCTCGATGACCACGCCGCCTTGCGCCGCACCCCCAAGGGCAGCCTTGCGCATGCCTATTGCGACTTCATGGAAGCCGAAGGCCTCTCGGCCGCCGGGCTGGTTGCCGAATTCGACCGGGTGGGCCGGCCGAAATATCCCGATCTGGTCGAGTGGTTCATCAACCGCTCGCGCGACACGCATGATCTGTTCCATGTGCTCACCGGCTATGGCCGCGACGCGCTGGGCGAGCAGTGCGTCCTGCTGTTCACGCACGGCCAGTCACCCAGTCAGGGCCACCTGCTGATCGGCTATGCCGGGGCGGCGAACATCAAGAAGATGGTCAGGGGTAGCGAGGCTCCGGTGTTCGGCGCCGTGCGCGAGGCGCATCGCACCGGCAAGGGCGCGCCGCAACTGATGGCGCAGCCGATCCGCCAGCTGCTCGAGCGCCCGCTCGATGATGTCCGCGCCGCGCTGCGTATTCCCGAGCCCAAGGCCTACCGCGAATGCCACCGCATCTGGCAGGCCGAGGGCATCAATCCCTATGATCTGCTCGCCAGCCAACCGGCCGAGCCCGAACTGCTCGCCGCGTAAAGGAGCAAGCCCGATGGCCGTCACCGATCTTCCGTTGGTTGCGCCCGACCGCAAGATGTCGGGCTTCCGTCCGCTCAAGGTGCTGCACCACTTCGGCAAGCTGGTCGAGGACAAAGAAGACACCGAGCAGGTGTTCCACATTATCGAGGCGACCAAGGGCCGGCGCAGTCATGCCCAGGCCCATGCCTTCATCCGCTCGGACGAAGGCCAGCGGTTCATGCGCGAGGGCGTGGACATTCCCGCGATGCTCGATGATCACGCGCGCTGGGCCGATTGCGGGCCGAACAGCGTTGCCGCCCATTACATCGCCTTCATGAAGCGCGAAGGCCTTTCGGCGGCGGGCCTGGTTGCGGAAAGCCACAAGTGGGCGCCGCCTGAAAGCCTGCCCAAGGACCAGACCCAGTGGTATTTCGATCGCCTGCGCGACACGCATGATCTGTTCCACGTGCTGACCGGCTATGGCCGCGACGCACTGGGCGAGGCGAGCCTGCTCGGCTTTTCCTACGAGCAGAACCACAATGGCGGCATCCTGTTCATCGCCTATGCGGGTGCGCGGCAGATCAGGAAGGTCAGCGGCACCAAGGCGCCGCTTTTCGCCGCGATCAAGGAAGGCCGCCGGCTCGGCCGCGCCGCCGCCAAGATTGCGCATCAGGATATCGCCGCGCTGATGCGCGAGGATATCACCGAGGCGCGTGCTCGGCTGAACATCGGCAAGCCGGAAGTCTATCGCCAGTGCCTCGCGATCCTCGCGGGTGAGGGCATCCTCAGCGAAGACCTGACCCTGGGGAGCAGCACCCCGCAACCCCAGGCCGCCTGAGCCTCAGCGCAATTCCTTGCGGATCACCAGCTTGAGACCCGACCAGGTCTCGTCGATGGCGCACACCTTGGTGTCGACCAGCCCGAGCGGCAGGCAGATTTCGCGGATCGTGTCCTCGGTAATGTCGGTCGGCACCTTGGCGGCCTTTTTCGGCCAGCTCACCCAGATCTGGCCATCGGGCGCGATCTGGTGACGTAGCGAAGCGAGGCGCTCTTCGAGCGTTGCCCGATCGGTCACGAAGATATGTGCAGCATCGATCCCCTGCGCCGGATCGGCAACGAAGAACAGCTCAAGCGCATATTCGTCGATCTCGTCGATCACATGCTCAGGCATGGCATCGAACCATACCCGCATCCCGTCGCGCAAGGACAGCTTCTTGGCGAGCGGCGTGCCGGAATAGCCCGAGGCCATGCTCAGCCCTCCATCCACTCCGTGAAGAAGCGCTGGTTGGCCGCGCGCAGTTCTGCGAGCGGCACACCCAGCACAGAGTCTCCGCCTACGGTGCCGATGCGCTGGAACCCGATCTGCGCGGTTTCGGCATCGCGGGTGCCCTTGGCCAGCGCTGCGTTGAGCGCGGCGACATCGGGCACGGTGACGAGATAGCGGCTCTGGTCTTCGCCGAACCACCACTGGGCGGGGGTGTAATCGGGGTTGCCGGCAAGGTCGGCCTCGGCCCCGATGCCGCCCGCTAGCGCCATTTCGGCAAGCGCAACGGCAAGGCCGCCGTCGCTCAGATCGTGCACGGCGTTGACGAGCCCGTCGGCGATCAGTTCGTGGATGATTTCGCCCGCGGTCCGCTCGACCACCAGATCGGTCGGCGGGGTGCGGCCTTCCTCGCGGCCCTTGATGATCTTGAGCCACAGCGACTGGCCGAGGTGCGAACGGGTCGGATCGGGCTTGGCCCAGTGCTCCGGCCCGACGAGGTAGATCGCATCGCCCGCCTGTTTGAAGTGCATCGTCATCATCTTCGACAGATCGTTGATGATGCCGACGCCGCCGATCGCGGGGGTGGGCAGGATGGCCGAACCGCCGCCGGTCGCCTTCGATTCATTATAGAGGCTGACGTTGCCGCTCACGATCGGGAAATCGAGCGTGCGACAGGCATCGCCCATGCCTTCGAGCGCATGGACGATCTGCGCCATGATCTCGGGACGCTGCGGGTTGGCGAAGTTGAGGCAGTTGGTCACCGCCAGCGGCCGCGCGCCGACAGCGCACAGGTTGCGATAGGCTTCGGCGATGGCCTGCTTGCCGCCTTCGTAGGGGTCGGCAAACACATAGCGCGGGGTGCAATCGGTGGTGATGGCGAGCGCCTTGCCGGTGCCGTGGACGCGAACCACGCCGGCATCGCCGCCGGTCTGGAGCGTATCGGCGCCGACCTGCGAATCGTATTGTTCGGCAATCCAGCGGCGCGAGGCGAATTCGGGCGAGCCCATCATCGTCAGCAGATCGGCCGCCACATCATCGGTCGCGGGAAGTTCGGCCAGCGGCTTCACGCCTGCCCAGCCCTTGTATTCTTCCTTCGAGAGGTAGGGGCGGTCATACAGCGGCGCTTCGTCGGCCAGCGGGGCGAGCGGAATGTCACAGACCACCTCGCCGTTGAATTCGAGCACCATGTGGCCGGTATCGGTGACTTCGCCGATCACCGCGAAATCGAGCCCCCACTTCCTGAAGATCGCCTCGGCCATGGCTTCCTTGCCGGGCTTGAGCACCATGAGCATCCGCTCCTGGCTTTCCGAGAGCATCATTTCGTAAGGCGTCATGCCGGTTTCGCGGCAGGGCACCTTGTTCATGTCGAGCCGGATGCCCGCGCCGCCCTTCGAGGCCATCTCGACCGAGGATGAGGTCAGGCCGGCCGCGCCCATGTCCTGGATCGCGACAATCGCATCGGTTGCCATCAGTTCGAGGCAGGCTTCGATCAGCAGCTTCTCGGTGAAGGGATCGCCGACCTGCACAGTGGGGCGCTTGGCCTCGGCATCCTCGCCGAAGTCCGCGCTCGCCATGGTTGCGCCGTGGATCCCGTCGCGGCCCGTCTTGCTGCCGACATAGACGATGGGGTTCCCGATCCCGGTCGCCGCCGAATAGAAAATCTTGTCCTGATCGGCGACGCCCACGGTCATCGCGTTGACGAGGATGTTACCGTCATAGGCGGGATGGAAGTTGGTCTCGCCCGCGACCGTCGGCACGCCGACGCAATTGCCGTAGCCGCCAATGCCGGCGACCACGCCCTGCACCAGATGCTTCATCTTGGGGTGATCGGGCCGACCAAAGCGCAACGCGTTGGCATTGGCCATCGGCCGCGCGCCCATGGTGAAGACGTCGCGCAGTATCCCGCCGACCCCCGTGGCCGCGCCCTGATAGGGCTCGATGTAGGAGGGGTGGTTGTGGCTCTCCATCTTGAAGATCGCCGCCTGACCATCGCCGATATCGATCACGCCCGCGTTCTCGCCCGGGCCGCAGATCACCCACGGCGCTTCGGTCGGCAGCTTCTTCAGGTGCAGGCGCGAGGATTTGTAGCTGCAATGCTCCGACCACATCACCGAGAAGATGCCGAGTTCCACAAGGTTTGGCTCGCGGCCCAGCGCATGGAGCACGCGCTCGTATTCCTCGGGCGAAAGGCCGTGCTGTTCGACGATTTCAGGGGTGATCGTGGTCATGCGGGGACTCCTTGCGGAGGCCCCCTAGATCACTCGACCGACAAGGCCAAGCCGCCGCGTTTCTGGAACCAGCGATTCTCCCCGACCCAGACGGCCAAAGCGGTCATCAGCGCAAAGGCAATCAGCGCCTGAAGGTAGAGCAGCGGCCCTGCGGACGCAGGCACCGGGGCGAGCCAGTTGATCGCCTGGAACAGCAGCATCACCGCCAGCAGCACCATCGGCGGGCCCACGGGGCCGCGCGTGCGGCGCAGGTAGAAGGCGAAGGCCGCGATCGTCAGTCCGAGTTCCAGCGGCACCGCGATCCACGGGTAATTCCACAGGCCGAGCCCGAGTTTTGGCGGTTGTCCGTCAATCGTCAGATCGGGCACGTGCACCAGCCAGTCGAGCGCCCAGTGCGACAGCACGACGAGGCCCGCCATAACCCCCGCGAACAGGTTGCGCTGAAGGATCGCGACGATGGCGAAGAAGGCGAGCGCCCAGATCCCGGCACCGATCAGGCTGTGCGTGTAGGGCATATGGTAGAGATCGAATGGCACCATCACGCTCGCGCCCGGCGCAATCCGCATCCGTTCGGCTCCGAACATCGCGAGGGTGAAGAACCCCCAGTCGACCAGTTGCGCGGCGACGAACAGCGTGCCCAGCCGCGGGCTGCGCGGGCTGACTGCGGCCGCGACAAAGGCGGGGGCGAAGTGGCCGATGAACATTGTGCGGTCCCGGCCGGATCAGGCCGGAGCGAACCGCAGCACAACCCACGCCGCGATTGCGCTCGCCGCGCCGGTGGCAAAGGCGCCCCACAAGATGTCTAGCACGCTGACATGGGTCGCCCAGACCTTGAACACCGCCTGGCTGGTGAGATCGAAGGTGGCATAGCACAGACCGCCAAGCAGGATGCCATTGAGCATCGCGGCCTGCACCGTGCCGCTGTCGATCCCCGGCTTGATCGCAAACCACGTCATCCCGGCAATGTAGATCAGGTAGAAGGCGGCCGCCGCACCGACATTGAAGTTCTTGGCCATCAGCTCGCCGATCACCGGCTTGTAGAGGTTGCCTGATGCCCAGCGCAGCCACACCGCATCCATTGCGCCGAACGCCACGGCTGCGGCTCCGTAGGCGATGATCCACTTCAACATAAGCCGTGCAATTCCTGTGTTTGGCGCATCTGCGCGTTACCGCCAGCCTTGACCGCGCCCGCGCGCCCCGTCAATGCTCCGCGACATGGACGAGGGCACAGCACCGGCTGCCGCAGGGCAGGATATCGCGCAGATGAGCTTCGAGGAGGCGCTCGCCGCGCTCGAGGCGATCGTGCAGCAGCTTGAACGCGGCGATGTGCCGCTGGATCAGTCGATCAGCCTTTACGAACGCGGCGAGGCGCTGCGTGCGGCGTGCCAGCAGCGGCTCGATGCGGCGCAGGCGCGGATCGAATCCATCGTCACCGGCGCGGATGGCCGCGTAAGCGGCACCCGCCCGTTCGACACGGAAGGCTGAGATGATGCTGGTGGAAAGCGGAAGCACGCTGCTCGGCGACGCGATCAAGCAGGTTCAGGCCGACATCGATTCGCTGTTTGACGCGCTGCTGCCGGTGCCTGACGATACCAGCGCCCGCCTGGTCGAGGCGATGCGCTATGCCGCGATCGGCGGCGGCAAGCGGGTGCGCCCCTTGCTGGTGTGCAGCACCGCGAGCCTGTTCGGCGTGTCGCGCGATGCGGCGCTGCGGGCAGGAGCGGCGATCGAGGCGATCCACGTCTATTCGCTGGTCCACGATGATTTGCCGTGCATGGACAATGACGACCTGCGCCACGGCAAGCCGACGCTGCACAAGGTCTATGACGAGGCAACCGCCGTGCTCGCGGGCGATGCGCTCCACGCGCTCGCTTTCGAAATCCTCGCCGATGATGCCACCAGCGAAGATCCCTTTACCCGCAGCGAGCTGATCCTGACCCTCGGTCAGGCGAGCGGCATGAGCGGGATGGCGGGCGGCCAGATGATGGACATGGTCGCCGATGAAGAGGGCGTGACCTACGATCTTCCCGCCATCACCCGGTTGCAACAGCTCAAGACCGGTGCACTGCTGGCGGCGGCTGTCGAAATGGGCGCGATCCTCGGCAAGGTCGCACCGCAGGGCCGCGCGCACCTCAGAGCCTATGCCCGTGATATCGGCCTTGCGTTCCAGATCGCCGACGATCTGCTCGATGTCGAAGGTGATGTCGAGAAGGCCGGAAAGGCGCTGCGCAAGGACGACGAACAGGGCAAGCAGACCTTCGTCACCCTGATGGGGGTCGACAAGGCCCGCGAACAGGCGCGCGCGCTGGTCGATCAGGCGGTGCTGCGGCTCGCCTCCTACGGCGCGGAAGCTGACATCCTGCGCGCGCTCGCCCGCTACATCGTCGAGCGCGATCGGTGACACCGGGCAGGGCCGGTCTGTATGCGGTCCCAGCACTGTTGATGTTCGCTTCGGCTTGCGCCCCGGACCAGACTTCGCGCAGCCAGCCGGTCGCCAAGGGTTCGGCTGAAGACCTTGCCATGATCGCGGCGGAAACCTGTGCGACGGGCGTTTCCGGCGCACTTGCCTGTCTTTCCACGACCTTTGGCACTGATGCCTGCGACGACGCGGAGGTGCTGGCCGCAACCATCGCCAAGGATGCCCCCGATGCCAAGCTCCGCATCATCACGGCATTGTGGGCCGATGCCGAGTGCCACATGGCCCTGCGCGCCGCGGCCCGCAAACGCGGCTTTGACGGCGACCCGTTCATGGCCTTCGCCCCGTTCGGCGAAAATGGCTTTCGCGAGGCGCTCGATTTCACTATCGGCCCCGAATGGACAGGGCAGGGCGATGACAAATCGGGCATCGTTTGGGAGAGGATAAAACCATGAGCCGCCGCGTCGGGATTTACCCGGGAACCTTCGATCCGATCACTCTCGGTCACGCCGACATCATCCGGCGCGGGTCCAAGCTGGTCGACCACCTGATCATCGGGGTGACCACCAACCCGTCCAAGAACCCGATGTTCACTACCGAAGAGCGCTTCCGCATGGTCGAGCGCGAGGTGGCGAACCTGGGTCTCACCAATGTCGAGGTGGTGGGCTTCAACGCGCTGCTGGTGAAGTTCGCTCAGAAGCAGGGCGCGAGCGTGATCATCCGCGGTCTGCGCGCGGTTGCGGACTTCGAGTACGAATATCAGATGGCTGGCATGAACCAGCAGCTCGATCACAATATCGAGACCGTGTTCCTGATGGCCGATGTCTCGCTCCAGCCGATCGCTTCCAAGCTGGTCAAGGAAATCGCGGTCTATGGCGGCGATATCGCCAAGTTCGTCAGCCCGCCGGTGTGCGAAGAAGTGATCGCGCGGGTGCGCGAAACCGGCACCAAGGGCGACTATTAGACCTGCTGCTGTCCACAAGCCGCAGCTTCATTCATTGAAGTGTCAGGCCGGCGTGGCTAAACGGCGCGTCTCACACGGATGAAACCATGATCAAAGCCACGCTTACGTCTGCCTTCGGTGCGTTCCTGCTGTTCGGCGCAGCCTCGCCCGCCTTTGCCCAGAAGCAGAAGGACGATACTCCGCCGGTCGCCTTCGGGGAAAACGCCAAGAAAGCGGATGACGATGAGGCGGCACCGGCCGGTCCGCGCGTCTACGCCTCGATCAATTACGACGTGAACGCCGATCCGGAGAACATCTGGGTGCTCGATCTGTCGAACGGGCAGCGGATCAAGGTGCGGTTGATGCCTGACTGGGCGCCTGCCCATGTCGAACGGATCAAGGAACTGACCCGCCGGGGGTTCTATGATGGCGTGGTCTTCCACCGCGTGATCGAAGGTTTCATGGCGCAGGGCGGCGATCCGACCGGCACCGGACAGGGCGGCAGCGAGCTTCCCGATCTCAAGGCCGAATTCAACCCGATGCCCCACGTGCGCGGCACCCTTTCGATGGCGCGCGCTTCGGAAGAGGACAGCGCCAACAGCCAGTTCTTCCTGGTGTTCTACCCGCGCTTCAGCCTCGACAAGAAGTACACCAACTTCGGCCGCGTGATCGAGAACATGGAAGCGGTCGATGCGATCAACCGCGGCGAACCGCCCGCGAACCCGACCTATATCGTCCAGGCCTCTATCGCGAGCGACAACAAGCCGGTGCCGCCGCCGCCCGCTCCCGCGCAGGACGAGCCGATTTCGGTCGATATGTTGAGCGCGCCGATCCCCTAAGGGGCTTTCGCAAGGCCCGCCTTGCCGCTAGGCGGCGCGGCCATGAAAGTAGACCTGTTCGATTTCGATTTGCCGCCCGAGCGCATTGCCCTGCGCCCGGTGCGCCCACGCGATGCGGCGCGGATGCTGGTGGTGCGCGGCGGTGATGCGCCGTTCGAGGATGCGGGCGTGCGCGATCTGCCGCGTCTGCTGGGTCCCGGCGATGTGCTGGTGTTCAACGATACCCGCGTGATCCCCGCCCAGCTTGAAGGCCGCCGTGCCGATGGCGAGGCGAAGATCGGCGCGACGTTGCACAAGCGGATTGATCTGCGGCGCTGGCAGGCCTTCCTCAAGAACGCCAAGCGCGTGAAGATCGGCGACCAGCTGGTGTTCGGCGGCGGCGTTACTGCGATCGCCGAGGAACGCCATGCCGACGGCTCGCTCACACTGTTCTTCGAAGGCGAGGAGCCGGTTGAAGTGCTGCTCGACCGCGCGGGCACCATGCCGCTGCCGCCCTACATCGCTTCGCGGCGCGGGGTCGATGCGCAGGATCTGGAAGACTACCAGACGATGTTCGCGCGCGAGGAAGGCGCGGTGGCCGCGCCCACCGCCTCGCTGCACTTTACCCAGCGCCTTGTCGATGCGATCGATGCTGCGGGGATCGGACGGGCGATGCTGACCCTGCATGTCGGCGCGGGGACGTTCCTGCCGGTAAAGGCCGAGGATACCGACGACCACCAGATGCACGCCGAGTTCGGCCGCATCTCGCAGGAAACCGCCGACCGCCTGAACGCCGCACGCGCTGCTGGCGGTCGGATCATCGCGGTCGGCACCACAGTCCTGCGCCTGCTCGAAAGCGCGGTGGACGAAAACGGCGTCATCCAGCCTTTCGCCGGGGACACTGCGATCTTCATCACGCCGGGATACAAGCTCAAGGCGGTCGACGGGCTGATGACCAACTTCCACCTGCCCAAATCGACGCTGATGATGCTGGTCAGCGCGCTGATGGGGCGCGACCGGATGATGGCGGCCTACCAGCATGCTATCGCCAACGAATACCGCTTCTATTCCTATGGTGACTCCTCGCTGCTGCTCCCGTAATCGGTAGCAATGAGCGAACCCATCCTGTCGATCCGCGGCCTCACAAAGACCTACAAGGGCGGCACCCGCGCGCTCGATTCGGTCGATCTCGATATCCGCAAGGGGGAGATTTTCGCGCTGCTCGGGCCGAACGGGGCGGGCAAGACGACGCTGATCGGCGCGGTGTGCGGGCTGGTGCGGCCCACCGGCGGCACGATCACTGCCTTCGGGCACGATCTGTCGCGCGACTGGCGCTCTGCCCGCGCGCGGATCGGCCTCGTGCCGCAGGAGCTGGCGACCGACATGTTCGAGACAGTGCAGCGCGCTGTGGCCTATTCGCAAGGCCTGTTTGGCAAGCCGCACAATCCGGCGCGGATCGAGGAAATCCTCAAGAGCTTGTCGCTGTGGGACAAGCGCGATTCCCAGATCCGCGCGCTATCGGGCGGGATGAAACGCCGCGTGCTGATCGCCAAGGCGCTGGCGCATGAACCGGAACTGCTGTTCCTCGACGAGCCCACCGCCGGTGTCGACGTGGAACTGCGCAAGGGCATGTGGGAGCAGATCGCAGCGCTTAAGGAGCGCGGGGTGACGATCATCCTCACCACCCACTACATCCAGGAAGCCGAGGAAATGGCCGACCGCGTCGGCATTATCCAGGGCGGGCGCATCCTGATGGTCGATGACAAGTACGCCATGATGGAGCGGCTCGGCACCACCGAAGCGGTCATCGCGCTGGCCGCGCCGCAAGAAGCGTTGCCGCCAGAAATCGCCGCCTTCCCGGTCGAGCTGACCGAGGGCGGCACCCGGCTCGTCTATCGCGGCGGGACGGGCGAGGGCGGGGGCGCTGCCGAGGTCGCGCAGCTCACCCAGGCGCTGACCCGCGCGGGGATCGGCTATACCAGCCTCGACATTCACGACAGTTCGCTCGAGGATATCTTCGTCGGCCTGCTTGGCGAGAAGGAGGCCGCGTGATGCATTTCAACCTGCGCAGCGCCTACGCCATCTATCGCCGCGAAATGGCTCGCGCCTTCCGCACCGCATTTCAGTCGATCCTCTCGCCGGTGCTGACCACCTCGCTCTATTTCGTGGTGTTCGGATCGGTGATCGGGGCGCGGATGGAGCCGGTGGCGGGCGTGCCTTACGGCGCCTTCATCATCCCCGGCCTGCTGATGCTCACCCTGCTGGGCGAGACCACCAGCAATGCGAGCTTCGGCATCTATATGCCGCGCTTCACCGGCACGATCTACGAGCTGCTCTCCGCACCGGTTGGGGTGGCCGAGACACTGGTCGGCTTTGTCGGCGCTGCGGCGACGAAGGGACTGATCCTTGCCGCGATCATCCTCGTGACCGCGACCTTCTTTGTCGATTACGAGATCCGCTATCCGCTGTTTGCGGCCGTCTACATCATGCTGGTGTCGGCGAGCTTCGCGCTGTTCGGTTTCATCCTCGGCATCTGGGCCGACAGCTTCGAGAAGCTCGGCATTATCCCGATGCTGATCCTGACCCCGCTGACCTTTCTGGGCGGCACTTTCTATTCGATCCGCGACCTTCCGGCCCCTTGGGACGCGATTGCGCTCGCCAATCCAATCGCCTTTCTGGTGAGCGGGCTGCGTTACAGTTTCTACGGGATTTCCGATGTGCCGATTGCGCTCTCGCTCGGTTTGACACTCGGTTTTCTGGCGCTGTGCGTGGCGGTGATTGCAGTCATTTTCCGCACTGGATGGCGGCTGCGCGAGTAATCCTGCAGCGGTCTGCGAGCGGCGTTCGTCGGACAGAATGCACCGATGAACGGACATGAACGGCAACTTGTCCGTTCGTTCATTGCGCGGAAATGTGAGGATTCCTAGGTGTTTGACACCAGCCGCACCCCCTGCGGCAGGAACAACACAAGGACAAGAATCATGCGTAAAATCGCATTCACCTCGCTCGCAGCTCTCGGCGCCATGGCTCTCCCGGCTGCCGCTCAGGCCCAGTCGAACGACACCCCCGAAGTCGAAACCTATGTCGGTGCCACCGCTGGTATCCATGACCTCGGCATCGGCCTGCCGAACGACGATGGCGGCATCTACGGCATTGTTGCCGGCGTTGACGTGCCGGTTGGCGACACCTTCTTCGTGGGTGCTGAAGGCAACTACAACATTGGCGACGGCGCGATCGACAGCGAATACGGCATCGCCGCCCGCGCCGGTGTGCGCGTTGGTGATAGCGCCAAGCTGTTCGTCCGTGGCGGCTTCCAGGAAGTCGATTTCGACCTCGGCAACTTCGTGACCCCGGCAGTTGTCGGCCTCGATGACACCGACGGCGACTACCTCGTCGGCGCCGGTGTCGAATTCGGCGTGGGCGACGGCCCGATCAAGCTGCGCGCCGGGATCGACACCATCGCGTTCGATTCGACCCGTGCGACCGTGGGCGTGCTCTACGCCTTCTAAGTCACACCGTCAGATTCACCTTCGAGGGGCAGGGAATACGAGGCACGTTTCCCTGCCCCTTTTGCATGTGCGTGACAGCGGGCTGCGAGGTCGCTAGGGGCGGCCCCGCAATGACGGCTCCCCGCTTCTCCTTCGAACTGCACGCGACCAGCGGCAAGGCGCGCACCGGCACGATCCGGATGCAGCGCGGCGATATCCGCACCCCCGCCTTCATGCCGGTTGGCACGGCCGCCACCGTCAAGGCGATGAAGCCCGAGGCGGTGCGCCAGACGGGGGCCGACATCATCCTCGGCAACACCTACCACCTGATGCTGCGCCCCGGCGCCGAGCGGGTCGCGCGCCTTGGAGGCTTGCACAAGTTCATGAACTGGCCGCGCCCGATCCTCACCGACTCCGGCGGCTATCAGGTGATGAGCCTTTCCGAGCTCAGGAAGCTCACCGAACAGGGTGTCGAATTCCGCAGCCATCTCGATGGCAGCAAGCACATGCTCACCCCCGAACGCAGCATGGAAATCCAGCGGCTGCTCGGTTCGGACATCGTCATGGCCTTCGACGAATGCCCGCGAGCCGACCGCCCGCGCGACGAGATCGCCGCTTCGATGGAACTCTCGATGCGCTGGGCCAAGCGCAGCCGGGAGGGGTTCAACGCTGGCGAGGAACATGCCGCGCGCGCCGCGCTGTTCGGCATCCAGCAGGGCGCGCTCCACGAAGACCTGCGCCGGATCAGTGCCGACATGCTCACCGATGTGGGCTTCGATGGCTATGCCGTCGGCGGGCTCGCGGTGGGCGAGGGGCAGGAGGCGATGTTCGGCGTCCTCGATTACGCGCCCGATATGCTCCCCGCTGACCGGCCGCGCTACCTGATGGGCGTGGGCAAGCCTGACGACCTTGTCGGTGCGGTCGAACGCGGGATCGACATGTTCGACTGCGTGCTGCCGACCCGCTCGGGCCGCAACGGGCAGGCGTTCACCTGGAACGGCCCGCTCAACCTGCGCAACGCGCGCTTTGCCGAGGATACCGGGCCGCTCGATGATCGCTGCACCTGCCCGGTCTGTACCACCTACAGCCGCGCCTATATCCACCACCTCGTGAAATCGGGCGAGATGCTGGGCGCCATGCTGGTGACCGAGCACAACCTCAGCTTCTATCAGGCGCTGATGCAGGGGATGCGTGATGCCATTGCGGCAGGCGCATTCGCCAGCTTTGCCAGCGACTTCCGGCGCGATTACCTTCGCAAGGGGGATTGATCGAACCCTGTGATCGGATATCCTGCCCGGGTTAAGTGGCGGGGGGATCATGCGAATTCACAATTTGGGCCGGTGCTTTGCCGGCACGATCCTCGCAATCGCCGTCACGGCGCCCCTTTCAGCGCAAGACGCGCCTGCCAAGGAAGACCTGGCAACCACCGCCCGCGTGTTCGGTGTGCGTGCATCCGTGCTCGACATCAGTCTTTCGCCTTCGGGGAGCAAGCTGGCCTATATTTCGGCCGGACCCGATCACATCGAGGTCGTGAACATCATCGATCTTGAAGGCGATGCTTCGCCCCGCATGATTATCGCCAATCGCGAGAAGGAAGTTGATCTCGACTGGTGCGAATGGGCGACCGACAGTCGGCTCGTGTGTCAGGTTTCAGGCATGGCGCGAGGGTCTACCGGCGTCCTGCTGCCGTTCGATCGTCTGCTCGCGGTCAATGATGACGGCAGCAATGTCAGGGAGTTGAGCACACGCCAGTCCGCCAACGCGGTGCAGGCGCTCCAGTTCGGCGGGGACGTGATCGCCCTCGATGCTGGCGGGGCGCAGGGTCAGATCCTGATGACCCGGCAATATGTGCCCGAATCCAACCCCGCGACCCGGCTCTACAGCGACAAGAGCGGGTTTGGCGTCGATCTGGTCGATGTGACCACCGCCAAGCGACAGAGCCGCGAAGGTGCCGATGAGTTGGCTGTCCACTATGTCGCGGATGAAAGCGGATGGGTCCGCGTCAAGGTTCGGGCGCTGCGCGATGGCAACAACCGTCTCACCGGCAATTATGCCTATTTCTACCGCGCTCCCGGCAGCAACGACTGGCTCAAGTTCGAAAACCTGACAATCGACGGCGCCGCTGTGCCGGGCTTCTCGCCCGTCGCCGTCGATAGCAGCCGCAACGTGGCTTACGGCTTCATCACGCAAAGCGGCTATGACGCGATTGCCGAATTCGCGCTCGATGGCAGCGGCACCGGAAAGATCTTGATGGCGCGCGGCGATGTCGATGTGGATGCGCTGATCCGGATCGGGCGCAAGCGCCGCGTCGTGGGCGCAAGCTATGCCACCGAAAAGCGCGAGATCGCCTATTTCGACGCCGATCTGTCCAAGCTCGCCAAAGCACTGGCCAAGGCGCTGCCCGATCAACCGCTCATCAACATCGTCGGAGCAAGCGGCGACGAGAGCCGCCTGCTGATGATCGCATCGAGCGATACCCAGCCGGGCATGACCTATCTGTTCAACAAGACCAACCGCCAGCTCGAACCGCTGATGCCAGTGCGTGCGCCGCTGGCGGACCGCCCGATGGGCAAGATGAGCCCGGTGAGCTTTCCCGCGCGCGATGGCACGATGATCCCGGGCTATCTGACCCTGCCGCCCGGCTCCGAGGGCAAGGGCCTGCCTGCGGTGGTGCTGCCGCACGGCGGCCCGGCCGCGCGCGACGAATGGGGTTTTGACTGGCTGGTGCAGTTCCTCACGGCGCGGGGGTTTGCCGTGCTCCAGCCCAATTACCGCGGCTCATCCGGCTATGGCGAGGCCTGGTATGGCCGCAACGGGTTCAAGGCGTGGGATGTGGCGATTGGCGATGTCAATGATGCCGGGCGCTGGCTGGTGAGCCAGGGCATTGCCAAGCCCGATCAACTCGCCATCGCAGGGTGGTCTTATGGGGGCTATGCCGCGCTGCAATCGCAGGTGCTCGATCCCGCGCTCTACAAGGCGGTTGTCGCCATCGCGCCGGTGACCGATCTGGGCTACATCGTCGAGGATGCGCGCGATTACACGAACGCGCGGGTCGTGCGGGAGTATATCGGTCAAGGCCCGCACGTCGAAGCCGGCAGCCCGCGCCGCCATGCGGACAAGTTCGCAGCGCCCGTCGTGCTGTTCCACGGCACGCTCGATATCAATGTCGAAGTGCGCCATTCGCGCGGCATGGAGAGCGCGTTGAGAGGGGCGGGCAAGCAGGTGCTCTACCGCGAATATCCCGATCTCCAGCACGATCTGGGCGACAGCAAGGTACGGGTCGATATGCTGACGGATATCGGCCGGTTTCTCGATCAGTCGCTCGGGCGTAACTGAGGCACTCGACAAGTCACGCCTCGAACGCCTAGGGCGCTGGCATGAATGACAATCCTCTGAATCCCGCAGACTGCACCACCATGATCGAGGTGCGCGCCGGGGTTGATGCTCTCGATCGTGACCTCGTGGCGCTGCTGGCGAAGCGGTTCGGCTATATGCGCGCTGCCGCCCGCATCAAGGACAGCCGCGATGCGGTGCGGGACGAGGCGCGCAAGGCCAGCGTCATCGCCGCCGCGGTGGCCGAAGCCGAAGCGCATGGCATCCCCGCTGACGTGGTGGCGGATATCTGGGAACGGCTCGTCGAAGGCTCGATCGCCTTCGAATTTACCGAGTGGGACCGGATCCGCGTCTGATCGCTTCAGGCAGCACCAACGAAAAAGGGCGGCCCCGAAAGGCCGCCCTTTTTGTATCGGATCGCTGAAACTTGCGGATCAGCGCGAGTAGAATTCGACCACCAGGTTCGGTTCCATCGTCACCGGGTAGGGCACTTCGTCGAGCTTCGGCACGCGGGTGAAGGTCACCTTGTCGTTGCCGTCGGGCATTACGTAGTCGGGGATGTCACGCTCGGCGAGGCCCTGCGCTTCGATCACCAGTGCCATTTCCTTGGCCTTGCTGCCGAGGCTGATCACGTCACCCACCACCACGCGACGCGAAGCGATGTTGCACTTCTGGCCGTTCACGGAGATGTGGCCGTGGCTGACCAGCTGACGCGCAGCGAAGATCGTCGGCGCGAACTTGGCGCGGTAGACGACCATGTCCAGACGCTGTTCGAGCAGGCCGATCAGGTTCTGGCTGGTGTCGCCCTTCATGCGCGAAGCTTCGGCATAGGTGCGCTTGAACTGCTTTTCGGTGACGTCGCCGTAGTAGCCCTTGAGCTTCTGCTTGGCGCGCAGCTGCAGACCGTAGTCGCTCATCTTGCCCTTGCGGCGCTGACCGTGCTGACCGGGGCCGTAGGAACGCTTGTTCACCGGGGAATTCGGACGACCCCAGATGTTTTCGCCCATCCGGCGGTCAAGCTTGTACTTGGCGCTCTTGCGCTTCGACATACGTCGTATCCTTCAATGTGCTGGATCACCCCTGTGGTGACCATTCAACCCGGCATCGCTCCGCCGGAACCGATCGTTCCGACGCGGCCACTGCTTCACCGGGGTGCAGGGCCCATTTGCGAAGGCGCGCGCATAGCAGGAACAGTGCCTGCGTCAAGCTTCAAGCGCCCGTTGCAGGCGTTCAGCGGATATTGTTGAACTCGCGCCATTCCTCGGTGGTGCGGCAGACTTTGGTCTTGCGGCGGCTTGCCGTCTCAAGCTTCACATAGCGGCAGATGCGCTTGTCTTCGCCTGTGGCCTCGGCGGCGGCCGGTTCCGCCTCGGCCTTGTCGGCGGCGGGGGTTTCGGGATTGCCCGGCGTTTCGGGGTTGGCAGCGGCAATTGTCAGCGGGGTCAGAAGCACGCCGCAGGCCACGGCCAGCGCACGCAGTCGCATCGGAATCATCAGCAATCTCACATGATTGGGAGAGGAGGGATGGTCGGGATATCCGTCAGCGGCGCGGTGTCCAACGCCAATCGACGAACGTCTTCAATCCCGCTTGTCTTTCTCGAGATAGCTCAGGATGCCGCGAAGGGTGCGCACTTCGAGGTGGTTCCAGCCGGGCTTGGTCAGTAACCCGCGCAAGGTGCGGCGGGTGGCTTCTGCGCGGGCTTCGGGGCGGAAATAGCCGCGCGGCACGAGCAGCGCCTCGAAATGGGCGATCATCGCGTCGAGCTCTTCCTGCGGGGCGGGGGGCAGGGTGTCTTCGAGCGTGGGCTGCACCAGAGCTTCGCCGGCATCGGCGATCTCGCGCCCGATCCGCGACCATTCATAGGCCACCAGAATGACCGCCTGAGCGAGGTTCAATGAGGCGAATTCGGGATTGATCGGAATAGTGAGGATGTTGCGGGCGAGGGCGACGTCCTCGGTCTCCAGCCCCGAACGCTCGGGCCCGAAGATGATCGCGTGGCGACCGGGCAGGGTGTGAACCTGCCGCCCGGCCTCGTCCGCTCCGATCACAGGCTTGGTCACGCCGCGCTTGCGAACCGTGGTGGCGTGGACATGGGCACAATCGGCGACCGCTTCGGCGGTGGTGGCATAGACCTTGGCCTGTTCGAGCACGATGTCCGCGCCCGCTGCCGCCGGGCCGGCCGAGGGATTGGGCCAGCCATCGCGCGGGGCGACGAGGCGCAGCTCGGTCAGCCCGAAATTGAGCATCGCGCGCGCAGCCTTGCCGATGTTCTCGCCCAGTTGCGGGCGCACGAGCACGATCACCGGACGGTTGAGCTGGTCAGCCATGTCAGTCGCGCGCTGCGTCTTGCACGGCGCTTGCGAATTCCTCGAAATCGCGCGCTTCGGAGAAATCGCGATAGACCGAAGCGAAGCGGATATAGGCGACCGAATCGATCTGGCGCAGGCCTTCCATCACCAGTTCGCCGATGTGCGAGGAGGGCACCTCGGCCTCGCCCGAAGTTTCGACTTGGCGCTGGATACCGGAAATCAGCTGATCGAGCCGTTCCTGATCGATCCCGCGTTTGCGCGAGGCCAGCGCGACCGATTGTTCCAGCTTGGAGCGTTCGAACGGCTCGCGGCGGTCGCCCGACTTGACCACTACCACTTCGCGCAGCTGCACCCGTTCGAAGGTGGTGAAGCGCGCCCCGCAGGACGAACACTGGCGACGTCGCCGGATCGAGGCGTTATCCTCGGTCGGGCGGCTGTCTTTTACCTGGGTATCATCATGGGCGCAAAAGGGGCAGCGCATTCAGAAGGTTACTTCCTGATCCTCTGATAGAACGCAAACCCTGCGCCAATCGCCAGGCCAATCGGCCACGAAATCACCGGAAGCAAGGCGCCCGCGGCTGCCCCGATCGCAGCGCCGGTCAGCACCGGCTTGGTCGACGGGTGGTGCATCCCTTCCTTGCCCATGCCGATGATCTCGGTCTTGGCATCCTCGACCCAATCTTGGCCAGAGCGCGGTTCCTGATCGTTCATGGCGAGACCCTCCTCACATTCCCGGATAGACGGGGAAGGCGGCGCACAGGGTGCTGACCCGGGCGCGCACGCTTTCCTCGATCTGAGCATCGCCCTCGGGGCCGTTCTTGGCAAGGCCTTCGACCACTTCGGCGATCAGCTTGCCGACGGTGCGGAACTCTTCCGGGCCAAAGCCGCGGGTGGTGCCCGCCGGCGTGCCAAGACGGATCCCGCTGGTGACGAAGGGCGAGCGGGTGTCGTAGGGAATGCCGTTCTTGTTGCAGGTGAGGAAGGCGCGATCGAGGCCCTTTTCAGCATCCTTGCCGGTCACGTCCTTGGCGGTCAGGTCAACCAGCATCGAGTGGTTGTCCGTCCCGCCGCTGACGATCCGCAGGCCGTTTTCCTCGAGGCTGGCAGCCAGCGCGCGGGCGTTTTCGACGATGCGGTGGGCGTAGGTCTTGAATGACGGGTCGAGCGCTTCCTTGAAGGCGACTGCCTTGGCGGCCACGATGTGCATCAGCGGGCCGCCCTGAAGGCCGGGGAACACCGCCATGTTCAGCGGCTTGGTGTACTTCTCGTCATTCCACAGGATGATGCCCGAGCGGGGACCGCGCAGGGACTTGTGGGTGGTCGAGGTGACGATATCGCAATGCGGGAAGGGCGAGGGATGCGCGCCGCCTGCCACGAGGCCGGAGATGTGGCTCATGTCGCACAGCAGCACCGCGCCCACTTCATCGGCGATGGCACGGAAGGCGGGGAAATCCCACGTGCGCGAATAGGCAGTGCCGCCGCAGATGATGATCTTGGGCTTGTTTGCGCGCGCCTTGGCCGCAACCTCGTCCATGTCGATCGTCTCGGTCTCGCGGCTCACGCCATAGGAGACGACATTGAACCACTTGCCGCTCATGTTGACCGGTGAGCCGTGGGTGAGGTGGCCGCCCGAATTGAGGTCCAGCCCCATGAAGGTGTCGCCCGGATTGAGCAGGGCGAGGAACACCGCCTGGTTCATCTGCGAGCCGCTGTTGGGCTGCACATTCGCAAAATTGCAGCCGAACAGCTGCTTGGCACGCTCGATGGCGAGGGTTTCGACCACGTCGGCGTAGTCGCAGCCGCCGTAGTAACGCTTGCCGGGATAGCCCTCGGCATACTTGTTGGTGAACACCGATCCGGCCGCTTCGAGCACCGCGCGGCTCGCGATGTTCTCGGACGCGATCAGTTCGATCTTGTCGCGCTGGCGGGCGAGCTCCTTGCCGATGGCCGCCGCGATTTCCGGATCGGCGGTGGCAAGATCATTGTGCCAGAAGCCGTCCATCGACTGGGCAGCATGACGGGCGGCGAAATCGGCGGGGGCGGTGCTCATTGGTGGGTCTCGATGTGGTCGGGGAAGAACGGGGGCTGGCCAAGCTTGCCCACGCGGCGCTGGTGGCGACCGGCGGGATCGCCGGCGTCGGCGAATTCGGTATCAAGAAAAGTCGCAACGCAGGACTTGGCCATTTCGATCCCTACGAGCCGCGCGCCCATTGCGATGCAATTGGCATCATTATGTTCGCGGGCGAGGGCCGCCGAGAGCGGTTCCGAGACCAGCGCACAGCGCACCTGCGGGTGGCGATTGACGCTGATCGAGATGCCGATGCCGCTGCCGCACAGCGCGATGCCGAATTCGACCGAGCCTTCGGCGATGATCTCGGCAAGGCGATAGCCGTAATCGGGATAATCGACGCTCTGGCCCGGTTCTGGGCCGAGGTCGGCGACCTCGTGTCCTTCCTCGATAAGCCATTCGGCAAGGTCCGTCTTGAGTTCAACGGCGGCGTGGTCTGAGGCGATGGCGATGCGCATGGTGGGCCTATAGGCGAGGCGGGGGGGATTCTCCACCCCTCGGCACGCGCTTTTCGACGGGCGGAAGCAAGACATGAAAAACCCCGCCGAAGCGGGGCCTTTCGACGTTTACTGATCGAGGAACGACCGCATCTTCCGCGACCGGCTCGGGTGCTTGAGCTTCCTCAGCGCCTTGGCTTCGATCTGGCGGATACGTTCGCGGGTCACGCTGAACTGCTGGCCGACTTCTTCCAGCGTGTGATCGGTGTTCATCCCGATACCGAAGCGCATCCGCAGCACGCGTTCTTCGCGCGGGGTGAGCGAGGCGAGCACGCGGGTGACGGTTTCCTTGAGGTTCGCCTGGATCGCGGCATCCACGGGGATGATTGCGTTCTTGTCCTCGATGAAATCGCCCAGGTGCGAGTCTTCCTCGTCCCCGATCGGGGTTTCGAGGGAGATCGGCTCCTTGGCGATCTTCATCACCTTGCGGACCTTCTCCAGCGGCATGGAGAGGCGCTGCGCCATTTCTTCCGGCGTCGGCTCGCGGCCTTCCTCGTGGAGGAACTGGCGGCTCGTGCGGACCAGCTTGTTGATCGTTTCGATCATGTGCACCGGAATACGGATGGTGCGCGCCTGATCGGCGATCGAGCGGGTGATCGCCTGACGGATCCACCAGGTTGCATAGGTGCTGAATTTGTAGCCGCGGCGGTATTCGAACTTGTCGACCGCCTTCATAAGGCCGATGTTGCCTTCCTGAATGAGATCAAGGAATTGCAGGCCGCGGTTGGTGTACTTCTTGGCGATGGAAATCACCAGACGCAGGTTCGCCTCGACCATTTCCTTCTTGGCGATACGCGCCTCGCGCTCGCCCTTCTGGACCATGTTCACGATGCGGCGGAACTCGCCGAGGCTCATGCCGGTCTGCGCCGCGATATCGGCGATTTCCGAGCGGATGCGCTCGATCGCGTCTTCTTCGCGCTCGGCGAAGGCGGCCCACTTCTTGTCCTTCTTGGCGCGTTCCTTGATCCAGGCATCGTCCATCTCGTTGCCGACATAGGCATTGAGGAAGTCCATGCGCTTGATCTTGTGACGCTCGGCAAGGCGCAGCATCTGCCCGCCCAGCGTGGTCAGGCGGCGGTTGAAGGCGTAGAGGTTGTCGACCAAGAATTCGATCTTGGTCGCGTGGAACTGCACGCTTTCGACCTCGGCGGTGAGGTCTTCGCGCAGCTGTTCGTACTTGCCTTCCTTGGCTGCCGGGAAGGCGTTGCCCGCCGCGAGCGTATCGACGCGTTCGGCCTGGAGCTTTTCGAAGGCGTTGAACAGCGTGGTGATGCGCGCGAAACGCTCCAGCGCCTCGGGCTTCAGCGCGGCTTCCATCTGGGCGAGAGAGAGGGTGTTGTCTTCTTCCTCTTCCTCTTCGCGCTTCTGGCGGGGCTCGCCGTCCTCGTCCTCGTCGGCGTCCGCCTCGGGCTCGTCCTCGACCTCGTCGTCCTCGCGGATGGTTGGGCCGGCGGTGGCTTCCGAGATTTCGTCGTCGTCGTCATCCTCGGCGCCTTCGGCCATCTTCTCGGCCGGGGGTTCCTTGGAGAGCATCGCGTCGAGATCGAGGATCTCGCGCAGCTGCATGTCGCCGTTGTTGAGCGCTTCGGACCACTGGATGATCGCGTGGAAGGTGATCGGGCTTTCGCACAGGCCCATGATCATCATGTCGCGGCCGGCCTCGATGCGCTTGGCGATAGCGATTTCGCCTTCGCGGCTGAGGAGTTCGACCGCGCCCATTTCGCGCAGGTACATCCGCACCGGATCGTCGGTGCGTTCGCCGGTCGCGAGCTTCTTGTTGCCCGCGCGCGCGTCCTTGGCCGGGCCCTTGCGCTCGCCGTCATCGTCATCATCATCGTCGTCATCGGCGGCGACGATGTCTTCGGCCTCGCCGTCCTCGCCCTCGGCTTCCGCCTCGGCGTCTTCATCGGTTTCGACGATCTGCACGCCCATTTCCGACAGCGCGGTCTGGATGTCCTCGATCTGGTCAGGGCTCATCTCGCCCGAGGGCAGCGCCTCGTTGAGCTCGTCATAGGTGACATAGCCGCGCTTTCTCGCCTTGCTGATGAGCTTCTTGATCGAAGCCTCATTGAGGTCGATCAGCGGGGCGTCTTCCTTCTCGGCCATACTATCTTTTCAATCCGTAACCTGCGGACCGCCCGAATAACGCACGGGCGGCGCGTGTTGATCCCATGTTCTCCGCTCAGGCGGAGTCGTCCGTGGCGGCCGCTTGCGACGCCTTGCGGCGTCCAAAGGCCTTGAGGCGTTCTTCGACGGCATTGAGCTGCGCGCGCAAACGGGTCTGCTCGACAAACGATCCTTCCGGATCGCTGTCGAAACGGGCAATGGTGGCCGCAAGCGCAGCCTCCAGCGCCGGCCGTTCGACCAGCAGCGACACAGCTTCAGCCAGTTCCTCACACGCAGCGCCGGGATCATTGCCTTCATCGAGAAAGGCGTAACGGATATCTGCCGGCGGGGCAGGTTGGCCTTGCCCGGTGCATATGGCGTGTGCGGCGCGCGAATCAAGCGTTTCTGCAAGTTCGAACAGCGATTCGATCAGCGGCGCGGCCTCGCGGTCGTGCCGGGCGAGGCGCGAGAGGGCCTCGGCATGGCGGGTTATCTCCTGCGGAAAGCGCGTGAGGCCCGCGATCACCGCTGTCAGCAACCCCTGCCGCTGACCGCCACCGATGATCCCGGCAAGCCGCGCGCGCGCCTCGTCCGAGAGACCCTGCGGCGCAGTAGTTCCCTTCCAACCGCCGCGTTGGCCGCGCTGCATCGGCGCAGGCGCGGCGCGGGGCGCGCGGGGGGATAGGCGAAATCGGAAAAGCGGTCGCTGAGCTCGCGGCGGTAAAGCGCCTTGATCTCGGGATCGGCGATGGTTTCGACATGGGCCATCAGCCGCGCCTTCAATCCGGCCTTGGCTTCGGGCGTGGTGAGAGGCTGGGCATCGCGCTCGAAGGTCCACAGCGTCTCGATGAGGCTGGCAGGCTCGGCCAGCAGCCGCTCCATCGCGGCCTTGCCCTGCGCCTTGATCAGATCATCGGGATCGAGCCCCGCGGGCAGCCGCACGATCCCGAGCGAGCGCATCGGCGCAAGCATCGGGAGCGCGCGCGCAATCGCCCGCATCGCCGCACGCTGGCCCGCCGCATCGCCATCGAAGCACAGCACCGGCACCTCGACCATGCGCCACAGCAGTTCGAGCTGCATCTCGGTAAGCGCCGTGCCGAGCGGGGCGACGACATCGGCCACCCCTGCATTGGCGAGCGCGATCACATCCATATAGCCTTCAACCACCACCACGCGCCCCGTCTGGCGGGCAGCGGGGGCGGCGCGGTGGAGGTTGTAGAGCGTGCGCCCCTTGTCGAAGAGCTCGGTGTCGGGCGAATTGAGATACTTCGCCACGCCCTCGCGCTTGTCGAGTATCCGCCCCCCGAAGGCGATCACACGCCCGCGCGCGTCCTGGATCGGGAGCATCACCCGGCCACGGAAGCGATCGTAGCGTTCGCCCTGTTCATTGGCGGCACGCATGCCTGCGGCTTCAAGCATATCCTCGCCGAATCCGCTAAGCGCCTTGGGTAGCGCCTGCCGTTCATCCGGCGCCCATCCGAAGCCGAATTCGCGCATCACTTGGGGCGAGAAGCCGCGCCGCTCGAGATATTCGCGCGCCGCGCCGCCGCCCGGCCCGGCAAGGCTTTCGACAAAGAACCGCTGCGCGCCTTCCGTCACGTCAATCAGGCTGGCGCGCTGTTCGGCGCGCTTGGCCATGACGGGATCGGGGGCAGGGACTTCCATCCCGGCCATGCCCGCGAGTTCCTTGATCGCGTCCATGAACTGGAGGCCCTGCTGCTCGACCATCCAGTTGATCGCATCGCCATGCGCCCCGCAGCCAAAGCAGTGGTAGAACTGCTTTTGGTCGTTGACGTAGAAGCTCGGGGTCTTCTCGTCATGGAACGGGCAGCACCCCTTCCACTCCCGTCCCGCCCGCGTCAGTTTGACCGACCGCTGGACAAGCGACGACAGCGTGATCCGCGCACGCAGCTCGTCCTTCCATTGCGGGGTGATCGACATGGGGCTTTAGTGCCTCTCATCTTCGTTCGTGTCGAGGCGCAAGCGAAGGGGGTTGTGCACCCCGTGTGGAAACTACATCGTCGCCCCGTGCCTGACACGGGGCTGGGCTGATCTGCTTCGGTCGTTGGCCAAAGAAAGCCAAGCCCCGGATCAAGTCCGGGGCGACGAATTCTCTAGCTCAGCGCCGCCTTGACCAGCGTGCTCGCCAGCTTCCCGTCAAGCACAGCGCCGTGGCGGGCCTTCAGTTCGGCCATGACGGTGCCCATGTCCTTCATACTGGATGCACCGGTTTCCGCCTTGATCGCCTCGATCGCGGCCTTGGTCGCCGCCTCGTCCATCATGGCGGGGAGGAATTCCTCGATCACCGCGAGTTCCGCGCGCTCCACCGCGGCGAGTTCCGCGCGGCCGCCGGCGTCATACATCTCGATCGATTCGCGGCGCTGCTTGGCCATCTTCTGGAGCACGCTCACCACCAACTCGTCATCGGGCGTGGGCTTGGAGGCGGTGCGTTCCTCGATGTCGCGGTCCTTGATCTTGGCGCTGATCTGGCGGAGCGCGGCGGTGCGGTCCTTCTCGCCCGCTTTCATCGCTGCGATGGTGGCGGCCTTGATATCGTCACGGATCATGGGTCATTTCCTGTGGATGGATGAATTGGTCGCGCCCCTAACGCAAATATCGTCCCAAGCCTAGGTTGACGCGGGGGGTGCATGGGCCTAGCGGGCAAAACTTAGCACCATCGCCGGAAACCAACTGAACGGAGCGCCTCATGGCCGACCCCGCATCCACTCGCGCGCAACCTACAGGGGCGTTTCAAGGCGGGCGCGCCTCTGGCGCGACGGGAGTCCTCGTTCTGGCTGACGGAACGGTGGTATGGGGTCGGGGCTTTGGCGCGGTGGGCAGCGCGGTGGGCGAGGTGTGCTTCAACACCGCCATGACCGGCTATCAGGAGGTGATGACCGATCCTTCCTACGCCGCGCAGATCGTCACCTTCACCTTCCCGCATATCGGCAATGTCGGCGCCAATCCGGAAGATATCGAAAGCCGCGTCGAAGGCGCGGTCGGCTGCGTGGTGCGCGAGGATGTGACCGAACCGTCGAGCTTCCGTTCGATCGAGCGCTTTGCCGACTGGATGGCGCGCAATGGCAAGATCGGGCTTTCGGGTGTCGATACCCGCGCGCTCACCCGCCGCATCCGCCTGAGCGGCGCGCCCAATGCGGTGATCGCCCATGCGCCTGACGGCAAGTTCGATATCCCCGCGCTGATCCGGCGCGCGCAGGAGTGGCCGGGGCTTGAAGGTATGGACCTCGCCATCCGCGTCACCCGCGAAGGCGAGGAACGCTGGGAAGGCGGCTATTGGCGCCTCGGCCACGGCTATGGCCGCGCGGCCTTCGATGCCAAGCCGCACGTGGTCGGCATCGATTACGGCGCGAAGGACAATATCTTCCGCAACCTCGTGAAGGCGGGCGCACGGGTGACGGTGGTGCCGGCCAAGACCTCGTTTGACGAAATCATGGCCCTGAAGCCCGATGGCGTGTTCCTCTCCAACGGCCCGGGCGATCCGGCGGCGACCGGCGAATATGCGGTGCCGGTGATCAAGGCGTTGCTGGATGCCGATGTGCCGCTGTTCGGCATCTGCCTCGGCCACCAGATGCTTGCGATTGCGGCAGGCGCGAAGACGATCAAGATGCACCAGGGCCACCGCGGCGCGAACCATCCGGTGCAGCGCGTGGGTGAGGGCTGGGGCGAGACCACCGGCCTCGTCGAGATCACCTCGATGAACCACGGCTTCACGGTCGATGTCGACAGCCTGCCGGAGAATATCGAGCAGACCCATGTGTCGCTGTTCGACGGGACGAATTGCGGGATTGCGATCAAGGGCAAGAAGGCCTTCGCGGTGCAGTATCACCCCGAGGCGTCACCGGGGCCGCAGGATAGTTTTTATCTGTTCGAGAAGTTTGTCGGGGGGCTGGGGTGAGCCTCGAAACGGCTACTCACAGCAGGCTCATGCTGGCGCGGCGATGGGAGGCTATCGCGCGGTTCACTATGTTTGGTGTGATTGCCGCAATGGTGCTCGTGTGGGTTATCGGGCAACCGTTCATCGCTTTCGTCCTGGTGTTTGTCGCCATGCTTGCTGCCTGGCTGTTCAACCTGCGCTGCGAGCGTTGCGGTTGGATGGTTTACCGCCAATTCGGCACTGCCGACGTCGATCGTGCCAAGGATCAATTTCTAGCCCCTCTGTATTCCAAACAGCTTTGGAAACAGCCGGAGGCTTGCTCGAAGTGCGGGCATTCGTTCCGCTTCGATGACACAAACTCGAAAGCCGCCTAAATGCCCAAAAGAACCGACATCTCCTCGATCCTCGTCATTGGCGCTGGCCCGATCATCATCGGCCAGGCGTGCGAGTTCGATTACTCCGGCACGCAGGCGATCAAGGCGTTGAAGGAGGAGGGCTACCGCGTCATCCTCGTCAACTCGAACCCGGCGACGATCATGACCGATCCCGAGTTCGCCGATGCGACCTATGTCGAGCCGATTACCCCTGAGATCGTCGCCAAGATCATCGCCAAGGAACGGCCCGATGCGCTGCTCCCCACGATGGGCGGGCAGACCGCGCTCAACTGCGCGCTGAAGCTCGACGAGATGGGCGTGCTCGCGGAATACGGCGTCGAGATGATCGGGGCCAAGGCCGACGCGATCGACAAGGCCGAAAACCGCCAGCGCTTCCGCGAGGCGATGGATGCGATCGGGCTGGAAAGCGCGCGCTCGGGCGTGGCCAACACGCTCGAACAGGCGCGCGCCGTGCTTGAGCGCACGGGTCTACCCTCGATCATCCGGCCCAGCTTTACCCTCGGCGGCACCGGCGGCGGGATTGCCTATAACAAGGCCGAATTCGACCAGATCGTGCGCGAAGGCCTCGATGCCTCGCCCACCACCGAAGTCCTGATCGAGGAATCGCTCCTCGGGTGGAAGGAGTTCGAAATGGAGGTGGTGCGCGACCGCAAGGACAACGCGATCATCATCTGCTCGATCGAAAACGTCGATCCGATGGGCGTGCACACCGGCGATTCCATCACCGTCGCCCCGGCGCTGACGCTGACCGACAAGGAATACCAGATCATGCGCTCCGCCAGCATCGCGGTTCTGCGCGAGATCGGGGTGGAGACGGGCGGTTCCAACGTTCAGTTCGCGGTCAATCCCAAGGATGGCCGCCTGATCGTGATCGAGATGAACCCGCGCGTCAGCCGCTCCTCGGCGCTGGCATCGAAGGCGACGGGCTTCCCCATCGCCCGCGTCGCGGCCAAGCTGGCGGTCGGCTACACGCTCGACGAGCTGACCAACGAAATCACCGGCGCGACCCCGGCGAGCTTCGAGCCGACCATCGATTACGTCGTCACCAAGATCCCGCGCTTCGCCTTCGAAAAGTTCAAGGGCGCGGCCAATGACCTCTCGACCGCGATGAAGAGCGTCGGCGAAGTCATGGCGATCGGCCGCAATTTCCAGGAAAGCGTGCAGAAGGCGCTGCGCGGCCTTGAAACCGGGCTCGACGGGTTCAACCGCGTGCCCGAGCTGGAAGGCCAGCCGCGCGATGTGATCACCGCCGCGCTCTCGCGCCGCACGCCCGACCGGCTGCTCAAGGTCGGCCAGGCCTTCCGCGAAGGCATGAGCGTCGAGGAAATCGCCGCCGTGACCTTCTACGACCCGTGGTTCCTGCGCCAGATCGAAGGCATCATCGCCGCCGAGCGCGAGATCCAGAAGGACGGCCTGCCGATTGACGCAGCCGGCCTGCGCCGCCTGAAAGCGATGGGCTTTTCCGACAAGCGGCTTGCCACCCTCGCCGTACGTTCGGTCGGCGTTGCGGGCGGCTTGGGCGAAACCCAGGCCAAGCGATCCGGCCTGCTCCACGATGCGCTCGTCGCGATGGCCGGAGCGACCAGCGAGGAAGAGGTGCGCGCGCTGCGCCGCAAGCTTGGCGTTTTGCCCGTGTTCAAGCGGATCGACAGCTGCGCCGCCGAGTTCGAGGCGATCACGCCCTATATGTATTCGACCTATGAAGCCCCGAGCTTCGGTGCGCCCGAATGCGAAGCCGCGCCCAGCGACCGCAAGAAGATCGTCATCCTTGGCGGTGGGCCGAACCGGATCGGGCAGGGGATCGAGTTCGATTACTGCTGCGTCCACGCCTGCTTTTCGCTGGCCGAGCAGGGCTTCGAGACGATCATGGTCAACTGCAACCCCGAGACCGTTTCGACCGATTACGACACCTCAGACCGCCTCTATTTCGAGCCGCTGACCGCAGAGGACGTGCTGGAAATCCTGCGGGTCGAACAGCAGAACGGCACGCTGGTCGGCGTGATCGTCCAGTTCGGCGGGCAGACCCCGCTCAAGCTCGCGCAGGCGCTGGAGGATGCGGGCATCCCGATCCTTGGCACCTCGCCGGACGCGATTGACCTTGCCGAAGACCGCGAGCGTTTCGCCAAGCTGGTGAGCAAGCTGAAGCTCAAGCAGCCCGACAACGGCATCGCCCGCAGCCGCGATGAAGCCGCCGCTGTGGCCGCGCGCATCGGTTATCCGGTGCTGCTGCGTCCGTCCTATGTGCTTGGCGGGCGCGCGATGGAAATCGTCGACAGCGAAGCCCAGCTCGACAGCTACATCGCCACCGCCGTGAACGTGTCGGGCGATAGCCCGGTGCTGATCGACCAGTATCTGCGCGATGCGATTGAATGTGATGTCGATGCGCTGTGCGATGGCACCGAGGTGCGGATCGCGGGCGTGATGCAGCATATCGAGGAAGCGGGTGTGCATTCCGGCGATAGCGCCTGCACCCTGCCGCCCTATTCGCTTGCCCCCGAAATCATCGCCGAGATGGAACGGCAGGCCGAAGCGCTCGCCTTCGCGCTGGGCGTGAAGGGGCTGATGAACATCCAGTTCGCGGTGAAGGACGGCGTGGTCTACCTCATCGAGGTCAACCCGCGCGCCAGCCGCACGGTGCCCTTCGTGGCGAAGGCGATCGGCCAGCCGGTCGCCAAGATCGCCGCGCGGGTGATGGCGGGCGAGAAGCTGGCCACCTTCCCGCCGTTCAAGCGCGATCTGCCTTACATGGCGGTGAAGGAAGCGGTGTTCCCGTTTGCGCGCTTCCCCGGCGCCGATCCGGTGCTATCGCCGGAAATGAAGTCCACCGGCGAAGTGATGGGGATCGATAGCGGGTTCGAAGCCGCCTTCCTCAAGTCGCAGCTGGGCGCTGGCATGGTGCCGCCGCAATCGGGCACCGTGTTCGTTTCGGTCAAGAACACCGACAAGGCGGTGATTGTCCCGGCGGTGAAGCGCCTGCTCGATCACGGCTTCCGCGTGATCGCCACCGGCGGGACGCAGAGCTACCTTGCAGAGCAGGGGCTTGCGGTCGAACGGGTCAACAAGGTGGCCGAGGGCCAGCCGCATATCGTCGACAAGATTATCGACGGCGATATCGCGCTGATCTTCAACACCACCGAAGGCTGGCAATCGCTGCTCGACAGCAAATCGATCCGTCAAGCGGCGCTTGCGGGCAAGGTTCCGTACTACACTACGGCGGCCGCATCGGTGGCTGTGGCGGCAGCGATTTCGGTGATCCGGCCGGACCAGCTTGAAGTCCGCTCGTTGCAAGACTATTATGCAACCTGACTGAGACCTCCCCCGACATTGAAAGTGCCTGAAGCCGTGCGGATCGGACGGCGGGGTGCGCTTTCCCTGATGTCGGGTGGGCGGTTGGTAAAAACGAACGGATAAACAGGAAGATGGCGACGATGGAAAAGGTGCCGATGCTGGCCGAGGGGTATGAGCGGCTGACGGCCGACCTCAAGGTGCTGCGCGAGGAACGCCCCAAGATCGTCGAGGCGATCGAGGAAGCGCGCGCCCACGGCGACCTTTCGGAAAACGCCGAATATCACGCCGCCAAGGAACGTCAGGGCCAGGTCGAAGCGCAGATTGCCGATCTGGAAGACAAGGTCAGCCGCGCGCAGATCATCGATCCGGCCTCGCTGTCGGGTGACAAGATCATTTTCGGCGCGACCGTCACCATGCTCGACGAGCACGACAAGCCGGTGCGTTACCAGATCGTCGGCCAGACCGAGGCAGACGCCAACAGGGGCCGGATCAGCTACAACTCGCCGCTCGCGCGCGCGCTGATCGGCAAGCAGGTGGGTGACGAGATCGAGGTCACCGTGCCCTCGGGCGAGAAGTTCTACCTCGTCGAGAAGATCGAGTTCATCTGAGCTCGGCCGTGGCAGTTCCGCCCGTCAGACCGATTGCCGAGCGCAAGATCGCGCAGCATTTCCGCGATGCGGGTGCGGTGAGCATGGCCGACGCGATTGCCTATACGCCCGCACGCCCCGGTCGCCAGCGCGCCTTCGAGCGGCTGAAGGGCGCAGACGTGCTCAGGACCGACGGGCAGGGCAAGTGGTGGCTCGACGAAGATCGCTGGGAAGGCCGCCGCTCGGATCGCCGCACCCGCGTGGTGTTGGCGATGCTGGCAGTGGCTGCCGCCGGGGCCTTCGCCGCGCTGCGTTGAGGCGGGTTAGACCCCCGCTAGACCCCTCTTAGACCCCCTCTAGACCCCCTTTAGGGTGCCTTTTGCCCTTTGTTCCACGTGGAACATCGGGCTCGACGGATCATCTGAGCCGCTTTTCCATCGCGTAATTGTGGATCGCGATTTCGCTGCCCGAATGGGGAATGGTGAAGTTTCGGCGTGCGAGCAGGGTATAGCCCGCGCGGGCGAAGATGGGGCGGGCCAACTCGCTCGCCTCGGTGAAGATCCGCGTCGATCCAAGCTTGCGTGCAGCGTCCTCCGCTGCGCCGAGCAGCGCAAGGCCCAGTCCCCGCCCGGTATGGTCGGGGTGGCAATAGAGCATGTCGAGATGCTCGCCGTCCTCGAGCACGGTGTAGGCCAGGGGCCGATCACCGGCATCGCTCACGACAAGGATGACGTCGCCCTTTGCCGCTCCATCCAACAGACGCTGAACGGAATACCGCACCGATCACGCTTCCACCTGCTCGGACGAATAGGCGCGCAGGGCGGTCTGGCGGATAGCGGCAAGGGTCAGCGCGGCAATCGCCTCGGCATCACCGGGCCGATAGGGGCGGATTGCCGCCATGCGCGATCAGTCCTCTGGCGTCAGCAGCTTGTGGATGTGGACCACCACATACTTCATCTCGGCATCGTCAACCGTGCGCTGCGCCTGCGCGCGCCATGCATCGACCGCGGCGTCATACGAGCTGTAGACGCCGACAACGTGGATGCTTTCCGGATCCTGGAATTCGATCCCGCGCGGGTCCTTCACGCGGCCGCCCATGACAAGGTGGAGCCGCTGGGTAGGGGTGGTTTCTGCCATGATGTTTGTCCTTGGGGAGGAGGTGTGCGCGCCCCCTTAGCGCCTCTCGCGCCAAGGGCAAGTCTTGCGCGAAGTGTGTTCGCTTAACCCTTGGTCTTGCGCTTGATTTCGGCCACCACGCGCCCGGCGGTGTCGCGCGATTTGCCCGCGATTCCGCGCGCCTTGGTGCTGGCGGCCTCGCCCAGTTCGGCCGCGCGGCCCTGGCCCTCGCGGGCAGCATCCAGCGCATCGTCGATCAGCGTCATGGCATAGGCCACCGCCGCCTCGCCGAGCATCGTGCCGAGCTTCGATCCGCCCTTCGAGGCGAGTTGTTTGACGCCCGAGGCCGCGCTCGCCGCCACACCGCTCACCGCCTCGCCGGTGCCATTGGCCGCGCGCAGAACCGCACGGCGACCCGGACGGGTGAGGAGGCCGATCGCCAGTCCCACCGCCAGCGCCCCGCCAATGACTGTGAGGGGATTGGCGCGGGTGTAATCAACTGCGGCCTTGGCCGCCTCGCGCGCGGTATCGCCCAGCGAGCGTTCGGCATTGCGCCGTTCTGCCGCCTCGATCCGGGCGCGCAGGCTGTCACGCTGGGTGGTGGCGGGAAGGCGGGAACCGGTGGTCATGCAACATCTCCTTCGCCGGGTTCGAGCGCGGGCGCCGCATCGGGTGCATCCTCGTCCTCGGGCAGGTCATATTCCTCGAGCCAATCGAGAATCGGCCCGCGGGCAAAGAACAAGATCAACGCGCCGAGCAACAGCGCCAATACGCCCTTCTGGTCGCTCGCCTGCGCACGGGCCTGGGCGAGCACATCGCGCGCACCGGCCCGCATCCGGTCGGTTACGGTGGTGGTCACGCCCGAGGATACCCGGCTCGCGATGCCCTGTTCGCCGAGCGTTGCGCGCAGGCGATCAATGTCATCGGTCAGCACAGCGCGGGCGGCATCGCGCAGGTCCCGGTCCTCGATGAAGCGCTGCGAGAGGCGGGTCATTTCGTTCCGTCCGAATCGAACATCGCCGAGAGCATCTTGCCATCTCCCACCGCCAGATAGACCAGCGCGCCGACGCCAGCGAGCATCACGCCCACGACAATGGCGATGGCGCCCCAGATGCTCACCAGCGGGGCGAGCGCGATCACCGCGCCCACTGCCAGCGCAATCAGCGCGATGTGGAGCAGCACCAGTGCCAGCACCAGCAAACCCAGCGCGCGTCCGGCCGCCTTTCCGGCGAGCCCTGCGCGGGTCTTCTGGAAGGCGATTTCCGCCTCGGCATAAGTGCGCGCGTCTTCGACCAGCGCGGTCAGATCGTCACGCAGTTCGGTGAAGCTGTTGCCGGCCGCGGCTTCCGCAGAAGCCCCGTCCGCCAGGTCAGCTTCGGGGCTGTCACTGGCGGTGTCAGGGATCGGCTGAGAGCCGGGATTGCTGTCGTGCATGAGGTCTTCCTGCAACCGCAAGGGCGTGCCGAGCGATCAGTCCCGCTTGCCGCGGAACAGCCGCGCGAGGAAGAAGCCGACCACCGCCGCAATCCCGACCGCAACGCCCGGGCTCTTGCGAACCATCTCGCGGGCATCCTCGCCCAGTTCCTCGACGCTCTTTGCTTCAAGCTTCGCCGAGGTTTCCTGCAGCGTGCGCGAGGCCTTGCGGGCATAATCGCCATATTGCTCGCCCAGCTTTTCATCGATCTGTGCGGCGCTGTCGCCCACGACCTTGCCGATCGAGGCGATGGCATCGCTGGCGGTCTTCTTGCCTTCGACGGCGAGTTCACCGGCCTTGTTCAGCGCCTGTTCGCCATAGACCTTGGCCTCGGCGACGAGATCGGTGCTCTTGCCCTTGGCCTGATCGCTGACCGTGGTGAGGCGGTTGCCGGCTTCAGCGCGCAGGGCGGCGGCGCCAGCCTTGGCTTCTTCGAGCGCGGCGTTGAAGCGGCTCTTGGCCTCCTTCACCGGTGCAGGGGCAGGGGCCGCGCTTTTGGCGGTCGCCCCGGTTTTGCGCGGGGCGGCCTTGGCCGGAGCCTTCGCCTTGGCCTTCGGCTTGGCGACAGCGCCCTTAGCGGGGGCTGCGGGGGTCTTGCGGGCCTTGGGCTTGGCGGCGGGCGGGGTGGTTTCGTCTGCCATGATGATGCTCTCGTTGACTATGTGTTCGTATGCAGGGGTTGAAGTGCGCTTGCACGCCAATGTTCCAGAGCATACGGCGATAGAGAACGCGGCACACCCAGAATCACGCCGTGCATAGTGTCTTAGCATCCTACAACACATTCCAGCCGGAGCCAAACATGACCGCGATCATCGACATCCACGGACGCGAGATTCTCGACAGCCGCGGCAACCCCACGGTCGAAGTCGATGTGCTGCTTGACGACGGCAGCTTCGGCCGCGCGGCGGTGCCTTCGGGCGCATCGACCGGCGCCCACGAGGCAGTGGAGCTGCGTGACGGCGATGCGGCGCGCTATCTCGGTAAGGGCGTTCTGAAGGCGGTCGAAGCGGTCAACACTGAGATCCGCGACCTGCTGATCGAGAACTTCGATGCCGAGGACCAGCGCGATATCGACCTTGCGCTGATCGCGCTCGACGATACGCCCAACAAGTCGCGGCTCGGCGCCAATGCGCTGCTCGGCACCAGCCTTGCCGTGGCCAAGGCTGCGGCGAATGCGCGGGGCTTGCCGCTCTATTCCTATCTCGGCGGAGTTTCAGCGCACGTGCTGCCGGTGCCGATGATGAACATCATCAACGGCGGCGAGCATGCCGACAATCCGATCGACATCCAGGAATTCATGATCATGCCGGTGGGTGCGGACAGCATCGCCGAGGCTGTGCGCTGGGGCGCAGAGGTGTTCCACACGCTCAAGAAGGGCCTGCATCAGAAGGGGCTTGCCACCAGTGTCGGTGATGAAGGCGGCTTTGCCCCCGATCTCGCTAGCACCCGCGCTGCGCTCGACTTCATCATGGAATCGGTCACCAAGGCCGGCTTCACGCCGGGCGAGGACATCGTGCTGGCGCTCGATTGCGCCGCGACCGAATTCTTCAAGAATGGCCGCTACGAGATCTCGGGTGAAGGCCTGAGCCTGTCGCCGGACGAGATGGCCGATTACCTCGCAAAGCTCACCGTCGACTACCCGATCCGCTCGATCGAAGACGGCATGAGCGAGGATGACTTCGCGGGTTGGGCGGCGCTGACCGCCAAGATCGGCGACAAGGTCCAGCTGGTGGGCGATGACCTTTTCGTCACCAATCCGGCGCGGCTCAAGGACGGGATCGCGCGCGGACTTGCCAACTCGCTGCTGGTAAAGGTCAACCAGATCGGCACGCTCACCGAAACGCTCGCCGCCGTCGATATGGCGCACCGCGCGCGTTACACCTGCGTCATGAGCCACCGTTCGGGCGAAACCGAGGATGCGACCATCGCCGATCTCGCGGTTGCCACCAACTGCGGCCAGATCAAGACCGGCTCGCTCGCGCGGTCGGACCGGCTTGCCAAGTACAACCAGCTGATCCGCATCGAGGAAGAGCTGGGTGACAGCGCGGTTTACGCCGGACGCGGCTGCTTCGGCGGGCGTTGCTGATCCGGCGAGAGCCTAGCTGACGGCATCCTGCGCGGCATCGAAGAACCGCTCCATCGCCGCGAGACCCGTTGGCGTAAGGCGCACGAGCACGCGGCGGTTGTCGTCGGCATCGTTCTCGCGCACCAGCAGGCCTTCGTCCGCCAGAATGCCGAGCCAGCGTAGACCGGTAGTGGCGGGAGCCGCGGATCCGATGCACGCGCTCGACACCGAGACCGGCTTTCCCTCGGCATGGGCGATGTAGAGATCGATCAGGATATCCCACGCTGGCTCGCCGAACAGGTCGGGATTGCCGAAAATCGCAGCGCGCTTGCGCCGGAGAGCGTAGGTCTTGCGGGCCAGCGCAAGGTGAGCGCTCCCGCTTCCGGCACGCCGCGTCCGCGCCCGCCGGGTGGCATCATCGGCAGCGTCCGGCGTTACGGCGGCGCCGCGCAGACGTGCCGCAATGGTCAGCAGTTCATCGGCGAGAGGATGTAGCAGCGCCGCCGGATCCGCCATTGCGTCCGCATCGCTTGGGCACAGCCCGTCGCCAGAGATATCGCCCATCCCAACTGTCTCCGGGGTTAGCCCGGCCCTGTCAGGCCAGTGAGGTTCTTTCCCGGAAAATATAGGTATAGGGACGGGTGCTGGCTTTAAGGGTTACTACGCAGGTCGCTCTTTTTCTTGCGTAAAATCCCTGAGGGCGGGATCGCGCTCAGCGGCGCACCTGATCAAGCCTCAATTGCTGGATCGCGCAATCAAGGTGAGCCGCAGCAATCCACGCGCCCGATTGATCCAGCGCGGCCAACTGTTCTTCAAGTGCCGCCAGAATAGCCGGCACGCCATGGCCGTGCGGCGTCGCCCCGTTTTGATATTCCAAGGTCAGATCCCTTATGTTCTGTGACAGACCCATACCCCCGCGCGACCAGCGGGAACCTGCAATCCCGCCCCCGGTATCGCGTTAATACCTTAGGGAAAGCTACAGAGGGAAAATACGTAGTGGGGCGCGGTGCGCCGAAATGGAACACCTGCACGGCAAACGTTTGCGGGAAATCAGCCGAAACGCGCCTGTAAAGCCATCAGAGCGAGTGCTGCCTTGGCAGCTTCACCGCCCTTGTCTTTCTGCTTCGGATCGGCGCGGACCAGCGCCTGGGCTTCGTTCTCGACCGTCAGGATGCCATTGCCGATCGCGATTCCATCCATCGTCAGCGCCATGATTGCGCGCGCGCTTTCCCCGGCGACGATCTCGAAGTGATAGGTCTCGCCACGGATAACCACGCCAATGGCGACGAAGCCGTCGTAGAGATCGCTCTCTGAGGCGAGCGCGATTGCGCCCGGGATTTCGAGTGCGCCCGGAACGGTCAGGACTTCCACCTGATGCCCGACCGCTTCCAGCGCGGCACGCGCACCGGCGATCAGCATGTCATTGAGGTGGGCGTAGAAGCGCGCTTCGACGATCAGGATACGGGCCATGGTGCTTACTCCGGAATGGGGTGGAAGTCGGTGATGGTGAGGCCGTAGCCTTCGAGCGCGACGAGATCGGGGCGGCTGTTCGACAGCAGCACCATGTCCGATACGCCGAGATCGACTAGGATCTGCGAGCCGATCCCGATGCTCCGCAGCTCTTCGTCGCGGCTCCATTCGCCGGTGCCGACCCGCCCGGTGAGGATCACGATCACGCCCGAGCCGTGATCGCCAATCGCCTGCATCGCCCGCTGGAGCGTGCGCTTGCGCGGGCCGGGTGCACCCAGCACGTCGTCGAACACCGAAATCGGGTGGACGCGGGCGAGGGTGGGCTCGCCGGGAATGACGTGGCCCTTCTGGAGCACATACGCCTCGCTGCCTGCAACGCGGTCACGATAGGTGATCATGCGCCACTGCCCGCCGTAATCGGACGTGAATGCGCGTTCCGACAGGCGCTCGACCAGATGGTCGTTACGCATCCGGTAGGCGATCAGATCGCGGATCGTGCCGATCTTGAGGTCGTGCTTGCGCGCGAACTTCACCAGATCATCGAGCCGGGCCATCGTCCCGTCCTCGTTCATGATCTCGCAGATCACGCCAGAGGGGTTGAGACCGGCCAGCCGCGAGATATCGACTGCGGCTTCAGTATGTCCTGCGCGGACCAGCGTGCCGCCATCGCGCGCCATCAGCGGAAAGACGTGTCCCGGAGTGACAAGATCGTCCGCGCCCTTTGCCGCATCGATCGCGACCGAGATCGTGCGTGCGCGGTCCGCCGCCGAGATGCCCGTGGTGACGCCCTCCTTTGCCTCGATCGAGATCGTGAAGGCTGTCTGCATCGATTCCTGATTGTTGCGACTCATCGGGCTCAGGCCGAGGTGGTCGACCCGCTCCTTGGTGAGCGCGAGGCAGATCAGCCCGCGGCCATACATCGCCATGAAGTTGATCGCCTGCGGCGTCGCCATCTGTGCGGGGATGATGAGATCACCCTCGTTCTCGCGGTCTTCGTCATCGACAAGGATGTACATGCGACCATTGCGCGCCTCGTCGATGATCTCTTCGATCGTGGCGAGCACCGGCCGGTCGGCATTGGCTTCAAGGAAGGTTTCGAGCTTGGTGAGTGTCTCGGCAGTGGGGTTCCAGCCATCCTCGGTGCAATCACGCAGGGTGTTGGCGTGAAGACCGGCAGCGCGAGCAAGGCCAGCGCGCGTCATGGTGCCTGATGTGACGAGATCGCGAATGCGTGTGATGAGTGATGTGTTCATGTGGGTGCATTATCACATGGCAGTGTGATCGCAAGCGCCAGGTCGAGGCTGACATGAGAATTGCGAGCCATCATTGAATGGCAACGGGTGCTGATGGTTGGCGCCGAGGCGCAGTTTTCGTTCAAGTCATTGGCGGACGAATGCTTTCTGTTCAAAATCGTGAAACAGCCTTCAGCAATCAACTTGATCCGCGCCAGCGCCGAAGCATAACGTCTGTCAAATAGGCGGTGTATCCGAACAACACTTTGGGGGGCGGTCATGAGGTGGACAGAGTTTGTCCCTGAATTTGTCTTGCTGGCATTGATCATCCTGCTCCGGTCTCCTGATCCCAACGCGGCCGCGCTAGTCATACGAGGTGTACTGATTGGCGCCTTAGTCGGAGCGGCGTGGTGTTCACTGCGAACACTTCTAGGCCGGACTGACCTCTCCAAGCTCAAGCTTGCGCTGTTTGGCGTCGGCGGAGCATTGCCAATGGCGTTAGCATATGCGGCTTTTGGTGCCGATTTTTTTACCGCGGCAGGATGGGACCAGTTTCTCTTTCGTGACAGATTGATTGGCCCTCCTTTTACACAAGAGGAGCGTGACATCACCTTGCTGGCGATGTTCGGAGCAGCCGTCGTGCTGCTTACCATGAACATTCTTGGCGAGGAGCCACGCTGCGACCTGCCATGAAGGTCTGTGGCGTGATGCCGCAAGCCATATGATATTCGCCAGTTCATCATGAGCGGTGCAAACTCTACTGTCCCGGCCTCTGAGAGGGGAGGTTCGAATGGCAACCGCATTCTCGCACGCCCACGCGCCCGATCGTTCGCCGATCGCAATCAGCAACTTCGACAAGCAGCGTTATGTTTCGGCTGAGTGGATGGAACGGGAACGCACGCGCCTGTGGGCAACGACTTGGCTTGTCGCTGGCGTGAGCGCTGACCTGCGCGAGCCGGGGCAGTTCATTACATTCGACATCGGCGCCGAAAGTATCATTGTTGCGCGGGGCAGCGACGGAATGCTGCGCGCCATGCACAATGCCTGCACGCATCGCGGTACCCGGCTCGTCACCGAACCGCACGGGCTGTTGAAGAAGTTTGTCTGCCCGTACCACGCCTGGATCTACGGCCTCGACGGCAGCTTGGAGAGCGTGCCGGGGGAGGGGCGCTTTTCGAACGGCGTTCCCAAGGCCGATCTGGCTCTGAAACCGGTCGAGGTGGAGGAATCGCTCGGCATGGTCTTCGTTCGCCTGACCCCGGGGGATCTGTCGCTGGCTGATTTTCTCGCCCCGCTGGCCGAGGCGATCGGCACCTACCGGCTCGATTTGATGGATGTGACGAATGACCAGTCCGTCTCGCACCTGTGCAACTGGAAGGCGATTATCGACAATTTCGCCGAACTCTACCACGTCCCCTTCCTGCATCCGATCCACCGCCGGATGTTCGAATGTGCGACCGCGCCAATCGGGCTCTACGCGCATGGCCACACGGCCGTGTTCGTCGAGGGCGGGGTGACGGATTCAGGCTTTCCTTCGGCAGAGGTGCCGAGCGACATGCAAGCCTTGCAGCTTGAGGCTTTCGGGCTCGATCCGGCGGAATTCCGCGGCCGGACCGACCAGATCAGGCCCGCACTGCAACGCGCCAAGCGTGCTCTCGCGGCGGAGCAGGGCCTTTCCTATGACGGCTTCACCGATGCGCAGCTTACCGATGTGTGGCAGTTCAACCTATTCCCCAACGTGATACTCTCGGTCACGCCGGAAAGTGCATGGTTGATGCGTTCGCGCCCGGATTCCACCAATCCGGGGTGCAGCCATTTCGACATGCTGACGCTGGTGCGTTTCCACGGCTCGCAGGGCGAGCAGAATGAGGAGGTGGATGGGGTCACCCGTATCGGCACCCACTTTCGCCTCAATGGCGCGCGGCCTGCCGATTTCCGCCGGCCATCGCGCGACAGTTTTACCCACGAAGACATCCTCGCCGGGCACAAGACCATGACGGTCACGATCGACGAGGACATTTCGCTGCTCGGCCGCGTGCAGCAAGGCATGGCCTCAAGCGGGTTCGAGCGGGTGTGGCTGAGCGACGAGGAATGCCGCGTTCAGCACTACCACAACACGCTCGACGCGTGCCTGGGAGTCTGATGCCGATTTAAGGGGATGGTGGACGCACTAGGGCTCGAACCTAGGACCCGCTGATTAAGAGTCAGCTGCTCTACCAACTGAGCTATGCGTCCATTCCGATCTGGCCGGAAACACGCTTGCGGGAGGGCCAAGGCCGCGCCCCGATTCGCGTGAGGCGCTGCATTTAGCGTGTCCCGCCCTGATGGCAAGGCCCTAATCGCGCAGAAATCGCAGTTACGCGGCCAAACCCCGTCGCGGGGCCAGACGGTTCCAGCGGTTCACCATCAGCAACAGCCCGATGCAGATCATGTTGGTCATCATGGATGATCCGCCATGGCTCATCCACGGCAGCGGGATGCCCTTGGCGGGGGCCATCCCCATAACCATGAGAAGGTTGATTGCGATATAGAAGAATATCGTCGCCGTCGCCCCGGCGGCGAGCAGCGCGCAGAACCGGTCCTGGGATTCGCTGGCGACCTTCCAGCCCCAGCGCAGGATCATGGTGTACATTGCGAGCACGAACAGCCCGCCAACCAGACCCCATTCCTCGGCCATTGTTGCGAAGACAAAATCGGTATGCGGTTCGGGCAGGTAATTGAGGTGGCTCTGGGTGCCGTTGTTGAACCCTTTGCCGAAGATACCGCCCGATCCGATTGCGATCTTGGACTGGGCGATGTGATAGCCTGCGCCGAGCGGATCGTTCTCGGGATCGAGGAAGGTCGTCACACGCGCGCGCTGGTAGTCGTGGAGGGCGAAGAAATAGATGAGCGGTAGTGCCGCCACCCCAGCGCCGCCTGCCAGCAGGAACCACCACAAAGGCAGACCGGCGAGGAACATCACCACTACCCCGCCAAAGGCAATCGCCACCGATGTACCGAGGTCGGGTTGCAGCAGTACCAGTGCGATCGGCAGCAGGATCAACATGCCCGACGGCACGACCGAACGCCAGGAGCCGATCAGCCCCGAAGGAAGGGTTTCGTAGAAGCGCGCCATTGCCAGCACCACGGCCGGTTTCATTAGTTCGGAAGGCTGGATACGGATCGGCCCCGCTTCCAGCCAGCGCTGGCTTCCGCCGCCAACCTGGCCGACAATCTCCACGGCGAGCAGCAGAAGCAGTACGATCGTATAGGCCGGGTAGGTCAGCACCCGCACTGCTTCGCGTGGCATTGAGGCTATGATGGCGGTCATTACCGAGAAGACGAGGAAGCGGATGAAGTGCGACATGGCGAAGGGCTGCATCGACCCGCCGCCTGCCGAATAGAGCACGAGTCCGCCGAACGCCGTCAGCAGCACCAACGGGATTAGCATTTCCCAAGGCTGCCTCGCAATCGGTTCGGGCACAATCCCGCGGGGGGCGAAGGTGTTCATGGTTGCACCTCCGGCGGCGAAGCGGGCGCGGGCGTGGCGCTCCCCGGCGCCGCAGCTGGCGTGGCAGGTGCGGCACTTGCGCTGGTGGCTTGGTCAACAGTGACGGGGACAACGGCCGAGGGATTGGCTTCGGGACGCGGGGCGATCACATCGTCGGCGATTGCGTCAGTCTGCGTCGCGGCGACGCGCGCCTCGGCTTCGACGCGGTCGAAGATGTCTTCGTCGCGGCGCGGCACGCGGCGGACCTCGGCGCCCCGTGCGGCTGCATAGGCAGCATAGCGCGCCTCGAGCCGCTGTTGCGCGGTGCCACCCCATTGTGCTTCCAGTGCGGTGAGGGCTTCCATGCCCTTGGCCGGATCGAACAGGAAGGTCATCACGTCGCGCGCGATCGGGTAGGCTGCGCCCGATCCGCCGCCATGCTCGATCACCACCGCGCCCGCGTAGCGCGGGTTGTCATAGGGTGCGAAGAAAATGAACAGGCCGTGGTCGCGGTACTTCCACGGCCCCGATTTGCCGTTCGAGATGCTGAGCGAGACGACCTGCGCGGTGCCGGTCTTGCCTGCCATCTGCACGCCCTCGATAGGCAAACGCGCGCGCCCTGCCGTTCCGGGGCCGTTGACCACATCGCTCATTGCCTTGCGGACGTAATCGACCTGCTCGGAAGGAAAATCGATATTGTCGAAACCCTTGGGCTTGGTGTCGAGCGTCAGCCTTGGCATCACGTGGTGCCCGGTCGCCAGTCGTGAAGCCATCACTGCCAACTGCAGCGGATTGGAGAGCATATAACCCTGACCAATGGTCGCGTTGACCGTATCGAAGGTTTGCCACTCGCGGCCCCACTTTTTCAGCTTCCAAGCCGCGTCCGGCACTGTGCCATAGAACTGGCTCGTCACAGGGAGGGGGAACTCTTGCCCCATGCCGCAGCGGCGCGCCATGGATGCGATCGGATCCATCCCGACCCGCTGGGCCATGGCGTAAAAGTAGACGTCGCAGCTCTGGTAGATCCCCTTGGCCATATCGACTGCGCCGTGGCCGCGGCGGTTCCAGCACCCGAAGACGCGGTTGCCGACCCTGAGGCCGCCGCCGCAGAACACCGTCTCGCTGGGGTCGACACCCGCTTGCATGAGTGCCATCGAAACCATCGGCTTGACGGTCGAACCGGGTGGGTAGAGGCCCTTGAGCACCTTGTTGCGGAGCGGCACACGCTCGTCGTCTCGCAGCATGCCGTATTCGACGCTACCGATACCATCGGAAAAGCTGTTGGGATCGAAGCTCGGCATCGAGGCCATGCACAAAAGGTCGCCTGAACGGCAGTCCATCACAACAACCGATCCGCTTTCAAGGCCGATGCGGCGCGCAGCATAGTCCTGTAGAGGCCCATCGATGGTGAGGCGGATGGGCTGGCCCTGCACGTCTTCGCGGGTCTCGAGATCGCGCACGATCCGGCCGCTGGCGGTCACTTCCACCCGGCGCGCACCCGGAACGCCGCGCAGTTCCTTTTCGAACTGCTTTTCCAACCCGTCCTTGCCGATCTTGTAGCCGGGGGTGATCAGCAGCGGGTTGGGGTCTTTTTCGTACTCCTCTGCCGAAGCGGGGCCGACATAGCCGATCAAATGGCCGACGCTGGATGCAGTCGGATAGAGCCGCGAAAAGCCACGTTGCGGGACAACGCCGGGCAGGTCGGGCAGGCGCACGCTGAGTGCGGCGAACTGGTCGTAACTGAGGCCGCTATCGACTTCGACTGGTTGAAATCCGCGCGCCTGACTGACCTTGTCCTTAATGTCGGCGATGCGCGCTGCATCGAGCGACAGCAGCTCGCCGAGGCGGTCGATCGTTCCGTCGGCATCTTTCAGGCGCTCGGGGATCAGGTCGACGCGGAAATCGGCACGGTTTGAGGCGAGCGGCGCGCCGTTGCGATCGAGGATCCATCCGCGGCGCGGCGGGATCAGCGTCAGGTTGACGCGGTTGCTTTCGGACTCGAGGCGGTATTTCTCGTTTTCGGCTACAGCGAGATAGCCAAGCCGCAGCGCGAGCAACACGCCGATCCCGCCTTGTACACCGGCGATCAGCATACCCCGACGCTCGAACGTCGCCCGCAGGATCGAGGCGTTGACCATTCGCGCAGGGCGTTGCGGTCCGTCCCGCAGCCACGGGAACTTCATCAGTCGATCCTCCGCGCGCGGGAGAGTCGAAAGCGGTCAAGTCCAGCAACAAGCCGAGCAATGATTGGATAGAGCAATACGGCGAGCACCGCCTGCGGGAACGCAACCATGAATAGCTCGGGCGTTACCGGTGCGCCGGAAACCAGCAGGCAGACCAGCCAGTACCCTGCCGCCATCATGCCGGCGGTAAACCAATCCTGCCAGAACCCGCGCCAGGGAAAGCGGGTTTCGATCAGCTCGATTGCGATCATCGCAATCGACCATAGCAGCATGGCACTGCCGAAGGGCTGGCCGCTCACCAGATCGTCAAACGCGCCGAGCGGGGCACCGATCCAGAGCGGCATCAGACCGGGCCGGACCATGCGCCATGCAAGCAGCATCAGAAAGCCGAGTGGCGGCACAAGCGGCATAACATCGGCGATCAAAAACAGCGGAATGATCGATCCGAGCATGATCGACAGATAGGGCACGACAACCACGCGCCAAGCCGAAGGCGCACGGTTGATCCGTTGCCCGTAAATGTCCGACCGTGCGCGAGGGTCGAGCCGCTCCATCACTCGTCTGCCGGTGTCTCGGTCGGAGTCGGCGACGGCGACGAGGCAGGAGACGATCCTGCAGGCGGCACACGTGCCGGCGAATCTTCGGCAAGTGCTTTAACAGCCGCAGGCTGGTGCATGGGTTCAACCGCGACAAAGATGGCGGCCGAAGGTTCTGCAACAAGTCTGGCAATGCCCCCATCAGCGGTTAGTTCGCCGATCACTGCGACTGCGACACCGGGCCGGTAATATCCGCCAGCGCCGCTGGTCACCATGACGTCGCCGACCTTGAGCGGATTGATGCCGAGATTGACCAGCCGGACCCGCAGCAGGCCATCGCCGCGGCCTTCTGCAAAGGCGACAAGGCCATCTTTGGCCCGCTGCACAGGCAAGACACTCTCAGTATCGGTCAAAAGCAACACCCGCGAGGAGCCACGCCCGGTTTCGAGCACGCGCCCGATCACTCCGCGCTCCGACACCACCGGCATCCCCGGCTTCACGCCATCGTTGCTCCCCGCCGCAAGAAAGGCATGACGGCGCGTGCTGGTAGCCGTCGAGCCTACAAGGCGCGCCACCACTACAGGCTTTACCGGCTCGTCACGCAGGCCGAGCAGTCCCTTGAGGCGCCTGTTCTCCGCCTTCACCGCTTCGGCTTCGGCCAAGCGGATCCGCGCGATTTCCATCTCTTTGCGCAGCACGGCATTCTGGCGTCCGGCATTGAAATATCCCGCAATGCCAGCGAAGAATCCTTGGCTTTCGCTCCGCGTCACCGCGCCGACACTACCGACCGGAGCAACAGCATCCGTCGCCACGCCCCGCAGCGGCGCGAAAGCGGCGGGCTGCCATAGCGACAGCATCAGCAACGCCAAGCCTAGCGCAGCGCCAGCACCAGCAATCAGATAGCCGGTAAACAGCGAATATTGCGCCTTCTTGGAGAAGCCCGAACGGCGCGAAGAGGGCGGCGCCATGGCTTATCGTCCCTTCTGGGTTTCAAGCCGCGCCGTCACGCGGTCATCAAAACGCCGCGATAGACCGGATCTTCCATGGCCCGACCGGTGCCAATGGCGACACAAGTCAGCGGATCTTCGGCGACCGAGACCGGCAGACCGGTTTCCTCGCGGAGATGCTCGTCCAAGCGGCGGATCAGCGCCCCGCCACCAGTGAGCACGATGCCCTGATCGACGATGTCGGCAGCGAGTTCCGGCGCGGTGTTTTCGAGCGCGATGCGCACGCCTTCGACGATGGCACCGATCGGTTCGCTGAGCGCTTCGGCGACATGCGCCTGGTTGATGGTGATTTCCTTGGGAACGCCGTTCACAAGGTCGCGTCCCTTCAGGGTGATGGTTTCACCCACGCCGTCTTCGGGGATCATGGCGATGCCGTAATCCTTCTTGATCCGCTCCGCCGTGGCGTCACCGATCAACAGGTTGTGGTGACGGCGGACATAGCTGACGATCGCTTCGTCCATCTTGTCGCCGCCGGTGCGCACCGAGGTGGTGTAGGCGAGGCCGCGCAGCGAGAGCACGGCGACTTCGGTGGTGCCACCGCCAATGTCGACGACCATGCTGCCAACCGGTTCGGTCACCGGCATGTCCGCGCCAATCGCGGCCGCCATCGGTTCAAGGATCAGGTGCACATCCGATGCGCCCGCATTCGATGCCGCATCGCGGATCGCGCGACGTTCCACCGATGTCGAACCTGAAGGCACGCAAATCACGATTTCCGGATAGCGGAACATACTCTTCTTGCCGTGCACCTTCTGGATGAAGTGCTTGATCATTTGCTCGGCGACTTCGATGTCGGCGATCACGCCGTCACGCAGCGGGCGGATTGCCTCAATGCTGTCCGGGGTCTTGCCCATCATCATCTTGGCATCATCGCCTACCGCCTTGACGCGGCGAATGCCGTTGATCGTCTCGATCGCGACGACCGACGGCTCGTTCAGCACGATCCCCTGATCCTGCACGTAGACGAGCGTGTTGGCGGTGCCGAGGTCGATCGCCATGTTCTGCGAACCGAACTTGAAGAGATTGGACAGGAAGCTCATTTGTGTTGGTGTTCCAGTGGTAGCGGGGCGGGGGGCGCAGACCGTATATGGGGACGGCTGCGGTTATTTCGACCCGGTAATGACATGACTGGATGCGCCTAGCGAATCCGTGCGCAAAACGCCAAAATATTTGTCCAACAAGCGGGTGATTTCTGGGGGTCTGCCCTCGAAATTGCGACCGCTGACCGCTAGCGTGCGACAAATGCCCGAAATCCGCCGCCTCCCGTCCGCTCTGGTGAACCGCATTGCTGCCGGTGAGGTGGTCGAACGCCCGGCTGCGGCGCTGAAAGAGCTGGTCGAAAACGCGATTGATGCCGGTGCGCGGCGAATCGGGGTGGTGCTGGCTGAAGGCGGACTTGAACGGATCGAGGTCGTCGACGATGGCTGCGGAATGGGGCCGGATGCGATGGCGCTGGCGCTTGAACGCCACGCCACATCGAAGCTGCCGGAATCGTTGATCGGCCCGGACGGGGCGATCGAACTGGTGACGACGCTTGGGTTCCGCGGCGAGGCACTGCCTTCGATCGCGAGCGTCGCGCGCCTGACAATCGAAAGCCGCGAAGCAGGTGCGTCAGAAGGCTGGCGGCGGGTGGTCGATCACGGTGGGTTGCTGGTCGACGAGCCTGCTGCGCTCCCGCCCGGCACACGTGTGCGGGTCGAAGAGTTGTTCGCCAAGGTCCCCGCGCGCCGCAAGTTCCTGCGCTCGGCCCGCAGCGAATATGCCGCATGTCTCGATGTCGTGCGCCGGCTTGCCATGGCGCGGCCCGATGTTGGCTTTACGCTCGAAACTCTGGGCGAGGGGAGCAAGCGGACGGTTCTCTCGCTGCAGGCAGATGAAGAACTGGCGACCCGCGTCGCGCGGATCGTCGCCCATGAACTCAAGGACAACTCGGTTCCAATCGAGCTGGTGCGCGAGACACCCTATGGCCTCATGCGGTTGACCGGGCTTGCGGGCCTGCCGACCTACAATCGCGGGGTGGCCGATCACCAATACCTTTTCGTCAATGGCCGCCCGGTGAAGGACCGGCTGCTGGTGGGTGCGGTGCGCGGGGCCTACGCCGACATGCTCGCGCGCGATCGTCATGCGGTGCTGGCGCTGTTCCTCGATCTCCCGCCGCAAGATGTCGATGTGAACGTCCATCCGGCCAAGACCGAGGTGCGCTTCCGCGACAGCGCCGGAGTGCGCGGGTTTATCGTTAGCGGGCTGCGGCAGGCGTTGGCGACGGGTGACCGACGCAGCGCGCAGGGTCCGGACCGCGCGGCGATGGCGCGGTGGGTGTCCGAACCCGTGTCCCCTGCGCCGGTAGCGCCGATGCTGGAGAGCATATTCTCCGGTCGTGACTGGACCGCGCCGCAGCCGCAGGTGAGCGAGGCGCGTTCTGCCTGGAGCGCGCCGCTTGCACAGCCGCAGGGGCGTGCCGAGGAAGCCGCGCCAGTGCCTGCCGAGGCGCAGGCCTATCCGCTCGGCATCGCGCGCGGGCAGGTGGCGAACACCTATATCGTCGCGGAAGCTGCCGATGGGCTGGTGCTGGTCGATCAGCACGCCGCGCATGAACGCCTCGTGCTCGAACGCCTGCGCGCGGCCGGCGCTGACGAGGCAACACGTCGTTCGCAAGCGCTTCTGGTGCCCGATGTGGTCGAAATGGACGAAGTTGATTGCGACCGCTTGGAGGATGCCTCCGAGGGGCTTGCCCGCTATGGCCTCGTGATCGAGCGTTTCGGGCCTTCCGCGATGCTCGTCCGCGCACTCCCAGCCGCATTGCCCAAGGCCGATAGCGCCGCGCTATTGCGTGATCTTGCGGACGACATCGCCAAGCACGGCAAGCAGGAAGAAAGCGGCGCGCTGCTACTGGCCGAGCGGCTCGAACTGGTGCTGGCGACCATGGCCTGCCACGGATCGGTGCGGGCCGGGCGGATGCTCAGCGTCGCGGAGATGAATGCGCTGCTGCGCGAGATGGAAGCGACGCCGCGTTCCGGCCAGTGTAATCACGGGCGGCCGACCTGGGTGAAGCTGAGTCTGGAGGAAGTCGAAAAGCTGTTTGGGCGGCATTGAGGGACGCACCATCGCTCAAATCGTCACCCCGGACTTGATCCGGGGTTCGGCTTATTTCCCTGAGGCGAGAGGTCGTGCCACTGGTCCGAGCATTCGGAATGAGTTACGTCCACAAAATGCTTTGGAAAATTCTATCCGCCACTGCTCTTGCATCGTGTCTGGCTCTCGCCGCTTCAGCGGGCGCTCCCCAGCCACGGGACGAGGTCTTTCACTGCGGGGGAGAGACAACGCGGGGCAAAGTTGAACGATATTTCGCCCGGCTCAAGATTGCGCTTAGAGCCACAGGCCCCAAAAGCCGTTTCAATGAATTCGTTGCTCCCAGATTTGTCATCACAGACGAACGTGGGCGGACCCTCTATTTCGATCTGGAGGATTTCAACTCGATAACGCCCGGGCGAATTCCTCTAAGCGACTGGCAGGAAATCAGCGCAAGGGGGGCAAGCGAGGTCGATCCCATCGGTTGGCGTGGGTGCATGATGAACCACGGCAAGGTCTGGTTCGAGTCGGACGAAACGAAGGGGATACATTTGAGAGGCTTCGACCGGAGCAGGCCGTGGGAGCCAATCCGTCGCTAATGACCGCAGCGTGACGCTCAAGGAAAAAGCCTAACCCCGGATCAAGTCCGGGGCGACGGTTGAGGAAGGGCGCTATCCCAACCCCTCACACGTTGAACTTGAACAGCAGCACGTCGCCGTCCTGCACCACGTATTCCTTGCCTTCCTGCCGCAGCTTGCCAGCTTCCTTCGCGCCCGCCTCGCCACCGAGGGCGATGTAATCGTCATAGGCAATCGTTTCGGCGCGGATGAATCCGCGTTCGAAGTCGGAGTGGATTTCGCCGGCCGCCTGCGGGGCCTTGGCACCCGCAGGGAAAGTCCAGGCGCGCGCTTCCTTGGGGCCTGCGGTGAAGAAGGTCTTGAGACCCAAAAGCTTGTATCCAGCGCGGATCACGCGGGCGAGGCCACTTTCGGTGATTCCGAGCGCTTCGAGAAATTCGCCGCGGTCTTCCATCGGCATGGCGACCAGTTCGGCTTCGATCGCGGCGGAGACGACCACAGCCTCGGCACCCTCGGCTGCGGCCTTCTCGAACACATTGGCCGACAGCGCATTGCCGGTCGCCGCGTCTTCCTCGGCGACGTTGCAGACGTAGAGAACCGGCTTGGCGGTCAGCAGTTGGGCCTGCTTGAACAGGCGTGCTTCCTCGTCGTCGTTCGGCACGGTCAGGCGTGCAGGCTTGCCGTCGCGCAGCAGTTCCAACGCTTGGCCGAGCACGCTGGCCATTGCTTTGGCTTCCTTGTCGCCGCCGGTCGCACGCTTGGCTGCGGCAGGCACGCGCTTTTCGAGGCTTTCGAGATCCGAGAGCATCAGCTCGGTCTCGACCACTTCGGCATCCGCAATGGGATCGACCTTGTTGGCTACATGCTGGATGTCGTCATCTTCGAAGCAGCGCAGAACGTGGACGATCGCGTCGACCTCGCGGATATTGCCGAGGAACTGGTTGCCGAGCCCTTCGCCCTTGCTCGCGCCCTTCACGAGGCCGGCGATGTCGACGAAGCCGAGCTGGGTTTCGATGATCTTGGCGCTCTTGGCGATGGCAGCGATTTTTTGCAGCCGCTCGTCCGGCACCGCGACCTGCCCGACATTGGGCTCGATCGTGCAGAAGGGATAATTCGCCGCCTGCGCCGCCTGGGTCTCGGTGAGTGCATTGAACAAGGTGGACTTGCCGACGTTCGGCAGGCCGACGATCCCGCAACGGAAACCCATGATGATTATCTCTTGGCTAGCTGGAAAGCGCTGGCCCTTAGCGGCCACGTTCGCCGATGGCTAGAGCTTCACCGCTGATGCACCGCGCGAACCAACGGGCCGACCAGCGGCGAGGCGCCGAGCCAATCGGTCTGCACCTGCGCGGTCATGGTGTTGATCGGCAGTTGCGGTTTGTTGCCCGGCGAGACCGGAAGGCGCAGCGGGCGCGTGCCGGGGGGCTGGGCGATCAGGCCAGAAATGGCGCGGGCAACGTCCATCGGATCATTGGTGCGGCCCGATCCGTCCTCCTCGCCCATGCGCGCGACCTGTGCGGGATAGCCCGCCGAGTGCACCGCCAGAGAGCGTTCGCGCAGCGCGGCGGAGTAGGCGTTGCGGTTGACCCATACCTTGGTCGGATAGCCGCCCGGCTCGATGATCGACACGTCGATGCCGTGCGGCACCAGTTCATAGGCGAGCTGTTCGCTCATCGCCTCGAGCGCGAATTTGGTAGCGGAGTAATGGCCCGAGTAAGGCGTGATCACCCGGCCGAGCTGGCTCGAAATCTGGATGATCAACCCGCTTTTGGCCTTGCGCATGCCTGGCAAAACCGCGCGAGCAAGGCGGTGGGGGCCGAAGACGTTGGTGTCAAAAATCAGCCGGGTGGCGGTCATATCCTGTACCTCGACCGGTGAGGTGATGCCGATACCCGCATTGTTGACCAACACGTCGATTGGGCCGCCATTGATCCGCTCAGCCTCTTTGACACCGGCGTTGACTTGCGGAAGTTCGGTCACATCGATGCCGATAACGTGGAGGTCCAGCTTCTCGGACTGTGCGAGCGCGATCAGTTGATCGGCTTCGGGACGCGGGACACCGCGCATGGTCGCGAACACCTTGGCGCCTTGCCGCGCGAGCAGTTCCGCTGCCAGCCGTCCAAAGCCCGACGAGCAGCCCGTGATCAGCACGCTTTTGCCCTTGAGGCTGATATCGGGGCTGTAGACCGGATCGGCAGCGCGCGCGGTCGCAGCGAGCGATGCGGTGGCAGCAGCGCCGGCGAGCAGCGTGCGGCGATCGAGGCGGGTCATCGGTTCACGTCCTTGGCTGAGCGTTGTCAGGCAAGGTTATTGGCTTTGCGCCAATCTGCAAGCATCGCGGGGCTGGTGAGGCGGATCACCTTGTCCGCCCAAGGCGCAATCGCCCGCTCGGTGCGTACTCGCGGGCCGCTGTTCCAGGTCATCACATACCAGAAGAACGCAAGGTCGAACCGCTCGGGGCAGCCCTCGGGCATATCGGGACGCGATTGTCCGCGCAGCGTCGTTACCCGCCGGATCAGCCGCCACAGGCACAGCCAGATCGGGAAATCGAGGTAAATCACCGTGTCGGCCCGTTCGAGCCGCGGGGCGAGGGTGCTGCCGTAATTGCCCTCGATCAGCCATTCCTCCTGCGCCACAGCATCGGCGAGGCGGGCGTGGAGTTCGTCCTTGGCTGTTTCTACCCAGCCTGCCTGCCAGCCAAGCTGGTCCATATGGACGAGCGGCAGGCCCATACGCGGCGCAAGTTCGCGGGCGAGCGTGCTCTTGCCCGATCCGCAGGGGCCAATGATGATCACGCGCTTCATCGCAGTTTAGCCGGCGCGGATCGGCAGTAGGCGAGAATCGCACACCGCGGCGGTGCGATGGGCGGTAACCCGCTGAGCCTCGGGATCGCTGGCAAAGGAAAGGAAGCTTGCTTTGCTAGCCTGTCGGACCAGCAGCACGTGGTCCCATTGCTCGTCTTGCGGTCCGATCAGAAACGACTTGCTGGTTCCCGAAAACAGCACTGCACCGCCGCTTGCCTCGAGAAGGGGCAACATATCCTGCATGTAGCGAGCATATGCTTCCGCGCCGCTGATGGCGGTGTCGGGCGCAAGGTCGAGAGCGTGGGAATAATCTGCCGTCTCGCGAAAGCGCAGCAGGTTGAGCATCACGACCGGACCGTTATCGGGCGAGCCGAAGAACGCCGCCCCCTGTTCGGGTGTGACGTCGAGGAATGCGCGCTCGCCGGTCATATCCTTTACTCCTGCATCCTCAGCGCGACATCATTCATGAAGCGCACGTCGTCGCCCTTAGCGAGCCATTCCGCCTCCGCGCCGATGGCGCCCAACATCGCGGCGAGATCGTCTTCCTCGGCCTTGGCGAAGTTGCCGAGCACATAGCCTGTTACGCGGTCCTTGTGTCCCGGATGGCCGATGCCGAGCCGGATGCGGCGGAAATCGGGCCCACAATGCTGGTCGATAGACCTGAGGCCATTGTGGCCCGCGTGCCCGCCGCCCTGTTTCACCTTGACCTTGAAGGGGGCAAGGTCGAGTTCGTCATGGAACACCGTCAGCGCTTCGGGGCCGAGCTTATAGAACCGCAGCGCCTCGCCCACGGCGCGGCCACTTTCGTTCATGAAGGTAGCGGGCTTCAGCAGCAGAACCTTCTGCGCGCCAATCCGCCCTTCCTGCGCCCAGCCCTGGAACTTCTTCTGCACCGGGCCGAAGCCGTGCATCTCGGCGATCACATCCACAGCCATAAAGCCGACGTTGTGCCGGTGGAGCGCATAGCGCGGTCCGGGATTTCCAAGGCCGACCCAGATTTGCATGACGTGTCCCTAGCTGCGCTCTCCACAAAACGAAACGCCGGACTTCCCGTCTCGAGAAGCCCGGCGTTCCGAATGCCGTTAGCGGCGGATGGCTTATTCCGAGGCGGCTTCGCCTTCGCTGCTCTTCAGGCCCGAAGGGGCGATGAGCGTGGCGATGGTGAAATCGCGGTCGGTGATCACGCTGGTGACACCCTTGGGCAGGGTCACGTCGCTGATGTGGATCGAATCGCCGATGTCCTTGCCGGTAACATCGACCTGAATTTCTTCGGGGATGTCAGCGTTGGGGCACAGCAGATCGAGTTCGTGACGCACGATGTTGAGCACGCCACCCTTCTTGAGGCCCGGCGAGGCGTCTTCGTTCACGAACACCACCGGCACGTGCACTTCGACCTTGCTGTCGCCGGTCAGGCGCAGGAAATCGACGTGGGTCGGGCGGTCGGTCACGGGATGGAACGCGACATCCTTGGGCAGGGTGCGGACGGTCTTGCCACCGATCTCGATGTTGACGATCGAGTTCATGAAGTGACCGGTGTTCAGCTGACGCACCAGTTCCTTCTGCTCGACGTGGATCATAGTGGGTTCTTCCTTGCCGCCATAAATGACAGCAGGAGTCCGACCATCGCGGCGAAGTGCTCGGGAGGCTCCCTTGCCAGCCCGTTCGCGCGCTTCGGCCGGCAGGGTAAGAGTCTCGCTCATACGGATGCCTTTCGAATGCGTGTTTAAATAGTAGCTATCCAGCGCACCGCCTCCAGGGATGACCGGAGCGCCGAAGCGCGGGCCCTTAGAGGGAGCGCGCAGGATTTGCAACCGCTTTAGGGGAGGCGGCGGACGCGATACCCGCGCGCTTCGATCAGCGCGACCAGGCCTTCGGGGCCGACGAGGTGGGCGGTGCCGACCGCCACCAGCGGGCGCGGATTATTTGCGAGCATCGGTATGAGCGCATCGACCCAGCGCCGGTTGCGGCTCGTGAGCAGCGCCTCGCGTAGTGCCGGATCGGCCAGGAAGCCTTTCTGGGCGGAGGCCTCGATCGTCGCGGCATCACCGGATAGCCAGGCTTGTTGAAGCCGTGCGGGGTCTTTGCGCGCAGTCTCGCTCTCGCGCACGACGGCAGCAAGCATGGCGCGCTGCTGAACTTCGGGCAGGCGGTCGAAGATCGAAAGCTGGCCGCGCAGACCTTCAAGTTCGTGCACTTGCCGGTCGTCAAATTGATCGATAAGTGCCCGATCGACCCCATTTGCCGGGTCGCCGGTCGCATCGATGCGGGCAAGCGTGATCGCTGCCGCCCAGCTTTCCTCCACCGCGAAATCCTCCGCCTCCATCCCGCCGCGCGCCAGCATGGCGGCAAGTTGCGGGCGCAGCTCAGGCGGCAGGCGTGTAGCGAGCGGTGGCAGGCCGTCGCTTCGCGCAAGGCTGAAATAGATTGAGGGGTATTCATCGCGCCCCTTCGGTTCGCCTATCTCCACTACGAGAAAATCGGCCGTGTCGATCACTTGGCTGATCTCCGGAGTGCGCCAATCGATGCCTTCGGGGAGGGCGTGAATGGTGCCGAGCATCCAGCCCTCCACCGTCCCGTCTGCCGATGCGATTTCATACAGCAGCGGGTTGGGCGGAGGCGCGTCCTTTGCAGCATCGCCGGGGGCGTCGTTGCAACCGGCGAGAAGCAACAGGGGGGCGATGATGCTCGCGGCCAAATTGGTCCAGCGTCGCCTAATCATCGCCCCTCCCATTTCACGTGCTGCGCCGACCGACCGGGCTACTTGACCCGGGTGACAGTGATGCCCTTTTGCGCAAGGTAATCCTGCACACTCTTGGCACCAGCAAGGTGGCCCGCCCCAACTGCGATGAACACGGTACCGGGGGTGTCGAGGCGGGTGTCGATCCAGCCGGCCCAATTGGCGTTGCGGCTGTAGAGCAGGGCTTCGGCGACCTTGGGGTCACTCATCCCTTCGTTCATCACGGCAGCCAGTTCTTCCGCGTCGCCTTCGGCCCATTCGACCACCATTCGGTCAAGCATCGGCTTGGTCTGATCCATGTTGGTGACCGCCTCCATCAGGAAGCTGACCTGGGCATCCTGCGACATCGAATCAAAGATGCCGAGCTGAAATTCGGCCGTTTCCAGGGCACCCTGCGGCTTGTCACCAGCCTTGCTGAGCAGCACCTTTTCGACTCCGCTATCGGGATTGTAGCCCTGCTGCATGAGCGGCAGCAGCGACACCGTCAGCCCCGCGAGCCAAGGCTTGAATGCATCGAATGCTGCGGGCGGCAGCCCCAATTTGCCAAGCGCGGCTTCGTAGCTAGCGGCCTGTTCCGTCGTAAGCAGCGATCGCAACGAGGTGCCGGGGGTAAGCATACCCTTAGCGATGGTGAGTTGCTGAAGTTGGGCTTCGCTGCCCTTGTCCATCGGGATTTCGGTGACGATCGTATCCGATCCTGCCAGCGCACCGGCAATGGTGTCGTCATACCAGTTCACACCTTCGGGCAGTACGTGGACGGTACCGAAAAGGTAAATCGTGGTGTCTTCGTCAGCGACTTTCCACAGCGCCGGGCCTTTTGCTGGCGCGGCCGCAGCCGCATGGGCCGCGTGACCATCGGCCATCGCCGGCGTGGCCGCAAGCAGTGCGATCGGGGAGGCGGCAAGAGCAAAGAAAGAGGCAAGCTTCATCGGATGGTCCTTTCGTGAAGGGGGTAAGTGTGCAGTGTGTTGTTACAAGGTCAAGAAATCAATGCTCTAAGGCTGCTCAACTGCGCCACCATGCATAGGCATAGGCGACCGACATCCCGCCAAACCCAAGCAGCCAGACCCCGAACGGGGTAGGCGGCCCGCCGATGCCACCGGCGTGGAGCACAGCCCACATCGGAAAGCCCGCCAGCACCGCGGTGCAGCCACCGGCAAAGGCAATAAGGTTCCATTCGCGCTTCAGTTCATCGATAGTGCGAAAGCCGTAGAGCGGCAGGATCCCGAACCCGAACAGCAGCAGTACCGCGAGCAGGATCGCGACCGGCGGATCGAGCGCGAGCTTGTCCCATTCATTGCTGAACAGGCTGCCGTCGCCGCGGTCGGACATGGCGGTGATCGCGCCGATCACCCCGCCGACAAGCCCGGCGAAAGCGATATATAGCGCCTGTTTGCGGTTGCGCTGGCGGACGCGGGCTTCTCCCGTTCCGGTTCCGGCGTTGTCAGAATGGGTCATGCATGGTCTCCATCGTCGAAGATCTCCTCGATCGACATGTCAAACAGACGTGCGATCCGGAAGGCGAGGGGAAGGGAAGGGTCATGTTTGCCGGTCTCGATTGCATTCACGGCCTGGCGCGAGACATCGAGCCGTCCGGCCAGCTCCGCCTGCGACCAATCTCGCTCCGCGCGCAGCACCTTGAGTCTGTTTTTCATCGCAAGTCTCGCAGCCAACGGATGTGGAAGCCGGCATAGAAGGCGATGATCGCTGCCAAACCCGCGGCTTCCGCCGGAATGTCCTGGCCGCTGCCGTTGCCGGTGTAGCCATCATAAACGCCTTCCGCGAAGGGGATCACCAGGAAGGCCAGCACCACCACAACGAAGGCGAGTGACGTGCCGGAGCGCCAGAGTTCCTCGAGATATTCGTCCCGCAGGCGCCGCATCAGCAGCGCGGCGAGCGGGGCGATCATGACCCCCATGCTCACGCCCTTGATGAAATCGGGCAGCGCAAGCCCGAAGGTCAGCAGCACACCCGCAGCACCAAGAGCGCCGCAATGGGCCATGATGAGATAGAGGCGGGTTCGTTCGGCGAGGGTCATTTGTTGCTCAGTCTGTGTCAGGTATGCCTGACTATATGTCGCGATTCGCTGACTATGTCAAGCAGACCTGACTTTGTGTCTTCAAGACCTGACCTGTGCCCGCTTGTCCCCGCCGTCTGCTGCGCTGCGGCATTGACGCTTTGGGGGTGTTCCGCCATGGCGAGCCGCCATGAGTGCCGCTCCCTCTTTTAGCCCCGCGCCGCGCGATCCTGCGCGTTCGTTTCAGGACATGATCCTGACGCTCCATGACTTCTGGAGCGCCAATGGCTGCGTGATCCTGCAACCCTATGACATGCGGATGGGTGCGGGCACGTTTCACACCGCGACAACGCTGCGCGCGCTCGGGCCGGAACCGTGGAATGCCGCTTTCGTCCAGCCGTGCCGCCGTCCCACCGACGGGCGCTATGGCGAGAACCCCAACCGGCTCCAGCATTACTACCAGTATCAGGTGATCCTGAAGCCTTCGCCGTCTGACATTCAGGAACTCTACCTCAAGAGCCTCAGTGCCATCGGAATCGATCCGCTCGCCCACGACATCCGCTTTGTCGAGGACGACTGGGAAAGCCCGACGCTCGGCGCATGGGGGCTGGGCTGGGAGGTCTGGTGCGACGGGATGGAAGTTACCCAGTTCACCTATTTCCAGCAGATGGGCGGCTTTGATTGCAAGCCGGTCGCGGGCGAGCTGACCTACGGGCTCGAGCGTTTGGCGATGTACATCCAGGGCGTCGACAACGTTTATGACCTTGCGTTCAACGATCGCGGCGTGACCTATGGCGAGGTCTTCCTGGAGAACGAGCGCCAGATGTCGAAGTGGAACTTCGAGGTCGCTAACACCGAAGCGCTGTTCGACCACTTCGCCAAGGCCGAGGCCGAGTGCCGCAATGCGCTCGCCGCAGGCGTGCCGATAGCGGCTTACGAGCAGGCGATCGAGGCCAGCCATGTGTTCAACCTGCTCCAGGCGCGCGGTGTGATCTCCGTGCAGGAACGTGCCAGCTACATGGGCCGCGTGCGCGACCTCGCGCGGTCGTCGTGCGAGGCTTACGCGCAGAAAATGACGCCGGAATGGGAAGCGAAGTTCCCGGGTTGGAGTCTCGTCTGATGGCCGACTTCCTGCTCGAACTGCGCTGCGAGGAAATCCCTGCCCGGATGCAAGCGGGCGCGCGCGCAGAACTCGAAAAGCTGTTCCGGCGCGAGCTGGAGGCTGCGGGCGTTGCCGCTGGTGCGCTCACCATCTGGTCGACGCCGCGCCGCCTTGCGCTGATTGCGCGTGGGTTGCCGCTGGCTACCGAGGCAGTGTCCGAGGAAGCCAAGGGGCCGCCCGAAGGCGCGCCCGATGCTGCGATTGACGGGTTCTGCAAGAAGGCTGGTGTCACCCGCGACCAGCTGGAGCTGCGCGACGTTAAGGGCCGCATGACCTATTTCGCGGTGATCGAGCAACCGGGCCGGGCAATGGCCGATGTGCTCGCGGCCGCGATCCCGGCAATCATCCGCGACTTCAGTTGGCCCAAGTCGATGCGCTGGGGCGCGGCCTCGATTGCGACCGAGAGCCTGCGCTGGGTGCGCCCGCTCTCGGGGATCATCGCGCTGCTCGAAGGCGAAGTGGTGCCCTGCGCCGTCGATGGGATTGCCTCGGGTCGCGAGACAATTGGCCACCGCTTCCATTCCTCGGGCACGATCAGCATTTCCGGCGCTGACGACTATTTCGCCAAGCTGCGCGAAGCCTTTGTCATCGTCTCGCATGACGAGCGTCAGCAGATCATCCGCGACGGCGCGGCGAAGGTTGCTGCTGATGCGGGCCTCATGCTGGTGGCCGACGAAGGGCTGGTGATCGAGAACGCGGGCCTCACCGAATGGCCGGTGCCGCTGCTCGGCCGCTTTGACGAGGCTTTCCTCGATGTGCCGCCCGAGGTCATCCAGCTCACCGCGCGGGTGAACCAGAAGTATTTCGTGTGCGAGGAGAGCGCGGGCAAGCTCGCCAACGCCTTCATCTGCACCGCGAACATCGAAGCGAGCGATCCCGCCGTGGTGATCGACGGCAACCGCAAGGTCCTCGCCGCGCGGCTTTCGGATGCGCGGTTCTTCTGGGAGCAGGACCAGAAGACCCCGCTCGCGGTCCACGCCGAGAAGCTCTCGCGGATCACCTTCCACGAGAAGCTGGGCACCGTCGCCGACAAGGTCGAGCGCGTGGCCAAACTGGCGCGCTGGCTGTGCGAGGAGGGGGTTGTTGCAGGCGACCCTGCGCTGGCCGAACAGGCCGCGCGGCTGTGCAAGGCCGATCTCGTCACCGAAATGGTCGGCGAATTCCCCGAATTGCAGGGGCTGATGGGTGGATACTACGCCGCCAAGGAAGGTCTGCCGGTCGAAGTCTCGGACGCGATCCGCGATCACTACAAGCCGGTCGGGCAGGGCGACGATGTGCCCACGGCGCCGGTGACGGTGGCGGTATCGCTGGCGGATAAGCTTGATACAATTGTCGGCTTCTTCGGCATCGGGGAACAGCCGACCGGTTCGCGCGATCCTTTTGCATTGCGACGAGCGGCACTCGCCTCGATCCGCTTGATTGAAGGCGGCTTGCGGTTGAACCTTCTTGGTGCCTTGCGTGTTTCCGCCGGTGAGTATCATCGGCAAGAGATTGACCGTAGATTTGGTGGTCTTGGCTCCTATCTTTCGGAGACCAAGGCGTACGATGACGGTCAGAGCGAAGTTGATCCCTCGGCGGGTCGCTTCCACTTCGACCTGAATGTTTGTGGCCAAGAACTCGACTTCTTCGCCGATCGCCTCAAAGTCCAGCAGCGCGAAGCCGGCGTCCGCCACAACCTGATCGACGCCGTGTTCGCGCTCGGCGGAGAGGATGATCTCGTCCGCCTGCTCGCCCGCGTTCATGCGCTTCAGGCCTTCGTCACCACCGAGGACGGCGCGAACCTCCTTGCGGGCTACAAGCGGGCGGCGAACATCCTCAAGAAGGAAGCCTTCGAGGGCGGGGAAGGCGCGCAGACGCTTACCTATACTCCCGATCCCGCCGAAGCCGCGCTGATCGACGCGCTCGCTGCTGCCGCCCCGCGCGCTGCCGAGGCGGTCGAGGCCGAGCGTTTCGCCGATGCCATGGCCGCGCTCGCTACCCTGCGCGCGCCGATCGACAGGTTCTTTGAAGAGGTGACCGTCAACGACGCGGATGCGAACAAGCGGGCGAGCCGTCTTGCTCTGCTTGCGGCTTTCCGCGATGCGGTCCACCGCGTCGCCGATTTCAGCCGGATCGAGGGATAGCGCCTCACCTTCTCTACCTCTCACGCGGGAAGTGCCATGACATTGAAGACGGTCTATGTTTTCGGAGGGAAAGCCGACCACTCCGACCCGCGCCAGAAGGACAAGACCGTCGTCGGCGGCAAGGGCGCGAACCTGGCCGAGATGGCGAGCATCGGCCTGCCGGTGCCCCCGGGCTTCACCATCACCACCGAGGAATGCATTGCCTATCTGAAGGATGGCGCAGACTTTTCGGACGGTTTGCGAAGTGCAGTCGCCACCGCGCTTGCCCATGTCGAGGCCACCGTCGGCAAGAATTTCGGCGATGCCGCCGATCCGTTGCTTGTCTCGGTGCGCTCGGGCGCGCGGGTTTCGATGCCGGGTATGATGGACACCGTGCTCAACCTCGGCCTCAATGATGCGACGGTTGAAGGGCTGGCGACGTCTTCGGGCGATGCGCGGTTTGCGTGGGATTCCTACCGCCGTTTCATCCAGATGTATTCGGACGTGGTGCTCGGGCTCGATCACGGGCTGTTCGAGGAAGCGCTCGAGATCGCCAAGGAAGACAAGGGCTTCTATAACGATACAGAGATGAACGCGGCCGATTGGCAGGCGCTCGTTCATGAATACAAGGGCTTGGTCGAGGAGGAACTCGGCCGCCCGTTTCCGCAGGACGTCCACGAACAGTTGTGGGGCGCGATCCGTGCGGTGTTCGACAGCTGGGATTCGGACCGCGCCAAGGTCTATCGCCGCCTGAACGACATTCCGGGCGACTGGGGCACGGCAGTCAACGTGCAGGCGATGGTGTTCGGCAATATGGGCGAAACCAGCGCCACCGGCGTTGCCTTCACCCGCGATCCGGCCACCGGCACACGCGCCTATTACGGCGAATATCTGATCAACGCGCAGGGCGAGGACGTGGTCGCGGGTATCCGCACGCCGCAATATCTCACCCGGGCCGCGCGTGAGGCGGCTGGGGCCAAGCCGCTCTCGATGGAAGAGGCGCTGCCTGAGGCTTACGCCGAGCTCGCCCGCGTATTCGACCTGCTCGAGCTGCACTACAAGGACATGCAGGACATCGAGTTCACCGTCGAACGCGGCAAGCTGTGGATGCTCCAGACGCGCTCGGGCAAGCGTACCGCCAAGGCTGCGCTCAAGATGGCGGTCGATATGGTCGGCGAAGGCCTGATCGACGAGCGCGAGGCCGTGCGCCGGGTCGATCCGATGGCATTGGACCAGCTGCTCCACCCGACGCTCGATCCCAAGGCCGAGCGGCATGTGCTGACGACCGGCCTGCCGGCGTCGCCGGGGGCTGCCGCGGGCAAGATCGTGCTCGATGCCGATACCGCCGAGCAATGGGCCGGGCGCGGCGAGAAGGTGATTCTTGTCCGCGTCGAAACCTCGCCCGAAGACATTCACGGTATGCACGCCGCGCAAGGCATTCTCACCGCGCGCGGCGGGATGACCAGCCACGCGGCGGTGGTCGCGCGCGGGATGGGCCGGCCTTGTGTTTCTGGCGCGGGAGCCGTCTCGATCGACCGCGCCTCGCGCACCCTTCGCATCGGGTCGACCGAACTGAAAGAAGGCGATGCCATCACCCTCGACGGGGCGACCGGGCAGGTGATGCTCGGCATCGTGCCGACGGTCGAGCCGGAGCTGGCGGGCGATTTCGGCACGCTGATGGTCTGGGCCGACAAGTTGCGCCGGATGCGCGTGCGTACCAATGCTGAAACGCCCGACGACTGCCGTATGGCGCGCCAGTTCGGCGCCGAGGGCATTGGGCTATGCCGCACCGAGCACATGTTCTTCGAGGCAAGCCGCATCAGCGCCGTGCGCCAGATGATCCTCGCGGAGGACGAAGCGGGGCGCCGCCGTGCGCTCGACAAGCTGCTGCCCGAACAGCGCGCCGATTTCACCGCGATCTTCGAGGTGATGGCGGGCCTGCCGTGCACCATCCGCCTGCTCGATCCGCCGCTGCACGAATTCCTGCCGCATGCCGACGAGGAGTTCGCCGAGCTGGCGGACGCGACGGGGCTCGGGGTGGACCACCTCAAGCGCCGCGCCGGCGAGTTGCACGAATTCAACCCGATGCTTGGCCACCGTGGTTGCCGTCTGGGGATCACCTTCCCCGATATCTACGCGATGCAGGCGCGCGCGATCTTCGAGGCGGCTTGCGCGGTGAAGCAGGCGTCGGGCGAGGCACCGCTGCCCGAAATCATGATCCCGCTGGTTGCCACCAAGCGCGAGCTCGCGATCCTCAAGGCGCTGGTCGACAAGGAAGCCGAAGCGGTCTTCCTCGAAACCGGCGTGCGCGTGGACTATCTCGTCGGCACGATGATCGAACTGCCGCGTGCCGCGCTGATGGCGGGCGAGATCGCCGAAGAGGGCGCGTTCTTCTCCTTCGGCACCAACGACCTCACGCAGACCACGCTGGGCGTCAGCCGAGACGATGCGGCGCGGTTCCTGTCGGTCTATGTCGACAAGGGCATCTTCCCGCGCGATCCGTTCGTCAGCCTCGATATCGAAGGCGTCGGCCAGTTGGTCGAAATCGCGGCGGAGCGGGGCAGGGCGACCCGGCCCGACATCAAGCTCGGCATCTGCGGCGAGCATGGCGGGGACCCGGCAAGCATCGCCTTCTGCGAGAGCGTCGGCCTCGATTACGTCAGCGCCTCGCCCTACCGCGTGCCGATCGCTCGGCTTGCGGCGGCTCAGGCAGCGTTGAAGAAGGCCTAAGTTCCGGCGAGGGATCGCCGCCCGGTGAGGGTGACGATCTCAAAGGTTTCTGGCGTCTTGCCATCGGCATCGGCGCGCGCGGCAAAGGCGGCGCGGGCGCGGCCGAGAGCGGCCTTGCCAAGCGGTGCTGCGGGCTTGGCCAGTGCATTGCCAAGCCCTTGATCACGCAAATCGCTCACCAGCCGGTCCAGCGAGGCATAGCGCACGGTCATAGAGTGGGTATCAACCACTGGGTCCTTCCATCCGGCGCGCTGGAGCAATGCTGGTGCAGCGCGGGCATCGACCATCGGGTGGATACGTGCAGCGGGGCGCTCCGGTTCGGCTGCGAGCATCGCAGCGCGTAAGCTCGAAAGGCTCTGTCCACCGAGGAAGCTGGCGATCACCAACCCGCCGGGCTTGAGAGCATTACGGACGTGGATCAATGCACCTGGCAGGTCATTCACAGCATCGAGCTGGCCGATAACTCCGATGAAATCATAGGGGCCGCCCGGCAGCGGCTCGGCGGGGTTCGCGGTCGCGCTGACCATAAGCATGGCGTTGTCGCTTCGAAGATGGTTCGCCAGCGGCCGGGGGCAGGTGCCGATGACTAGCGAAGCGCGCGGTTCATGGCGAACGAAGGACAGGCGCTCGATCATGTCGTCGCCCATTTCTTCGAGGAGGAAGGTCGCGGGGACGGACTGGTATTGGCGGCGCGTTGCCGAACGGAACGCGCGGTTCATGCGGCGGGATTCGGAAAAGATCTGGGGAATTGGCGCCGTGCTCATCCTGCCCGCCCTGCCGTGCTTGCCACGCAAGCGCAAGCCGTGCGACAAGCATCGCATGGCCGTGGTCGCACACCTTGCCACATTGTTCAGGCCGGTGATCGATCTGGTCTACCCGCCGCGCTGCCCCGGTTGCGGTGCCGCGGTCGCCTCGCAGGAGGGTCTGTGCCTTGAATGCTGGAGCACGCTTGAAATGCCCGACGATGAGCGGGCCGAAGGTCATGCCGTCCCAGTTTATGCAGCGACCTACTACAATGCCACATCGCGCAAGCTTGTTCTGGCTTTCAAGCATGGTGGGCGGATTGCCCTTTCACGGCTCTTGGCGCGATTGATCGCTACCCGTTTGCCCGAGCCTCCATCAGACCACCTTCCGCCGCTGCTCATACCCGTGCCACTTCATCGATGGCGCCTTTGGCAGCGCGGTTTCAATCAGGCCGCGCTCCTCGTGCAGGAACTGGCACGGATGGGAAAGGGTGAGGCCCAAATCGCCGCATTGGTCCGGCATCGACGTACGCCCAACCTTGGCGGACTGGGGCGGGAAGAGCGAGAACGGGCGCTTGCGGGGGCGATCCGGCTCGACCCGGTGTTCGCCGAGCGGCTCGCCGGGCGGGACGTTGTGCTTGTCGATGACGTGCTGACCAGCGGGGCAACGAGCCGCGCCTGCCTCGCGGCGCTTGCAGCGGCCGGTCCTGCTTCGGTTGCGATTGCCTGCTTTGCGAGGGTGGAAGAGGATCATCACCTCGCACCGTCCCGGAAAACATAACGCCCGGGGCCTTGTGAGCCCCGGGCGCCACGTGACGAAACGGTTTGGATCCACCCTTGCGGGCCGAGGCAGCCACCCCCTAGATTGGCTGCCGGGATCCTGTCCCTATCGTTCAACCGGTCGCGCTGGCACCCCGCTGCCAAGCTGCGTTCCCGTGACCCCCTGAACCGGCGCCGGGCGGCGCCAAAGTCCGGTGGAGAACCCCTTGCGGAAGCTCCGTCGCTCTTGTTCCATTGTGTTAGACAACGCGGAAGTCGAAACCGCCTTGTTACGGATTTTTTGCAACGCTCTGTTGTGAACGTGCAACAATGGTCTCATGGGCGGCGTAGTCGGGAGCGGATTGGCGGGTTGCTTCATCATGCCTGCAACAGTGTTTCAACGGAGCCCTAAGTGACCCAAACGCCTGAGTTGACCACCGAAGAGCGCGAAGGCGGAGCGGTTTTTGCGCCGCGTTTCGACGACAAGGGCCTGTTGACGGCGGTTGTTGTCGACAAGGTTTCGAAGGCCGTTCTGGTGGTGGCGCACATGAATGCCGAAGCGCTTGCGGCGACGCTCGAGACGGGGCGAGTCCACTTCTGGTCGCGCTCGCGCGGCAGGCTGTGGATGAAGGGCGAGAGTTCGGGCCACATTCTCGCGGTCGAGGAAGTGCGGGTCGATTGTGATCAGGATGCTCTTCTGATCATTGCCACGCCGGCGGGGCCGACTTGCCATACGGGGGCCGTCAGCTGCTTCTACCGCAGTGTAGATGTGGGCGAGGGTGGCCACGTTCTCGTTAAGGTCAAGACTTGACGCTCACGTAAAGGTAAGGTAAGGAGGCGGTATGGCTACCGCTTCTTCTCCGCTCGCTGACACTGGCATTCCCGCCGAATCGCGTCGCAACGGCGCGCACCTTGACCGGCCGGACGTCCACGAACGCGAGCAATTCACCATCTCCGATCTGACGTCGGAATTCGGCTGCACCGCGCGTGCGCTTCGTTTTTACGAGGATGAAGGGCTGATCAGCCCCGCGCGTGTCGGCTTGACCCGCGTTTATTCCAAGCGTGACCGCGCCCGCCTCGCATGGATCATGCGCGCCAAGAACGTCGGCTTTAGCCTCACCGAAATCCGCGAGATGATTGACCTCTACGATCTCGACGATGGCCGCGTGGAGCAGCGCCGCGTCACGATCGAGAAGTGCCGCGCGCACATTGCCAAGTTGCAGGAACAGCGCGCCGACATCGATTCCTCGATCAAGGAACTGACCGAATTCGTCGCCGAGATCGAAAAGCTCGACCTGCGCTGACGCAGTAGCCCTGACACCGAATTCAAAACGACCGCTCACCCAAGGGAACAAGTGATGCCGACCTATACCGCGCCCACCCGCGACACGCGCTTCATCGTCAACGAAGTGCTCGATCTTGCCAGCTACGGCAACCTGCCGGGTTTCGAGAACGCCACCCCTGACATGATCGACACGGTGATCAACGAAGCGGGCAAGTTCTGCGCCGAGGTGCTCGCGCCGGTCAATCAGGCGGGTGACGAGCATGGCTGCACACGTCACGAGGATGGCAGCGTCACCACCCCACCGGGCTTCAAGGAAGCCTATCAGGCCTATGTCGAAAGCGGTTGGGGCACGCTTGCCCAGCCGGAGGAATTTGGCGGGCAGGGGCTCCCTCACGTGCTCGGCTTCGTGCTGGAAGAGTACACCGGCACGGCCAACCAGGCCTTTGCGATGTATCCGGGCCTTACCGCCGGTGCGATCTCGGCGATCCTCGCCAAGGGATCGGACGAGCAGAAGGCGACCTATGTCCCCAAGATGATCTCGGGCGAATGGTCGGGCACCATGAACCTGACCGAGCCGCACTGCGGCACCGATCTCGGCATGATCCGCACCAAGGCCGTGCCGAACGGCGATGGTTCCTATGCAATCACCGGCACCAAGATCTTCATCTCGGCCGGTGAGCATGACCTCACCAGCAACATCATCCATCTGGTACTGGCCAAGACCCCGGGCGCGCCGGATTCGACCAAGGGCATCTCGCTCTTCATCGTCCCCAAGTTCATCCTCGACGAGAATGGCAACCCGGGCGCGCGCAATGGCGTAACCTGCGGTTCAATCGAAAAGAAGATGGGCATCCACGGCAATGCCACCTGCCTGCTAAACTACGACGGGGCGACGGGCTGGATGGTCGGCGAGGAGAACAAGGGTCTCGCCGCGATGTTCATCATGATGAATGCGGCGCGCCTCGGCGTCGGTATCCAGGGCTATGCCCAGGCCGAAGTCGCCTATCAGAACGCGGTGACCTATGCACTCGATCGCCGTCAGGGCCGCGCGCTGACTGGTCCGGCCGATCCGGCGGCGAAGGCCGATCCAATCTTCGTGCATCCGGACGTGCGCCGCATGCTGATGGACGCCAAGGTGTTCACCGAGAGCATGCGGGCGCTCTGCCTGTGGGGCGCACTCCAGGTCGATCTGTCACACAAGGCGCAGACGGCGGAAGAGCGTGAATATGCCGATATGCTTATCGGGCTGATGACTCCGGTGATCAAGGGTTACGGCACCGACAAGGGCTATGACATCGCCAACAACATGCAGCAGGTCTACGGTGGCCACGGCTATGTGCGCGAATGGGGCATGGAGCAGTTCGTGCGCGATAGCCGCATCGCCATGATCTACGAAGGCGCCAACGGCGTGCAGGCGATGGACCTGTGCGGTCGCAAGCTGGCGATGAACGGCGGCAAGGCGATTCAGGCGTTCTTCGCGATGATCGACGAGGAAATCGCCGCCGCCAAGCAGGACGAGGCTCTGAAGCCGGTCGCCGAAAAGCTCGAAAAGGCGCTGGGCGAGCAGAAGGCTGCAACCATGTGGTTCATGCAGAACGCGATGGCGAACCCCAACCATCTCGGCGCCGGCGCGCATCACTACATGCACATCATGGGTATCGTGACGCTGGGCTTCTTCTGGCTCAAGATGGCCAAGGTGGCAGCGGCGAAGCTTTCAGGCGCGCCGGAGGACAAGGCATTCTACGAAGCCAAGCTGGTGTCGGCCAATTACTACGCCGAACGCTTCCTTCCCGATGCCGGCGCATTGCGCCGCAAGCTCGAAGCGGGCAGCGAGTTCATGATGAAGCTGCCGGCGGAGGCTTTCGCTACCGCCGCCTAGAACCTCTGGCGCCGATTTCTTCGGGCACTATTCAGGGGCCGCCATGTTGATGCATGGCGGCCCCTATCTTTTGGTAGCCGGTAAAGAGGGCGCAATGATGAGCAATCAGCGGTGGTGGCTATTTGTGCCAGTAGCGATGCTATTGATGATAGTTAGCGGTGCGTTGCGGGCGCACGAACAGACGACGCCTTTGGCCGCGTCGGGGGCGCAATCAGGCGAGTATCTTTTCACTGGTTGGGACGGCCCCGGCCTGCCGGTCTTCTATCAGCTACCCGACCGACTTGCCGCCGACACCCCCGTGGTTTTCGTGATGCACGGCGTTAATCGCGATGCCGATCGCTACCGCGACGAATGGGCAGATCTCGCTCGCAGGCATGCCTTCATCGCTGTGTTCCCGCAATTCGGTAACGCTGATTTCCCGGGCTCGCTTGGCTACAACACTGGATACTTTACTACTCAGGATGGTACGCCGCGACCGCGTTCGCAATGGTCGTTCGCCGCGATCGAGCCGCTTTTCGAAGACCTGCGCACGCGCTTCGGTACTCGAGTTGGGCGTTACAGCATTTACGGCCATTCGGCGGGTGCTCAGTTCGTCCACCGCTATGTCCTGTTCATGCCCGAAGCGCGTATCGATAGAGCCGTCGCGGCCAATGCCGGGTGGTATACTATGCCTGATCGCACGGTCACCTTTCCCTATGGCCTCGGCTCGACTCCTGTAGGTGAAGCGGGTCTCTCAGCAGCACTCGGCAAGCCGCTCACCGTGCTCCTCGGCACGGCCGATACGGACCGAGCGGACACCGATTTGCGCAAGACTCCTGAAGCGGACACCCAAGGACCCCATCGCTACGCGCGCGGCCAGGCCTTCTTCGCCCAGGGTCAGCGGGCTGCCGAAAGCGCAGGTGTTCCTTTCGGTTGGTCGTTGGAGCGCGTCCCAGGGATCGGCCACAGCAACGCTGGCATGGCCGAGGCCGCCGCCGCGCTGATCGCCAAGCGCTAGGGCTTACTTCTCCGCTTCCTCGGCCAGCACATAGAGGTAATCGACATAAGCCATTGTCGCCTCGTCGAGGCCGTAGACCTTCGGGTCGGTGCTTTCGATCAGGAACCATTCGTTAGGCGCATGCGCGCCGCCGCCGCGCCCAAGGCCGAATTGCGAGGCGGGCAGGTTGAGCGGCGCGCCGTTGAACACCACGCCCGGCCAGCTTCCTGCGTTGCGCGGGCGGATCGTGTAGGGCACGCCGGTTTCGTCGAACAAACGCTTCTGCGCGCGGATCAAAACGCTATCTTCGTCGGTCTCGTTGGGGCCGTAACCGCCTGACACGGTGACCTGCACATCATCAAACCCTCGCTTGGCAAGGTGGGCCTTGAGTTTGGTGACGGCTTCGTCCTTGGTCATCTTCGGTACCAGCCGGAATTCGAGCTTCGCTTCGGCTCGACCCGGAAGCACCGTCTTGCCACCTTGTCCGGTGTAGCCCGAGACGAGCCCCTGAATGTTGACGGTGGGCTGGGAATAGAACCGCTCGAGACTGGTGACGTAGTCTTCGTTATCGATCCAGCGTCCGACCCCCAATAGCGCCTTTTCCTGCTTTTCAAGCTCGGGCTTGGCGCTTTCGGCGATCAGCTGCTTCTGGCGCGGGGTCAGGGTCTGGACGTTCTCGAACCAGCCGTCGATCGCGGGCGTGTGGCCATCATCAGCCACCAAGGTATCGAGTGCCTTGACCAGACGCCACGCCGGGCTTTCGATCCGGGCATAGTTGGACGAGTGGATATCGGTCTTGGGATATTTGTCCGAAGTCTCGCCGCCGACGACCAGCTGGAACTCGACTGCGCCTTTGGCACCTAGGGTAATCCCGGCGCTGCCGTCCTTGTTCTGGTTGGCCGACGGGATGAAGACACCGATGGTCTTGGCGAGCGCTGCCTGAACTTCGGGCACGGCGACGACCTGATCGAAATGGGTCGAGGCGACTTCCTCCTCACCCTCGGCCACCAGCACGATGTTGACCGGAAGCTTGCGCCCACTGGCCTGGATCGCCTTGATCGCGGAGAGGAAGGCCATCTGCGGCCCTTTCTGGTTCACCACCCCGCGTCCGACGATGGCTAGCCCGTCTCCCGGACGATCGACGAGCGTGGCATCCAGAGGCTGGGTATTCCATTCCGCCGGATCAAACTGCTTCACATCGTACATGAAGTAGATGCCGAGCGTTATCGGCGCGCCCTGGTCCAACGTCGCGAATACGGCGGGCACGCCATCGGTCGGGATGATCTTGGCCTGCTGGAACCCGGCATTGAGTGCGAGCTTGCGCATGTACTCCGCGCCCTCAGGCGTGCCGCGCTTTTCAGCTGCGATCGTCGGGATCGCCACCCAGTCCTGCAGCGCCTTGATCGTGGTGTCATGCTGCTGTTCGACCTGCGCGACAATTTTCGCGCGATCCGGGGTCTCCGCCGAGAGTGGTCCCGCCATCAAGGCCACCATCGCAACCGCAGTCAGGCCAAAGCGTCGTTGCATCAACATTACCATGTTCCCCCATACTTGACTGGGGCAAAGCTAACAGCGACCGGCCATTTGGCAACGGGCTTTGCGGCGTCGGCGTACTAGCCTGGCGACTATTCGACCGGCAGGAAGTCCGGCACAGAGAGATAGCGCTCACCAGTGTCGTAGTTGAAGCCGAGCACACGGCTGCCGGCGGGCAGGTCGGCAAGCTTCTTGGCGATGGCGGCGAGTGTTGCGCCGCTGGAGATGCCCACCAGCATTCCTTCCTCTCGTGCGGCACGGCGCGCCATTTCCTTGGCATCATCGGCATCAACCGTGATCGCGCCATCGATCGCATTGGTATGGAGGTTGCCAGGGATGAAGCCCGCGCCGATGCCCTGGATCGGGTGAGGGCCGGGCTGACCGCCGTTGATGACCGGCGAGAGCGCGGGTTCGACGCCATAGGCTTTGAACGAAGGCCAGTGCTTCTTCAGCTCTTCCGCGCACCCCGTGAGGTGGCCGCCGGTGCCGACCCCGGTGATCATCACGTCGATCGGGCTATCGGCAAAATCGGCGAGGATTTCCTGCGCGGTGGTACGCGCGTGAACAGCTGGGTTGGCGGCATTGTCGAACTGGCTTGGCATCCATGCGCCCGGCGTCTGCGCGACCAGCTCGGCCGCCCGCTCGATGGCGCCGCGCATACCTTTTTCGCGGGGGGTGAGGTCGAAACTGGCGCCATAGGCGAGCATCAAGCGGCGCCGTTCGATCGACATCGACTCGGGCATGACCAGCACAAGGCGGTAACCCTTGACTGCTGCGACCATCGCGAGGCCGATCCCGGTGTTACCGCTCGTGGGTTCGACAATCGTGCCGCCGGGCTTGAGCGCGCCGCGCGCCTCCGCATCCTCGACCATCGCCAAGGCGATACGGTCTTTGATCGAACCGCCGGGATTGCTGCGCTCGGACTTCACCCACACTTCGTGGTCAGGGAACATCCGCGCCAGGCGGATATGCGGAGTCGCGCCGATTGTCGCGAGGATGTTGTCAGCCTTCATGTCGTTACCTCTCTCTTGAGCGTGTCCGGCTCGAAGCTGCGCGCGCGGCGCAATTCGGGGAAGTACCACGCCCATGCCAATGTCACGAATATCGCACCCGCGCCGCCGAATACAACCGCGCCCGTCGCCCCGAGCAATGCGGCGGCGAGGCCTGACTGCATTTCGCCCAGCTCGTTCGAGGCCGAGATGGCGAGGCCCGAAATTGCCGAAACCCGGCCCCGCTTGTCGTCCGGCGTGAACAACTGCACCAGCGAGCTTCGGATAAACACGGACACCATATCCACCGCACCCATTGCGGCAAGGATCGCGAGCGAAAGCAGGAAGCTGCGCGAAAAGCCGAAGGCGATGGTGAGCGCACCGAACACTGCGACCGCCCAGAGCATCTTCAGCCCGACGTCACGCTCAAGCGGGCGGAACGAGAGGAACAGCGCCACACTCGCCGCGCCCAGCGCAGGAGCCGCGCGCATAAGCCCGAGGCCTTCCGGGCCGACAAACAGGATGTCACGTGCGAACACAGGGAGCAGCGCGGTCGCGCCCGCCAGTAGTACGGCAAACAGATCGAGCGTGATGCAGCCGAGCAGGAACCGCTCGCGCCAGACATAGACCATGCCCTCGGCAATCTGGCGCAGCGGCTTGAGGCGCGGGCCGTCGTGCTTGGCGCGGATCGGGCGGACCGACACGATGAGGCCCTTCGCAGCGAGCAGCATTGCTGCCGAGATCGCGTGCGGCAGCCATTCGGACTGGGCAAAGATCAATCCGCCCACGGCGGGTCCGGCAACGCTGGCGGTCTGCCATGCCATCGACGATAGCGCGATCGCGCGCGGCAGCAGCGCGGGGGGCACGATGTTGGGCGCAATCGCGCTCATCGCCGGCCCCACGAACACGCGGGCGGCACCGTGGGCCGCGGCCAACGCGAACAGGATCGGTATGTTAAGCGCGTCGGCGTAGGTCAGGACCGCCAGCAGCACGCCGACCGCGCCATCGATGCCATTGGCAAAGGCCGCAACATAGCGACGGTCGAACCGGTCGGCCGCAAGCCCCGCAACCGGGGTGAGCACAAACAGTGGTATGAATTGTGCCAGCCCCAGAAGCCCCAGCTGGAACGAAGCTTCGGGCACGCTCATGCCATAGTCATCGCGGGCGACGGCGTAGAGCTGATAGCCGAGCAGCACTACCATCGACATCGTGGCGGACACCGCCAAGAAGCGGGCCATCCAGTAACGCCGGTAATCGCCGATCGCGAGCGGGGAAGTCGGTTCAGTCACGCGCGGGCCATGGCAGGCGGATGCCTGCCTGCCAAGCGGGTCTAGCTTTTAGGGGTGTCAGCTGCGATTGCGCGCCCGCTCATCGCGGACGGCGCAGGCGCGGATTGGGCTGAAGCTGATCGATGATAGCCACGAAATCGTCGAGCCGGATGATCCGCTCGAACTGGAAACCGGCGCGCGAATCGCGGGTCCAGATGACGTAGGCTTCGATCCGGCCCACCACGGGCAGGCGGATGATGATCCGGTCGCCACGCTGAAGCTGCTTGGCGTCGTCGACCATGAAGCCGTGCGCCGAGAGGTTCGAGACATGAAGGTGCAGATCGCCATGCACGAAGTGCTCGACGATTGCCGGAAAATCGACCGGATGGCGCGCTGCGCGCCGCAGTTCGGTTACACTGAGGTTTGCTCCACCAGCCACCATTGCGATCCTCTTATCGGTACGGCCCCTTTCGTAAGGGAATGCCCGACAAAGGCTGACATTTGGTAAATGGCGCGGGAAGCTTGTGCTTCAGCGGTGGACCAACGCGTGCTTTTTCTTGCCGAGGCTGAGCCGCAGCGTCTCGCCCTCGCCGGGATGAACCAGGTGGGCCGGATCTGTGATCGTTTCGCCTTCGAGCTTCACCGCGCCTTCGGCAAGCTTGCGCTTTGCTTCGCCGTTCGAAGCGGTGAAGCCGATCTCGGTCAGCAGCGATACGATCCGCATCCCTTCGGCACCGACCGCCAGAGTCGGCAAGTCTTCGCCCGCACCGCTGCCGGCAAAGGTCTCGCGCGCAGTTGCTTCGGCGCGTATCGCTGCATCCTCGCCGCGGACCAGCTTGGTGACTTCATTCGCCAGCACGATCTTGGCCGCGTTGATTTCCGCACCTTCCAGCGCCGCGAGCCGGGTGATTTCATCCAGCGGCAGGTCTGTGAACAGCCGCAGGAACCGGCCCACGTCAGCGTCATCGACATTGCGCCAGTACTGCCAGAAATCGTAAGCCGGAAGCTGATCCTCGTTGAGCCACACCGCGCCCGCTGCGGTCTTGCCCATCTTGGCGCCGCTCGCGGTGGTGAGCAGCGGGGTGGTGAGGCCGAACAGCTCGGTCCCGTCCATGCGGCGGCCGAGTTCGATCCCGTTGACGATATTGCCCCACTGGTCACTACCGCCCATCTGCAAGCGCACGCCCATGTCGTGCGAGAGGTGGCGGAAGTCATAGCCCTGCAGGATCATGTAGTTGAATTCGAGGAAGGTCATCGGCTGTTCGCGTTCAAGACGCAGCCGCACCGAATCGAAACTCAGCATCCGGTTGATGGTGAAATGCGTGCCCACTTCCTGGAGCAGTTCGATATAGCCGAGCTTTCCGAGCCAGTCGTGGTTATTGACCATCACCGCATCTGTTGGGCCATCACCAAACGTCAGCAGCTTGGCAAACACCGTGCGGATCGAGGCGATGTTGGCCTCGATCGTCTCGTCGGTTAGCATCTTGCGGCTTTCATCGCGTCCGCTGGGATCGCCGATCCGCGTCGTTCCGCCACCCATCAGCACGATTGGCTTGTGCCCGGCCTGCTGGAGGCGGCGCAGCATCATGATCTGAACGAGGCTGCCGATGTGGAGCGAAGGCGCGGTGGCGTCAAAGCCGATATAGCCGGGCACGATCTGCTTGGCCGCCAGGGCATCGAGTCCCGCAGCATCGGTCATCTGGTGGATGTAGCCACGCTCGTCGAGTAGGCGCAGGAGGGCAGATTCGTAGGTGCTCATGGGGAGCGCCCCTATCAGTGTGGGCGTGCAACGGGAAGAGACTTGCCCGATCCCATTCAAGGCGGCAGACAGCATTCATGCAACCGCTGATGCTCCACCAGACCTGTGACCTCGGCCCGATCCGTGCTGTCACCGCCACTATCACCGCCACGCCTCAAGGCTGCGAGGCCGAATTCCGGCTCGATGGTCACGTGGCAGCGATCATCGTGCCCGAGCCTGCTGCGCCGAAACGGATGGACAATCTGTGGAAGACGACCTGCTTCGAGATCTTCTGGCAGCCGCTGAGCGGCACCTGGTACCGCGAGTTCAACCTCTCGCCTTCGGGCCGCTGGGCTGCGTATGATTTCGACTCCTTCCGCGAAGGGATGCGCGATGCGCCTGTTGAAGCGATTGCGATCAGCTGCTCGCACGACGAAAACGGTCTGGTGCTGAAAGCCAGCATCGCGGCGGAGTTGCCCGATCCGGCGCAGGTTGCCCTCAACGCGATCGTCGACCATCCAGGCGGCGCGCTGCAATTCTGGGCGCTGGCATTCCCGCCGGGCAAGGCGGAGTTCCACTCCGAGGCTTGCCGTCAGGCCATCATTGAGCGCTAACGACCAAAGGGTCGGTTGAGCTTCACGATCTCGGCGTTGAGCACGAAGGCGAAGCTCACCCAAATGAAATAGGGCACGTTGAGCCAGCCGACGAAGCTGTCACCTACGACGCGCGGCAAAGCCACCATCAGCGATGTCGCCGAGCACCACAGCAGGACGTTTTCGGCCAGCGCCCAATCGGGCCGCCGCAGCTTGAAGAAGAGCGGTGACCACGCGAAGTGCAGGATGAAGTTGGCGCCGAACAGCGCGCACACCATCAGGCGTGCTTCAAGCGAGGTGGCAGACGAGAGGGAGATGTAAAAGCTCCAGCCTGCCAGCCCGAGGATCAACGTCCAGGCCGGACCGAACAGCCAATCGGGCGGTTGCCAGCGAGGTTTGCTCAGATTGCGATACCAGATGCCGATCTCGGTCAGGGCTCCGCCTGCGCCGCCAAGGAGGATAGCCCATGCGGCGGCGATAAGGGCGTTGGTCCAGTCCATGTCACGGATATAGGCTGCTCGCGCGCAAATGCCATTGCCTTTGCCGCACAGCTTCTTCAATCCCTCGGGCCATGAAGAACGGTATCGACCGGCTGCTTGCCGACCCAGATCTCCTCCGCCAACTCAAGGGCCGCCGGGTCGCGCTCGTCGCGCACCCTGCCAGCGTGACAGAGGATCTGACCCACAGCCTCGACGCGCTGATCGCCGCCGGTGTGCAGGTCAACAGCGCCTTTGGCCCTCAGCACGGCCTGAAGGGCGATAAGCAGGACAATATGGTCGAGACCGCGGACGAAATGGATCCGCGTTACGGCATCCCGATCTTCTCGCTCTATGGAGAAGTGCGGCGTCCGACGGGCCAGATGATGTCGAGCGCCGATGTGTTCCTGTTCGACCTGCAGGACCTCGGCTGCCGGATCTACACCTTTGTCACCACGCTGCTCTACCTGCTCGAGGAAGCAGCGAAGGCGGGCAAGGAAGTGTGGGTGCTCGATCGCCCGAACCCGGCCGGGCGACCAGTCGAGGGCACCTTGCTACTTCCGGGGCAGGAAAGCTTCGTTGGAGCCGCACCGATGCCGATGCGGCACGGGTTGACGATGGGCGAGATGGGTCATTGGTTCATCGCGCACTTCGGGCTCGATGTGGCTTACAAGGTGGTGGCGATGGAGGGCTGGCGGCCGGACAAGCCGGTCGAATGGGGCTGGCCGGCGTCACGCCTGTGGATCAATCCCTCGCCCAATGCCGCCAACGTGAACATGGCGCGCTGCTATGCGGGAACGGTGATGCTTGAGGGCACGGCGCTGTCCGAAGGGCGCGGTACGACCCGTCCGCTCGAAGTGCTGTTTGGCGCCCCGGATGTCGATGCGGGTGCGGTGCTGGCGGAGATGCACAAGCTCGCGCCCGAGTGGCTGGCAGGCTGCGCGATCCGCGAATGCTGGTTTGAGCCGACTTTCCACAAACACGCGGGAAAGCTCTGCAATGCACTGATGATTCACGCGGAAGGCGAGTTCTACGACCACCACGCCTTCCGTCCGTGGCGGCTTCAGGCGCTGGCGTTCAAGGCTATCCGCAGACTCTATCCCGATTACCCCTTGTGGCGTGATTTCCCCTATGAATACGAGCTCACCCGGCTCGCGATCGACGTGATCAACGGCGGTCCTTCCTTGCGCGAATGGGTCGACAATCCCGCTGCAATGCCCGACGATCTGGACGCCATGACGTCACTCGACGAAGCCGCGTGGGTGGCAGAAGTGCGCGGGCATCTGCTTTACTGATCGCTCTCGCTCGGGCACCACAGTGTCCGGCAAGGCGGAGCAACCGCCACCGATGGGAGAGCAGGAAACAATGGCAACCGCGGCAGCGACGGGTTCGGATGTTCGATCCGTCAGGTTGACCTTGTGGCTCCTGCTTACAGTTTACGTCTTCAATTTCATCGACCGGCAGATCGTCAACATCCTTGCCGAGCCCATCGCCCGCGATCTGGAGCTATCCGACACCCAGATCGGGCTGTTGACCGGGCTGGCTTTCGCGCTGTTCTACACCGTGCTTGGCATCCCTATTGCCCGCTTTGCCGATCGTCCGACGACCAATCGTCCGCGCCTGATTGCGGTGGCACTGGCAGTATGGTCGGCGATGACGGCGATGTGCGGGGCGGCGCAGAACTTCGCGCAACTCCTGCTCGCGCGCATCGGCGTGGGGGTGGGCGAGGCAGGGTGCACGCCGCCCGCACACTCGCTCATCAGCGACATGGTGCCGCCAGAGAGGCGCGCCTCGGCGCTCGCTTTCTATTCGCTCGGTATTCCGGTGGGCACGCTGCTTGGAATGGTCATCGGCGGCACGCTTGCCGACTACATGGGCTGGCGCGAGGCCTTCGTGGTGGTGGGATTGCCCGGCGTGGCGCTCGCGCTGGTGGTGTGGTTTGTTCTGAAGGACCCACGGCACTCCGATGTCGCTGCGGGGCTTCAGGCGAAGGGCCAAGCGCCGGTGCTGCCGCTGGGGCAGGCGGTAGCAGAGGTCATGCGCTCGAGGGCCTTCGTGCTGCTGCTGGTGGCGGGCTCTGCGGCGTCATTCCTCGCTTACGGCAAGACCACCTGGACCACGATATTCTTCCAGCGGACCCACGATCTTACACCGGGGCAGGTGGGGTTATGGTTCGGCTTGCTGCAGGGGGTCGGCGGGATGCTGGGCACATGGCTCGGCGGCTATTTGGCCGACCGCTTTGGCGCGAGAAACCGCCGTCATGTGCTGAGCGCGCCCGCTATCGACATGGCGCTGGCCGTACCGCTGGCGATCGCGACCTACCATGCGCCGAACTGGCCTTTGGCGCTGCTGCTGCTGTTTGTGCCAACGGTGTTCAACTCGTTCTACTACGGCCCGACCTATTCCGCAGCTCAGGGCCTGGTGCCGCTGAGGGCGAGGGCGATTGCCGCCGCCACGCTGCTGTTCTTCCAGAACCTCATCGGGCTCGGTCTTGGTCCATTGTTCTTCGGGATGTTATCCGACTGGATCCAGCCGACCTATGGTGCCGACAGTGTGCGCTACGTGCTCTACGGCGCGGCGGTTCTGGGTCTGGTGCCGGCGTTTTTCTTCTGGCGGTGCAGCCTCCACCTCAATCGCGAGCTGGATCAGAAGGGCTAATCCGGAGCGCGGACGGGCTGCACCAGCGCCACCAGCACGAAGCTGATCAGCATCAGCAGATACCAGCTGCCGTATTTGGCGAGACTGACCATCTGCCATTCCCGCTCCTGCCCGGGATAGTTCCAGGCATTGGCGAAGGTGGCGATATTCTCGGCAAACCAGATGAATAGCGCGACGAGGCCGAAACCGACCAGCAGCGGCATCCAGCGATGGGCGCGCCAGTTGCGGAAGTGGACGCGGGTGCGCCAGAACAACAGCCCAGTGACGGCAAACAGTCCCCAGCGGATGTCGATGATGAAATGGTGGGTGAAGAAGTTCACATAGATCGCCGCCGCCAAGGCCCATGTCATCCATGCGGGCGGATATCCGGTGAAGCGGAAGTCGAAGATTCGCCACACCCGCGCGATGTAGCTGCCGACGGCGGCATACATGAAGCCCGAAAACAGCGGCACCGCTCCGATGTGGAGTATGCTTGCCTCGGGGTAAGTCCATGACCCGGCGGAGGTCTTGAACAGCTCCATCACCGTGCCAACGACATGGAAGATCAGGATTACCCGCGCCTCCCGCAATGTCTCGAGCCGTAGCGCGAGCATCCCCGCCTGAATGGAGACGGCCGCGATGGTCATGAAATCGTAGCGGTGGAGGGGCGCGGTCTCCGGGTAGAACAGGTGCGTGCCGAGCAGCAAAGCCAGCAACAGCCCGCCGAACAGGCAGGCCCAGCCTTGCTTGAATCCGAACAGCAGGAATTCGTAGAACCAAAGCCGCCAGCCTGTGCCGGAATCAAAGGCTTCGAGCCTGAGGCGGACGGCTTGGAAGCGGGTGTGGCGAACGTCAGGAAGCGTCAATTACGCCCCGTGCTTCCGGCTCAGCTCCCGCATCGCGTCATCCAGCCCGTCGAGCGTCAGCGGATACATTCGGTCGCCGACGATCTGCTTGATCATCTTGGTCGACTGCGAATAGCCCCATTGCTTTTCCGGCACCGGGTTGAGCCACACGGTCGCGGGGTAGGTATCGGCCACGCGCTTCAGCCACACTGCGCCCGCTTCCTCGTTCATATGCTCGACCGAGCCGCCCGGATGGGTGATCTCGTAAGGGCTCATCGCCGCATCGCCGACGAATACGATCTTGTAGTCGTGGCCGTATTTGTGAAGCACGTCCCAGGTCTTGGTGCGTTCCTGCCAGCGGCGTTTGTTGTCCTTCCACACGCCTTCGTAGAGGCAGTTGTGGAAGTAGAAGAATTCCATGTTCTTGAACTCGCTGGTGGCGGCGCTGAACAGCTCCTCTACCAGCTTGATGAAGGGGTCCATCGAGCCGCCGACATCGAGGAACAGCAGCAGCTTCACCGCATTGCGGCGCTCGGCGCGCATGTGGATGTCGAGCCAGCCCTGCTTGGCCGTGCCCTTGATCGTGGCGTCGATATCAAGCTGATCCTGCGCGCCTTCGCGGGCGAAACGACGCAGACGGCGCAGCGCCATCTTGATGTTGCGGGTGCCGAGTTCCTTGGTGTTGTCGAGGTTCTTGAACTCGCGCTTTTCCCAGACTTTGATCGCGCGGCCGTGCTTGGCCTCGCCGCCGATCCGCACGCCTTCGGGGTTGTAGCCCGAATTGCCGAAGGGGGATGTGCCGCCGGTGCCGATCCACTTGTTGCCGCCCTGGTGGCGCTTTTCCTGCTCTTCGAGCCGCTTCTTGAGCGTCTCCATGATCTCGTCCCAGTCACCCAGCGACTTGATCTTCTCCATTTCCTCGGGGGTCAGGAACTTCTCGGCGACGGCCTTCAGCCAATCTTCCGGGATATCGACGGGGTTCTGGCCGTAATCGGTCATGATCCCCTTGAAGACCTTGTGGAACACCTGATCGAACCGGTCGAGCAGGCCTTCGTCCTTCACGAAGGTCGCGCGGGAGAGGTAGTAGAACGCCTCGGGCGTCTGCTCGATGACGTCCTTGTCGAGCGCCTCCAGCAGTGTGAGGTGCTCCTTGAAGCTGGCCCCGATACCGGCCGCCCGCAGCTCGTCGACGAAATTGAAGAACATGGGGGTTTGCTTAATCGCCCCGCGCGGGCCTGACCAGCCCTCTTTCTTGGCAGGAAGGGCCCTATCCTTAACTCTTAACTTACCATCTCGTGTCTAGTGTCGCGTCCACAAGAACACGGGGCCGCGATCCGACATGAATCAACTCGCTTTCGACACCGCCAATGCCCATGCGCTGGGGATGATCCCGGAAAGCTGCGGGGCCGTCACGGTCGGCTGCACCGATGTTGCCGGTGTGGTCGAGGCGGTGATTGCCTCGTCCAAGTCGCTTCGCTCGGAGCACGAGGCGCTGGCTGAAACCGTGCGGGCGCTTGAAGCCGATCAGGCCAAGGTTGCCGAAGCGAGCGACGAGGCACGGCTCCTGTCCGAACGTGCGATCGAACGGCTCAATGAAGGCACGGCGCTGATCCATGCCTCGCTAGGGCAGATCGCCTCGCTGATCGAACTGGTCGACACGCTCGGCCAGCACGTTACCAGCTTTTCGGCCGCAATGGAGCAGGTGCGCCGCTCGGCCCAGGATATCGACAATATCGCCGAGACGACGAACATCCTCGCGCTCAATGCCACGATCGAGGCAATGCGGGCGGGCGATGCCGGACGCACCTTCGCGGTGGTCGCCGCCGAGGTGAAGAGCCTCGCGAATGACACCCGCAAGGCGACCGAGGAAATCGCCCAGACCATCGACGCGCTCGGCGGCGAGGCGGAGGTTGTGATCGGCCGGATCGAAGCCGGCTCCAAGGTCAGCGGCGAGGCGCGCGCCTCGGTCGCACGGATCGAAAGCACCATCACCAATGTCGGCACGCTGGTCGAGGAAGTCGACAAGCAGAACGACGTGATTGCCCGGTCCACGGGCACGATTTCCAGCCATGTCGACAAGGTGCAGCGCGTGCTGACCGGGTTCGATGCGGCCTCGCGCGCCAACGAGGATCGTCTTCACGGGGCGCATCGCAAGATGGAGGATCTCGAGATCCTCGCCAGCGAGATGTTCGACCGCATCGTCCACGCCGGATTGAGCCCGGAAGACAGCGTGATGGTCGACCACGCACAGCAACTGATGCAGGAACTTACCGCGCATACCGAGGCCGCGATTGCCTCGGGCGCGATCACCATGAACGCACTGTTCGATACCGATTATGTCGCCGTTCCCGGCACCAATCCGCAGCTTTACCGCACCCGCCTCAGCGACTGGGCCGATGCCCAGTGGCGCCCCTTCCTCGACCGCGCAAAGGCGAGCGATTCCCGCGTCCTGGCCGCCGCCTGCACCGATATGAACGGCTTCCTGCCGACCCACATAAGCGAGCGTTCGCGCCGGCCCACGGGCGATCTGGAACACGACACCCTGTTCTGCCGCAATGGCCGCATCATGCTCGAGGCGATCGACCGCAAGGCTAAGATCAGCCACCAGTCCTATATGATGGCGGTCTATCGTCAGGAGGCCGACGGCCAATCCTATGTGGTGGTCCGCAACGTCTATGTTCCGCTGATCATCGGCGGACGCCGCTGGGGGGATTTCGAGCTGGCCTACAGCTTCGATTGAGCCCGCCGATCCGGCCCGTGTTCCACGTGGAACAATGGGTAAGAGCACCCGAAAGCGGGCCTAAGATGGGTCTAGAGGGGGTCTAAGGGGGGTCTAGACCGAGTCTGGGCACCCCTCAAACACTCAACTCGGATTGCGGCGGGCCATGAAGGCGAGGCGTTCGAACAGCATGATGTCCTGTTCGTTCTTCAGCAGCGCGCCATGCAGCGGCGGGATCGCGCTTGCCGGGTTCTTGTCCTGCAATACGTCGAGCGGCATATCCTCGTTGAGCAGCAGCTTGAGCCAGTCAAGCAGCTCGCTGGTCGAGGGCTTCTTCTTCAGGCCCGGCACTTCGCGCAGATCGTAGAAGATATCCATCGCCTTCTTCACCAGCACCTTCTGGATGCCGGGGAAGTGGACGTCGATGATCTCCTGCATCGTGTCGCGATCGGGGAACTTGATGTAGTGGAAGAAGCAGCGGCGCAGGAACGCGTCGGGCAGTTCCTTCTCGTTGTTCGAGGTGATGACGACGATCGGGCGCTCCTTGGCCTCGATCCGCTCCTGCGTTTCATAGACGTCGAAGCTCATCCGATCGAGCTCCTGCAACAGGTCGTTCGGGAACTCGATATCGGCCTTGTCAATCTCGTCGATCAGCAGCACCGGAAGCTGGGGCGAGGTGAATGCCTCCCACAGCTTGCCCTTCTTGATATAGTTCTTGATGTCGTGGACGCGCTCGTCGCCCAGCTGGCCGTCGCGCAGACGGGCCACCGCGTCATATTCGTAAAGGCCCTGCTGCGCCTTGGTGGTGGACTTGATGTTCCACTCGATCAGCGGCGCGCCCAGCGCCTTGGAAATCTCGTGCGCCAGCACCGTCTTGCCGGTGCCCGGCTCGCCTTTCACCAGCAGCGGACGGCGCAGCGTAACAGCGGCGTTGACCGCAACCTTGAGGTCTTCGGTCGCGATATAGGACTTGGTGCCTTCAAAACGCTGCTGCTCGGACATCGGGTTTCCTTGTGAGACTGAATTTCGCCGCGCAGCGATAAGGGGGCCAGCGGCGGCGCGCAAGAGGGGGGAGCCCCCCCTTTTCTGATGGGCAAATCAGCGGGGGGCAGAGCCGCTCACTCGTACTGGTAGTTCGCAACCGTGTAGGCGCCCGGGTAGAAGATTGCCTGGATCTTGACCATTGCAGTGGTGAAGGGCCGGTCGATCCGGTAGCGCAAAGTCTCCGCCACGGGATCATAGCTCAGCACTGTGATCTGGGCATCCTGATAGGTGATCGCGCGCGGCAGCGCTGCAGGATCGATCCTCACCCGCCGGTCGATGTCCTCCATCTTCCCGGTTCCGGCGAGGTAGGACACATAGGACCCGGCAAATCGCCCTTGGTGGATATTGGTGAAGACCTGAAGAAACGGCGGTCCGTTCTTGCTTTCCTTGACCAGCCGGACTTCCATTTGCGTGCCTTCGGGATCCTCCATGTCCGCCCGGCGATAGACTATCGGTGCAACCGGAACGGGAGGAAGGGCATCGGGAGACACCGCGCCGCTGATGAAGGCGCGCTCGAAGCTTTCGTCACCCTCGTCATCGACGAGACAAATGGCGATTTCGCGTTCGAATTTCTTGTACTTGGTGCTGCGCCGGATATCGCCCGGCGGGTAGGAGAAGCGCTGCGCTTCGTCGAGCTCGTAGCGTCCTGTGCAATAGACATTGGCCGCTGCGGGCAGGGCGAGGTGCGGCTCTGCTGCCGGATAGGAACGGCGCAGCGGCGTCTGTGGATCGATCCGCGCGGCAAGCCCATGGACCCTCACGGCGCCGGGCTGCTGGATCTTGGCAGTCTGCTCGAAGCGAATCTTCGCGATGAGCACCGGTTCACCGACTTTCGCGGTGCGCTCTTCGCCCAGCTTGTCCCACGCATCGTCGATTAGAAAGATGCGGCTCATCGGCATCTGCTGCGCTTCGCCTGCATGTACTGGCGCAGTAAGGGCAAACAATGCGCCCGCTGCGATGGCACTGGACCCGAAGGCAATTCCCAGCGGACCTCTCAACACGCTTTTCCTAGGCGTCGATGAGGTCGCGGTCGACATCGCCGGCGCGGTTCTGGATGAAGTTGAAGCGGTGTTCGGGGTTGCGGCCCATCAACTCGTCGACGAGGCGCGCCACGCCGGCGCGGTCTTCGAATTCCTGCGGCAGGGTGATGCGAATCAGACCGCGTGTTTCGGGCGCCATCGTGGTTTCGCGCAATTGCTGCGGGTTCATTTCACCCAGGCCCTTGAAGCGGCTGACTTCGACCTTCTTGCCCTTGAACACCGTCGCTTCCAGTTCGGTGCGGTGTGCATCGTCGCGGGCGTAGCGGCTCTCCTTGCCTGACGTCAGGCGATAGAGCGGGGGCTGGGCAAGGAACAGGTGACCGCGCCGCACGATATCGGGCATTTCCTGGAAGAAGAAGGTCATCAGCAGCGTCGCGATATGCGCGCCGTCAACGTCAGCGTCGGTCATGATGATAATGCGGTCATAGCGCAGATTGTCGGCGTTGCAGTCCTTGCGGGTGCCGCAGCCCAGCGCCAGCGCGAGATCGGCGATTTCGCTGTTGGCGCGGATCTTGTCGGCGGTGGCGGATGCGACGTTGAGGATCTTGCCGCGGATCGGCAGGATTGCCTGCGATTTGCGGTCGCGCGCCTGCTTGGCGCTGCCGCCGGCGCTGTCGCCTTCGACGATGAACAGCTCGGTCTCGCGCCCGCCTTCGCCCGAACAATCGGTGAGCTTGCCGGGGAGGCGCAGCTTCTTGGCGTTGGTGGCGCTCTTGCGCTTGATCTCGCGTTCCTGCTTGCGCTTGAGGCGCTCGTCCATGCGCTCCATCACCTCGCCGAGCAGCGCCTTGCCGCGCTCCATATTGTCGGTGAGGAAGTGGTCGAAGTGGTCGCGCACCGCGTTCTCGACGAGGCGCGCAGCCTCGGGCGAGGTGAGGCGGTCCTTGGTCTGCGACTGGAACTGAGGATCGCGGATGAAGACGGAGAGCATCACCTCCGCGCCTGTCATCACATCATCGGCGGTGATGTCCTTGGCCTTCTTCGCGCCGACCAGCTCGCCGAAAGCTCTGAGGCCGCGGGTCAGGGCGGTGCGCAGGCCCTGCTCGTGCGTGCCGCCATCGGGGGTCGGCACGGTGTTGCAGTACCAGCTCGTCGCGCCATCGGAATAGAGCGGCCAGGCGATCGCCCATTCGACGCGGCCTTGGCCGATGCCGTCGACGACCGGGAATTCTTGGCTACCGGTGAAGGGCTGGGCGGTGACGCATTCGCGCGTGCCGACCTGTTCGGCGAGGTGATCGGCAAGCCCGCCGGGGAACTTGAAAACCGCCTCTGCCGGCACCTCTTCGCTCGCGAGCGAGGGCGCGCACTTCCAGCGGATTTCAACGCCCGCGAACAGATAGGCCTTGGAGCGGGCGAGCTTGAACAGCCGCTTGGGATTGAAGTTGCGATCCCCGAAGATTTCGGGATCGGGCACAAAGGTCACCGTGGTGCCGCGCCGGTTGGGCGTGGGGCCGAGGTTCTGGATCGCGCCTTGCGTCACCCCGCGCGAGAACTCCTGCGCGAAAAGCTGCTTGTCGCGCGCCACCTCTACCCGCGTGTGGACGGACAGCGCGTTGACCACGCTCACCCCCACGCCGTGGAGGCCGCCGCTGGTGGCATAGGCCTTGCCGGAGAATTTGCCGCCCGAGTGGAGCGTGGAAAGGATCACCTCAAGTGTCGATTTGCCCGGGAACTTGGGGTGCTCGTCCACCGGAATGCCGCGGCCGTTATCGGCGATCGACAGGCGATTGCCTCCGTCGAGGCGCATCTCGATCCGCGTGGCGTGGCCCGCCACCGCTTCGTCCATCGCGTTGTCGAGCACCTCGGCGGCGAGATGGTGGAACGCGCGGTCATCGGTCCCGCCGATATACATCCCCGGACGGCGGCGGACGGGCTCAAGCCCTTCGAGTACCTCGATGGCGCTTGCGTTGTAATCGCCGCTGGAGGTGGGGGTATTGGCGAACAGATCGTCGAGAGGGTTATCGGACATGGCGTGACTATAGGCCCCCCTGCGCCGGGGTCACAAGCCGCGGCGCAGGGTTTTGCTCAGCGGGTGAAGCCGGTCGGGGCGGGATCGGCCGCGATGACTTCGCCGCCCTTGATCTCACGCACTTCGAGCGCGCGTTCGACCACGCCGCTGCGGGCAAAGCGGAACGGCCCGTCGACCCCGAGGAAACCGCCTACATCATAGAGCGCGGCGCGGGGGAAGGGCGTGCCGACCTTCCAGTCGCGCGCCACCCGCAAGGTCAGCAGCACGGCATCATAGCCAAGCGTAGCGGTGCGATAGGGCTGGGCGCCGAAGCGGGTCGCGTAGCTATCGGCAAAGCGCTTGTAGCGCTGGTCCGATACGGCGGCGAACATTGCGCCTTCGAGCGATTTGGTGCGCGCCAGCGTAGCCTCGCCGCTCCACAATTCGGTGCCGAGGATGCGCGCGCGGGTGCGGGCGCCGCGCTGGAGCTCGTTTGCGGCATCGATACCAAGGCGCGCGCTGTCGGCGATCAACACGGTATCATACCCGCCTGCTGCGCGCAGCCGCGCGGCGGCACTGACGATCGAGGTGTTGCCGCGTGCGAAAGTTTCCTGCCGCGCCAGCGCACCGCCGAAGTCGGCCAGCGCCGAGGTCAGCGCCGCACCCGCGCGGGTACCATAGTCGCCTTCGGGAAGCAGGGCGGCAAAGCGGTTGGCCCCGCGCGAGCGGGCGAACGCGACCGTGCGGCGGATCGATTGTTCGGGCATGTGGCCCATCACGAAGACATCGGCGCTGGCGACGGCGGGATCGTTGACGAAAGCGATGACCGGCACCTTAGCGGCGCGTGCTGCGGCCTGCACTGGCGGCACTTCATCGGGGCTGAGCGGGCCGAGGATCAGCTTGTTGCCATCGGCAATCGCCTGCCTGGCAGCCGCAGGAACGCCGGCCGAGGTGTCATAGGTGGTGATCCGCAGATTATCGGCATTGGTATCGAGCAGCGCCATCGTGGTGGCATTCGAAATCGCCTGCCCGACCGCTGCGGTTTCGCCGCTGAGCGGCACCAGCAGCGCTATCCGGTGGCGGCCGGAATCGGACGGCAGCGCGGTGGCAGACGGCTCCGGCGCAGGCGGCGGGGCTTCGGTGACCGGCACCTTGGGCACGACCTGACAGGCAGCCGCGAGCATCGCTGCCCCGGCAACCGCCAGATTGCGGCCGGTCAGCTGCGCCTTGGCGCGCGCCCACCAACTGCCCCAATTCGATCCCGAAATCCGCTTCATCCTTGCCCACCCCTCAGCCGTGCGCCATGGCTTGCCCAGCCATGACCACGGAACTGCCATCCATCCCCGCAGGGACACCCGAAGCCGGGCTGTATATCGTCGCGACCCCGATTGGCAATCTTGGCGACATGACCTTGCGCGCCATTGCGGTGCTGCGTGCCGCAGGCGTGGTGGCCTGCGAGGATACGCGGGTGACGGGCAAGCTGCTCAAGCATTTCGGCATCAAGGCGCGCCTGCAACGGCTCGACGATCACGCCCCGCCCGAAGTCCGCGCGCGGGTGATCGAGACTGCGCGGCATGAGGTCGTGGCGCTGGTGAGCGATGCCGGAACCCCGGTGATTTCCGATCCCGGCTATCGTCTGGTCCGCGAGGCGCGCGCGGCGGGCGTTACGGTGACGAGCGTGCCGGGTGCCTGCGCGGCAATCTCTGCGCTGGCGATGGCGGGCTTGCCGAGCGACCGCTTCCTGTTCGCAGGCTTCCTGCCGGTGAAGGACAAGGCCCGCAGCGATACGCTTGCCGCGCTGGCCGGGGTCGAGGCGACGCTGGTGTTCTACGAAACCGCCCCGCGCCTTGAAAAGAGCCTGCGCGCTATCGCCGATCTGTGGCCGATCCGCGAGGTGGCGGTCGCGCGCGAGCTGACCAAGTTGCACGAGGAATGCCGCACCGGCACCGCTGCTGCGCTCGCCGATCATTATTCAGCGCACCCGCCCAAGGGCGAGATCGTGCTCGTTGTCGGCCCGCCGGCGGCGGACGAAACCCCCGAAGCCGATCCCGATGCGCTGCTGCGCGCCGCGCTGGCCGATGCGGGGCCGGGCAAGGCCGCCGGGCAGGTCGCCAAGGCCACTGGGCTCGACCGCGGAACGCTCTATGCCCGCGCGCTGGAACTGAAGGGCGAATGAGCGAGACCCGCAGCCCCGAACAGCGCCGCGACGCCGACAGCCGGGGCCGCGAAGGCGAGGCCGAAGCCGCAATGTGGCTCGTCGGCCAAGGCTGGCGCATCCTTGCCGAGCGGGTGAAGACCAAGGCGGGTGAGATCGATCTGATCGCGCAGCGTTCGGGCCTTGTCGCCTTTGTCGAGGTCAAGTGGCGCAAGCACTCCAGCGATCTGGCCGATGCTATCGACGAACGCCGCCTCGCCCGCGTGGCCCGCGCGGTGGAAATCGTCGCGCCCGACTATGCGTCAGCGGGCGAAGATATCCGTATCGACGTGATCCTGCTTGCACCGGGCCGCAAGCCGACCCACATCGAAAACGCATGGATGCCGTTCGGCTAGGCATCCGATGGAGTTGATTGCATGACCTTGCGTGTCGCCGTCCAGATGGACCCCATCGACCGGATCAATATCGCGGGCGACAGCTCGTTTGCGCTGATGCTGGCCGCCCAGGCGCGCGGCTATTCGGTCTATGAATATCACGTCGAAAGCCTGACCCTCGACGAGGATGACCGCCTGTTCGCCCATGGATTTCCGGTCACGGTGCAACGGGTCGAAGGCGCGCATTTCACCCGCGGCGAGCAGGTGCGGCTCGATCTCGGCAAGGATATCGATGTGGTGCTGATGCGGCAGGACCCGCCGTTCCACATGGGCTATATCACCGCCACCCACCTGCTCGAGCGGATCGGGCATGAAACTCTGGTGGTCAATGATCCCGCCAATGTCCGCAACAGCCCCGAAAAGGTGATGGTGCTGAACTATCGCCGCTTCATGCCGCCGACGCTGGTGACGCGCTCGGTGGACGAGGTGCGGCGTTTCATGGCCAAGCACGGCGCGATCGTGGTCAAGCCGATCCATGGCAATGGCGGCAAGGCGATCTTCCGCATCGGCGAGAATGGCGAGAACCTCTCCGCGCTGTTCGAGGTGTTCAACCAGACCTGGCCGGAACCGCATATGGTCCAGCCCTTCCTCCCCGAGGTGGCAACCGGCGACAAGCGCATCGTGTTGATCGATGGCGAGGTCGCGGGCGCGATCAACCGTCTGCCGGGAGAGGGCGAGTTCCGCTCGAACCTCGCGATGGGCGGCAGCGCGCAGCCGACCGAACTGTCCCCGCGCGAACAGGAAATCTGCGACGCGCTCGGCCCTGATCTGAAGCGCCTCGGACTCACCTTTGTCGGGATCGACGTGATCGGCGGCAAGTGGCTCACCGAAATCAACGTCACCTCGCCCACCGGCATCGTCGCGATTGACCGCTTCAACGGGACTGATACGACGGCGCGGATCTGGGATGCGATCGAGCGCCGTCTGGCTGAACGCCGCGCCGCTTCAACCGCTAACGGCTAGGGCTCCAATGACCGACTTCCTCCTCGAGCTGCTCCACAAGGGCGGCTACCTCGGCATCTTCTTCCTGATGGCGGTCGAGAACATCTTCCCGCCGATCCCGTCCGAAGTGATCATGGGCGGGGCGGGACTGCTGGTGGCGAGGGGCGAGATGACCTTCGGCACGGTGTGGGTGGTCGCCACTCTCGGCACGCTGGTCGGCAACCTGTTCTGGTTCTGGATCGGCAAAGTGTGGAGCGAGGACCAGCTCAAGCGCATTATCGACCGCTGGGGCCGGTGGCTGACCTTCGAGTGGGACGAGTTCACCAAGGCGCGCGATATCTTCCGCAAATATGGCGACTGGATCGTGTTCCTGCTGCGCTTCTCGCCGCTGCTGCGCACGATTGTCTCGCTGCCCGCAGGCCTTGCACAGATGAAGCTGTGGCGGTTTTGCCTCTTCACCTTGCTGGGTTCGGGGATCTGGAACGCGGTGCTGATCTTCGGCGGCAAGACAGCCGCCCCGCTGGTCGAACGGTTCGAGAAGCTGGCCGGATACGGCGTGGTCGCCTTCGTTGTCGCGGGCGTGCTGTTCTATATCTACCGCGTGGTGACGTGGAAGCCAGTCGCCGCCTTCGAGGCCAAAGACGACTAATTACCCGCGCGGGTGGGCTTTCCGATAATTGTCGAGCAGGCTTGCGGCATCGACGCGGGTGTAGATCTGGGTCGACCCCAGCGAGGCGTGGCCGAGCAGTTCCTGCAAGCTCCTGAGGTCAGCGCCCGCGCTCAGCAGGTGGGTGGCGAAGGAGTGCCGCAGCGCGTGCGGGGTCGCCGTGTCGGGCAGGCCGAGCGCGCGGCGCGCCTGTGCCATCGCGCGCTGCACCATACGCTGTGCCAGCGGCCCGCCCTTGGCCCCGCGGAATAGCGGCTCGCCCGGTGCGAGCGGCCAGGGACAGACGGCGACATATTCCGCCACCGCCGCGCGGGTGATCGGCAGCACCGGCACCACCCGCTGCTTGCCGCCCTTGCCGGTGACGCGCAGCACCTCTCCCATCGGCACATCCCGCCCCGTCAGCGACAACGCCTCGGCAATCCGCAGGCCTGACCCGTAGAGCAGCAGCAGCACCGCGCGGTCGCGCGCCCCGATCCAGTCCTCGCCAGCAAGCCCGTCCACCAGCTCCGCAATGTTCACCGCCTCGTCGGGGGTGACGGGGCGGGGGAGGCCCTTCTTGATCCGCGGGCCGCGCAGCCGGGGCGCGCTTGCCTCGGGATCGCCGGCTTCGCTGCGGGCAAAGGCGATGAAGGCCTTGAGCGCCGAAAGCTCGCGCGCGGCGCTGGCATTGCCTAAGCCTTCAGCACGGCGCGCGGCGAGGTGGGTTCTGAGATGATGCGCTTCGGTGCGGGCAACCTCGGCCCAGTCCGCAAGGCCGTTCGCCGCCACCAACCGCTCCGCGGCAGCGACATAAGCGCGCACGGTGTGCGGCGAGCGGCGGCGCGCGCTTTCCAGATGGACGCGCCAGCCGCTGATGATCTCGCCCGCGCTCATGCAGCGACCAGCGTATCGGCAACCAGTTCGGCGAGCAGCGCGTCGAGCACCCCGCGTCCGGGCGGGGCCACGCCGATGCGGGCTTCGTGCTGCCAGATGAGGCCAAGCGCGGTCAGGCGGGCGAGGGCAGCCTCATCCACCAGCCCGCCGCGCGGCAGGCCGAACCGCGCCGACAGCGCCGACAGATCGATACCTTCGGTCAGGCGCAGGCCCATCAGCAGCGCTTCGGCCGCCTGTTCTGCCACCGCCAGCGTGCGCGCTTCGGCGATGCCGTTGCCTTGCGTTTCGACCGCCTTGAGGAAGTTCTCGGGCTTCTTGTGCCGCACGGTCGCCACACCCAGCCTGCGGCCATGCGCGCCGGGGCCGATCCCGCAATAGTCCTGATAGCGCCAGTAGGCGAGGTTGTGGCGGCTCTGCTCGCCCGCCCGGGCGTGGTTGCTGGTCTCGTAGGCGGCAAGGCCCGCCGCCTCGGTCAGCGCCTGCGTGATATCGAACAGCTCGGCCGCCGCATCGTCATGGAGCGGCACCAGCCGCCCGCGCCGGACATCGCTGGCAAACCGCGTCCCCGGTTCGATAGTGAGCTGGTAGAGAGAGAGGTGCCCCATGCCGAAGCCGAGCGCGCGGGTCAGGCGTTCGTGCCACAATTCAGGCGTATGGCCGGGCAGGGCGTAGATCATGTCGAAGCTGACGCGGGCGAAGTGATTTTGCGCCGTCTCGAGCGCCGCCAGCGCGTCGTCCGCGCCGTGGAGCCTTCCGAGGAACCTTAGCTCCGCATCGTCGAGCGATTGCACGCCGAGCGACACGCGGTTCACCCCTGCACCCGCCAGAGCGGCGAAGTTCGCAGTTTCGACCGAGGAGGGATTGGCCTCCAGCGTGATCTCGATATCGGGCGCAAAGCCCCACAGGCGCTCGGCCTCTGCCAGCAGCGCCGCAACCAGCGCGGGCGGCATCAGCGACGGTGTGCCGCCTCCGAAGAAGATCGAGGTCAGCCCTTCGCCGCCAGCTACCGCCGCCTCAGCGTGCATGTCGGCAATAAGCGCCGCCTGCCAGCCCGCCACATCCACGCTCTCGCGCACGTGCGAATTGAAGTCGCAATAGGGGCACTTTTTGGCGCAAAACGGCCAGTGGATGTAGAGCGCACGCGCCATGCCGGGATTTTCAGCTCCGCTTAATGGTTGGCCCGTAGGCTGAGGGAATGCGCATTTCCGGTTTCCTGACCCGTTCCGCCGGGCCACTTGGCCTGATCCTGCTTATGACAGCCACCGCCGCTTGGCCGCAAGAGCGCCTGCGCAGCGATGATGCCGCGCGGGTCATGCTTGAGGAGCACAATGCAGCGCGCGCCGATGTCGGGCTTGAGCCGCTACGCTGGAGCGACCGGCTTGCCGATGATGCCGCCGACTGGGCGAGCCACCTTGCACGCCGCAATCTCTACGATCACGCGCCCGCAGATGTCCGCAAAGGGCAGGGCGAGAACCTGTGGCGCGGCAGCCGCGATCGTTGGAGCCCGGCGGAGATGATCGGGTTCTTCGTGCAGGAAAAGCGCAATTTCCGTCCCGGCGATTTCCCCAATATATCACGCACCGGCCAGTGGAGCGATGTCGGGCATTACAGCCAGATCATCTGGCCCACCACCCGCGAGGTTGGCTGCGCGATTGCCCGAACCGAATATGACGAGGTGCTCGTCTGTCGCTATTTTCCGGCGGGCAACATCTGGGGTGCGCGGATCGACCCGCGGGAACACGTCGCGCGCCGCTGACCGCTTAGCCGAACTGTTCTGCCACCAGCTTGGCAAACGCATCGGCGCGGTGGCTGATGGCGTGTTTTTCCTCTGGCGCGATCTCGGCAAAGGTTTGGTTGCGACCCGTGGGAACGAACACCGGATCATAGCCGAACCCGAGCGTGCCGCGCGGCGGCCAGGTGAGCGCGCCATCGCAGCGGCCTTTGTAGATCGCGTATTCCCCGTCGGGCCAGGCCAGCGCGAGGACGCAATGGAACGCGGCTGACCGGTCGACGCTGTCACCCTTTTCGGCCAGCATCCCTTCGACCTTGCCCATCGCCATGTACCAATCGCGGCCCGGAGCGCCTTCGAACCACTGCCGTGCGGCCCAGTCGGCGGTGTAGACCCCCGGTCGGCCATCCAGCGCCGCCACGCTAAGGCCGCTGTCGTCGGCCAGCGCCGCAAGGCCCGAAGCCTCCGCCGCCGCCCGCGCCTTGAGTAGCGCGTTTTGGGCGAAGGTCGTGCCGGTTTCGGCGGGCTCGGGCAGGCCGAGCGATCCGGCCGAGATGCACTTGACCCCGTAAGGATCGAGCAGCGCGGAAATCTCCTTCAGCTTGCCCGCATTATGCGTGGCAATCACAAGCGATCCCGAGCCGAGCCGACGGGTCATTTCACCGCGTCCAACTGTGCCGCGAAGATGCGGTCGGCGCCGATGCGGGCGAGGCGGAGGAGGCGCAGCAGGCCTTCCTCGTCATAGGTCGCACCCTCGGCGGTGGCCTGCACCTCGGCGATCTTGCCGCCCGAAAGCAGCACGAAGTTGCCATCGGCCTCGGCATTCGAATCCTCGTCATAATCGAGGTCGAGAACCGGCGTGCCCTTGAAGATGCCGCAGGAGATGCCGGCGACCTGCGCGGCAATCGGATCGTGCTTGATGTCGCCCGATGCCATCAGCCCGTTGACGGCGAGGCGCAACGCAATCCAAGCGCCGGAAATCGCCGCCGTGCGCGTGCCGCCATCGGCCTGAATGACGTCACAATCCAGAGTGATCTGCCGCTCGCCGAGCTTCTGGAGATCTACCACGGCGCGCAAAGAACGACCGATAAGGCGCTGGATTTCCTGCGTCCGTCCCGATTGCTTGCCCTTGGCGGCCTCGCGTGCCCCGCGGGTGTGGGTGGCGCGGGGGAGCATCGAATATTCACCCGTCACCCAGCCTTCGCCCTTACCGCGCAGCCACGGCGGCACACCCTTCTCGACGCTCGCTGTGCACAGCACCTTGGTATCGCCGAACCCGATCAGGCACGAGCCTTCGGCATGCTTGGTAAAACCGGTCTCGATCGTGATGGCGCGCATTTCATCGGGCGCGCGTCCTGAAGGGCGCATGGGTGTTTCCTTTGTGCAATGGGAAAGGCGCTAAGGAAAGTGCAGCCCTCGGGCAAGCACAGGTCGAACGGAAATTGAGTTTGCGCCCGAGTTTTCCTAGCTTGTCCCCATGACCACGCTCCCCGTGACCGAATTGACCGCCCGCGCCCGCGAGATTTTTCGCAGGGTGGTCGAGGAATATATCGAGAGCGGGCAGCCGGTCGGCTCCAAGACGCTGGCGGCGGATGGCACGCTGAACCTGTCGCCCGCCTCGATCCGTTCGGTGCTGGCCGATCTGGAAAGCGCAGGCCTTCTCGCTGCGCCGCATACCAGCGCTGGACGGCTCCCAACCGATGCGGGCCTCAGGATTTTCGTCGACGGGATGATGCGCGTGGCCGAGCCCACCGCGCAGGAACAGGCCGCGATCGAGGCGCGTCTGGCCGAGGCCGGGCCGGTCGAGGCGGCATTGAAGCAGGCCTCGGCGATCCTTTCCGATCTGTCGGGCGCGGCAGGCATGGTGCTGGTCGCCCCACGCGAGCAACGGCTTGCCCAGTTCAACCTCGTCGATCTCGGGCAGGGCCGCGCGCTCGCTGTTCTGGTGGGAGAGGACGGGGGTGTCGAGAACCGCGTGCTGACCATTGGCGGCGCACTTAATCCCGGCGCGCTCGACCGCGCATCGAACTACATTACTGCGCGGCTCGCAGGCCGGACGCTGGCCGAAGCTGCACAGGCGATGCGGAGGGAGATTTCCACGGGCAAGTCACAGCTCGACGATGCCTCGCGCGATCTGGTCGAGCGCGGACTGGCGGTCTGGAGCGAGGATGCCGCGTCACGTCCGGTGCTGATCGTGCGCGGGGCGGCGAACCTGCTCGATGAAGCGGCGCTCGGCGATATCGAGCGGGTGCGGATGCTGCTCGAGGATCTGGAGAACAAGCAATCGGTCGCATCCCTGCTCGATTCGGCGCGCGAGGCCGAGGCGACCCGCATTTTCATCGGTTCGGAAAACCGGTTGTTTGCGCTCTCCGGCTCCTCCGTCATCGCCTCGCCCTATCGCGATCGCGAGGGCAGGGTGGTCGGCGTGCTGGGTGTGATCGGCCCCACGCGGTTGAATTACGCGCGGGTTGTCCCCATGGTGGATTTGACCGCCCGTTCGCTGGGCAAGCTTATCGCTTGAATGGAAAGCCAAGACGACATGACTGGGAATGACAAGCCGCTCGATCAGGCGGCCGAAGACGAATTGAAGGGTGTACCCGAAGAGCTGCGCGAAGGCAGCGAGGATGATCTGAGCGAGGCGCTCGAATCGCTCCGGCAGGATCTGGAAAACGCCAAGCAGGAAGTTCTCTACGCGCAGGCCGAAACGCAGAACGTGCGCCGTCGTCTGGAGCGCGAGAAGGACGAGGCGCGCGCCTATGCCGCGACCGGCTTTGCCCGCGATATCCTGTCGGTGGCCGACAATCTCTCACGTGCGATCGAGGCGATCCCCGAAGCCTTGCGCGCCGATGAAAGCATGAAGGGTCTCGTGATCGGCCTCGAAGCCACCCAGCGCGAGATCGAGAAGGTCTTCGCCAGCCACGGCATCACCCGCATCGCGGCGGTCGGCCTGCCGCTCGATCCCAACCAGCATCAGGCGATGATCGAAGTGCCCAGCGCCGATCACGAACCGGGCACGGTCGTCTCTGAGATGCAATCGGGCTGGATGATCAAGGACCGCCTGCTGCGCGCCGCAATGGTGGCGGTGGCGAAGGCGCCGGATTGATCCGTCAGACGAGATAAATCGCAAGATAGCGCGCAATCAGCAAGGCCAGCAGCAGGATGCCGGCCTTGCGATTGCGCGTCACCGCCGCACCGATCATCAGCGCCAGCAGCAGCGCCGTCATCCCGATCGAGAGCGGTGAGGTCATCTGGCCCGCCAAGGCCGGCACTGTCGCCACGTAGAGCCATTGCACCGCCAGCATCACGATCAGCATCGCAAAGACCACGCGGTGGACGCGGTGGTAATGGGTGTCGAGATCGACGAAATTCTCGGGCTCCGAGGGAAACACCAGCCGGCTCGCGAGGAAATAGGCGCTCGCGAAGACCACCACGCCGAGGATCGTGAAGCGGTCGGCCGCGACCACATCGCGCACCAGCCAAGCGAACATCCAGAAGCTCAGCAGGTCGAGAATCACGAACACGGCGAGCAGCGGGGTCAGCCAGCCAATCCTGAATGCGCGGTCTGCGGCATCGCGCGCGAGCTTGAATTCAAGCGTGCGACCCAATCCGGTCAGCAGTTCCACCAGCGAAAGTCCCAGCACAAGGCTGTAGAGCACGAAGACAAATTCAAACTCGCTCACCCCGAGGCTCCCGGAAAATCAACCAGCGCGTCATAGGTGGCGCGGTTCGCCACCCCTGGGACACTTGCCCCGTGCCGCAGCAGAAACGCGTGCCGCACGATCTCGGCCTGCTGCTCGATGCCGTACTGCTCCAGCGTCCAGCCAGGCTTGATCGCGTAGTCGTAGCGGCACCATGGATGGCGGCGCAGGACGAGATACCAGCGCCCGAGGCGCTGGGCCTGCCACACGTGGGTCATTTCATGGATGAAATGCGCCTGCTGTGACAGCTCGGCGGCGGCGAAATCGTCGCAGTAATGCGGTGCGGTGGGGTGGAAGTGCAGGTGCCCCATCGGCGCCATCGTCACCCCGCGCGGGTGGAGCGGGAAGAACTTGCGCCGCCGGATCGTGACCTTGGTATAGCTGATCGCATCGCCGAACACCGAGCGTGCCAGCGCGACCTCTCCCGGCGTGAGCGGACGGGCCGCTCCTACCGGACAGGTCGCGACCTGTGCTGCGGCTTCGATGACAGGCTGCGTCAGCGTTCATCCCCTGCGGCGCGCACCGGCACTTCGACGGCGGCGGTCATGCCGCCCGAGAACATCAGCGTCACCTTGGCCGTGCCGCCGGGCTGCCAGCTCTCGGCAGGTTCCATTACCATCACGTGCAGTCCGCCCGGCGCAAAGCTGATGCTGTCGCCATCCTTGAGAGTGATGATGCCGGCATCGCCCATCGACATTGCGCCGCCCTTGTCGATCATCTGGTGGATCATCGCCATCCCGGCGCCTTCAACGTCGACATCGTCGAGCGTTACGGCAGGCGATCCTGCGTAGGACAGATCGAAGTAGAGCGCGGCCGGGTTGCCGCGGACCGGTGCGAGTACAAGCCGCGCGTTGCTGATCGTCGCGCCTTTGGTGGCGGGTGGGGCGGCCTCGACCGCTTTGGGGCTTGGGGCGGGCGTGGTGGCAGGGGCGTCGCAGGCGGCAAGGCCGACCATGCCAAGGGCGGCTACAAGTCCGGAAGTTGCCCGCATTATCAGTTGCACTGAAATTGTCTCCTTGTGGAATGGTCCCGAAAACTAGGGATGCGCGTCCCTTGTGCCAAGCAAAACCGCACCTATATCCGCCCGGTAAACGAGCCGCCAAAGTGCTTTGCCGGGTCCCGGGAAGCCGACGGCAGCGGTGTCCAACAATTGTCCTTATGGATGGGGAAACAATGGGTAAAGTAATCGGTATCGACCTCGGCACCACCAACTCCTGCGTTGCTGTCATGGACGGCGGCAAGCCCAAGGTGATCGAGAATTCGGAAGGCGCGCGCACGACCCCTTCGATCGTGGCCTTCACCAAGGATGGCCAGCGCCTGATCGGCCAGCCGGCCAAGCGTCAGGCGGTCACCAACCCCGACAACACCCTCTTTGCGATCAAGCGCCTGATCGGCCGCCGCTTCGATGATCCGCTGACCAAGAAGGACATGGAGCTGGTCCCCTACAAGATCACCAAGGGCAAGAACGGTGACGCGTGGGTCAATGCCGGCGGCGAAGATTACAGCCCGTCGCAGGTTTCCGCGTTCATCCTTCAGAAGATGAAGGAAACCGCCGAGAGCTATCTCGGTGAAACCGTGACGCAGGCCGTCATCACCGTGCCGGCCTACTTCAACGACGCCCAGCGTCAGGCAACCAAGGATGCAGGGCAAATCGCCGGCCTTGAAGTGCTGCGCATCATCAACGAGCCGACCGCGGCCGCGCTCGCCTACGGGATGGACAAGGACGATGGCAAGACCATCGCCGTCTATGACCTTGGCGGCGGCACCTTCGACGTGTCGATCCTCGAAATCGGCGACGGCGTGTTCGAAGTGAAGTCGACCAACGGCGATACATTCCTCGGGGGTGAAGACTTCGACAACGCGATTGTCGAGTTCCTCGCGGATTCCTTCAAGAAGAAGGAAGCGATGGACCTCAAGACCGACAAGCTTGCGCTCCAGCGCCTGAAGGAAGCGGCTGAGAAGGCCAAGATCGAGCTGTCGAGCGCGGCCTCGACCGAAATCAACCTGCCCTTCATCACCGCGCGTATGGAAGGCGGCAGCACTACCCCGCTGCACCTCGTGGAAACGATCACCCGCGCCGACCTCGAAAAGATGGTCGACGGTCTGATCCAGCGCACGCTCGATCCGTGCAAGAAGGCGCTGGCTGATGCCGGCATCACGAAGGATCAGGTCGACGAAGTGATCCTCGTCGGCGGGATGACCCGCATGCCGCGCGTGCGCGAAGTTGTGGAGCAGTTCTTCGGGGCCAAGCCGCACACCGGCGTGAACCCGGACGAAGTCGTGGCGATGGGCGCTGCCATTCAGGCGGGCGTGCTGCAGGGCGACGTCAAGGACGTGCTGCTGCTCGACGTGACCCCGCTGTCGCTCGGTATCGAGACGCTGGGCGGCGTGTTCACCCGCATGATCGACCGCAACACCACCATTCCGACCAAGAAGACCCAGACTTACTCGACCGCCGAGGACAACCAGAACGCGGTGACGATCAAGGTCTATCAGGGCGAGCGCGAAATGGCGGCGGACAACAAGCTGCTCGGCAATTTCGACCTGATCGGGATCCCGCCCGCACCGCGCGGCGTGCCGCAGATCGAAGTGACCTTCGACATCGACGCCAACGGCATCGTCTCGGTCGCGGCCAAGGACAAGGGCACCGGCAAGGAGCAGACGATCAAGATCCAGGCATCGGGCGGTCTGTCGGATGCCGACATCGACCAGATGGTCAAGGATGCCGAAAAGTTCGCTGAGGAAGACAAGAAGCGCCGGGCGGCCGCGGAAGCGCGCAACCAGGCTGACAGCCTTGTCCACGCGACCGAAAAGCAGCTCGAAGAGCACGGCGCCAAGATCGATGCGGCCACCAAGACCGAGGTCGAGGAAGCCATCGCTGCGGTCAAGACCGCGCTCGAAGGCGGCGATGCCGATGACATCAACGCCAAGGCGCAGGCCCTGACCCAGTCGGCAATGAAGATGGGCCAGCAGATCTACGAAGCCCAGCAGGCCGCCGGCCCCGAGGGTGAAGGTGAAGCTGCCGGTGAAGCTGCGGCCGACGAAGACGTCGTCGATGCCGAATTCTCCGAGGTTGACGAAGACAAGAAGGGCTAAGCCCCGATGCCACCCAGTTCGCCGTCGATGCTCCCGGGCCTACCGTCCGGCGCGTCGGCGGCAACTGGTTACGGGGAATAGGTCGCACCCATGTCCAGCACCCAGATCGATTACTACCAGACCCTCGAAGTCGCGCGCGACGCCGATGGCGCGACGCTCAAGAGCGCCTATCGCAAGCTCGCGATGAAGTTCCACCCGGACCGCAATCCGGGCGATGCCACGTGCGAGGCGAAGTTCAAGGCGATCAACGAGGCCTATGACTGCCTCAAGGACCCGCAGAAGCGCGCGGCCTATGATCGCTACGGGCATCAGGCCTTCACGCAGGGCATGAACGGCGGTGGAGGCGGCGGTCCATTCGGCGGCGGCTTTGGCGGTGGCCGGGGCGACTTCGGCGATATCGGCGATATTTTCGAGACGATCTTCGGCAGCGCGTTCGGCGGCGGGGGCGGACAACGTCAGCAAACCCGGCGCGGGGCCGATCTGCGTTATGACATGCAGGTCAGCCTCGAAGATGCCTTCCACGGCAAGTCGACAGAGATCGAGATCGAGGTCAGCCAGGCCTGCGATACTTGCGAAGGCTCAGGCGCCACGCCGGGCACTTCCGAGCGCACCTGCAACCTGTGCAACGGCATGGGTTCGGTGCGCGCGAAGCAGGGCCTGTTCGTGATCGAACGGCCTTGCCCGACCTGTAGCGGGCGCGGGACCGTAATCGAGAACCCCTGCCGTTCCTGCCGCGGCGAAGGGCGGGTGGATCGTCCGCAGACGCTCAAGGTCGATATTCCCGCAGGCGTCGATACCGGCACCCGCATCCGCCTCCAGGGCAAGGGCGAGGCTGGCCAGCGCGGCGCTCCGCCGGGCGATCTCTACATCTTCCTCCATGTCGAAGCCCATCCGGTGTTCGAACGCGAAGGCACCACGCTCGCCACCCGCGTTCCTGTGAGCTTCACCACGGCAGCGCTCGGCGGCTGCGTGGAGATTCCCGATCTCGACGGGTCGACCAACCGGCTCGACATTCCGGCCGGAATCCAGTCGGGCAAGCAGCTGCGGATCCGTGGTGCGGGTATGCCGGTGCTGCAAGGGCGGGGACGCGGCGATCTGGTTGTCGAGATCGCGGTCGAAACCCCGACCAAGCTGACCAAGAAGCAGCGCGAAATCCTCGAGGAATTCCGCGCGACCGAAACGGGCGACGAATGCCCCGAAAGCCGCAGCTTCTTTGCCAAGCTGAAGGACGCTTTCGGCAGCTGAACAGGCGCGGCTAGCCGAGCCGTTCGTGCACTTCGGCGCGAATGGTATCGAGCAGTCCGCGCTGGCAGCGCCCCGCGATTTCCTCTTCCTCCAGCACCGCGAGGAACACCTCGCGCTTGGTCCGCCTGATCGTTTCGGGCGCGACCGCCACAGGCACTGTCGAGGCCACAAGGTCGATCATCCGTTCCGCCCCGTGCAGCCGTCCCCACAAGTAATCGTTCTCGCGGTAATCACGGCTGAAAAACGCACCGAAATTGTAGAACTCGATCCCGCGCAATGTCGCATCGGTCCCACCTTCACGGATCGATCGCGCGTCGGCGGGCGAGATGCGGTCGATCCTGACGGGGTTGAACTCGTCCAGCCCGTCGCGCCGCGAGAGCGGGAAGGTGGCAACATCGTAGAACGGAAAGCCGAGATAGGTCAGCAGCATCCGCCGCTTGAGCGTCTTGGGCATATCCTCCAGCGCATCGATCAGCATTTCTTCCGCCGCCAGATCGGTTGCGGGCAGGAGCCGTTCGCTGGCAAGGAAATCGAGCACCGCGCCGGGCGATTGAAGCGCACGTGCCGACAATTCCTTGAACTGCGGCGATTGCAGAACGTCCTCGTCGGCGCGGTAATAGCGCGCGAGGATGGTGTAGATCCGGTCGCGTCCACGATCGAGCGCATCCTCGGACACGTCGGCCTCGATCTCCCAGTCGCGTGACAGCTTGCGGGCGAGCAGTTGTAGACGGCGGATGCGAAAGCCTGTGTCATGGGCGCGGAAGAACGCGATTGCGCCGATGTTCGCTCCGCCGTGCAGATCGGTAAGCTGGTCGAGGCCGCGCCTTTCCAACTCGCTGCGGAAAGCGGACGCCAACGGCGCGGGGTCAGCCTGTGCTTGCCCTGCCGCCTTCAATGTCAATTGGGCAAGCTGGCCGAGGATCGCCTCGAACTTGGTGAGCGCGTAGGCTCCGAAGGCATAGCCAGCGCGTTCTGCCGCCGCCTGCTGGGCTTTGGCGCGCCACGCCGCAAGCCGTTTCGGCGTGGGGCGGTCGAGCAGGAAGGTGTAGCCGAACAGCTTGCCGACAGCGCGATCGATGTCGGGTTGCAGCTCAAGGATCAGCCGCTTCACCCTTTCGGCATCGCGCGATTGCTGATCGATGCGTTCCAGATCGTCGCGGATCGGCTGCTCGCGCGGAATCGTGGAGAGCGAGCCAAAGATCGCCCCGAAGAAGCCGACATTCCGGGTCCGTGCGCCCGGCGTCATGCCGCTGTTTTCGGGCCGGGGGTCGAGATAGACAAACCGCCGGTCCACTTCGCGCTGGCCGGGGCGACCGTAGAGCGCCTTGAGCGCAGCACCGAAGGGCGCGTTGACCAGCACCGATCCGTCGATCAGCGCGACCTCGTCGAGTGTGCCGCGCTCCAGATGCGCCGGCATGATGCGCGACAGGAAGGCGCCGCGCGTCGCCCAGTGGTGGCCCGCACGCGCCGCCAACCCATCAATCTCCGCCAGCATCAATGGCGGGAAAGCGCCGGGAAAACTCGCCGTGGCACGCGCTGCCAGCACCAGTTCGAGCGGATCGGCAAGTCCGCCGGCAACGCCCTCTCCCACGCGGGCGCGGAAGCAGATCGGCAGGCGGTGTTCGGTCTCGGCGACCTGGGGTGGGGAATTGAGCCGCAGGGTCTCAGGATGGCCCCAGAAGTCGGTGGCCGTGACCGCCAGATCGACCGGGTAGCCGGGCGGCAAGAGCGGCGCGCCGTCGCCATCGGCGGCCATCTGTTCCAGTGCCTCGAACAGCATCTCGGAAAAGCGCGAGCCGGAGAACGGCGGGCTGAACCAACGGCCGCGTACAAAACGCGAAACCTTGCTGCGAACCTCGGCCCGGGTTTCGGGCGAGACGGTTGCGCTCACTGCGTTGCCGGGGCGGCGCAGGAACCACTCGGCGATCGGCTGCGCCCAGAACTTGGCAAAGCGCCACATCGGCTCGGCATCGGGATCGGTGAGGCGGCTGACATCGGCATTTTCGAGCCAGAGCTTCGTCAACGGCTCAAGGCTGTGGCCCGAATGGACGGCCTGCGCCAGAAACACCGCGTTGATACCGCCGGCGCTCGCCCCCGTTAGAATGTCGGGCAGCACCCGCAGGCGGAGCGCATGATCGCGTTCAATCTGCGCAAGGAAATCGCGATAGATGGCCGCCACCCCGTCAAGCGGCACGCTGGCAGGATGGTGGAACGCACGACTGGCCCGCGCCAGGTGCCACACCTCCTTGGTGATGCCGTGCATGTAGACCGCAAGGCTGACCCCGCCGTAACATACCAGTGCAAGGCGCAATTCCTTCTGGCGCATCGGTTGCCACTATGGCGCAAAGCCGCGGCAATGCAATTGCGTTCGTCTTCTGTTCTCGATATGGCACGCAGCTATGGCAAAAGCAAAGCGGCGTTATGTGTGTCAGGAATGCGGGTCGGTGTCGTACCGCTGGCAGGGGCAATGCGCCGATTGCGGGCAGTGGAACACGCTGATCGAGGATATTCCGGCGACGGTTTTTTCGCAGAAGCATGATCTTTCGAGTGGCGGGCGCGCGGTCGCGTTCGAGCCGCTCAATGCCCCGACACAGCTGCCGGTAAGGAAGTCGACCGGCCTTGCCGAATTCGACCGTGCACTGGGCGGCGGCTTGGTACCGGGAAGCGCCGTGCTGCTGGGCGGAGACCCGGGGATCGGCAAATCGACCTTACTGCTCCAGACCGCAGCAACCATCGCGCGCGGGGGTAATGATGTGGTCTATGTCAGCGGTGAGGAGGCCGCCGGGCAAGTGCGGCTGCGCGCCTCGCGCATGGGGGTGGCCGATGCGCCGATCCGGCTCGCCTCCGAAACCTCGGTGCGCGATATCCTGACGACGTTGGGGCAGGGCGATCCCCCAGCGTTGCTGGTCATCGATTCGATCCAGACGATGCATTCCGACACGATCGAAGGCGCACCCGGAACCGTCAGCCAGGTGCGCGGCTGTGCGCTTGAACTGATCCGTTACGCCAAGGAAAGCGGCTGCGCGCTGGTGCTGGTCGGCCATGTCACCAAGGACGGCACGATCGCGGGGCCGCGTGTGCTCGAACACATGGTCGATGTCGTGATGAGCTTCGAGGGCGAGCGCAGCCATCAGTATCGCATCCTGCGCGCGCTCAAGAACCGCTTCGGTGCGGTGGACGAGATCGGGGTGTTTGCGATGGCCTCCGAAGGGCTGGCGGAAGTCGCCAATCCCTCGCTCTTGTTCCTGTCGGGCCGCGAGGCGCCGCTGGCCGGTAGTGCGGTGTTCCCGGCGCTTGAAGGCACCCGACCGGTGCTGGTCGAGATCCAGGCGCTGATCGTGCGGCTGCAATCGGGTGCAACCCCGCGCCGTGCGGTGGTGGGTTGGGATAGCGGGCGCTTGGCGATGCTGCTCGCGGTGCTCGAATCGCGTTGCGGGCTCAATTTCTCCTCGGCCGAAGTCTATCTCAACATTGCCGGGGGATATCGCCTGACCGATCCGGCGGCCGATCTGGCGGTGGCCGCGGCGCTGGTTTCGGCGCTCGCCGATCGCCCCCTGCCCGACAAGGCGGCATGGTTTGGCGAGGTTAGTCTGGCGGGGGAAATCCGCCCCGTTGCCCACGCCCCGCTCCGCTTGAAAGAGGCAGCCAAGCTGGGGTTTGACCGCTGCTATGGCCCGGCAGGGGCGGCCGAGGCGGCACCGGGCACGCGGTATCGCGGGCTAGAGGCGCTTGCAAACCTCGTTGACCAGGTGATGGGCAGCGCATAATCCTGCCTCCCATGGCTGGTCTCGACATCATCGTTCTCATCATCGTCGGCGTGGCGGCTGTCGGCGGTTTCATGCGCGGTCTCGTGCAGGAGGTGCTGTCGCTGGCTTCATGGGTGGTGGCGGCGCTCGCGCTGCATTTTCTCCACCCGAACCTGACCGAGGCGCTGGGCTTCGTCTATCGCGGCGGCATGGTGACGGCGACCTTTGCTTTCGTGTTGCTGCTGCTCGTTCCCTATGCGGCAATGAAGCTGATTGCGGGCAATATCAGCGAAGCATCGGATGGCGCGATCCTCGGGCCGATCGACCGTGTGCTCGGCTTCGGCTTCGGCGGGATCAAGGGCGCACTGATTGCGGTCTTCGCATTCTCGCTGATGGCCATCGGGTTTGACGATACGTGGGGCTACAAGGGCCGTCCGGAGTGGATCACAACCGCGCGCACCTATGCCGCAGCCGATGCCTTTTCGAGCAAGCTGATCCCGATGATCGCGGTCCGGCGTGAACAGCTGCGCACCGAATCCGAAGCGCAGGAGGCTGCCGCCGCACGGGCGGCGAGCTGACAGCCCATGCCCGCTGCTTCTTCGGCGAAGCTCTATTCGCCGGCCTTGCTCAGCCTTGCGACCGAGCTGGCGCAATATCCGCTCGCAGATGACCTCCCGCTTACCGCTGAAGCACGTTCGCGCAGCTGTGGCAGTGTCATCGCCTTGGGGCTGGCCCTTTCCGAACGGGGGAATGTCGCACGGGTCGGCATGCAGGTGAGCGCCTGCGCGATCGGGCAGGCCTCTGCTGCCTTGCTCGCCCGCGCTGCAATCGGCTGCGACGCGGGGCGGATTGCCGATACGGCTGCGGGGCTGGCAGCGTGGCTGGAAGGCGAGGGCGATCTGCCCGACTGGCCGGGGCTAAACGCACTGCTTCCGGCGCGCGCGCATCCGGGCCGGCATGGCGCGCTGCTCTTGCCGTGGACTGCGGCATGCTCGGCGCTTTCAAGCGGCGTGCAGGCGGGCTAGGGACACAAGAGATGCGCCGCTCGCCAGATGAAGCGGGCGCGACAAGGGGATAGAGCAACATGGCAGAAGCGCAGGCGCTTGCGGACCGCGAGCCGAGCGAGAAGGAAATCCGGTTGGTGATCGGCGCATCAAGCGCGGGCACGATCTTCGAATGGTACGATTTCTTCATCTACGGCACGCTCGCCTACATCCTCAAGGATGCGTTCTACGCCACCGATAACGAAACGCTGGGCCTGCTGCTGGTATGGTCGACCTTCGCGGTGGGCTTCGCCTTCCGCCCGATCGGCGCTGTGCTGTTCGGTTTTCTGGGCGACAAGCTCGGGCGCAAGTACACCTTCCTTGTCACTGTGACGCTGATGGGGATCGCCACCGCCGGGGTCGGTCTGATCCCGACTGTCGACACCATCGGCATGGCAGCGCCGATCATCGTCATTCTGCTCCGCGTGCTCCAGGGGCTGGCACTCGGCGGCGAGTATGGCGGCGCGGCGATCTATGTTGCCGAACACGCACCGCCCGAAAAGCGCGGCTTCTACACCGGCTTTATCCAGGCGAGCGTGGCGGGCGGTTTCGTGCTGTCGATCCTCGTTGTGCTGGCCTGCCGCTTCCTGATCCCGGCCGATGCCTTCGAGGCGTGGGGCTGGCGCGTGCCGTTCCTGCTTTCGGTGCTGCTCCTGGCGATCTCGCTGTGGATGCGCCTGAAACTGTCGGAAAGCCCGGTGTTCCAGGCGATGAAGGCCGCGGGCGAAACCGCGGGCAATCCGTTTGTTGAAAGCTTCACCTATCCCGGCAATCTCAAGCGCATCTTTGTCGCGCTGTTCGGGATTTCGGGGATCCTCACGACGATCTGGTACACCGCGTTCTTCTCTTCGATGAGCTTCCTGCGCGGGCCGATGAATGTCGATGACCAGATCGTTGAGCTGGTGCTGCTGGTGTCGGGCATCATCATCATGGGCCTCTATGTCATGGTCGGCAAATGGTCTGACCGGATCGGGCGCAAGAAGCCAATCATGATCGGCTCGCTGCTGACGTTGGTGCTGCTGTTTCCGCTATTCTGGGTGATGGGCAACTTCGCCAACCCCGGCATCGCCGCCGCCGCCGAGCGTTCGCCAATCGTGGTGAGCGGGCAGGAATGCCGCACTGACCCCTTTGCCGAGCTGTTCAAGCGCGACCAGACCGATTGCGGCAAGGTGCTCGAAACGCTCACCGCATCGGGCGTGCCTTACACGATCGCCCCTGGCGAAACACTGGGCCTGACGGCAGGGGGCAAGCCGGTGGCAATCGACCCGGCCTGGCTTGCCGATGGGGCGGCGCGCAAGGCCGGCCTCCACGCAGCACTCGGCGAGTTCGGTTTCGATTTCGCCAAGCAGCGCCCCTCGCTGCCGAACCTGCTCGGAATCGTGGCCGCCTTGCTCGGCCTCGGCATTCTGACCGCGCTGACCTATGGCTCGGTTGCGGCACTGCTGTGCGAGATGTTCCCGCCGCGTATCCGCTACTCCTCGATGTCGATCCCCTATCACATCGGCGCGGGCTATCTCGGCGGGTTCCTGCCGCTGATCGCCGGTGTGATCGTGGCGCGCACCGGGGATATCTATGCGGGGCTGTGGTATACGTGGGGCATTGTCGCCTTCGGCTTGGTGGTCGCGTGGTGGGGCCTGCCCGGCGGTCCGCCCAAGGACTTTGCCGATTGATGTCTGCCCCGCCGGCCAGCCTGCGATTGTCCATCGACGCCGATGCGCTTGCCGCCAACTGGCGCGCGCTCGACGCGATGTCGGGTAAGGCTCGCGCGGCGGCGGCGGTGAAGGCCGATTGCTATGGACTCGGCGTCGATAATTGTGTGCCGGTGCTGCGCGATGCGGGTTGCGACACCTTCTTCGTCGCGCATTGGGGCGAAGCTGCGGCGGTCTTACGCCACGTAGCGCCCGAACAGGTTGCTGTGCTCCACGGACCGATCACCAATGCCGATTGCGCCTATGCCCGCGCGAGCGGCGCGGTTCCGGTGATCAATTCGCTTGAACAGGCGGCCCGCTGGACGGCGAGCGGCGGTGGGCGGTGCCACCTGATGGTCGATACCGGGATCAACCGGCTCGGCATTGCCGCGAGCGAGGCGGGCGATCCGCGCATTGCTGCCCTCGATATCGATATCCTGATGAGCCACCTCGCCAGCGCGGACGAGGATGTGCCCACGAACCCTCGCCAGCTTGCTGCCTTGCGCGCGGTTGCTCCGGTGATCGCGCACCGGCGCTTGAGCCTTGCGAATAGCGCGGGGATTGCGCTCGGGGCGGAGTACGCGCTCGATCTCACCCGACCGGGCCTCGCGCTCTATGGCGGCGTGCCGCGCGCCGAACTGGCCGGGGTGATCAAACCGGTCGGCAAGGTGTCTGCCGCGATCATCCAGACCCGCACCCTCGCGGCGGGTGACGGCGTAGGTTACAATGCTGCCTTCGTGGCGCCCGCACCGATGAAGGTTGGTACGGTCTCGATGGGCTATGCCGACGGCTTCCTGCGCTGCCGCGGGCCGGGCAATGCCTTCAGCCACCAGGGCCGCGCGCTCCCCATCCTCGGCAAGGTGTCGATGGACATGATTGTCGTCGATCTCACTGCCGCGCCTGATTTGGGTGAGGGGGATTGGATCGACGTGCCGTGGGACATTGCCGATGCTGCGCAGCAAAGTGCTGTTTCACCTTATGAAATGATCACCACCATCGGGCCGCGCCTGCGCCGAAGCTAAGCCTTCGCTGGCGCGATATTGCATTGCAGCTTGTGCAGGTGCTAAGAGCTAAGTCAGGGATCAGCTGACAGGTAACACACAACATGGCGGGTAGAGCAAAAGCAGCATCGGGCGAACCGGGCGACGCAATCATTATCAAGAAATACGCCAACCGGCGGCTCTACAACACCGCTTCATCAAGCTACATCACGCTCGAAGATCTCGCCAAGATGGTGCGCGAGAATGTCGAGTTTCAGGTGCTCGACGCCAAGACCGGCGACGATATCACCCATTCGATCCTGACCCAGATCATCATGGACGAAGAAGCCAATGGCGGGCAGCAGATGCTCCCCGTCAGCTTCCTTCGCCAGCTGATCGGGATGTATGGCAATTCGATGCAGGCGTTGATGCCGTCCTATCTCGAAGCGAGCATGGCGAACTTCCGCGAGAACCAGACGAAGATCCGCGAACTGTTCGAAAAGGGCATTTCGGCAACCCCGCTGGCCGCCATCCATGAAACCAACATGGCGGTGATGCGTGCCGCCGCGGGCGCATTCATGCCCGCCATGGCCAAGCCCAAGAGCAAGCCTGCCGCACCCGCAACCGACAGCAAGGATGAAATCGCCGCGCTGCGCGAGCAGATGGCGGCGATGCAAAAGAAGCTGGACGAACTCGGCAAATAGCCCGAAGGGCGCGGCCCGCGACTACGCGTAACCCGAACCAGAGAGTCTAATCCGTGTCCCAGATCCGCCACGCGCTCGACGTGAAGCGCGAAGACGATTTCGCCAAGTGGTACCAGGAAGTCATCAGCGCCGCCGACCTCGCCGAGGAATCGGGCGTGCGCGGCTGCATGGTGATCAAGCCGTGGGGCTATGGCATCTGGGAACGCATCCAGCGCTTGATGGATGACCGGATCAAGGCAGCGGGCGTGCAGAACTGCTACTTTCCGCTGTTCATTCCGCTCGCCAACTTCACCCGTGAGGCGGAGCACGTCGAAGGCTTTGCCAAGGAAATGGCGGTCGTCACGCACCATCGGCTGATTTCGGATGGCAAGGGCGGGTTGATCCCCGATCCCGAAGCCAAGCTCGAAGAACCGCTCGTGGTGCGCCCGACCTCGGAAACGATCATCGGCGATGCCATGGCGCGCTGGGTGCAGAGCTGGCGCGATCTGCCGCTGCTCACCAACCAGTGGGCTAACGTCGTGCGTTGGGAAATGCGCACGCGGATGTTCCTGCGGACCAGCGAATTCCTCTGGCAGGAAGGCCATACCGCGCACGAAAATCGCGAGGATGCGCTGGCGGAAACCCACCGCGCGCTCGAGATGTATCGCGCCTGCGCCGAGGATGACCTGGCGCTGCCCGTGATCGCGGGCGAAAAGCCCGAAAACGAGCGCTTCCCCGGTGCGGTCGAGACCTGGTCGATCGAGGCGATGATGCAGGACGGCAAGGCGCTGCAGGCCGGCACCTCGCACTACCTCGGCACCAACTTCGCCCATGCGGCGGGCATCCAGTATCAGGACCGCGAAGGTGGCCAGCAATATTGCCACACGACCAGCTGGGGTGTGTCAACGCGTCTGATCGGCGGCGTGATCATGACCCACGGCGATGACGACGGACTGCGCGTGCCGCCCGCGATTGCCCCGCACCAGATCGTCATCATCCCGATGCTGCGCGATGCGCCCGAGGATGCAGATCTTCTCGCTTATTGCGATACCGTGCGCGCCGCGCTCGCCAGCCAGATCGCGCTGGGTGAAAAGGTGCGCGTGCTGCTTGATACCAAGCCCGGCAAGGCCGCGGCTAAGCGCTGGGACTGGGTGCGCAAGGGCGCGCCCGTCATCATCGAGGTCGGCCCGCGCGATATGGCCGAAGGCAAGATCGCCGTCCTTCGCCGTGACCGGCTGTGGAACACCGCCAACGGCAAGCCCGCCTTCAGCTATCCGGCCTATGCCGAGTTTGTGAACGGAGCGGGCGCGCTGCTCGAAACGATCCAGTCAACACTCTACGAAGAGGCCCGCGCTCGCCGTGATGCCAACATCACCCGCGGGGTGAGCGATTGGCAGGCCGTGGTCGACCACTTCGAGAAGGGCGGCAAGTATCCGGGCTGGGTCGAGGTCGAGTGGGCCAAGCCGACCGGCGGTGCACTCGAAGCCGTGGTCGAAAAGCTGAAGGCGGTGAAGCTCACCATCCGCAACGTGCCGCGCGGCAGCGATGCGGCGAGCTGCACCTGCATCTTCACCGGCGAACCGGCCAGCGAACGGATCCTTATCGCCCGCGCTTACTAGGCTTGCGCGCAAGGGGCGAGGAGGGCAGACAGGGCACATGCTCAAACACCTCGCTCTCCTTGCCGCACTCGCGGCTGCTCCGCTCGCTGCCCAGAACCACCCGGCCGAACAGGTCTCCGAAAAGCGCCTCAAGGGCGACGTCGAAAAGCTCGTCAGCTTCGGCACGCGGCACACGCTGTCATCGCAGGATGATCCCAAGCGCGGGATCGGCGCGGCGGTAAACTGGGGCTTGGACGAGTTCCGCCGGATCGGCGCGAAGTGCGGCGGGTGCCTTGAGGTGCTGCCCGTGGGAGAGGTCATTCCGGTCGATGGCCGCCGCATTCCCACCGCCACGCTCGTCCGCAACGCCGTTGCGATCCAGCGCGGCAGCGAACGACCCAACGAAGTCGTGATCGTTCAGGGCCACATCGACAGCCGCGTGTCCGATCCGCTCGATTTCACCAGCGATGCGCCGGGCGCGAATGACGATGCTTCGGGGACTGCATTGGTGCTCGAAGCCGCGCGGGTGTTGTCGGGCAGCAAGTATCCCACCACGATCATCTACGCGCTGCTCTCGGGCGAGGAACAGGGCCTTTACGGCGGCCGCATCCTTGCCGATTGGGCGGCGGCGCAGGGCTACACCGTCAAGGCGGTGCTCAATAACGACATCGTCGGCAATTCCTGCGGCAAGGACGGCTATTGCGAGCCCAAGGTGGTGCGCGTCTTCTCCGAAGGCCCGCGTGCTGACCTGACAGAGGTGCTGCGCGCTGCGGCGACGCGGTTCGGCGGCGAGAACGATACGCCTTCGCGAAACCTTTCGCGCTGGGTGGCGGGGCTGGCCGAGAAGCACCCGGGCGAAATGCAGGTTCGCCAGATCTGGCGCACCGACCGCATGGGACGCGGCGGCGATCAGGTGCCGTTCCTGCAAAAGGGCTTTCCCGCGATCCGCTTCACCGTCGGGGTCGAGGATTACGATCACCAGCACCAGGACATCCGCACCGACAATGGTGTGTTCTATGGCGATACGATCGACGAGATGGACTTCGCCTACCTCGCCGGGGTCACCAAGCTGAATGTGCGCGCGCTCGATGCACTGGCGCGGGCACCGATGCCGCCGGCGCTTGCCGCCGATGCGGCCGTGAGGGTCGATACGGGACTTAAGTGGCGTTCGGTACCCGGAGCGGACAGCTATCTTATCGTTGCGCGGCGGACAGACGAAACGTTCTGGCGTTCGGCTACCCGGGGCGACAGCGAAGCCGTGTTCGAGCCGATCCCCGTTCCCAATGCCTCACCCGCTGGCGTCGATTTCGACCTTGCGGCCCCGCTGCGCGGCGACGACTGGATGTTCGGCGTTACGGCCTGTGCGGGCGACTATTGCTCGCCGGTCTCAAGCGCGGTTCCGGGCGGCGCGTTTGCGCCGGTGGGGAAGGAATAGCCCTCACCTCCGTTCGGGCTGAGTCTGTCGAAGCGCTCCTTTTCTTTGCTTCGACGGCAGAAAGTGAAGTGCAGCCCTTCGACAAGTTCAGGGCGAACGGGTAGGGGATAGCTCATGCCCAAGCCCCCCAAACTCCCCCAAGGGATGCCGACGCGCCAGCAGGTGCTCGACTTCATCCAGTCCTCCGACATTCCCGCGGGCAAGCGCGAGATCGCCAAGGCCTTCGGGCTGAAGGGGCAGGAAAAGATCAAGCTCAAGGCCCTGCTCAAAGACATGGCCGAGGAGGGGTTGATCGACGGTTCGAAAAGCGCCTTTCACCGCATGGGCGGGGTGCCGAAGGTGACGACGCTCAGGATCGTCGATGTGGACGAGGGCGATCTGATTGCCGAGCCCGACAATTGGGATCCCGAAGCCCCCGGCAAGCCACCCCGTCTGGTCATCCGCGAGCCGAAAATGCCCAGAGGTGCTAAATCTGCCAAGCGCCCGCCGGCGCTGCGGCGCGGTGACCGCGTGCTCGCCCGCACCGAGGAGACCGAGCGGGGCCTCATCGCCCATGTGATGAAGAAACTGCCCTCGCGAACCGAAGGGCTGATGGGCATCGTCGAGATCGACAAGACCGGCAAGGCCTGGCTCGCGCCGGTCGACAAGCGCGTGCGCCAGTCCACTCCCATCGCCGATCGCGGCGAGGCCGAAGAAGGCCAGCTGGTGATTGCCGAACGCGTGGGCCGTTCGGAACGCGCAGGGGTGAAGGTGGTGGAGGTGGTGGGCGATCCGCTCGCCCCGCGTAGCTTCAGCCTCATCGCGATTGCCAAGCACGGCATCCCGCACATCTTCCCCGAAGAGGTGCTGGAGGAAGCCCCGCGTGCGGCCAAGCTCAAGCTTTCGGAAAAGGCGCGCGAAGACCTCAGGCACCTGCCGATTGTCGCGATCGACCCGGCTGACGCGCGCGACCATGACGATGCGATCTGGGCCGAGCCCGACGGGCAGGGCGGCTTCAACGCGGTGGTCGCGATTGCCGATGTGTCCTTCTACGTCCGCCCCGGCTCGGCGCTCGACCGCGAGGCGAGGAAACGCGGCAATTCGGTCTATTTCCCTGACCGCGTCGTGCCGATGCTGCCCGAGGTGCTCTCGGCCGATGTCTGCTCTTTGAAGGAAGGCGAGGACCGCGCGGCGATGGCGTGTCACCTGCACATCAGCGCAGAGGGCAAGGTCACCAGCTTCCGCTTCACCCGCGCACTGGTTCGGATCGCGCACAACATCGCTTACGAGGATGCGCAGAAGGCCGTGGACGATGGCAACCCGCCCGCGTTTCTCGCCAACCTTTGGGCCGCGTGGAAGGCGCTCGCCGCCGCACGCCATGCCCGCGATCCGCTCGAGCTTGAACTCCCCGAGCGCCGCGTGGTGCTCGACGAGCAGGGACGCATCGCCTCGATCGCGATCCGCGAACGGCTCGATGCCCACCGCGTGGTCGAGGATTTCATGATCGCCGCCAACGTCGCTGCGGCCAAGGCACTAGAAGCCAAGACTGCGCCGGTCGTCTATCGCATTCACGAACCGCCGAGCCGCGAGAAGCTGATCGCGCTGCGCGATTATCTCGCGACGATGGGCAAGAAGCTGGCGCTGGGGCAGGTCGTCACTCCCGGCCTGTTCAACCGGATGCTCAAGGACATCAGCGACGAGGCCGAAAAAGCGTTGGTGATGGAAGCGGTGCTCCGGAGCCAGACGCAGGCCTATTACGGGCCTGCCAATGCCGGGCATTTCGGGCTGAGCCTCGGGTCTTACGCGCACTTCACCTCGCCGATCCGCCGCTATTCCGATCTTCTGGTGCACCGCGCGCTGGTCGATGCCTACAAGCTGGAGCAGCCCGCCCCACCGGGTTCGATCCCCGCGACCAGCGGCCTTTCGGACCGCGACCGCGCCTCGCTCCAGCAGGTCTCAGACGCGATCAGCCAGACCGAGCGCCGCGCGATGGAAGCCGAGCGCGATACCATCGACCGCTATGTCGCGGCATGGCTGTCGGCGCGGGTGGGCGAGGTGTTCGATACCCGCATCACCGGGGTGCAGGCCTTCGGCTTTTTCGCCACCATCGTCGGGCTCGGCGGGGATGGGCTGGTGCCGATCTCGACGCTGGGCGGCGAATACTTCCGCCATGATGAAGCCGCGCAGGCGCTGGTCGGTTCGCACAGCGGGACGACCTATGCCAGCGGCGACAGGCTGAAGCTCAAGCTCGCCGAAGCCAATCCGCTAACCGGCGCGCTCAAATTCGTGTTGCCGGATGCGGATATGGGCCGCATCGAAACACGCGGCGCAAGGCCGCAAGAACGGCGCAAGGGGCCGGGTGGGCCTCCGAAAACGGCCGGCAAGTTCATGGTGGGCAAGCGCGGTCGTCCGGGCAATATCCGCCATCAGGGACGCAAGAAGTAGCGGCTCAAGCCTGGTGGTCGCTTGCGGCCTCATCGTAATCGAACGGGATGACGTAGAGCGGGCAGGGGAGTGTTCCCGCTGCGGCCGAGAAATGGGTCACCAGCGGGCCCGGCGCGCCGCCCTTGGCAGCGCCCAGCACCAGCGCGGCGACTTCACTGTGCTCGGCAAGGAAATCGGTCACGATCTTCTGGCCCTGACCGATCTTGACCGAGATGGTCGGCATGATCCCGCTTTCGGCAAGCAGGTTACCGGCAACGCCATGCGCGAGCATCTCGGCCCGGTCGCGGGCTTCGGCCTCGATGGTCGCTTGCACCGCGCCAAAGGCCGAGAAGTTCTGCTGCGGCACCAGCGCCAGCAGATGCACCGCACCGCCCACTGCAACTGCGCGCCGCGCAGCATAGCGCAGGGCGGCCGTAGCCTCCTCGCTCTCGTCGATAATGACCAGAAAAGTGCGCATATGTGTCAGCCCCGTTGGGGGCGAGGATATCAATGCATTCGTATGGATTGGCAAGCCCCGGCACTCAACCGCCATTCTGGGCCTTGCCCGACGCTAGGGAATTGGCCAGAGAACCCCCAGAGGATCGAACACGGGAGTTTCTGCGGATCATGGCCTTGGACATCAGGATGCCGGCGTTGTCGCCCACCATGGAAGAAGGCACGCTCGCAAAGTGGCTGGTGAAAGTCGGGGATACGGTATCCTCGGGCGACGTGATGGCTGAAATCGAAACCGACAAGGCGACGATGGAATTCGAGGCGGTCGATGAAGGCGTGATCGCCGAAATCCTGATCGAAGCCGGGACCGAGGGCGTGAAGGTTGGCGCGGTGATCGCGCGGCTTGCAATCGAAGGCGAAGAGGCGGCTCCGGCGCCTGCCACACCTGCTCCGGCACCGGCGGCAGCCGAAGATGGCCCCGCTGCGACCCCGACCGCGCGCAAGCTCGCCGAACAGAACGGGATTGCGCTGGGCAGCATCACCGGAACCGGCCCCAAGGGGAAGATCACCAAGGAAGACGTCGAGGCCGCGATTGCGGCAGGCGGCGGCGCGGCCACGCCTGCTCCTGCGGCTGCACCTGCAGCGGCACCAGCGCCCGCTCCGGTGGCGACGTCGGGCGAGCGCATTATTGCCTCGCCGCTCGCCAAACGGATCGCGGCGGACAAGGGCATCGATCTCGCTCTGGTCAAGGGCACCGGCCCCAATGGCCGGATCGTCAAGGAAGACGTCGAAAGCTTCACCCCCGGTGCGGCGGCAAGTGCTGCACCCGCTGCTGCTGCCCCGGCAGCCCCGGCACCGGCCGCGCAGCCCGCGCCAGTCGCAGTGCCGACCCTCGGCGGCGATCTCGATGCGCCTTACGAGGTGCAGAAGCTCAACAACGTCCGCAAGGTCATTGCCCGCCGCCTGACCGAAGCCAAACAGACTATCCCGCACATTTACCTCACCGTCGACGTGCGCCTCGATCCACTGCTCAAGCTGCGCGGCGAACTGAACAAGAGTCTCGAGGCGGACGGGGTCAAGCTGTCCGTCAATGATCTGCTGATCAAGGCGCTGGCCCGCGCGCTCCAGCGCGTACCCAAGTGCAATGTCAGCTTCCAGGGCGATGCTCTGTTCGAGTATTCGCGGCAGGATATTTCGGTCGCCGTGGCAGCACCTTCGGGCCTGATCACTCCGGTGATCCGCGATGCGGGCCGCAAGGGTCTGGCGCAGATCAGCACCGAAATGAAGGAGCTCGCCAACAAGGCGCGCGATGGCAAGCTGATGCCGCACGAATATCAGGGCGGCACCGCCTCGCTCTCGAACCTCGGGATGTTCGGCACCAAGCAGTTCGACGCGGTGATCAACCCGCCACAGGCGATGATCCTCGCGATCGGCGCGGGTGAGCAGCGCCCCTATGTGGTCGACGGCGCGCTGTCGGTCGCCACGGTGATGAGCGCCACCGGCAGCTTCGATCACCGCGCAATCGACGGGGCTGACGGCGCGCAGCTGATGCAGGCGTTCCAGCAGCTGGTCGAGAACCCGATGGGGCTGGTGGTTTAATCCCATGCCCGCGGGCGAACTGACGATCAGGGCCACCGCGATGCCCGCCGATACCAACCCCTATGGCGGGGTGTTCGGCGGGTGGCTGATGGCGCAGATGGCGCTTGGCGCGGGCAGCCTTGCGAGCCGCGTGGGGCAAAGCAAGGCGGTGGTCGTTTCCGCCACGGACTTCGCCTTTCCGGGCGCAATGGCGGTGGGGGACGAGCTTTCCGTCTATTGTGACGTGATCGCTACCGGCACCACCTCGCTCACCATCGCGGCCGAAGCGATTGCGCGCGAACGGAACGGCGAGGCGACCATCACGGTGGCACGCGGCACCTTCAAATTTGTTCTGATCGGCGAGGATGGCCGCCCGCGGGCGGTTCAAGGGATCAAGTAACTGACATCGAATGACGGGATCAAATGATGGCTACTGAATATGACGTGATCGTGCTCGGCTCCGGCCCCGGCGGCTATGTCGCGGCGATCCGCTGCGCGCAGCTCGGGCTCAAGACCGCGATTGTCGAGCGCGAGAACCTTGGTGGCATCTGCCTCAACTGGGGCTGCATCCCGACCAAGGCGATGCTGCGTTCGGCCGAGATATTCCATTACATGCAGCACGCAGGCGATTACGGCCTCGTCGCCAAGGGGATCGAGGCGGACCTCGCGGCCATCGTCAAGCGTAGCCGGGGCGTGGCCAAGCAGCTCAACCAGGGCGTCACGCACCTGATGAAGAAGAACAAGATCGCGGTGCACATGGGGCAGGGCACGCTGACCGGGCCCACCAGTCTGACCGTGAAGGGCGAAAAGGGCGAAGAGCAGCTCACCGCCAAACACATCATCGTCGCCACCGGTGCCCGCGCGCGCGACCTGCCCTTTGCTCCGGCAGACGGCAAGCGCGTGTGGACCTATCGCCACGCCATGACCCCGGCGGAACTCCCGGCCAAGCTGCTGGTAATCGGCTCCGGCGCCATCGGCATCGAGTTCGCGAGCTTCTACAATGACCTCGGCAGCGAAGTGACCGTGGTCGAAATGCTCGACCGGATCGTGCCGGTCGAGGACGAGGAGGTTTCGGCCTTCCTCGAAAAATCGCTCAAGAAGCAGGGCATCACCATCATGACCGGCGCCGGGGTCGAGGCGATCAAGGTGACCGACAAGGGCATTACCGCGACCATCAAGGACAAGAGCGGCAAGGCTGCGAGCAGCGAATTCACCCATGTGATCGTCGCCATCGGCATCGTGCCCAACACCGAGAACATCGGGCTCGAAGGGCTGGCCGATATGGATCGCGGCTTTATCCAGATCGATCCCTATGGCCGCACCAAGTCCAAGGGGCTGTGGGCGATCGGCGACTGTACTCCAGGTCCGTGGCTGGCGCACAAGGCGAGCCATGAGGGTGTTACTGCCGCCGAAGCCATCGCCAAGGAGCTGGGCAACAAGGATGTTCACCCGCACCCCTTGAACCGCAGCAACATTCCGGGCTGCACCTATTGCCACCCGCAGATCGCCTCCGTCGGCTTGACCGAAGCCAAGGCCAAGCAGGCCGGTTACGCGGTCAAGGTCGGCAACTTCCCCTTCATCGGCAACGGCAAGGCGATCGCGCTGGGCGAGGCGGAAGGATTCATCAAGACGGTGTTCGACGCCAAGACCGGCGAACTGCTCGGGGCGCACATGGTCGGCGCGGAAGTGACCGAGCTGATCCAGGGCTACACCGTCGGCAAGACGCTCGAGACCACCGAGGCCGAGCTGATGCAGACCGTCTTCCCGCACCCGACCTTGAGCGAGATGATGCACGAAAGCGTGCTCTCCGCCTACGGCCGCGCGCTGCACTTCTGAGGGGCAATCGATGACGCAAGGCCCGACTGAAACGCTGAAGGGTGAGGACTGGGCGGGCGAAATGGGAGAGCGCTGGCTCGCCAGTCTTGACCAGTTCGAAGGGATGATTGCCCCGATCGGCAATGCGCTCTTGGAGCGGGTGGGCTATCAGCCGGGCGAACGAGTGCTCGATCTGGGCTGCGGCGGCGGCGCGACGACACTGGCGATCGCCGAGGCAGTGGGGCCGGACGGTGCGGCGCTTGGTCTAGATATTGCGCCAATGCTGATCGCGCGAGCTCAGGCCCGTGCAGCAGCGGCGGGCAGCAACGCGCGCTTCGTCTGCGCGGACGCGGCGACCGCCACGCTGGACGAGGCGCCGTTCGACCGGCTGTTTTCGCGCTTCGGATCGATGTTCTTTCCCGAACCGGTTCCGGCCTTCGCCAACCTCAAGGCGATGCTGAAGCCTGGCGCGCGGATTGATCTGGCAGTTTGGGCGCACCCGCGCGACAATCATTGGATGATGGAAGTGATGGGCGTGGTGCGCCGCCACGTCGAAATCCCGCCCGCCATTCCGCGTGCGCCCGGCCCGTTTGCCTTCGAGGATCTCACCTATCTCGAAGAGGTTCTGGCTGGTGCGGGCTTCTGCGATATGGAGGTTGCGCCTTACGCGGGCGTGCCGCCTGTGGGCGGACCAGGCGCAACCCCGCTGGAGGCAACCGATTTCGTGCTCGCCTCGATGGCCGTCGGGCAGGTGCTGAAGCAGCAGGGGCCACAGGTTCGCGATGCGGCCCGCACCGATCTGCTCGCCATGTTTAAACGTCACTATCGCCCCGAGGAAGGCGTGATGCTCGCCTGCAAAGCATGGCTGGTGACGGCACGGACGTGATCTGTTAGGCTCCCTCCGCACTCGGGGGCGTGATCATGCTGGATTTGGAAGTCGAGTTTCCCAAGCCATGCGACGAGCGATGGGAGGCCATGGCCCCGCGCGGATGCAACCGGCACTGCGCCTCTTGCGACAAGATCATCCATGATCTTTCAGCGCTGACCTTGGAAGAAGCGGAGCGACTGCTGGATGGCGAAGATGAGGTATGTGTCAGGGCTCAGATTGCGGGCGACGGAACGATCGCGCTCAGGTCGTCCGGCAAAACTACCGCGCGACGCATGATCGCCGTCGCGGGCGCCTCACTCGCGCTTGCCACGGCAGCATGTCAGACCACACCCGATAGCGCGGCGCCGCGCTACCAAATCACCGGCAAGTTTGCCTACAAGGGCTGGTATTACGATGCCGAACTGGTCTCGGCCGACGGGCGATCCTGGCCCAAGCGCCGCGAAGCGGGCACCGGGCGCTTCATCTTCTATGATCTGCCGCCGGGGAACTACACACTCAGCACCATCGACACCTGCGGCGAACGGGTCGATGTCGAGACCTTCACGATCACCAACGCGTCGCTCGAGGCGAAAAAAACCTATCCGGAATCAGGCTGCATCATCGTCGGCGCGATGGTGAAGGTTGAGCGGCCCGAGCGGGCATAGGTAAAGTGGCGGACAGGGTGGGATTGGCCTGCGCTACGCTCCGGCCGCCCTCCACCGCTACGCGGCTCCGGGTCGAACAAGGGCTCGTCCACCTCACCGCATTCCGCCATCTTCGCCGGCCTTTAGCCCAGCAAAACTGGCGGACAGGGTGGGATTCGAACCCACGGTAGGCTTGCACCTACGGCGGTTTTCAAGACCGCTGCCTTAAACCACTCGGCCACCTGTCCTATGCCGCCACCGGCTAGCGCCGAACGGCGGTATTGTCACCACCCTTCACGTTCTGTCCGATGCGAAGGGGAGAACGGCGGTTCGGTTGTTGGGGATTCAGGCAAGGTATGACATCCCTGCACTGATGATTCCCCGTGTTCGCTCCATGGCTGTACTCTTGCTTGCGGCGGTTGCCATGCTTGGCGCGCCGCCTACTCCGGTTCCCGCGAGCGCGCAGGCGGTGAGCCGCGATGGGCTGCCCTTTGATGCCTATCTCGAACTGCTCAAGGCACGTGCGCGGGCCGAGGGGGTGAGCGAGGATACCATCGCCCGCATGACCGCCGGACTAACCCCCAACGACCGCGTCATCCGCCTCGATCAGAACCAGCCCGGCACCGCAACCTCGCGCGGCTACCCGCCGATGTCGGGCTATATCGGCACCCATGTCGATGCCGCGCGGATCGGCGGCGGCCGTGCGGTCTACAGCGCCAACCGCGATATCCTCGCCCGGATCGAACGCCAATACGGGGTGCCAGGGCCAATCATCGTCGCGATCTTCGGGCACGAAACCAGCTACGGCCAGGTGAAGGGCGACTTCGATCTCGCGCGCAGCCTTGCGACGCTGGCGTGGGAAGGCCGTCGGCGCGAGCTGTTTGCAGGCGAGTTCGTCGCGCTAATGAAGATTGCTGACAAGGGCTATGATCGCTCGCAGCTAGTCGGGAGCTATGCCGGAGCGATGGGCAATCCGCAATTTCTCCCGAGCGTCTACCTGCGGCTGGCACGCGATGGTGACGGCGATGGCCGGGCGGATATCTTCGGCAACCGGGCGGATACTTTCGCCTCCATCGCCAATTATTTCCGCGATGCCGGATGGCGCAGCGCCGAACCATGGGGTGTGAGAGCAAGCGTTCCGGCAGCGTTTGACATCACCGCCTATCGCACCAAGCTCGTCTCGCCGGTCTGTCCGCGGGTACACGAACGGCTGAGCCGCTGGATGACCGTTGCGGAGTGGCGCGCGCAAGGGGTGGCGGCGCAGCGGGGCCTCCCCGACGACACGATGGTCTCGCTGTTCCAGCCCGACGGGCCGGGCACGCCCGCGTGGCTGCTCACCGGCAATTACCGCGTCATCCTCGAATATAATTGCTCAAGCTACTACGCGATGAGCGTGGGCCTGCTGGCTGACGAAATCGTGAACTGAGGCCGGTGCGCGCCTCGCCAAGAAAAGGCGACGTGGCTATAGCCGCGGCTGTGATGCTGATGGTGGTTCGCTCATTTCGATTTCTGGTAGCGGCGCTGGCAGGGCTGGCGCTGGCGTTTTCGGTTTCAGGAGCCGCACGCCCGCTTCCCCCGGGCTTCGTCTTGGCAGGCATCCCCAAGCCGGAGGAGGCGCCGGTCGCCTTGCTCGTCGACCTGTCGAGCGGTCAGGTGCTCCACGCGCGCAATCCCGACCGGCGGTTCATGCCCGCCTCGGTCACCAAGGTGATGTCGCTCTACCTAGCTTTCGAACTCATTGAGCAGGGCAAGCTCGATCCCGCACAAGTTTTCGTCATGACTCCCGAAGTGGCGCGCGACTGGCGGCGCAAGGGTTCGACCATGTTCCTCGACCGGGGCGAGCGCGTGCGGGTCGATGACCTGCTGCTCGGCATCGCCAATGTCTCCGCCAATGATGGCGCCGCAGTGCTGGCGGCGGGACAGGCGGGATCGATCGCCGGATGGACCGCGAAGATGAACAGCACTGCCCGCGGTCTTGGCATGACGGGAAGCTATTTCGGCACTCCCAACGGCTGGCCCGATGAAGGCCGCACCTTCACCACCGCCAACGATCTGGTGAAGCTGGCACAGGCGATGATCGCTCGGCATCCTGACCGGTTCGGCTATTACATCGGGCGGGAAGGCTTCGATTACAAAGGCATCATCCAATCGAACCATGATCCGATGATCGGGGTGGTGCCGGGGGCGGATGGTATCAAGACCGGCTTCACCAATGAATCGGGATATTCCTATCTCGGCACGGCACAGAGGCAGGGTCAGCGGCTGGTTCTTGTGCTCGCAGGCGTCGACACCGGAAGGCTGCGTGCACGGCTGGCGCGCGACTATGTCGAGTGGGGCTTTGGTGCCTTCGACCGGCGGCGCCTGTTCGATCCGGAGACCGTTATTGCCGGGGCGCGTGTGCAAAACGGCGATGCGCGCCATGTCCCGCTCGTTGCCCGCGGCGCGGTGACCATCAATCTGCCGCGCGGGAGCAATGCCAAGCTCAAGGCCAATGTGCGCTACGATGGCCCCTTGCGCGCTCCTTTGCCTGCCGGACGTCAGGTCGCTGTTCTTGAAGTGACAGGGCCGGGTGTGACGACGGCGCATATCCCGCTCTACACTGCAGAAGCGGTCGGCGAGGCTGGGCCGATCGACCGGATCGTCAACGCCATCGCCGGAGTTTTCTCGTGAGCGGGCTGCCCCGGCGCGGGGTCTTCATCGCCTTCGAGGGCGGGGAAGGGACGGGCAAGTCCACCCAAGGCCGCCTGCTGGCCGAGGCTCTGCGCGCGCGCGGTATCGGCGTTATCACCACCCGCGAACCCGGCGGCACCCCCGGCGCAGAGGCAATCCGCCGCTTGCTGCTCGACCCGCCCGGCGAAACCGGCTGGACGTCCGAAGCCGAGGCCCTGTTGTTCGCCGCCTCGCGCGCGGATCATGTCGCGCACCTCATCCGCCCCGCGCTCGAGCGTGGTGACTGGGTGATCTGCGACCGCTTCGTCGATTCGAGCCGCGCCTATCAGGGCGGCGCCGGTGGCTTGGGCGATGCGGCGATCCTCGCGCTTCACGCCTTCGGCAGCGCTGGTCTGCGCCCTGATCTGGTGATCCTGCTCGAAGCGGACGAGGCAACGCTTGCCGCCCGGCTCGCCGCGCGCGACGGGGATGCGAGCGATGCCATCGGGGGGCGTCCGGTGGAATATCACCGCGCCGTTGCCGCAGCCTTCCGTGATCTGGCGACGCGCGACCCGCAAGGGTTCGCCCGGATCGATGCCGTGGGCGACCCGCAAACGGTTCACGCGCGGGTGCTGGCGGCCCTTGAGCCGCTCTTGGCGAGCCGGGTGGTATGACCACCTGGCCCAACCACGGCGAGGCGTGGCGCCAATGGCGTGATGCGCTCGGCGGCGAGCGGATGCACCACGGCTGGCTGCTTGCGGGCAAGGCGGGGCTGGGGAAGCGCGACTTTGCCCTTGCCGCCGCGCGCGAGTTGGTGGCCGAACCCGGTGTGCCGCAGCCCGCGGGCGAGCACCCTGACATCATTGTCCTCACCTACGGGCCCAAGGACGACAAGGCCGAACGCGCCGCTGCCGAGGGAAAGCCCTTCGAGCGCGCGCGTTCGATCCGGATCAAGCAGATCCGCGCGATGCAGAAGCGTCTTGTCACCCGGCCGACACTGGGCAGCCGCCGCGCGATCATCATCGATCCGGCTGACGACATGGAGAAGGCCGCCGCCAACGCCCTGCTCAAGAGCCTTGAGGAGCCGCCCGTCGGCACCTTCTTCCTGCTCGTGACTCACCGCCCGGCGCGCCTGCTGCCGACCATCCGGTCGCGCTGCCGGACTTTGCGCTTTCCGGTGCTGAGCGACAGCCAGCTTGCCGCGATGCTCGAAACCGCCGGTCTGCGCCCTGACCCGCAGGCCATCGCAGCTGCGGACGGCTCGTTCGGTGTCGCCTTGCGGTTTGCCGAGGAAGAGCTTGCCCCTGTTGCCGAGGCCATCACCGCACTCATCACCCGCGGCGACAACGGATTGGCGCGGCGCGGCGATCTCGCCCGACTCATCGGGCCGCGCGCAAGCCGCGAGCGGGTGCAGGCAGTGCTTGATCTCGCGCAAGGGCTGGTCGCGCGGGCTGCGCGCCAGTCACCGGACCCTGCACACCGCGAACGCCTGATCGATACTCACGCCGCGCTGGTCGGTCTTGCAGCGGAAGCCCCGACCGCCAATTTCGATGCCGGGCTGCTGCCGTTCGAGATCGGCGGCTTGCTTGTCGCCGCCGCGCCCGCTAGCGAAACGGCCCATGGCTGACCCCGATACCTCTCCGTTCTACATCACCACCGCGATCAGCTACCCTAACGGGCGGCCGCATATCGGCCACGCTTACGAAGCTATCGCGGCCGACGTGATCGCGCGCTTCCAGCGGCTGATCGGCCGCAAGGTGCGTTTCCAGACCGGCACCGACGAGCATGGTCTCAAAATGGCCCGCAAGGCCGAGGAACAAGGCCGCACACCTGCTGAACTGGCTGACGAAATGTCGGGCTATTTCCGCGATATGTGCGATGCGCTTAACGTATCCTATGATCGCTTCATCCGCACTTCGGAACCCGATCACCACCGTGCCAGCCAAGCGATCTGGCAGGCGATGGAGGCTGCTGGCGATCTCTACCTGGATCGCTACGAAGGCTGGTACTCGGTTCGCGACGAGGCCTATTACGACGAGAGCGAGCTGGTTGAAGGCGAGGGTGGGGAGAAACTTTCTCCGCAGGGTACGCCGGTCGAATGGACGATTGAGGAAAGCTGGTTCTTCCGGCTTTCAAAGTATCAGGACTATCTGCTTGATCTGCTGAAGAAGCCCGGTTTCCTCGAGCCGGCAAGCCGCCGCAACGAGATGATCGCCTTTGTAGAGCAGGGCCTGCGCGATTTGTCGGTCAGCCGCACCAGCTTCAACTGGGGCGTGAAGGTTCCGGGAAGCGACGGCCATGTCATGTATGTGTGGGTCGATGCGCTCACCAACTATCTTACCGGGCTTGGATATCCCGACGACATGGGCGAGTTCTGGCCCGCCAGCCTGCACCTGATCGGCAAGGATATCGTGCGCTTCCACACGGTCTACTGGCCCGCCTTCCTCGAAAGCGCCGGTCTGCCCGCGCCCAAGCACGTCTTCGGCCACGGCTTCCTACTCAATCGCGGGCAGAAGGAATCGAAGTCGCTCGGCAATGTCACCGATCCGCTCGAACTGGCAGAGCGGTTCGGGGTCGATGCCCTGCGGTACTTCCTGATGCGTGAAGTCGCCTTTGGGCAGGATGGCAGCTATTCACCCGAAGCAATTGTTTTGCGAGCAAATGCCGAACTTGCGAACAGCTTCGGCAATCTCGCCCAGCGCACGCTATCGATGATTGCCAAGAACATGGACGGGAAGCTGGAGGCGTTTGAGGCCAACAGTGCTGATGACGAGCTCCATGCTACGGTCAAACTCGCCTGCTCGGTGGAACTCCCGCGCGAATTCAATGCCCTGTCCTTCTCGACCGGGATCGAAGCCTGGATGCGCGCGGTCTATGCCTGCAATCAGTATGTTGACGAGCAGGCTCCGTGGACGCTCAAGAAGACTGACCCTGAGCGTATGAAGGCTGTGCTCCAGACGCTGTTCATGGCGCTTCGCGATCTCGCTATTGCGGTCCAGCCCGTGGTGCCGGAAAAAGCGGCTTCGCTGCTCGATCAGCTCGGAATTCCCGAGGCTGAACGTGGCTATGCGGCACTTGATGATCGCGAATGGTTCAATCGCCTCGTCGCGAGCGGTTTTACCGTCGTCCCGCCAACCCCGCTGTTCCCGCGCCTTGAGCTTCCTGCTGAGGAGCCTGCATCCTGATGCTGGTCGATAGCCACTGCCACTTGGAATACAAAGGTCTCGTCGAGGACCGCGAGGGCGTGCTGGAGCGCGCGCGGGCGGCGGGGGTGGGGGCGTTCCTCAATATCTCGACCCGGCAGAGCGAGTGGGATCAGGTCGTCGGCACCGCCGCGCGCGAGCCCGATGTGTTCGCCAGCGTCGGCATCCACCCGCACGAGGCCGATGCGCATCAGGATCTGGGCCGCGCGGCATTGCTGGAAGCGACACGCCATCCAAAGGTTGTTGCCATCGGCGAAACCGGGCTCGACTACTATTACGACAAGTCGGACAGAGAGGCGCAGAAGTCGCTGTTTCGCATGCATATTGATGTCGCACGCGAGACGCAGTTGCCGCTCATCATTCACACCCGCGATGCCGAGGAGGATACCTACGCGATCCTCGCCGACGAAATGGGGAAGGGGGCCTTCCCCGCGCTGATCCACTGCTTCACCGCCTCGGCCGACTTCGCCCAGAAGGTGCTGGCGTTGGGGCTGACGATCTCGCTTTCAGGCATCGTCACCTTCAAAAACGCAAAGGACTTGCAGGAAGTCGCGAAGATCATCCCGGAGGACAAACTGCTGGTCGAGACCGACAGTCCCTTTCTCGCGCCGGTACCCCATCGCGGAAGAGTGTGCGAACCGGCCTATGTTGCTGACACGGCATCATTTGTCGCGGAGCTGCGCGGAAAGGATGTGGAACATCTGAAGCAGGTCACCACCGCCAATTTCTTCAATCTTTTCAGTAAGGCGCGCCTGTGAAGCTGGTGATGCTCGGCTCTGGTACCTCGACCGGGGTGCCGCGGCTGGGCGGGCCTGACGGCACCGGCGACTGGGGTGATTGCGACCCCGACGAGCCGCGCAACCGCCGCACACGGGTCTCGATCCTTGTCGAGAGTGACGAAGGCAAGCGGCTTCTGGTCGATACTTCGTCGGATTGCCGTGCGCAGTTGCTGGCGAACCGTATCGCTCATATCGACGCTGTTTTCTGGACGCATGATCACGCAGACCACTGCCACGGTATCGATGATCTCAGGGTGTTGCGCTATGGCCGCGCGGGGCCAATCCCGTCTTTCGCCTCAACCGAAACGGTGCGGCGGCTGCGGCAGCGGTTCGGCTATGTCTTCGCCGGTCAGGAGGGTTACCCGACGATCTGCACGATCGATACGCTTGATCGCTTGCGGATGATTGCCGGGTTCGGGGTTGATTGGTGCCAGATGGCGCATGGACCGGGGGAAACTACGGCGTATCGGTTCGAAGCAGATGGCAAAAGCATCGGCTATGCAACTGATTTCAGTGCGATATCTGTTGAAATGATCGACTTGTTCTACAAGGTCGATATCCTTGTGAGCGACTGCCTGCGCCGCGAACCGCATCCGACCCATGCGCATCTGGCCATGGCGATCGAACTTGGCGAGCGCTGCAAGGCTGGTCGTGTGGTTTTGAGCCATCTCGACAAGAGCATGGATTACCGGACGCTGTGCGCCGAGGTTCCGGATTTCGTGATCGTTGGATATGACGGTCTGGAGCTGGTCGCATGAACCCGGATTATCTGCTTCCAGTCATTTCAAGTGCTGCGTGGCTGATGCTCGCTTGCGTCGGGCTGGCTTCCTATCGGCTGGGTTGGCGGAAGATCGTGACGATGGGGCTCGCCTGGATCTTGATTTTTGGCGGCGTCTACGTGCTGGTGGAGTGGTTTCTGGTTGCGCGCGGGACCGCGAGCGCACTGATGTAGATTTTACATAATATATATTATCAAACTGAAAGATCAGCCGGCACCATGCCTGACACTCCACCGGATGCCCCCCTCAACCGCCTGCTCGCGATCATGGCGCGGCTGCGCGACCCTGATGCAGGATGCGAGTGGGATCTCGCGCAGAATTTCGCCACGATCGCACCATACACGATCGAGGAAGCCTACGAAGTCGCCGACGCGATCGCGCGCGGCGACATGGCTGATCTCAAGGATGAACTCGGCGATCTGCTGCTCCAGGTCGTCTTCCACGCCCGCATGGCCGAAGAAGCCCGACTGTTCGCATTCGGCGACGTTGCCAACGCCATCAGCGACAAGATGGAAGCCCGGCATCCGCACATTTTTACCGACGCCGGCGGCGGAATGGATGAAGCGCGCTGGGAGGATCTGAAAGCCGACGAACGCGCGTCAAAGGGTGATACCAGCGCACTCGACGGTGTCGCCATCGCACTCCCAGCATTGATGCGTGCCCAGAAACTCCAGAAGCGCGCGGCCCGGACCGGCTTCGACTGGCCCGATCCGTCAGGCTCCGAAGCCAAGATCGCCGAGGAAATTGCGGAACTGAAGACCGCACCTTCCGACCAAGCGCGGTTCGAAGAAGCGGGTGATCTGCTGTTTGCCGTCGTCAACTTTGTGCGCGCCTATGGCATCAGCGCCGAAGACGCCCTGCGCGCTGCCAATGCCAAATTCGAACGCCGCTTTCGAGGCATGGAGCAGTTGGCCGGTGACGCTTTCCCCACCCTCTCGCTCGAGGCGCAGGAAGAACTCTGGCAGCAGGTCAAACGCGCCGAGTAGAGTCGCTCAGGCCGACAGGCTGGCGAACTGGCCCAGCTCTTTGGGGTTGAGCCGGACGGTCAATCGCCGCTGCGGGCCGTCCTCGCCCTCGCCGCCATCTTCATCGGACATCACATCGCCATGCGCATGGAGCCAGGCGAGGCGGCGTCCGTCGGCCACCGAAACGATGAAGGTCACAGCACGCGCTGCACCGGTCAGCAGCCGCGCCAGCTCGGCCTCGAGCGCATCCACGCCCTCGCCTGTTGCGGCCGAAAGGATGACAGCCCCCTGCCCTGCGGCAGCCTCATGCAGTTCCTTGCGCTGTTCATCATCGAGAAGATCGCATTTGTTCCAGACTTCGAGGATAGGAATGCTGCTCGTTGCCGTATCCGCATCGACCACGCCGAGATCGCCAAGGACTTCAATAACCTGCTTTTTCTGCGCTGAATGGCTGGGATTCGCCATGTCGCGCACGTGACAGATCACATCGGCAGCGGTGACCTCTTCAAGCGTCGCTCGGAAGGCGGCGACCAACTGGGTGGGAAGATCGGAAATGAAGCCCACCGTGTCCGACAGGATCGCCTTTTCCACCCCCGGCAGACTGATCGCGCGCATCGTTGGATCGAGCGTGGCGAACAGCAGATCCTCGGCCATCACCTGTGCGCCGGTCAGGCGGTTGAACAGCGTCGATTTGCCGGCATTGGTATAGCCGACCAGCGCCACCACCGGCCACGGCGCACGGCCGCGGCGATCGCGGTGCAGCGCGCGGGTCTTGCGGACCTGTTCCAGCTCCTTGCGAAGCCGGCCCATGCGCTGGCGGATCATCCGCCGGTCAGCCTCGATCTGGGTTTCGCCCGGGCCGCCAAGGAAGCCGAAGCCGCCGCGCTGGCGTTCGAGGTGAGTCCAGCTGCGCACGAGCCGGCTTTGCTGGTAATCGAGGTGCGCGAGTTCGACCTGCAAGCGACCCTCAGCCGTCGCCGCACGCTCCCCGAAAATTTCGAGGATCAGCCCGGTGCGATCAATCACCTTGCGCTTGAGCCGGTCTTCCAGATTGCGCTGCTGGATCGGGGTGAGCGCGCCATCGACGATGACGAGTTCAGCCTCATATTGCTCGCACCACACGGCGATATTCTGCACCTGCCCCGAACCGAACAGCGTGTTGGGCTGCATCTTTCGGATCGGAAGGACCGCTTCATGCGCGACCACAACGCCGATCGCCAATGCCAAGCCTTCGGCTTCGGCGAGGCGCTCGGCGGCATCGAGATCGTAGCGCAGTACGCGGATATCCGGGCACAGCACCAGCGCCCGCGCACCGCGGGTTACCTCGTCCTGAAGATCGCTATCGAAGCTCAGTCGTCTGCCCCGTCATCATCACCGTCGTCGTCATCATCGACGCTGAGATCAACCGGCCCGGCGGGCTGGATGGTCGAGACGGCGTGCTTGTAAGCGAGCTGCACCGCGCCATCGCGCTCGAGCAGCATACAGAACAGGTCATAGGCGGCGATCCGGCCCTGGAGCATGACGCCGTTCACGAGGAACATCGTCACCTGCACTTCGGCTTCGGCCACGCGGCTGAGGAACACGTCCTGGAGCATCTTCTGCTTGCGACCGCCCGGAACGCCAAACACCGTCGGGTCGAGCGATTGCGCGGGCATGATCGTGCTGATCGCGTGCTTGTAGACCAGCTGCGATTGGCCATCGCGCCGTAGCAGGATCGAGAAATTGTCGAACCAGGTGACGATCCCCTGCAACTTAACGCCCTTGACCAGGAACATGGTCACCGGGATCTTGTTCTTGCGCAGCAGATTGAGGAAGGCGTCCTGAAGATTGGCCTGGCGCGTGGCACCGCCACCGCTGGCACCGCCCCGAGGCTCGCTCGGCGCTGCTGGACGGGAAACCGGACGAGGAGAGAGCGTTCGGCCGTTGGACATCGTTATGGCTCCTGTTCTTGGCGGCCGCCCTTGCGGTCCGCATTGATCGGATGCAGCGCTTTATCAACGCCGCAACCGAGCAGTGCCTATAATGGCGCTGGCACCGCGAGAGGACAAGGCTTGAAATCGCACCTTGTTCCAACGGCCATGTAGGCCGTGATTATGCCTCGTCGTCGCGGCGGTCGGCCATGCCCAGCAGCTTGAGCTTGCGATGGAGCGCTGATCGCTCCATCCCGATAAAGCTCGCCGTCTTGGAGATGTTGCCGGAGAAACGGCGGATCTGGATCGCGAGATACTCCCGCTCGAAGCTTTCACGCGCCTCACGCAGCGGCACACCCATGATCGCCGAGAGGCTCTCGCCGGCGATACCGATCTGTCCGCCGGTGATTTCAGGCGGCAGCATGTCGGGCTCGACCACGCTCAACTTCTCCCGCGGGGTCATGATGATCGTGCGTTCGACCACGTTGCGGAGCTGCCGCACATTGCCGGGCCAATCGTAGGCCTGAAGCGCCGCCATCGCCTCGCTGGAGATGTCCGGAGGCGACAGCCCCTGATCGTTCGAATAGCGCGCGAAGAAATGCTCGGCGAGCGCCGGAATATCCTCACGCCGCTGGGCCAGCGAAGGAAGCGTCACCGGCACCACATTGAGCCGGTAGAACAGATCTTCCCGAAACCGTTTTTCGGCCATTTCGACGGTCAGATCGCGGGTGGTCGAAGATACCACGCGGACATCAACGCCAATCTGCCGCGTGCCGCCAACGCGGACGAAGCTCTGGTCGGTCAGCACGCGCAGGATGCGCGCCTGCGTCGAGAGCGGCATGTCGGCGATCTCGTCGAGATACAGCGTCCCGCCATCGGCCATTTCCAGCAGACCGGGCCGAACCTGTTTGCCGCCCGATTCCTCGCCGAATAGCTCCTGTTCGAAACGTTCGGGCGTAATCCGGGCCGAGTTCACCAGCACGAAGGTACCATTGGCCCGCGCGCTCCAGGCATGGAGCAACCGCGCCGCGACTTCCTTGCCTGCACCCGGCGGGCCGGAGATCAACACGCGGCTACCAGTGCTCGCCACCCGCTTGAGCGTCGCGCGGACGTTATTGATCGCGGGCGAGTTACCGGTGAACTCGGCGCTGCCCCAGCTGCCTTCGCGCAGGCGACTGTTTTCGCGCCGCAGTCGCTCGGTCTCGGTCGCGCGCTCGACAAGCAGCAGCAGCCGCTCGGCTTCGAACGGCTTTTCGATGAAGTCCATCGCGCCGCGTCCGACCGCAGCCACGGCCGTATCGATGTTGCCGTGGCCGGAGAAGATGATCACCGGCAGGTTCGGCTCTCGCGCCTTGATCGCATCGAGCAATTCGAGGCCGTCCATCTGGCTGCCGTGGAGCCACACGTCGAGCAGCACGAGGCTCGGCCGGCGTTCGTCGATTTTGGCCAGCGCCTCGGTGCTGTCAGCTGCGGTGCGACAGGCATAGCCTTCGTCGCCCAGCACGCCGGCCACCAGTTCGCGAATGTCGCGCTCATCATCGACAATCAGGATTTCCAGCGCCATCAGCACAGTCCTTCGGGTTGAAAACCAAGGGTAGACAGGTGAAGCATCAGACGGCTCCACCCTCGATCGGTTTGGGGTCGCGAGCAAACCGCAAGGTCACGCGGGTGCCACCGCTGGCGGTGCTCGCAAAGCTCATGTCGCCACCATGTTCGTCGACAATCTTGTTCACGATCGCGAGACCAAGACCGGTGCCCTTTTCGCGGGTCGTGACATAGGGCTGGGTCAGGCGCTCAGGGTTGGCGGGCAGGCCGATGCCGTTATCTTCGATGGTGACGATGATCGCATCACCGGCATCGCGCATGGCGACCGCGATCTCGCCCGCAAAGGCGCCCTTGCCTTCAATCGCGCGCGCCTCGACCGCCTCCACCGCGTTCTTGAGAACGTTGGTCATGGCTTGGCCAAATTGATGACGGTCGCAGCGGACTTCGCGATTGATGAGTTCGGCAGAGGATACGCTGAACGCGATGCCCGAGTGCGCCACTTCCTGGAGGAACACCGCCTGACGAACCAGATCGAGCGCGTCCTCGTCGCGGAACACCGGCTTGGGCAGTCGCGCAAAAGATGAAAACTCGTCGACCATCGTCCGCAGATCGCCGACCTGTCGCACGATGGTGCTGGTCAATTCGTCGAACAGCTCGCGGTCGGCATCTTCGACCTGCGTGCGATACCGCCGCTTCAGGCGTTCGGTGGCCAGCTGGATCGGGGTCAGCGGGTTCTTGATTTCGTGCGCGATGCGCCGCGCCACGTCCGACCATGCCGCCTGCCGCTGATCGAGGAGCTGGCGTGTGATATCTTCAAAGGTGATCACGTGCCCACTTGTGCCGGGGGCCACCTTGACTGCGAGGGTCAGGAATTCGGTGCCCTTGGCGTGGGTGACAACTGCGCGCTCCTTGCCTTCGGCAATCAATCTGGAGAGTTCGGGCGCAATCACTTCGAGTGATTGGCCGGTCATGCTTTCATCCCCGCCGGGTGCCAGCAACGCCTGCGCCGAGGAGTTCATGAGCGTGACCCGCGTATCCGCATCGACCGATATGACCCCGGCGGTGACGGATTCGAGCACCGCTTCGGTAAAAGCGCGGCGATCGTCGATCTGGCGGTTGGCGTTGACGAGCGCCTGCGTCTGCTTTTCCAACTGCGCGGTCATGCGGTTGAAAGCGCGGTTAAGAAGGCCGATTTCGTCAGCCCCTGTGCGCCCCTCAAGTCGCAACGCGAAATTCCCCTGCCCCACCTTGCGCGCCGCGCCGACCAGGCTGGTGAGCGGCTCGACCTGCCGGTCTGCAAACCGCAGCGCAAACCAGATCGCAAGCCCCACCAGCAGCAGGCTGACCGCCACAAGCGCGATGTTGAAGCGCAACTGGAGCGTGCGCGCGCTGCCCGTCAGGCGGCCATAGGCTGTCACGATCGACTGCGCGCGCGACCACGAATTGAACATCCTCTCTTCGGTCGTGCGGGCATTATAGAGGTAGATGCCGCCGCCCGGATCGATGGGGGCCAGCGCCTCGATCCGCTCGGGACTGCCGATGACTACCACGAACTCGCCCTTCTCGAGCTGCGGCAGCGCCTTGCGGGCGAAATCGAGAGGAGAGTTGTCCTTGGTCAGATTGAGGATCGCCGCAGTGCGCATCGTGCCATCGGGCATCCGCTGAAGGATAGCGCTTTCGGAAATCTTCCGTCCCTGCGCTTGCAGGGCATAGAAGTCTGGGAAATCCCCATCGGTGATCGCAACCCGTTCGAGGATGAACCGCATGTCGCTCGCCATCGCCAGCGTTTCCTGCTGCACATCGCGCTGGTTGGCATCGTAATAATTCTGCGCCAGCGCATTGGCGTTTTCCATCAAACCGCGGGAATCGTCGGAAAACCAGAAATCCACCCCGGTCTGGAACAGAAAGGCAGCAAAGCCTGCGACCAGCAGCGTCGGGAGAGCAGCCACCATCGAGAAGAAAAACACGAGCCGTACGTGCAGACGCGCCGTACTGCCCGCCGCACGGCGCAGCGCAAGGCGGCGACCAATCAGCACCAGAAGCGCCATCGCCGGCACAAGCGTTGCCATAAGCAGCACCGAAACCTGCCCCGTCGGCAGGAGATCAGCCTGAGCGTCGGTTCGATTGAAGGCAAAGTAAGTGGCTGTTATCGAACCCAGCAGCGTCACCACCGCCACGATCTCGAGCCAGAGGAAGATATTGGCGCGCCTTGCAGCCAAGAGGAATCGTCTCCACCAGCGCGGTGGTTGCCTCGGCACCAATCCGATTGTGCTTGAATCCAGACGATCCATCGTTGCGAAGTTACAACAATGGTGTGGCAGATTTGCAAGACCTAACTGATGATCTGTGCCCCGAAAGAGACAGGATCAGTGCGGGCTGAACCGATCAGGCTCAAGGCCCAGCTCACCGATACGCTTGCGCAACGTGTTGCGGTTGATCCCGAGCAGTTGTGCCGCGCGCAGCTGATTGCCGCCCGTGCGCCCAAGAGCATACTCGATAAGTGGCTTTTCAAACGCCGCCAACGCCCGGTGATAGACAGCGCCGGAGGGCGGGGTTTCGGCTGCGAGCCATCCCGCCAGCGCAGCGGCAAATCCACCCTCGCCATTCCCCGCCGCAACAGCCCCAGCTGAAAGATCGGGGCCGATGATATCGAGCACGCTATCCCCATCGATCCGGTCTTCACGCGCCATCAGCGCGAGGCGGTAGACGACGTTGCGCAGTTCGCGAACATTGCCACGCCAGTTGCGCGCCTCAAGCCGCTCGATCGCCTCCGGCGAAAGTTGGCGGCGGGGCAACCCGTCTTCGGCCGCCAGGATCAGGAAGTGTTGCGCCAGTGCGGCAATATCCTCGCGTCGTTCGCGCAAGGGGGGCAGCATGATCGGCACCACATTAAGGCGGTAGAACAGGTCCTCGCGGAACGTGCCCGCGGCGATCATCGGTGCAAGATCGCGATTGGTGGCCGCGACAATACGGACATTCACCGCGATTTCCTGTCGCCCACCGACACGGCGGATGCGGCCGGACTGAAGTGCGCGGAGCAACCGGGTCTGTGCCTCGGCCGGCATGTCGCCGATTTCATCGAGAAACAGGGTGCCGCCGTTGGCCTGTTCGAACTTCCCGATCGCCTGCGCGATGGCGCCGGTGAACGCACCTTTCTCGTGGCCGAACAGCTCGCTTTCGACGAGGTCTGCGGGAATGGCGGCGGTGTTGACCGCCACGAATGGCCCGGTGCGGCGATGGCCGAGCTCGTGGATCGCCTCGGCGACCAGTTCCTTGCCGGTGCCGCTTTCACCGGTGATCAGAACCGTCAAATCATTGCGCAGCACGCGCGTGATCATGCGGTAGACCCCCTGCATCGCCGGACTGCGCCCGACGAGCGGCATCCGCTCTCCCTCGCCTGCGCCCGTCGTGTCCTCGGCGGGATTTTCAGCGGGTGTCCGCGATCCGGCCGCTTGCCGCACCGCCTGCACCAGCTCATCCAGATCGAAGGGTTTGGGGAAGTATTCGAAAACATCGCTCTCGCTTGCGCGGACGGCGGTATCGAGCGTGTTCTGGGCGGAAAGCACAATCACCGGCATGGCCGCCGCCTGTTCGCGAACGGCGCCAAGCGAGGCGAGCCCGTCGCCATCCTCCAACACGACATCGGTCAGCATGACCGAGAATGTGCCTTGAACGAGCAAGCGATCCCGTTCCGCAATGCTCGTGCAATGGGTGATCGCCAAGCCCTCATCCTCGAGCGCGGCGATGATGACGGTCGCGATCGCGACGTCATCTTCGACCAGCAGCACGGGATCGATGGCGGACAAAGGCATGGATCAGCTTTCGCTCTGTGCCTGCGGGAGGTGCAGGCGGAAGTGGGTAAGACCGGCACGGGCGTCGCGTTCATGGCTGACGTTGCCGTGCATGTCGCGCACCAGCTTGCGGACCAGCGGAAGCCCCAGACCCTGACCCGAAGGCTTGGAGGACACAAAGGGTTCGAACACATGATCGCGCAGCGCCGGATCGATCCCGGCCCCGTTGTCGCTGACCGTAATTTCAATCGGCAAAGCCACCGCGCGCCCGTTGCGGATCGCGCTGAATGCCATACCGCTGGCAAAGCGGGTCTGCACGGTGACCGTGCCGCGCGCGCCGTCGCGACACGCCGCATCCCGCGCGTTCGAGATCAGGTTGATGAGCACCTGTTCGAGCGCATCGCGGTTGGCCAGCACCGGCGGCAGAGAGGGATCGAACTCTTCGCGGATTTCAACCTCGCCCCGCTCGGCATCGACCGCGCGCATTGTCGCTACGGCGGCGCGAATTGCTTCGTGCGGATTGCAGGCGTCGACCGGGCCAGTGCGGGTGCTGCCGAGTTGCTGCATCCGATCAATCAGCCGGGCAATCCGGTCAACCTCGTCAGTGATCATCCGCGCCAGCTTTCGGTCGGCAGGGGGCAGCTTGCGTTCGACAAGCTGCCCTGCACCGCGAATGGCCGCGAGAGGGTTCTTGATTTCGTGCGCCAGTATGGCGGGCGCTCCCAGCATTGCGTCACCGCCCGAGGGACTCGCGGAATCATCGTGCCCGATCTGCGACAACGTCACCACCCGCCAGCCCGGAAACCCGCCAAGCGGCGAGGCGGTAAGATTGATGCGGATCTCGGCGCCGCCGACACCGATCGCCAGATCGCGTGCAACCAGGCCATCTTCGCCGCCCGAAAGCCGTGCTTCGACCCGCGGATCGAGCGGACCGATACGCTCCACCAGCCTCTTGCCAAGCAGGCGGTTGGCACTGGTGCCAAGCATATCTTCGGCCGCATGATTGACTTCAGCGATGCGCCCTTCGGCATCGATCAGCACCATCGCGAAGATCAGTCCCGCTATCTGGGCTTTGGCATCGGGCCGCACGCCGTTCGCCGTTGCCTGAGGATCAGCGTCCGGAACGGTCTGGCTGGCCACGCTTCAGGCCGCCTGCTGCAACAGGAAGGGTGTGTAGAACCGCTCGATCTCGCCGAGCACCTGATCGGCATCGTCGATAAAGTTGACCTGATTGCGGAACTCTGCCGAGCCGTGGAGGCCCTTGGTGTACCAACCCAGATGCTTGCGCGCCATTTTGACTCCGGTGTCGCGACCATAATGGTCGAGCATGCGGTGGTAGTGTTCGACCACTAGGCCATATTGCTCACCGAGCCCAGGCGTCGGGCGCGCTTCGCCCGTTCGCCACCAGTGCATCACCTGCCCAAGCAGCCACGGCTTGCCGTAGGCCCCGCGCCCGATCATCACTCCGTCCGCGCCCGATTGCTCGAGCGCCATGGCGGCATCTTCGATCGAACAGATATCGCCGTTGACGATGACGGGGATGTTCACCGCCTCCTTGACCTTTCGGACGAAGGCCCAATCGGCGCTGCCCTTGTACATCTGGTTGCGGGTACGGCCGTGGACGGTGATCATCTTGACGCCGAGGTCTTCGGCGATGCGGGAGAGTTCGGGAGCGTTGAGGCTGTCGTGACACCAGCCCATGCGCATCTTGACGGTGACGGGCACCTTCACCGCCTTCACCGTGGCTTCCATCAGGCGCACAGCGAGCGGCACTTCGCGCATCAGCGCGGAGCCCGCGAACTGACCGACGACCTTCCTCACCGGACAACCGAAATTGATGTCGATAATCGCCGCGCCGTTGCCTTCCTGGATCTTCGCCGCCTCGGCCATGCTCGCAGGATCGCAGCCGACCAGTTGCATCGACACCGGCTCCTCGATCCGGTCCCATGCGGTCTTCTGTGTGCTGACGCGGGTCTCGCGGATCGCGGCTTCGCTGGCGACCATCTCGGTGACATTGAGGCCCGAGCCATAGCGGCGCACCAGCGTGCGGAACGGCATATCGGTAACGCCGGTCATGGGCGCCAGCACCACAGGCTCGGCTACCACGACAGGGCCGATGGCAATCGGCTTCATTGCCGGCGGGGTGGGAAGCGTGGTCATGTTGCGGAGTGCCTAATAATTGGGCAGGCGCATAGTGGATTGCCGAAAGCCCGTCCAGACCTTAAGCGAGCCAGCGTTATGGCGACCGAGCCTCCCCTTCCCCCCTTTGCTGCCATCGTGGTTGCCGCAGGCAAGGGCCTTCGCGTCGGCGGCGAGACGCCCAAGCAGTTCCGCACCTGGCGCGGCAAGGCGCTGATCCGCCATTCGGTCGAGGCGCTGCAGGCGGCCGGGGCACACCCGCTCGTCATCGTGATCGCCGCCGATGCGCGTGCGGATGCCGAAGCGGCGCTGGCGGGGATTGCGGACGTGACCTTCGTCACCGGCGGTGCGACCCGGCAGGATTCGGTGCGGTGCGGACTCGAAGCGCTGGTCGCTGCCGCCCCGGCACGCGTGTTGATCCACGATGCCGCCCGGCCCGATCTTCCGCGCGCGGTGGTCGCCGGGCTGATCGAAGCTCTGACAGCTCAAGATGGGGCGATCCCTACCCTGCCGGTGGTCGATAGCCTCGCGCTCGCGGGCGCTGACGGGCTGATGACCGGCAAAGCCGAGCGCGAAGCGCTGCGCCGTGTGCAGACCCCGCAGGCCTTTCGCTTCTCCGCGATCCTCGCCGCACACCGCGCCTGGGCAGGCCCCACCACCGCTGGCGACGATGCCCAGGTGCTCTTGGCAAGCTCCGGTTCAGTTGCTCTGGTGGATGGTGACGAACGCCTGAAAAAGATCACCTTTGCGGAGGATTTCGTGGACAGCACTGCCGCCCCAGCCTTCCGCATCGGCCAAGGATATGACGTGCACAGGCTCGAAACTGGCGAGGAACTGTGGCTGTGCGGGGTGCAGATCCCGCATGACAAGGGGCTCTCGGGCCATTCCGATGCCGATGTGGCGCTCCACGCCATTACCGACGCTGTGCTCGGCGCGATCGGCGCAGGGGATATCGGCACCCACTTCCCGCCAAGCGACCCGCAATGGCGCGGTGCGCGGTCGGCGCAGTTTCTCGCGCACGCGGTCGCGCTTGCCGCGGCTGAAGGCTATGCCGTCGGCAATGTCGATCTGACGTTGATCTGCGAAGCACCCAAGATCGGCCCGCACCGCCCTGCGATGCGTTCCTCCGTGGCCTCGATCATGGGCGTCAGCGAAGCCGCAGTCAGCATCAAGGCCACGACCACCGAAAGACTCGGCTTTACCGGTCGCGGCGAAGGCATCGCCGCCCAGGCCATCGTACTTGTCACCCAAACCGTATGAGGAGCACCTCAATGAACCACCGGAATGTCGCCCCTGCCCTCGCTCTGGCCGCCCTTGCCACGGCACAGACGGCCCAGGCCCAGCAGCAGGCCTGCGTCAACTCGGCGGATTTCGGCGACGCCATGGTCTACGTCATGCCGATTGCCTTTGACGCTGCGCGCACCTCCTGCGCCAACCGCCTTTCGCGCGATGGTTTCATGGCCACCGGCGGCGATCAATTCATTGCCAAGTTCCGCGATGGTCAGGACAAGGCATGGCCGGGCGCGTTCCGCCTGCTCAAGGTGTTCATGGCCGACAAGGCCAAGGGCGAAGAAGGCGGCGAGGATGCCATGGCGGCGATGATCACCGCCCTGCCTGAAGATTCGCTGCGCCCCTTTGTGGACGGTCTGGTCGGCCAGATGATCGCCAAGGAAATCAAGGGCGATTCCTGCGGCAAGATCGAGCGCGGGCTTGAGTTGGTGGCACCTCTGCCGGCGGAAAATATTGGCGGGCTGTTCGCCTTTGTCGCCGAACTGGCGGATCTGAAGAATCCTCCGATCTGCGGCAGCAGTCCGTCAGCGCCAAAGCCGAAGGCGAAATAGGCCTTCCCATGCCCCTCTCCCTACTGCCCGACGATATCGCCGCGCTGGCGGCAAAGGTGATTGCGGAAAACATTTCCGCCGGGCGCAAGGTTGCGCTTGCCGAAAGCTGCACCGGCGGTCTCGTATCCGCAGCCCTGACCGACGTGCCGGGCTCCTCCGCCGTGCTTGATCGCGGCTACGTGACCTATTCGAACGAGGCCAAGATGGAGATGCTCGGTGTGCCGGGCGATATAATCGAAGCCTTCGGTGCGGTGTCGATCGCCTGTGCATGGGCCATGGCCAAGGGCGCGCTTGATCGTTCGAAAGCCGATGTTGCCGTGGCGATCAGCGGCGTGGCCGGCCCCGGTGGCGGAACACCGAACAAGCCGGTCGGCACGGTGGTGTTCGCGCGGGTCCTGCGCAACACCGTGGGCGAACCCGAAGGCGAGCTCAAGGTATTCGGCGACGGCGATAGACCTGATGGTCGCGCCGAAATCCGGCGTCAGGCGACGCTGTGCGCGCTCGAGTTGCTGCTCCCATAAAGCTGAGCAGCGCGGGCTTCGAAGGCCTCGACCATCTTGCGGAAGGCCTTGTCGAAATACTGCCCCGCAATCTTCTCGAACAGACGGTTCTTGAAGGTGAAATCGACGAGGAAATCGATTTCGCAGGTGTGATCGTCGATCGCGCGGAAGGTCCAGACATTATCGAGGTCGCTGAGCGGCCCGTCGAGATAGTGCACGTCGATCTCGCGCGGGCGATCCTTCTTCACGCGTGACGTGAAGCTTTCGCGGATCGCCTTGAAGCCCACCACCATGTCGGCGACCATTTCAGTCTCGGAATTGCTCCGCACCCGGGTTGCGATCACCCATGGCAGGAACTCGCCATACCGTCCGACATCGGCGACCAGATCGAACATCTGCTCGGCGCTGTAGGGCAAGCGCCGCGTTTCACGGATGCCGGGCATCAGGCCTGAGCCTTGGCTCCGGCCCGCGCAAGCTTCTCCTCGCGCGCCGCGCGCATCTTCGCGAAATCGTCACCCGCGTGATAGCTGGAGCGGGTCAGCGGGCTCGATGCAACTTGCAGGAAGCCCTTGGCCCGCGCAATCGCGCCATAGGCAGCGAAGGCCTTCGGAGTCACGAATTCCTCGACAGTGGCGTGCTTGGGCGTCGGCTGAAGATACTGGCCCATGGTGATGAAGTCGACTTCGGCGGATCGCATGTCGTCCATCACCTGGTGCACCTCGAGCCGCTGCTCGCCAAGCCCCAGCATGATCCCCGACTTGGTGAAGATCAGCGGATTATGCGACTTCACTTCTTCCAGCAGCCGCAGCGAGGCGTAATAGCGAGCGCCGGGGCGGATCGTCGGATAGAGCCGCGGCACGGTTTCGAGATTGTGGTTGTACACGTCCGGCCCCGCTTCGCAGATCATCTCCACCGCGCGGCGCATCTTGCCGCGGAAATCGGGAGTCAGGATTTCGATGGTGGTGTTCGGCGTGGTCCGGCGCAGCGCTTCGATCACCTTCACGAATTGCGAGGCCCCGCCGTCAGGCAGATCGTCGCGGTCAACCGAGGTGATAACGATGTGTTCAAGGCCCATCTTGGCCGCAGCAATGGCGGTGTTTTCGGGCTCGAACGGATCAACCGCCTTGGGCATCCCGGTCTTGACGTTGCAGAAGGCGCAGGCCCGCGTGCAGACATCGCCGAGGATCATCACCGTGGCGTGCTTCTTGGTCCAGCATTCGCCGATGTTCGGGCAGGCCGCTTCCTCGCACACGGTGTGGAGGTTGAGCTCGCGCATCAGGCGGCGGGTTTCGTTGTACCCCTCGCTTACCGGCGCGCGCACGCGGATCCAGTCAGGCTTGCGCTGGCGGGCGGGACGCTCTGCAGACGGTTGTTCCGGCTGCGGTGTGCTGGCGAGGTCGTTCATGGGGAGCCATTTAGGCGCATGGCACCCGTCCCGCAAGCGCACGGGCGCATGCAATTCCGGCATCGCCCATAGCAAAAAAAGGAGCGCCGGACGGCAACCCGCCCGGCGCTCGCATCATGTCGTCAGGCTAGACTGCAATCAGGCAGCAGGCGCTGCCGGAGTAGGAGCCGCGGCGGCTGCCTGCTGGGCCGCATAGGCGCTCCACAGCATGGCGATCGGCTTGCGCACACCGCCGACTTGCGCCAGCGTTTCGCGTGCGCCGGCAAAATCGCCAACGCCGATCTGCGAAATGCCCAACCGGGTAAGCGCAAGGTCGCGGTCGACACCTGCCATAGTCAGACCCTTCTGATACAAGGCGACCGCCTTGTCATACTGGCCATAGCTGAGGAAGGCATCGCCGGCAGCGACCACGGTACGCAGCAGGGCAGTCGGTGCCATGGCATCCTTCTCAAGCCTCGGAAGCTCGGCACGGTCTGCGGCGATACGGCCAGCGGCAATCCGGAGCTGATCATCGACATAGCTGTCACTGCCCTTGGGGATGATGCCCTTGGCATAGGCTTCTTCGACGATGTTCTTCACTTCCTGCGGCAGGCGACGCGCATCGGCGGTTTCGACGTAGAAGATGTAATCGTTCTTCTCGCGCAGCGCCCCGACCTTGTCACCCAAACGCAGCAGATCAAGCAGCGGCTGCGGTTCGAAGTCGTTGAGATTGCGGGTCAAGTTGACCGCATCGCGCCAGTTATCGGGCGTCGGATTGTCGATCACCCAACCGCTGACGAAGTCGTAGACCTGCGGGACCACTTCGTTGGTATAGGCCACCGAAACCCCGCGGCGATACCACTTCTGATCAATGGGCAAGCCCTGTGTCTTGCGGGCGGCAATGGCATCACTGAGGAACTTCAACCCTTCGACATGGCGATTTTCGCTGAAGTACAGCTCGGCCATATTCATCTGAAGGTCGGAAGTGGTGACCGTCGGGGTGCTGTAATTGAGATCAATCGCCCGTTGCAGGTAGCTGCGGGCCTTGTCGTACTGATTGACGCTTGCGGCGAGCTGGAACGCGACGGTGTTATAGCGACCGAGTTCCTCCGGCTTGATCTTGCCACTGGCGAGCATCATTTCGACGCCCTGGAACTGCAGCGCGCTGTCCTTGGCGTTGATCCCGGTGTTGAACAGCATGCCGCCCAGCGCCAGCTGCTCGTCCGGCGAAACGGCGAGCGGAAGCAGCGCGAGCACCTGCGACTTGAGCGCAGCCGGGTCAGCGCCGGGCGCCTTCAATGCGGCTTCGGCAGCCTGATAGGCAGTCACGAATTCCTTCGAATAGACCGGCTTGGCGGCGGCCTGCTCTTCGTCCTTCTTCTTTTTGTCGCGCTTCTGGGCGTGGGCCGCATCGGCAAAGCCGGGAACGGCCAGAACGGCGGTGCCGCTGGCGAGCGCTACGGCGAGCGCGAACTGACGGGCAAGACCGGCGGAACGGCGGCGGGGCGAAGACAAAGTGATCAATGCATCCTCCAATTTAGGGCAACATCGCGCCGATCCGGCGGTGGTCCTGCCCGCATATCTCCCGATGCCTTTGGACGGCTCGCGGCAGATTTGCAATTCCCGCTAGAGGTCACGGGCTGAACGGCCATTGAATGACACCCGATCCCCCTGCGGGCGATGCGGCAAATGTGGAAAAACGTGCGCTGTTCGCCCTGTGTTCGCGCCCGAAGGTGGCGAAAGCCCCCCCAGCGCCTAGATAGGGATTGGACTTTGGCCCTTTTTACGAGGGCCACCGCCGCAACGTTGGCGGCGACCGAGCAATACCAGAAGAACTTCAGCAGAAACGGCCATAGCCTTGAGCGACGACACCGACATCATCGATTCCCCCGCCCCTGCCCCGATGGGCGGGTTTGACCGTATCGACATCGTCGATGAAATGAAGTCGAGCTATCTCGACTATGCGATGAGCGTGATCGTCAGCCGCGCGCTGCCCGATGTGCGCGATGGTCTCAAGCCGGTGCACCGCCGCATCCTGTTCGCCAGCCAGGAAGGCGGCTTTGTCGCCGGCAAGCCCTACCGCAAGAGCGCCAAGATCGTCGGTGACGTGATGGGTAACTATCACCCTCACGGCGACGCGGCGATCTATGACGCACTGGCGCGCATGACGCAGCCGTGGTCGATGCGTGTGCCGCTGATCGATGGTCAGGGCAACTTCGGCTCGATGGACCCCGATCCGCCGGCCTCGATGCGCTACACCGAAGCGCGTCTGGCGCGCGTCGCCAACAGCCTGCTCGACGATCTCGACAAGGATACCGTCGATTTCACCGAAAACTACGACGGCAGCCGCAAGGAGCCGACGGTGCTGCCGGCGCGCTTCCCGAACCTCCTGGTCAACGGCGCAGGCGGGATCGCGGTGGGTATGGCGACCAACGTGCCGCCCCACAACCTTGGCGAAGTGATCGATGGCTGCCTGGCCTTCATCGACAATCCGCACATCACCTCGGAAGAGCTGATCCAGTTCATTCCCGGCCCCGATTTCCCCACGGCGCCGCTGATTCTCGGCACGCATGGCGCGCGTTCGGCCTACACCACCGGACGCGGTTCCGTGTTGATGCGGTGCCGTCACGAGATCGAGACTGGCCGCAATGACCGGCAGAGCATCGTCTTCACCTCGATCCCCTATCAGGTCGGCAAATCCAACCTTGTCGAGAAGATCGCCGAGGCTGCCAAGGAAAAGCGGATCGAGGGCATTTCCGACATCCGCGACGAATCCTCGCGCGAAGGCGTGCGGGTGGTGATCGACCTGAAGCGCGATGCCACACCCGATGTGGTGCTCAACCAGATCTGGCGTCACACGCCCGCGCAGTCCTCCTTCCCGGCGAATATGCTGGCCATCCGCGGCGGGCGCCCCGAAACGCTGACCCTGCGCGACATCATCCAGAGCTTCATCGTCTTCCGCGAAGAGGTGATCACCCGCCGCACCAAATACGAACTCAACAAGGCGCGTGAACGGGCGCACCTCTTGCTCGGCCTCGTGGTCGCGGTTTCGAACCTCGATGAAGTCGTGGCGATGATCCGCAGCGCGCGCAATCCGGCCGAGGCGCGCTCGCGCCTGCTCGCCAAGGAATGGCCAATCGGGGACATTGCGCAATACATCCGCCTGGTCGAAGCGATCGATCCTTCCGATGACGAGAGCGGCGGAACTTACCGCCTGTCCGAACGGCAGGTGAAGGCGATCCTCGAACTGCGTCTGCACCGCCTGACCGCGCTGGGCCGCGATGAAATCGGCGATGAGCTGAAGGAACTCGCCTCGGCCATCGAGGAGTTTCTCTCGATCCTTGCCGACCGCGTGAAGCTCTACGGCGTGATGCGCACCGAGCTCGAGGAAATCCGCGCCACCTATGCAACCCCGCGTGTGTCTGAAATAGCGCCGGCGTGGGACGGGCTGGAAGACGAGGACCTGATCGAGCGCGAGGAAATGGTCGTAACCGTCACCCACGGCGGCTACATCAAGCGCACCTCGCTCGCGACCTTCCGTGCCCAGGGCCGCGGCGGCAAGGGCCGCTCAGGCATGGCGACCAAGGACGAGGATGCCGTCGTCGAACTGTTCGTGACCAGCACCCACAATCCGGTGCTGTTCTTCACCAACACCGGCCGCGTCTACCGTATGAAGGTGTGGAAGCTGCCCGAGGGCGGACCACAGACCAAGGGGCGCCCGATGGTCAACCTCCTGCCACTCGGCGAGGATGAGCGCGTCACCAACGTGCTGCCCCTGCCCGAGGATGAATCCTCGTGGGCGAACCTCAACATCGTCTTCGCCACCGAACAGGGGATGGTGCGCCGCAATTCGATGGATGCCTTCAGCAACGTGCCCACCGCCGGCAAATACGCGATGGGCTTCGTCGAGGGCTCAGGCGACCGTCTGATCGGGGTCGAGCTGCTGACCGAGGAGCAGGAAATCTTCCTCGCCAGCGACAGCGGCAAGGCGATCCGCTTCGCCGCGACCGACGCGCGCGAAACCAAGAGCCGCACCGGTATCGGTGTGCGCGGCATGAGCCTCAAGAAGGGCGGCAAGGTTGTCAGCCTAGCGGTGCTTGATCCGCTCACTGCGGATATGGAAACACGCGAGGCTTATCTGCGCGCGGCGGCGTGGAAGAACAACGATGTCGCGCCGACCCTGCCGGCCGAGCAGGTTGCCACCATGGCGGAAAAGGAAGAATTCATCCTCACCATAACCGCCAATGGCTATGGCAAGATTTCTTCGGCCTATGAATATCGCACCACCGGACGCGGGGGTCAGGGCATTACCAACATCGGCACGCCCGAAAGCAACCCTGAACGCAATGGCCCGGTGGTCGCCAGCTTCCCGGTCAAGCACGGCTCGCAGCTCATGCTGGTCACCGATCAGGCCAAGCTGATCCGCCTTGCCATCGATTTCCGCCACCTCGTCGAAGGCGGGTTCGAGAACCTCAAGGGCTTCTCGATCTCCGGGCGCGGCTCTTCGGGCATCCGCATCTTCGATGTCGCCAAGGACGAGCACATTGTCGGCGCGGCGCTGATCGATGAAAGCGCGGACGACGATAGCGGCGAGACGGAAAGCGAGATTGAAGGCGGCGAACAGCCGGTCACCTGACCGGCTGTTCGCCCCTGAGACACTGCACGATCCCGGTCGCGATCATCACCTGTCCGCCATAATAGAGCGGCCAGATCAGCAGATCGGGCAGCGCGCCAAGATCGATGGGGCCCAGGCGCGAGAAGATGAGCCAGTCGCTGACCACGAACAGCACCGCGCCCGTGCCGACGCGATAGCGCGGGAAGCGACTGTACCAGGCGCTTGCCGCCATCATGCCGAGGAACGCAGCATAGATCGCAACCTCGACCCGCCCGCTAAGGAAATAGCTGACGAGCGGCGTGGCGACCAAGAGCGCGAGGCTTAGCAACTTCTGGCTCGGCGAGTGACGCGCGCGCGGATTACGGACATAGAGTACCGTGGCGACACAATGTCCGGCCGCGAACAGTGCGCCGCCGGTGACAAAATCGAGCTCGATCGCGACATCACCCGCCGCGCCGAACAGCAGCACAATGACCAGCAACACCCCGTCGAGCCCGTGCCGGTTATGCGGCACGCGCAGCAGCACATACAGCGCCAGCAATCCGACCGATGCCCCCTTTGCCAGGATCCCCCAGGTGCCCTCGAAGATCGGATTGTCGCTGAGGAAATAGAACGCGGTTGCCGACGCAAGGCTCGCCAGCAGCCAAGGCCGCTGTTCGATCAGTGCCTGTTTCGCCATTGCTACCTGCCTCCTCACACTGAGCCTTGCCACTCTTGTGCTTGCAGGGGAGCTAACACGCAATTACCTGCCCTGCCATGACGGCAACAGCGACTATGCACGATGTGCACATCATCGGCGGCGGTCTCGCCGGGAGCGAGGCAGCGTGGCAGCTCGCCCGTGCCGGTGTGAAAGTGCGGCTTTCGGAGATGCGCGGGTCAGGCGAAATGACCCCGGCGCACCAAACGGACGGCCTTGCCGAGCTGGTCTGCTCGAACTCATTCCGTTCGGACGATGACACCAAGAACGCGGTCGGCCTGCTGCATCACGAGATGCGGATGCTGGACAGCCTCATCATGCGCGCTGGCGAAGTGGCGCGCGTTCCGGCCGGCAGCGCGATGGCCGTTGATCGCGACGTGTTCTCGGCCGAAGTCGAAAAAACGCTGTCGCAGCATCCCAATATCACCATCGTGCGCGAGCGGGTGGATGTCCTGCCCGATGCCGGGCTTACCATCGTTGCCACAGGACCGCTCACCGCCGAGGCGCTCGCGGGAAGCATCGTGCGCGCCACAGGCAGTGAGCGCCTTGCGTTCTTCGATGCCATTGCCCCCATCGTGCATTACGATTCGATCGACTTGTCGAAGTGCTGGATCCAGTCGCGCTGGAACAAGACCACCTCGGCCTCGAACGAGGGCGGCGACTACATCAACTGTCCGATGACGCAGGAGCAGTACCTCGCCTTCCACCGCGGGCTGATCGAAGGCGAGAAGACCGAGTTTCGCGAGTGGGAAAAGGATACGCCCTATTTCGACGGCTGCATGCCGATCGAGGTGATGGCCGAGCGCGGAGTGGAAACGCTGCGCTACGGGCCGATGAAGGGTGTGGGTCTCGACAATCCGTTTGATGTGACGCCGGAATTTCCGCAAGGCCGCTGGCCCTATGCTGTCGTGCAACTGCGGCAGGATAACAAGCTCGGCACGCTGTGGAACATGGTCGGCTTCCAGACCAAGCTCAAATATGCCGCGCAGATCGAGCTGTTCCGCACCATCCCGGGGCTGGAGAACGCCGAATTCGCACGGTTGGGCGGCTTGCATCGCAACACCTTCCTGAATTCGCCGCAAGTGCTCGACCGCCAATTGCGGCTCAAGGCCGCGCCGAATATCCGTTTTGCCGGACAGGTGACCGGGTGCGAGGGCTATGTCGAAAGCGCTGCCATCGGCTTGGTCGCCGGCATGATGACCGCAGCCGAGCTGGCCGGGCGCGATTGGCGCCCTCTCCCCGCTACCACTGCGCTGGGCGCACTTTTGAGCCACATCACGGGTGACGCCGAGGCCGAGACCTTTCAGCCCATGAACGTCAATTTCGGACTGTTCCCGCCGCTCCACGATGTCGGCAAGAAGGCGCGCAAGGAAGCCTATACGAGCCGCGCCAAGGCCGATCTGGCGCGCTGGATCAGCGAGGCCCGCGAAGCGGTTCCGGCCTGATCAGCACTTGCAGGCTGGTTTCCTTGCCGCCGGTTTGGGGGCGGTTGTGGCGAATTCGCGCGGGGTGAGGCGATCATTCCCGTCGGCATCGGCCTTCTCGAAGCGGTCGATCGTGGTCACCGCCCATTCCTCGAAGGTCAGCAGATTGTTGCCGTCGGCATCGAGATCGCGGAAGGCATCCGAGCGGGTCGAGAGCATTTCATTGCGGGTAATCAGCCGGTCGCGGTTACGATCATAGCGGAAGAAGCGCTGCTCCTCGCGGCTGAGCTCGCTCACTTCAGGCGGTGCAGGGCCTTTCATGGCGCCGGGATCGGCGATTGGCAGCATATCGGACGCTGGGGATGGCTCGGCGGCGGGTGGTGGCGGGGCGGATTCAACCGCAGCGCGGCCCTGCCACCAGAACACCCCGACCCCCGCAAGGACGAGGCCACCCAAGACTCCGAGCACCACTTGTCGCAACGGTCTGCCCCCTGTTGCTGCATTGGCCTACGCAAATATACCTAATCACCTCAGAAAGATAGCGGCCCGCAGCGCGGCGAGCGGAGCCCCCCTTCCCTCCATCAGCGGACGCCCCCCGCGGCGCAGCGCGCGCGCGGCAAGGGCATCAAGCACGGCAAGTCCGCGCAGGCTTTTGGGCAATCTGTCTCCAGTCGCACCGCCAGACAGCCCGATCTCGACAAGGCGCGCTTTCTCCTCGGGGTCGGATACGCTGGCAGCCGCATCGGCAAGCGCCCAGCGGAAAGCGGCTGCGGCGATAAGAGCCCCGGCTTCTTCGGTGTCCTCGTCGCTAAGCGCCGCAAAAAAGGCACCCCGCCCGCGGCCGAACTGCTCGATTTCCGCGCGACCGAGTGTCTCGCTCGTCACGAGCACCTCCCATGCATCGACCATTGCCACCAGCGATGCCTCGCGCGCGGCCCAATCCCTGCCGATCGCATCAAGAACCGCATCGCCGCGCGGCCTTTCTGCGACAGGTTTACCGAGAGCCTCGCGCCACCAGGCAAGCCGCATCTGCCCCAGCATGGGTTCGGTCGTGCGGGCGACGATGCGCGCGAGGCGGCGGTCAAGTTGAAATACTGTGGTTAACGGCGCGCGCAGCTGCGGCGGGCTCCATGCCAGCGCAAGCCGCATTTCCGGCACCAGGATTTCGGGGCTTTCGTCGTTCATCGCCCTCGCGACTAGCCGCCGCCTTTCGGCAATGGCAAGCGCTCTGTCCCCGGCCGCGATAATGACCAGGATGTTTGCCGAGCTGCGACAGTTCACCCTTTGATAACCATCCTCCTCCACATTCCGCTTACGTGTTGCGAGTAGAGGGCTGGAAGGATGGGGGAACGTGAAACCGCGTTCCGGCCCCTGAACGCGCATTTACCGTGGGCGTTAGGAAATAAAAAAGCACAAGCGGCCTAAGACGGCAGCGAAGGTTGTTTTGAGCAATTCAGGAGGCGCAACGATGGCATTTCTCGGACAGCTGGTGTCGAAGCTGAAAGCCTGCACCAGCGGCAATGCCCTCATCATTGTGGCGACCGGTCTTCCGGTACTGATCGGCGGTGCCGGCTTCGCGGTCGATACCGCGCAGTGGTACATGTGGAAGCGCGAATTGCAGCACGCGGTCGACCAGGCCGCCTATGCGGGCGCCTGGGCCATGTCCGACCCTGACAGCGAGGCCAACTATGCCCTGCGTGCCCGGCAGGAATATGATGCCAATGTGCAGCAGGTCAGCGGGTTCGATAGCGATCCCCTGATTGCCCTCGCCGACTTTGGTGGCGGCAGCGAAAACAGTGTCGTGGTCAGCTCGACCGCGACCCGTCTGCTTCCGTTCTCGAGCTTCCTGACCGGTGAGGCTGCGACCGTGCGTGTCCGCGCGCAAGCGACCTTTGAAGGCGGCGCGACCTATAACGCCTGCCTCATTTCGCTGCGTGAAGACGGCACCGGCACCGACATTGGCGGTAACGCGACGATCCGCGCACGCTGTGGCCTTGCCGCCTTGTCTTGCGACGACGACGCAATTGTCATCGACGGATCGGCTGACGTCGATACCGACTCGATTGCGACCTGCGGGACGGTCGATTCAACCGACCCCGAGCACGAGGACATCATCGCCGAAAACGTGCGCGGCCTGCGCGATGCCTATGCCGATCTGGTGCCGCCGGATAACCCCACGCGCCGTACTTACAACTGTACTGGCCAGGCGCGGAACCGGCAGGCTTCACTGCTGCCCGGCACTTATCGCGGGATCCGGATTGCCTGTAACACCACCTTCGCGCCCGGCATCTACGTGATCGACGGCGGCGAACTTGACCTTACTCACAACGCAACCGTGACCGGTTCGGGCGTGATGTTCGTGCTCAAGAACGGAGCCGAGCTCAAGCTTGGCGGCCAGGGCAATGCCAATGCGATCAACCTCACGCCGATGACAGCCTCGCAATTTGCCGGCACCGCCTATGCCTCGCAGGCGAATGAACTTGCCGGCATCCTCGTATTCGAGGATCGCAACAACAATGCCACCGGCAGCCACATCTTCAACGGCAACTCCAACTCGCTGATCGAAGGGCTGATCTATCTTCCCGATGGCGACCTTCAGGTGAACGGCACCGCCAACGTCTCGGCGCAATGTCTCCAGATTTCGGCCTATACCATCAACATTCTGGGTGGTGCCTATCTCGAAACGCTGTGCCCGATCGATGAGACGACCGAAGCCGGCACCGCCCTGCCGCGCGTGCGGATGGTGGCGTAACATGACCCGCTTGTTCCATCGCCTTACCGGGGACCGGAGCGGTTCCTTCGCGATCGAGACAGCCTTCGTGCTGCCGATCCTGATCCTCATGACGATCGGCATCTTCGAGGTCGGCAGGATGATCGCGCGTCAGCACGAATTGCAAAGCGCCGCTAACGAAAGCGAGATTATCATTCTCGCAACGAACCAGGGTGCCGAAACCAATGTCGCGGATATCCGCAACATCTTGCGCAACTCGTTGAACCTTACCGGCGACGACATCCGGTTGACGCAGAGCTATCGCTGCAATGCAGACGCGGACTTGGTCGCGAGCCCAACCCTTTGTGCCGACGACGAACCGATGTCATCGTACATCAATCTCGACGTCACCGACACCTACGAGCCGGTCTGGACCTACATGGGGATCGGCCAGCCCATCAATTTCTCCGTCCAGCGCAGAGTGCAGGTGTCGTGATGATGCACAGAATCCGCCGCAAATCGGTGACCATTGCCCGCAGGCTGGCGCGTTCGCGCAGCGGCGCTGCGGTGATTGAATTCGCCCTGCTCGGGCCGTTGTTCCTGATGGTCCTGTTCGGCGTGCTGCAGGTTGGCATCTATCTGCAGAACTACAATGCTGTGCAGTCGCTCGCGTCGGACGGCGCGCGGTTCGTGATGGTTGAATACCAGAAGGAAAACCAGCTCGACGACGACCAGATCCGTTCGGTGATGCTGGGCCTTTCGACCAACGCACCCTATCTGCTCAACCCTGACCGGTTGAACATCACAGTTACCCGCGCCGCTTCTATCCGCGTGACCGGGGCCACCAGAATTAACGTGGCGATGGCTTACCGCCTGTCCGATTTCATTCCGGGAGTGGATCTTCCGCTCAGCGTGATCCGCTATAACCGCTCGGTCTGGGTTGTGCCCAACCCGACCTGATCAAGCGAACAAAGCAAAAGCGCGCCGGTTGCCTCATGTGGCAACCGGCGCGTTTGCTTATCCGGCGTAGCAGACCTTGCGCGCAGCTTCGGCAATGCGCTTGGCATCGATCAGCGCGAGCTTTTCGAGGTTGGCAGCATAGGGCAGCGGCACATCCTCGTTGCACACCCGCAGCACCGGCGCATCGAGGTGGTCAAAGCCTTCCTCCATGCAGATGGTGATGATCTCGGATGCGATCGAGCAAGTCGGCCAGCCTTCTTCGGCCACGATCAACCGGTTGGTCTTGGCAAGGCTCTTGAGCACCGTGTCCTTGTCGAGCGGACGCAGGGTGCGAAGATCGATCACTTCGGCATCGATCCCCTCGCCCGCCAGCGTCTCGGCCGCTTCCAGCGCGAGGCCGACTCCGATCGAATAGCTGACGATGGTGACGTCCTTGCCCTCGCGCATGATCCGCGCCTTGCCGATCGGCAGCACGTAATCCTCGACATCGGGCACATCGAAGCTGCGGCCATAGACCAGCTCGTTTTCGAGGAAGACCACCGGATCTTCCGAACGGATCGCGGCCTTCATCAAGCCCTTGGCATCGGCCGCATCATAGGGTGCGATGACGATCAGGCCGGGCACGCTGGCGTACCACGGACCGTAGTTCTGGCTATGCTGCGCGCCGACGCGTGAGGCGGCGCCATTGGGGCCGCGGAACACGATCGGACAGCGCATCTGGCCGCCCGACATGTAGTTGGTCTTAGCAGCCGAGTTGATGATGTGATCGATCGCCTGCATCGCGAAGTTGAAGGTCATGAACTCGACGATCGGACGCAAGCCCCCCATCGCCGCGCCCGCACCGATCCCGGCAAAGCCATATTCGGTGATCGGCGTATCGATCACGCGCTTGGGGCCGAATTCGGCGAGCAACCCTTGCGTGACCTTGTAGGCGCCCTGATACTCGGCGACTTCCTCACCCATCACGAAGACGCGGCGGTCGCGGCGCATTTCCTCGGCCATCGCATCGCGCAGTGCCTCGCGCACCGTGGTGCTGACCATCGCGGTACCGGCAGGGATCGCCGGATCGGCAACGGGCGCCGAACGAACCGGGGCTTCGACCTTGGCGGCGGGAGCGGGCGCAGGAGCAGCCACGGCAGCGGCAGGTTCCGGCGCTGCGGCGGCAGGTGAAGCAACGTCGCCCTCGCCCGCGATCAACGCGATCACCGCGCCCACTGCAACATCCTCGGTTCCGGCGGGCACGAGGATCTTCTCGAGCACGCCTTCGTCGATCGCCTCGAATTCCATCGTCGCCTTGTCGGTCTCGATTTCGGCGATGATGTCGCCCGGCTCGATCCGGTCGCCTTCTGCCTTGAGCCACTTGGCGAGCGTACCCTGCTCCATCGTCGGGGAAAGCGCCGGCATCTTCAGTTCAATACCCATGGCTCAATACTCCTCCACCAGCACATCGGTGTAGAGTTCACCTGCTGCAGGTTCGGGCGAGGTTTCGGCAAAATCGGCCGAGGCGGCGACTTCGGCGCGGATCGCCTTGTCGATGGCCTTCAACTCGTCCTCGGTCTTGCCCGCCTCGATCAGGGTCTTCTTGAGGCCCTCGATCGGATCGTGGTGATCGCGCTGTTCCTGGACTTCCTCGCGGGTGCGGTACTTGGCCGGGTCGGACATCGAGTGGCCGCGATAACGGTAGGTGTTGCACTCCATCAGCACCGGCCCCTTGCCGGCGCGCACATGGGCAAAGGCGACTTCGGCAGCGGCGCGCACTTCGAGCACGTCCATGCCGTTCACTTCCATGCCCGGAATGCGGAACGCGGTGCCGCGGCGGTAGAAGCGCGTTTCCGCCGAAGACCGCTTGGACGCAGTGCCCATCGCGTACTGGTTGTCCTCGACCACGAACACGATCGGCAGGTTCCACAAGGCGGCCATGTTGAAGGTCTCGTAGACCTGCCCCTGGTTCGCCGCACCGTCGCCGAAATAGGCGAGGCACAGACCCCCATCCTCGTTGTACTGGTGCGCGAGCGCAAGGCCCCCGCCGAGCGCCACCTGCGCGCCGACGATGCCGTGCCCGCCATAGAATTTGTGCTCGGTCGAGAACATGTGCATCGACCCGCCCTTGCCCTTCGAGATTCCGGCTTCGCGGCCCGTGAGCTCGGCCATGATCACCTTGGGATCGATCCCGTAGGCAAGCATGTGGCCGTGATCGCGGTAGCCGGTGATGACACTGTCACGCTCCGGATCGAGTGCCGATTGCAGGCCGATCGCGACCGCTTCCTGCCCGATATAGAGGTGACAGAAACCGCCGATCAGGCCGAGGCCGTAAAGCTGGCCGACCTTCTCCTCGAAGCGGCGGATCAGCAGCATCTGGCGGTAGAATTCCATCATCTCCGCCTCGGTGGCGGCATAGCGCTTCTTCGCTTCGAAGGCGTCCTGCAACGAATGCAGGATGAAATCGCTATCGTCCGCAGCCTTGGCGGACGGTTTCGCGGGCTGTTTGGCCAAGATCAATCCCTCTCTCTGGCGCGCTCATGGGGAGGAGAAGCGCATGAGAGTTCTATAGGCAGTCAGACCCCACCCGCGCAACGCCAAGCCGTAGCGGAAGCCGCGCCCGCATACGAAATCAGGATGATGTGAAATTTTCGGTTAGTTCACTCGTCTTCGAGTGTAACAACCACTTCGTCTTCGCGCATCACGCCGAGCTGTTCGCGCACAAGCTCGCTCGCAAGGTCGGGATCGGCGGCCTGCGGATCGAGCAACATCACCCGATTCCGAAGCGCATCGCGTTGCTGGGTGAGGCGCGCAATTTCTGCCTCGCGCTGTTTGAGCGCGGTGCTGTTCTCGCTCCAGGCAAGCAGGCCGGTCGGGCCAGCCACGGCAAACCCGCCGAGCAGCACCAGCGCCAGCAGCGCAAGATTGCGCTTGAGCCTGCCATCCGGTCCGACGTTTCGCATTACTGAGCCTGTTCCCCTTGTCGCATGATCGACAGAATCACACTTGCCGCGTCGCTGCAAGGGTCTTGCGCTGCGCCGCGCACAATTCCGTGTCGCCCGCGCGGATCAATAGCTGCGCGGCAGGCCCAGAACGTGCTCGGCGAGATAGGACAGGATGAGGTTGGTCGAGATCGGCGCCACGGTATAAAGCCGCGCCTCGCGGAACTTGCGCTCGACGTCGTATTCCTCGGCAAAACCGAAACCGCCAAATGTCTGGACGCACATATCCGCGGCCGCCCAGCTGGCTTCGGACGCGAGGAGCTTTGCCATATTGGCTTCTTCGCCCGGATTGCCGCCTTCATCGTAAACCCGAGCGGCGTGGTGCACCATCAGCTCGGCGGCGCGCATCTGGGCATAGCAGCGCGCGATCGGGAACTGCACGCCCTGGTTCTGCCCGATGGGGCGGGCGAACACGCTGCGGTCCTTGGCATAGCCGGTCGCCTTCTCGATGAACCATTTGGCATCGCCAATGCACTCGGCAGCGATCAGGATGCGCTCGGCATTCATTCCGGAGAGAATATAGCGGAAGCCCTTGCCCTCTTCACCCACCAACGCCGAGGCGGGGATGCGCAGATCATCGAAAAACACCTCGCAGGACGAGTGATTCATCATCGTGCGGATCGGCTTGACCGTCATGCCGTTTTTCAGCGCGGCCTGCATATCGACGAGGAAAATCGAGAGGCCTTCGGTCTTGCTGGCCGCTTCCTCGCGCGGGGTGGTGCGGGCGAGCAGCAGCATCAGATCGGAATATTCGGCGCGGCTGGTCCAGATCTTCTGGCCGTTGATGACATAGTGATCGCCATCACGCACCGCGCGGGTCTTGAGGCTCAGGGTGTCAGTGCCGCTGGTCGGCTCGCTCACCCCGAACGCCTGCAAACGAAGCTCTCCGCTCGCGATGCGCGGCAGGTAGGCCGCCTTCTGCTCGGGTGAGCCATACCGCAGCAGCGTGTTCATGATGTACATTTGTGCGTGAGCGGATGAGCCGTTGCACCCGCTTGCCTGGATTTCCTCCATGATCACGCAAGCCGCCTCAAGGCTGAGGCCGCTGCCGCCGTGTTCGGTAGGGATCAGCGCGGCCAGAAAGCCCGCCTTGGTCAGCGCGTCGACGAATTCCGCCGGATATTCGCGCACGGCGTCCTTGGCCCGCCAGTATTCGCCGGGAAACCCGTCACACAGCGCACGCACCGCACGGCGGATTTCGGCGAGTTCCTCGGGCTCGTGAGCGGGTTTGGACACGCATTTCCTCCTGTTGGCGGCGGGTGACTTGCCTGCTCGCGCTCCCCAAGTCCACCTCACCAATTTGGGTGCTTTCGGACAAGACACGGATCATGGCAATCCCGTTTCGATCTGCTACTGACCAACCATCGAGGGAGGACCATCCATGAAGATCATCACCCATGACCCCGCCCGCTTTGCCGACCTGCCGGGCTACCCCTTTGCCGAGAACTGGCTGACGATCGACCTTGGCGATGGCCTCGCGGCGAAGATGCATTACCTTGACGAAGGTCCGAAGGTTGCCCCGCCGCTGCTCCTGTTTCACGGCGAGCCTTCGTGGTCCTACCTCTATCGCAAGATGATCCCGCTGCTCGTCGATGCAGGGTTTCGCTGCCTCGCGCCCGATCTCATCGGGTTCGGCAAGAGCGACAAGCCGGATGATCAGGGCTTCTACACCTACGCCCGCCACGTCGACTGGCTGAGGCAATGGCGCGATGCCGTGGTGCCGCAACAAGCCGGGTTGTTCTGCCAGGACTGGGGCGGGCTGCTCGGCCTGCGGATGGTCGGGCAGGAACCCGAACGCTTCGCCTTCGTCGTCGCCAGCAACACCTTTCTGCCGACCGGCGGGGGCAAAGCTTCGCCCGGTTTCCTCGCATGGCGCGAATTCGCCCGCTCCTCGCCCGATTTCAAGATCGGCGGAATCATGGATCGCGGCTGCCAATCGGAGCTCTCGCCGGCCGAAGTCGCCGCCTATGACGCGCCCTTCCCCGACGAACCCAGCAAGGCCGGCGCGCGGGCCTTCCCGCAGCTGGTGCCGGTCGAGGATGGCATGGACGGCGTTGCCGACAATATCGCAGCGTGGGAGGGGCTTGCGGGTTTCGACAAGCCCTTCCTGACGCTGTTCGGCGAGGATGATCCGGTGCTGGGCATGGCCGGCCCGCTGCTCGCAAAACGCATCAAGGGGGCGGAAGGACAGCCCCATGCGATGCTGGCGAAGTGCGGCCACTTCAGCCAGGAAGATCGCCCTTCGGAACTGGCGCAAGGTGTCATCGACATGGCAAGGCTGGCGGGCTTCCTCGCTTGAACGACCCCGCGCCTCCCCTTGCCTATCTCACCCGCGCGCAGGAATGGGCGCTGGCGGTGACGATCGCGGTCGTCACTGCCAATGCCTATTATATCCATCCGATCATTGGCGAGGTGGCGCGCGCCTTCGGCGTGGGCGAGGCCGAGATCGGTCTGGTGCCCGCGCTCAACCAGCTGGCGCTGGCGCTTGGTATCCTGCTGCTGCTGCCGCTGGGGGACTTCTATTCCAACCGCACCCTGTGCCTAATCTTTGTCGCCGGGCAGACGCTGTGCCTTGGCGGCATGGTGATTGCGCCGGATTTCGTCCTGTTCACCGCCGCTTCCACCCTGCTCGGTTTCTTCACCATCGCGCCCTATCTGATCCCCGCCTTCGCCTCGAAACGCGTCGCGCCTGAACGGCTTGGGCAAGTGACCGCGCAGCTCACCGCAGGCGTGATTTTCGGAATCCTCGTGGCGCGCATGGGGGCAGGCATCATTGCCGAGCACGCCGACTGGCACACCGTGTATATCTGTGCGCTGGCGATCATGACGGCGGTAACCGCCTTTCTACCGATCGCGATGCGAAGCGAAGGCACTGCACTCAAGCAGCCCGCCACCGGGTATGGCGCGCTGATAGCGTCGGTCTTCACGCTCGCCGCGCGCTATCCGGACATGCGGATTTCGGCGGCGATCCAGGGTCTGAACTTCGCAATCTTCACCGCCAGCTGGCTGGCGCTGGCGCTGCATCTGACCAGCCCCGCGCTGGGCTATGGCACGGATGATGTCGGCTATCTCGCCGGGGTGGCAGCGATCAGCATTTTCACCACGCCGCGCCTTGGTCGCTGGGCGGACAAGGTCGGCCCGCGCAAGGCCCGGCTGGTGGCGGCCGTGGTGCAGTTTGCAGGGGTAGCGCTCTACTACCCCTTGGGCTTCGGCATCTGGAGTGTTCTGGTGCCGTTGCTGCTGACCAATATGGTCGGCCCGACCGTGGACGTGACCGGGCGGATGACGCTGTTCACTCTCGCCCCCGATATCCGCACCCGGCTGACCACATCCTACATCGTAACAATGTTCGTAGGCGGCGCGATCGGCAGCGCCGCTGGCACCTCAATATACGACCTGGGCGGCTGGGCGGCGACATGTGCGCTGCTGCTGGCGATGTCGGGCGGCGTGGTCGCCCTGTCGCTGCTGGCAGAGCGGCGCTGGGCGGCGAGCAAAGCCTGACCTGGGGGAATGGTGACCCCGGCGCGATTCGAACGCGCGGCCCTCAGATTAGGAATCTGATGCTCTATCCTGCTGAGCTACGGGGTCCCGCGGCGATCAATAGCAGCGCGGGCTTTCCAATCAATTGAGTTTGTCGGGCGGCGCCACCGGGAACGGCAGCGGGGCAACCGGCAGGCCTTCCTCGATCATTGCCTTGGCTTCGGCGAGGCTCGCCTGCCCGTGGATAGGCGCCTCCTCGCGCTCGCCATAGTGCATCTTGCGGGTTTCCTCGGCGAACTTGTCGCCGACCCAGGTCGAGTTCTTCAGCGCTTCGGCCTGTGCCTTGGCCAGCGCAGCGAGCGCCTTCTGCATCTCGGGCGGCATGGGCGTATTGGCGAGCTGCTGTGTTGCAGCGGCAGGGGCAGAAGCTGGCTTGCTGTTGCCCTTGGCCGGAACCGCAGGGGCCATCGGTGCCTTGCTGATCTCGCCCGAACCGCAGTTCGGACAGACGAGGAGACCACGTGCGCGCTGGTCCTCGAAATCTCCCGAGGAGCCGAACCAGCCTTCGAAGCGGTGGCCGTGGGTGCAGGCAAGGTCGAAAACGATCATGGCAGGTCAGGATTTGGGGATTGCGCGGCGGTTGGTAAGAGAAGGCACCTGCGCGCGGACTTCGGCAATGCGGGCAAGATCGATGTCGCAGAAGCCGAGGCCCGCCGCTTCCCCGCCCATGTCGAGCAGCACCTCGCCCCACGGATCGACGACAAGACTGTGGCCATAGGTGGCGCGCCCATCCTCATGCTCGCCGACCTGCGCGGCGGCGATGACAAAGGCGCTCGCCTCGATCGCGCGGGCGCGCAGCATGACGTGCCAATGCGCAGCGCCGGTGGGTTTGGTAAAGGCCGCCGGCACCGCGATCGCATCGCAGCGCCGATCGCCCAATGCGCCGAACAGCGCGGGAAAGCGCAGGTCATAGCACACCGTCAGCCCGAGCCGCCCGACAGGGGTGTCATCAATGCTGACCACCGCGCGCCCCGCCTCGTAAGCGTTGCTCTCCCGCCAGCTCTCCCCGCTTGCGAGATCGACATCGAACATGTGCATCTTGTCATAGGTGACCGGCGCGCTCGCCCCAGGCGCAAACAGCATCGAGCGGTTGGCGTTCTTCCCGCCGCCTGCCGCCACTGCCATCGATCCCAGTGCAATCGTAACGCCGGTATCGCGCGCCAGATTGGCCAGCATCGGCACGAAGGGCGAGGCGTCCTGCGGCACGATATGCGCCGCCGCCCGCGCGCGGTTGCGATCCAGCAGTAGCGACATTTCCGGTGTGAACAGCATTTCAGCCCCACCATCGCGCGCGGCGACAACGGCATCGCGGATCACCGCGAAATTGTGCGCCGGGTCGATGCCCGAACACATTTGCAGAAGCGCGATTTTCGGCATCAGCCCGCCAGCAGCGCGTCGAGCTTGCCTTCGCGCTCGAGCGCGGCGAGTTCGTCCGAACCGCCCACGTGCACATCGCCGATGAAGATCTGCGGCACTGTCACCGCATCGGGAGCGCGGGCGAGCATTTCGGCGCGCTTGGCCCCGCCCAGCGTGATGTCATATTCGGTAAAGACAGCGCCCTTCTCGGTCAGCAGGCGCTTGGCGCGCACGCAGAAGGGGCAGGCAAATTTGGTGTAAATGTCGATCTGAGGCGCAGCCATCATGTCCCTCTTGAAAGCGCGTGTGTCGCAACCAGATAAGCACAGTCGCCGCGTTTCGCCAGCCTTGGGAAACGGGAACGGCGGCAAAGCGGGTGCTGCATCCGGCAGGCCCGCAACACGAACCAAATTGCTCATGTGAAGAGGATTTGCGCTATGTCCCGTTTCGATTTCACCCCCTATCGCCGCTCGACCGTGGGCTTTGATCGCCTGTTCGACCTGCTCGAAAACCAGGCGCGGCTCAACGCCGGCGACAATTATCCCCCGTTCAACATCTCGCGCCGCGGCGAGGACAATTACCGCATCACCCTCGCGGTGGCGGGCTTCCGTCCGACCGACATCGACATCACCGCTCAGCAGAACCTGCTCGTCGTGCAAGGGCGCAAGCGCGAGGAGATCGAGGATGGTTCGGAGCTGATCCACCTCGGCATCGCCAACCGCGGGTTTGAGCGCCGCTTTGAACTCGCCGATTTCGTGCGGGTCGAGCGCGCCGATCTGGCCGACGGCCTGCTGATCATCGATCTGGTGCGCGAAGTCCCCGATGCGATGAAGCCGCGCAAGATCGCGATCGGCGGCACCGCGCAGCTTTCGGCCGTGCCCTCGCCCAGCGAGGATGACGACAAGGCCGCCAGCGCCGCGTGAGGCGCGCCAAACCCAAACCAAAATTCGAATGAAAAGGGGCGGATCGTGAGATCCGCCCCTTGCGACTTGCGCCGCCCTGTCTGGTCCTATCCGTCCGGGTCGCAGAAGACGGACAAAACCGGACAAGCTCTTGTGCAGGTACCGAGGGTAAATCGTCCTTTCGGAACGACCTTCCGCCTATCATCAGGAGCCGGGAAAAAGCCCTAGCTCCGGGTTCCTACCAAAGCCTGAAACACGCCATGCGCATAAGGCGAATTGGCAAGAACTGGCAAGCGCAATTTCCAAAGCTTGTAAGGAAGCGACAGGAAAAGTCCCGTTGCGGAAACAAAGGATTGCGAGCCGTCGTTAGCCAGCGCCCGGCGGCCTGCACAACCTGCCGAAACCCCGGCTGAAAACCCTAGACGAGTCGCGACTGTTCGAGCGCGGCAGCGATGAAACCGGCGAACAGCGGATGTGGGTCGAAGGGGCGTGATTTCAGCTCCGGATGGAACTGCACGCCAACAAACCACGGGTGGTCGGGCCGTTCGACGATTTCGGGCAGAAGCCCATCAGGCGACATGCCTGCGAAGATCAGTCCCTGCTTCTCCAGCGGCTCGATGAAGGCGCTATTGACCTCGTATCGGTGACGGTGGCGCTCAGAAATCAGCTCCGCGCCGCCATAGATGCGCGAGGTGTGGCTGTTGGGGCTGAGCTTGGCCGGATAGGCGCCCAAACGCATCGTGCCGCCCAGATCGCCGCCCTCGGCACGCTGCTGGAGGCCTTCCTTGCTCATCCATTCCGAGATGATGCCCACCACCGGCGTATCGGTCGGGCCGAATTCAGTCGAGGACGCCTTGTCGAAACCGGCCGCGCGCGCGCCTTCGATACAGGCCATCTGCATGCCCAGACAAATGCCGAAGAACGGCACATCGCGCTCGCGAGCAAAGCGCACGCTGGCAATCTTGCCCTCGCTGCCACGCTCGCCGAAGCCGCCGGGCACCAGAATGCCGTGCATCGGCTCAAGCGCCGAGACGATCGCCGAACTGTCATCGGATTCGAAGATTTCGGCATCGATCCACTTGATGTTGACCCGCACCCGGTTCGCGAGCCCGCCATGAACCAGCGCCTCGTTGAGGCTCTTGTAGGCATCGGGCAGGCCGACATACTTGCCCACCACCGCGATCGTGACTTCGCCTTCAGGGTTGAAGTAGCGGTCGGTCACGTCGTTCCAGGCCGACATATCGGGCTCGGGCGCGTCTGTGATGCCGAAGGCGCGCAGCACTTCGCGGTCGAGTCCTTCGGCGTGATATTGCTGCGGCACCGAATAGATCGAGGGCGCATCCAGTGCCTGAATCACCGCCTCGGTCCGCACGTTGCAGAACTGGGCGATCTTGCGGCGGTCGCCTTCGGGGATCGGATGTTCGGCGCGACAGAGAAGGATGTCGGGCTTGATGCCGAGGCTCGCCAGCTCGCGCACCGAGTGCTGGGTCGGCTTGGTCTTCAGCTCGCCCGCGGCCTTGATGTACGGCACCAGAGTCACGTGGACGCTGACAGTCTGGAACGGCTCAAGCTCGTTACGAAGCTGGCGGATCGCTTCCATGAAGGGCAGCGATTCGATGTCGCCCACCGTCCCGCCGATTTCGCACAGGATGAAATCATGGTCGCCCTGATCGGCGAGCGCGAATTCCTTGATCGCGTCGGTCACGTGCGGGATCACCTGCACGGTCGCGCCAAGATAATCGCCGCGGCGCTCCTTGGCGATGATGTCGCGGTAGATGCGGCCCGACGTGATGTTGTCGCTCTGGCGCGAAGAGACGCCGGTGAAGCGCTCATAGTGGCCGAGATCGAGGTCGGTTTCCGCCCCGTCGTCAGTCACATAGACCTCGCCGTGCTGATAGGGGCTCATCGTGCCCGGATCGACGTTGAGATAGGGATCAAACTTGCGGATGCGGACCTTGTAGCCACGCGCCTGCAACAGGCTCGCCAATGAGGCTGCCATGAGACCTTTGCCGAGCGAGGAGACCACGCCGCCGGTGATAAAAATGAACCGCGCCATGGGATTCGGGCCTTAAGCAAACAGGGGGATTCGGGGCAAGCACTTTGCGGGCGAGAATGCCTCGCCATCCACAATGCTCTGCAATCGGAAGCCGGATAGCGCCCTATCCGGCGGCGGTATTACTCGGCGAGCGGGTCCCCGCCGGCAGGAGCCGCAGGCGCGGTCTGTGCCGGAGCGGCCGGCACAGGCGTAGCCGGCAATGCAGGGCCGGCGGCCGGGTCAGCCAGCGGATCGAGCGGCGCCGGGGCTGCGCGGTCAAGCGTGGTGGTCACGCCGTCCACCTTGCCTTCGCGCACGGCGAGCGCGGCGAGCAGGATCGACATTGCGACAAAGACAATCGCCAGCCACTTGGTCGCACGGGTCAGGAAATCTGCCGCCCCGCGCGCGCCGAAAGCACCGCCGGGATTGCTGCCGATCCCCAGCCCGCCCCCTTCGGAGCGCTGCATCAGGACAACGCCGACCAGCGCAGCGGCCACGATGGCCTGGATCACGGTGAGGAAGATAAACAGCGACATGAAGCAATCTCGGCAAAAGGGCGCAGCCGCGCCCGGATGAAAAATCTGGGGGCCATGTAGGGCGATCACCGCCGCGCGGCAAGTGCGCGCGGCCTCGGCTCGCCCTGCGGCGGCAGAGCTGTCAGACTTCGAACGGCTCGCTTGCGGCGAGCGCGATGCCCATGAAGCTGTCCGCCGTCAGGCTCGCCCCGCCAACCAGCGCACCGCCGACGTCGGGCACGGCGAAGATTTCCGCAGCGTTCTCAGGCTTGACCGAGCCACCATAGAGGATCCGCACTTCAGCGCCCTGCTCTTCGCCGAACAGATCGACCAGCAGCTTGCGGATAGCGCCGTGCATCTCGGCTATATCCCCGGTAGTCGCGGCCGTGCCGGTGCCGATCGCCCAGATCGGTTCGTAAGCGATGGTGAGCCGCTCGGCGATGTCGCCCGGCAGATCGGCGAGCGCGGGCAGCGATGCGGTCAGCTGCTCGGTCACGAAGGCGATGGCCTTGCCCGATTCGCGCGTTTCCGCGCTCTCGCCGCAGCACATGATGACGCGCAGGCCCGCAGCAAAGGCGGCTTCGGCCTTTGCGCGCACCAGCGCGTCGGTCTCGTTGTGGCCTGTGCGCCTTTCGCTATGCCCGAGGATCACGAACTTCGCGCCCGCATCGGCGATCATCGCGGCGGAGATATCGCCGGTGTAGGCACCGCCATCGGCATGATGGCAATCCTGCGCGCCGACGGCGATCTGTTCGGCTTCGCGGTGGATCGGGTGAATCAGCGTGTAAGGCGGCGCGAGCGCCACCTCCACCTTCATGTGACGCTGGGCGGCGCGGTCGATTGCACGCGCTTCGGAGAGCATCGCGCGGGTGCCGTGCATCTTCCAGTTTCCGACAATATAGGGTCGGCGGGTCATGGGTTCGTCCTGCACTGTGTAAATTGAGAGGCTTAGCAAGCCCGGATCGCGATTCTGTTGCCGCTGTAGTGGTCCGGGGCCGCGTCCGCTAGCCGAGGACGTTCCACTAGTCAAAACGCATGGGAACCTGTTGCCGCCGGGACGCAGGGACTATAAAGCCGCCAGCGCCGCGCCCCTTGCGGCGAACCTGCGGGATGCCTGCCGTCCCGCCATCAGCCAGCCTCGGGTGGGTCAGACACGCAATGATTTCGTTTTTTCGCCGGTTTTTCCAGTCGAAGATCGGTTTGCCGATCGTTCTTGCGTTCCTTGCGCTGATGGCGCTGGCCTTCGCGGCTTCGGATATCACCGGATCGACCTTCGGCGGCGTGTCCAGCTCCGATCGCGCCGCCGTCGTAGGCGGCGAGGGAATTCCGCTGTCGGATGTGTCGATGGCCGCCAACACCGCGCTTGATCAGGTGCGTCAGCAGAACCCCACGCTGACCATGCCCGAGTTCGTGCAGGAAGGCGGGCTGGACGAGGTGATCCGCCAGCTGATCGATCGCTATGCGATTGGTGCCTATGGGGAGAAATACGGCCTGCGCGCGGGCGAGAACCTGGTGAACAGCGAGATCCTCCAGATCGACGCTTTCCGCGGGCTGACTGGCGAGTTCGATGTCCAGGCCTACCAGGCGGCGCTGCGCCAGCGGGGCCTGAGCGATGCCATCTTCCGCCGCGATCTTACCGACGGACTGATCGAGCAGCAATTGCTCAAGCCTGCCATCGCCGCGCCGGTTCTGCCCGAAAAGATCGCGCGTCAATATGCTTCGCTCGTGCTCGAACGACGCAAGGGCGAGATCGTGCTGATCCCCAGCACCGCCTTCGCCCCGGCTGGCAACCCGACCGAGGCGCAACTGACCGCCTGGTACAATGACAACCGCACCCAGTTCATCCGCCCCGAACGGCGCACGCTGCGCTTTGCGGTGTTCGGCAATGATACCCTGAAGGTCAACGACACCCCGACCGCAGCCGAAATCACCGCCCGCTACAAGCGTGACGCGGTGAAGTATCAGGCGAGCGAGCGCCGTGCGCTGACCAGCTTCGTGGTGCCGACACAGGATGCCGCCAAGGCGCTCGCCGCCCGCATCCGCGGTGGTGTCTCGCTGGAAGCGGCCGCGCGCGAAGCCGGGTTCACTGCCTCCAAGACCGAACTGCAAAGCCGCGAAGCACTGTCCGGTTCGACCAGCTTTGCCTTTGCCGAAGCCGCCTTCAAGGCCGCGCAGGGCGGCATCGTCGAGCCCGCGCAAGGCACGCTCGGCTGGTATGTCGCGCGGGTCGACCAGATCGAACGCATCCCGGCGCGCAGCCTTGCGCAGGCGACGGCTGAAATCGCCGCCGCCCTCAAGGCCGAGAAGCGCAGCACCGCTGTGGCCGACATGACCGCCGAAATCGAAAGCGAAATCGATGGCGGCACCGCGCTTGCCGAAGTCGCCAAGGCCTATGGTCTGAAGGTCGAAACCACGCCCGCGCTGCTCGCCAATGGTCAGGCCTTCGGCCAGCCCGGCGTGCAGATCGTCCCGCAGCTGGTGCCGGTGCTCACCACCGCGTTCCAGATGGAAGAGAGCGAGCCCCAGTTGGCCGAAATCGTACCGGGTCAGCAGTTCGTGATCTTCGAAGTCGCGCGCGTCGATGAAGCCTCCGCTCCTCCCCTGGCAGAAGTGCGCGCCGCCGCGCTTGACGGCTGGAAGCGCGCGCAGGGTGCCACCCTCGCCCGTGCCGCAGCGGACCGCATCACCGCCAAGCTGCGCGCCAAGACGCCGGTCGAAGCCGCCATGGCTGCCGAAAAGCGCCCCGGTATCGAACGCGACGTGATCGATCTTGAACGCCGCGAGCTGCTTGCCAACCGGCGGGGCGCCCTCCCGCCTCCGCTTGTGCTGCTGTTCAGCATGGCCGAAGGCTCGGTCAAGGTGCTCGAGGCGCCGCGCAATCTCGGATGGTATGTCGTGAGCCTGCAGGACATCAGCACCAGCCCGGTCGAGAGCGAGCCCGGTCTTGTCCAGCAGGCGCGCCAGCAGCTGAGCCCGGCGCTGGCCGACGAGTATCGCCGTCAGGCCACCGCCGCGATGCGCGCGGAGCTGGGCGTGACCAAGAACGACGAAGCCATCGCGACGCTCCGCAAGCAGCTCACCGGCGCGCAGTGACGCAGGTCTGATCGCTTCGTGACCACCGCCGTTCCGCCCGCAGGCCTGCCCGAAAACGCCGCCGCTGCCGTCCAGGCGCTTGCCGCAGGGCGTCCGGCGCTGGTGTGGCGGCGGATCATTGCCGACAGTGACACGCCGGTGGGTGCGGCGCGGCGGCTGATCGTGCCGGGGCGCGGCGATTTCCTGCTCGAATCGGTCGAAGGCGGCGAAGTGCGCGGGCGTTACAGCCTGTTGGGGCTCGACCCCGATCTGGTGTTCCGCGCGAAGGGCGACACGGCGGAGATCAACCAAAATTGGAAGCTCGACCGCGAAACCTTCAGCCCCTGCGCGGGCGATGCCCTTTCCGCCCTGCGCGATCTCGCGGCGACGTGCCGGGTCGATCCCATGCCCGAAGGCCTGCCGCCCGCCCTCGCCTGCCTTGTAGGCTATCTCGGCTACGAAACCATCGGTCTGGTCGAAACCCTGCCGCGCGCGCCCGACAGCGCGCTTGAACTGCCCGACATGCTGTTCGTGCGCCCCACGGTGATCCTGGTGTTCGACGGGCTGACCAATGTGCTCTTCGCCATCGCGCCGATCTGGGAAGCGAGCGATCCGGCCGCCGCAGTCGAACGCGCGGGCGAGCGGATCGATGCGACGCTCAGCCAGCTCGGCACGGCGCTGCCTGCCGTAGCGGCCGAGGACGTGCCTTCCGCCCTGCCCGATCTTGTGCCGGTGATCGCGCCCGACGATTACAAGGCGATGGCGTTGAAGGCGAAGGACTACATCCTTGCAGGCGACATCTTCCAGGTGGTGCTGGCCCAGCGCTTTACCGCGCCCTTCACCCTGCCCCCGCTGGCGCTTTACCGCGCGCTGCGGCGGGTGAATCCCTCGCCTTTCCTCTACTTCCTCGATCTGCCGGGCTTTGCGCTGGTCGGCTCCTCGCCCGAAATCCTCGTGCGGGTGCGAGAGGGCGAAGTCACCATCCGCCCCATCGCCGGAACGCGTCCACGCGGCGCCACCCGCGACGAGGACATCGCGAACGAAGCCAGCCTGCTCGCCGATCCCAAGGAGCGCGCCGAGCATCTGATGCTGCTTGATCTCGGGCGCAATGACGTGGGCCGCGTAGCAGCGGCGGGGACGGTCGAAGTCACCGACAGCTTCACCATCGAACGTTACAGCCACGTGATGCACATCGTCAGCAATGTCGTGGGCGAGCTTGATCCGTCGAAGGATGCGCTCGACGCGCTGTTCGCAGGCTTCCCGGCGGGAACGGTCTCCGGTGCGCCGAAAATCCGCGCCTGCGAAATCATTGCCGAACTGGAGCCCGAAACGCGCGGGGCCTATGCCGGGGGCGTGGGCTATTTCGCGCCCGACGGCAGCCTCGATAGCTGCATCGTGCTGCGAACCGCGGTGGTGAAGGACGGGGTGATGCACGTGCAGGCGGGCGCCGGCATCGTTGCCGACAGCGACCCTGATTACGAGCTCGCCGAATGCCGCGCCAAGTCCGGCGCGCTGATCGCCGCCGCACGCGAGGCGGTGCGCGTGGCGGGCGAACCGGGGTATGGCCAGTGATGCGCGCCGCTTTCCTTTGCATGGCCGGCTTGTTCGCCCTTGCCGCCTGCTCCGATCCTCCGGCGGGCGAGCCCGTGGTGCGCTCGCAGCTCGATGGCTCGCAGCCCAAGGCCTCGCCCTCGGCCAAGGCCACGCAAGCGACCGGCGGTCCCTCGGCCTGCCGCGCAGTTGTGTTCGAGAGTGTGCCGCTAACCCATTGCATCGCCGATCCGGCCAAGCACCGCATCGGAATGGCGAACCTCGGGCCGGACAAGCAGCCCTTCGGTTCGCTGCTGACCTTCAGTGGCACGGTCGATGCGTCCACCATCGCCTTTGCGATCAATGGCGGGATGTATGGCGATGATCTGAAGCCCATCGGCTACTATGTCGAGAATGGCGAGCGCCTGAAGGAGCTCAACCGCGAGAACGGTGAGGGCAATTTCTACATGAAGCCCAACGGGGTGTTCTTCGGCTCAGGCGGCCAATGGCGCGTGCTGGGGAGCAACACCTTCTTCGAGACCGTGGGTGACCGCCCGCAATTCGGGACGCAATCCGGCCCGTTGCTTTTGGTGGATGGCAAGCTTCACCCTGACATTCAGGACGATGGCCCCTCCAGGGCGATCCGCAACGGCGTGGGCGTCGATGCCAGCGGCAAGGCGCATTTCGTGATTTCGGGCGGGCCGATCAGCTTCGGGCAATTGGCGCGGTTCTATCGCGACGAGCTCAAGGTATCGAACGCACTCTATCTCGACGGGCAGGTATCCTCGCTATGGGATCCGGCGACCGGCAGGCAGGACGAGGGCCGCGTCGGCCCGATCATCGTGGTGACGAAACGCGAAGAGGCGAAGGCGCAATGATTCTCGTCATCGACAATTACGACAGCTTCACCTTCAACCTCGTCCATTACCTGATGGAGCTGGGGGCCGAGGTGCGTGTCGAGCGCAATGACGCGCTGACCGCTGCCGAGGCGCTTCGGACCAATGCGACCGGCTTCCTGATCTCCCCCGGCCCCTGCACACCCAACGAGGCGGGGATCAGCCTCGATCTGGTCGCGGCCTGTGCCGATAGCGGCAAGCCCTTGATGGGCGTGTGTCTGGGCCACCAGGCGATCGGCCAGCATTTCGGCGGGCAGGTCGTGCGCGGCGGGCTGATGCACGGCAAGACCTCTCCGGTGAGCCATGACGGGACGGGCGTGTTCGCCGGGCTGCCCAGCCCCTTCACCGCGACGCGCTATCACAGTCTTGAGGTGGTCAACGTTCCGAACGAGCTGATCGCCAATGCCCATGCCGAAACGCCGGGGAGCGATCACCCCAGCGTGATGGGCTTCCGCCACGCAAGCCTGCCGATCCACTCGGTGCAGTTCCACCCCGAAAGCATCGCCACCGAGCACGGCCACGCCCTGCTCGCGAACTTCGTGCGGCTGTGCGGGATGGAGCCGGTGCTGCCCGAAAGGCTGCGCGCATGAGCCTGCTGCCCGATGTCGCCGCGCCGCTCTCCGAAGCCGAGGCCGAAGCCGCATTCGGCGTCCTGCTCGACGGCGCGCCTTCGGAAACCGAGATCGAGCGCTTCCTTGTTGCCCTGTCAGCACGCGGGGAGACGGCGGACGAAATCGCCGGCGCGGCGCGGGCGCTGCGGGCGCGGCTGATCCCGATTAGAGGCCCCGAAGGCGCGATCGACGTCTGCGGCACGGGGGGTGACGGGCACCACACACTCAATGTCTCGACCGCCGTCAGCCTTGTCGTCGCGGCCTGCGGCGTGCCGGTCGCCAAGCACGGCAACCGCGCGGCGAGTTCCAAGGCAGGCGCGGCGGATACGCTCGAAGCCCTCGGTCTCGATATGGATGCTGCCGGGCGCACAGCAGAGCGGACGCTCGAAGAGATCGGCATCTGCTTCCTCTTCGCCCGCAACCACCACCCGGCGATGGCGCGCATCCAGCCCATCCGCACGCGTATCGGCCAGCGCACGATCTTCAACCTGATGGGCCCGCTGTCGAACCCCGCGAAGGTCACCAGCCAGCTGATCGGCATTGCGCGCCCCGCCTATGTGCCGATCTACGCCGGCGCGCTGGCGCGGCTCGGCACCGGCAAGTCGCTGATTGTCTCGGGCGACGAGGGGCTCGACGAGCTGAGCCTTGCGGGCGGCAACGAGGTTGCGGTGGTCACAGGCAACGGCTTCATCATGGAGCGCATCAATGCGCGGGTCGCAAGCCTGCCCCACGCCCCCGTCGAAGCGATCCGCGGCGGCGATGCCAAGCACAATGCGGTGGCGCTGAAGGCGCTGCTGATGGGCGTGCCCGGCCCCTATCGCGATGCGGTGCTGTTCAATGCGGCGGGCGCGCTGATGGTCGCCGGACGCGGCGAGGACTGGGCGACGCGCGTTGCCATGGCCGCCGAAGCGCTCGATTCGGGCCGCGCCAAGGTGTTGCTCGAAAAATGGATCGATCTGGCGGTATGAGCGCGATGAACAAGCTTGAGGAAATCTGCGCGACCAAGCGCGAGGAAGTCGCCGCGCGCAAACCCGCGACGACGCTGGCCGAACTCACCGCCGCTGCCGCCGCGCAAAGCGCGCCGCGCGGGTTCGAGGCGGCGCTGCGCGCGCGTGCCGCCAGCGGCTATGCCCTGATCGCCGAAATCAAGAAGGCCAGCCCGTCGAAGGGCCTGATCCGCGCCGATTTCCGCCCCGCCGATCACGCCGCAGCCTATCAGGCCGGGGGTGCCGCTTGCCTCTCCGTGCTCACCGACGCGCCCTATTTCCAGGGGCACGAGGATTACCTCGTCGCCGCCCGCGCCGCCTGCAATCTGCCGGTGCTGCGCAAGGATTTCATGGTCGATCCGTGGCAATGCCTCGAAGCCCGCGCCATCGGGGCCGATGCGATCCTGATCATCGTCGCCGCCCTAGAGGATAGCGCCATGGCCGAGATCGAGGCCGCCGCGCGCGAGCTTGGCATGGATGTACTGGTCGAAGTGCATGACGAGGCGGAGATGGAGCGCGCCGCGCGGGTGCTGAAATCGCGCCTGATCGGGGTCAACAACCGCGACCTGAAAACCTTCACCACCAGCCTCGCCACCACCGAACGCCTCGCCCCATTGGCGCCCGAAGGCACGCTGCTGGTCGGCGAGAGCGGGATCAACACCCATGCCGATTGCCAGCGGCTCGAAGCGGCAGGGGTTCGCACCTTCCTCGTCGGCGAAAGTCTGATGCGCGCTGACGATATTGCGAGTGCCACCCGCGCGCTGCTCGGCGCAGAACAGGCGGCATGAGCAAGCTCACGCACCTTGGCGAAGACGGCGCGGCGCGCATGGTCGATGTCGGCGGCAAGCCCGCCACGCCGCGGCGCGCTGTTGCATCCGGACGGATCACCATGTCTCCGCAAGTGCTGGAGGCGATCCGCGCAGGCAACGCCCCCAAGGGCGACGTGCTCGGGACGGCGCGCATCGCGGGTATCATGGCCGCCAAGCGCACCGGCGATCTGATCCCGCTGTGCCACCCGCTCGGGCTCGAAGCGGTGAACATCGATTTCGATTACGAAGAGAGCGCCATCCGCGCCACCGCCACGGCCTCCCTCACCGGGCGCACGGGCGTCGAAATGGAGGCGATGACAGCGGTTTCTGTGGCACTCCTCACAATCTACGACATGGCCAAGGCGATCGACAAGGGCATGGTCATCGACAGCATCCGCCTGATCGCCAAGAGCGGCGGCAAATCGGGCGACTGGAAAGCGCCTGAATGACCGCACCGCTGTCACTGGAAGAGGCGCAGGCGCGGCTGCTCGCGCTCGCTCCGGTGCTTGGTTCAGAGCGTATCCCCGTCGAAACAGCGCTCGGCCGCGTGCTGGCCGAGGATGTCCATGCCGCGCGCACCCAGCCCCCGCCGATCTGTCCGCGATGGACGGCTATGCGCTGGGCGCCGGCGAAGGGCCTTGGACGCTCGTGGGCGAAAGCCGGGCCGGTACGCCGTTCCCAGGATCGCTGGGCGCGGGGCAATGCGCGCGGATATCGACCGGGGCAATCGTCCCTGACGGGGCGGACCGCGTGCTGCTCCAAGAAGATGCAGGCGTAGAGGGCGGCATCGTCACCGCTACCGAATATCCGCCAGCAGGACGCCATATCCGCAGGCGCGGGTTCGATTTTGTCGAGGGCACCCGCCTGCTCACGCGCGGCACCCGTATCAACGCTGGCCGCATCGCGCTGGCGCTGTCGGCAGGACGCGGCGAGGTCAGCGTGGCGCGGCGCGTCACTGTCGCGGTGTTGGACAGCGGGGACGAGCTCGCCGCCGATCCCGCCCACTGCCTCCCGCACCAGATCCCCGCCAGCAACGGCGCGATGATCGCGGCCATGCTCGCGCCTCTGGGGTGCGAGGTGCTGCGGCTTGGCCCGGTGGGCGATGACATGGCCGCGCTCGCTGGCGCGCTGGAGCGCGCCAAGGCGGCCGACATCCTCATTACTTCGGGCGGGGCATCGGTGGGCGATCACGATCTGATCAAGCCCGCGCTCGCCGCTTGGGGCGCGGAAACCGCTTTCTGGAAGGTCGCGATCAAGCCGGGCAAGCCGCTGCTGGTGGCGACCAGAGGCCGGCAGGTGATCCTCGGCCTGCCGGGCAATCCGGTGTCGAGCTTTGTGACCGCCTTCCTCTTCGCCCTGCCGCTGGTGCGCGCGGCACAAGGCGATGCCGATCCGCTGCCGCGCAGCCTAACGATGCCCGCTGGAGAGGCCCTGCCCGCCATCGGCCCGCGCCGCGAATTCCTGCGCGCGGTGACCGATGGCGGCGCGGTGCGGCTGGCCGGATCGCAGGATTCCTCCGCTTTGAGTGCATTGGCCGCCGCCGATTGCCTGATCGACCGCCCTGCACATGCGCCGGCGGTGCCTGCGGGCGAACCGGTACGGGTGTTCCCGCTCCAGAATGGCTGAACTCTGCGGCTTTGCCAGCGGGTGCGCTTGACTCGGCTATCAAGGTTGCCTACTTGTTCCTTGTTCGTTCACCTTATCGGTGCACGGCCCGTGCAGGCAAAGCACCGCTTTCCGTTCCGGCGAGTGGGTGCCTCTGGCAGCACGCAATGGGACTGGCACGGCAGAGCCGCGAAGCGCGGGCGTCGTGCGACCAAGGGAGTTGTGATCAATGCTGACCGCCAAGCAGCACGAACTGATCCGTTTCATCCAGCAGCGGCTGGAAGAAACCGGGATTTCGCCGAGTTTCGAAGAAATGAAGGAAGCGCTCGATCTGAAGAGCAAGTCGGGCGTGCACCGCCTGATTTCCGCTCTGGAAGAACGCGGCTTCCTGCGCCGTCTGCCCAACCGTGCCCGTGCGCTCGAAGTGGTGCGCCAGCCCGAGGATGTGACGCCGGCGCGCGGCAATGCGGCGGCGGGTGGCAATGTGGTCTCCATGCCCGCCCCCGCCCCGCGCGTGGCCGAAGCGGCGAACGATGTGATCGAACTGCCCTTGCACGGCCGGATTGCCGCAGGCGCGCCGATCGAGGCGCTCGAAGGGCAGAGCACGCTGCCGGTGCCCGCTGCGCTGCTTGGCCCGGGCGAGCATTACGCGCTCGAGGTGTCGGGCGATTCGATGATCGAAGCCGGGATTTTCGACGGCGATTTCGCGCTGGTGCGGCGGACCAATACTGCGCGCGATGGCGAGATTGTGGTCGCGCTGGTGCGCGGCGAAGAAGCGACGCTCAAATATCTGCGCAAGGAAGGCGCGCAGGTGCGGCTCGATCCCGCCAACGCCGCCTATGATCCGCAATATTACCGCCCCGACGAGGTCGAGGTGCAGGGCAAGCTCGCAGGCCTGCTGCGGCGCTACCACTGATTGCAAATCGGGCCGGGGTCGGCCGTTTGAGACCACACCTGCGGTTTCTATCCGGCGTGGAACATTGACCCCGGCCTGTTTTTCTCGGACTTACATAGTGTTAGTCGAAAATGTTCCACGAAAAGCGGTGATTTAGCCCGGTTTAGACCCCTTCTAGACCCCTGTTAGCCCCCCTCTAGACCCCCGCTAGCCCCCCCTTAGCCTCCGCCAGATGGCCGTTTGCGGTCGTTCTGGCCCGCCTTCCACCAGCCATGCGTCCCCTGGCTGTCGGCCACGCGGGTGATCGTCTGATCCTCCAGATTGATCGAAAGCCCCCCGCTCTCTTCCAGATAGCGGCGATCGGCCTTGAGCCAGCGCGGCTGGCAGGCGCGCGGCAGAAACCGCTCCGAAACGACAATATCCGCCCGCCCGCACGCCGCCGCCAAAGCCCGCTCCTCGACCTGCTCGCGCCCCCGCGCCAGCAGGATCACCCAGTCGCGCCCACCCCGCCGGATGGTCATGACGCAGAACGCCGAAGAACAGCGCGCCCCCGGCCAATTGGCGAGGACTAGCGGCTCGCCCGCAACCCCGGCGAGCTCCATCATATTGTCGCGGGTGTAGGTCGACCGGCTGTTATGCAGGGAGAGCAGATGGCGGGTTCCATCAGGTGCGCTCATTGTGATCCCCACCTGCCGCCCGTCGCCGGCGACCAGCAGATCCGGGATCGGGGTCAGCGCCACCAGCCCGCTCGCCAGCACAACCGGCACAAGCCCCGCAAGTCGCACCCGTCCGCGCCATAGCGCCAGCCACAAGCCGCCGAGCGCAAACAGCGCAATCGCCCACCCGCTAATCTGCGGCATCAGCCGCACCGCGCCCGCCTGCGCCGCAGTGAAATGGGCGATCCCCAAGAGCAGCGCGAGCGAGCGCTCGACCAGCCACCACGCCGGCGCACCCGCTCCCACGGTATCCAGCGCGAGGGCCAGCGCGATCAGCGGCATCGAGACGAAGGTCACCAGCGGGATCGCCACCACATTCGCCACCGCGCCGTAAAGCCCCGCACGGTGGAAGTGGAACAGCACCACCGGCATCAGCGCGAGTTCGATCACCACACCGGTCACAAACAGCATCACGACGCGCCGACCCATCCGCGCCGCCCATGGCTCGTCGCGCGGGGCAAGGAAGGCCCGTACTGGCGCACTGGTGGAGACCGCGATGATCGCCAGCACCGCGGCAAAGCTCATCTGAAAACTCGGGCCGATGGCGCTTTCGGGCCACAGCAGCAACACCACGCCGGCGGCAACCGCGACCATCCGCAACGACAAGGCCTCGCGTCCGAGCATCAGAGCGCCAAGCACCAGCAGGGCGGCGACACAGCTGCGGACTGTCGGCACCTCCGCGCCGGTAAGCAAGGTATAGCCGATCCCCGCAACCGCCGCGCTCGCGGCCGCGACGATCGGCAGTCGCACCCGCAAGGCGAGCGCAGGCCACAGCGCAAGGAGCCGCAGCACCACCACATAGGCTGCCGCAATCACCGCGCTGACGTGGAGCCCGCTGATCGACAGGAGATGCGTCAGACCCGCATCGCGCATCGCGATCTGGTCAGTCTCGCTGATGCTGCCCCTATCCCCGCTGGCAAACGCGGCCGCGATTGTGCCTGCCGATCCCTCCACTCGGAAACGCACATGGGCCGCCAGCGCGCGCTGAATCTTGGCCAAGGAACCGGCGTCCGGCGCAGATTTGATAATCTCGACAGGCCCCACCGCGCTTCCGGTCGCGGCAAGGCCCTTGAACCATGCGGCACGGGCAAAATCATAGGCCCCTGGCAGCATTGGCGGAGCGGGCGGCATCAGCCGCGCCCGAAGCCGGACAGTGGCGCCCTCGCCCAGCGTCGTCGGAACACCCTCGGGTCCGAACGCGTCAAGCGGAACATTGACCCGGACTTTGCGCGCCGTCCCACTTTCAGCGTCGCGCACGGCCAGCGTCAGTCGCAAGCGTCCTTCGGCAGGTTCATCCTCGCGTTCGAGCACGGTCCCGTGAAGTTGAGAGAAGGAAGGCCGCGCGATCGGTTCGGCCCCCACAATCGCCGAACGTGCCCAGATCACGCCGACACCGAGCGCGAACACCAGTCCGGCCGCGATCACCGCCATCCGAAGATTGCCCCGCGTCTCGTCGGCGAGGCTGCCAAGCGGCCACACGGCCAAGGCGCCGAGCGCCGCGAGCACTCCCCCGGCCATCGCCGCGCACCATTGCCATGGCCCCGGCAAAGCGAACCACGCCAGAATGCCGCTCGCAAACACCACCGCCAGCCATGGGGCACGATCAAATCCCGATTGGGCGAGGAAAGCCTCGGCTGCATCCGCCATACGGGTTCCGGGTGAAGAGCCGCCTGCGCCGCTGCCGATGCTGGACATTGGCCCTGCGTCCTGCCAAGGGCGCGGCATTGCTCCGCCAGCGGCGTCGCTGCCGCCCGGATCGTCCCCCATCGGAATGAGCGGCACATCGCGCATCGGCTTGTCCCCCCGACAGCCTGATCATCGCCAAGCCGCTCAAAGTGAACAGGAAGTCATCGTTCATGGCAAGCGAAAGCAGCACGGACAGCACTGGCACCACCGGCGGCGTCGTCACCCGCTTCGCGCCCTCGCCCACCGGCTATCTGCATATCGGCGGGGCGCGCACAGCGCTGTTCAACTGGCTCTACGCCCGCCACCACGGCGGACGCGTGCTGCTGCGGATCGAAGATACCGACCGCAAGCGCTCCACCCAGGATGCGATCGACGCCATCATCGAAGGGCTCGATTGGCTCGGGCTCGATTTCGATGCCCCGCCGCTGTTCCAGTCCGACCGCGCCGAACGCCATGCCGAAGTCGCGTGGCAGCTGCTCAAGGCCGGCCATGCCTACAAGTGCTTTGCCACGCCTGAAGAGCTTGAGGCCATGCGCGAGGAGCAGCGCGCGAACAAGAAGCCGCTGCGCTATGACGGGCGCTGGCGCGATCGCGATCCTGCCGAAGCGCCCGCAGGCGCGCCCTTCACCATCCGGATCAAGACGGCCAACGAAGGCGAGACCACCATACACGACCGGGTGCAGGGCGCGGTGACGGTGAAGAACGAGGAAATCGACGACTACATCATCCTGCGTGCAGACGGGACGCCGACCTATATGCTCGCGGTCGTGGTCGACGATCACGACATGGGTGTGACCCATGTGATCCGCGGCGATGATCACCTAAACAACGCCTTCCGCCAGCTGCCGATCATCCGCGCGATGAACGATATAGAGGGCAACTGGCCCGATCCAATCTACGCCCACATCCCGCTGATCCACGGATCGGACGGCGCCAAGCTGTCCAAGCGCCACGGCGCGCTGGGTGTCGAGGCCTATCGTGACGAGTTCGGCATCCTGCCCGAAGCGCTGTTCAACTATCTGCTGCGTCTGGGCTGGGGCCACGGCGACCGCGAGGAGATCACGCGCGAGGAAGCCATCGGGCTGTTCGATCTCGACGGCGTGGGCAAGAGCCCCTCGCGCTTCGACCTCAAGAAGCTCGAGAATCTCAACGGCCACTACCTGCGCGAGGCCGACGATGCGCGCCTGGCGGCACTGGTTGCGGCCCGGATCGGCGAAACGGCCGACGAAGCACTGCTCACCCGCGCCATGCCGGTACTCAAGGTGCGCGCCAAGAACGTCAATGAAATCACTGAAGGCGCGGCATTTCTGTTTGCCAAGCGCCCGCTTGCAATGACGGAGAAGGCGGCCGAGCTGCTCGAAGGCGAAGCACGCACCATCTTGCGCAGCATTTGCACCGCACTTGCAGCGCAAAACGACTGGACAAGCGAGGCACTCGAAGCCACTACGAAGGCGCTTGCGGAGGAGCTTGGATTGGGTCTCGGCAAGCTGGCGCAGCCGATGCGCGCGGCGCTGACCGGGACGACCACATCACCCGGGATTTTCGATGTTCTGGTCCTTCTGGGCCGGGACGAAGCTCTCGCTCGGCTCGACGCGCAGGCTGCGTGACGCCGCGGGCGATAGCAGGGATTATGGACAGGAGATAGATCTTGGCAGACAAGACGGCGAAACTCGAAATCGGCGGGAAGACTTTCGATTATCCGGTGCTCGAAGGCAGCACCGGCCCGGACGTGATCGACATCCGCAAGCTCTACGCACAGACGGGCGCGTTCACCTTCGACCCCGGCTTCACCTCGACCGCGAGCTGCGAAAGCGCGCTGACGTACATCGATGGTGATGAGGGCGTGCTGCTCCACCGCGGCTATCCTATCGGGCAGCTGGCCGAAGATTCGAGCTTCATGGAAGTCAGCTACCTGCTGCTCAACGGCGAACTGCCGAGCCAGCAGGAACTCGCAGACTTCACCTACACCATCACCCGCCACACCATGCTGCACGAGCAGCTGATGACCTTCTATCGCGGCTTCCGCCGTGACGCGCACCCGATGGCGGTGATGTGCGGCGTGGTTGGCGCGCTGTCGGCGTTCTACCATGACAGCACCGACATTTCCGATCCGCAGCAGCGCATGATCGCATCGCACCGACTGATCGCGAAGATGCCGACGATCGCGGCGATGGCCTACAAGTATTCGGTCGGCCAGCCCTTCATGTATCCGGACAACAAGCTGTCCTATACCGGCAACTTCCTGCGCATGACCTTCGGCGTTCCGGCCGAAGAGTACGAGGTGATCCCGGCGGTGGAACGCGCGATGGACCGGATCTTCATCCTCCATGCCGACCACGAGCAGAACGCCTCGACCTCGACCGTGCGTCTTGCAGGGTCCTCGGGCGCGAACCCGTTTGCCTGCATCGCGGCCGGCATCGCCTGCCTATGGGGCCCGGCGCATGGCGGCGCGAACGAGGCCGCCCTCAACATGCTCAAGGAAATCGGGACGCCCGACAAGATTCCGCACTACATTGAGCGTGCCAAGGACAAGAACGATCCGTTCCGCCTGATGGGCTTCGGTCACCGCGTATACAAGAACTACGATCCGCGGGCGACCGTGATGCAGAAGACCGTGCGCGAGGTGTTCGACGCGCTCAAGGTCACCGATCCGCTGTTCGAAACCGCGCTGCGGCTCGAAGAGATCGCGCTCAACGATCCCTATTTCATCGAGAAGAAGCTGTTCCCGAACGTCGATTTCTATTCGGGCATCATCCTCTCGGCGATCGGCTTCCCGACCACCATGTTCACCGCGCTGTTCGCGCTCGCCCGCACCGTGGGCTGGGTGGCCCAGTGGAACGAAATGATTTCGGACCCCGGCCAGAAGATCGGTCGTCCGCGCCAGCTCTATACCGGCCCGACCCAGCGCGACTATGTTCCGCTGAGCCAGCGCTAAGCGAGCTTTCCCGATGGTGCTCAGAGTGATTGGCGGTGTGCTGATCGTGCTGGGCACCATCTGGGCTCTACAGGGCCTTGGCCTGCTGACCTGGCCTGCGGAAAGCTTCATGCTCGCGCGCCGCGAATGGGCGCTTTACGGGGCGATCACTGCAGCTATCGGAGCTTTGGTGGTGTGGCTCGGTCGTCCGCGCGGCGGCTGACGCGCAGCTATTGCTGCGCGGGCAGTTCAAGCCGGAACAGCGCCCCGCCCCCTTCGGCGCTGGTGACTGTCAGAGTGCCACCCATTGCTTCGGCCAGTCGCCGCGAGATGAACAGGCCTAGGCCTGATCCCTTGTCCTTGCCGCCGTCACTGTCCCGCCCCAGGCGTTCGAACTTGTCGAAGATGCGGCTGGCCTGCTCGGGCGTTACGCCCGGGCCTTCATCCGCGACGCTCACCGCCACCTGACCCGACGCCATCCGTTCAGTAGCGATCCGCACGGTGCTGCCCGCCGGCGAATAGGCGATCGCATTTCCGATGAGGTTGATGAGGATCTGCAGCACCCGGCGGAATTCGGCGATCGCGATAGTTTCCCCCGAGGCGGCAACCATTTCGAGCACCGTATCGCGGTTCTGCGCCCGTACGCCGAGAATGCCTGCGGCCCGCGTCGCCGCATCGGCAAGATCGACCGGTTCGCGCGCAGTGGCAAAGCCCGGGGTCTCGACGACTTCGAGATCGGCCAGATCATCGAGCATCGCGGACAGGTGCTGCCCGGCGCTTGCGATTGTTCCGGCATATTCGCTGTATTCATCACGGAGCGGCCCCGCGAGGCGCGCGCGGATGGTTTCGGCATTGGCGATGATGCGGGCGATCGGCTGGCGAAGCACCGGCGTGAGCGCCGAGCCAATCAGCCGCGTGGGAGAGGCATCCCCGCTCCCTGCTCCCTCGTCCGGTCCTTGCGATGCACCTGCAACCAGCGGCTCCTCGGCAATCAGCAAGAGCTCAAAGCCGGCCGGGCTGTGCACGTCCGGGCCGAGCGGGATCAGGCGAATGCGCCAGTTACGCCGCGATCCGGCAAATCGGCACAAGGTGCCATCGAGCAGCCGCCAGTGAAGCGACTGATGATGACTGACTGCTGCCAGTTCGACAAGATCGCTCCAGGGGATTCCCGGCTGTGCCAGCGCCGCGGCCTGAAGCTCTGCGGCATCGGTCGCAAGCGTGCTCAGCACTTGCACCCGCTGCTGCGCATCGAGCCGGGCACTGACTTCCGCAGTGGCCCGGTCAATCGCGTCCATCGTTTCGGCCAATTCACGACTGCCGGGTGCCGCGAGCGCGCTGCGCTGCCAGTTCTCGACCAGCAATTCGCATCCCCCACCTTCCGCTTCGCCTAGCGGATGGATGCGTACAAAGCCGCTCACCAAGGATTCGCCGTCAAAGGCGGTGAAATTGCGCGCCAGCTTCAGGCCCATGCGGCGCGATTGCTGCACGAGGGCAAGCAGCTCGGGAATGGCCAGCGTGCCGGGCACATCGCCGCCGCATCGCTCCTGAAGTTCCGCGAGCGCCTCGTCAGCGCTCAGCAGATGATCACGCGCGTCGGTCAGTCCGCACGCGCCCAAGAGGTTTTCGTGGCGATCCATGACGCGGCTCACATCCCGCCCCCTGCGGCAAGCAGGGCGGCGGCCCGTTCGGCCGAAAGCTCCGCAATTGCCCGCGGAAGGCGGGCCGAGGGCTCCACCAGCGCGAATTGCCGTTCAATCACGGGAAGCGCCACTTCTGCTGCCCGCAACGCCAGTGCGAACCGGATGCCCTGCCCTTCGTGGCACGCCAGCACCCATTCCCCGTGCGATTGTCGATGCCGAGCCGCCAATGTGGTCGCGCACAGCGCAATGCCCGCATGATCAAGCGCAAGCGCGGCAAACGCGCCCTGTCGCATGGCGGCGACGAGCCGTGCCAGAAGGCCAAGCCGGCTGCTGGCTTCGTCATAGCTCTGCTGCAGCAGCGCGATTCGGCTGCGTGCGGCGGGATCGGCGACCAGCCCCTGACACCGTGCAATGACAGCGAAGAATAGCTCGGCAGGAAGTTCGCCCAGCGGCAGTTCCATCCGGCGCTGGGTCTGGAGAAACCGCGACTGCGCTGCCAGTGTGCTCATTGCCAGCGCTGCGACACCCGGATCGGGCGAGGCAATCAGTTCCTGCAGCAGCGGGCTGAGCACCGGATCGATGGCATGGCGCTGCTGGAAGCGTTCGGCCAGCACGGCCTCGAGCGCGAGGGCGTGACAGAAGCCGAGCAAGGCTTCATCCTGCATCAGCGCGTCCGTCCAGCGGTCGATCACGACGGGATCGCCAGGATGGGCCATACGGGCGGCTGGATCGCGTCCCTCGCTCGCCGCGAGCAGCTGCGCGGCGCAATCGCTCATCATGCCCCGGACCCGCGCGAGCACTGCATCGCTGAGCATCGATTGTGCATCGCTGGCGAGCAGATGGCGCAGCACCGGGACAACAGCCGACACCGCGCGGTACTCGCGCGCGAGTTCGCCCTTCAGGAGCGCCTCGACATTGCGGTCGGCGGCCAGGTCCATGGTGTCTTCGCCCATCCTTGCATAGATAGCGGAGGGATAGTTAAGGCGGCGTTAGTTCAATTCGGGCGGGCTTGCAGTAGCAAAGCGGCCAACAAAAGCGTGCACAGCGCGGCAACCGCAACCGGAAAAACTCCCATCACCGCAGCCACGGCGAGAACGGCAAGCAGGCTTGTCCGGTCGGATGCTAGGGCCGCAACGGGTTGTGGCCCGCTCGTTTCGGCAAGGCGCGCAAGCCCGATCAGAAGCGGGCCGCAGATCGCGAGTGGCTGCCATTGCGGCCAGGGAGCGAGCGCGAACCACAAGGTTGCCGCACCAAGGCCATCGACTGCGAGCGTCAACAAGGCCCGACCTCGCCCACGCCCCGACTTTCGGCGCAAGCTCGCCGCCAGCGCGGCATAAGCAAGCGCGATCCGACCCGCAAAGCTGCCAGCGGCCGCCACGCCAAGCCCGGCCGGCGCCGAGCCAAGACCAGCGACACCAACCCCTGTCAGCAACAGGATAAGCGCTACGAACCCGGCGATCTGTGCGCCTTGCGCCATGCCGCGCGGTGCAAGTTGCTGAACCAGTAACGTCGCAAGGCTTACAAGGGGCGCGCGCCAATCTGTCAGCGGGGCGGCGCTCGCGATCAGCGCCTGCTCATAACGCGTCACTGCGCCAGCACTATCGGCCAGCAGCCAACGCCCCTCGCTCGCCTGCGCGGCGTCGAGCATTTGGCAAGGGGTCCCGGCTTGCAGCGCAAGGCGCAACAGCACCGACACCGGATCGGCATCGCCCGGAAAGTCGGCCAGTTGTTGCACCGGAGCGCCGCGCATCACCAGCAACCCCGCCCAATGGCGAATGGCATCGATACGCTCGAAATCGTCGGGATGAGCCTGAACCAGAGCGTGCTCGGCAGGAAGGGCCATGACCATACGCCTGATGGTCTCCCCAGCGGCCGAGACTGCCTTGACGACCGCCGCATCGGGCACGAGGCCATCGCGCAGAATGACGAGATCGTCTTCGGCACGAACCAGCGCGGGAAGTGCGGCAAAGCCTTTGAGCGCCTGGAACGTGAGCCCTGCCCCTTCAACTTCATGCTGAAGGTTCAGGATCTCTCTGGTCGGCGCGTCACACAGGCAGATGATCCGCTCGACATCAAGAGCGCGCAGCAGGTCGATCTGCCATGCCAGCACACTGCGTCCGGCGAGCATCAGCTCGGCGCGCAGCTCTCCATCAGGGGTGCGAACATTCGCTGCAATCAGGCCGGTCCGCATCGTTCCCCCATCCCATCCCGCAAGGCAGGCCCAGGATTGGCGGTTTCAGGCAGATCGTTCAAGCATCAACGCGGCAATGCGCGCGGATCCCTGTTGTCAGCGGGCGACCGAGCGCGAGAAACGGGTCAGCACGGCTTCAATTTCGCGGATCGCCATCGGCTCGCCAGGTGCAGCGTTGAGCGCAAATTCGGCTGCCTGGAGCAATTCGTCTGCATGGAAACTGGCGGCCAGCCCCTTGATCCGCATCGCAGCCACGTTCCAGTTGCCATCGCACCGCGCGCGCTTGAGCAGATCGAGTTGGCTGCGGGCGCTCTCGAGAAAGGCAGCACGAAGCTCGCGCATCAGCGCGGGATCGTTGCCGGCTGCAGCAGCCAGCGTCGCATCGAGAGCACCACCATCGTAAGCCATAAAGCTCCGATAGGCTGAATTGGGTTAAAGCGGGGTTTATCCCGATTCCGCCTGTGGTATGAGGTGCCTATGGCAGGACGACATCAGATGCGCGCTTTCGGGCGCGGGCGCGGCGACGATACCGCTACGGGCACGGGTGAAACCGAAAGTTCGGTAGAGAGCTCTGCGGAAGAAAACGCGGCCGAGTTTGAGGCGTCCGAGGAATGGCTTGATACGGCCGAAGAGACCGCTTCTGCGTCACGTTTCGGTTGGCTGGCCCCTTCCCTTGCTTTCATCACCGTCGCCGGCTGGACCGGTTTCTTCGGCTGGGCGCACCAGACCGCGATGCTGGCCGGCGCTGCACCCGCGACCTGGGCGACATGGCTGGTGCAATGGTCCGTGCCGGTGGCGCTGATCGGCGTTGTCTGGTTGCTGGCAATGCGCTCCTCACAGGCGGAAGCGCGGCGATTTGCTGCCAGCGCAGCGTTGATGCGCGAGGAAAGCGCAGCGCTTGAAGCCCGCCTCAAGGTGGTCAACCGCGAGCTGAGCCTTGCGCGCGAATTCCTCGCTGCACAGTCGCGCGATCTTGAGGCGCTGGGCCGGATTGCGGCCGAACGGATCTCCACCCATGCGGCCGAGCTTCAGACGCTGATCGTGAACAACGGGGCTCAGGTCGATGCGATCGGGGCGACCAGCGAAACAGCGCTGGGCAACATGAATCGGCTGCGCGATGATCTTCCGGTCGTGGCCAATGCGGCGCGCGATGTCGCCAACCAGATCGGCGGGGCCGGTCGCAACGCGCAGGACCAGCTCGAGCGGTTGGTGGCCGGGTTCGAACGGCTCAACACCTTCGGTTCCGCCAGCGAAAAGCAGGTCACGCGCCTTGGCACGCAGGTGGGTGCAACGCTTGCCGGTTTCGAAGACCAGCTCGGACGGATCGAGGCATTGGTATCGCAACGCTTCGTCGCCCTCCAGGCCGATGCGGAAGCCTATCGCACGCAGATTGATGAGCTGGAGAACGAGGCGCTCGCCGCGCTTGGAGCACGCGCGCAGGAAACCGCCTCGGCGACCGAAGCGATTGCAGAGCGCCTGCGCGCAGCCAGCAGCGCCACTCAGGAACAGCTTGAAGCGAGCATCGCGCAGGTTCACGAAGGCTTGCTCGCCAAGCTGGCGATGATCGACGAAGTCGACCGCGCCAACGGCGCCGCCGCGAGCGAGCGGATCGCCACGCTGCGCGCCGAAGTGCAGACCTTCGAAAACCAGATGGCCGAGCGCAGCCGTGCCTTGGCCGAGCAGATCGAACAACGTCAGGCGGCGCTCGATACCCATGAAGCACAGGCCAGCGAGGTCCTGTCGCAGCGTCTGAGCGCGCTCGACGATGCCCTCGCCCAGCGGCGCGAGGCGCAAATTGCCGATACCGAAAAGCTGCTCGCTCAAGGCGAGGCGATTGCCGAGAAGATTGATCAGCTTGGCAAGGTGATGATCGCTATCGGCGAACACGGCGAGAGCGCGCGTGCAAGCCTCACGGCGGGCTTCGGCACGCTTGACCAGCAGCTGGCCGAAAAGCGCGCCGCCTTGCAGGATACCGAGGCCCGCCTCACGCGCCTGACCGAAAGCGGCATCCGCCTGCTCGAAATCATCCAGTCCGGCGTGCGCTCGACCCGCGAGGAGCTTCCGGCGGCCATCGCGGCAGCCGATGCCTCCTTGAGCGAAGCTGAAGCCCGCGCCGACAAGGTGAACCAGCTGATGCTCCGTTCGAGCCAGCATGGCACCGATCTATCGGAATATCTGGTGCAGACCCGCGGCGAGATCGATGCGGCCGAAATCGCCATCGCCGGCCTCAAGACCCAGCTTGCCAGCGAAACCGAAGACGCTCTCGCCCGCCTACAGGGTCTGCGCAGCGGATTTGTCCGCTTGGCCGAGGAAAGCGGAACGCTCGCCACGCAAACCCACGCCCAATTACTCGAGTCGCTCGGAACGCTCGAAGCAGCCATCGACAAGGCCTTTGCAACGCTGGATGAAGGCGCCCGCGAAAAGGCCATCCTCCTTGCGGAGCGGATCGGCACCGAAGCGGTCGAGGCGCTGGAGCGAGCCTTGCGTAACGAGGCAGCAGCAACGATTGGGAAGCTCGAACAATCAGCGGCTCACGCCTCCGGCGTCGGACGTGAAGCAGTGGTGCAGCTGCGCGACCAATTGGCACGGGTCAACGAATTGACCGGCAATCTTGAACAACGCGTCGCCCGCACCCGCGAACTGGCCGAAGAACAGGTCAATAACGACTTCTCGCGTCGCATGGCGCTGATCACCGAGAGCCTGAACTCGGCGGCAATCGACATCACCACCGCGCTCGCCACCGAAGTCAGCGATACAGCGTGGGATGCCTATCTCAAGGGCGATCGCGGCATCTTTACGCGCCGCGCAGTGCGCCTGATCGACAACGGCACCGCACGGGATATCGCCACGCTTTACGGCGATGACGAAGACTTCCGCGCCAACGTCAATCGCTACATCCACGATTTCGAGGCAATGCTACGCACCCTGCTCTCGACCCGCGATGGCCACACGCTTTCGGTGACGGTGCTGGGATCGGAAATCGGCAAGCTCTATGTGGCGCTGGCGCAGGCGATCCAGCGGCTGCGCTGATCAGCGCGCGGCCGCCGGTGGCTTGGGCAGAAAATCGATGTCGGCGGCAGTAATCCAGCCATACTGGTAATTGGCGACGAAGAGCGCCGTCGCGACCGCTGCCACCACGGATGCTCGCGTGGCCACTTTCCCGGGCTGGAAATTGACGGGAGCGCTATCCGCCTGCCCCGGCACCTTCGCGACCCCTGCCTCGTCCGCCGTTCGCACACCGAAGGGCAGCATGATGAAGGCGCTCATCACGAAAAACAGGAAATAGATCGCCGCGATCGAGGTCCACGCCATCAGGCCTCTCCGCCCGGCATCACCACCCGAACCTGCGGGCGCTTGCCCGACCAGCGCTGCACGGCCCGGCGCGCGGCAAGGCGCGCTGCCTCATGGATCGCTGCCGGATCGCGGGCATCCTTGCCCTTGAGGCGTCCAATCGCGGTAAGCACGTCGCCGGCGGCTTCCTCGATGAATTCCGGCAGGTCCTCGTCGAGCGGCAGGCCGATTGCCTCGATCACCGGCTGGTTGCCGCGGGTCAGAACCACCACCAGCACGCCTTCTGCGGCGATACGGCGGCGCATGGTCATCGCCTCGCCATTGGCGGGCGCAATGATATCGCCATCGAGCACCAGACGACCGGCGCGCACCTCGGCCAGCTTGCCCGGCTTACCCGGCGCAAGGCGGACCAGATCGCCGTTCTTCTGCACCACCTGCGAGGGGATGCCGCAGGCCTTACCGACGCGCGCCTGTTCGGCCATGTGCCGCATCTCACCGTGCACTGGCACGAGGATTTCGGGCTGAAGCCATTCGTAGAGCGCTTCAAGCTCTGGCCGTCCGGGATGGCCCGACACATGGATGAATGCCTGACGGTCCGTCACCATCGTGATTCCGCGCGCGGCGAGCTGGTTCTGGATGCGGCCGATCGGAATTTCGTTACCGGGAATCTGGCGCGAGGAGAACAGCACGACATCGCCCGCGGTGAGCTCGATCGGATGGTTGTTCTCCGCCATCCGTGCGAGCGCCGCGCGGGGTTCGCCCTGCCCGCCGGTCGCGATGATCAGAACCTGCCCGCGTGGGAGGCCCATCGCAGTGTCGAAATCGACGGGTGTAGGGAAATCCGCAAGATAGCCATTGTCCTGCGCGACCTCGATGATCCGGTCGAGCGAGCGGCCCGCTACACAGATCTGTCGCCCAGTCTCGCGCGCAACGTCGCCGAGCGTCTGGAGGCGGGCTACGTTGCTAGCAAAGGTGGTGACGACGACCCGCTTGCCGGTGTGGCGAGCGACCTCTTCCATCAACGCCCGGTGCACCGCACCTTCCGAGCCCGAGGGCTTCGGATTGAAGACATTGGTCGAATCGCACACCAGCGCGAGCACGCCTTCCGCACCGATCGCGCGCAGATCCGCCTCGGTGGTGGGCTCCCCGATGATCGGTTCCTCGTCGAGCTTCCAGTCGCCGGTATGGAACACGCGGCCGTGCGGGGTATCGATCAGGACCGCATTTCCCTCGGCGATCGAGTGTGCCAGCGGCAGATAGGTCACGGTGAACGACCCAAGTTGCAGCGGCCCGTCATCCTCGCCCACGATGTTAAGTTCGACCTTGCCGAGCAGCCCCGCTTCCTCAAGCTTGCGCGCGACAAGATCGGCGGTGAACGGCGTGGCATAAAGCGGCACGCCGAGCTCGCCCGCGAAATAGGGCACCGCGCCGATGTGATCCTCGTGCGCGTGGGTCAGCACAATTCCGATCAGGTCAGCGCTACGTTCCTCGATGAAGTCGAGATCGGCAAACACCAGATCGACACCCGGATATTCATTGCCCGAGAAGGTCATGCCGAGATCGACCATCAGCCACTTGCCCTGACAGCCGTAGAGATTGACGTTCATTCCAATCTCGCCGGAACCGCCCAGCGCGAGGAACAGCAATTCGTCTTCAGGGGAAAAATCGTTTTTCACATTGTCTCTTACGTTGGCAAAGCTCAGGCGGTTTCGGCCTGGCGAGCAAGGATTGCGAGGCCGTCCAAGGTCAGATCGGCATCGACATGGTCGAAAATTTCGGTCGCATCATCGAACAGGATCGCAAGGCCGCCGGTCGCCACGACCTTGGCCGGGCGGCCGATCTCGGTCTTCATCTTGGCGACCATGCCTTCCATCATCGCGACATAGCCCCAAAACACGCCGATCAGCATCTGGTCCTCGGTATTGCGGCCGATGACGCTGCGGCTGGCAGGTGCGCGGATGGCGATACGCGGCAGCTTGGCCGTTTTGCCGACGAGTGCATCGAGCGAGAGGTTGATCCCCGGAGCGATCGAACCGCCCTTGTAGGCGCCGGTAAAGTCGACCGCCTCGAACTTGGTGGCCGTGCCGAAATCGACAATGATCAGGTCGCCGCCATACTTGTGGTGCGCGGCGAGGATGTTGAGAGCGCGGTCAGCGCCGAGCGACGACGGCTGATCGACATCGATTTCGAACCGCCAACGCGCGGTTCCCTGCCCGGCGAAGAGCGGGGTGATACCGAAATACTTCTCGCACAGGACGGTAAGGTTGTGGTCGGCGCGCGGCACCACCGAGGCGACGATGATCTGGGTGATCTCCTCGCGCTCGACGCCCTCGATCTTGAGCAGCTGGAGCAGCCAAACGGCATATTCGTCACCCGTCCGGCGCGGATCGGTGGCGATCCGCCAGCGCGCGCGAATGGCGTGCGTGCCATCGTCGTGCAGATCGAACAGCGCGAAGACAACATTGGTGTTCCCGACATCAGCGGCAAGCAGCATCGGATGCGTTCCTTCCTTCAGGATATGTCGCCAGCGCGAATGACACGTTCGCTGCCATCCGCCAAGCGCAGGCGCAAGGCTCCGTCGGATTCATCCAGTCCAGCAAAGGTGCCCGAAAGCTTTGAGCCGTCAGTGTCATGAACCGTAACCGGCGAGCCCTGCGCATGAATTGAGCGCTGAAGAAAGGCAGCAAGCGTCGCCGCGAGGCCGTGGTTCCGCCAGTCACTCAACCGCTGCGCGAACGCAACGGCCAGTGCAGAGGCAAAATCCGCTACCTCTGGCGGCGGGCGAAGATCGGCGAGCGCTGCGGTCTTGCGGTCGGGCAGTTGAGGCGCGCGGGCCAAATTCACGCCGATGCCGACGATCACATGATCGCGCACCATTTCAAGCAAGATGCCCGAAAGCTTGCCCTGGTGCAGCAGCACATCGTTAGGCCACTTGAGCGCCAGTTCGGCATCGTCTGCAAGAGCAGCTGCAACCGCATCATGGACGGCCAGCGCGGCAACAAAGCTGAGCGAAGCCGGTGGCGGATTACCTTTGCCCAGCGCGACGACGGTCGAGCCCATGAAGTTGCCCGCCCCATCGAACCATTCGCGCCCCTGTCGGCCGCGACCAGCGATCTGTCGGCGGGCGACCAGCCAATGTCCCTCGGGCCAACCTTCTGCCGAACGCAGTTTCTCTGCGAGATCAGCGTTGGTCGAACCGGTCTGTGCGACGATCTCGATCAAACTGCGAGAAACAGCGAGGCAGCCGCCTTGTCGGCCAGATCGGTCAGCGACGGCGTCAGGAGGTAGCCGAGCGGTGAGACAATCGCGGCCGTCAGGAACAGCAACACCCAATGCGCCGCGCCGCTCTTACCGGTGACGACGCCCGCGGGCTCATCGAAGAACATCACCTTGACGAACTTGATGTAGTAGAACGCCCCGATCACGCTGGCGGCAATCGCGATGGCGCCAAACGCCACCAGTCCGGCCTCTACCGTCGCCTGGAACACCGCGAACTTGGCGAAGAAGCCGAGCAGCGGTGGGATACCGGCAAGGCTGAACATGAAGACCAGCAGCGCCCAGGCAATCGCCGGCCGCGTGACCGAGAGCCCGCGGATATCGGCGAAAGTTTCGAACAGCGCGCCGTCTCCGTCCCGCAGCATCAGCAGCGCGGTAAAGCTGCCGAGGCTCATGGCGACGTAGATGAACAGGTACACCAGCATCGCGCTCGCGCCTTCGGCATTGGCGACCGCAAGGCCAAGCAGGATGAAGCCGATGTTGTTGATCGAGGAATAGGCCAGCAGGCGCTTGAGGTTCTCCTGCCCGATCGCCCCGAGCGCGCCGAACACGATCGAGGCGAGCGCCGTGAACATCACGATCTGCTGCCACGCGGCGACCTGTGCGCCGAACACTTCGAACACCACCCGCGCGGTCAGCGCCACGGCGGCGACCTTGGGTGCGGTCGCGAAGAAGGCGGTGACCGGGGTCGGCGCGCCTTCATACACGTCGGGCGTCCACATGTGGAACGGCACGGCACTGATCTTGAAGGCAAGGCCCGACAGCACGAAGATTACCCCGAACAGCGAGCCGGTGCCCATCTCTCCGGTCAACCCGGCGCGCACCGCCGTAAAGGCCGTGCCACCGGTAAAGCCGTAAAGCAGGCTCATGCCGTAAAGCAGGATCCCCGAGGCCAGTGCGCCAAGCACGAAGTACTTGAGACCCGCTTCGCCCGAACGGGTATCGCGCCGCAGGATCGCGGCGAGCACATAGGCCGAGAGGCTGTTCAGCTCGAGCCCGAGATAGAGGCTCATGAAGTCATTGGCCGAAACCATGATGCTCATGCCGACCGCAGCGAACAGCACCAGCACCGGATATTCGGCACGCATCCCGCGCTCCGTGCCGGCAGCCGCACTGTTGAAGAACGCGGGCGCGACCATCAACGCGCCAATGGCCGCGAGGTAGATCAGCGCCTTGGCAAAAAGCGCGAAGCTATCGACCTTGAGGAGGCCGCCGAACGCCGTCGTCTCCGGGCCATCGATACCGAAATGGAGACCGGGCACGAGCAGGATGCCTGCACCGAACAGCGCGGCAGCGGCGGCGATGGCTATCGGGCGCGCAGCCTTGTCACCGCCCCAGGCGGCGACGAGCAGCAACAGCAGCCCTGCGCCGCTCAGCAGCAGCTCGGGGATGACGAGGCCGAAGGAGTGAGCGAAATCCATCAGTGCGCGCCCTCCTTGGCGCTTTCGTGTTCCGTGCCCTTGTGATGCGACAACGCGTTGGCCGCCTCCGCACGCGGCGTACCAGGCGCCAGCTCGGCGTCACTCACCGGAGCGGCCGAGGCAATGCGCGCATCAAGCACGGCGATGTCCGCGCGCATCGGCGCGAGGAAGCTTTCGGGATAGACACCCATCCACAGCACCGCTGCGGCAATCGGTGCCATCATCACCCATTCGCGCGCCGAAATGTCGGGCATGGCGGCGGCGTCTTCATTGGTCTGACCGCCAAACGCCACGCGGCGATAGAGGTAGAGCATATAGGCCGCACCAAGGATGATCCCGGTGGTAGAGACCAGCGCGACAAGGCTCGAGGTCTGGTAAATGCCCGCCAGCGACAGGAACTCGCCGACGAAGCCGCTGGTCCCCGGCAGGCCGATAGACGCCATCGTGAACAGCAGGAAGAACAGCGCATAATAGGGCATGTTGATCGCAAGCCCCCCGTAACGCGCGATCTCGCGGGTGTGGAGGCGGTCGTAGATCACGCCCACACACAGGAACAGCGCGCCCGACACGAGCCCGTGGCTCAGCATCACGATCATCGCACCTTCGAGGCCCTGCACGTTGAAGGCAAACAGCCCGACCGTGACAATCGCCATGTGCGCGACCGAGGAATAGGCAATGAGCTTCTTCATGTCCGACTGCACCAGCGCAACCAGCGAGGTGTAGACCACGGCGATCATCGAAAGGGCGAACACCAGCCACGCAAACTGCGCCGAGGCTTCAGGGAACATCGGTAGGCTGAAACGGATGAAGCCATAACCGCCGAGCTTCAGCAGCACGCCGGCAAGGATCACCGAACCTGCGGTCGGCGCCTGCACGTGCGCGTCCGGCAGCCAAGTGTGCATCGGCCACATCGGCACCTTCACGGCAAAGCTCGCAAAGAACGCCAGCCAGAGCCACGTCTGTGCTTCCGGCGGGAAGTTGGTCTGCATCAGGGTCGGAATGTCGGACGTGCCGGCTTGGGCCACCATCCAGAACATCGCGATCAGCATCAGCACCGAGCCGAGCAACGTGTAGAGAAAGAACTTGTAGCTCGCGTAGATGCGGTTGTCCCCGCCCCACACCCCGATGATCAGGTACATCGGGATAAGGCCCGCCTCGAAGAAGACGTAGAACAGGAACAGGTCCTGTGCGGCAAAGGTGCCGATCATCAGCACCTCCATCAGCAGGAACGCGGCCATGTATTCGCCCACGCGCTTTTCGATCGCGTCCCAGCTGGCGAGGATACAGATCGGCATCAGGAACACGCTGAGCATGATCAGCAGCAGCGAAATCCCGTCGATCCCCAGGGCATATTTGAAGCCGGCGAAGAGGTCGGCCTCTTCCTGGAACTGCCACTGCGGGCCGCCGATCTGGTAATTCGACCACAGGACGATGCCGAGCGCAAAGGTGACAAGCGTCGCCCCGAGCGCGATCCAGCGCGCGGCGTTGGCGGGCGAAAACAGGCACGCCGCCGCACCGGCCAGCGGCACGATCATCATCAGCGACAGGATGGGAAGGCCTTCCATTACGAAGCGCGCTCCTAAAGCAGAACGTAGGTGACAGCGGCGACCAGCCCGAGCAGCATGATCAACGCATAGGTGTAGACGTAGCCCGACTGGATCGACTTGGCCGCGACCGAGGACCGCTCGACCACCCAGGCGATGCCGTTGGGACCGAAGCGGTCGATCGTGCCGATATCGCCGAGCTTCCAGAACGCGCGGCCGAGCGCGAAGGCAGGCTTCACGAAGATCGCGTCATAGAGCTCGTCGAAGTACCACTTGCGGAAGACGAAGTTGTGCAGGCCGGAGAAGGTCTTGACGAACTTCGCCGGGATATCGGGCTTGGCGATATAGGCGAGGTATGCGCCCGCAAGGCCGATCAGCATGACCGCCGTTGCGGTCAGCTTCACCCACAGCGGCACGCCGTGCATCGCATGGATCAGGTCCTCGTTGTAGAAGATCGACCCGCCCCAGAAGGCCGCGCCATCGATGAACTCGTGATGGAAGACAAAGCCCGCCAGCACTGCGCCGATGCCCAGCACCCCGAGCGGAACCAGCATCGGCAGCGGGCTTTCATGCGGATGATAGCCGCCCGTAGTGTCCTCGCCCGCCTGTTCGGGGGTCTTGTGAACCGAATGCTGGATGTGCTCGCTCTCGATCCAGCGCGGCTTGCCCCAGAAGGTGAGGAACATCAGACGCCAGGAATAGAAACTCGTCAGCAGCGCAGCGATCGCACCCGCCCAGAAGGCGAACTGCCCTGCCCCGTTGTGGCGTGCGTAGGCGGCTTCAAGGATCGCGTCCTTGGAATAGAAGCCCGCGAACCCGAACACCCCGAGGATACCGACCCCGGTGATCGCGAGCGTGCCCGCCATCATCGCCCAGAAGGTCAGCGGGATGTGCTTCCGAAGCCCGCCGTAATAGCGCATGTCCTGTTCGTGGTGCATCGCATGGATCACGGAGCCCGCACCAAGGAACAGCAGCGCCTTGAAGAAGGCGTGGGTGAACAGGTGGAACATCGCCGCGCCATAAGCGCCCACGCCCGCTGCAAAGAACATGTAACCCAGCTGCGAACAGGTCGAATAGGCGATCACCCGCTTGATGTCCCACTGGGTGGTGCCGATCGTCGCGGCAAAGAAGCAGGTCGAAGCGCCAACGATGGTGACGATGGTGAGCGCGGTCGGCGCGGTCTCGAACATCGGCGAAAGGCGGCACACCATGAACACGCCCGCAGTCACCATGGTTGCTGCGTGGATCAGCGCCGACACCGGGGTCGGGCCTTCCATCGCGTCCGGCAGCCACGTGTGAAGGCCCAGCTGCGCCGACTTGCCCATCGCCCCGATGAAGAGGAGGATGCACAGGATGTCCATGGTGTAGAGGCGCATGCCCACGAAAGTGATCGTCGATCCGCTCATCGCCGGTGCGGCGGCAAGGATTTCGGGGATCGAGGTGGTCTGGAACACCAGATAGGTGCCAAAGATCCCGAGCATGAAGCCAAGGTCACCCACGCGGTTGACCACGAAAGCCTTGATGGCGGCTGCACCCGCGGAGGGCTTCTTGAACCAGAATCCGATCAGCAGATAGGAGGCAAGGCCCACACCTTCCCATCCGAAGAACATCTGGACGAGGTTGTCGGCCGTCACCAGCATCAACATCGCGAAGGTGAACAGCGAGAGGTAGGCGAAGAAGCGCGGCTGATCCGGGTCTTCCTCCATGTACCCCCACGAGTAGAGGTGCACGAGCGCTGAAACGCTGTTGATCACGACCAGCATGATCGCGGTCATGGTGTCGACGCGCAGCGCCCAATCGAAGGTTAGCGTGCCGCTCTGGACCCACTTCAGCACGGGCACGACCTCGGGGGTCGCCGTGCCGCCAAGGAAGCCAAGGAAGATCGGCCAGCTGAGGGCCGCTGCAAGGAAGAGGCCAGCGGTGGTCACGCTCTTGGCTGCGACATTGCCGATCATGCGGTTGCCGAGCCCTGCAATCAGGGCAGCCAGCAGCGGCGCAAAAACGATGACGAGGATCGGATGCATCGGCTGTTACCCCTTCATCCGGTTGATATCGTCGACCGCGATCGAGCCGCGGGTGCGGAAGTAGATCACCAGGATCGCCAGACCGATCGCCGCCTCGGCCGCAGCCACGGTCAGCACCAACATCGCGAACACCTGCCCCACAAGGTCTTGCATGAAGGCGCTGAAGGCGACGAGATTAAGGTTCACCGCGAGCAGGATCAGTTCGACCGCCATCAGGATGACGATCACGTTCTTGCGGTTGAGGAAGATCCCCAGCACGCCGAGCACGAACAGGATCGCGCCGACGGTGAGATAATGTTCGATGCCGATCACAGCTCGACCCCTTGGCCCACTTCAGGGCTCTTCATAACGGTTGCATCTTCCGGCCGGCGGCGGATCTGCTTGCCGACATCCTGGCGTGCGCGGGCGCCGGGCTTGGGCGGCTGGAAGGTCAGCACGATCGCGCCGATCATGGCGACCAGCAGGATGATCCCTGCCACCTCGAACAGCAGGATGTACTTGCCGTAAAGCAGTGCGCCGAGCGCCGCGATATTGCTGACGTCGGCCGGCTGCGCCGCATCACCCAGCGGCTTGCCGAGCGTCAGACCACCCGCGTTATAGGCCCCCACCGCCAGCAGCAGTTCGGCGAGCAGGATCGCGGCAATCGCCAGACCCAGCGGCGCATTGCGGCTGAAGCCTGCGCGCATCGCGGCGAAATCGATGTCGAGCATCATCACCACGAACAGGAACAGCACCGCGACCGCGCCGACATAGACGATCACCAGCAGCATCGCGATGAACTCCGCCCCCAGCAGCACCATCAGCCCCGCAGCATTGAAGAACGCGAGGATCAGCCAAAGCACCGAGTGCACAGGGTTGCGCGACCAGATCACCATGACGGCGCTGGCGACGACAATGGCCGCAAAGAAATAGAAGGCGATGGCCTGTATCATGTCGATCCCTACCCTCCGATCCGCTCAACCTGAGCTTGCCGGAGGCCCGTCCTTACTGAACCCAAGTTGCGCATAGGGCTTTGACTGGCTCAGCCCGAGCGGGTGTTGTTCTGTTTCGGCGCGCCCTAGCGATAGGGTGCGTCGGCTTCAAGATTGGCCGCGATGGCCCGTTCCCATTTGTCACCATTCGCAAGCAGCTTGGCCTTGTCGTAAAGCAGCTCCTCGCGGGTTTCGGTGGCGTATTCGAAATTCGGCCCTTCGACGATCGCATCGACCGGGCAAGCTTCCTGGCAGAAGCCGCAGAAGATGCACTTGGTCATGTCGATGTCGTAACGGGTGGTGCGGCGGCTGCCGTCCTCGCGCGGCTCGCTCTCGATGGTGATCGCCTGCGCGGGGCAAACGGCCTCGCACAGCTTGCACGCGATGCAGCGTTCCTCGCCGTTCGGATAGCGCCGCAGCGCATGCTCGCCGCGGAAGCGGGGCGAGAGCGGAGCCTTCTCGAAGGGGTAGTTGATCGTCACCTTGGGCTTGAAGAAATACTTCAGCGTCAAGGCATGCGCCTTGAGGAATTCCCAGAGGGTGAAGCTCTTGATGAGGTGGGAGACTGTGGTCATTTCATTCTGTCCGTCCAGGGGGAACGGGCGCGCCCGTGCACGCTGCCGAGTATTCTGTAGTTCCGTTCGACCAGAGGAGTGTCGCCTGCTCTGGACCATCTCCGAGTGTCACCACAACCACGGCGCTGTTTGCTCCCGAAGTCACAGGTATCTTGATGTCGAACCGGCCATTGCTCGGATCACGGTAAACTAAATCGTGAAAGCGATCCTTGATCTGGTCTGTCTGGTATTCGGAGGTCTTCGTCACATCAACGACGCTCACGTCACCATCGTGACGGAAAAACACCGTAAAAATGCCCGCCCCAGCCTCGTTGCCCTTGCAAAAGAACATTGAGGGAGGCGCACGGAACTTGTCGAGTTCCAGCGGCTGCCAATCGGCGCTGACAAGGGCTGCGAGGAGAGCGAAGGCAATCATCCGAAATGCCCCGTCGCCATCAGGTAGCCGCTGGTCGCCGCGACAAACAGCAGGCTCATCGGCAGGAACACCTTCCAGCCCAGACGCATCAGCTGATCATAACGGTATCGTGGCACGGTCGCCCAGATCCAGCTGAACATGAAGAAGAACACGAAGGTCTTCAGCAGAAACCAGATGATCCCCGGCACCATGTAGAGCACCGGAATGTCGAGCGGCGGCAGCCACCCGCCCCAAAACAGCAGGGTGTTGAGCGAGCACATCAGCAGGATGTTGGCATACTCGCCGAGCCAGAACAGCGCGAAGCTCATGCTCGAATATTCGGTCTGGTAGCCCGCGACGAGCTCGCTCTCGGCCTCGGTGAGGTCGAAGGGCGCGCGGGCGGTTTCAGCGAGGGCCGAGATGAAGAACACCACCCACATCGGGAACAGCAGCGGGTGCACGGCATAGGCATTGATCAGCCCCAGCCCGAAGCCCTTCTGCGCGCCAACGATGCCCGAAAGGTTGAACGTGCCCGCAAACAGCACCACGCACACCAGCACGAAGCCAATCGAAACTTCGTAGGAAATCATCTGCGCCGAGGCGCGCATCGCCGAGAAGAACGGGTATTTGGAGTTCGACGCCCACCCGCTCATCACGACGCCGTAAACCCCCATCGAGGAGATCGCGAGGATGTAGAGCAGACCAACGTTGATGTCTGACAGCACCACGCCCGCGTCAAACGGGATCACCGCCCACGCGGCGAGCGCCACCGTGAAGGTGATGATCGGCGCGAGCAGGAAGATGCCCTTGTTCGCGGCGCTCGGGATGATCGTCTCTTGCAGGAAGACCTTGAGGCCGTCTGCGAAGGACTGGAGCAAACCAAACGGCCCGACCACGTTCGGCCCGCGACGCATCATGATCGCGCCGAGCACCTTGCGGTCGACATAGATCACCATCGCCACGCTGAACATAACGAGCAGCGAGATCACGATGATCCCGGTCAGCGTCGCGACAGTCCACGCCCAGTCGTAGCTAAGGCCGAGGGATTGGAAAAAGGCGGTCATTCCGCGGCCTCCCGAACGTCAGCGCCATGAAGTAGTTCATCCGAGCAGCGCTGCATCACCTCGCTCGCGCGGGCGATGGGGTTGGTGAGGTAGAAGTCCTTGATCGGGTAGCCCGCAAGCTCGCCCTCGAACTTGGCGCCGCTATCTGCCTTGGGCAGCGCTCCGTAATCGGCAAGGCCCTCTTCACCCAGCGCGGGGACGGCGGCGATCATCTTGGCCTGAAGCTCGCCGAAGCTGTCGAAGCCGACGGTCACACCCAGCGCATCGGCGAGCGCGCGCAGGATCGTCCAGTCTTCACGGGCGTCACCGGGGGCGAAGACGGCCTTTTCGGCAAACTGCACCCGGCCCTCGGCGTTGACGTATGTCCCGTCCTTCTCGGCGTAGGATGCGCCGGGCAAGATAATGTCGGCGTGATGCGCTCCCTTGTCACCGTGGTGGCCGATATAGACCTTCAGGCTCTTTGCGTAGGGGGCATAGTCCATCTCGTCCGCGCCGAGGCTGAGCAGAACCTTGGGCTTGGCGGCGGCGATGTCGCCCATCCCGCCCGGCAGCGTGAAGCCGAGCATGAGCGATGCCATGCGCGCGGCCGAAATGTGCAGCACGTTGAAGCCGTTCCAGCCCTCACGCACCAGATCGAATTTGTCGACCAGCTTCAATGCCGCCGGAAGCGCGCCCTTGGCGAGTGCCGCCGCGCCGAGGATCACCGCAGGGCGCTTGGCAGCCTTCATCGCATCACCCAGTTCCTTGGGGATGCGGTTGAGGATCTTCAGGTCATTGCCGAGGAAGGTCGCCGGATAGGTCGGATCCCATTCGGGGCCGATGATGTAGACCTTGGCCCCCGCCTTGACCGCCTTGCGCAAGCGGACGTTGAGGAGCGCGGCCTCCCAGCGGACATTGCTGCCCACGATCAGGATGGTGTCAGCCGTTTCGATGCCTGCAAAGGTGGAATTGAAGTTCACCGCCGCGAGGTTCGACACGTCGTAGGTCATGCCCGTCTGGCGCGCTTCGGTCAGCTCCGACCCGCAGGCGTTGACCAGCGCCTTGGCGGCAAACATGGTCTCGGCATCGAGCAGATCGCCCGCGACCGCCGCGATGCTTGCCTTGCTCCGTCCGAGCGCGCTCTTGATCATGCCAAAGGCTTCGGTCCACTCGGCCGGCTGGAGCTTGCCATCTCGGCGCACCCACACGCGGTCCAAGCGGCGCTTGGTGAGGCCGTCGACCTGATAGCGGCCCTTGTCCGACAGCCACTCTTCATTGACGTCGTCATTGATGCGCGGGAGCGCGCGCATGACTTCGCGGCCTTTGGAATGGAGCGTGATGTTCGCGCCCACCGCGTCCGAAACGTCGATCGACAGGGTCTTCTTCAACTCCCACGGCCGAGCTTCGAAGGCATAGGGCCGCGATGTCAGCGCGCCGACCGGGCACAGATCGATCACATTCGCCGAAAGCTCATGCGCCGCCGCCTGCTCGAGATAGGTGGTGATCTGCATGTCCTCGCCGCGGTACAGCGCGCCGATTTCGTCCACGCCTGCGATCTCTTCAGAGAAGCGCACGCAGCGGGTGCAGTGGATGCAGCGGGTCATGATCGTCTTGATCAGCGGGCCCATGTACTTCTCGGTGACGGCGCGCTTGTTTTCCTGGAAACGCGAGCCGCCGCGGCCATAGGCGACCGCCTGATCCTGAAGGTCGCACTCGCCGCCCTGATCGCAGATCGGGCAATCGAGCGGGTGGTTGATGAGCAGGAACTCCATCACCCCTTCGCGGGCCTTCTTGACCATCGGGCTGTCGGTCCGGATTTCCTGACCATCGGCAGCGGGCAGCGCGCAGCTAGCCTGCGGCTTGGGCGGCCCGGGCTTCACTTCGACGAGGCACATCCGGCAGTTGCCCGCGATGGACAGCCGCTCGTGATAGCAAAAGCGCGGGATTTCCTTCCCCGCCAGTTCGCACGCCTGAAGGACAGTGGCGCCCGCCGGGACCTCGATTTCCTGACCGTCTACGGTGACCTTAGGCATTACTCGGCTGCCTCTGCAAACTTGGCGTTATGTTCGGTGATCCGACGCTCGAGCTCGGGGCGGAAGTGGCGGATGAGGCCCTGGATAGGCCATGCGGCCGCATCGCCGAGTGCGCAGATAGTGTGGCCTTCGACCTGCTTTGTGACTTCCTGCAGCATGTCGATTTCCTCGATCGCCGCATCGCCCGTGCGCAGGCGCTCCATCATGCGCCACATCCAGCCCGTGCCTTCGCGGCAGGGGGTGCACTGGCCGCAGCTTTCGTGCTTGTAGAAGTAGCTGAGGCGGCTGATCGCGCGGACGATGTCGGTCGACTTATCCATGACGATCACCGCTGCCGTGCCGAGGCCCGAGCCCAGTTCCTTGAGCCCGTCGAAATCCATCGGCGCATTACGGATCTGCGCGGCGGGGACGAGCGGAACGGACGAGCCGCCGGGGATTACCGCGAGCAGATTGTCCCACCCCCCGCGGATACCGCCGCAGTGCTTCTCGATCAGCTCTTCAAAGCTGATGCTCATCGATTCCTCGACGACGCAGGGCTTTTCCACGTGGCCGCTGATCTGGAACAGCTTGGTGCCCTTGTTGTTCTCGCGCCCGAAGCTGCTGAACCACGCCGCACTGCGCCGCAGGATCGTCGGCGCGACCGCGATGCTCTCGACATTGTTGACCGTGGTCGGGCAGCCATAGAGGCCTGCGCCCGCCGGGAACGGAGGCTTGAGGCGCGGCTGGCCCTTCTTGCCTTCGAGGCTCTCGATCATGGCGGTCTCTTCGCCGCAGATGTAAGCGCCCGCGCCGCGGTGCATGAAGACGTCGAAGTCATAGCCAGACTTGCAGGCGTTCTTGCCGATCAGGCCGGCAGCATAGGCCTCGTGGATCGCCTTCTGCAGCGTCTCGGCCTCGCGGATGTATTCGCCGCGGATGTAGATATAGGCCGCGCGCGCGCGCATGGCGAAGCCGGCGATCAGCGCGCCTTCGATCAGCTTGTGCGGATCGTGGCGGATGATCTCGCGGTCCTTGCACGAACCGGGTTCGGATTCGTCGGCATTGATGACGAGGAAGCTCGGACGGCCGTCGCGCGATTCCTTGGGCATGAAGGACCACTTCAGACCCGTGGGGAAGCCTGCCCCGCCGCGACCACGCAGACCGGAGGCCTTGATCTCTTCGATGATCGCCTCGGGCCCGCGCGCGAGCAGTGCCTTGGTGTTGTCCCAATCGCCGCGCTTCTGCGCTGCCTTCAGGCCCCAGTCCTGAAAGCCATAGACGTTGGTGAAGATGCGGTCCTTATCCGCCAGCATCACTGCTTCCCTTGTTGTTTGGCGCGCTTCAGCCGCACCAGCGAAATCACTTGAAACACCAGGCCCAGCCCCATCAGGATCACGCCCATGTTCATCTGACCGGTCGCACTCAGCACCGCACCGAGCGCAAAGCCGGTCAGCCCCAGCATGGCGAGTGCAAGCGTCACCCCGTTCATCCGATCGCTCCCGACTGCCACAGGCCCGCCAGCACCGCGATGATGAGCAGGATCACGCCGACGCGGATCACGCCCATCAGCAGCTTGTAGGCGATGAAGCCCAGCAGAAGCGCGCCAAGGATGGAGGCGACGGCTTCCACCTTACCACTCGTCCCGGTAATCGTGGTTGGCGCTGACCATGTCCTTCAAGGTGGTCGGCCCACCCGAAGGCTCGGAGGTGTGACGGCCCGGCTCCTGCGTGCCAGCCTTGGGGGTCTGCCCCGCCGCCAGCGCATCGAGCACGGCATCGAGCCGTTCGACCGTCAGATCCTCGTAGTTGTCGTCATTGATCTGGACCATCGGTGCGGTCGCGCAATTGCCCATGCATTCGACCTCGGTGAGGGTCCATAGCCCGTCCGCCGAGATCCCGCCCTTGACCATCCCGCGCTTCTTGCAGGCGGCCATGATGTCGTCGCTGCCGCGCAGCATGCAGGGGGTGGTGCCGCACACCTGGACGTGGAATTTGCCGACGGGATTCAGGTTATACATGAAGTAGAAGCTGGCGACTTCGAGCACGCGGATCACCGGCATATCGAGATAGGCCGCGACATATTCGATCACCGGCAGCGGCAGCCAGCCCTGCGTATCGGTCTCCGCGCCAACTTGCCGCTGGGCGAGATCGAGCAGCGGCATCACCGCCGAACGCTGGCGTCCTTCGGGATACTTGGCGATGTGCCAATCGGCGAGCTTCTTGTTCTCCGGCGTCCACGCGAAAGCACCCCAGCGGGCGCGCAGTTCGGGGGTGTCGGGAGCGGGCGTGCGGTCAACCATCGTTGCCCGTCCTCGTGGCTTCGCTGAGGTTCAAATAAGCCATGTAACAAACAGCCGGGATCATCGGCACAAATCCTGCTAGAAACACATAAACTTCATTGTCTTTCGACACATAACCCGACGCCTGAACAACAAGGCTGAGGAAAAAAAACACGAAGGCAGCCTTGGCCCATGTCGGGAGTTCCGACCATTGGGCATTGGGCATCCATGTGCGGCGCCAGCCAATCACCGGTCACACTCCCCGAACACCACGTCGATCGCGCCCAGAATGGCGGTCGCATCGGGGAGCATGTGGCCGCGGCTCATGAAGTCCATTGCCTGAAGATGCGAGAAGGCCGTAGGGCGGATCTTGCACCGATACGGCTTGTTGGTGCCGTCGCTGACGAGATAGACGCCGAACTCGCCCTTGGGGCTTTCGGTCGCCACATAGACCTCGCCCGCAGGCACGTGGAAGCCTTCGGTGTAGAGCTTGAAATGGTGGATCAGGCTTTCCATCGACTGCTTCATTTCGCCGCGCTTGGGGGGCGATACCTTGCCGTCGGTCGAAGCGATCGGGCCACCCGGCATGTCGCGCAGACACTGGCGGATGATCCGGGCGCTCTCGTAGACTTCCTTCACGCGCACCATGAAGCGGTCGTAGCAATCCGAATTGGTGCCGACCGGAATGTCGAACTCCATGCGGTCATAGACGTCGTAGGGCTGGCTCTTGCGCAAGTCCCACGGAATGCCCGCCGCACGGATCATCGGGCCGGAGAAGCCCCAGGCTACCGCATCTTCGCGGCTGACGATCGCGATATCGACATTGCGCTGCTTGAAGATGCGGTTGTCCATGACGAGGCTCATCGCGTCTTCGAACAACTGGAAGAAGCGGTTGTCGAGCCAGTCGCCGATATCGACCAGCAGCTTCTCGGGCACGTCCTGATGGACGCCGCCGGGACGGAAATAGGCGCTATGCATCCGCGCGCCGCTCGCCCGCTCGAAGAAGTTGAGGCAGTCCTCGCGCAGATCCATGATCCACAGGTTCGGCGTGAATGCGCCGACATCGAGGATGTGCGCGCCCATGTTGAGCATGTGGTTGCATATGCGGGTCAGCTCGGCGAACAGCACGCGCAGATACTGGGCGCGCAGCGGAACTTCGAGGTTCAGCAGCTTTTCGATAGCGAGCACGTAGGAGTGCTCCATCGCCAGCGGCGAACAGTAGTCGAGCCGATCAAAGTAAGGCAGCGCCTGGAGATAGGTCTTCTGCTCGATCAGCTTTTCGGTACCGCGGTGGAGCAGGCCGACATGCGGGTCGATCCGCTCGATCACCTCGCCGTCCAGCTCCATCACCATGCGCAGCACGCCGTGTGCGGCCGGGTGCTGCGGGCCGAAGTTGATCGTGTAGTTGGAAATCACCTCGCCGGTGGTGGTCAGCGATTCTTCGCGTTGCATGCTCATTTCTTGGCCTCCCCTTCCGGCTTGGGAGGGGCTTTCTCGTCGCCCGGCAGCACGTAATCAGCGCCTTCCCACGGGGAGAGGAAATCGAAGCTGCGCATTTCCTGCGCGAGTTCGACAGGCTCGTACACCACCCGCTTTTCCTCTTCGGAATAGCGCAGCTCGGTATAGCCCGTCATCGGGAAATCCTTGCGGAACGGGTGACCTTCAAAGCCGTAATCGGTGAGGATGCGGCGCAGGTCCGGGTTACCGGCGAAGGTCACCCCGTACATGTCGAACACTTCGCGTTCGAGCCACCCCGCGTTAGGCCACAGCGTGGTGACTGTCGGTACCGGTGCATCCTCCGAGGCCGAGCACTTCACCATCACGCGATGGTTCTTCGTGAGGCTCTGGAGCATATAGACGACTTCGAAGCGCTCGGGCCGCGAGGGGTAATCGGCCCCGGCGATTTCCATCAGCTGCTGGTAGGCGTGGTCATCGCGCAAGATGCGCAGCACCTTGTCGACCGCATCGCGCTCGACGCGGAAGATCACCTCGCCGTGGGCTTCGACAGCCTCGATCAGCCAGACCGAAATCGTCTCGCTGATGGCATCGATCACACCTTCGTTGGACGCGAACTTGGGGGCGGAGTGGAGAACAGCCATCAGCCCTTACCTCTCGATCGTGCCGACGCGGCGGATCTTCCGCTGCAATTGCATCACGCCGTAAAGCAGCGCTTCGGCAGTCGGCGGGCAGCCGGGAACGTAGATGTCGACCGGCACGATGCGGTCGCAGCCGCGCACCACCGAATAGCTGTAATGGTAATAGCCACCGCCATTGGCGCAGCTGCCCATGCTGATCACGTACTTGGGGTCGGACATCTGGTCGTAGACCTTGCGAAGCGCCGGAGCCATCTTGTTGCACAGCGTTCCGGCCACGATCATCACGTCCGACTGGCGCGGAGAGGCGCGCGGGGCGGCACCGAAGCGCTCCATGTCATAGCGCGGCATGTTCACGTGGATCATCTCGACCGCGCAACAAGCGAGGCCGAAGGTCATCCACCACAGCGAACCGGTACGGGCCCACTGGAACAGATCCTCGGTCGAGGTGACGAGGAAACCCTTGTCGTTGACCTCGGTCTGGAGCGCCTTGAAGAAGTCGGCATCAGGCTGGCGCACTTCGCCGCCCTGTGCCGTGCTCAACTTCGAAATGTCCGGAAGTCCCTGGGGAGGAGAAACGATGCTATTCATTCCCAGTCCAACGCCCCTTTCTTCCATTCATAGGCAAGGCCGACCGCGAGGATGAACAGGAACAGCATCATCCCGCCCCAACCGATCCATCCGGTCTGATTGAGACTGACAGCCCAGGGAAACAGGAACGCGGCTTCAAGGTCGAAGACAATGAAGCTGATCGCGACCAGATAGAATCGCACGTCGAACTGGCTGCGGGCGTCCTCGAACGCGGGAAAGCCGCACTCGTATTCGCTGAGCTTCTCCGAATCCGGATTGTGCACGCCGGTAAGGCGCGACACCGCCATCGGAGCCACGACGAAGAGCACCGACAGCCCCAAGGCAACCAGCACGAATAACAGTATCGGCAGATACTGGCTGAGATCGATCACAGCGATGTCCAAGCTATTAATCCCGTGCGCCGCCCTAAGCCTGTCGCGCGCTCGGCGCAAGGGTGAGACTCGGGGAAAACCCTGCAAGGATGTTGCAGGAAATCGAACAACCGTTGCGACAAGGTGCGGGGTGAAAAACCGCCCCCAACCTTACGGCGATAACGGTAGCCGCCTGATCACGGTGGGAAGCACAGCAACACCGGCACGTGGCACGCCCTTGTCGAAACGGTCCCACTGGCCGTTGGCCACGTAATAGAGCGCTCCGGCCGCAATACTTCCACCCAGTGGTTCGGTCCAATCCGGATGGGCCTGCTCGAGCACGCGATGGCCGATGATCCGTGTGCCGTCATCCGACAGGCGCAACGCCATGATCCGCATCGGAGAGGTGCCGTTCTGCACCACGATTAATTCGCAATCGAGGCGCCAAAGGCCATCGATCCCGTCTAGTGCCACCGCAACGTCGCTTCCAAGCCGAGAAACTTTGCCGCTGACAAGGTCAATGATCGCGAGGCCATAACGATAGTCGCTTACATAGAGCCGCCGACCATCGGCACTCACGGCCAGCCCTTGAGGTGATCGCAGCGTGCCAGGTGCGACCAATGGCGATAGCGCCGTTGCGTTCGGTGTCGCAAAGTAAAGGCCACCGCCCTCCGGGTCGCTGGCGTAGATGGTGCGGTCCGGCCCGACCGCGAGATCCGATACCTTGGCCCCTTGAGGGACGGGGATACGTCGGAGATGATCGAATTTGTCGGCCAGTTCGTACAGCCCGGTAAAGCGAGCCGGATCTTCGGGCGATCCGTCGATATTGGCCGACGCGAACCAGAACTTGCTGGCATCAGGAGCAGACACGATACCCGAGAGCGCCTGAGCTGCAGGAATATCGTAGGCTGTCCACTTTCCGCCACCAACGCGCTCAAACACCGCCCGACGCGAGATCGAGGTGGCCATAGCCTCGATACCGTTGTCCGCGACGGAGACTGATTCTATCAAGCCTGCCTCGGCCTGCACAGTGTCGAACACGGTACTTGCGGCGATCACTTCGGTCGCATGGGACAGCAAGGTGCTAGCTGCATCGGTGTGCTCCGATCCGATCAACCGCAGGATCTGCGCCCGCGCCCGATCGCTGAACACATGGCCCCGCGCCTTGAGCCACGCGAGGCTCTGCAGCGCAGCCCGCGCATCGCCCCCGTTCAGCTGCGCATGTAGCAACCGCTGCCGCACGCTGGTGCTGTCAGGAAAGTCGCGGGCAAGCTGTTCGAGCCCGCCCACATCGGCAATCTGGCCACTCGAAGCATCGACGGCGCGCCACGCCGGTGGTTCCTGAGCCCAGAGCGGGGTCGCAAGAACCAGAACCAGCGCGGCGAAAATCGCCCTCATTTCAGCATACGCGCCGCAGCCTGCTCGGTGGCCTTGCCATAGGGGGGCTTCAAACCGCCCAACTTGGCAATATCGATCTTGGGCTGGTGATAGACTGCGCGGGCGTGGCTGAATTCGCGGAAGCCCTCGATCGCGTGGTAGCTGCCCATGCCCGACGGTCCCACGCCGCCGAACGGCAGGTCCTCCATCGACACGTGGAACACCACGTCATTGGTGGTCACACCGCCCGAGATGGTTCGGGTCAGCACGCGCTCCTGCTCGCCCTTGTCCTCGCCGAAATAGTAGAGGCCGAGCGGGCGATCATGCTCGTTGATATAATCCACAGCCTGATCGACCGACTGGTAGGTCATCACAGGCAGAACAGGGCCAAAAATCTCTTCCTGCATCACGGTCATGGAATCATCGACGTTGCGCAGCACCGTCAGCGGCATCTTGCGCTGGTTGGCATTGCCGAAATCCTCGCCCGCAGGATTGACCTCGATCACCTCCGCCCCCTTGTCGCGCGCATCGGCAACAAGGCCCTGGAGGCGCTCGAAGTGGCGATCCGACACGATCGAGGCATAGTCATCATTGTCGAGGAGGCGCGGATACATCGCCGCCGCCGCGCCGGTCACGCCGGCAACGGCTTCATCGGCCTTGTCTTCGGGGACCATCAGATAGTCCGGCGCAAGGCAGATCTGGCCGGCGTTCATCATCTTGCCGATCGCAATGCGTTCGCCCGCCTTGGCGAAATCGGCACTGCGCCCCATGACGACAGGCGACTTGCCGCCCAACTCCAGCGTTACGGGTACGAGATTGGCCGCGGCCGCCTGCATTACCCTGCGCCCCGTGGCGGTCGAACCGGTAAAAACGAGGTGATCGAAGGGAAGCGAAGAGAAGGCCGCCGCGACCTCGGGGCTGCCCGTGACCACCGCGACTTCCTCGGGCGCGAAATACTCGACGGTCAGCTCCGCCATCAGTTCGCTGGTGCGCTCGGTAAATTCAGACGGCTTGATCATCGCGCGGTTACCTGCCGCCAGCACCTGCATCAGCGGGCCGAAAGCCAGCTGCACAGGGAAGTTCCATGGCGACAGGATGCCGATCACACCCTTCGGCTCGTAACGAAGCTCGGCCTTTGCACCCAGCAAGCCGAGGGGGAACTGCACCTTGCGCTTCTCGGTCTTTGCCCAAGCATCCATGTGCTTGAGAGCGTGAGTGCCCGCGCCCACGGTTGCGGCGATATCGGTCAGCATCGACTGATGCATCGAGCGGCTGCCGAAATCCGCGCTCATTGCCTTGGCGAATTCCTCGCCGTGATCCTTCACAAGGGCAATCGCGCGCTTGATGCGATCCTTGCGCTGCGAAAGCGGCTCGGGACGCGAAGCAGTGAAGGCAGCGCGCTGGCGCGCCAGCAGGGCTTCAAGTTCTGCGCGGCGATCATCGGCCATGTGAGTCTCCCGGTCGTTCGTGATGCGTTTTCAATTGCGACGTGTTCTTGCCCAATCCCCGCAGCGGCGCAAGCGTGAAGCCGAGCCGCGATTGCCATTGCCGCATTGCAGCATTACATCGCCCGCTCATTACCTGTTCCGGCCCAAGGATATTGCCATGACCCAGTTTGCCGCCGCCGACCCGATTGTGATCCTGTCCTACGCACGTACCCCGATGGGCGCGATGCAGGGCGCGCTGGCCGAGGTTGCGGCGACCGATCTCGGGGCGATTGCCGTCAAGGCTGCGGTCGAACGCGCCGGCGTGTCGGGCGAGGATATCGACCGCGCCTACATCGGCTGCGTGCTGCCGGCCGGGCTCGGACAGGCTCCGGCGCGCCAAGCGGCGATCAAGGCCGGCCTGCCGCTCTCGGTCCAGGCAACGACCGTCAACAAGGTGTGCGGCTCGGGCATGCAGACCGTCATCATGGGGGCCGAGGCGCTTGCCAGCGGAACGATCGACATGGTGGTGGCCGGCGGGATGGAGAGCATGACCAATGCCCCCTACCTCCTCAAGAAGCACCGCTCGGGCGCGCGGCTGGGCCATGACACGGCCTATGACCACATGTTCCTCGACGGGCTGGAAGACGCCTACGAGCCGGGCCGCGCGATGGGCACCTTCGCGCAGGACACCGCCAACGCCTACCAGATGACCCGCGAGGAGATGGACGCCTATTCGATCGAATCGCTCGCCCGCGCCAACCGCGCGATTGCCAGTGGGGCGTTCGCCGACGAAGTCGTGCCGGTCACCGTTTCGACCCGTGCGGGCGATGTCGTCGTCGAACATGACGAAGCGCCCTCCAAAGGCCGTCCGGACAAGATCCCGCAATTGAAGCCCGCCTTCGCCAAAGACGGGACGATCACCGCTGCCACCTCAAGCTCGATCTCGGACGGCGCGGCAGCCCTCGTGCTGACCCGCGCAAGCGTCGCCGCAGAAAAGGGCCTGACGCCGGTTGCGCGCGTGGTCGCCACGGCTGCTCACGCTCAGGCCCCGGCACAGTTCACCACCGCGCCGATCCCGGCGATCCAGAAGGTGCTCGCTCGCGCCGGATGGGGGGTTGACGATGTCGATCTGTTCGAAGTCAACGAAGCCTTCGCCTGCGTCGCCATGTTCGCGATGCGCGACCTCGGCATTCCGCATGAGAAGATCAACGTGAACGGTGGCGGCACCGCGCTTGGTCACCCGATCGGCGCCAGCGGCGCGCGGATCATTGTGACGCTGATCGCCGCCCTCAAGGCACAGGGCAAGACCCGCGGCGTCGCCAGCCTGTGCATCGGCGGCGGGGAAGCGACCGCAGTCGCCGTCGAACTGATCTGATAATCAATCGCCGGGCGGCGTCATTCGTCGCCCGGCAGATTTTCCGCGCCCCACAGTCGCTCACGAGCGATCCAGCCCTTGCGGCCAGCAATATCGACTTCGCACCAGCGCGGCTTGCAGCCGAGCAGACGCCCGACCACCCCCGGCTTGGCGCGCCAGCGCAGCCCCGCCGACGTGCTGGCATCACCCCTGATATCGGCCAGGCCGGATCCCGTCACCAGCACAGCGCGTGCCGGATCGAGTTGGCTGCGCGCAATCCATCCGCGCGTGCCTTCAGGGTCCTCTACCAATCGCCAGCCCTCGCGTACCCGCACCACCTTCACCGGCAGGCCCTTGCGCTTGTAGACCCACTCGATCGGATATTCCTCGCTCGGCCCGACACGCATGCGCACCTCGTCGTACCGCAGGCTCGCCCAGTAAGGCAGCGCACGGTCCTGCGCGTGCAACGGCACGGTGAACACGCCCAGCATCACCGCAAAGGCAGCGCTGGCTCCGATAGTCTTGCGAAATCCCAACATTGCCAGAGCCGATAGCCGCTCTGTCCCACCGCTTTCAAGGCCTGCGTGCCGGATCGCGCCTTGACCGCGGCGGGCGACTGGCATTAGCCGGTAGGCATGACCGAACGCCCTTCCCGCCCGCTGGCCGCGCGCCCGCGCGTGATCGTCACCCGCCACCTCATGCCCGCGGTCGAAGCGCGGATGCGCGAGCTGTTCGATGTGATGCTGAACGAAGCGGATGTGGCCCTGTCCCGCGAGCAGCTCGCCGCCGCGATGCAGGACTGCGACGTGCTGGTGCCCACCGTGACAGACAAGATTGATGCCGATCTGATCGCCGGGGCTGGCGAACGTCTCGGGCTGATCGCCAGCTTCGGCGCAGGAACCGAGCATATCGATCTCGACGCCGCTGCCGCGCGCAAGATCATCGTCACCAATACCCCCGGCGTGTTCACCGACGACACCGCCGATATCGCGATGGCCGGGATCATCGGCGTGCCGCGCCGGATTCGCGAAGGCACCGCGCTCGTGCGCCGCGGTGAATGGACCGGTTGGGCGCCTTCGGGCCTGCTCGGCAGGAAGCTTGCGGGCAAGGTGCTCGGCATTATCGGGATGGGCCGCATCGGCCAGGCCGTGGCCCACCGCGCCCGTGCCTTCGGGCTGGAAATTGCCTACTACAACCGCAAGCCCTTGCCCGAAGCGCTCGAGCGGATGCTGGGCGCACGCTATGTCGGCGATGTCGACACGCTGTTGGCCGAAGCCGATATCCTCACCCTGCATTGCCCGCTTACCGAGGAAACCCGCTATCTTATCGATGCGCGCCGGATCGCCTTGATGAAGCCCGGCAGCAGCATCGTGAACACCGCGCGCGGCGAGCTGATCGATCAGGAAGCACTGATTTCGGCGCTCGAATCGGGCCATCTCGCGGGCGCCGGACTGGACGTCTATCCCGACGAGCCGCACGTCGATCCGCGCCTGATTGCGCACCCTAATGTCATGACCCTTCCCCACATCGGCAGCGCCACGGCCGAGGGCCGCGAGGATTCGGGCCACAAGGTCATCGCGAACATCCGCATGTGGGCCGACGGCCACCGTCCGCCAGATCAGGTGCTGACGGCGCTGGTGCGAGGTTAAAGTTCCTGCGCCCTTCGCGGGCATCGCATGTCGAGTTCTTCGGCCACCAGCTGGACAGTCTCTTCGACCGCGGAACGTTGCGCACCGAAGCCGAAATGGCGGGTGCCGACACTTACAGCGACGTCGAATTCGCGATTAGTCCCCATCGCCGAAGCCGGCGCGATAACGCCGTCGTGGGGAGACCATACAGCGACGGTATGCACCGGAGGCTTGCACGACGGATCGTCGGGGAGCGTCGGTGCATCAACGGTATGGTCGTTGAGCGCATTATAGACCCGCCAAGCGTTGTTGGCTCGGCGACTGCCCGAAAAGGGGGTTCCCAAGCTTACCACCATTCGCACCCGTTCCGGATGCCGCTGCGCCAGAACCCGCGCGTATATCCCGCCAAGGCTCCAACCGACAAGCACCACGCGTTCGCCATGATTTGCCGCAATCTCGGCGATGCGCTGCTCGGCCTTGCGCATCCGTTCAGGTGTGATGCCTGTCACCAGCCCTAGTTCGGACGGGTAAGTCGGAAACCCGCTTGCAGAAAACGTGCGACGCAAGAACGACGTGTCACGGTCGCTGGAGAGAAGACCGGGAAGAACCAAAACCGGCGGCAGCGGACCGCTGACCGGGAACCGGAAATCGACCTTCCTTGCCCTGCGAAGCGGAGCCACGGCAATCGCAGCCAGCCACGGCAGTTCCCGGAGGAAAAGCGAAAGCGACGGAGGCGAATTATCGTCCATCGTCGCTCCTTCGCCCCGTCTCAGTCCCCGGTCAGAATCCGCTCGACCAACTCGCCCACGCTCGGGGTGTAGCCGTTCGAGTAGAAGGGATCGGTCTTGAAGTTGTAGGCCGCGTGGCCCGCGAAGGCGAGGTTCTTGTCCGGATCGTCGCCGTGGGCGATGTCTTGCAGAGTCTTCTGGATGCAGAAGCTGCGCGGGTCGGCCAGACGCCCGGTGGTGTAATCATCGTGGTCCTTCCACGAAGAGAACCCGCAATGTGACAGGCAGCCCATGCAGTCCTGTTGGTCCTTGCGGATCGTCTCGCGCGCATCCGGAGTAACGAACACAATCGTATCGTCCGGCGTCTTGAGCGGTTCGGTATGCCCGGCGCGCATCCACATTTCGGCCTTGGTCTTGTCTTCCGGCTTCACCCAGAAGCTGCGCGCCTTACCATTCTCGCCGAGTTGGACCGTGCCTTCTTCCTCACCGCGCTTGAAGTAGGGGATCTGGCGCTCCGAACGGTGCATCAGATCGTAAAGGAACGGCGTCTTGACCGCGCTCGAATAGAAGCCGGTAGGCGAGAACTTGTGGAGCAGCACATCGCCCGGCTCGACCGTGCGTAGCATGTCCTTCCAGATCTGCGGGATCGGGCTTTCCTGCGTCAGCAAGGGCCGGGTGCCGAACTGGAAGGCGATGGTGCCGAGCTCGGGATTGTCGATCCAGTCGTTCCAGTCGCGCAGATACCACACGCCGCCCGCCATCACGATCGGCACGCTGTCCGCAACGCCCTCGGCGCGCATGGTCTCGCGCAGCGCCTTGACGCGCGGATAGGGATCTTCGGGCTTGGTGGGGTCCTCGGCGTTGCTGAGTCCGTTGTGACCGCCTGCCAGCCAAGGATCTTCATAAACCACCGCCGCCATCAGATCCGCGACCTTGTGGTAGGACCGCTTCCACAGCGCCCGGAAAGCGCGCGCCGAGCTGATGATCGGCAGATAGTTGACGTTGTAGCGCGCCGCGATCTCGGCAAGCTTGTAGGGCATCCCTGCACCGCAAGTGACGCCGGTCACCATGCCGCGGGTGCGTTCCAGAACGCCTTCGAGCACGGCTTGCGCGCCGCCCATTTCCCACAGCACATTGATGTTGATCGCGCCCTTGCCGCCCGCAATTTCGAAGGCCTTTTTGACCTGCGTGGTCGCGCCTTCGATGGCGTAACGGATCAGTTCCTGGTGGCGCTCCTCGCGGGTGCGACCGTGATAGATCTGGGGGATGACATTGCCGTTTTCGTCGTAGCTGTCGGCATTGACCGCACTGACCGTGCCGATCCCGCCCGCCGCGGCCCATGCGCCCGAGCTGGCGTGATTGGTTGCCGAAACACCCTTGCCGCCTTCAACCAGCGGCCAGACTTCACGCCCGCCATAGACGATCGGGCTCAATCCCTTGAACAATGAAAATCCCCTTTTGCGCGAGGTTCGCCCACGCCTGTTTTTCGAATTATTGCCATAGGGCCGCTAGCATCGCGGGGCAACCTTGCGCCGCCTTGGCCACTCACTCCGCGTTACACACCTTGATCGCTTCCGGCGCGACCCGTGCCTTGCCGCGCTCGAAGCGTGCGAAATAGCCCTTGATGTCAGGACGTTCGATGTACTCGACGAGCACATAACCGACCGCCTCGAATTCGCAGAACAGCAGGTTATGCGGCAGCCCGTGGCGTCCGACCGGAGTTTCACTTTCCACGACAATGATCTGGCCGCCGGCATTGAGCGCGGGCCACATCTGCCACAGGAAGGCGTAAGGCTCGACGACCTCATGATACATGTGGACCATGAAGATGCGGTCGAAGCTGTCCGGCGGCAGCTGCGGATTATCGCTGTCGCCGAGCTTGATGGAGATGTTTTCGAGCCGCTCGCGCTCGACCCGGCGGCCTAGACGCTGGAGTGCATCGCGGCTGATATCCTGCGCCAGCACGCGGCCATCGGCCCCGACCTTTTCGGCCAGACGGACAGTGTAATAGCCTTCGCCCGCACCGATATCGGCGACTGTCATGCCGGGGCGGATGTCGGCCAGTTCCATCACCACATTCGCCTCGTTGCGCTCGTCACGCGCATCTTCGTTGGCGAACTCGGTCGAGACGACCTTGGCAACCGGACGGTCGGGCTCGGGAAATTCGAGGACGCCCTCTTGTTGTTCAGGCACGACAGGCAGCACGCGGTCGCAACCGCCCAATGCCAAAGCGGCGGTAACGGCCAGAACCGACACCAGCGCAGGCACGCGCATCATGCTTACTCCACGTCCTCGATCTCGACCTTCTCGCCGGTCACGCGCTGGGCGAGCGCGGCCGAGATGAAGGGGTCAATCGCGCCATCGAGAACTGCGTCAGGCGAAGTCGAAACCACGCCGGTGCGCAGATCCTTGACCATCTGATAGGGCTGAAGAACGTAGGAGCGGATCTGGTGTCCCCACCCGATATCGCTCTTGGCCGAATGCTCCGCGCTGGCCGCTTCCTCGCGCGAGCGCATTTCGGCCTCGTAGAGCCGCGCCTTGAGCATGTTCATCGCGATTTCGCGGTTCTTGTGCTGGCTGCGGTCCTGCTGGCTGGCGACCACGATGCCAGTTGGCTGGTGGGTGATGCGCACCGCGGAATCGGTGGTGTTGACGTGCTGCCCGCCCGCGCCCGAGGCACGGTAGGTGTCGATCTTGAGGTCGGCCGGATTGATCTCGATTTCGAAGCTGTCGTCGATCACCGGATAGACCCACACGCTCGAAAAGCTGGTGTGGCGGCGGGCCGACGAATCGTAGGGGCTGATGCGGACGAGCCGGTGCACCCCGCTTTCGGTCTTGGCATAGCCATAGGCACCGTCGCCCTTGATGAGCAGCGTGGCCGACTTGATCCCGGCCTGTTCGCCGGCCTGATACTCGACCGTTTCAACCTTGAAGCCGCGCCGTTCGGCCCAGCGGCCATACATGCGGAAGAGCATTTCGGCCCAGTCCTGGCTTTCTGTGCCGCCTGCGCCCGCGTGGATTTCGAGATAGGTATCGTTGCCGTCAGCCTCGCCCGAAAGCAGCGCCTGCACCTTGTCGGCATCTGCGCGGTCGGCGAGCCGTTCGAGCGTGCGCAGACCATCCTCGACGATGCTTTCTTCGCCCTCGGCCTCGCCCATTTCGATGAATTCGATCGCATCGGCCATTTCGGCGGCGATTTCGTTCACGGTGTTGACCGCCGTTTCCAGCGTCTTTTGCTCGCGGCTGATCGCCTGCGCCTGCTTGGGATTGTCCCACAGGTTCGGATCCTGCACGCGCGCGTTCAGCTCGTCGAGCCGCCGCAGCGCGCGCTCCCAGTCGAGCGACAGGCGCACCAGCGCCAACGCCGCTTCGATCCGGTTGATATAGGCATGGGCCTCGGCCCGCATGATCTATCCTTCAGTCACGCCACAAAGTCGGCCCCGATTAACGGGGCGAGCGCGATTGTAAAGCGCCGCTATTTCTTCAGCGCGCGCACCGCCGCCAGCGTCTTTTCGACATGACCGCGGTAATCGGCGTTCGAATGGACCGCCACGATCCGTCCATCGCGGGCGATGACATAGGACGTGCGGGTGGTCAGACCGGAATTGCCCATCGCCACATCATAGGCGGCAATTACCTTGGCCGAGGCGACCCCGACCGGGAAGGCATCGCGGCACTCCTGCCGGCTGAACTTCTTGAGCGTTTCGATATCGTCGCCCGACATGCCGATCACGCTGGCACCGGCAGCCTTGAACTCGGGCATCGCCTCGGCAAAGGCATTGGCTTCGAGCGTACAGCCGGAAGTGAACGCCTTCGGGTAGAAATAGAGCACCACCGGCCCCTTTGCGAGCGCGGCCCTCAGCGAGAAGCCAAACGGCTTGCCCGCCAGTGCGGCGCGGGTGGTGAAGACAGGGGCCTTCGTCCCGGTCGGCAGCTCGGCAGCGGCGATCGAGGCGATGGTGGCCGAGCCCGCAACAGCAAGCGCGGCAGCGATGGTGATAAATGCGCGTTTCATATGTTCTGAACCCTCAAACCCACAGTGTGGTTCCGCCGCGCGATCAATCGTTCCCGCCGACCTGTTCCTCGATCACGCCATCCGTTTCCTCGGTCGTATCAACCACCGCGCTTTCGGCGTTCTGACGGCCGGCGCGGATCAACGCGAGGATTTCGTTGCGGCGGGCCGCGATCTCGTCCTGACGGGTATAACGCTCTGGCTCGGTGTCCGGCTTGAAGGCTTCCCAGATGATCGCCGACTTGGGATCATCGGTCGGCCAGCCATCAAACACGCGTTTACCCGAGCGGCGATCGACCCGCACCATCCGCACGCCCTGCGGCGCAACCGGCGGCAGGTCCGACCACTTCTTGCGGGTCTTCTCGATCAGGCTCTTGATGATCGGCGCCGCGATGGTGCCGCCATAGGCATAGCCGCCCATATTGCGCGGCTGATCGAAGCCGACATAGGCCCCGGCGACATATTGCTGGGTGCCGCCAATGAACCAAACGTCCTTCGGGCCGGTGGTCGTCCCGGTCTTGCCGAACAGCGGCAGGCCGAGCGGGTTGAGCACTGTCGCAGTCCCGCGACTGACCGCGCCGCGTAACATATGCATCACCTGAAAGGCGGTACGCGGGTCCATCGCCTGCGTGCCGCGGACACCGAAGCGCGGCATCGGCTTGCCATCCCACTTGGCCATGTTGCAGCCACGGCATTCGCGGTTATCGGCCCGCCACAGCACCTTGCCGCGCCGGTCCTGAACATAGTCGATCAGGGTCGAAGGATTGAGCCGCCCGTGATTGGCGAGCGCGCTATATGCCCCCACCATCTTGAGCAGCGTGGTCTCGCCAGCGCCGAGCGCAGTCGAGGGATAGGCCGGGAACTTGCCGATCCCCAGTTTGTCGATCTCGCGCACGACATTGGGCATCCCCGCCGTCATGCCGATCTGCACGGTCATGATGTTCTGCGACTGCTCGAGGCCGTAGCGCATCGGATGCTGCCCGCCGCTGCCTGGCCCGCCGCGAATGCACTTCTCGCCAAGATTGGCGCCCTGATAATAGCAGAAGCGGTTGTTATCGATCTGGGTCGAGGGGGTCATCCCGCTGTCGAGCCCGGCGGCATAAACGAACGGTTTGATGGTCGAGCCCGGCTGACGCTTGGCCTGCGTGGCGCGGTTGAAATCGGACAGGCGGTGATCGAACCCGCCCTGCATCGCCAGGACGCGGCCCGACTGCGCGCTTTCGACGACCAATGCGCCCTGCGCTTCAGGAAGAGTGCGAACCTGCCAGCCATTGCCCGAGGGGCTGGCGGCAATCACATCACCCGCCTTCAGGCGATCGGGCAAGCCATAGAGCGGCGCTTCATTGCCGTCGGAAAAGCCGATCCGGGCTGAAGATCCGCTCCGGCGGGTCACCACCCCTACGCGCCAGTTGCGGTAGCTGATCCCGAGCGGCGAGCTCGCCAGCTGGCCCGCCCAATTGCCTTCGCTCACATCGATGGTCGCGATCGGCCCGCTCCACGCCCGCCCGCCATGATAGCGCAGCAGGCCATCGCGCAAGGCATCGCGCGCAGCGAGCTGCATCTGCGGATCAAGCGAAGTGCGCACCCACAACCCGCCGGCATAGACCGAGTTAGCGCCTTCCTCGGCGGTTTCGCCGAAGCGCTCGATCAGTTCACGCCGCACTTCTTCGAGGAAGTAACCGGCATCGACACTGCGTTCGCGCCGCTGGGTGACAAGGCCGAGCGGCTTTGCTGCCGCAGCGCGCCGTTCGGAGCCCGATATGAAGCCATTGGCTTCCATCTGATCGAGCACGAAATTGCGCCGTTCGAGCGCGGCCTGCTCCTGCCCCTTGCGGCCATATCGCTCGGGCGCCTTGGGCAGGATCGCAAGAAATGCCGCTTCGTGGAGTTCGAGATCGTCGACATCCTTGTCGAAATAGGCACGCGAGGCAGCCTGCACACCAAAGCTGCGGCGACCGAGCGGGATCTCGTTGAGATAGAGTTCGAGGATTTCCTGCTTGCTCAGCACCTGTTCGATGCGCCCGGCCAGGATCATTTCCTTGAGCTTGCGGGTCACCGAATACTCATCGCCGAGCAGCAGATTCTTGGCGACCTGCTGGGTGATCGTCGACCCGCCCACTGCACGCCCGGTGCGCGCCGGATTGAGGTAATCGATCACCGCCCCCGCAGTGCCGAAGAAGTCGATCCCGCCGTGGCTGAAGAAGGTCTTGTCCTCGGCAGAGAGATAGGCCTCGATCAGCTGCTGCGGGAAATCGGCATATTGCAGCTGCACCCGGCGTTCGCGGGCATAGGAATGGACGATTTCGCCATCATAACCGCGCACCACGGTGGGCAGCGGGGTTTCGTAGGTCAGCAGCGCCTCGGCTTCGGGCAAGTCGCTCGCCAGCCAGACGAACACCGCGATCCACAGCACGAGGAAGGCGCCCACTGCGCTCGCCCCGATCCGGAACAGACGGCTTTCGCGCCAATGCGCCTTGAACCACACCAATGCCGCGCCGACATCGCGGTTGGCGCGGTAACGCAGGTAGGCCCAGTTCGAAAGCGGGGCGGTGGCGGGGGTTGGCTCGGTCATGGGCGAGGCGCAACTAGCACGCGCCGACCTGCGAAGGCTAGCCGGTTTCGGGCCTTACTCACCGGCAGCCGCTCCGGTTGCGCGGCGCGCGAAATAGACCTTTATCGCCCGTGCCAAGACCGATGCATACTGCGCCCTGCCCTCCGGCGTCGTGAGGCGCGCGCGATCGGCAAGATTGGTCACGAACCCGCTCTCTAACAGCACCGACGGCACATCCGGCGCGCGCAGCACGGCGAGCGCGGCCGAGCGGCGCGGCTGCGAATGGAACGCCAGCTGGTTGCTCCCCTCGCGCAGCACCAGATCGGCGAAGGCGAGCGCTTCTTCCTGCGTGCGCTGCTGCGAGAGTTCGACCAAGATGGTGCTCACCGCATCGCTCTGGCCACTGATGACGATGCCGTTCAGGCGGTCGGCATCGTTCTCGCGCGCAGCAAAGCGGGCTGCGGCTTCGCTCGAGGCGGCGTTAGACAGAGTATAGATGCTTGCCCCGCTGACATCGTCCCGCTCCCCTGCGGAATCGGCGTGGATCGAGATGAACAGGTCAGCGTCGAGCAACCGCGCGATTTCCGGACGGTGGCCGAGCGGCAGGATGCGATCATCGCTGCGGGTCAGCGCGACCCGGATATTGCCCGCCTTGAGCAACTCGGCACGCACCGCCCGGGCAATCGCCAGCGTGATGTCCTTTTCGTCGATCTTGCGGCCCTGCGGATCAATGCCGCTCGCACCGGGATCGCGACCGCCATGCCCGGCATCGATCACCACCAACGGACGGGAGGGATCATCGGGGCCATCAATCTTGGGCAGATCGGGCGGGACCTGCGCTTCATCGACGATGAACCGCATCACATAATCGCGGCCCCACTGCGGCACCGGGATTGTCACCCCGAGCGCCAACGCGCCGCCCAGCAGAAGCGCGGGTGCCAGCAGCACAACCAGGAGCAAGGTGCGGTAGCTCATCGTATCCGCAGGATTACGTTCCGGCCGCAAGGAAACGCAATAGAGTTGCGGGGTTTGCCCCACAGTGCTACCGATGGTGTTGGAGAGGTAGCATCGGAGCGTTTGAACGTTCCACCGCCTTCCTCTTGCGCCGGATCATACCACCTCTTTCGGTTTCTGGCCCAGTACAGGTTGATGCAGTGACGAGACGTTTTTCCCGGCAGATCAGCATTGAGCGCGCTTCGCGCGCCGGTGGTGCTGCGGGCCAAAGCGCGGCAATCCGCCGCACGCCTTGTTTTGCAGACACGAGCTTCGCGCCCACCGCCCACTTCGGGCTTGGCGCGACAATCCCTTCCGGTACGCCCATCGGGCACACCGGTTCATCCCACAATTGGCGCCCCCTTTCCTCCCGCTTGCGGAGCAGGCCGGGCGCATGGAGAATATTCAATGGCAACGCGCATGCTTATCGATGCGCGCCACCCGGAAGAAACCCGGGTGGCGGTTCTGCAAGGCAACCGGATTGAGGAATTCGATTTCGAATCTGCCGAACACAAGCAGATCAAAGGCAATATCTATCTCGCCAAGGTAACCCGGGTCGAACCCTCGCTGCAGGCGGCTTTCGTCGACTTTGGCGGCAATCGTCACGGCTTCCTCGCCTTCAGCGAAATCCATCCTGATTATTACCAGATCCCGAAGGCGGATCGCGACGCGCTGCTGGCCGAAGAGGCCGAAGCTGCCGAGGAAGAAGAGCGTCTGCGCGCCGAGGAAGAGGCCGAAGGCATCTCGCCCGGTTCGGAATACGACGCCGAGGACGACAGCGGCGAAGCGCTCGCCGAAGACTTCGCTGAAAACGGCGTCGAGGAAATCGACACCTCCGACAAGGACGATGTCGCCACCATCGAAGGCGGTGCATCGGACGACGACGAAAGCGCCGAAGACGAGAACGGCGAAGATGACGCCGGCGAAGAAACTGGCGAGGAAAATGGTCAGGAGCGCGGTCGCCGCGGCCGTGGCCGTCGCCGTCAGGGCAAGGGCGGAGACAGCGCCAAGGGCCGCAGCCGTGCCAAGCAGGTCGACGAAGTCCGCGCCAAGCGGCTCGAACTGCGTCGCCGTTACAAGATCCAGGACGTGATCCAGCGCCGACAGGTGCTGCTGGTGCAGGTCGTCAAGGAAGAGCGCGGCAACAAGGGCGCGGCGCTGACCACCTATCTCAGCCTCGCGGGCCGTTACACCGTGCTGATGCCCAACTCGTCGCACGGCGGCGGGATCAGCCGCAAGATAAGCTCGACCAGCGATCGCAAGCGGTTGAAGGACATGGTCTCGGACCTCAAGCTCCCCAAGAGCATGGGTCTCATCGTCCGCACCGCGGGCATGAGCCGCACCAAGCCCGAGATCAAGCGCGACTTCGATTACCTCGCTCGCGTATGGGACGAGATCCGCGAGAAGACCCTCGCTTCGGTCGCGCCCGCGCTGATCCATTCGGACAGCGACCTGATCAAGCGCGCAATCCGCGACATCTACAACAAGGAAATCGAGGAAGTCGTCGTCGAAGGTGCGGAAGGCTATGCCTCGGCCAAGGCCTTCATGAAGCTCCTCATGCCCAGCCACGCCCGGCGGGTGAAGGCCTATTCCGATCCGGTGCCGCTGTTCCAGCGCTATGGGGCGGAAGACCAGCTGCGCGCGATGTATGATCCGATGGTGCAGCTCAAGAGCGGCGGGTACCTGATCATCAACCCGACCGAAGCGCTGGTGTCGATCGACATCAACTCCGGCCGTTCGACCAAGGAGCACGGGATCGAGGCGACCGCGCTTCACACCAACCTTGAAGCGGCACGGGAAATCGCCCGCCAGCTGCGCCTGCGCGACATGGCCGGCCTCGTCGTCATCGACTTCATCGACATGGAGTATTCCTCCAACGTCCGTAAGGTCGAAAAGGCGATGAAGGACGCGCTCAAGAACGATCGCGCGCGCATCCAGGTGGGCCGCATCTCGAGCTTCGGGCTGATGGAAATGAGCCGCCAGCGCCTGCGCACCGGCGTGCTTGAAGCCACCACCCGCGCCTGTCCGCATTGCGATGGCACCGGCCTTGTCCGCACCGCCTCGTCGGCGGGCCTGTCGGCGCTGCGTCTGATCGAGGACGAAGCGGCCAAGGGCAAGGGCACGCAGATCCGTCTGGCGGCGAGCACCGAAGCGGCGATTTATCTCCTCAACGAGAAGCGCGCCGATCTGGTCGAGATCGAGCACCGTTACGGCGTCAGCGTAGAAGTCGTGCCGGAAGGCGAGGACGAAGGCGCCAAGATGAGCGTGTCGAGCTCCGGCCCGCGTCCCGCGCAAGCTCCGAAGTTCGATCCGATCATCGACGAAGAAGACGACGATGATCTGCCCGAGGAAGAGGACGATTTCGCCGAGGAAGAGGCTGAAGAGCGCGAACCGCGTCAGCCGCACCGCGAACGGCCCGAGGGTGATGATGAAGGCGGCCGCAAGAAGAAGCGCCGGCGTCGGCGTGGTGGTCGCAACCGCAACCGCGGCGACCGCGAGGACGGCGGCGAAGGTGCAGCCGGTGATGCGGACGATAGCGATGCCGATGGCGAGGACGGCGGCGAGTCGCAGTCCGAGCGTCAGAACGCGAGCGAAGACGGCGAAGGCCGCCCCAAGAAGCGCCGTCGGCGCGGGGGTCGCGGTCGCAAGCGTCGTGACGCCGATGGCAACATGATCGAGGGCGACGCGCAGGATAACGACGCGGATGCTGGCGAGAGCGACAGCGAAACGGGCGAGGCAGAAGCCGAGACCGCGACGCCTGTGGCCGAAGCCGAAGCGGCCGAAGAAGCGCCTGCCGAAAAGCCCAAGCGCAAGCGGGCTCCGCGCAAGCCCAAGGTCGTCGAAGCCGAGGCCGAAGCTGCTCCGGTGGAAGAAGCCCCGGCCCCCGCCGAGGATACTCCCGCCGCTGACGAGAAGCCCAAGCGCAAGCGGGCTCCGCGCAAGGCCAAGGCAGCCGATCCCGCTCCGGCAGAAACCGCCGAAGTCAGTGCAGCTCCCCCGGCGGAACCTGCGGCAGAAGACGATGGCGACGGCAAGCCGCGCCGCGGCTGGTGGCAGCGCACTTTCGGCGAATAATAAGCCGAAGGCCGATCACACAATCAGGGGCGGGAGCGGGCAACCTCTCCCGCCCCTTTTGCGTCAGGCTGCCGCCTTGCGGGCGATGCCCCACTCCATCCACCCGGCAAAGCGCGGGGTCTTGGGCGTATACCCCTCGCCCAGCGTCTCGACCGCGAAGCCTGATCCCTGAAGGGCGCTGGCGATCGGACGGGTCAGGTGGCAGCCACCCGCAAGGCGTTTCCAGACCGGCTCGATCCGCTCCTGCCAGCGAAGCACGTCAGTATCGGGTGCGCGGCCGTGTTCGAGGAACAGCGCCTGCCCGCCGGGTCGCAGGATGCGGCGTAGCTCGCGCATGACCTGCACGGGATCCTCGACCGAACACAGGGTGAAGGTGCAGACCACGCAGTCGAAGCTGGCATCGCCAAAGGGGATTGCCTCGCCCTTCCCTTGCCTGAGATCCGCCGCCCAGCCCTTGGCCTGGGCCGCCGCGCGGGTGGCATCGAGCAGTCCTCCATGCGGGTCAATCCCGGCATATGAGGTGATCGCCGCAGGGTCATAGAACTCGTGGTTGATCCCGCCGCCGCAGCCCAGTTCGAACACATCGCCCCGCGCAAGCGGCACGACAGCGGCGCGGCGCTTCATCACCTGACCTTGCGAGCACGCGCAGGTTATCAGGCGCGGCATCACATTCGCCTCGTACCAGGTCTTGAACCCCATCCCCGTTCTCCTCCGCTTGCCCTCTTTCCCCGAGGAACAATGCGTGGCACGTTATGCGGCAATTGCCAAACGGGCTGTGGGAGAGAGACCGTCATGACAACCACCACGCGTTCAGGCTCAGGCACGGGCGCGCCCGGCAAGCCGGGCTTCCGGTTCCATTCCAAGCTGTGGATCGGCGCGGCCATGCTGCTGGCCTTCCCCGCGCTCGGCACCGTGATGGGGCGGGCCAACTGGGGACCCGAGGACTTCGTGGCGATGACAGCGCTGCTTGCCTTGCTGTGCGGAGCGATCGAAGCCGCCCTGCACTGGCTTGATGCCCCGCGCTGGCGGATCGGCATGATCATGCTGGCGGTGCTGATGTTCCTGACTGTCTGGGTGCACCTTGCTGTGGGGCTGTTCGACTAGGACGGAACCTCCGCGCCGCGGAAGTCGAAGACGCGGCCAGATTGCTCCGGCGTGAGGCGCGCCAGCACACCGAGCAAATTCGAGGCAGCGTCTTCGGGTTTGGTCAGCTGGCCGTCGGGCAGGCCTGACTGGAACGGCGCCGACAGCGCGCTATCGACCGTGCCCGGATGCAGACCGACAATCACGCTTTCCGGATGGGTGCGCGCCATTTCCAATGCGAAGTTGCGCAGCAGCATATTCAGCGCCGCCTTGGACGCGCGGTAGGAGTGCCACCCGCCCAGGCGGTTGTCAGAGATCGAGCCGACCCTAGCGCTGAGCGCCGCAAAGATGAACGGCCGGCCGCGCGGCATGAGCGGCAGCATGTGCTTTGCGATCAGCGCCGGCCCAATGGTGTTGAGCGAGAACACCTCGCCCATCGTGGCCGGATCGAGCCGCTTGTAGGTCCGCTCCGGCCCGGTGCTATCTGCGAGCGTGAGCACACCTGTCGCCACGATCACCCATTCGGGCGGATCGGCTCGCATCGCTTCAGCCGCACTGGCAATGCTCTCTTCATCGGTAAGATCGAAGGCGAAAGGCACAAGTCCTGCCATGTCAGGTCCCTCAACCCGACGTGAACCGGCGTGGACCACCTCTGTCCCGCCCGCGAGCAACGCCGTGCACAGCGCCGCGCCGATCCCGCCGCTGGCGCCGAACACCGCCGCGCGGCGAGGCCAGCGCACTGGCATTTCCGATACTTGTTCTGCCTGTTCCATTGCTGCTCAAAGCGCACCGCAACCCGCTTGGTTCCGGCACGTGAGGCGCATTCAACCTCTGTGCAAAACCGCGCAACAGCGCCCGCTTGCGCGCACGCGCGATGCCGCTAGATAGGGTGCAATTCGAAACCGGGATCACGTAATGGCGACCTTCACTCTCCCCAAGAATTCCAAGATCAACAGCGCCGGCAAGGTCCACAAGGCCGAGGGCGACAATGGCAAGGGACGTGTGAAGTCGTTCAAGATCTACCGCTACGATCCCGACAGCGGCCAGAACCCGCGCTACGACAAGTTCGAGATAAATCTCGACGAATGCGGCCCGATGGTTCTCGACGCGCTGTTCAAGATCAAGAACGAGATCGACCCGACCCTGACCTTCCGCCGTTCGTGCCGCGAAGGCATCTGCGGTTCGTGCTCGATGAACATGAACGGCAAGAACGGCCTCGCCTGCACCACCGCAATCGAGGATCTGAAGGGCGAGATCCGCATCACCCCGCTGCCGCACATGGACGTGATCAAGGACTTGGTGCCCGATTTCACGCACTTCTACGCGCAATACGCAAGCATCCGCCCGTGGCTGCAGACCGTTTCGCCGACCCCGAGCGGCAAGGAGCGGCTGCAATCGCCCGAACAGCGCGAGAAGCTCGATGGCCTCTACGAGTGCATCCTGTGCGCCTGCTGCTCGACCTCGTGCCCGTCCTACTGGTGGAACTCGGACAAGTTCCTCGGCCCTGCGATCCTGCTCCAGGCCTATCGCTGGCTCGCCGACAGCCGCGACGAGATGACCGGTGAGCGTCTGGACGATCTGGAAGATCCGTTCCGGCTCTACCGCTGCCACACCATCATGAACTGCGCGAATGTGTGCCCCAAGGGCCTCAGCCCGGCCAAGGCCATCGCGGAGACCAAGAAGATGATGGCCGAGCGGGCCATCTGATCCGGTGAGCTTCAAGGACGACGTATTCGAACACGGGCCGGACCCGGAAAATCCCGGCTGGCATCACTGGAACCTCAAGGATCCCACGCTGTTCAACGGCGCGGTGATGGGCAAGCTCATCACCCGCGTCGATCCCGACGGGAAAGCGCGCCTCAGGATGTTCCCCGAGCGCAAGCACGAGAACCTGCAAGGCGTGATCCACGGCGCGGTGACGCTGGCGCTGATCGACATCTCGCTGTTTGTCACCATGCATCGCATCGGCACCGGCAATGCCGGGCCTTCGGTCACGTTGGAACTCTCGACGCAGTTCGTGGGTGGCGGCGATCCCAAGCGCCCGCTCGATGCGGTGACCGAGATCGTGCGCGAGACCGGCAAGCTCGTGTTTGTGCGCGGGATGGTGGTGCAGGACGAGGACACTGTCGCCAGCTTCTCGGGCATCGTACGCAAGATGCTGCCACGCGCCCCAGCCTGACGCCATGCCCGGCCTGCTCGTCCGCTATGATGCACTGATCGCCAGCGGCCAGCTGCGTGCCGATCCCGATCAGCGCGCCGCAGCGGAACGGCTCGCGCGGTTGCAGGACGAACTCGAAGCACCCCCGCCGCCAAAGCGCTGGTATGCCTATATCCTCGGTTCACCCCCGACCACGCCCGACCCGCGCGGCGTCTACCTCTGGGGCGGGGTCGGGCGCGGCAAATCGATGCTGATGGACCTGTTCGTCGAAACGCTCGGGATCGAAAAGAAACGCCGGGTCCACTTCCATGCCTTCATGCTCGAAGTCGACCGCCGCATCGCGGCCGCGCGCAAGGCCGAGCGCAAGGACCCGCTCACCGCCGTGGCGCTCGAAATGGCGGGCGAAGTGCGCTGCCTCGCATTCGACGAGATGGTGGTGACCAACACCGCCGATGCCGCGATCATGGGGCGCTTCTTCAAGACGCTGATCGAGAGCGGCACGGTGATCGTCACCACCTCCAACCGCCCCCCACGCGATCTCTACAAAGACGGGCTCAACCGCTCGCTGTTCCTGCCCTTCATCGATCTGGTCGAACGCCGGATGGATGTGCTGAGCCTCAACGGCGCAACCGATTACCGGCTCGACCGGATCGGCGGGCTGGCGATGTGGCATTCGCCGCTGGGCGATGCGGCGACGGCGCAGGTGCGCGAGGCCTTTTTCCGCCTCACTGACTTCGCCCCCGAAGATGCCGCCAATGTGCCCTCGGGCGAACTCGATTTGGGCGGTGGGCGCACGCTCCACGTGCCCAAGAGCCTCAAGGGCGTGGGCGTATTCAGCTTCAAGAAGCTGTGTGTCGAGAACCGCGGCGCGGCGGATTACCTTGCCATTGCCCGCGCGTTCCACACCGTGATCCTCGTCGGCATCCCGCTGATGGGGCCGGAAAACCGCAACGAAGCGATCCGCTTCACCAAGCTGATCGACGCGCTTTACGAATACCGGGTGAAGCTTTTCGTCACCGCCGCCGCGCTGCCCGAACAGCTCTATCAATCAGGTGACGGCGCCTTCGAATTCGAGCGCACAGTTAGCCGTTTGAACGAGATGCAGAGCGCCGATTACATGGCCTTGGGCCACGGCACCGAAGACTAGGCGCTCACACCTAGGCGGGTCAGCGACTTCTCCAGCATCAACAGCTGCCACAGGGTGCGCGAATGGTCGGCGCGGCCAGCGATATGCGCTTCGGCGAGCGCTGCGATAGACTTGGGATCGAAGAACCCGGTCTGCGCCAGACAGCCCGACGCGATCCCGCGCGCCGCACCGGCCAGCGGGCCGCGCAGCCATTCGGCAATCGGGGTAACGAAGCCCTGCTTGGGCCGGTAGAGCACGTCATTCGGCAGGTAGCGCTCGAGGCTCTTCTTGAGCAGGTATTTGCCCGACGAACCCCGCACCCGCATCCGCTCCGGCAAACGCGCCGCGAATTCCACCAGTCGATGATCGAGCAGCGGCTCGCGCGCCTCGAGGCTCACCGCCATGCTCGTGCGGTCGACCTTGGTGAGGATGTCGCCCGGCAACCAGAAGGCAAGATCGGCATATTGCGCGCGGTCGAGACCTGAACGGCCGGGGGCTGCGCACATCATCGCGATCAGCTCGTCCTCGGCACGGAAGCCATCGAGACTGGCGGCGAAGCTGTCCGAATAGAGCGCGCGCCGAGCCTCGGGCAGCGTCACCGAAAGCCCGCGCGCGTAGCCTTCCTCTCCGCTCTCCGCGAGCGCGAGCAAGGTCGCCTTGGCCCGCAAGGGGCGCGGCGCCCAATCGGCCTTGGGCCAAGCGCGGCCAAGCGCGCCGAACAAGGGCGCGCGCAAACCCGCTGGCAACACCGCACGGGCACGCTCCTCATGGTGGTGAAACACCTGGCGGCGATATCCGGCAAAAGCCTCGTCGGCCCCGTCACCCGACAACGCCACCGTGACCCGTTCACGCGCCAATTGGCATACCCGCCATGTTGGCAGTGCCGAGGCATCGGCGAAAGGCTCGTCGAACATCGCGGCGATCTGGTCGATGGCGGCAAAATCATCGGTGGCGACGATCCGCTCCTGATGATCCGCACCGAACCGCGCTGCGACCTGCCGCGCGTAACTCGTCTCGTCATAGGCGGCGACGTCGAACCCGATCGAGCAGGTTCGCACCGGCTGCGCGCTTGCCTCTGCCATCAGCGCGACGACGCCCGAGGAATCCACCCCGCCCGACAGGAAGGCGCCTAGCGGGACATCGGCCACCATGCGCGATCGCACGGCATCGCGCAGCAGATGGACGAGCTGGGCGGAGAGATCGGCCTCGCTGCCACGCTCGCGCTGGCTGAAATCGATATCCCACCAGCGCTGCGGACGGCCCGGCGTGCGCCCCTGCTCGATCAGCCAGAAATGGCCTGCGGGGAGCTTCGCCACCCCCGACAGGATCGAATGCGTATCCGGCACATAGCCCCAGGCCATATAGGCCTCGATCGCATGCGCGTTCACCCGACGGCGCAGGAGCGGGTGGGCAAGCAGACCCTTCAGTTCCGAAGCAAAGGCGATGCTGCCATCGGACAGGTGGGCAAGGAACAGCGGCTTCACCCCGAAGCGGTCCCGCGCGAGGAACAGCTGGCGCTTGTCCAGATCGAACAGCGCGAAGGCGAACATCCCGTCAAGCCGCTTGAGGCAATCGACGCCCCAACGCTGCCACGCGGCAAGGATCACCTCGGTGTCGCCGCTGGTGCGGAAGGTAAAACCGGCCTGTTCCAGCTCGCGCCGCAATTCGCGGAAATTGTAGATTTCGCCGTTGAAGACGATCACCGCGCGGCCATCGGCGGAATGCATCGGTTGGGGCGAGCCGGCAAGGTCGATGATCGAAAGGCGTCGGTGGCCAAGGCCGATGCCGTGATCGGTCCACACCCCCGCTCCGTCAGGCCCGCGGTGCGCGAGCGCCTCGCACATCCGCTCGACCCGCGCCGGATCGACCGGCTTGGAGGTTTCGGCATGAACGATCCCGGCAATCCCGCACATCGGGATCGGACCTAAAGCATCGCCGCGAGCGCGGCAATCGCGGCCAGCGAACAGGTCGCAAGCACGGCACTGGCCGGCGCAAGCGCATGGGTCTCGGCACGCGAGAGCCAGTCCCACTTGGCAAGGCTCGCGGCATCCCAGCCATGCTGCTCGGGTTCGCGCTCGAACCAGCGCCACGCCCCGGCGAGCACCAGCGCGAGCACGATGGCAAAGAACACCCAGCCATAGATGATATGATCGAAACCGGTTGCTGCCTCGGCGCCGATGGATTGCGCGACATAAATCGTCGCAAAGGCGCGCACGCCATTGGCGAGGATCGGCACGATCACGCAGGCCGCCATGAACAGCGCGCGCCGTCGCCAGCTGGCAAAGCGGGTAAAGGCGACCAGCACCCCGAGCGTCGCCATCGCGACCAGGAACTTCACCCCTGAACAGGCCTCGGCAACGATGAACAGACCTGCGGGTGTATCGATATGCAGGCCTTCGATCTGCGCCGGCACCCCGCTCCAGCGCACCAGCGTCACCGCGATCTCGGCGGTGACGAATTGCAGCGGCGGGATGATCTCGTCGCCGAACGGGACAAGGAACGCGCCCATCGCCAGCGGAAGGGCGAGCAGCAGTGCGGCGCGCAACCCGAGCACGCTCAGCACCGCCGCCTGCAACGCCACCACCGCGCCTGCATGGGCAAGAAGGTTGATCCCGCTCGCCCGCCCCGCAAGCCACAGGCACAGCGCCGCGACCACCAGCACAAGACCCGGCCAGAACGGCTTCGGCGCGATGCGCGTCAGCTCGCCGGCCTTGAGCCAGACCAGCCAGCCCATGATGAACGGCACCAGCAGCAGGTGGTTATAGGTGTCGATCGCCCACCACTGGTGGAACATCTCGCCCCAGCTCGATACGGTCGCGAGCATCAGCGCGAAGCTGACGACCACCAGCGCGACAAGCGGCGCGCGCCAGTCAGCGGGAACGCTGCCTGCGGCCATCGCCGGAGCGGGGAGCGTGCTCTGCTCAGGCGGCATCGCGAATCCCCTCGCCCGGCTGCCCCACAAGGCCAGCCAGCGGTGCCAGCATCGCGTCCCAGCCATGATGCGCGAGCACGAAGCGCCGCGCTGCCGCGCCAAGTCCGGCAGCCGCAGCGGGATCGGCGAGCAGCGCCGCGATCCGCGCCGCCATGGCTTGCGGATCGGGCGGGCACACCAGCCAATGCGCGCCATCCTCGGCGGCGATGCCGGTTGCCGCTTCGGGGGTGAGCACCACGGGCCGCGCCATCGCCATCGCCTCGAGCACCTTGTTCTGCACTCCGCGCGCGATCAGCAGCGGGGCGAGCACCGCGTCGGCCGCCGCGATGAACGGGCGCACATCGGGCACTTCGCCCCAGACGTGAACCCCGGGCGTGCCGTGATGCGCCATGAGCGCGCGGGTCGGGTTGCGCCCGACAACATGGAACATCGCCTGCGGCAGATGCGCACGCAGCTTGGGCAGCAAGGCCTCGATCACCCACAGCGCAGCCTGTTCGTTGGGCCGGTAATCCATCTGGCCGGTGAAGACGAAATGCGGCCCCGGTTGCTGCTCGATGGCCGGATGCGGCGCGGTGATGGCGGGGTCGAAGAAGGCCACATCAATGCCGTTGCCGATGACCTCGACATTGACCTTGTCGGGCGTGACAAGGCGGCTGCGATAGAGCGCGGCCTCGGCCTCGGAGATCAGGATCGTCGCATCGGCGCGTGCACCGAGCCGTTCTTCCTCCGCCCCCAGCAGCCGCGCCTCGCGGGCGTTGAGCCACACCCGCTCGCCTGCCTCTGCGTAGCTGGCAAATTTGGCGCTATCGACATCGCACAGGTCGATCACCACGCGGCCGGCAAAACCCTCGGGCACATATTGGCCCATCTGCCCGGAGAAGACGACGATCGCGCTGATCGGACGGCTTGCGATGGTGCGCCGCACCCAGTCCGCCAGCTTGGCCGAGTGAAAGGCGGTAAGGCTGACCGGCTTGCCCGCCAGCACGGCCTCGATCCCGGCCAACGCCAGCGGCTTGGAGCGCGCCGCGACACAATGCGAGGCGGCAACGCCAGCAAGCGCGGTTTCGGCCTCCTTGTCGCCCTCGCCGAAGCAACCGACGTGCACGGGAGCGAGCCGCGCCAGCGCCTTGAGCAGATGGTGCGAACGAATCCGGTCGCCGCGATCGGGCGGGAACGGCACGCGGTGCGCGAGGAACAGGATCTCGCCCATCAGGCCAACCCGCGCGCAATCCACGGCCCCACCAGATTGGCGACGGGCAGCGGGAGTCGCTTCCAGAGCTCGATCTTGCGGCTGTAACCCGCATCGGTCGGATCGATGTTGCGCTTCGCCGCAACACCATCCGTCCATGCGCCATAGGTCAGCGGCACAGGATCGAAGCCCCAGTTCTTCTTGAAGCTGTACGGCCCGCTCCCCGTCTTGGAGCGCCCGAAATCGAAACGGGTCATGCCCTTGCGCCGGGCATGGAGCATCAGCTCATAATACATCACCTCATTGGCGCGAGCCGCGCGCGCGGCGAAGGTGCCACCACCCCAATAAGGCAGCACCGCGCCATCGTGATAGAAGCTGAGCACGCTGGCGAGCGGCGTGTCGCCCTGCCAGACGGTGAGGATATCGCTATCCGGAAAGGCATCGATCATCGCGCCGAACAGGCGCTTGGGGAACACCGGCGTGCCGAGATTGCGAACGCTCGCGCTGTAGCAGGCGTAGTGCGCGGCGAGATCATCGCGCCCGCGCCCGATGGTGATGCGGTGGCCGAAGCCCAGTCCTTTCCGCACCTCGGCGCGGGCCTTGCGCGGGATGGCCAGAAGCTGCGTTTCATCATCGCCAGCAAGTTCGCGCTCGAACCCGCAATGCTTGTCCGACCAGCAGTCCCACCCCGCCGGAACCGGCCCGCCGCGCAGTTCGATTTCGCCAAAGCCGCCCGCGCGCACGGCATCCTGCGCCGCCCCCGCCAGCGCATCCGCCGCCGCCTCGCTCGCAGCGCAAATGCCGCCGCCGACCGCAAAGCCGCTCGAAACCAGCGCCTTCCCGAACAGCGGCGATCGCACCTCGGTGAGCGGCAGCCAACCGGTGATGACGCCGAGCCGTTCGGTCACAAGGCCCGCAGCGCGCTGCCCCGTCCCCGCCTCGACCGCGCGAAGCCAGGCCGGGCGATGAAACAGGCTCGCGCGCATTTCGACGACAAAGCCTTCGATCCGGCGCAGGTCCTCGGCATCGCCAAAATCGACGATCCGCACGCTTTCGCCGGCCTTGACCGGCGCGTTCATGCCGCAATGCCTGTCAGCACCGCCGGAACAGGCATGGCATCGGCGCGCGCCTGCTCGGCTGCTGCGACCTCGTCCATCCGTCCCCAGCGGAATTCGTGCACCAGATCGCTGAGCTTGCCCGCCATGCGCGCAAGGCCGGTGTAGTGGCGCAGGCGCGAGCGCATCGAGGCGTTGGGAACGCGCGGCTGATCGGGATCGACCTCCCACGGGTGGAAATAGAACACCGCCGGACGCCCCTCGACGCGGTTCACCTGCCGGATCGCCCAGCGCGAAAAGGCATAGGGCAGCACGCGGAAGAACCCGCCCCCGCCCGCCGCCACGCGCCGCCCGCCAAGCATCGCGGTGGTCACCGGCAGTTCGATCAGCGACGAACCGGCGAGCGGGCGGAACGCAAAGCGCGGGGCTTCGGGCCAGCCATAATGGTCATGCACCACCGGCGCGACGCTGGAGGAATAGGCATAGTCCTGCTCGGCCAGCTCGGCGAAAGCCCACGGCGTGCGGTGATCGATCGAGAAGCTCGGCGCGCGGTAGCCGCTGACCTTGACCCCGGCGCAATCCTCGATGGTCTGGCGCGCCTTGCGGATATCCTCGGCGAACGCCTTGCGATCGAAGGTGAACACCCGTGCGTGATCATAGCCGTGGCTGGCAACCTCGTGCCCGGCATCGGCAATGCGGCGGATCATGTTGGGATGGCGCTTGGCAACCCAGCCCAGCGTGAAGAAGGTGCCGCGCACATCAGCCTCGGCCAGCAGATCGATCACGCGGTAGACGTTGTCCGCCACCCGCGTGCTGATGCTGTCCCATTCATCGCGCGCGATCACATCCTCGAACGCGCCGACCTGGAACCAGTCCTCGACATCGACCGACAGGCCATTGACGATCCTGGCCCCTGCAAGGGCGGACAAGGAATGAGAGGGCGCGTTCATGGCTCACGCCGCCTCGCGCGACGGATCTTCCTCAAGCCACTCGATCAGCATGGTGAGCACGTGGCGGAACGACCGCTCCTGCTCTTCCAGACGCGCTTCGATGCGCGCCATCGCGGCCGAGAGGCGCGCTTCGGCAGCTTCCGCCTCGGCAGGAGAGAGCTTCGCGCCATCCTGACCGCTCTGCCCGGTGCCCGCGGCCTGCAATTCGCTGATCGCCGCTTCGAGTTCGGCGGTGCGGGCATCGCGTTCGGCCAGCAGCTGCGCGAATTCGGCAGCAGGGATCGGGCTGACAGAGGGAGCCGCCGCCACAGGCGCGCTGTCCACCGCCGGCGCGGGGGCAGCTTCGGGCTCTTCGGCAGCGCCGCGGCTCTGGTCCGCGGCCATTTCGATCATCACGTCATCGAGCATGCCAAGCGTCAGCTCGCCGCTGTCCTCGATCGCGCCGAGAAGCAGCAGGCGGTTCATCACCTGGTTGACGCGGCGGGGGATGCCGTCGGTGTGACGGTAGAGAGCGCCCATCAGCCCGGTTTCAAACGCCGGATAGCCGTTCCAGCCAACCTGACCGAGGCGGTGCTTGACGTAGAACTCGATCTCTCCGGCATCGAGCGCTTCGAGATGGTGCGAGGCGATGATGCGCTGGCGCAGCTGTTCAAGCCCCGGATGATGCGCGAGCATGCGACGGAATTCGGGCTGGCCGAGCAGCAGGCTCTGGAGCAGCGGGTGCGAGCCGAGCTGGAAGTTCGACAGCATCCGCAACTCTTCGAGCGCGGTCAGATCGAGGTTCTGGCATTCGTCCACCACGAGCAGGCAGCGGCGGCCGGCGCGGGCTTCATCCTGCAGGAAGCGTTCGATCTGGCCGAGCGCGGTGGCCTTGTCGTGCCCTTCGACCGCCAGCCCGAAAGCCTGCGCGACGACATGGACGATCTCCTCGCCATCCAGCGCGCTGGTGACGATCTGCGCAACGCTCAGCGCTGCCGGATCGATCCGCTCCATCAGGTGCGCGACCAGCGTCGACTTGCCCGCGCCAACCTCGCCGGTGATGACGATGAAGCCTTCGCCCTGGCTCATGCCATAGCCGAGATAGCTCATCGCTTTCCGATGGCTGGTGCTTTCGAAATAGAACTGCGGATCAGGGGTCAGCTGAAACGGCCGTCCGGCGAATCCATAGTGTTGCTCGTACATGAGGCTGTCATCCCTCTCAGAAATTGTATCGCAGGCCGACAAGGGCGGTGGCGAAGGCGAAGTCCTGCGCGGTGAATTCGCTGTCGAAATAGTCGACCGCGATTGCGGCGCGGCCGGTAAGGCGCTCGGTGATTGCGCGGTTATAGGCGAGCGAGGCCCCCATTGCGGTGGTGTCGCTGCCATTGCCCGGCGCATCGAACCAGTTGACGTAGGCGTTGGTGGCAAGGCTGGCATCGGCGCTGACCTGGCGGGTCAGCCCGCCGATGACGTAGTAGCTTTCATCGGTCAGCCCATCGAACGGGGCGAGCACGGTGCCCGCTGCCGCGATGAAGGTGCGCCGGTCATAGCCTGCGCCCAGCGCCGCAGTGGTGCGGCCGATCTGGCGCTGGTAGGAAGCGCGCACGCCGCGCCCGCGGAACGCAGCCGAGCGCACCGAACCAAGCGCGCCGACCACGGCCTGCCCCTCGGTATCGCTGAGCAGCCCGCCGAAATCGCCCGTCACCGGATTGCGGATCGCAGTGAAATCGCTCGATAGCCCGGCGAGCGCGTTGTTGATCACCCCGCCAAAGCCGCTCACCCCGTCATAGACCGACAGGGCAAAGGCGCTGCGCCGGCTCGGAACATATGTGAAGGTGCCGTAATAGGTCGTTGAATCATAACGGCGACCGACAGCAGCGGTCAGATTGGTGCGCGAGCTCGGACGCCACATCACGCCGACATCCCAGAGCAGGCCGTCGACATCGAAGGCGATCCGGCGCGGGGCAGCGCTGTCGGTCACGAACCGGCCGTCTGGGCCGATCACCGGCACGCCATTGGCATCGCGCACCGCATCGCGGCTGGAAATCTCGACATCCTCGTAACCCGCGCCTGCCACCAACGCGACGGAGCGGGTCAGCGGCACGGTCACATCGCCGCGCACGTAAAGGTCGCGCACGCGCTGGTCGAGGTTGCCGATATCCTCCTGAAAGCCGCCCGCTGTCACCGCAATGCCGACCGGGAGGAGATCATCCGGACGCACACCTGCGCGCAGCTGGCCGGTATAGGTCACGCTGTCATCGAAAGCGTCGACCGGTTGCCCCTGCGGGCTGACCAGCACGGCATCATTCTCAAAGCGGTTATAGCCGACCCGGGCAACACCGGTCAGATCGACCACGCCAACCCGCGTCGCAAGGCTGGGCCCGGCGTAGAAGCTGTAGAAGCGTGCTTCGGCATCCTGTTGCACCAGCGGGTTCAGGGTGCTGCCCCCGCCGCCATCGGCGCGTGTGCGCGAAGCGAGCGCCCCAGCCTCAAGGCTCAGCGCATTGGGAACCACCGCCAGCGTGCCGCGCGCAATCCCGCTCACGGTATCGGTGTCGACGCTGTTGTCGTCATAGCCGATATTGCGCTCGTAACGCAGCGAGACCGCCGCGCCGCTGTTGCGCCCCTGAACATTGATATCGACCCCGACCGCGACCTGGCTGAAGGTCAGCACGTCATCGCCGGGCGACAGCTCGGCCGAAAGCACCTGCCCGACCTCGATGTAAGGCTGTACCGACGGTCCGCGGCGTTCGGCTTGCGCGGGGGCAGGCCCGCTACCCTGTTGCGACGGGCCGGGTTGCTGTTGCGCAACCGCAGGCGCGCCGCCCATCAGCAGCGCCAGCGCGGCCAGCAGGAAGGAGGCGAACCTGCGGATCATCCCCATCCCGCTCCATAGGTGCCGAAATGCCGCCCCGAAGGGCTGTAACGCGCGGCGTTGAGCAGCAGCTTGATATCCGCGCAGGCCGAGAGCAGCTGGCGCGCATCGTCGAGCGCCGCGCGACTGGTCTCGTCGGCGCGCACCACCAGCACGGCCTGCCCGACATGGGCCGCCAGCTCCGCCGCCGCCGACGCAGCGAGCGCAGGCGGCGTATCGAAGATCACGATCCGGTCAGGCGCGCCTTCGGTCAGCCGGTCGAGCACCTCGCGAGTGCGAGTGCTGGCGAGATATTCGGAATCGCGCACGCTCGGCGTGCCGGCGGGCAGCACGAACAGGCCGGGGATGTCGGTCGCGATCACCAGCGATTCGGGCGCAATCGCCGGATCGGCGAGCGTATCCATCAGCCCGGCGGTCGCGGTGATGCCCAGCCGCTCGGCCGCTGCGGGCTTGACCACATCGGCATCCACCAGCAGCACTTCGAGCCGCCGTTCGACAGCGAGCGCGATGGCGAGATTGGTGGCGCAGAAGGTCTTGCCTTCGCCGGGATGCGGCGAGCACACGAGAATGCGGCGCGCCAGCGCACTATCGACCGCGCGCGCTTCGGCGAGCAATTCGCGCTTGACGATACGGAACTCTTCAAGCTGGCCGGTCACCGGGTCTTCGGGCACGATCAGCCCGTTGGCCCGCATGAGATCGCGGTCGATGCTCACCTTAGGACCGCTGAAGGCCACAGCGACGGGCACAGGCTTGGGCGGTTCAACCGGCGCCGCTGGAGCAGGTGCAGGTGCAGGTGCGGCGACCGGAGCCGGAACCGGAGCCGGAACCGCAGCCTCGACAGGCGCAGGGGTTTCGGCAGGCGCAGCCGGACGGCGGCGCGGTTCGGCAACCGGAGGCACGCTCGGCGTGCGCGCGGGGCCAAGCCCGAAGGTCATCTCGGCGCGCTCGAACAGCGAAGCCGGACGGGCGCCCTTGCGATCGATCTTGCTCTGGTCGGTCATCGCTTCACCCTTGTCCTCACGCCACCGTGCTGATCGCGACCAGCTCGATCGCGAGCAGGATCACGAACATGGCCGCGAGCGCGGCGCAGGCCCCGGCGAATTGCTTGAGACGACGCTGCTCGTTGGCGCGCGCGGCATCCGACATGGTCAGCGAAATCGAACCGATCACCGGCAGATCGAACGCACGTTCGAGCCGCTGCTGGGTGGCAAAGCCGCCGCGCAGCTGGGCCATGCCAAGCGCGCTCGCAACGCCAGCGCCGAGGCCTACCACCAGCACCCCGAACAGCAGCAGCGGCCGGTTGGGAGCGGCGGGCTTCTGCGGCACGGTGGGTTGCTGGATAATGTCGAAGCGGAACTGGCTGGCCTTGTCCTCAACCTCGCCGCGGGTCCGCAGCGCTTCGCGGTCCTGGAGCAGCTTTTCGTAGTTCTGGCGCAGCACGTCGTAATCGCGGCTGATGCGATTGGCTTCAGCGGCCACAGTCGGCTCGCTTGCCTGGCTCGCCATCAGCGCGGCGAAATTGCTCTGGAGCGCGGCGCGGCGGGCCTGAAGCGCCTCGACCGTCGCCTGCCGCTCGCTCTTGATCGCCACCAGCGAGGCCCAGGCGGGATTGGGCGTGCCCCCCGCATCCTCGCCTGCGGTGGCCGCCTGCTTGGTAAGCAGTTGCACCTGCCGCGCGGTGGATATGACATCGGGGTGATTGTCAGTAAGACCGCGCGCACGCAGTTCGGCAAGCTGGGTCTGCGCCTGCATCAGCGCGGCGCGCGGGCCGACAGCATCCTTGCCGCCGGCAAGCGTGCGCGGCGTGCTCGACAGCTGGCCTGAAATCGCCGCCAACGCGCTTTCGGCTGCGGCCAGATCGGCATCGACATTGCGCAGATCGGCGCGCGCCTGCTGCACCTTGCTCGAAAGGCTCTCCGAGCCGCCGACCAGATCGGGATATTGCGCCTCGAAGGTCAGGCGGCGCTGTTCGGCCTGTTCCAGCTCGCGCTTGCGCTCTTCAAGCTGACGATCGAGATCGCCGATCGCCGAGCTGATCCCGGCGCGGTTGCCCACGATGTGCTCCTCGCGCAGGATGTCGAGCAGCTTCTGCACCACATCACGCGCCAGCACGGCGTTTTCGGCATCGCTGAAATTGCGACGACCGACTTCGGCGGTAATCTCGAACAGGTTGTCCTGCTCGCTCGTCACCTTCACCTTCTTTTCGAGCTCGGCAATCGCGGCGTCATAGGCCCCGCGACCTTCAAGCCCCTCGCCGAGGCGGGTCGCGCGGATCACCTTTTCGAGGTTCTTGGCGCTCGACAGGGTCTGGCGCACGCGCATGATCTCTTCCTTGCCGTCTCCGGCAATGCCGAGCTGGCGCGACAGCACGTCCTGCACATCGACATAGACCCGCGCCTTGGATTCGTAGGCATTGGGAACCAGCGCGATCACCAGCCAGCCCAGCAGACACACGCCCCAGGCAGTGGCAATCGCCAGCCAGCGGCGGTGCCAGACCGACCACAGCGCTGCGCGCAGTTCCTCGAAGATTTCGGTCATGCCTGATCGCGCCCCGTCAGAACCGGCTTTCCGGGATGATGATCGTATCCCCCGGCATCAGCATGACATTGGCGCTGGCATCGCCGCGGCGGATCAGATCGGACAGGCGCAGGCGGTATTCCACCTGCTTGCCGGTCTTGCGGTCGAGCCGGATCAGCTTGGCGCGGTTGCCGGCGGCAAATTCATTGAGCCCGCCCACCGCGATCATCGCATCGAGCACGGTCATGTTGGCGCGGAACGGCAGCGAGGCGGGTTGCCCCGTCGCGCCGATGATCCGCACCTGCTGGGTGAAATTGCCTTCGGGCGTGTTGACGATCACCGAAACGATCGGCTGCTCGATATACTTCGCCAGTTCCCCGGCGATGTATTCCTGCAGCTGGGTCGCCGTTTTGCCGACCGCGGGGATATCCTGCACCAGCGGAATGGTCAGGCGACCATCGGGGCGCACGCGGACCTTGTCGGCGCTGAGTTCGGGATTGCGCCAGACGTGGATGGTGATCTCGTCGAGCGGGCCGATGGTGTATTCCTCGCTCGGCGCGATCGGCGCGGCGCCGACGCTCGCGGGCGGCAATTCCGGGCCGCTCGACGCGCAGGCCGCAAGCAGCCCCGCGCTGAGGCCGATAACGGCGAGCCGATGGAAACGCGCATGGATGGGCATTGATCAGGATCCTTGGCCATTAAGCCGGGGACGATGCGCCATGCAGGAGCGACCTGCGACATACGACCCCCGGGTGATGGGGCTTCTTGTCGCCGGAATTGGTGAAGATATTGTTAGTTATACAGCGGCGAATGCGGCCCTATCCCGGATCGGGACACCGCGCTGCCGGGGGTTAACGCGGGCAGCTTACCGGGCGCGGATCAGACCAGGATTTCGGCCGCCGGACCATGGCCGAGGAACGCCGCCGGACTGGCGCTCGCCCCGTAGGCCCCGGCGCAGAAGACCGCGACCAGATCGCCAACCTCGGCATGGGGCATCGCGGCATTGTCGGCGAGCCGGTCAAGCGGGGTGCACAGACAGCCGACGATGTTCACTTCCTCTGTCGGTTCTGAATCATAACGCGTTGCAATTGCTGAAGGATAATTGCGTCGCACCACGGTTCCGAAATTACCCGAGGCGGCGAGCTGGTGATGCAGGCCCCCATCGGTGACGAGGTAGATGACCCCGTGGCTTTCCTTGCGGTCGATAATGCGGGTCAGGTAGACCCCCGCCTCGCCCACCAGATAGCGGCCGAGCTCGAGGCACAGCTCCGTGTCCGCGAGCACCGGCGGAAGGTTTGCCACCCGCTCGGCCAGCGCGGCACCAACGCGCGGCAGGTCGACCGGCGTGTCACCGGGGAAATAGGGGATGCCCAGCCCCCCGCCCATATTGAGCTTGGGCAGGCCGTGGCCGATATCACTTGCCAGATTCGCGGCGAGTTCCAGCACGTTGCCCTGCGCTTCGATGATCGCATCCGCGCTCAGCGTCTGACTGCCGGTGAAGATGTGGAGGCCGCGCCATTCGGCCCCTTCGGCGATCACGTGGCGCGCCAGATCGGGGACCTTGTCGGCATCAACCCCGAAGGGCTTGGCCCCGCCGCCCATCTTCATGCCCGAACCCTTGAGCTCGAAGCTGGGATTGACCCGGATCGCGATGCGCGGCGGCTTGCCCAGTCGCTGCCCGATGGCGAGCGCACGGTTCGCCTCGCCCGCAGATTCGCAATTGAGCGTCACCCCGGCCACAATCGCGGCCTCCAGCTCGTCGTCGCGCTTGCCGGGGCCGGCAAAGCTGATGCGCGCCGGATCGATCCCGACCGCGACACACAGGCCCAGCTCACCCGACGAGGCGATGTCGAACCCGTCCACCAATGGGGCCATGTGCCCGATAACCGCGAGGTGCGGGTTGGCCTTGACCGCGTAGTTGATCCCCACGCGGCTCGGCAGCGCGGCGCGCAAGGCCGCCACGCGAGCATCGAGATGTGCGCGCGAGTAGACGAACAGCGGCGTGCGCCCCGCTTCGGCCACCAGCTCGCTTGCGCGCTTGCCGCCGATGGCAAGCTCGCCGCCGATGCTTTCGTATCCGGCAGGGATCGGGCCGACGGGCTTCATGCGCCAAATTCCTTCGTCAATTCAGCCTGCAAGGCCGTGCGGTCGATCTTGCCATTGGGGTTCAATGGCATCGCCATACGCCAATGGATCATCTGCGGCTGCATGAAATTGGGCAAGTCGCGCTGGAGCCTTTTAGGTAAATCCGCGCGCGCGGCCTCGTCATCTCCGCCGCGCACCACCAGATGCACCGCCTGGCCGAGCCGCGCGTCCGCCACGCCGAGCGCCACCGCTTCGGCCACCAGCCCCGTCGCCAGCGCGGCTTCCTCGATCTCCTGCGGGCTGATGCGGTTGCCTGCGCTCTTGATCATCGCATCGCGCCGTCCGGCGAAATAGAGCAGGCCGTCAGCCGCGCGCCGCACGCGGTCGCCCGACCACACCGCCATCCCGCCATAAGCCGAAGCGGCAGGTGCGGGCTTGAAGCGCTCCGCCGTCCGCTCCGCATCCTGCCAATAGCCCTGCGCGACCAGCGGCCCGCAATGGACGAGCTCGCCCTCTTCGTCGTCGGCGGCAATTTCGTCGGCATCGTTGATAACGAGAATCTCTGCGAAGGGTATCGCCTTACCCATTGAAGTCGGATGCAAATCAACCAACGCTGGATCGAGATAAGTCGAGCGGAACGCTTCCGTCAGCCCGTACATCGGGAACAGCCGCGCCTGCGGGAACATCGACCGCAAGCTCCGCACCAGATCCACCGTCAGCGCCCCGCCGCTATTGGTGAGCCGCCGCAGCGGCGCAGCGGCCTCGGCAGGCCATTCGATCTCGGTCAATTGCACCCACAGCGGCGGCACCGCGGCCAGGGTTGTCACCGCGTGCTTCGCGCAGGCCTTGGCCACATCCTTGGGGAAGAGGAAATCAAGCGGCACCACGCAGCCGCCCGCAAACCACGTGCTCAGAAGCTGGTTCTGCCCGTAATCGAACGACAGCGGCAGCACGGCCAAGGTCACATCGTCTTCAGCCAGCCCGAGATAATGCGCCACGCTCACCGCGCCGAGCCACATGTTGGCGTGGCTCAGCATCACCCCCTTGGGGCGCCCCGTCGAACCCGAGGTGTAGAGAATCGCCGCCAGACCAGACGGATCGGCCGCAGAAGGCCCGAGTTCGTGCGCGGCTTCGGCAGCGGCGGCCAGCGCCTCGCCTTCGCCCAGCGCCGCGCAGCCCTCAGGGAGATCGCCCGGCTCCAGCGAGGCGAGCCGCGAAGGCGTGCCGATCAGCAGCCGCGCGCCGCTATCGCCAAGGATATGCGCCACCTGCGCGCGCTTGAGCAGCGGGTTGACCGGCACGTGCACCAGCCCTGCCCGCGCTGCCGCCAGCGGCATCAGGCAGGTCAGTTCCCCCTTCGCCGCCCAGCTCGCCACCCGCGCGCCCGGCTCCGGCACCATCGCCGTCAGCCACCCGGCCAATTGCGCGACACGCTGTCTTAACTGATTGTGGTTAAGCGTGACCTCGCGCAGCACGAGCGCCGGGCGATCCCCATGCCCCGCCGCCACCGCCCGTTCGGCGAGATGGTCAAGCGGATAAGGGGTCGGATCGGGCAATTGCGGCATCAATGGAGCAGTCTTTCAAGTGATCGAAGCGCGGTATCACGATAGCGTTAACGTCTTGCAAGCCCTCAAGGGTGCGCAGGGCTCGGCGCCATTCGATCGCGCCGAGTGGTACGCGCTACTCGCCGAGACAGGTCTCACCCCGCTGATCGCGGTGGCGAGCGAAGCCGACAGCACCGCCGCGCTGGCACTAACCGAGGCCGATGGCCGGATCACGCCCTTGCGCAACTGGTACAGCTTCACCTGGCGCGAACTGGCACCGCCCGGCGCGGCGGGCGACCGTCTTCTGGCGGAAATCGCGCGGCAGTTGCGTGTCCGAGGGTGGCGGGTGACGCTCGAACCCGTGCCGGGTGAGGATGGCTCGGCAGAGCGGCTCGCACGTGCCTTCCGTGCTGCGGGCTGGCAGGTCGTGGTCGAGCCGTGCGACACCAATCATATCCTGCCGGTAAACGGACGCAGCTTCGCCGAATACTGGGACAGCCGCCCCGGTCCCTTGCGGACGACGCTGAAGCGCAAGGCAAAGAAGGTCGAAACCGAAGTGCTCACACGCTTCGATCCCGCCGTCTGGGCCGATTACGAGGCGATCTACGCCGCGAGCTGGAAACCGGCCGAGGATCAGCCCGCGATGCTCCGCGCCTTTGCCGAGGCCGAGGGCGCGGCGGGCCGCCTGCGGCTCGGCATCGCGCGTGCCGAAGGGCTGGCCGTGGCGGCGCAGTGCTGGACCGTCGAAAGCGGGATTGCCTACATCCACAAACTCGCCCACCTTGAGAGCCACAAGCATCTTTCCGCCGGAACGACGCTGAGCGCCGCGCTGTTCGAACAGGTGATCGACCGCGACAAGGTTGCGCTGGTCGACTTCGGCACCGGCGACCAGAGCTACAAGGCCGACTGGATGGAGGCGGTGCGGGTGCGCTACCGGATCGACTGTCTCGACCCGGCACGCCCCCGCTCTTGGTTGCCGCTCGCCAAGTGGATGTGGCGGCGCCTGAGTGCCTGACCTGAAGCCTGGCCCCTTGCAATCGCTTGCACCTGCGCGCGCGCGTGGCTAAGCCCCGCGGCCACGGCCCCGGATGGCGGCTTTGGCAAGGACTTTGGGCAATCCGATGAACAGCATTCCGAGCTTGGAGGGCGGTCTCGACGAGGCGGCTCTCGATCAGGAACTCAAGGGGTTGATTGCCGATGTTCTCGGCCTCGCGCCGGAACAGGCTGCCGCCTTCGATGCGGAATCGGGGTTGTTCGGCCACCTGCCCGAACTGGATTCGATGGCGGTCGCCGGCCTGCTTACCGAAATGGAGGACCGGCTCGGCATCGTGATCGAGGATGACGATGTCGATGGCGAGATGCTTGAAACCTATGGCGGGCTGTTCGCCTTCGCGCGGGCCAAGCTAGACCCCCTCCAGACCTCCTCTTGACCCCGTTTCGCGTGATTTCCACGTGGAACATTCCCGCCGCTGACGGCACTCCGGCGAGCGAGGAATTGCTCGTCGCCTTCGATCGCGGACGGGCGGTGCGGGTGCTGGTGTGCCCCGCGTGGTTCGATGAAGCGAACAAGCTGCGGCGCTTCACGATCGAGGTCATGCGCCGGCTTGATCGCGCCGGAATCGACTGCTTCCTGCCCGATCTGCCGGGGTGCAACGAAAGCCTAGCGTCGCTCGGAGAACAGACACTCGAAGGCTGGTGCAGCGCCGCCACGGCCGCCGCCAGCGTCCTCGGAGCAACGCACGTGCTCGCGATCCGCGCCGGTGCCCTGGTCGCGCCCGCAAGCCTCCCCGGCTGGCACTATGCCCCGCTTGGCGGCCCCAAGCTGCTGCGCGGGATGCTGCGCGCCCAGACCATTGCCGCCCGCGAGGCGGGGCGCGAGGAGAGCTCCGAAAGCCTGATGGCGCGTGGCCGCAGCGAAGGGTTGGCACTCGGCGGCTGGCCGCTCGGCGCAGACCTGCTGCGCACGCTGGAAAGCGCTGAACCGGCCCTCGCCCCCGGCCAGTCAGAAATCGCCCAGTCAGCGCTCGGCGGCCCCGGCCTGTGGCTGCGCGCCGAGCCGGACGATGATGCCGCGCAGGCCGATGCTCTCGCCGCGATCATCACCGGGGGCGTCGCCGCATGACCCGCCTGTCGCTCACCTTCGGCTGCGGCAGCCTGACGCTCGCCGGCACGCTCGACACCGCGCCGGGCCGCGCAGGGCTGCTCATCGTCAGCGGCGGCAACGAGATCCGCAGCGGCGCCTTTGGCGGGCAGGCCGAGATGGCCGCGCGCATCGCCCGCGCGGGCTATCCGGTGTTCCGCTTCGACCGCCGCGGGATCGGCGACAGCGAGGGCGAGAACCGCGGCTTCCGCCATGCGGCCAAGGATATCGCCGCCGCGCTCGATGCGTTCCGCGCCATGGCCCCGCAGATCAGCCGCGTGGTCGTCTTTGGCAATTGCGATGCGGCTTCGGCGCTGATGCTGGCGGGCGGCGCGGGCTGCGACGGGCTGGTGCTGTCGAACCCGTGGACGATCGAGCAAGACGATAGCGGAGCGGCAAGCGACACCCCGGCCGCGATCCGCGCGCGCTATGCCGAAAAACTCGCCAATCCGCGCGAAGTAGGGCGCTTGCTGCGCGGCGGCGTGGACTTGGGCAAGCTGGCGCGCGGGCTGATCGGCGCGCTGCGCCCTGCCCCGCCACCCTCTACGCTGGCGCAGGAGATGCAGGCGGGCCTCGCCGGTTACGGCGGGCGGGTCGCAATCTTGCTCGCAGCTGCCGATCGCACCGCGCAGGTGTTCGAAGCCGCATGGGACAAGTCCGATCCGCGCCTCCATCGCTGCCCGGGCGCAGGCCATGCCTATGTCGAGCCGCAGCACCGCGACTGGCTGGAAGCGCAGTTATTGGCCGCCTTGCGAGCCTAGCGCTCGAACAGGCTTACCAGCTCGACATGCGTCGACCAGCGGAACTGGCCGACCGGGCGTAGCTTGGTCAGCCGGAAGCCCGCCGCCGCCAGCGTCGCCGCATCGCGCGCCCAGCTTGACGGGTTACAGCTGACATAGACCACGCGGGACAGCGTGCTCCCCGCAATCTCGGCCACCTGCGCACGCGCACCGGCGCGCGGCGGATCGAGCAGCACGGCATCGAAGCGGTTCAGTTCCTCAGGCTGGAGCGGCGAGCGGAACAGATCGCGGTGGAGCGCCAGAACGGTTCCTCCCGCCCTTGCTCCAGCGATCTTGCAGGCGAGATGCGCGGCACGCTCGGCCTCGACCGCAAGCACCTTGCGATCCTGCCGCAGCGCAAAGGCGAAGGTACCGAGGCCCGCGAACAGATCCGCCACAACCTTAGTGCCTTCGAGCCAAGCGGCGGCATCGGCAGCCATCACCGCCTCGGCATCGTGCGTGGCTTGCAGGAACGCGCCCGGCGGCAGGCCGACCGGCACGCCCGCGAGAGTGACCGTCACCGGCTCGGGCTCCCACAGGGTCTCGGGGCCATAGCCCTGATCGATGGTCAGCCGCGCCAGCCCCTGGTCACGCGCGAGATCGAGCGCCGCCTCGGTCGGGCCGAGCCCGTCGAGCGGGAAGTGGACGAGGTTCGCCTCCACCCCCTGATCGGCAAGCGTCAGATCGATCCCGACCATGCCCTTTGGCCCATGCGCGCCAACGAAGCGCCGCAGCGGGGCGATCAACGCCGTGATAGCGGGATGAAGCACCGGACATTCGGCGAGATCGACAATGCGGTGCGATCCGCCCTCGCGATAGCCGAGCACTGCGCCCTTGGCCGTCCGCAACCCGTGAAGGCCCGCCCGGCGGCGGGTGGCGGGGGGCGAAAGGTGGGTTTCGAGCAGGCTCTCGGGCTCAAGCCCCTGCCCGCGCGCGGCGAACAGCACGCGGTCGCGCACGAATTCGGCCAGCACGCTATCGTCGGCGTGCTGCAACAGACAGCCGCCGCAGGTGCCGAAATGGCGGCAGGCGGGCGCGATGTGGTGCGGGCCGGAAACAACCGCGCCGCCCTCGTCCACGCTGTCACCGGGAACAGCGCCCGAGACATGGCGGCCGGATGCGGTAACGCCGTCGCCCTTGGCGGCGAGGCGGATGATGGGGTCTGTAAGGGTCACAATGCGGCCGCTAGCGCCTCTGCTACCCGTTCGGCAAGCAGCGTCGTGGTAAAGGCGGGGCCAGCCCGCCGCGCCGCCTCGCCGTGGAGCCATACGGCCTCGCAGGCGGCGGTGAAGGGATCGGCGCCGCCCGCCATCCGGCTCGCGGCAATGCCTGCCAGCACATCGCCCGTGCCCGCAACCGAGAGCCAGCTTGACGCAGGCGGCGCAAGCGCGAGCCTGCCATCGGGTGCGGCGACACAGGTGTCCGCCCCCTTGGCGAGCACCACCATTCCGCTGACCTTGGCGAGCGCCAGCGCGCGGGCCTGACGTCCTTCGGCCACCACGCCGAAGGTGCGGCACAGCGTTTCCAGCTCCCCGTCATGCGGAGTGGCGAGCATCGGCACGCCGGGCGCAAGCATGTTCGGCGCGAGCAGCATCAAGGCGTCGGCATCCAGCACCAAGGCATGCGCATGGCGCACAGCATCGCCGAGCAGCGCCTTGGCCGCTCCGTCGCGCCCCAGTCCCGGCCCGACCAGCACGGCGGCGATCCGCGCATCTTGCAATGCCTCTGCGAGCGGCGAAGTCTCGGTCACGATATCGGCCGGGGTGCGCGGATCGGCGAGGCGGGCGAAGATCTTGACGTAGCCCGCCCCTGCCCGCTGCGCCGCGTTGGCCGAGAGCAGGCCCGCCCCCGGCATCGCGCCGCCGACAATGCCGAGCAGCCCGCGGCGGTACTTGTGACTATCCGCAAGCGGCGCGGCGATTGTCGGACGCCCGATGAGCTGCGCCGCGCCTTCGACCGGGGCAATCCCGATCGGCACGAGCCGCATCTGCCCCATCAGCGCGCGGCCTGGCAGGCGCCAATGCGCGAACTTCCACGCGCCCAGCGCCAGTGTGAGATCGAACGTCGGGAGCCGCTCGTTGAGCACCGCGCCGCTATCGCTCGCAATCCCCGAAGGCACGTCGACCGCCACACGATACCGGTGCCGCGCGGCAAGATCGCGCAGCAGCAGCGCGTGCTCGGCCACCAACGGGCGGGCGAGTCCCGATCCGAACAGGCAATCGACGAAGACATCACCCTCGGCGCTGGCCGAGGTGGCAACCGGCCCATCCCAGCGCCGCTTGGCTTCCTTCGCGGCATCGGTCTTGGGGGCGAGCGGAGCGATGACCGTGACGGCATTCCCCGCCTCGCGCAGCCGCCGGGCGATGACATAGCCATCCCCGCCATTGTTGCCCGGGCCGCACAGCACGGTGACCGACCGCCCCGCCGCCACGCGCCGGATCCACTCCGCCGCACCGCTTGCGGCGATCTCCATCAGTTCGGAAACGCTCGTCCCCGCATCGAACAGCGCCTGTTCGGCAGCGCGCATCTGCGCGGCGGTGAGGATCTGCGCGTCAGCCACCGGACTTCGGCGCCACGAGGTCTTGCGAGAGGATATAGGTATCGCCACCCACCTCGACGATCAGCGTCGCCTCGCCTTCCTCGACGCGCGCCTGCTCGGCCCCGTCTGCCGTTTCGAGCCAGCGTTCGTCACCCGTGGCGCGCAGGCGATGGAATGATCCGTCGGGGTTCCACAGCACGATCAGGCGCTCGTTCCCCGACTGCGACACCTCGACGGTGCAATCCCCGCCGAACAGGCCCTGCCCGGCGAGCCGGCAATCGACAGGGTCGCCCGGCGGCGGCGGGCTTTCACCCCCGCACGCCGCGAGCAGTCCGAGGAGCGCGAGCGGACTAGATATCCGCAAACACATGGGTCTCCGCCTTCGCGCCCGGATGGGTGAGCGCCCCGTAGCGCGCCTTGCCGACAACCTGCTGGTACCGCCACAGCGCGCCCGACTGGTAGTCGTTCGTGCGCGGCTGCCACTTGGCCCGGCGTTCGGCGAGCACATCTTCGGCGACTTCGAGATCGATCGTGCCGGCGGTCGCGTCGATGGAAATGATGTCCCCATCCTCGACCAGCGCGATCGGTCCGCAATCGGCGGCTTCGGGGCCGACATGGCCGATGCAGAAACCGCGCGTCGCTCCCGAGAAGCGCCCGTCGGTGATCAGCGCGACCTTCTCGCCCATGCCCTGCCCGTAGAGCGCGGCGGTGGTGGAGAGCATCTCGCGCATGCCGGGTCCGCCCTTGGGCCCTTCGTAGCGGATCACGATCACGCAGCCATCGGCAATGTCGCGGCTTTCGACCGCGGCGAAGGCATTTTCCTCGCAATCGAACACCCGCGCGGGGCCCGAGAACTGGAGCCGCGCCATCCCGGCCACCTTCACGATCGCACCATCAGGCGCAAGCGAGCCCTTGAGGCCGACCACGCCGCCGGTGGGGGTGATCGGGGACTTCACGTCGTAGAACACCTTCTGGTCGGGGTTCCAGGTGATCTCTTCGAGGTTTTCGCCGATGGTCTTGCCGGTCACGGTGATCGGGTTCGGGTCGATGAACCCGCCATCGAGCAGGGTCTTCATTGCCATGTAGACCCCGCCGGCCTCGTGCATATCCTTGGCGACATACTTGCCGCCAGGCTTCAAGTCCGCGATGTAAGGCGTTGATTTGAAAACTTCGGCCACGTCGAACAGATCGAACTCGATCCCCGCCTCACTGGCCATCGCGGGCAGGTGCAGCGCCGCGTTGGTCGAACCGCCGGTGGCCGCAACCACGCGGGCGGCGTTCATGAACGCCTCGCGGGTGCAGATATCGCGCGGGCGCAGGTTGCGGGCGACGAGCTCCATCACCTGCTTGCCCGCCGCCACCGCGATATCGTCGCGCGAGCGGTAGGGCGCAGGCGCCATGTTGCTGTTGGGCAAGGACAGGCCGATCGCCTCGCCCACGCAGGCCATCGTGTTGGCGGTGAACTGCCCGCCGCACGCGCCGTGGCCGGGACAGGCAACCTTTTCGAGCGCGATCAGCTCGGTCAGCGAGCAATTGCCGGCGGCGAACTGGCCGACCGCTTCGAACACATCGACCACGGTTACATCATTGCCGCGGTGGGTTCCGGGCAGGATCGATCCGCCATAGACGAAGATCGAGGGCACGTTCAGCCGCAGCATCGCCATCATCATGCCCGGCAGGCTCTTGTCGCAGCCCGCAAAGCCGACCAGCGCATCATAGCAGTGCCCGCGCACCGAAATCTCGACCGAATCCGCGATCACCTCGCGGCTGATGAGCGAGGACTTCATGCCCTGGTGGCCCATCGCGATGCCATCGGTCACGGTGATGGTGTTGAACCGGCGCGGGGTGCCACCGCCCGCAATCACGCCCTCGCGGCAGATATCGGCCTGCGCGTTCAAGGTGGTGTTGCACGGCGCCGAATCGTTCCCTGCGCTGACCACGCCCACAAACGGGCGCGCGATCTCTTCTTCGGTCATGCCCATCGCGTAGTAGTAGGAACGGTGCGGGGCGCGCTCCGGGCCGACCGAAACGTGGCGGCTGGGGAGCTTCGACTTGTCGAAACGCTGGGACATAAGATTTCCTGTTTAGGGCCGTTTATGAAACGTCCCCTGCCTTCAGGTGAGCGCCGACGCAACCCTTTGCGCAACATCCGCCAAAATGTGCGCCCAGCGCGTGTGATCGGCGGGGGTCTGGACAAGGTCCTGCCGGAGCTCGATCCCGAGATAAGCGCGCCCTTCGGCTTCGGCATGGCGGTTCATGGTGTAATTGAGGTCACGCCCCGAATAGGGAAGGTTGTCGCCGACATTCAGGCCCTCGGCCGCGAGCAGCGGAATGGCGATGCGCGCGGCGCGATCATCGGTGTTGTAGAGCACGCCGACGTGCCACGGGCGTGCGGCGTCCGAGGTTTCGAGCCGCGGGGTGAAGGAGTGGAGCGAGAGGATCAGCTTGGGCTCTGCGGCTGCGAGCCATTGCTCAAGAGCGGTGTGATAGGGGCGGTGGAAGCGGTTCAACCGAGCTTCCCTGTCCGCGCCGACATTGCCGGGAATCGGGTGCCCGTCGCTCGCTTCGGGGACGAGGCCGGGGGCGGTTTCCTCGCGGTTGAGATCGCACACGAGGCGGCTGACGGCGGCGATGTGGCCGGGAATGGCGTGGTCCCGCGCCAGCAATTCCGCAATCGCCTCGGTGCCAATGTCTAGCGCGATGTGCTCGTGCAGCAGGTGCTCGAAGATGCCGAGGGAGATCTCGGCAGGCACTGCGTTGGAGGCATGGTCCGCGACGCAGACGATCCCGCCCGGGGTGGGCGTTCCGATCTGGCGGAAGGGTGCGGTCACCGCAGCCTCCCCACCATTGTCCACCAGCCGGAGGGCATCGCTGCCTGCGCCGCGTCGCGCGCCTCGGGCGTGTCGTAGAGCGCAAAACAGGTCGCGCCCGAGCCGGACATGCGGGCGAGCCACGGGTTCGTTTCGCGCAGAGCCGCAAGCACCTCGGCGATCACCGGGCAGAGCGAAATGGCAGGGGCTTCGAGATCATTGCGCCCTTCCCTTGCGATCCGGCTTGCGGGGCCTTCGGGGAGCGCGCCACGATCCATCCCGTCCCAAGCCTTGAACACCGGGCCTGTGCTGAGCGGCACGCGCGGGTTGACCAGCAACACGGGAGTTCCGGCGAGATCGTCCTCTACCGCAAGCTGCTCGGTGCCAGTGCCGAGGCCGATATGGGTGCGGCTGAGCACGCAGGCGGGCACATCCGCGCCGAGCTTTGCCGCGCGCGCCTGCCAGCCATCCGGCAGGCCATGAAGCGCCTCGACAATCCGAAACACAGCCCCCGCATCCGCCGACCCGCCCCCAAGGCCAGCCGCAACGGGGAGGTTCTTCTGCAGCGTCACCGCGAGGCCTTGGGAGCGCGGAAGGGCGTTCAGGGCACGGGCGACAAGATTGTCGAAGGGGTTGTCGAGCACCCCCGCAAACTCGCCCAGCGTGGTGACGCTGTCCTGCTCGGCGGGCATGGCCGTCAGCACATCGCCCGCATCGACGAAGGCGAACAGGGTCTCAAGCTCGTGATACCCGTCCTCCCTCCGCCTGCGAACATGCAGCGCGAGGTTGATCTTGGCGTATCCAATCTCTGGGGCGGCTGCGGCGAGGGTCATGGCGCGAGTTACAATGCCGCCGTGTATTTGTCGGAAGCTGCTTCGAACGCGATCTTCGGCGCACGAATCGCGCCATCGGCGAGTTCGGTGCCCCCCAGCGGATCGATCGCCTCGATTTCGTAGTCGGCCTCGCCGGGATCGATACCGGAGATGATCACATCAAACGTCATGGCGGTGCCACCGCTCGGCACAAACCAGTGAATGTTGTCGCGGTCGGGGGTCATGGCCGAAAGCTGCCCGGTCTGCGCGATGTAATCGCGCGTCGGACGCACAATCATGGCACCCTCGTCGTCGCTCAGACGGTCGAAATTGCGGACCCGGAACGCACCTTCGACCACAAGATGCGATGACACCATGTGACGATGCCCGTGGGGTGTGATGACATTGTGCGGTTCAAACGCGAACAGCGCGGCGCCGTAGCCCAGCTTGCGCGGCGCTCCCTCGGCATCGAGAAAGCGGATGCTGCTCTTGCGCGGATCATTGGTCGGCGGCAGCGCATTCTGGGTGATCTGGGCCTTGTCCACCTCGGCCATCAGCTGCGCGACCTCGATTTCGCCCGCCAGCCGCTCGACTTCCTCCATCCATTGCAAAGGAGCGATCTGACCGCTCTTGAGCGCGCGCGCCAATTCGCCCTGCCGCTCGATCCAGTCGCGCGCGGCCATGCGCCGTTGCGGCTTGGCCGCCGAAACCTCGCACCCGAGCAGTGCCAGCGAGAACGCCGCAAGCCCCGCTACTGCAAATCCCCGGCGGTCGAGCCCGAAAGCATCGAGGCCCGCCGGCTGTGCTTGTCTCCAATCCGATTCATGCATCACGGGTGCATCCTGTCAGCGCAGCGCGGAATAGCGCGACCCGCCGCCTGCGGACATGCAGCGCGAGGTTGATCTTGGCGTAGGCGGTTTCGGTGAGGGTCATGTTCGGCGGTTGCCATGCTTGGCACTGCCAATAGAGCCGCTCGCGATCCAGCGCATGGCTGAACCAGCCCCGATAACGAAACCAATCAAAAGTATAGCACGATCGAAATCCGGAAGCGTCTGCTTAAGCGTCTCGTTGGTAAATCCGGCAAAAAAACATGCCGAAAGGAACACCAACACAGCCAGAACGGCACGCAATCGCTCGATGGAAAACATGCCGTCCTCCAACCTCACATATTCGGATAGTTCGGCCCGCCGCCGCCTTCCGGCGTTACCCAGTTGATGTTCTGGTTGGGGTCCTTGATGTCGCAGGTCTTGCAGTGGACGCAGTTCTGCGAGTTGATCTGGAGCTTGGGCGCGCCGGTCTTCTCGTCGGTCAGCCATTCGTAGACCCCCGCCGGGCAATAGCGTGACGAGGGGCCGCCGAAGACGTCGAGTTCGCTCGATGCCTGCAAGCCAAGGTCGGCGACCTGCAGGTGGACCGGCTGGTCCTCGGCGTGGTTGGTGTAGCTGTAGGCAACGTTCGTCAAACGGTCGAAGCTGATCACGCCATCGGGCTTGGGGTAGTCGATCTTGGGATAGAGATCGGCGCGGCCGGTATAGGTGTAGTCCGGCTTGTGCTTCATCGAAATCGGCAGGCCGATCTTGAGCGTGCGCATCCACATGTCGACGCCCGCGAGCACCGTGCCGATATCCCCGCCATACTTGGCAACCGCCGGCTGGGCGTTCTGCACCAGCTGGAGTTCCTTGGCGATCCAGCTCGAACGCACGGCAGCATCATAATCGGCAAGTTCGGTCTTTTCGTTGCCGGCAGCAATCGCCGCCGCGATGCTCTCGGCCGCCAGCATCCCGCTCTTCATCGCGGTGTGGCTGCCCTTGATGCGCGGCACGTTGACGAAGCCCGCCGCGCAGCCGATCAGCGCGCCGCCGGGGAAGGCGAGCTTGGGCACCGACTGCCAGCCGCCCTCGTTGATCGCTCGCGCGCCGTAGCTGACGCGCTTGCCGCCTTCGAGGTATTCGCGGATCGCCGGGTGCTGCTTCCAGCGCTGGAATTCCTGATAGGGCGAGACCCAGGGGTTCTTGTAATCGAGCGCGGTCACGAAGCCCAATGCCACCTGCCCGTTGGCCTGATGGTAGAGGAAGCCCCCGCCCCAGCTGTCGCTCTCGGTCAGCGGCCAGCCCTGCGTGTGGATCACCCGGCCCGGCTTGTGCTTCTTGGGATCGATGTCCCACAGCTCCTTGATGCCGATGCCATAGACCTGCGGCTGGCAGTTCGCCTCTAGGTCGTACTTGGCCTTCATCTGCTTGGTCAGGTGCCCGCGCGCGCCCTCGGCAAACAGGGTGTACTTGGCGCGGATTTCCATCCCGGGCTGGTAATCGCCCTTGTGGCTGCCATCGGCGGCGATGCCCATGTCCTGCGTAATCACGCCGGCCACCGCGCCGTTTTCGTCGATCATCACTTCGGCTGCGGGGAAGCCCGGGAACACCATCACGCCCAGCCCTTCGGCCTGTTCGGCCAGCCAGCGCGCCAGATTGCCGAGCGAGCCGGTATAGCATCCGTGGTTGCTCATCAGCGGCGGCATGATCGCGTGCGGCATCGAGGTCTTGCCGGTCTTGGAGAGCACCCAGTGCCAGTTATCGGTCACGGGGGTTTCCGCCATCGGGCAGCCCATCGTGCGCCATTCCGGCAGCAGCTCGTCGAGCGACTTGGGATCGACCACCGCGCCCGAAAGGATATGCGCGCCGATTTCCGAGCCCTTTTCGAGAACGACCACTTCAAGTTCGGCATTGATCTGCTTGAGCTTGATCGCAGCGGCCAGACCCGCCACCCCGCCGCCGACAATGACGACATCGCAGGGCATTGATTCACGTTCGCTCATGGGGCTTTCCTGATCCTCGACACGGTTTGGACGCGCTCGCCGCACATTCCGGCGAATTGCTGTTCTGATGCACTTGCTAACTGGGATTCGGACAGTCAAGACCTGCCTTAATTGGCATGACCGCAGCAGAACCATCCTTGGCCCGCGAATTCGAGGCGGCGCTCGCCTGGTGGCGTGCGGCGGGGGTGGATTGCGACTTTGTGGATGACGCTACGGCGTGGTTGTCAAAGCCACGCAAAGTTGAGTCGCAGGGCAGCCCAGCCGAGCGCGCTGCAGGCAGCACCGCAGTGCTGGTCCCCTGCGATATTGTTGCCGGCAGCGCCGCTCCCCTCCTACCCGACACTGCCGAACCGGCTACGCTCATGCGCCGCGACTGGCTGGGCGAATCGCCCCCCGCTAATCTGGATGCGTTCCACGGCTGGTGGATCGAGACCCTCGATCTTGCGCAATCCCGCAGTTTTCCAAGGGTACTCCCGCGCGGGCCGCGGGGCGCGAAGCTTATGGTGTTGGTACCCCAACCCGAGATGAACGACACCGGCATCCTGCTTTCCGGGCCGCAGGGTCGCCTCCTCGCCAACATCCTTGCCGCCATGGGGCTGGATGAAAGCGAAGTCTACATCGCCTCGGCGCTCCCCGCGCACACGCCGATGGCCGATCTTCCGGCGCTGGCGGCGGGCGGGATGGATGCGGTGACCGCGCTGCACATCACGCTGGCACAGCCGCAGCGCCTGCTGCTCCTCGGCATTCCGCTCGAGCCTATGCTCGCCCCGCTTGCCCCGCCGGACGAAACTCCTTTACGGGGAATTAACTATAACGGCGCAAACACTCCGGTGATGGTCAGCGAAGCGCTCGACGCAATGCTGGATATGCCGCCGCTCAAGACCCGGTTCTGGAAGAGATGGATAGAATGGTCAGCCGCTTGAACATGCAATCGCGTGCCGCACTGGCCGCCCTTGCGTTGACGGGCGCGTTGACAGGGCTGGCACTGCCGGTCGCGGCGCAGGCGGAGCAGGCGCAATCGGCCGGTTCGCTGGTCGCGCGCTGGAACGGCGGCGCTGCGGCATCCGATGTGGTCACCCCTATGCTCGCTCAGGACGAGCGCGAGCATTACCGCAAGCTCTTCGCCGCGATCGACGCCGAGGAATGGAGCGTGGTCGAAGCGCTGCTGGTCGAACGCAACGACGGGCTGCTGACCCCGATCGCGCGCGCCGAATATTACACCCACGCCAACAGCCCCAAGGTCTCTCCCGAACAGATCACCGCCTGGTTCAACGCGGGCACCGAACTGCCGCAGGCCGACCAGATCGCCCGCATGGGCGCCAAACGCGGGGTGACCGAGCTGCCCGCGCTGCCCCAGCCGCAGGGCTTTGCCCGCCAGCCCTATGCGCCCAAGCGCATCCTTCCGCGCCCTGTCAGCGATGGCACCATGCCGGCCGAAACCGCCACCCTGATCCTTGAAGCGATCAAGGCCGACAATCCCGCCGAAGCCCAGCGCCTCCTGACCGAGGCGGATCTGCTGCTCTCCAGCGATGCGCGCGCCGAATGGCGCCAGCGCGTGGCGTGGAGCTATTACATCGAGAACAACGATGCCGCCGCGCTCGATCTCGCCCGCACCGTTGCCGAAGGCACGGGCGAATGGGTCGCCGAAGGATCGTGGACCGAAGGGCTTGCCGCGTGGCGGCTGGGCCAGTGCGCCGCCGCAGGCGATGCCTTTGCCCGCACCGCCGCGCGCGCGAACAATGTCGAACTCGCGGCCGCTGCGCATTACTGGGCCCACCGCGCCGCCGTGCGTTGTCGCCAGCCGGGCGAGGCCGAGCAGCACCTCGCCGCCGCCGCGCAGATGGACGAAACGCTCTACGGGATGCTCGCCGCCGACCAGCTCGGGATCGAGCTGCCCGCCCACGCCCCGCCGCGCGCTTTCAGCCGCGCCGATTGGGACCAGCTGGCGCGCCGCAACAATGTCCGCATCGCTGTTGCGCTGACCGAGATCGGGCGCCCCGCGCTCGCCGATGAAGTGCTCCGCCACGAAGCGCAGATCGGCCCTTCGCGGCAATATGATGCGCTTGCGCGGCTGGCGCGCGAGCTTGGTCTTCCCGCCACGCAATTGTTCATGGCGCACAACGCGCCCTACGGCACCCGCAGCGATCCGTCGCTCCGCTTCCCCGTCGCACGCTGGCAGCCGGTTGATGGCTGGCAGGTCGATCCCGCACTGGCCTTTGCCCATGCGCTGCAAGAATCGAACTTCCGCGCCACCGCAGTCAGCCCGGCCAATGCGCGCGGTCTAATGCAGATCACCCCGATCACCGTGCGCCAGCACGCGCCGACGCTCAACATGAGCGCACCGCAGGTCAATCTCGATGATCCGGCGGTCAATCTCGCCTTCGGCCAGCGCAATCTCGAAATGCTGCGCGATGCGCCGGCGACCGGCGGGCTGCTGCCCAAGATCATGGCCGCCTATAACGCGGGCCTCACGCCGGTCGCGCGCTGGAACCTCGAGATCAACGACCAGAACGATCCGCTGCTGTGGATGGAATCGATCCCCTATTGGGAAACGCGCGGCTATGTCGCAATCGTGATGCGGAACTACTGGATGTATGAACGCGCAGCGGGCCTGCCCTCGCCCAGCCGCCGTGCGCTGGCGCAGGGTCGCTGGCCGGAATTCCCACGCGCAGGCAACACCTTCCGCTCCGCCTTTCTCGAACCCTGAGGGCTGGAACCCGACATGGCGATTGACGCAACCCGCACCTTCAAGCCGATCAATATCGCGGTGCTGACCGTGTCCGACACGCGCACGGCGGAGAACGACACCTCGGGCGATATCCTCGCCGAGCGGGTGGTTTCGGCTGGGCACAATCTCGCCGCGCGGATGATCGTGAAGGACGATGCCAAGCTTCTCGCCGCGCAGTTCGATGCGTGGATCGATGATCCGGCGATTGATGCGGTGGTGAGCACCGGCGGCACCGGCCTCACAGGCCGCGACGTGACGCCCGAGGCGCTCTCGATGATCGCAGGCGCGCGCGACATTCCCGGCTTTGGCGAGCTGTTCCGCTGGCTCAGCTTCAAGTCCATCGGCACCAGCACGGTGCAATCGCGCGCCTGCGCGGTGGTGGCGCGGGGGACCTATATCTTTGCCCTGCCCGGATCGAACGGCGCGGTGAAGGACGGGTGGGACGGCATCCTCGCCGAGCAGCTCGATAGCCGCAACCGGCCGTGCAACTTCGTGGAACTGATGCCGCGGCTGAAGGAAGTTTGAGCGGGCGCCAACTGGTGTTTCCAGACCCCCTCTAGACCCCCCTTAGACCCACTCTAGACCCCTCCTTGCCTCTGTGCAGAGCTTGGCAAAAGGGCGTTTGTTCCGTAAATGTTCCACGTGGAACATTTTGTCAAAGGACGCGGCGCGCAATCGGGGGCTGTCCCCACCCGCTTCGGCCTCGCCACCCGCGAGGTCGACGGCGACTGGCGTGATTACGTGCAGATGCTGGATGGCCCGCCGGTCAAACTGCGCACCACCGTGACCGAGGAACTCCCCAAATCGATCCTCACCTTCAACCAGTCCCCCGATGTCCCCTTCGACCGCTCGATCAACGCCTATCGCGGGTGCGAGCACGGCTGCGTCTACTGCTTCGCGCGCCCTACCCACGCCTATCACGATCTTTCGCCGGGACTGGATTTCGAGACAAAGCTGTTCGCCAAGCCAGATGCGGCAATGCTCCTCCGCAAGACACTGGCGAAAAAGGGTTATTCGCCAAAGCCGATCGCAATGGGCACCAATACCGACCCCTATCAGCCGATCGAGCGCAACTACCGGATCACCCGCCAGATCCTCGAAGTCTGCCTCGAAACGCGCCACCCCGTCACCATCACCACCAAGTCCGATCGCGTGCTGATGGATGCCGATCTGCTGACGGAACTGGCGCGCGAGAAGCTGGTGGCGGTCTCGATCTCGGTCACCACGCTCGATCCGGTGCTCTCCGCCAAGTTGGAGCCGCGCTGCGCTGCCCCTGCCAAACGGCTGGTAGCACTGGGAGAACTGGTCGAACTGGGCGTGCCGGTGCATTGCTCGCTTTCGCCGATCATCCCGGCAATCACAGATGAATTCATAGAAGCCACCATCGCCCGCATCGGCGCGCTGGGCGTGCAGAGCGCCAACTGGATCCCATTGCGCTTGCCCCACGAAGTCGCGCCGCTGTTCCGCGAATGGCTTGGCGTTCACTACCCCGAGCGCGCCAGCAAGGTGATGGGGATCGTGCGGGAGATGCGAGGGGGCCGCGACAACGACCCCAACTTCCACAGCCGCTTCAACCCGCAAGGCGTATGGGCCGACCTGATCCGCGCGCGCTTCCGGGTGGCGTGCAGGAAGGCGGGGATCGGGAAAGCGCGCTTCGAACTGGATTGCTCGCGCTTCCGGGCGCCCGAGGTGGGCGGGCAGTTGCGGTTGCTCTGAGAACTCACACCGTCATCCCGGCCCCCGAGCCGGGACCCCGGATCAAGTCCGGGGCGACGAAAGGTGGCCTCTTACCCGAACCCCTCCCCCGCTTCACCCGGAGCGAAGCGCACCAGGCGGCTATCGACCAGCGCGGCGGTGCGGTTGACCACGGCGAGTTGGTAATCCGGGTCCTTGATCATCGCAAAGAAGGCGCCCGCGTTGGGATATTGCGCGATGAAAGCATCGTGCCAGCGCTCACCCTCGGGGCCGGTGACCACGGTTTCAAACTGCCCGCGCCAGATGATCTGGCCGCCGAGCCGCCGGAAGATTGGGCCGCTGGTTGCACCATATTCCTCATAGGCCCGCCGCCCGCTCCAGCCCTTGCCCGCGTGTTCGTGGCCTTCGGGATACTCCGCCACGTCGCGGTAGAGCAGCAGGTTGAGCATGTTGATCGGCCTATCACGCGGCAGGTCCTTGAAGGCCTGGAAGTTCGCGGGCGAGGGATCGATATAGGTCTCGCAGGTCATTGCTGGGGTTCCTCCTCCCTGAGGTCGCGTTGCATATACACGGTATCGAGCAAGCGCCCGAATTTGCGCCCGACATTGCGCATCCGCCCGGCATGGACAAAGCCGCACTTGGCATGGAGCGCGACCGAGGCGGGCTCGCCCCCGCCCACCACCGCGATCATCTGTTCAAATCCGCTCGCGCGCGCGGCCTCGATCAGCGCGCTCAGCAACGCCGTCCCGATCCCGCCACCGCGAGCCGCGTGCGACACATAGATGCTGTCCTCGCAGGTATGGGCATAGGCGGCGCGGTCGCGGAAGCGGGCGGCGTAGGCATAGGCAACCACCCCGCCGTTACGCTCGGCGACCAGAAAGGGGTGCCCGCGCGCGGCGAAGTCGGTGATCTTGGCTTCCCAAGCCGACGCGCCGGGAGCTTCCATGTCGAAGGTCGCCGTGCCGTTGGCAACGTGCCAGGCATAGATATCGCAAACGGCCTGCGCGTCCGAGACAGCCGCAGGCCGGATGACGCAATCAGCCAAGCTTGTAGTCCGCAAACCGGTCGCGCAGGTCCTTCTTGCTGATCTTGCCCGTCGCAGTGTGCGGGATGTCATCGACGAACTCGACCGCATCGGGCAGCCACCACTTGGCGATCAGCGGTTTCAGGTGCTCGATGATGTCCTCGCCGCTCACCTCGGCGCCTGCCTTCTTCACGACGAACAAAACAGGGCGTTCGTCCCACTTGGGGTGGTAGATGCCGATGCAGGCGGCTTCGGCCACCGCCGGATGCCCGCAGGCGGCGTTTTCGAGTTCGACCGAGCTGATCCACTCGCCGCCCGACTTGATCACGTCCTTGGTGCGGTCGGTCAGCTGCAACGTGCCATCCGGGTGGAGGATGCCGACGTCACCGGTGTCGAACCAGCCATCATTGTTGGTCGCGTCCTTCTCCGCCTTGAAGTAGCGGCGGATCACCCACGGCCCGCGAATCTGGAGCGCGCCCGAAGTCTTCCCGTCGCGCGGCAGTTCGGTGGTCATGTCGTCGAGATCAACGGTGCGCAGCTGCACACCGAAAATCGGGCGGCCCTGCATCGCGGTCTTCTCGACCTTTTCCTCGAGGGTGAGCTGGTCCCAATCCCAGGTCGGCCCGCCGACGGTGCCGATCGGTGAAGTTTCGGTCATGCCCCAGGCGTGCTGGACGCGGGTGCCGTTCCTGAGCAGCCGCTCGATCATGAAGCGCGGGCAGGCCGAACCGCCGATGGTCGCGGCCTTCAGCGGAGGGAGATCGAGCCCGTTCGCATCGCAATACTGGAAGTGGGCGAGCCACACGGTCGGCACGCCGGCTGAATCGGTCACACCCTCGCGCAGCATCAGATCGTGCAGCACGGCCGGATCATTGACCGCCGAGAACACGAACTTGATCCCCGCCATCGCGCCCGCATAGGGCAAGCCCCAGCTCGCCGCGTGGAACATCGGCACAACCGGGAGCATGACCGAGGAGCTCGAGAAATTGAACGCCGCCGGTTGCAGCCCCGCGAGCGCGTGGAGCACGGTCGAGCGGTGTTCGTATTGCACGCCCTTGGGATTGCCGGTGGTGCCGGAGGTGTAGCAGATCATGCAAGGGTCGGTTTCCGGCCCCATTACCCACTCGAAATCGCCGTCCTGCGCGCCGATCCAGTCCTCGAACGCGGGCGAATGCGCGCCGCTGTCGTAGCAGATGTAATGCTCGACCGTCGGCCAGCGATCGCGCATCCGGTCAACGATCGGCTGGAAGGCCGCATCGTAGCACAGCACCCGGTCTTCGGCGTGGTTGACGATATACTCGAGCTGGTCGTCGAACAGGCGCGGGTTCACGGTGTGCAGCACCCCGCCCATCCCTGCGACGCCATACCAGCTGACGAGGTGACGGGAGTGGTTCATCGCCAGGCTCGCGACCTTGTCACCCGGCTTGAGACCGAGCGCCTTCAGTGCTTGCGCCATCTTGAGGGCATCGCGGCGGATCCCGGCCCAGTTGGTGCGGGTCTCGCTGCCATCGGCCCAGCGGCTGACGATCTCGCGCTCCGGCGCTTCGCGCGCGGCGTGATCGATCACGGCGGTCACTCGCATCGTCCAGTCCTGCATTGCCCCGAGCCTGTTTCCGGCCATTGCTGTCTCTCTCCTGCAATTGTCGCGCGCAGGTCCCCGCCCGCGCGCGTGATGATGTATCAAGCGCACTTCATGCCTTCGCCCTTGCCGCTTGGCAATCGCCCGCGAGCAGGTTTCGGATGCGGTCGCAGCGGTGCCTTGTCAGGCGACGAGACGCAGGTTGGCGCGCTTCTTGAGCGGCACCAGCGAAACATTGGCGATCCCCTCGACCGCCGCCAGCCGCTCGGCCAGTTCGCCATTGAGCACGAAGCTGCTGCCAAGGCGCATCCGTGCCTGCCCACCGTCAGCCAGCGCAAGTCGGACGATCACCTCGCCAGTGCCGGTCGGACGATCGCCCCGAGCCGTCCCAAGCTCGATCTGGAGTTCGCGCAAGGCCTCGACCGAAGTGATATCGGCGCTGAGTTGCATTGCGGTCGCGCCGCTCACCGCTGCCAGCGGACGCGCGCCGCGCACGGTGAGGCGAGGCGGCTCGTCGGGGTTGGGCGCGTCGAGCTCGACTGTCAGCAGCAGGCATTCGCCGTCCTGCGCCCAGCGCTCGAACTGCGGCACCAGCGCTTCCTCGAAGCAAGCAGCCGAGAACTGGCCCGAGGAATCGGAGAAGTCCGCCCGTACGAAGGTGCCGCCCTTGCGGGTGCGCGCCTTGGTGATGCCTTCGACCAGCGCCGCCATCTGTGCCGATCCGCGCCCGCCGGGAGGCGCGCCAGCTTCCATCAGGCTCTGATAGGTGCGCGCGCCATTGGCCGAGGCGACATCGCGATATTGCTGCACCGGGTGGGCGGAGAAGTAGAAGCCGAAGTTCTCGCGCTCCTTCGCCATACGCTCGGTGCGGCTCCACGGCTCGGCCGGTTGCAGACGCAGATCGTCGACCGCCGCATCGTCGCCGCCGAACAGGCCCGCCTGCCCGCTCGATCTTTCGCGCATCGCCGCATCCGCCACCGCCATCAGCATATCGGCATTGGCGTAAAGCAGGCCGCGGTCCGGCTCGAGCGCATCAAGCGCGCCCGCACAGATCAGTCCTTCCAGCTGGCGGCGGTTCATCGTGCCCTGCGGCAGCCGCTCGAACAGATCCTTAAGGCTGGCGAAGGGCCCGCCCGCCGCCCGCTCTGCGACGATCGCGTCCATCGCCTTCTCGCCGACATTGCGGATGCCTGCCAGCGCATAGCGCACCGCATAGCCCGTGTCGGTCTGCTCGACAGTGAACTCGGCGTGGCTGGCGTTGATATCGGGCGCCAGCACCTCGACGCCCCCGTTGCCGTTCGGATAACGCCGCGCATCATCGACGAAGACGCTGAGCTTTTCCGACTGGTGCATGTCGAAGCACATTGAAGCGGCGTAGAATTCTTCCGGATAATGCGCCTTGAGCCACGCGGTCTGGTAAGCGAGCAGCGCGTAGGCGGCAGCGTGCGATTTGTTGAAGCCATAGCCGGCGAACTTGTCGATCAAGTCGAACAGCTCGTTCGCGCGCTTGGCATCGATGTCCGAGACCGCCTTGCAGCCTTCGACGAAGCGGCCGCGCTGGGCGTCCATCTCGGCCTGCACCTTCTTGCCCATCGCGCGGCGCAAGAGGTCTGCATCGCCGAGCGAATACCCGGCAAGCACCTGCGCGGCCTGCATCACCTGTTCCTGATAGACGAAGATGCCGTAGGTTTCCGACAGGATGCCTTCGAGCTTTTCGTGCGGGTATTCGATCGGCACCACGCCCGCCTTGCGCTGGCCGAACAGCGGGATGTTGTCCATCGGGCCGGGGCGGTAGAGCGAGACGAGCGCGATGATGTCGCCGAAATTGGTCGGCTTCACCGCCTTCAGCGTGCGCCGCATCCCTTCCGATTCCAGCTGGAACACGCCCACGGTGTTACCCGCCTGCATCAGGCTGTAGACCGCCGGATCATCGAGCGCCAGCGCGCCCAGATCGATCGTGATGCCGCGCTGTTCGAGCAGATCGACCGCCTTGCGCAGCACCGAGAGGGTCTTGAGGCCGAGGAAGTCGAACTTCACCAGACCCGAGCTTTCGACATACTTCATGTCGAACTGCGTCACCGGCATGTCCGAGCGCGGATCGCGGTAGAGCGGCACAAGCTGCGCCAGCGGGCGATCGCCGATCACCACACCCGCCGCGTGGGTGGAGGAATTGCGCGGCAGGCCTTCGAGCTGCATCGCCAGGTCGACGAGGCGCTTCACCTCGCCATCATTGTCGTATTCACGCCGGAAATCCGCCGCCCCGTTGAGCGCGCGGGGCAGCGGCCACGGGTCGGTCGGGTGGTTGGGCACCATCTTGCACAGGCGATCCACCTGCCCGTAGCTCATCTGCAAAATGCGTCCGCAATCGCGCAGCACCGCACGCGCCTTGAGCTTGCCGAAGGTGATGATCTGCGCGACGTGATCGCTGCCGTATTTGCGCTGCACGTAGCGGATCACCTCGCCGCGCCGCGTTTCGCAGAAGTCGATATCGAAGTCGGGCATCGACACGCGTTCGGGGTTGAGGAAGCGTTCGAACAGCAGCCCAAGCCGGATCGGATCGAGATCGGTGATGGTGAGCGCCCAGGCCACCGCGGAGCCCGCACCCGAACCACGCCCCGGCCCCACCGGAATACCCTGATCCTTGGCCCACTTGATGAAGTCGGCCACGATCAGGAAGTAGCCGGGGAAGCCCATCTTCACGATCACGTCGATCTCGAATTCGAGGCGGTCAAAGTAGACCTTGCGCTCTTCCTCGGTGAGATCGGGATAGGCGGCGAGGCGTTCTTCCAGACCTTTGCGCGAATCCTCCGCCAGCATCCGCGCTTCGCCCGCCAGGTCACCTGCAAGGCTCGGCAGGATCGGCTTGCGATAGGGCGGCGCAAAGGCGCAGCGCTGAGCGATGACGAGGGTATTGGCGGTCGCTTCGGGCAGATCGGCGAAGGCCTCGTCCATCATGCTCGCCGATTTGACGAAGGCCTGCGGGTTCGAGCGCGGGCGATCATCGGCCTCGATCTGGGTCGAATGGGCGATGCACAGCATGGCGTCATGCGCCTTGTGCATATGCGGTTCGGCGAAGTTGGCAGGGTTGGTCGCCACCAGCGGGAGATCGCGGGCATAGGCGAGATCGACCAACGCCTCGTCCGCACGCGCGCAGACCGGATCGCCGTGGCGGGCGAGTTCGACGTAAAGCCGCCCAGGGAACAGCATCTCCAGCCGGTCAGCCAGCCGCGCCGCGGCATCGTGCTGGCCTTCCGCCAGCAGGCGGGTCAGCCCGCCCTCGCCCGCACCGGTCAGCGCAATCAGCCCATCGGTGCGGCCTTCAAGCGCGCCCAGCGTGACGTGCGGATCAAGCTCCAGCGGGCGATCAAGGTGCGCCGAGGAGACCAGATGGCACAGGTTGTTATAGCCCGTATCGTCCTGCGCGAAGAGCGGCAGGTAATCGACCGTCCGCGCCTCGTCACCCCGTGCGACCCCCAGCAAGGCGCCGATGATGGGCTGCACGCCCTCGCTCTTGCACGCAGCGGCAAAGGCCATGATCCCGTAAAGCCCGTTGCGGTCGCAGATGGCGATCGCGGGAAAGCCGCGTTCCTTGGCGAGCTTGGCAATATCCTTCGGATCGATCGCCCCTTCGAGCATCGAATAGGACGACAGCACGCGCAGAGGGACGAACGGGGCGAACGGCATGGCGCATAGTGTAGGAATTTGCGCCGATTCCGGAAGCGCTCGCCCCGTCTAATTCTCCACAGGGCGGGGATAAATCAGAGCAGCGCTTCGATGTCCTTGGCGATCGCCTCGGGCTTGTCGGTCGGGCCGTAGCGCTTCACGACATTGCCCTGCCGGTCGATCAGGAACTTGGTGAAGTTCCACTTGATCGAGGTCGAGCCCATCAGGCCCTTGGCTTCCTTTTTCATCCAGTCATAGAGCGGCGAGGCATTGGCGCCGTTGACGTCGATCTTGGCCATCAGCGGGAAGGTGACGCCAAAGTTGATCTTGCAGAACTGCTCGATCTCGTCGGCATTGCCGGGTTCCTGCGCGCCGAACTGGTTGCAGGGAAAACCCAGCACTTCAAAGCCCTTGTCCTTGTAATCCTGATAGAGCTTCTCAAGTCCGTCATACTGCGGAGTGAAGCCGCACTTGCTGGCGGTGTTGACCACCAGCAGCACCGTGCCGAGCTTGTCCTTGAGGTCGAGCGCCTGCCCGCGGTTGGTGGTGACGGTGAAATCGGCAATCGTCGTCATGTCGGTGATCCCCTCAAAAAGCTCTGCGTCCAAGTCCTTCGCTCAGCACGCCATCGTGCAGCCGCACCACGCGGTCCATCCGGGCGGCGAGCCGTTCGTTGTGTGTGGCGACCAGCGCCGCGCTGCCCTCGCCCCGCACCAGCGCGAGGAACTGGCCGAGCACAGTGTCGGAGGTGTGCTCGTCGAGATTGCCGGTCGGCTCGTCCGCCAGCACCAGCGTCGGCCGGTTGGCAAGCGCGCGGGCAACGGCCACGCGCTGCTGCTCGCCGCCCGAAAGCTGGCTCGGGCGGTGGGTCAACCGCTCGCCGAGACCGAGGCTGGTGAGCAGGCTGTCGGCGCGCGCCTCGGCCGCCTCGCGATCAACCCCGCGGATCATCTGCGGCATCACCACGTTTTCGCGCGCGTTGAAATCGGGCAGCAGGTGGTGGAACTGGTAGACGAAGCCCAGGTGATCGCGCCGCAGCCGGGTGCGCTCGTCCCCCGCCAGCGCCTCGGCCTGTTCGCCCGCAAGGCTGATCGAACCTTCGAACCCGCCTTCGAGCAGGCCGATCGCCTGAAGCATGGTCGATTTGCCCGAGCCCGATGGCCCCAGCAGCGCGACAATCTCGCCCGGCATGATGTCGAGATCGACCCCGCGCAGCACCTCGATGCGCTCTCCGCCCTGTTCAAAGGCGCGCTTGAGCCCCTTGAGCGAAACAATTGGCGCGCCGCTATTCATAACGTAGCACCTGCACCGGATCGGTATTGGCCGCCTTGAGTGCGGGGTAGAGCGTCGCAAGGAAGCTCAGCCCCAGCGCGAGCGCGACAATCCCGACCACTTCCCACGGATCTGTCCGCGAAGGCAGCGTCGAGAGGAAGCGCACCTCCGGATCCCAGATTTCCTGCCCGGTGGTAAAGGCGATGAAGGAGACAATCTGTTCGCGGAAGAACAGGATGATCGAGCCCAGCACCAGCCCGATGGCGGTGCCGATGGCACCCACCGTACTGCCCGTCGTGACGAAAATCTTGAGCAAGGACCGCCGGGTCGCGCCCATCGTCCGCATGATCGCGATGTCCCGCGTCTTGGCGCGCACCAGCATCACGAGGCTCGAAAGGATGTTGAACGCGGCCACCAGCACCATGAAGGACAGCGCGAAGAACATCGCCACGCGCTCGACCTGCAAGGCTTCGAACAGGGCGGAGTTGATCGTCTTCCAGTCAGAAATCACCGCACGGCCCACCAGCCGGTCGGACACGGGCTTGAGGATTTCGGCAACGCGGTCGGGATCATCGACAGTGACTTCGATCATCCCGATCGAATCGCCCATCAACAGCAGCGTCTGCGCGTCCTTGATCGGCAGCACCACGAACTTCTGGTCATAGTCGTAGATGCCCACCTCGAAGATCGCGCCGACTTCATAACCGACCTGCCGGATCGATGTGCCGAACGGCGTGGCGCGCCCCTGGGGATTGATGATGGTGATGGTGTCGCCGACGCGGATGCCGAGATTCTCCGCCAGCCGCATCCCGATTGCCACCCGGCCCGATCCGTCGCGCAGGGTGTTGATGTCGCCCAGCACCACCTTGTCGCCGAGCGCGGCGATATCCTTGTCGACCTGACCGCGCAGGAAGATCGCCTCGACCCGGCCGCCATAGCTGGTGAGCAAGGGCTGTTCGATCAGCGGCGAGGCATCGCGCACCTCGGGCGTGCGCTTGAGATTGGCGAGCACGCTTTCCCAATTATCCAGCCGGCCGCCATAGGCCTGCACGATCGCATGCCCGTTCAATCCGACGATCTTGTCGAGCAGCTCGGCGCGAAAACCGTTCATCACGCTCATCACCACGACCAGCAACGCGACCGAAAGCGCCACAACGCCGACCGAAATGCCCGCGACAAGCGCGATGAACGCCTCCCCCTTGCCGGGCCAGAGGTAGCGTTTGGCGATCATCCATTCGAACGGTGAGAGCATGAGAGGTGAAGGCTGCCCGTTGTCTGCTGAATGCTGCCTGTAGAGTGCGGGCGCAAACGCCGCAATCCTGTCGCTGCCTGTGTCCCCCGTCCCCTGCCCCGATCCGCATTGGTTCACGATCAGCAAAAAGGCGGGCATCGCCCCCACGCTTTCCCTTGTAATTGATCCGTCACATCGCCATTGGGGCGGTGCGCTCCGGCGGCAATCGACACGGACAGGTCTGGTGATGCCGATGACACCCATGAATGTGACTCATCCCTTCCTCGACGCGGATGGCGACAAGCTGCGCGAGGAATGCGGTATTTTCGGTGTGATCAACCACTCCGATGCCGCCGCGGCGACTGCGCTCGGCCTCCACGCGCTCCAGCATCGCGGGCAGGAAGCGGCGGGAATCGTCAGCTTCGACGGCAAGGAATTCTACGCCCGCCGCGGGCTTGGCCATGTCGCCGAGAATTTCTCCTCGTCCGATGCCATCGCCGGTCTGCCGGGCCACATGGCCGCCGGGCACGTGCGCTATTCGACCACCGGTGGTTCGGGCCTCCGGAACGTCCAGCCGCTCTATGCCGATCTTGCCAGCGGCGGTTTTGCCGTGGCGCATAACGGCAATATCTCGAACGCGATGAGCCTGCGCACCGATCTGGTGAACAAGGGTTCGATCTTCCAGTCGACGTCCGATACCGAGGTGATCATCCACCTCGTAGCCACCAGCCGCTATCCGACGATTGCAGACCGGCTGGTCGATGCCCTGCGGCTCGTCGAAGGCGCCTATGCGCTGATCGTGATGACCCCCGAAGGCATGATCGGCTGCCGCGATCCGCTCGGCATCCGTCCGCTGGTGATGGGCCGCATGGGTGAAGCGATCCTGTTCGCCTCGGAAACCGTCGCCTTCGACGTGGTCGGCGCCGAAGTGATCCGCGAAGTCGAGCCGGGCGAGCTGGTGATGGTCGATTTCTCGGGCGAGATCCGCTCGGTGCGCCCCTTCGGCAGTCCGCCGGCGCGCCCGTGCATCTTCGAACACGTCTATTTCAGTCGCCCCGATAGCGTCTTTGCGGGCCGCTCGGTCTACGAAGCGCGCAAGGCCATCGGCATGGAACTGGCGATCGAAGCCCCTTGCGAGGCCGATCTGGTGGTGCCGGTTCCGGACAGCGGCGTGCCGGCCGCAATCGGCTTTGCCCAGCAATCGGGCATCCCCTTCGAACTCGGCATCATCCGTTCGCACTATGTCGGGCGCACCTTCATCCAGCCCGGCGACGGCGCGCGCCATTCCAGCGTCAAGCGCAAGCACAACGCCAACCGCGCGCTCGTCGAAGGCAAGCGCATCGTGCTGATCGACGATTCGATCGTGCGCGGCACCACCTCGCTCAAGATCGTCGAGATGATGCGCGAAGCGGGCGCGGCGGAAGTCCACTTCCGCGTCGCCAGCCCGCCGACCGCGCATTCCTGCTTCTACGGCGTCGACACGCCCGAACGCTCCAAGCTGCTGGCAGCGCGCATGGCGCTCGATCCGATGCGCGAGTTCATCAAGGCAGACAGTCTGGCCTTCATCTCGATTGACGGGCTTTACCGCGCGGTCGGCAAGCAAGGGCGCGATGCCGGGTGCCCGCAATTCTGTGACGCCTGCTTCACCGGCGAGTATCCGACCAGCCTCACCGATCTCGCACTCGCCGAGCAGAACGCCGCCGAGCTCCCCTTCGCCGACCCCAAGGCTGCCTGAGACACCATGACCGATACAACCAAACCGCTTTCCGGGCGCACTGCGCTTGTCACCGGCGCAAGCCGCGGCATCGGCGCTGCGACCGCCAAGGCGCTCGCCGCTGCGGGCGCGCACGTCATTCTGGTGGCCCGCAAGGTCAAGGCGCTCGAAGCGGTCGAGGATGAAATCCACGGCCTCGGCGGCACCTCGACCATCGCCCCGCTCGATCTGACCGAACCCGATGCTGTCACCCGGCTCGCCAATGCCATCGCTGGACGCTGGCAGACGCTCGACATCATGGTGCTGGCCGCAGCCTACCTGCCCGAACTGACCCCGGCCTCGCAGATGGAGCCCAAGCAGTTCAATCAGGCGCTGCTCACCAATGTTGTTTCCACCCAGGCGCTGATCGCCGGGTTCGACCCGCTGCTGCGCCGCGCCGAGGCGGGCCGGATCATCGGTCTCACCAGCAGCGTCGCCAACGCGCCGCGGCCCTATTGGGGCGCTTATAGTGCAACCAAGGCCGCGTTCGAGAACCTGCTGGAAACCTATGCCGCCGAAGTCGAACGCCTCAGCCCGCTGCGGGTGGCGATCATCGATCCGGGCGCAACCCGCACCGAAATGCGCGCCCGCGCCTATCCCGGGGAAGACCCGCAGAGCGTGAAAGCGCCCGAAGTGGTGGCTGATCGGCTCGTCGCGCTGCTCACCGAAGGCTTCGACGGATTGCACCGCGAACGCATCGGCTGATTTTCCCCGCGTGCTTATGCGGCTGTTAACCTCTTTGTGACATGCCTTGTTAGGCGTTTCATGGGCAAGGTCCTCCCGGACCAAAAGAAACCCGTGAGACCAAAGGCAAAGTTTACAAGGTTGACACCAATGGCGCTCAATTCAGATGCCTATCGCCTGGCCGCGCAGGAAGATCGCTGCGCGCCGCGCACCCGTCTCACTATCCCGGCGACTTTGCGCGCCTCGGGCGGCCGCGCCTTTCAAAGCGTGGTCCATGATCTGTCGATCTCGGGCTTTTCGGCCGCTTCGATCAACCGGATGCACGAAGGTCAGCTGTGCTGGCTGACGCTGCCCGGGCTCGAATCGCTGCAGGCCGAAGTGGTGTGGTGGGACAACTGCATTGTCGGTTGTGCCTTCACCGAGCTTTTGAGCCCGATCGTGCACGACAACATCCTGCAGCGCTACAGCAACGTCGGCGTTTACCGCAACGTGATCTGAGCCCCGCGCCGGGGCGCGCTCAGCGCACCTCGGCGGCGATCTTCCGGCTCAGATCGAGGAACTGTCCCCGCTCTGCACCGCCGCTCGCCTGCGCCCAGTTGCCGATATAGGCGACAACCATGCGCTTGTCGGGAAACAGGGTGATGCCCTGCCCGAAGATGCCCTGCGCGCCATAGGTGCCCTGCGGGTAGGTCCACCACTGGTAACCGTAGCCGAAGCCGCTGTCCCCGAAATCGACCGCGCTGTCGGTCGCCTCGGCGAACCAGTCGACCGGCACCTGCGCCCCGCCGCCTTCAAGCGCGAAGATACCCATCCGCGCATAGTCCGACAGCCGCAGGGACAGACAGCACCCGCCGATATTGCCGCCGCGCGGATCGACCATCCAGAACATCCCGCCTTCGAACCCGGTCGCCGCCGCGATCTTGAGCTGTGCATATTCGGCGAGCGGCTTGCCGACCGCGTTCTCGACCAGGAGCCCGATAAGATTGGTCTCGCCCGTCTTGTAAACCCACTTGCTGCCCGGCTCCGCCTCGCGCGGGAGCTGCTTCATCTGCGCAACGATCGCATCCGCGCCATAATCGGCCACAAAGCGGTTCATCTGGGCAACGTCGGACTTGGGATCGGTGTAATCCTCATTCCACTTGACCCCGCTGGTCATCGTGGCGAGCTGGCGCACGGTGACGCCTTCGTAGGCTGACCCTGCCAGCCTCGGAATATACTTGGTCACCGGATCATTGAGGCTGGCAATCTTGCCATCTTTCACCGCCGCGCCCAGCAAGGTGGAGGTGAAGCTCTTCGCAACCGAGAAGCTGGTCCAGCGATCCTTCGGTCCCATGCCAAGGCCGTAATGTTCGAAGGCCACCTTCCCATCGATCACCACCATCACCCCCGCGGTATTGGTTTCTGCCATCAGCGCCTTGATTTCGGCCCGCAGCGCCTTGCTCAGCTGCTTGCCCCTGGGCAGCGGGCGCGTGGACTTCGGCGCGGGGACTTCGTGCCCGGCGAACCACTTCTCCATTTCGCGGAAGCGCTGGCTGCGCTGCTCGTCGGTCCAGAACAGCACTTGCAAGTCTGCCGGATCGCGCGGCGGAGGCTGGGTCACCACCACAGGATCAGGCCAGGCGATGGTGACACGGTGCGGCTCCTGCGCGGCCGCCGGGCTGCTGCCTGCCGCAAGCATGGCCGCCAGTATCAGCCCCGAAATCGCGCGCTTGCCTCTCATGTCCCTCTCCTGCGATCCCTCAATGAGCCAGACATAGGCGGGAGCGGGGGCGGCGGGCAACCCTTGCTTACCCCGCCTTCAGAGTCTTGAGCGCCGCCAGTGCCCGTTCACGCGCGGCCTTGTGGGGCACGATCTTGCGCGGATAGCCCGCGGGCCTTCGCCCGAACTCCTCGGGATCGTGGACGTATGGCTCCTCCAACCCTTTGAGTTCGGGCACATAGGTGCGGATATAGCGCGCTGCGTCGAACTTCTCCGACTGCGAGAGCGGCGCCATGATCCGGCTGAACATGTTGCTGTCCACCCCCGTCCCCGCGGTCCACTGCCAGTTGGTGGCGTTGGAGGCGTAGTCGGCATCGCACAGCGTATCCCAGAACCACTTCTCGCCCTCGCGCCAGTCGATCAGCAGGTGCTTGATGAGGAAGCTCGCGGTGATCATCCGCACACGGTTGTGCATCCACCCGGTCTGCCACAGCTGGCGCATCCCGGCATCGACGATCGGGTAGCCGGTCCGGCCCTGCTGCCATGCCTTGAGATCGCGCGCAGCGGCCTCGTCCGTAGCGGGATCGCGCCAGGGAAAGCGGTCGAAATCCTCGCGGTAGTTCTGCGTGGCGTAAGCGGGGAATTGCAGGATCGCGTTGGCCGAATAGTCGCGCCAGATGAGCTCGCCTTCATAGGTGCGCCAACCTTCGGACTGACGATCCTTGAAGCGATGCCAGATCTGGATCGGGGAGATTTCACCGAAATGCAGATGCGGCGAGAGGCGCGAGACCTTGTCCACGCTCGGCAGGTTGCGCTTGTCGTCATAGGCATCGACGTCCGCTTCCCATGCGGCGAGGCGGGCGTGGGCGGCCTCTTCGCCGACCTGCCAGAACTCGCGCATCCCGCCCGCCCAGTCGGGCTTGGTCGGCAGAAGGTTCCATGATGCAAGATCGTCCGAGGCCGGCCAGCTTGCGGGCGCATCCAACCGCTCGGGCGCGGGGAGTTCGGCGCGTGGCGGGAATTCGGCCCGCACGGCGCGGCTGAACGGCGTGTAGATCTTGTACTGCCCGCCGGTGCCGGTGGTGATGCTGCCCGGCGGCATCAGGTAATTGCCGTGGTGGAGCTTGAGGGCGAGCGATTTGCCCAGCTTGCGCTCGGCATTGAGCCACCAGGGTTCGTAGTGGCAATTGGCGTGGATCGTGGTCGCACCGGTCTCATGCGCCAGTTTGGTCAGCTCCGCCACCGCCTCGCCGCGCCGCAGGATCAGCTTGCTTCCCCGTGCTTCGAAGGATTCCGCAAGGCTCGCCAGCGAATGATGCAGCCACCAGCGCGAGGCTCCGCCATAGGCGTGGTGCTTCGGGCTCTCGTCATCGAGGATATAGACCGCCACCACCGGCCCCGCCTTGGCGGCGTGGTAGAGCGCGGGGTTGTCGGCCAGGCGCAGATCGCGGCGGAGCCATACGATTTGGGTCATTCAATTCCTCAGATCATTCATCATTGCGAGGCGCCGCAGTCGCTGCGGCAATCCAGGACCGAACGACGCGGACCATGGATTGCTTGGTGGCTTTGCCCAGCTACGCTTTCGCCTTCGGCTACTCGCAATGACGAATTAGGGCGCGGCAGGTTCCGGTAAATCGATATCTGGAAGTTGGTGGAGCGGAATGCACTCCACGCCCGGCGATGGAACCGAAAACCGGTCCCCCACGCGCGGGTCGGTGAAGCGGGCATCGCGCAGGATCACCGAGCCGTCGGCGGCGCGGGTCGCAAAAGGTGCGCGCGACCAGAACAGGAATGCGTCGGCTTGCGGGTTACCGCGTGCGCTTTCCATCGCTCTCCAGACATTGCAGGTTCCGACCGAGTCCGAGCCGATCGACCACTGGCCATCGCCAAAAGTCATGATCATCTCACGCTGCCAAGGGACCAGCGGAACCGGCGAGGCAATCACCGTCCAGTCGCATGACACTGCCGTATCCGAGCATTCGAGATGAGGGAGCGTTTCGGCCACCCTTTCGCGCTCAACCTGCGAAATCCCCCAATTCAACCCAACATACGCCAACCCAACCGCAATCCCCACCCGCGCAGGCCGCATCCACTCGCCCCCCGCCTTCTCCTGCCGCCGCGACCACCAGATGCACGCCATCAACAGCGCCCACAGCCACACGTCGATTATGAACAGCGTGTCGCCGTAGAACCATTGCGAGGAGAAGGGCTCCAGCAGGCGGATACCGTAGACGTTGAGCCAGTCGAAGAACGGATGGCTCAGACACCCGATGAAAGCCATCGCGTAGAGCCAGCCAAACCGCACCGGCAACCGCCCCTCGGGCCTGGTGCCGCGCTTCGTCTGCCAGCGGTCCCAGCCCCACAGCAGCCCTGCCAAGATCAAGGGAAGCAGCACCAGCGCTGGCGGGCCGTGGGTGATGCCGCGCCGGAAGGCGAGATGCTCGGTGCCCTCCAGCCAGAAAAAGCACGCCGCGTCCACATCGGGCAGGTTCGCGCCGATGATCAGTGCGGGCATGGCAAGGCCCGTGGTGCGCTTCAGCCCCGCCTGCCCCAGCACCGCGCCGACAAGGCTATGTGTCAGATTGTCCATCGCTTTGCAGGCTAGCGCGCCGTTCGCGTTCAAGCGAGTGGAAATCCGCCCATCCCTCGCCTATCGCTCGCGCAAAGACCACCGGAGAGAACCACGCAATGACCGACGCGCCCTACATCCGCCCCGACATGAAGGCCTTCCTCGACATGATGGCGCAGGTGAAGGGGCCGAAGATGGTCGACATGACGCTGGAAGAGGCGCGCCTCTCTTACATCAAGATGCATGGCATCGCCGACCGCCCCGCGCGCGCCCTGCCGGTGATCCGCGATCTGGCCTGCCCCGGCCCGGCGGGCGAGATTCCGCTGCGCCTCTATGACGCGCGCGAGACCCGCGACGAGGCCTCGCCGGTGGTGGTGTTCTACCACGGCGGCGGCTTTGTGATCGGCGATCTCGACACCCACCACGCGCTGTGCACCGAAATCGCGGCGCTGATCGATCTGCCGCTGGTCGCGGTCCACTATGCCCGCGCGCCCGAAGCGCCCTTCCCCGCCGCGATCCTCGATTGCGAGGCGGCGACGCGCTGGGTGGCTTCCTCGCCCGCCGAACTCGGCCGCACCGCCTCCGGAATCATCACCATCGGTGACAGCGCGGGCGGCAATGCGACGGTTGTGGTCGGGCAGTTGCTCGGCGCGAACCCCGCCGCCGTGCCGGTGGTGCTGCAAGTGCCGGTCTTCCCGCTGGTCGAGGATGCCAACGGCTCGGCCAGCATGGCGGCGTTTAGCGAGGGCTTCCTGCTCACCGCCGACACCATGGGCTTTTTCGATGCCTCCTATGGTGCCGACCGCAGCGACCCGCGCGGGTTCCCGATCCTTGGCGATCACTCCGCCGCCCCGCCCACCATCGTCGTCACCGCCAGCCTCGATCCGATCCGCGATTCGGGCCGCGCCTATGCAAAGGCGCTGGTCGATGCCGGACGCGACTGCGTGTTCCTCGAAATGCGCGGGGTGACGCATTCCTTCACCAACCTGCGCCAGATGGTCCCCAGCACGCAGAAGGATCTCGAACGCATTATCGCCGCGATGCGCTTCATGCTGGAGAACCCGGCATGAGCCCTGAAGGCCTGCCCTATCGCCCCTGCGCGGGCTTCATGCTGGTGAACCGCGAAGGCCTCGTCTTTGTTGGCCAGCGGATTGACCCGAGCGCGCACGGCTTCTGGCAGATGCCTCAGGGCGGGATCGACAAGGGCGAGGACGTGCGCGATGCCGCCTTGCGCGAATTGCAGGAGGAAATCGGCGTCGCCGCTCACCTTGTCGAGGTGATCGCGCAAGGATCACGCCCGTTCCTCTACGACCTGCCGCCCGAGCTGCTCGGCAAGGTGTGGAAGGGCAAGTATCGCGGGCAGGAACAGCACTGGTTCCTCGGCCGCTTCTTGGGCGAGGATGCGGATATCGACCTTGAGGCCCACGATCCGCCCGAGTTCAACGAATGGCGCTGGATCGAGCCCGCGCTGCTGCCGGAGCTGATCGTGCCCTTCAAGCGGGCGGTTTACGAAGAACTAGTGGCGGAATTCGCGCCGCTGATCTGACGCGTCAGTTCGACGCCGCGCCGTCGCCCTTGCCCTCGACCGCCAGCCGTGCCGGAACGCCGCGCGCGATGCTCGATTGCAGCGCCACGGTTTCGGGGCAGGCATCGCCGCACAGCGATTGCAGCTTGGCGAGGTTGCGCTTGGCCTTTTCGACCGCGCCCTTTTCCACCAGCGCCGCGCCTTCGCCGGAAATCGCGGCGAAGTTGCCCGGTTCACGCGCCAGAGCCTCGCGGTAGTAGCGGATCGCCTTGCCCTGCAGGCCCTGCTGGCGCGCGGCTTCGGCGAGATCGATGAAGATCGGCGTGTAACCCGGATCAACCGTCAGCGCGGCCTCGAACGCGTCGGTTGCGGCCTGCGTTTCGCCGGCTTGCAGCGCGGCGCGGCCCTGCGCGATCAGCAGCGCTGCGCGCGGATCGGGCGCCTGCCCTGCCCCTGCGCTCAGCACGCTTGCCGACATGGCGAGACACAGCGAGAGAGCGGCGGCGGCAGGCGCAAAACGCATCAGAAGCTCCTTCAGTGCTTGAGTCCGGGAACCGGAAGAGGTCTGCATACCATGGTAGGCTATCATGGTGAACGCAAGCTGGCGAAGAAAAATCCATCCGTACCGTCATGGAGCGGATCGAGGCGCCAGCCACCCCCGCGCGGGCGGCCCAGCGGCATCGCCAGCGGTTCGGCCCGCCAGCCGGGATGGCGCGCGAGGAAGGCGGCAATACGGTCTGCTCCCTCGGCATCGAGCACCGAGCAGGTGACGAAAGCCATCGTCCCGCCCGAACGCACCAGCTGCGCGCCCACATCGAGTACATGGTCCTGCAATTGGTTAAGGCGCACCAGCTCCGCCGGATCGAGCCGCCAGCGCCCCTCCGGGCTGCGCCGCCATGTCCCGCTGCCCGAACAGGGCGCATCGACCAGCACGTGATCGGCCTTCCCCGCAAAGGGCGCGAGCGCGGCCATCTCGCGGCCCGGATCGAGCAGCACGGTGTGATCGACCGCCGCGCCCGCACGGGCTGCGCGCGGAGCAAGGTTGCCGAGGCGGCGCTTGTCGGTATCGGCGGCAACAATGCTGGCCGCATTGCCGAGCCGTGCGGCGAGTGCCAGCGTCTTGCCGCCTCCGCCCGCGCACAGATCGATAATGGTTTCGCCTTGCCCGATCGGCAGCGCCTCGACGATCAGCTGGCTGCCGAGGTCCTGAACCTCGATCAGTCCCTGCGCATAAGCATCCCACTGTTCGACCAGCGTGCCGGAAGGAAAGCGCAACCCCTGCGCCGTCACCAAGGGTTCGCCCGCTTCGGGAAGCGCCAGACCCGCGCGGTCGGCTTTCAGAGCATTGACCCGGATATCAAGCGGCGCGCGCCCGATCAGCGCGGCGATCTCCGGCCCGCCGAGACCCGAGGCACGCAAGGCGGCGGCGAGCCACTTGGGCGCAAGGCCGGTCTTGGCTGCCTCTTCGCCCTCGGCGCGCGCTGCGGGGCCGTGGGGCGATCCATCGAACAGCGCGGCAAGGCCCGGATCCTGCGTCGTCACTGCCAGCATGGCCGCACGGCCGCTCGCGGGGACCGGCCCGCACAGGCGGATTGCCTGATAGACCAGATCGCGCACTGCGCGGCGGTCCTTCGAACCGGCATAGCGGCGCGCACGGAAGTAATCGGCGATGATCCGGTCAGCGGGGGCACCCTTGCCCCTCGCAGAAGCGATAATGGTATCGAGCAGCTCGATTGCTGCCTGTACACGCGCGGCGGGAGTCATCGGGGCTGCACAATCACGGTCGGCAATGTCATAACGACGACGATGCGACGCAGATTAACCCCTGAGGAACGAGAGATCCGCGAAAGCCGCGGGATCGGTTTGAAGCGTTTCTGGGCCTTCCCCACGCTGGTTATCACCATTCTGATCGTCGCAATGGATACCGATCTGTTTGTCCGGTGCGTGGGCGATCCGATCGAAGGGCACGGCAGAGGTCGGGGCGCCGCTGCCATCCGCATGGCACTTGTGCTGCCGTGCAGCCCGTATCTCCTCACCGGATCACACTCCCAGTTCCTCAAGTTCATAGTCCTTTGGCTGCCGGTGCCGTTCATGGTGATGAACTGGCGGTGGGCCCAGCGCCACAAGGCATATTGGGATCAGGTCCGCGCGCGGGAGAAGGTGCGCCGTGCAGAGCGTGCAAAGCAACGTAAGTCCGACAATCTGCCGGATGCGGAGCGACGGACCGACCTTTAGCGCGTCGGGTAATTGGGAGCCTCGCGGGTGATCGCGACATCGTGGACGTGGCTTTCCGAAAGACCCGCATTGGTGATCCGCACGAACTGCGCGCGCTTCTGAAGGTCGGTGATGGTGGCCGAGCCGGTGTAGCCCATCGCCGCCTTGATCCCGCCGACCAGCTGGTGGACGACATCGGCAGCCGGGCCCTTGAACGGCACCTGGCCTTCGATCCCCTCGGGAACCAGCTTCATCGCGCTGACATCCTGCTGGAAATAGCGGTCAGCCGAGCCGCGCGCCATCGCGCCGACCGAGCCCATGCCGCGATAGGCCTTATAGCTGCGGCCCTGATAGAGGAACACCTCGCCCGGGCTTTCGGTGGTGCCCGCGAGCATCGAGCCAATCATGACGCTCGAAGCGCCAGCGGCCAGCGCCTTGGCGGCATCGCCCGAGGTGCGCAGGCCGCCATCGGCGATCACCGGCACGCCCGACCTGGCGGCTTCGGCAGCGCTTTCCATGATCGCGGTGAGCTGCGGCACGCCGACGCCTGCGACGACGCGGGTGGTGCAGATCGAACCCGGCCCGATCCCGACCTTCACGGCGTCTGCCCCTGCATCGACCAGCGCGCGGGTCGCTTCGGCAGTGGCGACGTTGCCGGCGATAACCTGAACCGAATTGGACAGCTTCTTGGCGCGTTCAACCGCGCGGGCGACTTCGACGTTGTGGCCGTGCGCGGTGTCGATCACGATCACGTCAACCTCGGCATCGACCAGCGCCTCGGTGCGCGCAAAGCCCGCCTCACCCACGGTGGTCGCCGCAGCGACGCGCAGGCGGCCAGCGGCATCCTTGGTGGCGTTGGGGTAATTGACCGCCTTTTCGATATCCTTGACCGTGATCAGACCGATGCAGCGGAAGGCATCGTCAACCACCAGCAGCTTCTCGATACGGCGAGCGTGGAGCAGGCGGCGCGCCTCTTCCTGCCCGGTGCCGAGCGGCACGGTGGCGAGGTTTTCGGTCGTCATCAGCTCGCGCACCGGCTGGAGTGGGTTTTCGGCAAAGCGGACATCGCGGTTGGTGAGGATGCCGACCAGGCGCCCCGCCGTATCGACCACGGGGATGCCGCTGATGCGGTTGGCCTGCATCAGTGCCTGCGCCTCGCCGAGGGTTGCATCGGGGTGGATGGTGATGGGGTTGACCACCATGCCGCTTTCGTAGCGCTTCACAGCGCGCACTGCGGCGCATTGCGCGTCAATATCGAGGTTGCGGTGCAGCACGCCGATCCCGCCGAGCTGCGCCATGGCAATCGCCATGTCAGCTTCGGTCACCGTGTCCATCGCCGAAGAGAGAACGGGAATGTTGAGCCGGATGTCGCGCGTCAGGCTGGTCGATGTGTCCGCCATGCTGGGCAGGACACTGCTTTCCGCCGGGCGGAGCAGCACATCGTCAAAGGTCAGACCGAGCGGGATATCCATGTGCGCCACTTTCTGTGCATTCGCGAGAGGGTTCCCCCGTTTGCGGGAGAATCGTGGCGGCCCATGTAACCGCGGTTTGCCGATTGCGCTAGGGCTGCGCGGCGAGGGCCGGCTGATAGCGTTCCGGATCGGCCAATTGCCGGATCAAACGCTCATGCAGCAGCAAATCATCGATAGCCCCGCCAAGCTCGACCGAGGCGACATCATCGGACGGGCGGTGATAGCGCGTCTCGAGAAACGGACGCAGGATTTCACGGCTGCCATAGGTACTTGAAAGCAGCACCGCAGGGACACCCTGCTGCACCAGCGCCCAGCCATCCTGACGCGGCACAAAGCTGTCGGCCAGCGTCTGGTCACCGATGGTGCGGCCACTGCGCGCCACCGCATCGAGGATTGCCGCATCGAGCGCCGGGTTCTGCCCGCGCCCGATAAAGCCGAGCGGGCTGCCCTGCGGCGCGAGCGCGACCATGTCGAAGTTGAACGCGGCAACGATGCTGGTGAGCGGCAGCGGCGTTGCGTTGACGAAAGCGCGCGCACCGAGCAGCCCATCTTCCTCGGCGCTGGTCGCAAGCACGTAGATATCGCGCGCCAGCGGCTTGCCGGCTTTCAGACGCCGCGCCAGTTCAAGCATGGCGGCAAGCCCGCTCGCATTGTCGGCCGCGCCGTTGCAGATCCGGTCGGCAGCGTCAGGAAGGCCGCATTCCCCGAGGTGATCCCAATGCGCCAGCAGCAGGATCGCCCCCGCCCCCGGCTTGCTCCCGGGGATCCGTCCAAGCAGATTTGCCGAGGTAAAGCTGCGCCGTTCAGCGGCCGCTTCGATCGACACCGCCAGATTGAGTTCGAGCGGTGCGAAATCGGGCGCCTGCGCTTCCGCCTTGAGCGTCTGCCAGCGGCGCGCACCGATCATGTCGGCCAGCGCGGCATCGGTGACGTAGGCGGCCAGCGTGTCCTGCTCCTCGCTTGCCAGCTGAAGCCGTTCGCGCCCTTCGCGCGCTCGGATCAGCGCCAGCGTCTGCGGATCGGGCACCACGGTCACCACGGCGGTCGCCCGCTGGCGGAACAGCGCCTCGCGCCGCGCCGGATCGCGCCCCGGTTCGGCCAGCATCACCGCCACCGCGCCGGCCAGCGCATCGCCGAGCACCGAGCCATCCCCGTAACCGACAAACACCACCGGCACCCCGGTACCCGGCCCGCTGGTGGCCAGCGCGCGGCGGCGCGGGGTAAAGACGGCGGCATCGCTCTGCGGTACGATCACCGTGCGGCGTCCCTGCTCCAGAGTGAGCGTACCCGAGACCGGATGGGTGGCGAGCAGCTCGACCGGCATCCTCCAATAGCTGCCCGGATCATTGGTGCCTGACACCAGCCCGACTTCGCCCATGCGCTTTTCGAGATAGGCGAGCGTTTTCTCTTCGCCCGCCGTACCCGCCTTGCGTCCGGCGAACTCGTCACTTGCGAGCACGGCGATATCGGCCTGGAGGCGGGCGGCGATCTGGCTGCGGTCATTGCCGCGCGGGACGCTTTCGACCGGCGCGCGTACGCAGGCGGCAAGCAGCAGGCTCGCCAGCAGAGCGATCAGCGTGCGTGCCCCCAGCTGCGTCATTCGGCGGTCCAGCCTCCATCAATGCTGTAATTCGCGCCAGTGATGTTCCGCGCCGCATCGCCGCACAGGAACACCGCCAATGCGGCGACATCTTCGGGCTGCACGAATTGCTTGGTCGGCTGCTTGGCGAGCAGAACGTCGTTCATTACCTGCTCGCGCGTCATTCCGCGCGCGGCCATCGTGTCGGGGATCTGGTTTTCCACCAGCGGGGTCCAGACATAGCCCGGCGAGATGCAGTTGGCGGTGATGCCGTGGGTCGCCAGCTCCAGCGCGATGGTCTTGGTGAAGCCCGCCATCGCGTGCTTGGCCGCGACATAGGCGCTCTTGAACGGCGATGCGGTGAGCGAGTGCGCGCTGGCCGTGGCGATGATCCGCCCCCAGCCCCTGGCCTTCATCCCAGGCACCGCTGCCCTAGTCGTATGGAACGCGGCCGAAAGGTTGAGCGCGATAATCGCATCCCACTTTTCAGGCGGAAAATCCTCGACCGGGGCAACGTGCTGCATCCCCGCATTGTTGACGAGGATATCGACCGGGCCGATCGCGGCCATCATCGCCGCAATCTCGTCAGGCCGCATCAGATTGGCGCCGTGATAGGTCGCGCCCAGTTCATCGCACAGCGCGGCGATCGCATCGGGATCACCCAGTCCGTTGAGCACCACCTCGGCCCCTTCGGCCGCCAGTGCGCGCGCAATCGCCAGTCCGATGCCCGATGTCGAGCCGGTGACGAGGGCACGCTTTTGCTTGAGCATTCGTCGCAACTCCTGCACGTTCGGACTGTCTGCTTCGTGCTTTTGCCGTGCGGAAAGCGGCTGTCCAGCAAATTGCTCAAGCAGCCCTGATCGTGGGAGAATTTCGTATGCGTCTCGGCCCGTTCGACACCTCGCGGATGAATGTCCGGTCGAGCAGCGACGGCGGCGGTGGCGGCGTGGGGCGCGCTGGCGGCATCGGCTGCGGCACGCTGGTGATCGCGCTGATCGGCGCGGTCGTCTTCGGGATCGATCCGATGCAGACCATCGGCATGGTGCAATCGGTGCAGCAGCAGTCAGCCCCGGCGGACGACAACAGCGGCGGCCAGAGCGAAATGTCCGAGGCCGAAGTCTGCGCCAGCAGCGAATATGCGACCGAGGCGTGCAATGCGCTCACCAGCCTCAACACGACGTGGGAAGCCGCCTTTGCGCGCGCCGGCATTCCGTTCGAACAGCCGGTGCTCGATCTCTACCGCGACGGGCGGGTGAACACCGGCGGCTGCGGCGGAGCGACATCGGCGGTCGGGCCGTTCTACTGCCCGGCGGACAAGGGCATCTACATCGACACCAGCTTCTACGATCAGCTCGCGCAGATGGCGGGTACCGGCGGGGATTTCGCGCGCCTCTATGTGATCGCGCATGAATATGGCCACCACATCCAGAACATCACCGGGCTTTCCGATCAGGTGCGTTCTGCCCAACAGCGCAATCCGGGTGCAGCCAACCAGTTGCAGGTGGCGATGGAATTGCAGGCCGATTGCTATGCCGGGATGTGGGCGGGCCGCAACCGCAACCTCGTGGAGCCGGGCGATCTGGAGGAAGGGCTGAAGGCTGCCAGCGCGATCGGCGATGATACGCTCCAGCGCAATGCCGGACAGCAGGTTTCGCCGGAGAGCTTCACTCACGGCTCCAGCCGCCAACGCATGGCTGCGCTGCGGCTGGGCCTTGAAAGCCGCGACGATGCGGCTTGCGATGTGTTTTTCAACGGCTCCTGACCCGCCCCCCGGCGCGCCAGGAGCCCGACCACTTAGCCTTCGGAATCGCGGAAGCGGCTGATCTGCTGATCGAGCTGCTTGAGCACCTGCTTGCGGGTATCCTCGGGGATATCCTTGTCGCGGGCGATCTCGGCGCGAGCTTCCTCCAGCCCCTTGCGGGCCGAAGCGAAGATCCGCGACTGGCAAATGGTGACGACCTGGGTGCCATCCTTGGCCGTGGTGGTCTCGCTCACTTCATCGCTGCCGGGACGGCACTTCTGCTTGACGATCACCCGCTGCTGACCGGCAGCGCCCGCAGCCTCGGCTTCGGCCATGGCTTCGGCAACCATGCGCGGGATCTCGGCGTGGACCTTGTCCACCTCGGCAAGGCCCGCGCGCAGATCGGCGAGCATCATTTCGTGCTCTTCCTTGCTCATGCCCTCGGGCCGGGGGATGTCGAGCGCCATCGGCTTGCCGTCGCGATCGAACTTGCGGACGACGCGGATATGGCGGGCCTTGGTTCCGGCCTCGGTGGCGGCTTCGGCCGCGGCCTCGGCCCGCATCCCGGCGCGTTCACGGATGATCACCTTGTGCATGCGTTCGCCCTTCTCGCCCGCTTCGGCAGCGCCGTCGCCGGTGGTGAAGACCATCACTTCGACATCGCCTTCGGGCGGTTCGGGCGCTTCGGGGGGTTCGGGCGCCTCGGGGGCTTCCGGCGGCAACGGCGCATCAGGGGCCGAAGGCGGCGCGGGGGGAGCCGGCGGCTCCGGCGCTTCCAGCGTCGCGTCGGACGCGGCATAGCTGATCGAGGCGGTCAGCGGCAGGGCCAGCAGGCCGGCGCCAAGCAGGGCGCTACCGGCAAGGCGGCGGCGCAGGGAAATATGGGACATCGACAGGCTCCTTAAACGGTGAATGATGGATTTCTCGCCCAGCACCGGACAGGCCATCGGCGCGCTCAGCGCGGCATGGCTCGCGGCACCGGGATTGGCGGCAAAGCGGGCAATCAAGGTCGCATAGGCGGCGCGCTCGGCGGCGGAGCGGCGGGCCATAACGCGGGCATCGCAGGCCGCCTCCTGATCGCGGCGCAGCGCCAGCCAGCCATAGCGGCCAAGCGGATTGAACCAGTGCAGCGCGAACAGCGGCTGGACGAGCACATTGACTAGCAGATCCCCGCCCCGATGGTGCGCCAGCTCGTGCGCCAAAGCGAAATCGCGGGCCTGCCGGTCATGCAGCGCCATGAAGCCGGGCGGCAGCGCGATCACCGGATCGAGCACGCCGAACGCGAGCGGCGCTGAGGTCGCCGGCGTTTCGACAAGGCGCACCCGGGCCATCAGACCACGGGTCGATCCCACTTCGCGCGCTTCGGCCAGCAAGGCATCGCGCAATTCGAAATAGGCGGCAAAGCGGCGGCACAGGAACACCCCGGCCCCGACGACCCACGCCAGCAGCAGCGCATCGAGCCACGGCCACTCGGCCATCATGGCGATCAGATCGAAGCCCGGTTGCGGCGCGGCCTCGGCAGGGGTGGTCAGCGGAGCGGGCACGGCACCGGCGGGGGCCTCTATCGCGGCCTGCCAGACTGCCGGATCGCCCGGCGGGGGCGCGTCGGCGAGCAGCTCGGCGGGGGGCGTGGCGGGCACGGCCTCGGCGGGCGCCATCCATGCGGGCAGCGTGACCGGCGGCAACACCAGACGCGCGGCCGGGATCAACCACAAGGCATAGGCCATCTGCGGCCCGAACCAGCGCGACACGGGGCGGCGCACCAGCAGCACAGCAGCGATCAGCACGCCGGTCCATGCCAGCGTTTCCAGCAGCACCGCGCTCATGGCCGGAGCTCCTTGAGCAGCGCCTCGATCTCGTCGAGATCGGCCTCGCTCAGCGCCTCGCTCTCGGCAAGGTGCGCCACCAGCGAGGCGGCGCGACCGCCGAACAGGCGATCGACCAGCCGGCGCGATTCCCCGCCGATGTAATCCTCGCGGGCGATGATGGGGGTATAGAGGAAGCGGCGCCCGTCGGGTTCAGCCGCGAGCGCGCCCTTCTGCACCAGCCGCGACAGCAGCGTCTTGACTGTGGCAAGGCTCCATCCACGTTCGGCGCAGACCGTGTCACACACATCGGCGGCAGTCTGGCGCGGACGATCCCACAGCGCTTCCATCACCGCGTGTTCGGCATCGGTGATGCGTTCGCCAATCGGTTCATCAGGGGTTGTCACGCAGATCCTCCCTCTCGGTTGATTACACCTGTAGTCATATCGACTACGGCTGTAAACATTGCCGCTCGATGAACGGCACGGCGAACCGCTTGCACATCGGCAAACGGGCGATACATCCGGACGAATGACATATCGCCGCCTCGCCGCCGCCGCTGCGCTGCTTGTTTCGCTGGGCACCGCCCTGCCCCTCGCGACTCCTGCCGCAGCGCAAGATGCCTTTCTACCGCAGACCAGCCCGGTCGAGCTGCTGCCCGGCCAGCCCGACGCGGAAGTCGGCGAGCTGATCTTTCGCGGCGGCGTGGAGATCGCGCCCGACAAGGCCGGGATCGGCGGCATTTCGAGCCTTGAGTGGCACGACGGACAGTTGATCGCGATTGCCGATGACGGGCGCTGGATGACGCTCACCCCCGAAGATGTCGGGCCGCGTCTCGTCGATATCTCGGAAGTGACCATCGGCGAGTTGCGCGATGCCAGGGGCGGCAAGCTCGGCTCCAAGGAGCGCGGCGATGCCGAGGCAATCACCCGTCTAGCCTCCGGCGAATGGCTGGTCGCCTTCGAGCAGGACCATCGCATCTGGCGTTACGCCGCACTCGGCGAAGCGGCGGTGGGCAGCGAGGATCGCGCCGCCGCGCTGGTGGCGGGCGCCGCGCCCAATGACGGGATCGAGACCCTCTCCGCATATCCCGGCGGTCTCGTCGCGTGCGGCGAATGGGCCGATCCGGCGCATCCCAATTGCCTGCGGATCACCGGCGCAGGCGCGCAAGCATTCCACCTCCCCGCCCCCGAAGGCATTGCCGAGGTCGGCGGCGTGCCGACCGATGCCGCCTGCAAGAGTGATGGCACCTGCTACGTCCTGTTCCGTAGCTATACGCCCGGCGAGGGCAACCGCGCCGCCGTGGTCGCCATCGTGCCCGACGGAGCCGTCACCACCCTCGCTGTGCTGGCGCCGCCGATGATGCTCGACAATTTCGAAGGGCTGGCCGTGCGCGAGGTGCCCGGCAAGACGCTCCTCTACCTCGCCTCGGACGACAATTTCCGCAATTGCGAGACCCGCCCCGGCGCGGGCTGCCAGCGCACGCTGGTGATGAAGTTCGAGATTAAGCGCCCGCCCGAAGCCGCTCCGGTGACCCCGCAGGACTTCGCCGCGACTGCCACCACGCGGCCCGCCACCCGCCCGCATCCCGAAGCGGCCAGCGTCAGCGTGGTGATCACCACCAGCCTCGGCCCCATCACCATCGCGCTCGAAACCGAACGCGCGCCGATCACGGCAGGCAATTTCCTGCGCTATGTCGATGAAAAGCGCTTTGACGGGACGACGTTCTACCGCTCGGTGCATCTCCCTTACGATCCCCAACCCAACGGCTTGGTACAAGCCGGCACCCGCGGCGATCCCAAGCGGAACCGCCCGCCCATCACGCACGAGCCAACCAGCCAGACCGGTCTCACCCACACCCACGGTGCGGTATCGATGGCGATGAACGGGCCCGGAACCGCCGACGGCGATTTCTTCATCGTGATCGAGAACCAGACCGGGTTCGATGCCGAGCCGACCGCGAGCAATCCTTCATGGCAGGCCGGATTCCCGGTGTTCGGCTATGTCACCAGCGGCATGGACGTGGTCGCCGCCATCCACGCGGCCGAGCGTGATCCCGATGCCGGCGAAGCGGTGATGAGGGGCGAGATGATCGCCCAGCCGATCAGGATCATTTCGGCGCGGCGGGTCGCACCCTGACGCACTAGAGCACCAGCTGCGTCTGGATCACTACCGCCACGGGCTTGCCCTCTGCGGTATTGATGGCGGTTTGCCACACCGACATCCGCCTGCCGGTCTTGATCGGCTTTGACACGCCTTTGACCACGCTGCCGACCGGCGCAGCGCCGAGGAAGTTGGTCTTGCTCTCAATTGTAGTTGTGCCGCCCGCGCCTTGCGGAAGGCACGCCACCGCGCCCACCGCGCCCAGCGCATCGGCAAAGGCCATGATCGCCCCGCCGTGCATGATCCCGCCCGCAGTGCACAGATCGTCGCGCACCGTGATCTCGCCCTCGACAGCATCGGCGGAGGCGGCGGTGACCTGAACGCCCATCAGTTTCGAAAACGGCATGGAATCAGCGGGATTCATGAGTGCTATTCCTTTTCACTAGTGCCACTCCACAGTGGCTGGTGCGGTTGGGGTTCATCTTCGGCCAGACCAGCAATACGCAGGATCTCGGTGACAAGTTCCTCATCGCTCCGCATCCGCAGCACGCCCGATCTGTGAAGGCCGATGCCGCCGTGTGCCAGCATCCAGACCCGCATGACCGCGCGCCGACGCGTGTCATCGTCGGTGCCGTCCACCGCCAGCACACGCAGTGCAATGGCAATCATTCGGTCGGCGGCAGCGCGCAGCAACGGCGCCGCGTTGAACTGGTCGTAGCTGCGCGCCATCATCACAGCGTAGAGCCCGGGCTGATCGAGCGCAAAGCGGACATAGGCCGCAAGAAAGCTGGCCGCATCGGGCGCATCAATGAGGCTATCCGAAAGCCGGTGGAACCCGCGCGCCGCGACCGAAGCCAGCAGCGCATCACGGTCGGCAAAGTGGTTATAGAGCGCCCGGTGCGCAACCCCGAGCCGATCCGCCAGCGCCCGCAATGAGAAACCGGCCGAGGCATCATCCTCGATCAAGCGCATTGCAGCATCGACCGCAGCGGCGGCCAAGTCTCCGTGGTGGTAGGCTTGCCGAGCGGACATGCGACAGGATCAGGCTACCCGCGCCAATGCGGAGAGGTGCCAATCAACCGTCATGCGCGCGACCTCGCGGTCTTCGGCGTCGGTGATGGTGATCTTGACGGGAAAGCGCACCTTCCCCTCGCTATCGAGCGTGCCAAACAGCATCGACTTGGCGCCCTCCACCGCAGCGCGGGCGGTGATCGTGCCTTTGGCGGGCTTTACGAAGTCGATCGTGGCGCTCGCGGCAACGGGGCGGAGCGCCGCAAGCCGTTCGAGAAACATACCCGCCATTGCCGCGCCCGAGGCGGCTTCCGCAAGCGTGAACAGCGCACCGGCGTGCATGGTGGCGATGTGATTGCTGGTGCTGTGCGACTGGTCGAGTGCAGCAGTCGCAGCGCCTTCCGTGATCTCGCGCAATTCCACACCGACATGGCTGGCAAAGGGGACAGCGGCGGAAAGCTGGGCTCTGAGAGCATCAAAAGGGGTCATGGGAAAGTCCTGCATTTGGCTATGTATCCAATGGATACATTATAGCTCGATGCGGATCAAGGCCCTCGGGCGAGTCCCGGATTATGACGATAAACGCTCTATTCGGCGAAGGCCGGGCGGCCCACCGGGGCGCTCGCGATGCGCGGCTTGCCGGCTTCGAGCGCGGGGAGCCAGGTGCCGACCTCCGGCCCGATGCTCACCTGCGGCAACGAGGCGAGGAAGCGCGCCTTGGCTTCCCATTCGGCAACCGAGCGGCCCGCCATGCGCGCCGCCTCGTCGAGTGAGACCGGCTGGCGCAAGGCGCGATTGATCAGCGCGTCGCCATAATAGGTCCAGTCGTTTTCGGCGACACAACCGAATGAGCTACGCGTGCTCGCGGCGGCGGTGAGGATGGCGGTGTCGGGGCTTGCCAGCGCCGGAACAAAGACACCCGAGAAGCACGCCGAAAGGATCAGCACCCTCCGCCGGATCCCCGCCTCCTCCAGCGCCGCCTTGAGCTTGGCGGGCGCAAGGATGCCGTAGCCGCTGTCGCCGTAGTGATAGGCAAGACCAATGTCGCTGCCGTGGCTGGTGGTGTAGAGCACCAGCACATCCTCCTTGCCGTCCATCACCGTGCCGAGGTGGTGGAGCGTCATCAGCAGCGCCGAGATCGATCCGTGGGGCGCATCGTCGCGTGTGCCGTCCGGCCCGGCGAGCGTCAGCGTGCGCCCCTGTGCGCCGTAGCGGGCAGACAGCACCCGCGCAGCCTCGCGCGCCTCGCGGGCAAAAACCGGATCGCTGTCGAGCGCGATGGTCAGGACATAGGCATCCGCCGTCCCGCGCCGCTGGGGAGCGAGTGCGGCGAGCGCAGCATCCAACCGGCGTTGCTGCTCGCGGATCTGCGCGGCGGAAACTCCGCGCTGCAATTCGGGGCTGAGGTCGAAACTGGAGCGCCGCTCGCCGGGTGATTGCCCGCTGCCCAGATCAGGCCAGGGCGCGGTATGCGGCGGCGGCTGGTTGGGACTGGCGGGCGCTTGGGACAGCGGCACAACCAGTGCCGCAAGCAGTGCCGCGAACCCGCCGATGATGATCCTGCCCCTGTTCATCGGCAAGGAAGCTGCCTGCGCGGCGGCGGGTCGTCAAGCGGGGCGGCATTGGCAAAATGACCAAGACCGGCGCGCGCGGTTGCGGCCTATTGCTTGCGCACGAACACCCGACCGCACTGGTAGACAGCGTCACCCTCGCTCCAGTTTTGCAGGGTGTCGCCTTCGACGGCGAAGTTCAGCAAGTTGCCATCGAGCTGAATACGAGGGGACTGGCCGCCTTCGTAGCGGTAGGTGCCGGTGAACGGGAAGCCTTCAACCCCCATGTAGTAGGTGCCGTCAGGCTCGAAGCTGATTTCCGCATCGATCCGGGCTTTGTTCGGGCTGAATTCGGAACCGGGTTCGCATTCCTCGTGCGAATAGACCCACAGCCCGAGCAGTTTGGCAGGCAGAGGATCGGACGGCGGGTCGGCTGCGGCCGGGATAGCGGCCTCTTCGGCAGTCGGGCTTGCGCCCCCTTCGGCCTCTGCCGTCGCCTCTTCGCCCTGCGGCGAACAGGCTGCGGCGGCGAGCAGGAGCGGTGCGATCACCAAGCCTGCCCGCCGACAGAGCATCATCAGTATACCCGCGCCTTGGGCTCGATGTACTTGATATCGTCGGTCAGCGTGTATTCGTGGACCGGACGGTAATCGAGGCGGATGTTGCTGCCGCGACCGCCCCAGCCGTCGAACCAGGCGATGGTGTGCTTCATCCATTCCTTGTCGTTACGCTCGGGGAAGTCCTCGTGCGCGTGGGCGCCGCGGCTTTCCTTGCGGTTGGCCGCGCTCGCCATGGTCACATTGGCCTGCGCCATGAGGTTGTCGAGCTCGAGCGTCTCGATGAGGTCCGAGTTCCAGATCAGCGACTTGTCGGTGACGTGGATGTCCTCCATCCGCTTGTTCTGCTCGGCGAGCTTGGCCACGCCTTCGTCCATCAGCTTCTGGTCGCGGAACACGGCGCAGTGCTTCTGCATCGCCTTCTGCATTTCCGCACGGATCTGCGCGGTCGGCGAGCCGCCGCTGGCGTAGCGGAAGTGATCCAGACGGGTCAGCGCGAAATCGGCGCTGTCGGCGGGCAGTTCGGCCTGCTTGGCGTTGGGCTTCAGATTGTCGCGCAGGTGATGCCCGGTCGCACGGCCGAACACCACGAGGTCGATCAGCGAGTTCGAGCCGAGGCGGTTGGCCCCGTGCACCGACACGCAGGCCGCCTCGCCCACGGCATAAAGGCCGGGGATGACGGTGTCCGGATTGCCGTCCGGCCCGAGGGTGACGACCTGCCCGTGGTAGTTACAGGGGATGCCGCCCATGTTGTAATGCACCGTCGGGGTGACGGGGAGCGGCTGGCGGGTGAGATCGACACCTGCGAAGATCTTGCCGCTCTCGGTAATGCCCGGCAGGCGTTCGGCCAGCACCTTGGGATCGATGTGATCGAGGTGCAGGTAGATGTGGTCGCCATCCGGCCCCACGCCGCGCCCTTCGCGCATTTCGAGCGCCATCGAACGCGACACGACGTCGCGCGAAGCGAGGTCCTTGGCCGAGGGGGCATAGCGCTCCATGAAGCGCTCGCCTTCCGAGTTGGTGAGGTAGCCGCCCTCGCCGCGCGCGCCTTCGGTGATCAGCACGCCCGCGCCGTAGATGCCGGTCGGGTGGAACTGGACGAACTCCATGTCCTGCAAAGGCAGGCCGGCGCGCAGCACCATCCCGCCACCGTCGCCGGTGCAGGTGTGGGCCGAAGTCGCGGTGTAGTAGCAGCGGCCATAGCCGCCGGTCGCCAGAACGACCGACTGCGCGCGGAAGCGGTGGATCTTGCCGTCATCAAGGCACATCGCCATCACGCCGACGCACTGCTTCACCCCGTCACGCTCGACCATGATGAGGTCGAGCGCGAAGTATTCGATGAAGAAGTCCGCGTCGTACTTCAGGCTCTGCTGATACAGCGCGTGGAGCATCGCGTGCCCCGTACGGTCGGCCGCGGCGCAGGTGCGTTGCACCGGCGGGCCAGCGCCCATGTTTTGCATGTGGCCGCCGAAGGGGCGCTGGTAGATCGTGCCATCGGCGTTGCGGCTGAAGGGCACGCCCGCGTGCTCGAGTTCGTAAACGGCTGCCGGAGCCTCGCGTGCGAGATATTCGATCGCGTCCTGATCGCCCAACCAGTCCGATCCCTTGACGGTATCGTACATGTGCCAGGTCCAGTGGTCAGGCGAGTTGTTGCCGAGCGATGCGGCTATCCCGCCCTGCGCGGCGACAGTGTGCGAACGCGTCGGGAAGACCTTCGAGATGTTTGCGGTGCGCAGGCCCGCTTCGGCCGCGCCCATCGTGGCGCGCAGGCCCGATCCGCCCGCGCCCACCACCACCACGTCATAGGTATGATCGACGATCGTGTAAGCGCCGGTCAGGTGCGCGCCGCCGACACCGTTAGCGGTGCCCCCCAAACCATTGGCTTGTGCTGACGTAGCCATCAGGCCTGTCCTCCGAATGCGAGCGCGGCAACGCTGAAAATCCCGAAAGCGCCGCCGCCGATGGTTGCAAGATTGAGCGCTGCGAGCGCAGCGAACTTGGTGCCGGCTTCGTGGACATAGTCCTCGATCAGCACCTGAAGCCCGAGCCGGGCGTGCCAGAACAGGCTGAACACCAGCAGGATCATCGCCGTCGCCGAAATCGGCTGCGAGAGCCACTTGGTGACGCTGGCATGGCCGAAGTCGCCGAGCGTGACGAGGCTGACGAGCAGCCAGCTCATCAGCACCAGATTGCCGATCGCGGTGAAGCGCTGCACCAGCCAGTGATGCGCCCCATGGTGAGCCGCGCCAAGGCCGCGCACGCGGCCGATCGAGGTTCCGTTACCCATTGTCTTTGCCCCTCAGCGCAGCAGCACGGCCCAGAAGGCCGCGGTCAGCACAATCGCGATCACCGGCGCGGCGATCGACCACATGCGGTTGGTGTTGAGCTCATAGCCCGCGCCGATATCCAGCACGAAGTGGCGAAGCCCGCTCATCAGGTGGGTGAAGAACGCCCACGAAAGCCCGACCAGCACCACCATGCCCAGCGGCGAGCCCATCACCGACTGGAACGTGCCATAGGCTTCCGGCCCGCTGGCCAGCGCGCCCAGCCACCATACCAGCACAGCAAGGCCGACCAGTGCCATGCCGTCGCCGGTGGCGCGGTGGAGGATCGAAACGAGCATATGCGGCCCCCAGCGCCAGATCTGGAGATGGGGAGAAAGCGGTCTTTGGTTCATGGTGATCCCGTCTGGTCCCTGTTTTGTGCGCCCTCACTTAGCGCGGCTGTCGCACGAGGCAAGCGGCGAGCGGTGGACACAGCTTGCAAAGTTTTGGATAGGCGATTGCATGGGACACATTCTTGTAACCGGATCAAGCCGCGGAATTGGCAGGGCAGCCCTCGAAGCACTCGCCGCGCGCGGGGCAAAGGTCATCGGCCACGCGTCACGCCCGCAGGCCCCTGCCGCCGGAGCGCCGCCGATCATCGCCGCCGATTTCGGCGATCCGACCAGCGTGCAGAGCCTGTGGGAGCAGGCACTCGACCTTGCGGGCGGCGAGATCGACGTGGTGGTCAACAACGCCGGGCGGTTCGAGGCGAACCGGCTCGACCGCTCGGACATCGAATGGCTCGATGCGTGGGAGGATACGTTGCGGGTCAATCTCACCTCGGCCGCCCAGCTTTCGCGCCTTGCGGTGCTGCACTGGCAGGCACGCGGCTTTGCGGGGCGGCTGGTGCACGTGGCGAGCCGCGCCGCCTATCGCGGGGACAGCCCAGCGCACTGGCACTACGCCGCCGCCAAGAGCGGAATGGTGGGGATGCACAAGACCATCGCCCGCGCCTATGCCAAGGACGGCATCCTGAGCTTTGCCGTCACCCCGGGTTTCACCGATACCAGCATGGCGGGCGACTACCTCGCCAGTCGCGGCGGGCCGGGGCTGCTGGCCGATATTCCGCTCGGCCGGGTGGCGACTCCCGACGAAATCGCTGCCATCATCACCTTCTGCGCGCTCGATGCGCCAGCCAGCATGACGGGAGCGGTGATCGATGCCAATGGAGCGAGTTTTGTTCGGTAAGGCCTTCAGCGCACTGGCACTCGCCCTCCCCCTGCTCGGCGCCGCACCGCAGGATCCGGTCACCGCGATCACCTCCGACGCGGTGCCGGGGCCGGTCCACCCCTGGGCGCAGGCCTGCGAGGACTGGGACGATTGGGACAAGCCAGGCCCGCCGTTCAAGATCCATGGCAACACCTGGTACGTCGGCACCTGCGGCATTTCCGCAATCCTGATCACCAGCGATGACGGCCACGCGCTGATCGATTCCGGCACCGAGAAGGGCGCGGAGGTCGTTCTCGCCAATATCCGCAAGCTCGGCTTTGACCCGAAGGACATCAAGCTGCTGCTCGGCAGTCACGAGCATTTCGATCATGTCGGCGGCATGGCCAAGATCCAGCAGGCAACGGGCGCGGTGTTCATCTCCTCGGCGATCGCGGTCGACACCATGATCACCGGCAAGGCCCACCCCGATGATCCGCAGTTCGGGCTGCACGAGCCGATGGCCAAGATCGCCGAAGGCCTGCCCTATGATTGGGGCGATGCGCCCTACAAGCTCGACTATTTCGGCATTTCGCCCATCCCGACCCCGGGCCACACACCGGGCGCGATGAGCTGGACGTGGCGGGCCTGCGAAGGCGAGGATTGCCTCACGGTCGTCTATGCCGACAGCCTCTCTGCCGTCAGCCGCGATGATTATCGCTTCAGCGACCACCGCGAATACCTCGACGCATTCGTCGGCTCCTTGAAGGATATCGCCGAGGCGCCCTGCGATATCCTCGCCACCCCGCATCCTTCGGGCGGCAAGCTCAAGGTGACTCTGTCCGCGCTCGCAAGACGAAAGCAGGATGGGCTACCGGACTTCGCCTGCGCCGGATATGCGAGCGCGCAGCAACAGGCGCTCGGCATGCGGCTGTCGAAGGAACGTGGCACCCAATGACCACGTGGAAACTGTCGCTCCACGCGCCCAAGCCCATCGTGCAGGCGGCGCTGTTGGCGCATGATCTGATCGACGACTGGGACTATGAACTCGTCATCGCGGGCCGCGAGGTCGCCGAGGACAAGCCCGACGATTGGGTGCTCGAAGGCTGGTATCCGCGAAAGCCGGGCAAGGCCGAGAAAGCCGCGCTCGCCGGCCTGTTCGAAGGCGTTTCAGAAGGTGGGGCGCCCAAGATCACCATCGAAGAACTCCCGCCCGAAGACTGGGTGACGCTGAGCCAGCACAATGTCGCCCCGATCCGCGCCGGGCGGTTCCATGTCCATACCCCCGATTACCCAGCGGACAGCCAAGCGATCGATTTCATCATTCCCGCCAGTCAGGCCTTCGGCACCGGCCAGCACAAGACCACCGCGGGGTGCCTCGAAATGCTGGGCCACATGAAGGCAAGCGGTGTGATCGCGCGCAATGTCGCCGATATCGGCACGGGCACCGGGCTGCTCGGCTTCGCTGCGCTGGCCCTATGGCCGCGCGCGCTGTGCACGCTCACCGATATCGATCCGGTCTGCGTGCCGGTGGTCGAGGAGAACGCGGCGCTTAACAACGTCCCGATGGGCCCGCGCGCGGGCGAGGCGGTGATGGTGGTGGCCGACGGGATGGACGATCCGCTGATCACAGTGCGCGGCCCCTATGACCTCCTCATCGCCAACATCCTTGCAGGCCCGCTGACCGAACTCGCCCCCGATTTCGCGCGCGCCGTATCGCCCGGCGGCAGCCTGCTGCTCGCCGGATTGCTCGCGGGCGATCAGGAAGCGGCGGTGAAGCGCGCCATGACCCTCGCCGGTTTCCGCATGGCCGCAAGGCTCCAGCGCGGCGACTGGGCGATCCTGTGGCTGCGGCGCAGGCGCGCAAGGCGCTGATGCTGACACAGATCGACGTCGTTGTCCGGCTGGTCGCCTGCGGGGCGAGCCTTCTGCTGCTCGTGCTGCTGCTAACCGGCGATGTGCGGCGCGGGCTCAAGCTGCCGCTGGCGGGCTTGTTGATCGGCTCGACCGGCTATCTTCTCAATTCCTCGTCGTTGATCGTCTATGGCGCTCCGGCAAGGCCCTGGACCGAACTGGCGTCGATCTTCACGCCGTTTTTCACATGGCTTTTCGCGCTGCGCGTCTTCGAACGCGAGCCTCCGCGCATGGCGAGCTGGGGTGCCGTTGCGGTGCTCGGCGGATCGTGGTTTGCAGGCTTCTTCATCGCGCCGCACACGAATGTCACCTTCTACATCATCCACCTGTCCGGGCTGGTGCTGGTCGCGGATCTGTTCCGCATTGCCATCGCCGGGCGAGCCGACGACCTTGTCGAGCAGCGTCGCTCCCTCCGGCTGTGGTTTCCGCTGTTGGTGGCGGCACAGGCTGGCGGCATTCTTGCCTTCGAGCTGGTTACCGGACGCGGAAGCGGCAACCACGATCCGCGCGCGCAGTTCATCAATGCGCTGCTGATCCTCGCGCTGACGCTCTTCGCGGGCAAGGCGCTGCTACGCACCGAGCCCGAGTTGCTGGTAAGGGCCGAACCCTCCCCCGCCGAGGCCGACAGCCAATCCGAATTGGGCACTTCCGAAGCCGACGACCTGTCCCCCAGCGAGATCGTGCTCAAGGACAAGCTTGAGGCAGCCATGAACGCGGGCATCTACCGCGCCCCTGGCCTCACCATCGCCGGGCTCGCCGACCGGCTCGGCACACCCGAACACCGCCTGCGCGCGCTGATCAACCGGCGGATGGGGCACCGCAATTTCTCCGCCTACCTCAACCGCTACCGCATCGCCGAGGCCAAGGCGCTGCTGGCCGACCGCGACAAGGTCGATCTGCCGGTCCTCACCATTGCGATGGATCTCGGCTACAATTCGCTGCCCCCGTTCAACCGCGCCTTCCGGGCCGAGACCGGGCAGACCCCGACCGATTACCGCCGCGCGATGATCGGTCAGAACTGAAAAAGCGCACTCGTTTTCGGAATCCTTCGGCTTTTTCCGTAAGCGACGAGCCTTTGCCGAACATCGCTGCCATGTGATAAGCCATCGCTGACAAAGGCTTTTTTGCACATGATGACTCCCGCCGATCAGTCCACGCTCGACTACGCCATCGGCCGCGTGGCGGACCATTTCATGTTCGGGATCTATTTCGATCTCAGCCGCTACCTGATCGCGGCGGGCGTGCTGACGGCCTTGCTGCTGGTCTTCCGCGGTTTTGCCGAGGCACGGAAAATCCAGCTGGGCCGGCGTGCGACCCGCGCCGATTACACGCGCGAACTCCTGTCCTCGATGCGCACCGTGGTGGTCTATGCCTTCGTGACACTCGCCATCCTCGTTGGGCGCGAGACCGGGGTGATCCTGATGAAGGTCCAGCAGGCGAGCCTGTGGACGATCATGTGGCAATTTGTGCTGATCGTGCTCGCGCATGATGCATGGTTCTATTGGGCGCACCGCGCGATGCATCACAAGCGCCTGTTCCGCGCCACGCACCTCCACCACCACAAATCACGCACACCGACGCCGTGGACCGCCTACAGCTTCACCATGACCGAGGCGGTGATCGAAGTCGCCTTTGTGCCGGTGTTCCTGTTCATCACCAGCCAGCTGGGCATCGCCTACGCGGGCTATGCGATTCTGTTCTTCATCTGGCACCAGATGATCCGCAACGTGATGGCGCATGCGGGCAGCGAGCTGTTCCCGGCGGGTTGGGTGGACAATCCGTGGACCGACTGGATCGCAACCACCACGCACCACGACCTGCACCATTCGTCGGGCCACAACTTCGGGTTCTATTTCACCTGGTGGGACCGCTGGATGGGCACCGAGCACCCGCGCTATCGCGAAGCCTTCCGGGCGGTGACGAACCGGGTGCGCGACCCTCAGCCCCTCGCCGAGCCTGCCGAATAAGGCTTAGCCGAATACGCGGGTCGTCTCCGTCATCGCTCCGCCGGGATGGCCAGGGTCGCCTCCAGCAGCGCCAGCGCATTGCGGGTGAAGGCGGCCATGTTGGCGATGCGGTCATCGCTGGCGGTCTCGAGAAGGCGGGTGTGCTCGCCCGACGGCCCCGCCAGCGCGGCGACACTCCGCCCCGCCGGCGCGCCGCTGGGGTGACTGGAGCCACCCACCGACCCGCTCTCCGCCAGCCCCCACTCCGCACCGAAATTGTCGCGGATCGCGCGGGCTTGCAGCAGCGCGTATTCTTCGGATGCCCCGCGCATGCCCTTGTAGGCATCGCGCGGGAGCGCAAACAGTACATCGCGCGCGCGGAAGGAATAGACAACCCCGCCGCCCACGAAGAAATCGAGCGCCCCCGGCACAGTCAGCAGCGTGGCTGCGATCAGGCCGCCGGTGGCCCCGTCAGCCACCGCGACCTTTTCGCCGCGCGCACGCAGCAAGGCGGCTATGCGCAGCGCCTGGGGATGGAGTTCTTCAAGGATCACACTTGGCAAGCTCCGCCAGATAGCCGCGCACCGCCTCGACCTCCGCATCAGTGAGGTTGGCAAAGCGCCCGCGCGCAACCTCGCTCATCAGGCCGATCTCGCGGTTCCCCGCCGCCTTGCCCGTCCGCATCAGCGTGACGAAGTCGGCTGGGTCATAGGAACCGACCATCCGCAAGTCCGGACGGCCCTTGTCGCCGGGAAGTTCGCTCGCCGCACCGCGCAATTGCAGCCCGTGGCATTCGGCGCAGGTCGCACGCACGATGTACCGCCCGAGTTCATGCTCGCGGCCCAGATCAGGCGGCATTTCCTCGCCATGTCTAGCCACGTCCTCGACCGAGGTCGGGAGCTTTCCCTGCGCGCGATATTTCTCATATTCGGCGGTGAAGGATGGGGACGGATGCTCTTCTCCGTTCAGCGGCCTGCTGCGGATATAGGCAATTACGGCTGCGAGGTCCTCATCGGCGAGCTTGGTGAACAGGTGCGAGGGCATGCCGATCAATGACCGGTCGGCCCGTTGACCGGTCTGGATCATCGCGGCCAGTTCCGCATCGCTGTGGCGTGCTGCGCTTCGGGTGAGATTGGCCGTCCAGAGCGTGCCCAGCTCGTCGCTCCAGTCCTTGCCGGCGAGGTCCGCCCCGTGGCAGCCGGTGCAGCCGAGCACCTTGGCGATCCGCTCGCCTTGCTTGACCGGATCGTCGGAGACGAACGCAAAACGCGTCGCCTCGGGCACGGGCGGCGGCGGATCAGCCTGGGCCGAACATCCCGCGAGGCCCAGTCCCAGCAGCAATGCTATTGCGCGCATGTCTCACCCCCCGTTTGCCCCTAGCCCCCGAGCGCCTCGGCGACGATGGCCGCCCAACCCGCCTCGTCTACCACCTCGATGCCGAGTTCGGCAGCCTTCTTGAGCTTCGACCCTGCGCCGGGGCCAGCGACGAGCAGATCGGTCTTGGCGGATACCGAACCCGCAGCCTTCGCGCCCAGGCGTTCGGCCTGCGCCTTGGCCTCGTCGCGGCTCATGGTTTCGAGCTTGCCGGTGAACACCACGATCTTGCCCGCCACCCGGCTGGCGATGGTTTCGACTTCGTAGCGCGGCGGGGTAACCTGCGAGAGGATGTCTTCCCACACGGCGACATTGTGCGGCTCGTGAAAGAAATCACCCAGCGCCTCGACCACCGAAGGCCCGATGCCGTCGATCGCGGTAATTTCGCTCGCCGCTTCAGCATCGCCCGCATGGGCACGTTCTGCCAGTGCACGCAGTGCGGGCAGTTCGTGCAGATGCTTCATCAGATCGCGCGCCGTCACCTCGCCGACATGGCGGATGCCGAGCGCGAACAGCAGCCGCGCGGCATCGGGTTCGCGCTTGGCCTCGATCGCGGCAAGCAGATTGTCGACCGACTTTTCCTGCCAGCCTTCCAGCGCCAGAATATCGCTGCGGCGCTGGCGCAGGCGGTAGATATCCGCCGGGCTTTCGAGCCAGCCCAGCGCAAAGAACTGCGCGATGGTCTTCTCGCCCAGCCCCTCGATATCGAGCGCCTTGCGGCTGACGAAATGCTCGAGGCGCTGAGTGCGTTGTGCGGGGCAGATCAGCCCGCCGGTGCAGCGGACATCGACCTCGCCTTCTTCGGCCACCGCCTCGCTGCCGCATTCGGGACAGTGATCGGGAAAGGCGAAGGCCGCGCGCGGTTCCTCGGGCGTAAGGTTTTCGACCACCTGCGGGATCACATCGCCCGCACGCTGGATCACCACGCGGTCGCCGACACGCAAGGCGAGCCGCGCGATCTCGTCGCGATTGTGGAGCGTTACGTTGGTCACTGTCACCCCGCCGACCAACACCGGCGCAAGACGGCCCACGGGCGTCAGCTTGCCCGTGCGCCCGACCTGAATGTCGATCGCCTCGACGATGGTTTCGGCGCGTTCGGCCGGGAACTTGTGCGCCAGCGCCCAGCGCGGGGCCTTGGCGACAAAGCCGAGGCGCTCCTGCCAATCGAGCCGGTCAAGTTTGTAGACCACGCCGTCGATATCATAGGCGAGGCCGGGCCGCGCTTTGCCGATGGCGTCAAAATGCGCGACCAGTTCCGCTGCGCCGCCGATGATGCGGGTGAACAGCGGCGAGACCGGAAAGCCCCATGCGCGCAGGGTGGCGACCACCTCGCTCTGGGTAGCGCCGGGCACCGCAGATGCCGCGCCCCAACCATGCGCCCAGAAGCGCAAGGGACGCTTGGCGGTGACGCTCGCATCCTTCTGGCGCAGGCTCCCTGCCGCCGCATTGCGCGGGTTGGCAAATAGCTTTCCGCCCGCTTCATGTTGCGCAGCATTGAGCGCGGTAAAGGACTGTTTTTCCATATAGACCTCGCCGCGCACCTCGAACACTTCGGGCACGCCTGCGGGCAGGGTTTGCGGGATATCGGGGATGTGCGCGACATTCGCCGTCACATCCTCGCCGACCTGCCCGTCGCCCCGGGTGGCGGCGCGCACCAGCTTGCCGTTTTCATAGCGGAGCGAGCAGGACAGGCCGTCGATCTTGTCTTCGGCGGTGAGCGCCAGCGGCTCGCCGTCGGGCAGGTTGAGGAACCGCCGCATCCGCGCCAGCCACTCTGCGACCTCCTCTGGAGAGAAGGCATTGTCGAGGCTCATCATCCGAACCTCGTGCGCGACCTTACCCAGCGGCGAGGCGGCAATCGCGTGGCCGACCTTGCGCGATGGGCTGTCCTCGCGGATCAGGTGCGGGAAGGCGGCCTCAAGCTCGACATTGCGACGCACCAGCGCGTCATATTCGGCGTCGGAAATCTCCGGCGAATCCTCGGCGTGATAGAGCCGGTCATGCCGCGCGATGGCGCGGGCGAGCCGCATAAGCTCGTTGGCGGCATCCGCCTCGCTCAGGCCTTCGACGCTCATGCCTGTCCGCTCAGCGTCCGCCGGCAATCTTGAGCAACGCGGGGCCAATCAGGGCAAAATCCGCCGTGCCGGGCACCAGCAAGTTGAAGTGCTCTTCCTGATCGACGCGGATCACCTCGACCGCGATGCCTTGCGCGCGCAGGCCATCGAGCACCACCGGATCGGGATCGGGCAACGCGCCGTCGATCACCAGCAGGCGCTTGATCAGCGGCTTGTTGACCAGCGGATCGAGCATCGCGAAGCGCGCAGGCACTTCGTCAGGGGTGCCGCCCATCAGCGGGGCGATCACCGGCTTGCCGCAGATCATCGCATCCGCGTCGACAAAGCCGCCAAGCGACAGCGGCCCGTCAAGCGCAACGGCGGCCTGAACGGCGGGCAGCTCGCCCTTCACCACGGCATCGCCCTTGTTCCCGGTGCCGAGCCACATCGCGGGCGTCACCCCGGCGGAATGGCCCATCACGGTGATGCGCTTGAGATCGAGCGGGTAATCCTGCGCCAGCGTCTTCACGTAGCCGAAGCCCTGCGCCCAATCGGCGAAGGTGTTGGGCCAGCCGCCGTCAGAGCCCAGCTCGCGGTAGCTCGGCGTCCACACCGCAACGCCATTGCGCGCAAGGAAGCTGGCGAGCGCGGCAACATTGCTGGTGCCGCCCATCCCCGCCCAGCAGCCGCCATGCACGATGACCGCGACCGGGAACGGTCCCTTGCCCTGCGGCATCCGCAGCTCGCCATATTGGCGATCGGACGCGGAGCCATAGGCGACCTTCAGCGTCGGCGGATCGGACGGCACGGCATTGACCGAACGCGGGTTGTAATCGGCGGTATCGGTGACAGCGAAGCGGACGTCCGGCGCGGGCGGTGCCTCGGCCAGAGGCGTGGCAGGCGCGCAGGCCGCCAGCGTTGCAGCAAGCGCGAGTGCGCTGATCGTGTTCCGTGTCGTCATGCCAGTCCCCTTGAATTCCATCACACCCCCTCCAGCAGCCGGTCGGCCTGCGCGCGCGCCTCGGGCGTCACCTCCGCGCCGGACAGCATCCGGGCGATCTCTTCCTGCCGTGCGGCGGGATCGAGCAGCACCACGCTGGTCTTGGTCACCGTGCCGCTCGAAGCCTTGGCGATGAGGTAATGCTGGCCCCCGCGTGCAGCGACCTGCGGGCTGTGCGTAACCGCCAGCAATTGTCCTTCCTGCGCTGCCAACCGCGCCAGCCGCTCGCCGATGGCGCTCGCCACCGCGCCGCCGACCCCGCGGTCGATCTCGTCGAAGATGATCGTCGCCGCCCCGCCCTTCTCCGCCAGCGCGACCTTCAGCGCGAGGATGAAGCGCGACAGTTCGCCGCCGGACGCGATCTTGTTCAAGGGCGCAAAGTCCGCGCCGGGGTTGGTCGAGATCAGGAACTCGGCCGCGTCCATGCCGCCCGCGCCCCAGCGGTCCTCGGGCAGTTTGGTCACCTGCGTGCGGAACTTCGCGGCATCGAGCTTGAGCGGCGCAAGCTCTGCCGCGACCGCAGCATCAAGCCTGCCCGCGCCTGCCACCCGCGCGGCGTGCGCGGCTTCGGCGGCGGTGACATAGACAGCGCGCGCTTCCTTGGCGGCAGCCTCCAGCGCATCTAATTGCGCCTCCCCGCCTTCGATCGCATCCAGCCGTGCGCGCATCGTACGCATCAGTTCAGGCAGGTCATCAACCTCGCAGCGATGCTTGCGAGCCGCGGCGCGCAGTTCGAACAGGCGGGTCTCGGCGCGCTCCAGCTCCATCGGATCATGCACCAGCGCCTCGGCCGCGAGCCGCAGCTTGTCCTCGGCCTCGCTCGCTTCGATCACCGCCCGATCTAGCGCGGCGAGCGCCTCGGTCAGCAGCGGGTGCTGGTCGCCAATCCGGTCAAGCCGGCGGGCGGCCACACGCAGCGCGGCGAGCGGCGAGTCCGAGCCTTCCCACAGGTGGCGCAGATCCTCGAGATCGCCCGAGAGCTTCTCGCCCTTCTGCATATCGGCGCGCGCACCGGCAAGGCGGGCTTCCTCACCGGCGACGGGTTCAAGCGCTGCCAGTTCCGCGAGATAGGCGATCAGCAGGTCCTGATCGGCCTTGGCCTGTTCCACCGCACCGCGCGCTTCGGCCAGCTGCGCTTCGGCCCGCGCCCAATCGGCATAGGCACGCTCCAGCCCCGCGACATCGGTTCCGGCATAGCGATCGAGCAGCGCCCGGTGCCCGCGCGGGTTCACCAGACCCCGGTCATCATGCTGGCCGTGGAGTTCGACCAGCGCGGGCGCCAGTTCGCGCAGCAGGGCGACGCTGGCGGGCTGATCGTTGATGAAGGCCTTGGAGCCGCCATCGGCTTTGATCTGGCGGCGGATCATCAGCGGTTCGCCCGGTTCGATCGCGATCTCCGCCTCGTCGAGCGCAGCGGCGATGCCAGCGGGAAGCACGGCGAATTCGAAGCTGGCGGTAACACTCGCCTTGTCTTCGCCCGCGCGCACCAGCCCCGTCTCCGCCCGGTCACCCAGGATCAGGCCCAGCGCATCGAGCAGGATCGACTTGCCCGCCCCCGTCTCCCCCGTCAGCACGCCCAGCCCGCGCGCGAATTCGAGATCGAGCGCTTCGATAAGGACGATGTTGCGGATGGACAGGCGCGTGAGCATGGATGGCGGAACAGATAGCGCACAGCCGCCAGCGCGTCACGTGGGGTCGTTGGCAAATCCCCAAACTCGCAGATTGTCGCCAAACAGCGCCTATCGCCGTCCGCCAAGGCTTTCCACCACACGGCACTCGCCGATCCTCTCCCCCTTGCAGTCGGTGAGCATCTGGCCCAGTTCCTCGCGCAGCGCGGTAAGGTCGGCGATCTTCCGGTTTACCTCATCCAGCTGATCCTGCACCATCTGGTCGACTTCCTCGCAAGGCTTGTCGGCACGGTCGGACAACGAAAGCAACTGGCGCACTTGCATCATGCTGAAGCCCAGCGCACGCGCACGGCGGATGAATGTAAGCGTGGCAAGATGCGCGGGTGCATAATCGCGGTAATTGCCATCCGTGCGATCCGCGAAGGGTAGAATGCCCTCCCGTTCATAATAGCGGATTGTTTCCGCCTTGGTGCCGGTGGCCCGTGCCAGTTCGCCGATCCGCATCACTTGACCTTGTAGTTACTACAGGGTGCATATGCCGCGGGGAATCGCTGGATGGCAAGGGACATGACGTGGGACGAGAGATCATTTCGGCGGCGCTGGCCCAGGAATACCGTTTGCATGCCGAGGCGCTGCAAGCAGGCGATATCCCATCTGCGTGGAACCACCTTGAGCGCGCGCACATCCTCGCCCAGGCGTGGCTGGTTCCCCATATCGTGTCGCATGGAAAGATGCTCGCATTTGCCGTGGCACAGCGCGATTGGCGCGAAGCGGCGGGACAGATTTTGCGGCTCGTCCTTGCGCCGCTGGGCAATCTCACCGGCCGCCTGCCATTCGGCAACACCGGCCGCAGCATCGTGAACGCCTTTGCCCCAATGGATATTCCGCCCGACCTCGCGGTGATCCTGACGCGCGGTGACGAATGACGAATGTTGCCCGACGCTGCGCTCATAAGAGCAACCGGAAAGATCTGACGTGAAGCCAAGACCCCTCACTTCCCTGTTGCTTGGCGCGATCGCGACCCTCGCCGTGCCGCAGCCCGCCTTGGGCCAGAATGCGCCCGCGCCGAAGGAGGCAGAGGAGGAGGAAGAGGAAGACGTCATCATCGTGCAGGGAACCCGGCTTGGCCGCCGCCTGCAGGATGAACCGCTACGGGTCGAGGTCATCGCGGGCGAGGAAATCGAGGAAAAGGCCCTGATGCGTCCCGGCAACATCGCCATGCTGGTGAACGAAATCGGCGGCATCAGGGTGCAGGTCACAGCGCCCGCCCTGGGTGCGGCCAATGTTCGCATCCAGGGGCTCGAAGGACGCTACACCCAATTGCTCGCCGACAATCTTCCGCTTTACGGCGGACAGGCAAGCGGGTTGGGCCTGCTTCAGGTACCGCCGACCGATCTGGCGCAGGTCGAAGTGATCAAGGGCTCGGTTTCGGCGCTTTATGGCGGGTCGGCGCTTGGTGGGGTGATCAACCTTGTTTCCAAGCGCCCCGGTGCGGCGTTTGAAGCCGATATTCTCGCCAACGCGACCAGCCGCAACGGGCAGGATCTGACCGCCTATCTCGCCGGACCGGTCAGCAGCCGTGCCGGACTGTCATTGACTGCCGGGGCTCATCGCCAGAGCGGACAGGACCTCGACGGCGATGGGTGGCTGGATATGGCCGCGTTCGAGCGTGTGACCGCGCGCCCGCGCTTTCAGTGGACAGGCGATGACGGGGCATCGCTCTATCTGACGCTTGGCGCGATGAGCGAGCGGCGCAGCGGCGGCACGCAGGCAGGCCGCACCGTGCCTGACGGCACCCCGTTTTCGGAGGCGCAGGACACCGATCGCTTCGATGCCGGACTGGTTGCCTCGCGGCCAGTTGGCGACACCATGACGATGGGCCTGAGGGCATCCGCGATGTGGCAGGATCATCGTCACCGCTTCGGCCCGGTGATCGAGGATGATCGCCACGCCAGCCTGTTTGCCGAAGCAACGCTTTCAAAGCAGAGCGGCGCGACCGGGTGGGTGATGGGCGCGGCGTTCCAATCCGACGGGCTGCGATCGCGCACCTTTCCTGCCTTCGATTACACCTATGATGTGCCGGGGCTGTTCGTGCAGGTCGAGCAGCGGGTCTTGTCCGACCTTACCCTTGCAGCCAGTGCGCGGGTCGATTTTCACGATCGCTTCGGCACGCAGGCAAGCCCGCGCGTATCGGCACTGTGGCAACCGGGTCGTTGGACCATCCGCGGTTCGGTCGCGCGGGGCTATTTTGCGCCGACCCCGTTTGTCGACGAGATCGATGCGGCGGGTCTGTCACGGCTTGCCCCCCTCGGCTCGATCAGGGCCGAGACCGCCAGCACCGCGTCCCTTGATGTCGGCTATGCCAAGGGGCCGTGGGAAGCGAACCTGACGCTGTTCGGAGCGGATATCGACAACGCCACACGGATCGATCCGGTCGCCCCCGACCGCGTGCAGTTGGTGAATGTTGCTGGCACCGCACGGCTGCGCGGTTCGGAGATGCTGCTGCGCTACCGCCGCAACGGTTTCACTGTGACGGGCAGCTATGTGTTCATCGATTCCGCCGAGCCCGATCCTGCTACACCGGGCCAGCGGCAAGTGCCGCTAACGCCTCGTCATTCGGCAGGCCTGGTGGGCATGTGGGAGCAGCACGGCAAAGGCAGAATCGGGATCGAAGCCTATTACACCGGCCGCCAGTTGCTCGACGAGAACCCGTTCCGCACGCGATCGCGGCCCTATCTGAACTTTGGGATGCTGGGGGAGATCGTGCTCGGGCGGTTCAGCCTTTTCGCCAATGCCGAGAACCTGCTCGACGTGCGGCAGTCGCGCTATGATCCGCTGCTGCTGCCCCAACGCGCGCCGAGCGGACGCTGGACGACCGATGCCTGGGCGCCGCTCGAAGGCTTCACCGTCAATGCCGGGGTGCGGTTCAAATTCGGCGAGGAATAGACGCGCGGCTTACGAGGCGGTCACGCCCTCGGCGTTCTTGCTCACCAGCTTGAACGCCTTCTCGTACCACTCGGAGCCGGGGTAGTTCGCGCCCAGCACCGCGGCATACTTGACCGCTTCCTGCGGCACGCCCAGCGCGAGGCTGCTTTCGGTCAGGCGGTAGAGCGCCTCGGCCGTGTGGCTGGTGGTCTGGAACTTCTCCACCACATTGCGGAAGCGCATATCGGCGGCGAGCCACAGGCCCATGCGCTGATAGTGGCGGCCGATCTCCATCTCCTTGCCCGCAAGGTGATCGGCCACAAGATCAAGCTTGAGGCGCGCGTCGGCGGCGTATTCGGTCTGCGGGAAGCGGCGGTTGACCTCGCGTAGCGCGGTCTGCGCCTGCTCGGTGATCTTCTGGTCGCGGTTCACGTCGCTGATCTGCTCGTAATAGCTGAGCGCGATCAGATAGTAGGCGTAAGGCGCATCCTTGTTGCCCGGGTGGATCGACAGGAACCGCTGCGCGTTCTGGATCGCCTTGTTGTAATCGCGCGCGATGTAATAGCTGAAGGCGCTCATCAGCTGCGCACGGCGCGCCCAGGGCGAATAGGGGTGCTGGCGCTCCACCTCGTCGAACAGGGCTGCGGCCTGCAAGGTGTTGCCCCGATCAAGCCGCCGCTGCGCCTCGGTGTAGAGCGATTCGACATCGCGCGCGACGTAAGCGACGTCCTTCCCTTCCGAGCTGCCGGCACAGCCGCCGAGCGTGGTCAGGATCGTCGCGGCCAGCGCCGTGCCGAGGATGCGAGGGGAGAGCTTGGATTGCATGCGCGGCTCTATAACCACCCCTGCGCTGAACGCCAAGTGAAGGGTGAGGCCCTATGCCCAAGCAATAGCCTGGGCATCAGAGGCGGCATTCCGGCAGGTCGACTGGCCTATGGCCACCAGCCGGCCGGAATGCGGCCTCTCGCTTCTAGCTTGCAGTTTGCTGTGCAAACGTCTGCGCTAGGCGCGGGGCCTTATTCTTCCCCCATCCTCAAGGCCGCAATAAACGCTTCCTGCGGAATGCTCACATTCCCATACTCCCGCATCCGCGCCTTCCCCTTCTTCTGCTTCTCCAGCAGCTTCTTCTTGCGCGTGATGTCGCCGCCATAGCATTTGGCGGTCACGTCCTTGCGCAGGGCGGCGATGGTCTCGCGGGCGATCACCTTGCCGCCGATCGCGGCCTGGATCGGGATCTTGAACAGGTGGCGCGGGATCAGGTCTTTCAGGCGCTCGCACATCCCGCGGCCGCGCTCTTCGGCGTTGGCGCGGTGGACGATCAGCGATAGCGCGTCGACCGGCTCGTTGTTGACGAGGATGTTCATCTTCACGAGATCACCCTCGCGGTTGCCGATCTGCTCGTAATCGAAGCTGGCATAGCCGCGGCTGATCGACTTCAGCCGGTCGTAGAAATCGAACACCACTTCGTTGAGCGGCAGTTCATAGGTCACCTGCGCGCGGCCGCCCACGTAGGTCAGCTCGGTCTGGATGCCGCGGCGATCCTGACACAGCTTGAGGATCGAGCCGAGGTATTCGTCAGGCGTGTAGATCACCGCCTTGATCCACGGCTCCTCGATCATCTCGATGCGGTTCACATCGGGCCAATCGGCGGGGTTGTGGATGTCGATCACCTTGGCATCCTCGGTCTTGGAATGGCCGAGGTGGATGCGATAGACCACGGAAGGCGCCGTGGTGATGAGATCGAGGTCGTATTCGCGGCTCAGGCGTTCCTGGATGATCTCCAGATGCAAGAGGCCGAGGAACCCGCAGCGGAAGCCGAAGCCCAGCGCCGCCGAGCTTTCCATCTCGTAGGAGAAGGACGCATCGTTGAGGCGCAGCTTGGCGATGCTTTCGCGCAGCTTTTCGAAGTCGGCCGCGTCCACCGGGAAGAGGCCGCAGAACACCACCGGCTGGACTTCCTTGTAGCCCGGCAGCGCCTCGCTCGCCCCGCCCTTCACCGTGGTGATGGTGTCACCGACACGGGCCTGTTCGACTTCCTTGATCTGCGCGGTGATGAAGCCGATCTCGCCCGGGCCGAGCTCGGTCAGATCGGTGCGCTTGGGGGTGAAGCAGCCGACGCGGTCGACAAGGTGCTGGGTGCCACCCTGCATGAAGCGGATATTGAGGCCCTTGGTGAGCTTCCCGTCGATCACGCGCACGAGGATGACGACGCCGAGGTAGGGATCGTACCAGCTATCGACGAGGCTGGCCTTGAGCGGCGCTTCGGTGGTGCCCTTGGGCGGCGGGATGCGGGCGACGACGGCTTCGAGCACGTCCTCGATCCCGATGCCGGACTTGGCGCTGGTGAGAACGGCCTGCGACGCGTCGAGCCCGATGATCTCCTCGATCTCGGCCTTGACCTTTTCCGGTTCGGCGGCGGGGAGGTCGATCTTGTTGATGACGGGGACGATCTCGTGATCATGCTCGATCGACTGGTAGACGTTGGCGAGGGTCTGGGCTTCGACCCCTTGCGCGGCGTCCACCACCAGCAACGCGCCCTCGCACGCGGCGAGGCTGCGGGAGACTTCATAGGCGAAGTCGACGTGGCCGGGGGTGTCCATCAGGTTGAGCTGATAGGTCTCGCCGTTCTTCGCTGGGTATGTGAGGCGCACGGTCTGCGCCTTGATGGTGATGCCGCGCTCCTTCTCGATATCCATGTTATCAAGGACTTGCTCGGACATCTCACGATCGGAGAGCCCGCCGGTGAACTGGATCAGCCGGTCGGCAAGCGTCGATTTGCCATGGTCGATATGGGCAATGATGGAGAAATTGCGGATATGAGAGAGGTCGGTCATCACCTCGCCGATTAGCGGGGAGACTCGGTATTGTCATGCGCCAAAAACGCAACAGCCCCCGGCCTTACCCCACCTCGCTGCGCGCAGGCATCGCGTAACCGAACTTGGGAATGGCAGCCCCCTGATCGAGACCGAGGAATTTGCCCGGTGCCAGTGCCGCCAGCGGTGCGCCTGCGGCTGCGAGCGCATAGGGCGAGACGCGGTTGCGGGTGCAAAGCCCCCCTGCCCCGTCTTCGATCAGCGATTGCTCGAACTCGAGCCCCTGCACATCGCCGTTCGAGCGGATAACGGTCGCTACCGCAAGCTGTCCGCCGCCGAGGTCGACCACGAACTGCGTGCCCTTGGGCACATCGGCCAGCCCCTGGATCAGCGCACCGGTCTTGGACAGGTTCCGCAGGGTGACCTCATAGGCATAGTCGTCATGGATCACCTGGATCTTGCGGAACACCGTCCGGCGCCGCGCGCGACGAGTACGTTCGGCGCCCGGTTCGATCCGCCAGCTTCCACCGGCCATCTCTTCTTCAACGGTATCGCGATCGACGGGTTCGCTGAAGATCGGACCTTCGAGGAAGCGAACCCCTGCATCCGTCAGGGCGACCAAGAGAGGCGCGCTTTCGATCCCGTTGGCGATCGTGTCCATCTGCATCGCGCCGGCAAGTGCCACGATGGCGCGCACCAGACCCATTTCGCGGCTATCGTGGCGTTCGGCTTCGGCGACCAGCTTCTGATCGATCTTGATCGAATCAAACGGCGCGCGGCGAAGGTAGGCGAGCGAGGAGTAACCGCTGCCAAACTCGTCCAGCGTCAGCCGCACGCCCTGCTTGAAGAGTGAGGCCAATGTGCGGTCAACAACACTCGCCTCTCCGAAAAACACGGCTTCACTAATCTCGAGTTCAAGGCGTGCCGGCGCAATGCCGGCGGCATCCACCGCTTCGGTGACCAGTTCGATGAAGTTGTCTGCAAGGAACAGCGGAACCGGCACGTTGACCGCAACCCTGACGCTGTCCGGCCATTCGGCTGCGCGGCGGCATGCCTCGAAAATCGCCCATTTGCCAACGTCGCCGGTCAGGGCAGAGCCTTCGACGATCTGCGCGAATTCTTCTTCGTCGATGACGCCGCGTTCGGCATGCTTCCAGCACACATGGGCTTCCAGCGCGCGCACCGCCTGCGTGGCTGCATCGACGATCGGTTCAAAGCGCAGAAACAGCTGTTCCTCGCGCAGCGCCGTGCCGAGATCCTGTTCCAGACGGCGCCGGAAAATCGTCTCGTTTTCGAGTTCGCCGGAGAAGAAGCGATACTGCCCGCGCCCGCCATTCTTCGAGGCATAGAGCGCAAGGTCGGCTGAGCGCACGATCTCGTCGCGGGTCACACCATCGTGCGGCGCAATCGCAATACCGACCGAGGCACCGATGACGCAGCGCCCGTCGGCAAGGCTGTAGGGTTGGCGCAGCATGGCAATGATCTTCATCGCCAGTTCGGCCAGAACGCCGCGGTCGTCCACGTCGGGAATCATCACCTGGAATTCGTCACCGCCGAGCCGGCCGATCTCGCACTCACGGTCGATGGCGCGCACTAGCCGCCCGGAAACCTGCTTCAGCAGTTCGTCGCCGGCGGCATGGCCCAGCGTGTCATTCACATGCTTGAAGCGATCGAGGTCGATCATCATCACCGCGCAGTTGCGGCGCGCGGCCTGGAAGGCGGTCAGTGTCGCATCGATCTGCGCGGCCATCCGGTGCCGGTTGCTGAGCCCGGTGAGCGAATCAAAGCGCGCGAGGCGCTCGGTTTCCTCTTCACGGTGATACTCATCGGTGATGTCGGAACCGGTGCCTCGAAAGCCGACAAATCGCCCGTCCGGCATAAAGAGCGGCTGCCCCGCAAGGCGCAGCACCACACCATCCGGACGGCGTGCGGCCCGCACTGCCAGCCCCGAGAACGGTTTGTGCGCGGCCAGCATGAGCGATAGCGATTTGCCGCGCCCTTCGCGATTGGCACCCGAGAAGATCCGCGTCAGCGGCTGCCCCAGAAGATCGGCGAGTGGAATGTCGAGCCGCGAGGCAATCGCGCCGGAGAGATAGGTGAGATGACCGGTCGCATCGCTCGCCCAGAACCACCCGAGGCCCGACTGCTCAAGTTCATCGAGCATAGCGAGCCGCTCGCCATCGGACAGTGCCGAGGCGGGTGAGGAGCGTAGCATGCGGGATGCAACACCACCGCGCGATGACAAGAGACCCATCAGGGACATCTCGTTCAGAACCTCCAAGCTCAAGGCGCCGCGATAGGCTTCGCTCTCACGCCTTCATGGCGCAGAGGTAAAGTGCGATGGTTATTTTTATCCTAACCGATGACCTTAAAATGCAAGGCAGCAGCGGTTTGATCGGGATCCGCCTGTGGCAGCATTTCTCGTTTTGGCCGATCGCCGCACAAGGTCGGCAGAGCGCAAAGGCGGTCCGCCCACGCTTGCAAGTTTCGATGCCACGCTGCATTCTGGCAACGCAGGTGCAGCACAAGGCCCGGATACAGGGCCACAAGGGGCGCACCGAACAAAGGGGATCCAATGGCACGCAGCGAAGTGAAGCTCGAAAACGAAGCAGCTCAGTCTACCAATGCACTCGGACCGCTGATCGGGGTGGCGCGCGAGGATTTCGTCAGTGCGGTGGCGCTGCTGCTGCGCGAAACTGCGTCTGATCCTTCGCGGTTTGTGCGCCACTCGACCGCGATGGCGCAGGACATGGTCAAGATCCTGACCGGCAAAAGCGATCTCGCCCCCGATCCCAAGGACAAGCGGTTCATGGATCCGGCGTGGCAGTACAACCCGTTCTTCCGCGCCGGCGCGCAATATTATCTCGCCGTGCAGAAGGGGATGAAGAACTGGCTGGAAGAGCTTGAGCTCGACGAGCTGGAGCGCAACCGCGCCAACTTTATCGCCAACATCATCCTCGATGGCCTTGCCCCCACCAACACCCTCGTCGGCAATCCGACCGCGCAGAAGCAGGTGATCAATTCGGGCGGCCTCAGCCTCATCAAGGGGCTCCAGAACGCCTATAACGACCTCGTCCACAACAAGGGCATGGTCAGCCAGGTCGACAAGCGCCCGTTCAAGATCGGCGAGAACATCGCGACCTCAAAGGGCAACGTCGTCTACCGAGACGAGATCATGGAGCTGCTGCAATACGCGCCGACGACCGACGAGGTCTATGAGATCCCGCAGCTGACCATCCCGCCGCAGATCAACAAGATGTACATCAACGATTTGTCGCCCGATAAGTCGGTGATCAAGTGGCAGGTCGACAACGGCATCCAGACCTTCGTCATCTCGTGGCGCAATCCGACGAAGGAACAGGGGCGCTGGGGCATGGCCGATTATATTGCAGCGTGTGAAAAGGCGCTCGAGGTGGTCTCCGACATCACCGGATCGAAGAAGGTCAATGTCTCGGCCGGGTGCTCGGGCGGGCAGACCGCATCGGTGCTCGCGTCCAAGCTCGCCGCCACGGGCAATCCGATCCTTGGCACGCTGACGCTGATGGTCTGCGTGCTTCACCCCAAGCCGACCGACATCGAAGCCGGATCGCTGGTCAGCGAAAATGGCATGCAGCTTGCCCGCCAGCGCGCGATGAAGGCGGGGATCATCAAGGCCGACGACCTCGCGCGCGGCTTCGCCTGGCTGCGCCCCAACGACCTGATCTGGAACTACGTCATCAACAACTACCTGCTCGGGCAGGATCCGCCGGCGTTCGATGTGCTGTTCTGGAACGCGGATGCGACCAACCTGTCATCGAGCCTGATGGGCGATTTCCTGACGCTGTTCGAAACGCTCGCCTTCACCAAGAAGGGCGAAGTCGAGATGGCGGGCCACAAGGTCGATCTGAGCAAGGTGACCGCTGACCTGTTCATCCTCGGCGGGGTGACCGATCACATTACCCCGTGGAAGGCGACCTATCGTTCGACCCAGCTGTTCGGTTCGAAGGATGTGACCTACGTCCTCTCGCAGAGCGGCCACATGCAGGCGATCCTCAACCCGCCGGGCAACCCCAAGGCGAAGTATTTCGTCCAGGCCAAGAAGGGCAAGCTGCCCGAGACCGCGGACGAATGGCTGCAAGGCACCGAAGAGGTCAAAGGCAGCTGGTGGCCGCTGTGGATGGAGTGGGTGCAGAAGCGTTCGGGCAAGAAGAAGACCGCTCCCGCAGCCGTGGGCAACGATGCCTTTCCGCCGATGGAAAAGGCACCGGGACTCTACGTCGTCGAAGAAGTCTGATATTGCAGTGCAGCGCAATGACCGCCGGATGCGGCGGAAACGTTGCGCAAAGCTTGTGGGCGCGCGCGCTATGGGATCGGTGTGCGCGCCCAACCCGCCCCTTTGCCGGGGCGCGAGAAAGGACGTGAATACGTGACCAATCCCATGGACGACGCTGTCGTCTCGATGGAGCAAGTGGGCGGCCGGACGCTACGGACTGCTGCCTGGCGGCTCGACCAGCCCTCCGAACATCTGCCGATCCTGTTCTTCAATGGCATAGGCGCCAATATCGAGGCCGTGGCCCCGCTCGCAGCGGCTTTGCCCGAACGCGGCTTCATCATGTTCGACATGCCGGGCACGGGCGAATCGCCTGATCCGCTGGTGCCCTACAACCCCTTCACCATGAGCTGGACCGCGTCCCAGTTGCTCGCGAAATACGGGATCGACCAGGTCGATGTGATGGGCGTTTCGTGGGGCGGCGCGATGGCGCAGCACTTCGCGTTGCAGCATCCCGGCCTGACCCGGCGTCTCACACTGATCGCGACTACGCCGGGGATGGTGATGGTGCCCGGCAACCCGGCCGCCTTCACCAAGATGGCCGATCCGCGCCGCTACATCGATCCCGAGTTCATGAACGAACACTTCGCCACGCTTTACGGCGGCGTCGACAAGGACGGGGCGCAGCACCAGAAGGACAGCCATATCGGCCGGCTCAAGCCGCCCTCCCCGCGCGGCTACATGTACCAGCTGATGTGCATGCTCGGCTGGACCAGCCTGCCCGCCCTGCCCTTCATGACCAAGGAAACCCTGATCATGATGGGCGAGGACGACCAGATCGTCCCTGTCATCAACGGCCGGATCCTGAAGGCGATGATCCCCAATTCGCGCCTGATGACCTTCGCGGGCGGCGGACACCTGTTCCTGCTCACTCATGCCGACGAAAGCGTGGCGGCGATCCGCGAATTCCTTGATGCGCCGGAAACGGACAAGGAAGCGCGCCGCTCGGCTGCCTGAAACGACCAGTCATGACACCCGAAGCTGTTGCCGATTACCTGCTGGGCGACCAGATCGCGTTTGATGCGGTCGCCCTTGCAGAACTGGCCCAGCAAGCGGGTGTCAGCCTGCCTCAGGATTACATAGCGTTTCTGAATCTCCGCAACGGGGGCTTCACCTCGCCCACGGCAAGTGAACAGCCGTCGTTGGTGACAAGGGACGGTTACGCGATCGATCAGTTCTACTGCGTCACTTTGCTGGAACCGGACTGGAACGAAACCTCCATCCGCAACTACAGGGCCATGACCCTGGGCCAATGGCTGGAAGAGACAGGCCGCGACCCGGCCAACGTGCCGCCGCACTGGATTGTATTCGGCGGCAACTGGGATGGCGATCAGTTCGCGCTCGATCTGTCAGTGCCAGGCGGCGAGGTGGTCTTGTTCGATCACGAAATGCTACCCTGCGAGGACGACAACGGCTTTCCTCCCGAAGACGGAATGGAACGACTTGGCCTGACGTTCACGCAATTCCTCGCGGCGCTCAGCCCGCACGGTTCGCCCGCCCCTAGCCGGAGCCTCGTAGAGCGGCTGCTGGGGCTTATGGGGCGCCGGTCCGGCTAACTCCGCATTGCCCCGCAGTCGGCAGGCGCCCAGCCTCAGCGAGAGCGGCTGCCGCTTCGCGCGGGCGGTCGGTGGCGAGGATGTCGACGCCTTCCTTGCCGAGATCGGCGTAGCGCTCATCCATGCCGAGCCGGTCGATCACCGCGTCGATCGAGCGCGGCGGGCGGCCGAGTGTGCCGAAGATCACCTCGATGTTCTGGCGATCAAGCTCGCGGTAAAGTTCGGGGCGCGGCAGGCGGGTCCCGGTGAAAGCCACCATGCGATCCTCGGGGATATTCGCTGCCTTGAGTGCGGCGACATCCTCCGGCGCATCGACCGAGACCGAGATCAGCATTTCGGGCGCGGCGCGGTGGAGATTGGCGGCTTGCTCGACCGAATAGGCGATCAGGATCACGCTGTTCGCCATACCTGCCCCACGGATTGCGGCGACCACGTCATCAACCTTGGCCGAGCGCTTGAAATCGATCTGGAGCACGGTGCGCCCCTTGGCCCAGGCCAGCACCTCGCTCAGCTTCGGGATCGCATAGGGTGTGACCCAGCCCCAATTGTCCTTGAGCTTGAGAGTGCGGAGGCTCGCCCATTCCATTGCGGCAGCCTCGCCCACACCGGTCGTCGTGCGTTCAAGCCGGTCGTCGTGGAGCAGGAACAGCACGCCGTCCGTGGTCTGCCCGACATCCACTTCCATGATCGCCGGTTGCGCCGCGAGCAGCGCTTCCATCGTCGGAATGGCATTTTCCGGCAGGCCCGGCCCCGGTCCGCCGCGATGGGCGGAGATCAGCGTCTGGCCCTTGGCCTCAAAGCAATCGAGCATGGCTGACAAATCGGTCTCGGGAACCAGCGCCCACGCGCCCTGCTCCTGCCGCCGTTCCTGCGCGTCAAGCGGCGCCGCGAGCGCAGCCCATCCGGCAAGTCCCAGCACACCGGCCCGGAGAAAGCGCATTTGGCCCATTCCATCATTCCTTGCTCGTCACAGTGTCAGATCGACCCGCGCCAGCCCCCTTGTGGGTCTGCGCGCTTTGCGACATCATCGTCCCCATAAGGGAGAGACAGAATGGCGCAATATGACCTGATCATCCGGGGCGGCACGATTGTGGATGGCACCGGGGCTCCGGCCTTCACCGGCGATGTGGCGGTCAGCGATGGCCTGATTGCCGCAGTCGGCCAGATCAGCGGAAGCGCCGACAAGGAGATCGATGCGAGCGGCAAGATCGTCGCGCCCGGCTTTGTCGACATTCACACGCATTACGACGGGCAGGCGACGTGGGATCAGGAAATGGCGCCATCAAGCTGGCACGGGGTCACCACCGTGGTGATGGGCAATTGCGGGGTCGGCTTTGCCCCCGCCCGCCCCGATCGCCACGAATGGCTGATCAGCCTGATGGAGGGGGTCGAGGACATCCCCGGCACCGCGCTCGCCGAAGGGATCACCTGGGACTGGGAAACCTTCCCCGAATATCTCGACGCGCTCGAGAAACTCCCGCGCACGGTCGATATCGGCACCCATGTGCCCCACGGCGCTGTGCGTGCATATGTTTTGGGCGATCGCGAACAGCCGGGTGCAGTTCCCACGCCTGAGGATATCGCGGCGATGAGCGCGATTGTCGAAGAGGGCGTCCGGGCGGGCGCGCTGGGCTTTTCGACCTCGCGCACCGTGCTCCACAAGTCGGTCGATGGGGAACTTGTCCCCGGCACCACGGCGACGCCCGAGGAACTCATCGCAATCGGCAAGGCCATGGGCCGCGCGCAGGCAGCAGGTGGGCACGCGGTGTTCGAGATCGCGAGCGACCTCAAGCGCGAATGGAATGAATTCGGCTGGATGGGTCAGCTCAGCCGCGAAGCCAGAATCCCCGTCACCTTCGCGGCCCTGCAATCGATCGCCAAGGAAATGACCTTGGACGAACAGATCGCAGCCATGCGCGCCGAGAACGATAATGGTGCGAACATCGTCGCCCAGATCGCGCTGCGCGGCAACGGGATCGTGATGGCGTGGCAAGGCACCGTCCACCCCTTCCGCTTCCGCCCCAGCTGGATGGCGATCGCCGACCTGCCGTGGGAGGAGCAGAAAGCCAAGCTCCTCGATCCCGCCTTCAAGGCGCAGATGCTGGCCGAACCCAATGATTACACGGATGCTCCCAAGGACATCGGCGGCGTGGTGATGGCGATCAGCATGGGCTGGACGCTGCAATACGAAATGGACCCCGATTTCGATTATGAGCCCGGTCCGGAAGCCAGCATCAATGCCCGTGCATTGGCCGCCGGGGTGGCGCCGCAGGAATATGCCTATGACCTGCTCTGCCGCGATGAGGGCCAAGGGTTCATCTACCTGCCGATCCTCAACTACGCCGACGGCAATCTCGATTTCCTCCATCCGCTCCAGCACGCCGGTGACACGGTCAATTCGCTGTCCGACGGCGGCGCGCATTGCGGGACGATCTGCGATGCGGCCTCGCCCACCTTCATGCTCGAACACTGGGTGAAGAACCGCAAGCGCGGGGCGACGATCACGCTGGAGCAGGCGATCAAGCGCCAATGCCGCGATACGGCGGTGCTCTATGGCCTCGAAGATCGCGGGGTGATTGCGCCCGGCTACCTAGCCGATATCAATGTGATCGATCTGGAGCGCCTCAAGCTCGGCAAGCCGTGGCTCGCTTTCGATCTGCCTGCGGGCGGCAAGCGGCTGCTGCAGAAGGCGGAAGGCTATGTTGCGACCATCAAGAGCGGCGTCGTGACTTTCCGCGACGGGCAGTGGACGGGCGAAACGCCCGGCGGCCTGATCCGCGGGCCGCAGCGCGTGGAACTGGCCGAGGCGGCGGAGTAACCCGCCGCCGTCCGGCTCATGGCTCGATCACGATCCCCTTGGCCGGATCCACGGTCCCGCCGATCATGGTGACGAACGTGGAGCGCGCGGCTTCCAGGCCCTTGAGCCTGACGATGTCGATCGTGCCTTCGACGGCGCCAAGGAAGCCATGCCACGTCGCGGCGACCATCTTGCCGCCTTCGACCGCCCCATGCTGCTTGAAAAAGCTGACGAAGTGGTGCGGCGCGAAGAACAGTTCAGGCTTGGGACCGGGAAGGCCACCCGACTGTCCGAAACCCGCACCGCGCTCCTCGATGTGGGTTGCTCCCACCAGGCACGAGTATTTGAGCGCATCCGTGAAATGGCCATGGATCGCGGCCAGCAGCGCGGGATTGCCCGCAAAATCGACCGACACAGTATCAACCACCGGCAGGTCGGCGAGATCATCATAGGCCACGACCTGATCGTACAGCCCGGTGCTTTCGACAAAGGCGACATTGCCGCGCGAGGTCAGCCCGATCCGCCTGATCTTCGGCGAATTCTGCCTGGCCACACTCGCCAGCCCCATCGCGGTCTTTGACGAAGCGCTGGTCAGCAGCACTTGCCCCGCCCCAAACCAGTTTTCCGAACGCATGAAGTAATCGATCATGAAGCCGGTTTTGAACAGCGGCCCGTAAATCATCCGCTCGGCCTCGCGCGCGGGGTCATGCTCGGGGTCGGCGGCGAGACGGTTGTAGCTGTTGTAGACCGGGCTCATCGGCTGGCGGTAATCGGTCATGTCCGAGAAATTGCTCGCGGATACCTTGCCCGGCCGCACATCGAGATGGCTCGCCATCGGCAGGTAGCCATAGACCCGCTCGCCGACCGCGATATCGGGATGGTTGCTCTCGATCACCCGCGCATGTCCCCACATCGGCACGATGCCGAGGCCCTCGGGCGCCGGGAAGAAGTCCCAGTATCTGAACCCGTCGCCCACCACCGCATAGGTGACGTTGTTGGCGGTGACCGAAAAGCTCTCGATGGCAAGCCGCACCGCGCCTTCAGCCAGCGGGGCCAGCGGCAGTTCGACAAGCGCGGCATCGCTCAATGCGTCCTTGCGGACGTGGACTTGGGTGCTGGTCATCGGGCTCTCGCCTCCTTGATTTGGTGCCGAGCTTGGCAGTCCGTGCCCGATCATTTCGGCTTGGCTGAACCCTTGTAATAGCCGCCGCAGACACGATTGGTGCCGAACAGGTCTTTGCCGGTGCCGAAGCGGCCTTCGCTGAAGACCGCCGATTGAACGATAGACGTGGTTCGCGGCATGCGGCTGGTCACAAACGACTGAACCTTTGCAATCTCACCCTCGCCAACTGGCTTGATGCGCGGCGCTGCAACGTCAAAGAAATGCACCAGCGATCCGCCTACAGATGTAAAGCGCAACGATTTGGTCACTTCGTTTTCGAGGTCCATGAGGCTCCCGCGACTGTCAAACTCCCCCAGATATAGCGCTTCGCCGGCCTTGATGGTGAAGACGCGGCTATTATTGTTGTAGCACAGCGCCCAGCGATCCTGCCGCGTGAACTGCTGGAAGGCGTAAGTTCCCGGAGGAACGTCAGCGACCAGATAGCCGTCATAGAACAGCTTGGGCTTGGCCAGCAGCGTGAACCCACCACCGAGAATGCTGCCACCAATCGCCTCTTGCTGCGCGTCATACGGCGCGAAAGTCAGGTGAAAGCCGCTCGCCATGTTGAGCGGCGGCTCAAGCTCTTTGGCCTTGATGATGACCAGTGCACGCTCGCCATCTGGCGTTACCGCGATCTTCTCGGCTTTCTGTCCTGCCCACGCGTGCGGCGCGAGTGCCAGACACATCGCAGCCAAGATGAAACGGAACAAACTCGGCTTCATCCTTTCGTCCTCTCGTCCGGCTGGTGCCAGATCACACCCGCATCGGCATCAGCACGTAAAGCGCGCGGCTCTTTTCGTTCTCGCGGATCAGCGTCGGTGCGCCGGCATCGGCGAGGTGCAGTTCGACCGTGTCGGCATCGATCTGGCCGAGGATGTCCTTGAGGTAATTGGCGTTGAAGCCGATCTCCATGCTCTCCGCGCGGTAATCGGCTGCCAGTTCCTCGACTGCGGTGCCGTTGTCCGGCGAGGTCACCGAGAGCGTCACACGGTCATTGTCGAGCCCGATCTTGACCGCGCGGGTCTTCTCGGTGGCGATAGTCGCCACGCGGTCCACGCCCGAATGGAACAGCTTGGGATCGACCTTCAGCAGCTTGTCATTCGCGGTCGGAATGACGCGGCTGTAATCGGGGAAGGTGCCATCGATCAGCTTGCTGGTCAGCACCATGCCGCCCTCGCCGCCGAGCGTGAAGCGGATCTTGCTGGCCGAGAGGTCGATCAGGACGTTGCCGTCGAGCGCCTCTTCGAGCAGCTTGCGCAGCTCGCCCACAGCCTTCCTCGGCACGATCACATCGGGCATCCCGGCAGCGCCTTCCGGGCGCGCGATGGTGAAACGCGCAAGGCGGTGGCCGTCGGTCGCCGCAGCCTTGAGCAGCGGCTCGTCCTCGTCGGTCACGTGCAGGAAGATGCCGTTCAGATAGTACCGGGTTTCCTCGGTCGAGATCGCGAACCGGGTGCGGTCGATCAGCTCGGCCAGCAGGCGGGCGGGCAGTTCAAAGCTGGTCGGCAGATCGCCTTCGACGATCACCGGGAAATCGTCGCGCGGCAAGGTCGGGAGCTTGAAGTTCGAGCGGCCCGCCTTGACCTCCAGACGGTTGTCATTGGTGGTCAGGCTCACCTGGCTGCCTTCCGGCAGCTTGCGCGCGATATCGAACAGCAGGTGCGCCGAAACCGTGATCGCGCCCGGCTGATCGACCGAGGAAGCCGACATCGTCTCGACCACCTGGAGATCGAGGTCGGTCGCCATCACCCGGACGTTTCCGCCATCGCTGGCATCGATCAACACGTTAGACAGGATCGGAATGGTGTTGCGCCGCTCCACCACCGATTGCACGTGGGAGAGGCAGCGCAGCAGCGTCGCGCGTTCGATCGTGGCCTTCATCGCTTTCGCCTATCGTTCCTGTGGTTGGCGGTGAAGGGAGAGGAATCGCCTCCAAGCGCCGGAATCTATCGCAAAACCTTAGCGCAGGCGACGATACGGGCAAGTTGACGTTGTTGCGAGGGGCGACTCGGCTGGGGATAAGGGCCAAACTGGCCCGTCCCAATCACCCCAGCATCGCCATCCCGCCGTTCACGTGCAGGGTTTCACCCGTGACATAGGCCGCCTCGCGGCTGGCGAGGAAGGCCACCGCAGCGCCGATTTCCGCGCCCTCGCCCATGCGGCCCATCGGAATCCGCCCGTTGATCGCGGCCTGCTGCTTCTCATCGAGCGCGGCCGTCATGGCGGTGCGGATGAAGCCGGGGGCGACGCAGTTGGCGGTGATGCCGCGACTGGCGACTTCCTGCGCGAAGGCCTTGGTCATGCCGGTAAGGCCCGCCTTGGCGGCGCAGTAGTTCATCTGCCCGGGATTGCCGGTCGCGCCCACCACGCTGGTGATGTTGATGATCCGCCCGAAGCGCGCCTTCATCATCGGCTTGGCGGCCGCGCGCATCAGGCGGAAGCTGGCTTCAAGGTTGATGCGGATCACCTGATCCCACTCATCGTCCTTCATCCGCATGCCCAGATTATCGCGCGTGATGCCGGCGTTGTTGACGAGGATGTCCATCGTGCCGAGCGTGTCGATCATCGCCGGGATCAGCTCCTCGACCTGGGTCTGGTTGCCCAGATCACAGGTGATTTCGACATGGCCATCATGATCGTGGTGAGGATAGGCTTCGTTGAGCTCGTCGCGGAAGGCCCGCAGCTTGGCCGCGTTCGAACCCGACAGCGCCAGACGCGCGCCTTGCGATGCAAGCGCGTGGGCGATCGCCGATCCGATCCCGCCGCTTGCGCCGGTGACCAGCGCATTCATGCCCTTCAATGAAAACATCATGCGATCTCCTTCGCGAAGGCTTCGAGGTCGGCCATTGTCACCAGACTGGCGACCTGTGCGTCCTTGTCGATCCGTCCGACCATCGGGCCGAGCACCTTGCCGCCCAGCTCGACGAAGCTTTCGACCCCATCGGCGCGCATGGCAAGCACGCTTTCGCGCCAGCGCACGCGGCCCGTGACCTGTTCGACCAGCAGGGCGCGCTCTTCTTCCGGATCATCGACCCGCGCGGCGGTGACATTGGCGTAGATCGGCAGAGTGAAAGCGGCAGGCGGGGTTTCGCCCAGCGCCTCGGCCATCCGCGCGGCGGCAGGTGCCATCAGCGAGGAATGGAACGGCGCCGAAACGTTGAGGATCATGCCGCGCTTGATCCCGAAGTCCTTCACCAGCCCGACAGCGCGCTCGATCGCGGCGGTATGGCCCGAGATCACGACCTGCGAGGGATCATTGTCATTGGCGACTTCGCACACTTGTCCTTGCGCGGCGGCTTCGGCGAGCGCCTTGGCCTGATCGATGTCGGCACCGAGGAGCACCGCCATCGTGCCCTCGCCCAGCGGCACCGCCGCCTGCATCGCCTGCCCGCGCAGCTTGAGCAGCCGCGCCGTATCGGCCAGCCCGAAGGCCCCGACTGCACACAGCGCCGCATATTCACCGAGCGAGTGGCCGGCAACGCAGCCACCCTTTTCGGCGAGCTTCACGCCGAAATCCTGCTCCAGCACCCGCAGCGTGGCGATGGCGTTGGCCATGATCGCCGGTTGGGCATTTTCGGTCAGGGTCAGTTGGTCGTCCGGCCCGTCGCGCATCAGCGCCGAAAGCTTCTGCTTGAGCGCCTCGTCAACCTCGCCGAACACTTCGCGCGCTGCCACGCTTGCTTCGGCAAGTTCGCTGCCCATGCCGACCTTCTGGCTACCCTGCCCCGGAAAAATGAATGCGCGCATCATAGACCCCGTTATGCCGTGATTTTGGCGCGCGCCGTTACGTCTGCGCGGGCGGACTGGCAAGGCCGAAGGGCACAACCCTGTTGGCAGAATTGTGCCCGATCAGCGCGCGGCCAAGGTAGGGGATGCCTGCACGCGCACACCAGAACTGCGCGATTTCTTCCTCGCTCTGGCCGAATTCGACGTAGTTTTCCGGCACATCCGTGATCGCGCCGAGCCGCAGGCCCGCAAGCCGCGGAAGCGTCGCGGCAAGGTGGAAGAACAGCCGGTCGACCGAATACAAATGTTCGGCCACTTCCTCGACCATCAGCACATGGCCAGTCAGATCGGGCATCATCGGCGTGCCTGACATCATCGCCAGCGTGATGAGGTTGAAGGCCGCCGCCGGGGTGGTGCCGTCGACGCTCGGCTCGACCCCGCTGGTGTCGCCCGAAAGCCAGTTCAGCACCCGCCGGATCGCCTCGCGGCCGCCTTCCGAACGCGCACTGACCGGCATCGAGCCGTGAACGCTCTGCCCGATGCCTGCGCGATACAGCGCCCCCAGCAGATAGCCGGCATCGGAAAAGCCGACATAGGTCTTGGCCCGCGCGGCGCGGTTCATCTGCGCGACGGCCGCCTCGGCGATGCGGTTGGAGCCGTACCCGCCCTTGGCGAACCAGACGACATCGAACGCCGGATCATTGGAGCATTCGAGCAAGGCCGTCAGCCGCCGCAGGTCATCGCCCGCGAAATGGCCTGACCGTTCGAAGCACTGTTCGTGGAACGTCACACGGTGCGCCGGGTACTCGGCCGCGACCAGTTCCTCGAGCGCAGCCGCCTGCTCGCGGGTGATCGGCGTGGCCGGTGCACAGATGGCGATATTCGTCATGGCGCGCAGCCTATGGCGCTTGTCAGGGGTGGCGCAAGTCCATAACCACGCCGCCTATGGATAACGGGACCACAGCCGGGACGCTTTCGGGGCGCCCGCTTTTCTTTTGCGGCATTGGCGGATCAGGGATGCTGCCGCTCGCGCAGATCACGCATGGCTTTGGCCTGGCAGTCGCCGGTTCGGATCGCAGCAATGATGCGGGCCGCACACCCGAGAAATTCGCCTGGCTCGCCGCCAACGGCTTTGCGCTGTTCCCGCAGGACGGCAGCGGGATCACGTCGAGCGATCAGGTGCTGGTGGCCTCGGCCGCAATCGAGGACAGCGTGCCCGAAGTGGCCCGCGCCCGCGAACTCGGATGCCAGCGGTTGAGCCGTGCGGAATTGCTCTCGACCCTGTTCAATGATGCAGCCACGTCGGTCGCCGTCGCGGGGACTTCCGGCAAATCGACCGTGACCGGCATGATCGCATGGATCCTGCACGAAGCGGGGCGCGACCCGACGGTGATGAACGGCGCGGTGATGAAGAACTTCATCGGGCCGGACAATCCTTTCGCCAGCGGGCGCGTCGGCCAGCCCGGCCTGTTCGTCAGCGAAGCCGACGAGAGCGATGGTTCGATTGCGCTCTATCGCCCGACCATCGGCGTGCTGCTCAATGTCAGCCTCGACCACAAGAGCCTCGAGGAGCTGCGGGTGCTGTTCGGTGACTATCTGGCAGCCTCGGGCACGGCAGTGGTCAATTGCGACAGCGCCGAAGCGCGGCTGCTGGTATCGCGCGCCAGCAAGGTGGTGACTTTCGGGCTCGACAGCGCCGATGCCGATCTGACGATCGATCCGGCCTCGCTGGAACTGCTCGCGCTGGGCAGCAGCGCCGTGGTGATCGACAAGCGCAATGGTGAGACCTTCGCGCTCGATCTGCCGATGCCGGGGAGGCACAACCTCTCGAACGCGCTGGCCGCCATCGCTGCGGCGAGCGCTGCCGGGATCGCGGTCGGCGATGCTGTGCGGGCGCTGGCCAGTTTTGCCGGTCTGGCGCGGCGGTTCGATGTGATCGGCACGAGCCCGCAAGGCATCACCGTGATTGACGACTTTGGCCACAATCCGGAGAAATGCGCCGCGACCCTGCGGACGCTCAAAGCCACACCGGGGCGCGTGATCGCGTTCTTCCAGCCCCACGGCTATGGCCCGCTGCGGCAGATGGGCCACGAGCTGGCGCAAACCTTTGCCCGCGAACTGGGGCCGGACGATCTAACGATTATGTGCGATCCGGTCTATTTCGGCGGCACCGTCGACCGCAGCGAAGGCAGCGAGCGGATTGTCGATCTGATCGCCGCCGAGGGTGGCAACGCCGAATACATCGCCGCGCGTGAGGATTGCGGGGAGCGCATCACCGGTCTGGCCCGCCCGGGTGACCGGATCGTGGTGATGGGTGCGCGTGACGATACGCTGACTGACTTTGCGCGCGCGATCCTCAAGCGGCTTGGCTGACCCACAAAATCGCTGATGGATGAAGGGGCGACGTGCGGCTAGCCTCTGCGCCATGCACCCCCGCGATTTCTCGCTCGATACGCTGCTGGCGAATTGCGCCGCACGCTACGCCCACCGCCTTGCCACGGTCGATGGCGCCCAGCGCCTGACCTGGGCCGAGCTTGATGCAAGGGTGACCAATCTGGCGCGCTGGATGCTGGCGCGCGGGATTGCGCCGGGTGACCGGATCGCGCTGCTGCTGACCGACGGCGCGCCGTTCGTTACCACACTGCTGGCTTCGGCACGGATCGGGGCGATTGCGGTGTTGCTCAACTGGCGGCTTGCCCCGGCTGAGCTCGCGTGGATCATCGGCAACGCCGAGGTTGCGATGACCTTCGTCAACCCGCGCTTTGCCCACCTCATCGCCGAGGCCGAGGCCGGCGAAGTGATCACGGTGGATGAAGGTCACGCCCACGATGGCGCCTTCGAATGCGCAGCAACGGCTACCCACGGCCCGGTGAGCCACGTCTACGACCTCGGCCTCGACCTTGCCCCTGATCGCCCCGTCTACATGATGTACACCAGCGGCACGACCGGACGGCCCAAGGGCTGCCTGCAGGCCGGAAGCGCGGTCGCGGCCAGCGCGCTCGGTTTTGCCCAGCACCGCGGGTTCCGCCACGACGAGGTGCTGCTCTCGGTCAACCCGCTGTTCCATGTCGTGGGGATGCAGCAGGTCGCCGCCATGCTCGCTTGCGGAGGCACCAGCGTGTTCGCCGGCCGCGACGACGATAACGCCGCGATCCTCGATCTGCTGCACTGCGAAGGCTGCACCACCACCAGCGCCTTCCCGACCATCTCGTTCCCGTGGCAGGCAATGAACCCGATCCGCAACGGCGTGATGCCGCTCACCAATTACACCGGCGGCGCAGGGATGGGCCGTCCGCAGATGTACGAATTCATCGAGAAGGAATGGGATGCGCGCGTTGTCGGCGGCTACGGCCAGACCGAGATCTGCGGTTTTGCGACCTTCATGGACTATGCCGACATGCTCGAAGCCCCGCGCTCGATCGGCTGGACGCTCCCCCATGTGACCATGACGGTGCTCGATCCCGAGGGCAACCACCTGCCCCCCGGCGAGGAAGGCGAGCTGTGCCTGCGTGGCCCTTCGGTGATGCTCGGCTACTGGCGCAATGCGGAAGCAAGCGAGGCCGCGCTCGGCCACGGCTGGCTGCGCACCGGCGATTTGGGCACGATGGACGAACGCGGGCGCGGCTACTTGCTCGGCCGCGCCAAGGAGTTGATCAAGACCGGCGGTGAAAACGTCTATCCGGCGGAAGTCGACGCGGTCTTCGCCGCCATGCCCGAAGTGGCGGACGCAGGCTGCTGCGGCGTGCCCGACAAGCAGTGGGGCGAGGCGGTGAAAGCCTTCGTGGTGCTCAAGCCCGGCATGAGCCTCACCCGCGAGGAAATCACCGCGCGCTTCAAGGGCCAGATCGCAGGCTACAAGCGCCCGCGCTATATCGAGTTCGTCGACCAACTCCCACGCGATCCGATCGGCAAGCTCCTGCGGAGGGAACTCTCGGCAAGGCCGGTCACGCCCGATCAGGCGGCCTGAGGCTTCGCCAGTCCGGCATAGGTCGCCCGTCGCCACAAAGCCTCCATCGGGCCCTGTTCGTGGCGATCCAGCCACCAGCGGGAGAACACCATCTGGGCTGCGAAGATCATCACGGCGATGGCGTAGAACTGGAGCGGCGTAAACCGGCCAGCAAGGCCAAACCCGATGCCATAGAAGAACACCAGACCGATCAGCGAATGGGTGAGATAATTGGTCAGCGCCATGCGCCCCACCGGCGCAAGGTGGCGCAGCACACCTTTCGCCTGCGGCCATGCCAGAGCAAATCCGGCGGCATAGGCCAGCGCCAGCGGCACCGTGCCGATCAGCGAGGGCAGGCTGTCCTGCCCGCTATGCCCGATCAGCGCATAGGCAAGGCTGCCCGGCACGCCGACCACCAGCCCGCCCGCCAGTACGCGCTGCAAGAGCGCGCGGTTTTCCAGTAGAGTGCCCGTCACCAACCTGCGCCCGACCACCAGCCCGATCATCATGATCCCCAGTACCTTGGGGATGCGCCAGGTCTCGAGCTTCAGCGCCCAGGCATAGATCCATCCCGTGCCCTGCCAGGCCGCCCAGCCGCGAAAGTCGTCGCGCTGGAACCATTCCAGCACCTTGTCGGTCGCGGGATCGATGCCCATGCCCCGCACAATCGCATCGGCAATGCCGTAGAGATAGCGGTGGGGCGCAAAGCCCAGCGCGTGGAACAGCCAGACGCCGATGATCGGCACCACGAAGATCAACAGCCCCGCGGCGATCAGCAAGCGGCGCTCGCTCCACCCGTAGAACAGCGGCAAGAGCATGCCGAGCAAGGCATAGAGCGTCAGGATATCGCCGTCCCAGATCAGCAGCGAATGGGTCAATCCGATGCCCAAAAGCACCAACACGCGGCGGCGATAGATCCGCATCCCGTCGGCTCCGCGCGCCTGCAACCGCCCGATCTGGAGCGCAAACCCCGCGCCGAACAGCAACGAGAAGATGGTGTAGAACTTCCCGTCGATCAGCAGGTGATTGAACCGGTATTGCCAGACCACCCCGTCCACCCCGGCAAGGGCTTGCTGCTGCGCGGCCGGCATAAACGACCAGCCCGACCAGTAGAGAATATTGGCCATCAGAATGCCGAACAGGGCGAGCCCCCGGAGGGCATCGAGCGTGTCGATGCGATCCCTGCCTTGCGTCGCCGCCACCATTGTCGATCCCCCCGGGCGGTCTGCCCGCACAGGGTGTAACAGCTTGCCCGCGCAATCCCAAATCGGTGCGCCGCCCGCCGCTATCCCTTCTTGGTCTCGATCGCCTTGCGCCCCGTCTCTTCGCGTTCCAGCGCCCGCTGGTAGACCGGTCACGCCCGATCAGGCGGCGTGAGGCCTTGCGCCGCGCACCAGCCCTGCCCTATCGTCGCATCGGGAGAGTGGGATGAGCGCATTTCCGGCGCATCCGGATGACATCACCGATGATTGGTGGAACGCGGTGCTCGGCCGTGTTCCTGATCGCTGGCGCTGGGAGCCGATCGGCACCGGCCAGGTCGGCGATTCTGTGCGCTTCACGCTCGATTTCGCGGACGAACAGGGCGTCACACTGGCGGGCAAGTTTGCGGCGGCCGATCCCACCAGCAGGGCGACTGCCGCGATGCTCGGCCTCTATGCCAAAGAGGTGCGCTTCTACCGCGACCTTGCTCCGCAATTGCCGATCCGGACACCCCGCACCCTCGCCGCCCAAATGGCCGAGGACGGCACAAGCTTCGTGCTGTTGTTCGAGGACCTCGGCCCCGCGCGCGGCGGCAACCAGCTGGCTGGCTGCACTATCGACGATGCCCGGGAAGTGGTGCGGCAAGCCGCGGCGCTCCACGCACCAAGCTGGAATAACCCGGCGATCCTCGATCTCGACTGGTTACAGCCGGATCCGGCCGCCGCCGCGCAGGTGAAGGCGCTTTACCCCCGCGCGCAGGCGGTTTTCCGCGAAAGATATTGCGACGCGCTTGAACCCGAATTCATGGCGCTGTGCGAAGCGCTGGCTGAATACACCGCCGTCACGGATCGCACACATGAGAAAACCAGCCTCGTCCACGGCGATTTCCGGCTCGACAATGTGCTGTTCGATATCAAGGGCGGCGCGGAGCCGGTGGCAGTGCTCGATTGGCAGACGCTCACCATCGGCAACGGCCTTACAGACATCGGCTATTTCCTCGGCTGCGGCATCGGCGATGCGCTGCGACGCGCGCATGAACGCGAGCTGCTGGAACTCTACTGCGCCGAGATGACCGCGCGCGGCGTGCCGCTTACCCTCGATGCAATCTGGCGCGACTATGTGGTGGGCGCACTCCACGGCGTATCAACGGCGGTGTTCAGCAGCGCCTTCGTGGTGCAGACCCCTCGCGGCGATGCCAACTTCCTGTCGATGGCGCGCGGTGCCTGCGCGCTGTGCCACCAGCACGCCAGTCTCGATCTCCTCAAGAAAGGATAGGCCGATGGCTTTGAGCCGGGGGGACGATTACCCGATCCACCAAACGCCCGATCCGGTCGCTTTTTCCGGCACGGATCGCAATTTCTATGACCGCTATTTCTTCAATGGTTATGCGCCCGACGGGAGCGGGTTCTTCGCCGCCGCTTTCGGCGTCTACCCGCATCTCGATGTCGCGGACGCGCATTTCTGCATCGTCAGGGACGGGGTGCAGCATTGCCTCCATGCCAGCCGAAGGCTCGGAATGGAGCGGATGGATATCTCCTGCGGGCCGATCCGCATCGAAGTGGTGGAGCCGCTCCAGTCGCTCCGTGTGATCGTCGATGGCGAAGGGATCGCCGCCGACATCACCTTCACGGGCCGCGCCTTTCCGATCAATGAGCCGCGCTTCACATGGCGCATCGGCCCGCGCACGGTGATGGATTACACACGCCTCACCCAGAACGGCCATTATCAGGGCTGGATCGCGGTCGACGGGGTGCGCGAGACGCTGGCGGCGGGCAGCGTGGGTACGCGCGACCGCAGCTGGGGCGTGCGCCCGATCGGTGCGGCTGATCCGCAATTCGCCGGACGCGCGGTGCCGCAGTTCTTCTGGCAGTGGACCCCGATCAACATGCCGCGACGCAGCCTGTTCTTCCACCTCAACGCCCACGCTGACGGCACGGCATGGAACACCCGCGCCGTGATCGCTCCTGATGGTGCCGGGGCTGATGGTTTTACCGAACACCATGAACCCCGCATGACGACCCGCCTGGAAGACGGTACGCGCTGGCCTGCCGCAAGCGAGCTTGCCATCGGTGCGGAGACGTTCCGGATCGAGCCTGTCAGCCGCTTCCAGATGCGCGGGCTCGGCTACACCTCGCCCAAGTGGGGGCATGGTCTCGACCATGGCGCGCTGGAGGTCGAGCGCGAGGATATCGATCTGGCCGGCATTGATCCGGCGCGGCCTGACAATCTCCACGTGCAAATGCTTGCCCGCGTGACGGGGCCGGATGGCGAGGTGGGGCTCGGGGTGTTCGAGCAGCTGGTGATCGGCGACTATGCGCCGCTCGGGCTCAAGGGGCTGGCTGGACGGGACTGAGCGCCTTCCGGCCAGCTTCTTCGCGTTCAAGCGCGCGGATATAGGCGGGGCGCGCAGTCAGACGGGCGCGATATTCCTTGAGGCTTTCGGGCACGCCCTCGTCCAATCCCACGCTCTCCGCCAAGATCAGCGCATAGCCGACGCAAATGTCGGCGACCGTGAAGCGGTCGGCGCAGAGGAATTCGCGGCCTTGAAGGCGCTCCTCGACCTTGATCAGCCGCTTGTGGAACCACTTGGCATAGGCGTAGCCCGCCTCTTGCAGTCCCTTGTCCTTCTCGAACAGGCAGAAGCGCATGTAGACCGTCTGCGGGAAGGTGATCGTCGCATCGGCGTGGTAGGTGTAATCGAGGTATTCGCCGTAATCGCGCTCCCCCGGCGCGATGGCGAGAGGCGTGTAGCCGCCGCGGGTCGCGAGATAATGCGCGATGGCGCAGCTCTCGGTCATCTTTGTATCGCCATCAACCAGCATCGGCACCGTGCCGAGCGGGTTCACTGCCATATACTCGGGCGCTAGGTAGCGCGGCGGGAACGGCAAGATTCTGAGGTCGATATCGACCCCCGCTTCCTCGGCGGCCCAGGTTGCGCGAAGCCCGCGCGAACGCGCGCAGGTGTAAAGGACAGGAACAGTCATGGGCTGGGGCTTAGTGCCCCTCGCCCGCGCCCACACCCAGCACTTTGTGCAGGACGAAAGCGATGATGCTGCCGAGAATCAGGCCGACCACCGCCGAAAGCGCGGTCGCCGTCAGCCAGCCCAGCACGCCGCCGGCCGAACCCGCCATCTCGTGCACCACATGCTCGGCGGCATGGATCGGCCCATAGAGTCCGTCCCATCCGAGCTTGTGCAGGCTGTCGACGATGATGTGCCCGCCGACCCAAAGCATCGCCACGGTGCCAACAATCGAGAGCGTGGTCAGCAGCTTGGGCACGAAGCGCAGCAGGAAACGCCCGAAGGCCTGCGCGCCCTTGCTTGCTTTCTCGGTCAGGTGGAGGCCGATATCGTCGAGCTTCACGATCAGGCCCACAGCGCCATAGACCGCAACGGTCACGGCAACAGCGACCAGCGCCAGCACCGCGCCGCGCATGACCAGGCTTTCGTCGGCGACCTCGGCCAGCGCGATCGCCATGATCTCCGCCGAGAGGATGAAATCGGTACGGATCGCCCCGCCCACCCGCTCGTTCTCGAAAGCGACCGGATCGGTGATTTCGTCTTCAAGCGTCGCGCCATGCTTGGCCGCGCCCAGCTTCTCCATCACCTTCTCGGCGCCCTCGTAGGCAAGGAAGGAGCCCCCGAGCAGCAGCAACCAGACAATCGCCGCCGGCAGGAATTCGGACAGCAAAAGCGCTGCCGGGAGCAGGAAGATGAGCTTGTTCTTGAGGCTGCCCTTGGTGATCTTCCAGATGATCGGCAATTCGCGCGCCGGGGAAAGGCCGGTGACATAGCTCGGCGTCACGGCCGCATCGTCGATGACCACGCCCGCGGTCTTGGTTCCCGCACGCCCTGCGGCGACCGCCACATCGTCGACCGAGGCCGAAGCCGCCTTGGCAATTACCGAAATGTCATCAAGCAGCGCGACAAGTCCTGAAGGCACGGCGAAACCCCTGTTGCGAATCGTTCAACCCAAACCCCTCGCCTGCCCGTCCGGTTCCCTGCCGACAAGACTTGCAATTCATCGCCAAAGCTGTAAGGGGCCGCGCTTCGCATGGGAACCGCCCGGCGATGTATCGAAGAAAGCCGGAGGGGCCCCGCACAACCGGTGCGGATCAGCCAGCGATCGGCAGGGAAGTGAAAGGACGCAGGATGGCGCTCTACGAGCACGTCTTTCTTGCGCGTCAGGATCTGAGCCAGGCTCAGGTTGACGCGCTGGCAGCGCAAGCTACCGAAATCGTCGAGGCCGGCAACGGCAAGGTCACCAAGACCGAAACCTGGGGCCTCAAGTCGCTCGCCTACAAGATCGAGCGTAACCGCAAGGCGCACTTCGTGCTGCTCAACATCGATGCCCCCGGCTCGGTTGTTGCCGAGCTCGAGCGTCAGACCCGTATCAACGAAGACGTCATTCGCTACATGACCATCCGCGTGGAAGAGCACGAGGAAGGCCCGTCGGTGATGATGCGCAAGAACGAACGCGAACGTAAGCGTCGCGAAACCCGTGAGGAGCGCGACTGATGGCCCGCCCGTTTTTCCGCCGCCGCAAGTCCTGCCCGTTCGCGGCCAAGGACGCCCCGAAGATCGATTACAAGGACGTGCGCCTGCTGCAGGGCTTCATGTCCGAGCGTGGCAAGATCGTGCCTTCGCGCATCACCGCCGTTTCGGCGAAGAAGCAGCGTGAACTGGCCCAGGCGATCAAGCGCGCGCGCCAGATCGGTCTGCTGCCCTTCATCGTGAAGTAAGAGGAGAAGGACACATGGATATCATTCTCCTTGAGCGCATCGAAAAGCTCGGCTCGATCGGTGACGTTGTCACCGTGAAGGACGGCTATGCGCGCAACTTCCTGCTGCCGCAGAAGAAGGCTCTCCGCGCCAACGAAGCCAACAAGAAGGTCTTCGAAGCCAACCGCGACCGTCTGGTGGCCGAAAATGCCGCACGTCGTTCCGATGCTGAAGCACAGGGTGCGAAGGTTGCCGGTGCCGAAGTGGTGCTGATCCGCGCTGCCTCGAACGCCGGCCAGCTCTATGGTTCGGTGAGCGTGCGTGACATCGTCGCCGGTCTGGCCGAACAGGGCCACTCGGTCGACAAGCGCATGGTCATCCTCGGCGCGCCGATCAAGACCATCGGCATGCATGACGTGACCGTTGCCCTGCACCCCGAAGTGCGCGTGACCGTGAAGGCCAACGTTGCCCGTTCGGACGACGAAGCCAAGCTGCAGAGCGAAGGCGTCGACGTGCTTGCGGCGATGTTCGAAGACGAACAGCGCGCGATCGAGGAACAGGCCGATGCGACCCGCATCGACACCAGCCTCGAGCCGGGTGAAATCCCCGCCGAACTGCTCGAAGGCGGCGAGGACGCGTAAGCTTCCCGGCCCTTTCAGGCGCAAGACATCAGGGCGCGAAGATCACCATGATCTTCGCGCCCTTCTTGTAAACAGCGTCCGCACGCGCAAAAGTGCTGACACACAACGATAACAACAAAGGAGCAGAACAACTGCCATGATCGACATTCCGAGCATCCTCGAACAGCTGCAGCACCATTATGACGCAGCCGTTCGCACCTTGCGCGACGACGTCATCGCCTTCGGGCGCGACGGCACCCTACCGCCGCAGAGCCGGCGCGAGGACGGCAGCTACGCCTATCCGCAGATCACCATCCGCTATGCCGGCGTTGGCGCTCCGCGCGACCGCAGCCGCGCCTTTGGCCGGCTCGAGATGCCCGGCACCTATTCGACCACGGTCACACGGCCCGATCTGTTCACCAAGTACCTCACCGAACAGCTCCAGCTGATCGCAACCGAATACGAGGTGGACATCACTGTCGAGCGTTCGCGCCAGGAAATCCCCTTCCCCTATGTGCTTGATGGCGAGGCCGGCGCCGCAATGGTCGGCACTGCGCCGCAGGACATCGCGACGCATTTTCCCTCGACCGATCTGGCATTGATCGGCGACGAGCTGGCCGACGGGATCGAGTTCGACGGGCTTGCGGACATGCCGCTGTCGCTGTTCGATGGCCTGCGTACGGACTACTCGCTCGCGCGGCTCAAGCATTACACCGGCAGCGAAGTCAGCGACTTTCAGGACTTCATCCTGTTCACCAACTATCACCGCTATGTCGATGAATTCGTGAACTGGGGTGCCACCCAGATCGGGAAGGACGGCTATGTCGCACTGACCGGCGCGGCCGGGCTCGATATCCGCACGGCGACCACCAACGCGCAGAGCCAGCTCAACGATACCGCATGGCGCAAGCACCAGATGCCCGCCTACCACCTGATCCGCGAGGACGGGCGCGGGATCACCCTCGTCAACATCGGCGTCGGCCCATCCAACGCCAAGACGATCTGCGATCACCTCGCGGTGTTGCGTCCGCACGCGTGGCTGATGATCGGCCACTGCGGCGGCCTGCGTTCGACCCAGAAGATCGGCGACTTCGTGCTGGCTCACGCCTATCTGCGCGATGATCACGTGCTCGACGTGGTGCTGCCGCCCGAAGTGCCGATTCCGCCGATTGCCGAAGTGCAGCAGGCGATGGCCTATGCGGCGGAAAAGGTCGCGGGCGTACAGGGCGCGAACCTCAAGCAGCGGATGCGCACCGGCACGGTTGTGACCACCGATGATCGCAACTGGGAGCTGCGCTATTCCTCCTCGGCCAAGCGCTTCTCGCAAAGCCGCGCGATTGCGATCGACATGGAAAGCGCGACCATCGCCACGCAGGGCTACCGCTTCCGGGTGCCCTACGGCACGCTGCTGTGCGTCTCCGACAAGCCGCTCCACGGCGAGATCAAGCTGCCGGGGCAGGCCAACAAGTTCTACGAGGAAGCCATCGCGGCGCACTTGCAGATGGGCATCGTCGCCTGCGCGATGCTCCGCGACGAGGGCGACCGGTTGCATAGCCGCAAGCTGCGCGCATTCAACGAGCCGCCGTTCCGGTGAGCCTGTCGCGCTCGATCGCGGGCCGGGTCGCCATCGTCACCGGGGCGGCTAGCGGCATGGGCCGTGCGACGGCCCGGCTGTTCGCGGCCGAGGGCGCGCATGTGGCCGTGATCGATCTTGATCTTGCGGCCTGCGAGGCCGTCGCGGCCGAATGCGGAGCGGGCGCGCGGGCCTATGCGCTTGACGTTGCCGATGCGGAAGCGATCACCCGCACGGTGGCGCAGATCGCCGCCGATTTCGGGCGGATCGACATTCTGGTGAACAATGCCGGCGTTTCGAGCTTCTGTGCGCTCGATGATCCGGCCTATGAGGACGTGTGGCACCGCGCCCTTGCGGTGATGCTGACCGCGCATCAGCGCATGGTGCGCGCCGCCTTGCCGTTCCTGCGGCAGAGCGATGCGGCGCGGATCGTCAACATCGCCTCTACGGAAGGGCTCGGCGCGACCCCGGGCGATACGCCCTATGTCGCGGCCAAGACCGGCGTGATCGGGCTGACCCGCGGGCTGGCAGTCGATCTCGGGCCCGAGGGGATCACTGTGAACTGCATCTGTCCCGGGCCGATCCGCACCGCGATGACCGATGCCGTGGCCGAGGAGCACAAGGTGATCTTCGCCAAGCGGCGCACGGCCCTGCGTCGTTACGGCGAGCCGGAGGAGGTGGCGCACATCACCTTGTCGCTGGTGCTCCCCGCGGCAAGCTACATCACCGGGGTCGCGATCCCGGTCGATGGCGGGCTGATGGCGCGGAACGCCTGACCGACGTTCCCAGACCCCTGCTAGACCCCCTCTAGACCCCCCTTAGACCCCTGTTAGGCCCGATTTGCGGGGATGTTCCACGTGGAACATGCGGCACGAGTGGCGACTAGCCCCGGCCCTTGGTCTTGGTCGTCGCGCTCTTGGCGTTGGCCGCGATGAAGTCGATGATTTGCCCGGCGATGTCCTTGCCCGTCGCGCTCTCGATCCCTTCGAGGCCGGGGGAGGAATTGACCTCCATGATCACAGGGCCGTGATTGCTGCGCAACATATCCACGCCGCACACATTCAGCCCCATGCGCTTGGCCGCCCGCACCGCGGTGGAGCGTTCTTCGGGGGTAATCTTGATCACCTTGGCACTGCCGCCGCGATGGAGGTTTGAGCGGAATTCATCAGGCGCGCCAGTGCGTTGCATCGCCGCTACCACCTTGCCACCGACCACCAGCGCGCGGATATCGGTGCCGCCCGCTTCCTTAATGAACTCCTGCACGAGGATGTTGACGTTGGCCCCGCGGAACGCCTCGATCACCGATTTGGCGCTCGACATCGTCTCGGCCAGCACCACGCCGATGCCCTGTGTGCCCTCGATCAGCTTGATCACCACCGGGGGCCCCTTCACCGCCTTGATAATCTCTTCGGCGGCCTTGGGATCATTGGCATAGGCGGTGAGCGGCAAGCCGAGGCCGTGCTTGGCGAGGATCTGCAAGCTCCGCAGCTTGTCGCGGCTGCGACCGATCGCCACGCTCTCGTTCAGCGACCAGATACCGCGCATCTCGAATTGCCTAAGGATCGCAAGGCCATAGTTGGTGATCGAGGCGCCGATACGCGGGATCACCGCATCATAGGCGGCAACAGGCGCGCCGTTGTAGAACACCTGCGGGCGGTGGCTGGCAATGTGCACGGTGCAGCGCAGGGTGTTGAGGATATCGAGGGTGTGACCCCGCGCCTCGGCAGCCTCTTTCAGCCGCCGGTGCGAATAGAGACCCGGGTTGCGCGCCAGCATGGCGATTTTCATGAACGACCTTTCAAAGCCGGTGTCCTACCGGCGGCTGCGCCCCATATCCGGATTTCCCGGCGATTGCAGCCACGAATGACCGCTATCAACGACGAAGCGGCGCCTGAGCGCGGTGCGACCGATCAGCATCGGAAATTGCATCTGGGAACGATTCGCCAGCGTGATCTCCACCCTGAACGTGAATCTGCCGATATTGAGTGGCGTCTTGATGACAAACCGCTCCTGCCGCTCGCCCATCGAGCTGGTGACGCCGCGGATATCTACGTGCACGGCCTCGCAGACATGCTGATCCCCGCTCCAGTTCACAGCGAACCGCACGTACCGCTGGCCCTCGCGGCGAAACTCGTCGAGCACCTCGGCATGGAGCGAGGATGTGCGCGCGCCGGTATCGATCTTGGCCGGAATCTGCGCGAGGCCCAATTCGGGCAGGCTCACGCGTTCGCGCCAGCCAATCAGCGCAAGGGGCCGCGCAGTGCTCAAGGCAGGATCGCCATCCCGTCCCCGCCCTCGCCCGCATTGAACCGGCGCAGCACCACACCGCTGGCGAAATCGACTTCCGCGACGGTATCGCTGGCTGTCTCGGCGACATAGATGCGGTTGCCGTCCTTCGACCAGAGGATCGTGACCTGAAAGCGCGCCTGAGCCTCGACGGGGCTTGAGACGGGAATCGTGCGAATGACCTTCGCAGTCTGCGTATCGATCACACTCAGTGCGCCGTCCTGAAGGTCGGAAGTGATGGCGACATCACCCTGCGGCCACACCGCAATCCGCAAGGGGAAGCGACCTGTGGCGACGGTCTGACGCACCTCCAGCGTCATCGGATCGAGCGCGAAAGCCTGATTGGACCCGCGCGCCGAAACCCAAAGCGTCGTGCCGTCGGGCGACAGCGAAATGCCTTCGGGCTCTTCGCCGACCGCGACCGACACCGGCGCATACCTGCCAAGAAGATCGATCTTGGTCACCGTCCGGTCGCCGAGGTCGGTCGTCCAGGCAGTCTTGGTGTCGGGTGCGACGACCAGCATATGGCTGCCGCGCTTGCCGGTCTTGAATTCCAGCAGCGACAGCTCCTCCCTGATCGTCTCCGGGTAGAGCCTGAGCGGATCGCGCACCCAGAAGATCGACTGGCGCCCTTCGGCGGTCACATAGAGATCGATCGCAGTCAGCCACACAATGCCATGCGGCCGGGCGTTTTCGCCCAGTTCAATGCTGCGAATTTTGGTGAGCGTGTCAGTCGTAAAAATGTCCACGCTCGTCCCGCCATAGCAGGCGAGCGCGACGTGTTTGCCATCGGGCGAGGTTGCCAGTTCGTGGGGGTTGACGCAGCTCGGCACGCGCAGCACTTCATCGCCAGTCGTCAGATCGACTTTGGACAGCGTGTTGCCCCGCTTGCCAGCAACGAACAGCGCAGCGGGCGCATTGTCCGTCTCCGTTGCAAGCGCAGGCGTCCCGCTGGCGACCAGTGCCAGCGCCGCCACTGCCGCGATCACCCCCCTGGTCTGCATTACCAGCCCGCCTTCTCGCCCTTGTTCTGCTTGTCGAGCCACTTCTTGAGCGGAGCAAAATACTCGGCCATCGCCTTGCCGCTCATCTGCCGTTCGCCCGTGAAAGCCTCGAGCGCATCGGGCCAGGGCTTGGAAGCGCCCATTTCCAGCATCGCGTTCAGTTTCGCACCGACATCCTTGTTGCCGTAGAACGAGCAGCGGTGAAGCGGACCCTTCCAGCCTGCCGTATCGCAAGCGGCCTTGTAGAACTGGAACTGGAGCAGCCGCGCCAGGAAGTAGCGGGTGTAGGAAACGTTGCCGGGGATATGATACTTGGCCCCTGCATCGAAGCCGTCAGCCGGGCGTTCGACCGGCGGGACCACCCCCTGATACTCGCGGCGCAGATCGTTCCAGCCGATGTTGGTTTGCGCCTCGGGGATCGAGCCATCGAACAGACCCCAGCGATAGCGGTCAAGCAACAGGCCGAACGGCAGGAACGCGACCTTGTCCATCGCCTGCCGCAGCAGCAGGCCGATATCCTTGTCGGCGCTGGGAACGTCCTTGGGATCAAGCATGTCGATCTGGACGAGATATTCGGGCGTGATCGACAGTGCGATCATATCGCCAATCGCTTCGTGGAAGCCGTCATTGGCACCGTTCAAGTGCAGGAAGTCCTGCTTGTTATAGGCCCGCTGGTAGTAGTTATGGCCGAGCTCGTGGTGGATGGTGGTAAAGTCATCCGCGTTCGGCTTGATGCACATCTTGATGCGCAGATCATCGACATTGTCGATATTCCAGGCCGAAGCGTGGCACACCACTTCGCGGTCAGCCGGCTTGGTGAACTGGCTGCGTTCCCAGAAGGTTGCCGGCAGCGGCGCGAATCCCAGCGACGAAAAGAACTGCTCGCCAACCTTGGTCATGCCGATGGCGTTGAGGTTCTTCTTGGCAATCAGGTCGGTCAGGTCATAGCCGATATCACCCGCACCTGCAGGAGCCACCAGCGGATAGATGTTACCCCATTCCTGTGCCCACATATTGCCGAGCAGATCGGCACGGATCGGACCGGTGCGCGGCTGCACCGCATCACCATACTTCTCGTTGAGCTTGCGCCGCACATAGGTGTGGAGCGCAATGTAAAGCGGCTTCACTTCCTGCCACATGCGCTCGGTCTCGGCGGCGAACTGGTCGGGACTCATGTCGTAGCCCGAGCGCCACATCGCGCCGAGATCGGCAAAGCCCAGCTCCTTGGCACCCTGATTGGCGATGCCGGTCATGCGGGTGTAATCGGCGCGCATCGGGCCGCCGACGTTGTCGTGCCAGCTCGCCCACATCTCCTTCAGTTCGTCGGGCGTGCGCTCGAGATTGCCCATCTCGGCTTCGATGTCCGATCCATTGATCGGTTGCCCGTTCAAGGTGCCCTTGCCGCGCCCGTAGGCCGAGCCGAGCCGGGTGGCGATATCGTTCATTTCCTCGGCGGCGCCGGGCGTGGCGGGCGCAGGCATTCCGATGCTGTTACGCAGCATATCAAGCTTGCGTGCGGTCTCCGGATCAAGACCTGACACCCGGGCATAACGGGCCGCCTCGTTGGCGTAGCCGACCTGCTTGACCGTCAGATCAGCGCCATACTTGGCTGCCATCGCATCGGTATCGTAGGTGATGTGCGTCGCATTGATCCACGAGATGTGGGCGTATTCCACCGAGAAGCTGCCGAGATCCGCCTCAACCGCAGCAAGGAAGTCTTTCGCCCCCTGCGGCGTCAGCGGGAACTGCGGTGCAGCCGGTTCAGCCGCAGGCGCAGCAGGCGCGGCTGCATCCTGAGCGGCAAGCGGCGCAGCAACAGCGATGGCAATCGCGGCGGCAGCGCCCATGAGAGTCGGGCGCAGCAGGGATGCGGAAAGCGTCATTATGGCAAATCCTGTCATTCGGGACGGTAGCAATGCCCGCCCGTTTGGACTGCGCCGCAACGGGAATCAAGCTGCGAGAAAGCTGACGATTCCCTCGCCCAGTTCGGGCTTGGTGGCGCTGTCGAGGTGGCCGCCGGGGATCGCCTCATATCGTGCATCAGGCAGCAGAGCAGCCAGATCCTGCGCCGAGCCATTGTCCTGATCCTTGTCACCGCAGATCACTAGCGTCGGCATGGTGACATTGGCCAGCATCGCCAGATCGAGATCCTCGAAGGCATTGAGCAGCAGCCTCGCCGCGACCCGATCAACGCCCTGCGATTTCAGGAACTGGCGCGACAGCCACGCCGGGTCATCACGGGTAATGGTCTCGAACTCGTCGATCACACGTGTGAAGAACCCGGCACGCCGCTTCCAATCGGCAAGGCCCGACACACCCATGCCAGCCAGCACGAGCCGGCGCGGCGCAAACACGCCGCTTGCACAGCCATGCACCGAGGTGCGCGCACCCAGCGAGAACCCGGCGAGATCATATTCCTCCTCGCCCAAGCCCAGATGGTCGATCAGCGCCGCGACATCGCGCACCAGCACGCCCGGCGGGTAAGCCTCCGCCGTCTGCGGTGCAGCGCTGTCCCCATGCACCCGGAAATCGAGCATCACCGCGCGAAAACCCGTCTCTGCAAGGCGCGCCGCATGACCCCACTTGATCCAGTTCATCTGTGCCGACGAAAACAGGCCGTGGAGCAGGATCACCGCCCGGCCCGTGCCAGTGGTGTGAAACGCCAGACGGGTGCCGTCAAAGCTGTCGAAGTATTCGGTCGAAAGCATCATGGCCGGATTGCTAGCCCGCTTTGCGACGACGGGCCAGAGAGCTTGAGTATAATAAGTGTGCTTATTATATGTAGGCACATGATCATTGATACCGGATACCGACTCGCCGACAATTCGCGTCAGCTTCGCCGCCTGTTCGACGAGCGCGTGCGAGGACTGGGGCTCACCGGACCGCAAGCGCGCCTGTTACTCTCGCTCGAGCGCAATCCAAATGAGAACCAAGCCTTCTATGCCGAGCGGTTGGAAATCGAACCAATCACCCTCACCCGCATTGTCGATCGGCTTGAAGACGCCGGCTGGATCGAGCGCCAGAGCGATCCGAACGACCGCCGCGCCCGCATCCTCCATCTGACCGACAAGAGCCGCGGCATTGTCACGCGCTTGCGTGCGAGCGTCGAAACCCTGTTCGAAGATATGCTGGCCGGATTTGACGGCGAGGAACGCGCTGTCTTCGCCAGCCTGCTCGAACGGATCAACACCAATCTGCTTGCCGCACGCCAGCTGGAGATTGTCCATGGCTGAGGCAGATCCGTCGCTCGCCGCCGCTACGGGCGTCGCGCCCTCCCCGGCATCGCCTGCGCGCAAGCCGTGGGGCCGATGGGCCGTGATGCTGGTCGTACCGCTCGCACTGATCGCAGGCGCGGCGCTCTACTGGATGAGCCTGCAGGGGCAGGTTTCGACCGACAATGCTTATCTCAAGCAGGATATGGTCGCCGTCAGCGCCGAAGTGGGCGGCCCGATCGTCGAAGTGCTCGTTGCCGACGGGTCGCAGGTCAAGGCGGGTGATTTACTGTTCCGGATCGATCCCGAGCCGTTCCGCCTCCAGATCGCAGACGCCAATGCCGCAATTGCCGGAGCTCAGGCCAATGTCATCGCGCTCTCGAACGCGAGCGAGCTGACCGGCACCGATATCGAAGCCGCCCGCGCTGATGTCGCCTTTGCCCAGTCGCGCTTCGACCGGGTCAAGGCGCTGCGCGACAAAGGCTTTTCGACCAAGGCCGATTACGAGGCCGCCGAACAGGCGGTGGTGCAGGCACGAGAGGCGGTGCGGCAGGCCCAAGATCGCCAGCGTGAGGCGCGTGCCCGGCTCGCGAGCGGCCCAGCCGTTCCCGGGGTCAACCCGCAGGTTGCTGCCGCCCAGGCGCGCCGTGCCAATGCCGAACTTGCCCTGCGCCGGACCGAGGTGCGTGCGCCCGTTGCCGGCCGCATCGCTCAGGCTGATCGCCTTCAGATCGGCCAGCAGGTCGTCCCAAATCTTCCGGTCCTGACACTGGTGCGCGACGGCACAGCCTATGTCGAAGCCAATTTCAAGGAGACCGACCTCGATGACATGGCGGTGGGCCAGCGAGCCGAGATCCGCTTCGATGCCTATCCCGACCTCGTGCTCAAGGGGCATGTCGCCTCGATAGGAGCGGGAACAGGCGCGGAATTCTCGGTGCTTCCGGCGCAGAACGCGACCGGCAACTGGGTCAAGGTCACGCAGCGGGTGCCGGTGCGGATCGCGATCGACGGCGATAGTCCACGGCGGTTGATTGCGGGACTTTCGAGCGAAGTTACCGTGTTCACAGCCGACCAGAAGCGGCAAAACTGACGTGTCTGGCCGGGTCGAGGCCACCCCTAGCCCAGCCCAAGGCGCCCCAAGCGGCCCGCAAACCGGGGCAAGCGGGGGTCTGGACGCGCCTGAACTGACCACGCGCAACTATCCGCTGATGATCATCGGAGTGATGGCGGCATCGCTGCTCCAGATCCTCGACACCACCATCGCCAACGTCGCGCTGCCGCATATGCAGAGCTCGCTCGGCGCGACGGTCGATACCGTCACGTGGGTGCTGACCAGCTACATCATCGCCTCGGCGGTGGCACTGCCGACCACCGGGTGGCTCGCCGACCGGATCGGGGCGCGGCGGCTGTTCATCGGATCGGTCGCGGGGTTCATCCTTTCCTCGATGCTGTGCGGCATCGCGCAGAACCTAGAGGAAATGGTGATATTCCGTGCGCTGCAGGGCGTGGCGGGGGCCTTCATCGCGCCGCTCACCCAGTCCTTCATGCTCGATACCACCCGCCCGAGCCGCCACCCGCAGATCATGGCAATCTGGGGCATGGGGATCATGATCGGCCCGATCCTCGGACCCATTCTCGGCGGCTGGTTGACCGAAACCGCGAACTGGCGCTGGGTGTTCTTCGTCAATCTGCCGGTTGGCCTTGCCTCGCTGGCGATCCTCATCGCCTACCTGCCCAAGCGCCCACAGCGCCCGCGCCGCTTCGATCTTACCGGCTTCGTGCTGCTGGCCATGGCGCTTGCATCCTTCCAGCTGATGCTTGACCGCGGCGGCCATGTCGACTGGCTGGCCTCGCGCGAGATCTGGATTTACCTCCTTGTCGCCTTGTCGGCGGGATGGATGGTCACTGTGCATTTCGCCACCACCCCCGCCCCTCTGTTCGAGCGCGCGCTCTTCGCCGACCGCAACTTCACGCTTGCGCTGGGCTTCATGATCGTGATCGGGATCGTGATGTTCGCGGTCATGGCGCTGCTGCCGCCGATGCTGCAGAATCTGTTCGGCTATGGCGTGATCGACACCGGGATCGTGCTGATGCCGCGCGGTGTGGGCATTCTGATCTCGATGCAGGTCTCCGGTCTGATGATGCGGCGCGGGATTGATGCGCGCCTGGTGGTGGCGAGCGGGTTCGTGATTTGCGCCTTCTCGCTGTGGCAGATGGCCCATTGGTCGCTGGCGGTGGACGAGTTCCATGTTATCGCCAGCGGCCTGCTCCAGGGGCTTGGCATGGGACTGGTTTTCATCCCCTTGCAAGTGAGCGCCTTTGCGACGCTCGACGCGCGGATGCGGACCGACGGATCGAGCCTGCTCAACCTGTTTCGCTCGTTGGGCGCATCGACCGGGATTGCCTGGATGACCGTACTGCTCGCGCGCAATATCCAGACCGCGCATCAGGAGCTGGGCGGCCATGTCACCGCAGCAACCGGCAATCTGGTCGATTTTTCGACCATCGACCGGTTTCAGGCGGTCGGCGATGCGGCGATCAGCCTGATCGATGCCGAAGTGAACCGGCAGGCGGCGATGATCGCCTATATCGACGATTTCTGGCTGATGATGTGGATCACGCTGGCCGCCGCCCCGCTCGCGTTCCTGATGCGCAAGAACGCAAGGCCCGGAGGCCCGGTGGCTCTGTCGGAATAGCGCGGCAACTACCGCCGCGTCAGGCCTGCCTGCTCCATGCGCCATTGCGCCATGGCGATGCGATCCTGCCCGAAGAACGGCTCTCCACCGAACACCAGTGTCGGCACGCCCCAATGACCCGCCGCCTCCAGCGCCGCCTGATTGGCCGCAATCTCTGCATCGAGCGCCGCTGCATCCGCCTCGGCCTCGGCATCGAGCGCGGCGAGATCGAGCCCCGCACGCTGCGCTGCACCGGCTAGGTGATCGCCCTCGTGCCAGTTATCGACCGCACCCGACCAGATTACCCGCGCAACTTCGTCGGCGAAGGCCAGACCCTTGCCGTGCCGCTCGGCCGCCTGCCCCAACCGGCACAGACGATGGATATAGGGCTGTTCCGCAGCGATCTCGCGCGTCGCAAGGTTCTGCACCACCGGATCGGGACGCGGCCAGCGATAGGGGATGCCGAGCATCTGCGCGCTGCGGGCCGCATCGATGAAAATGTAGCGCCCGACATTGGGATTGCCGGTGAACAGGATACCCGGATCGCGGATCGCGATCGGCAGCACGGTGCGCAAGGCGATGTTGAGGTCATATTCCTCGGCCATCGCGCGGTAGCGGCCGACCGCGAGGTAGGAATAGGGCGAGCGGAAGCTGAAGAACAGATCGGCCGTCAGGGTCATCGCCGGGTTCCTATCGGAAGAAGCACTGGGTCCCTGCATAGAGCATCTCGACCTTCTCGGCAGTGATAAAGCCACCGATCTTGTCGCCGAGCGCGAATTCCTCGCCCAGAGTGCTGTCCGCAACCGGTGAAAAGCCCGGTGCGCTTTCAGCCAAGGCGCGCGCGGTGCCGACCTGAACCTTGCCCGCCAGCTGGACAACCCCGCTCGGCGGCGTGTCGCCATCTTGTGCGAGGTGCCAGTTCCAGCCGACCAAGCGGCCTTCTTGGAAATGCGCGGTCAGTCCGCCGGGAAAATCGGTGAAGGTGATCGGCCCTGCGCCGCATTCGGGGTTCTCGCCGCTACGCAAGGCCGCGCCCAGTGCCTTGGTGACAGCAGCCTCGACTTCCTTCTGCCCGGCAGCAAAGAAGAACGCCTCCGCCCCGGCAGCCAGCCCGTCGCCCCGCAGTTCAACCGCGTTGGCCGCCAGCCGCACCTGCGCGCTTTCACCCTGCAACCGCTCCGCCGGGCTCGGCACACCGCCACTATCGCAGCCAGTCAGAACAAGCGCGCCAGCCAGCGCGAGGAGAGGCCACCCGTTCTTCATGTCTGCGTCCCTTTCCACCAGGCGGCCCCGCGCACAAGCGGCGCCACCAGCAATGCACCCAGACCGGCTAGCGCCATATCTTTCTGTGCGTCAAACATATCACCCTGTTCGCCGTTGTAAGCCCCCGCATCCTCGGGAGCGAGTGCGAGGGTAAGCGACCATTCGAAGATCTCGTAGAGTCCGCCGACCGCCAGCACGAACATCAGCGCGACTACCAGCGCCATGCGCGCCGACTGGTTCGCGTATCGCACCCCCAACTCGACCATCGGCGGCATCGCGAGGCAGCCAAACAGGAAGTGCACCAACCGGTCGAACATGTTGCGCTCGAAGCCGAGGGCCGCGCCGTTTCCGGCCGGCAGCCATGCCTCATAGGGCACAAAGCTGTAAGACCAGCGCGCAGCAAACAGATGCAGCAGCACAAAGGCGGTCATGCACGCCGCCGACAGATTGCTGATCGGCGTACGGCGCAAGGCCGGCCATGCAAGCGGCAGCAGCAGCGCCACCGGCCCCACTTGAAGCCATGTGTTGCCCGGATAAAGCGCCCCCCACGCACTCAGCGGAATGCCAAATGCCACCACCGCCAGCATCCAGCCTTGCGCCTTCGCCAGCGGCGGCATTGGTGCGTTTCAGCCCTTCTTCAAATGCCGGCGGCCGAGCAGTTCGGCGATCTGCACCGCGTTCAGGGCCGCGCCCTTGCGCAGGTTGTCCGAGACGACCCACATGGTGAGGCCATTCTCCACGGTCGGGTCTTCGCGCACGCGGCTGACAAAGGTCGCCGCATCGCCGACGCATTCGATCGGAGTGATGTAGCCGCCGTCTTCCCGCTTATCGATCAGCATCACGCCGGGGGCTTCGCGCAGGATGTCCATCGCGGCTTCGGCGCTCAGTTCATTCTCGAACTCGATGTTCACCGCTTCCGAGTGGCCGACGAACACCGGCACGCGCACGCAGGTCGCGGTCAGCTTGATCTTGGGATCGAGGATCTTCTTGGTCTCGACCACCATCTTCCATTCTTCCTTGGTCGAACCATCGTCAAGGAAGACGTCGATATGCGGGATCACGTTGAAGGCGATCTGCTTGGTGAACTTCTGCGGCTCGACCGGATCGCCGACAAAGATCGCGCGGCTCTGGGCGAACAGTTCGTCCATCCCGGCCTTCCCCGCGCCGGAGGTCGACTGGTAGGTACTGACAACCACGCGCTTGATCGTGGCGGCATCATGCAACGGCTTCAATGCCACCACGAGCTGCGCGGTCGAGCAGTTGGGGTTGGCGATGATGTTGCGCTTCGTATACCCGTCGATCGCGTCGGGGTTCACCTCCGGCACGATCAGCGGAACGTCGGGGTCCATGCGGTAGAGCGACGAGTTGTCGATCACGATGCAGCCCGCAGCAGCAGCCTTGGGGGCATATTCCTTGGCCGGGCCGGAGCCTGCGGCGAACAGGGCAATATCCCAGCCGGCAAAGTCGAAATGCTCGATGTTCTTGCACTTGAGCATCTTGCCGGTGTCACCGAACTCGACTTCGGTGCCGGTCGAACGCGGCGAGGCGACCGCGGCGACTTCGTCGCACGGGAACTCGCGCTCGGCCAGAACCTGCATCATTTCGCGCCCGACATTGCCGGTCGCGCCGACCACTGCCACCCGGTAACCCACTTGGCATTCTCCTGTGATTTCGCAGCTGCGAGATAGCGTGCGCTGGCCCAAGCGCAACAGCAATCGTCGCAGTGCAGACCTATTCCGCCGCGGGCGAGGTCACTCCGTGCGCTTCGAGGAAGCGGAAGATGCTGTTCCACACATGCGGCCCGATCTTCTCGCCCGACACGCGGTGGGTGTAGCCAGGGTAGAGCATCATCTCGAACGGCACGTTGTTTTCCTGGAGCACGCTGATGAGCTCCGAGGAGTTCTCGAACACCACGTTGTCGTCCGCCATTCCGTGGATCAGCAGCAGGGGATCGCTGATTCTGGTGGCATCGGGGATCGCGCTAGCCTTCTCGTAAGCCTCGGGCACTTCGCGGGGGTTCCCCATGTAGCGTTCGGTGTAGTGGGTGTCATAGAGCTCCCAGCGGGTCACCGGCGCGCCGGAGATGCCCGCTGCATAAAGGCCCGGATCGGCCTCGAGCTGCTTCAGGGTCATGTAGCCGCCATAAGACCAGCCATAGATGGCGATCTTGGCCGGATCGACGAAGGGCAGCGATTTCAGATATTCGGCCCCGGCCTTCTGGTCGCGCACCTCGGCCCCGCCCATCGCGCGGTAAAGCGGCTGTTCAAAGTCCACGCCCCGGTTAGCCGAGCCGCGATTGTCGAGCACGAAGTAGATATAGCCCTTGTCGACCACCGCCTGCGCGAGCGCACCGCCCCAGCCCTTGGTCACCATCTGCGGCCCCGGGCCGCCGTAATGGCTGAAGAAAACAGGGTAACGCTTGCCGGCTTCCATCTTGGGCTTGAGCATCATCCAGTGGAGCGGCGTGCCATCCTCGGCCGGAATGATGCCGAATTCGGGCGTTACGTGCCCCGCAAGGTAAGGCGCATAGGGATGCGCGCCCTCGATCCGGTTCTCCTCGATCCATGCCACGCGGCTGCCATCCGGCGTCGCCAGATAGGACTGCGGCGGCTGGTTCGGGTTGGAGCGGGTGACATAGAGCAGCCGCCCCGCCCCATCCATGCTGGCGCTGTTGGTGAAGGCGGGATCGGTGAGCAGCTCGGGCTCCCCCGTCCCGTCCAGCCGGGCGCGGTAGATCTGCTGGGTGAGAACGTCGGTGGTCGCCTGATAGGTGAAGGTTCCGGCTGCCTCGTCAACGCCGACGAGCGAGGTCACGGGCGAGGTGCCGCGGGTGAGCTGTTGCCACTGCCATCCCTTGAACAGCGTCTCGCCATCATGCGTCTTCAGCGGGCCGAACGAACCCCGATAAAAGTGTCCGAACCCGTCCCGCTCCGACCACCACAGCAGGCTGCCGTCCTTGAGGAAGCGGTAGTTGTCCGACAGGTTCACCCAGTAATCGGGCCGCGCCGCGTTTTCGGTGAACCAGATCTGCGATGCACCCGTCGCCGGATCGACCTTCAGCACGTCGATGCGCGTCTGCGCGCGGTCCTGCCGCTGGACATAGATGGCGCTGCCATCAGGCGCCCAGTCGACGCGGGCGACATAGATATCGAGGTCAAGCCCGAGGTCGACCTTCACCTTGTCCGAACCATCGGGGTTCATCACGAAGAGTTCGACAACGGCATTATCCGTTCCCGCTGCGGGATAGCGCTGATCGAACACCTTGGTGCCCTTGGCCCCTATCGCAGCGCGGGTAACGATGCCGACCGCGGCCTCATCGGTACGCTGCACGACAATGCGGCGATCATCCGGGCTCCACCAATATCCTTGGAGCCGCGCCATTTCCTCCTGCGCGACGAATTCGGCCTCGCCCCAGCGAATGGTTTCGCCTTCCGACGGAGTGACGGGGGCGGCCTCCCCGCCGACCGGGCCGACCCATAGCCGCCGGTCACGCACGAAGCTGACATAGCCGCCCTTGCTCGAAAGCTTGGGGTTGAGTTCTGTCCCCTCGGTATCAGTCAACCGGGTGACAGTGCCGTCCAGCTTGGCAAGGAACAGATCGCCGTCGAGCGGCACCAGCACCCCCGCCCCATCGCTCGCCCACTGGTAGCTGATGATACCCTTGAGGCTGCCGACGCGCGCTCGCTCGCGCTGCATCTTCTCGTCTTCGGACAGCTCGCGCCCGCTGCCGAGCGCCTCCGAATCCACCAGCATCCGCCATTCACGGGTCTGGATGTCGTAGCCCCACAGATCATAGCGGTCGCGATCCTCGGCGCGGTTGCGCAGCAGGGTGAGATAGCGGCCATCGGGCGAAAGCTTCACCTGACGCGGCGCCGGACCATCAAGCCCGGGCGAGGCGAAGACGCGTTCGAGTGAGAGGGTCGGGACAGTCTCAGGCATCGCGGCGCTCTCCGCCAGCACCGGCGTTGTCAGACAAGTCGTAAGACTCAGGGCAACCGCAGCAAGAACCGAACGCATTCAAAGCTCACCTCGTCATGGCGCGCCGCCGGAAGAACAACGCGCCGATGCTCCTCGCAATGACCGGCGGGAATGGCAAGAGCCCCAAAGCAAAAGGGCGGCCCCATCGGAGCCGCCCTTCGTGTTTCTTTGGCTTGAAAGCCTTACGCCTTGGGCGCGGTGGCCTTGCGCTCGACGATACGCGCGCTCTTGCCGGTGCGGCCGCGCAGGTAATAGAGCTTGGCGCGACGCACCACGCCGCGGCGGACCACGGTGATGCTTTCGACGATCGGCGAGTAGAGCGGGAAGACGCGCTCGACGCCTTCGCCGAAGCTCATCTTGCGCACGGTGAAGTTCGAACCCATGCCGCGGTTCGAGCGGGCGATCACGACGCCTTCATAGGCCTGGATACGCTCGCGGTTGCCTTCCTTCACCTTCACGCCGACGCGGACGGTGTCGCCAGCGCGGAATTCGGGGATGTCCTTGCCGGACTTGGCGATTTCTTCGGCTTCAATCTGCTGGATCAGGTTCACTGGTCCGGTTCCTTAGTTTTGCGCCGCGCGCCAGAGGCAGGTTGGACCGGATCGCCACTATAGCGTTCCCACAAGTCCGGCCTGCGTGACCGAGTATCATTCTCGCTCCTTGCCTTACGCCAAGCAGCGATTTTCGCATGATCCCCCGATCGCAGCACTTCGGGGATCGTGCGCCCTTCCCATTCAACAGGTCGGGTATAGTGCGGATATTCAAGGAGGCCGTTTTCGTACGACTCCTCGGTCCCGCTGGAAGGCGCGCCCATTACGCCGGGAAGCAGCCGAATGCAAGCGTCAAGGATGGTGAGCGCCGCCATCTCGCCGCCGGAGAGAACGATGTCGGCGAGGCTGACCTGCTCGATCTCGGGGCGGGCATCAAACAGGCGCTCGTCGAAACCCTCGAAACGGCCGCACAGGATGATGACACCGGGACCTTGGGCGATCTCGCGGATGCGCTGTTGGGTAATGGGTTTCCCACGCGGGGTCATGGCGAGGATGGGGCGTCCGGCCGCAGGAGCGCTGTCGAGCGCGCGGGCCAGCACATCGCACTTCAGCACCATCCCCGCCCCGCCGCCTGCGGGCGTATCATCGACCGTGCGGTGCTTATCCTCGGCGAAGTCGCGGATCTGCACCGTCTCGCAGGCCCACTTGCCCTCGGCGAGCGCGCGCCCTGCTAGCGAGACGCCGAGCGGCCCGGGGAACATCTCCGGATAGAGCGTGAGGATTGTGGCGGCGAAGGTCATGACTTGAGACTACGATGTTTCCAGAGCCGGACGACAAAGGCGACCGGCACGGCAACCGCCAGATAAGCAATCGGCAAAAGTGTCCCGAAGAACACCAAGGCCACGAAATCGGCGCGAGCTGTATCAAAATCGCCTTCCTGCCAACCGTCAGGGATGGGGCGCGGAAACAGCGTCACAGAAAGGGCAATCCCGAGCGACAGCAGCGGCACAATGGCGACGCCCCACCACCATTTGGGGAGTTTGCGAGATGCTGTCATGCTTCGGACCAGCAGAGAAACGATGGTCGCAAGAGCGAAGGCGATCATGATGTCGAGCGCATTATGCATCAGCTTGTCCGCTCCAGTTCACCCCGTCTTTCGCCCGCATATCAACCGTCAGCTCGAACACATCGGGCCGCGCATAGTGCCCGTCGGTATCTAGGTTCGCCAGCCCCTCGGCCACTTCGGCAAGGTCGAGCTCGGCGAACAGCGTCTCCTCCCCCTCCCCAGCCTGCGCGATCAGGCGGGTGTCGGGGGCGGCGATCAGGGAGCCGCAGCGGTTGAGCACCTCGCCGGGGATCGCCTCGAGCAGTTCGCGCGCCGCAGCATCACCGCCCACGCGCTCGACCCCGTCCCGCAGATCGTCCTTCCTCTGCACAAGTCCCGCCGCCAGCACGAAGCACCTGCCCTCCATCGCATAGTGTCGCGAGGCGATCTGGTGGCTCTCGCGCACTGTCGGCCAAGCGGCGACGTGCACGTCCTCCCCGAGGTTGTGCATCGCGGCGCGGGCGAGCGGCATCCAATGCTCCCAGCAAAGCAGCGTGCCGAGGCGGCCCCATTCGGCCTGATGCACGCCCAAGGTCGAACCATCGCCGCGCGCCCAGATCAGGCGCTCGCCATGGGTCGGGACCAGCTTGCGGTGATCGAGCACCGGAAGGCCGGGGCGGAAGGTGAGCTGGTTGTTGACGAGGCTGCGCCGGACCCGCTCATGCGCGCCGACGGAGATAATCGCGCCGCTCTCATCGGCCAGTTCCTGCAAGGGCAACAGCCGCTCGTCGTTCGCCACGACCGCCTGTTCGAGCATAATCCGGTGCAGCGCCTTGCTGCCGGGATGATCCCACAGTGCTGCACCGGGTGCCTCGTCGAGCCACAGGGGATAGCCGCCAAGGAAGGTTTCGCCGAAGGCCACGACCTTCGCGCCGCTCTTTACCGCCGCGCGGGCGAGCTTCACGGCCTTATCGATCCCGGCATGAAAATCGAGCGGGATCGGAGCGGCTTGGATGACGGCAACGGAAAGCGTAGTCATGACGTGCGCTTACGCGCGCAGGTCAGTCCCCGCAACCGCCGCCGTCGCCACTGCAATCGGTTCCGCCATCGCTTGTGCTGGCCATGCCGCCATCACCCGGTGCCCGGCGGAGCGTGTGGAGCGCTGCCCACGGCGTGTTCGCGAGCACCTGCGTCCCGAACAGCGCAACCGCCAAACCAGCCTCGTCGGCACGGGTCGGACCTTGTCGCAGGTGCGCGGAATGGTCCTGCATCTCGCGCAGCAACTGGATGCCGGCCTTGGTCCGGGGATCGAACCGCACAAACCGAGCCAATGCGACCGCAGCCGTCACGATGAGCAGCCCCACCAACATTTCGGTCGCCTCGCCCAGCATGCTGCCGGATCGCTGGCGGTAGAACCCGACAACGAGCAGGCCAAGCAGCGGTGCAACCGATAACCAGCGAAGCCGCGTGCGCTGTTCCGGGCCGAGTAACAATCCAGCCCGTCGCAACCGCGCAGCAATGCGGTTCTGGTGGATCTGCAAGGCGCGGCCAGCCTCGCCAAGGGTAAAGGGAACGCGAAGAGCAAGCAGCGCACGCCCGGCGGCACTTGTGGGCAGGCCGGGTTCGACGACGCACAGCGTGCGCCCACTGGCCTCGGCTATGCCGCCACGGGCAATAAGATCGGCGAGAAGCGAATCACTATGCAATGCCCCGCCACCTGACAGCATCGCGATATCTTCCGCATCAGACGATTCGGCGCGCTGACCAAGCGGGCGAAAATGGTTCGGGATCCACCATGCAAGCAGGCCGCTCGTGCCCAGCAGCACGATGTAAACCAGCAGAAAATCGCTGCCCGTCCAGGACGAGAACAGCTGCATTGGTCGATCCTTCCCGCACGAGCGGCCATTGCAGCAATGGCCAACCCCTGCGCCAGCGCGACCCGGCGTGGACCGAGGATACCACCGGGAAGGTTAACACCAAACCCCCGCAAAAGGGCGTAGGCCGCAATTCGCGTCTTTGGGTGAACGCTGATCAGTCTTGGGCAAAGGCAGCGGCGATGACCAGCCGCTCGGCATTCCATTCCAGCACCGCTGCGGGGATCATCGGCACCATGAAGGTCTTCGGCCCTTTCTCGGGCGCGGGTTCGCGGGTGATTTCGATGATGTCGGTCGCGCCGAAATTCTCGATGGAGAGAACGGTTCCGACAGTCTCGCCCGCATCGGTCACCACCGGCAGGCCGAGCAGATCGGTATGGTAGAATTCGCCCTCTTCCAGCGGCGGAAGCGCATCGCGGGGGACGGTCAGCGTGGTGCCGCGTAGCCGCTCGGCATCGGCGCGGGAGGCGCATTCGGCAAATCGGGCTACCGCCCCACCCTTGCCGTCTTCGCGCAGCTTGACGAGTGTCAGCGCACCGTCATTGAAACTCTTGTGGCGCTTAAGCGCCGTTACGCCCTCGCCGAACAGCTTGAGGCGAACCTCGCCCGCCACCCCGTGCGCGCCGGCAATGGCGGCTAGGGTGACGGGCTTGGTCATTCAGACTTAGCCTTCGGCCTGTTCTTCGGCGGCAGCTTCTTCGGCAGCCGGAGCTTCCTCAGCGGCAGCCTCTTCAGCGGCGGGCGCTTCCTCGACAGCAGCTTCTTCGGCGGCGGGCGCTTCTTCAGCCGGCGCTTCTTCGGCAGCCGGAGCCGCGGCAGCAGCCTTGGCTGCTTCCTCAGCAGCGCGCGCGGCCTCTTCAGCCTCAGCGATCTTGGCGGCACGCTCTTCGGCGCGCTCCTTGGCCTTTTCGCCCGGCTCACCCTTCTTGGGGTTCACGCGAGCCGCGCGCTCCTTGATGCCGGCGGCGTCAAGGAACCGGGCAACGCGGTCGGTCGGCTGCGCACCGACACCGAGCCAGTAGCGGGCGCGATCTTCGTTGAGCTTCACGCGCTCGGCCGAATCCTTGGCGAGCAGCGGGTTGTAGGTCCCGATCTGCTCGAGATACTTGCCGTCGCGGGGCGAGCGGCTGTTGGCGACGACGATGCGGTAGTACGGACGCTTCTTGGCGCCGCCGCGCGAAAGCCGGATGGAAATCGACATGACTTGTTACCTTTCGATTGGAATTGTCTGAATTGAAACGAGATACCTGAACTGAAACTACTTCTTGCGCGGCGGGCCGCCGAGGCCGGGCAGGCCACCCATGCCTCCAGGACCGCCCAGCCCCGGAAGGCCACCAGCGCCGCCACCGGGCAGGCCGGGCATTCCGCCCCCCATGCCACCCATCGGGCCACCGCCACCCATGCCGCCGCCGAACATTGCAGCGAGGCCCTTGAGTCCGCCCATCTTCTTGATCTGCTTCATCGCGCGGGCCATTTCCTGGTGCATCTTGAGCACCTTGTTGACCGTCTGCACATCGGTCCCGCTGCCGGCCGCTACGCGCTTCTTGCGCTTGGCGTTCATCAGATCGGGATTGGCGCGTTCCTTGGCGGTCATCGACGAGATGATCGCCTCCATGTGGAGCAGAACCTTGTCGTCCATGCCCGAATTGGCCATCGCGGCCTTGGCCTTTTTCATGCCCGGCATCATGCCTGCCAGCATCCCCAGCCCGCCCATGTTGCGCATCTGCTTGAGCTGCATGGCGAGATCGTCGAGGTCGAACTTGCCCTTCTCGAGATTGCGGGCGAGCTTTTCGGCCTCTTCTTCCTTGATCGTCGCCGCAGCGCGTTCGACCAGGCTGACGACGTCGCCCATGCCGAGGATGCGGTCGGCAACCGAACCGGGCCGGAACACTTCAAGCGCGTCGAGCTTTTCGCCCGTCCCGGCGAACTTGATCGGCTTGCCGGTGACCGCGCGCATCGAGAGCGCCGCACCGCCGCGGGCGTCACCGTCCATGCGGGTGAGAACCACGCCGGTCAGCGGCACTTCTCCGCTAAAGCTCTGCGCAACGTTGACCGCGTCCTGACCGGTGAGCGAATCCACCACCAGCAGCACTTCGTTAGGGGCCGACACACTGGCGATGGCTTTCATCTCGGCCATCAACGCGTCATCGACATGGAGGCGGCCCGCAGTGTCGAGCAGCAGCACGTCGAAGTTCTGGAGCCGCGCGGATTCCATCGCCCGGCGCGCGATATCAACCGGCTGCTGGCCGGCGATGATCGGCAGGGTGGCGGCATCGACCTGGGTGCCCAGCACCGCCAGCTGCTCCTGCGCCGCCGGACGGTTGACGTCGAGCGAGGCCATCAGCGCCTTCTTGCCGTGACGTTCGCGGATCAGCTTTGCGAGCTTGGCGGTGGTGGTCGTCTTACCCGAGCCCTGCAGACCGACCATCATGATCACGACCGGCGGGCGCGCGTCGAGGTTCAGCCCTTCGGTTTCGTGGCCGCCAAGGGTTTCGACCAGCTCGTCATGGACGATCTTGATAACCTGCTGGCCCGGCGTGACCGAGCGCAGCACATCCTGCCCGACTGCCTTTTCGGTGACCGCATCGATGAAGCGGCGCGCGACGGGGAGCGCGACATCGGCTTCGAGCAGAGCAATGCGAACTTCGCGCATCGCATCACGCACGTCCTGCTCGCGCAGGGCGCCGCGGCCCTTCAGCCGGTCAAAGACCCCGCCAAGCCGGTCAGACAGCGTGTCGAACATCGCCAACGTCTCCTCGCGCACGCCGGAGCGATGCGCATCATGCGAAAAACGCCGGCGGACGAAACCTCGTCGGCCAGCGTTGCGGAAGGTGCCCCTACGGGACGAGCCTTTCGACTTTGATCAGAATGACTGGTGGAGCCTAGCGGGATCGAACCGCTGACCTCAACACTGCCAGTGTTGCGCTCTCCCAGCTGAGCTAAGGCCCCGAGCCAGTCATCATGCGAAGCAGAACGTGGTGCCCTGTTCGCGGGAGGCGGCCATTATAAGGGCCGCTCTCCCCTTGCAAGCGAAAAAATCAGCTGTCGTCTTCGTCGTCGCTGCCAGCGCCGGTATCGACGCCGAGATCGTCGTCACCGCCGAGATCGACATCGTTGTCGGGCGAATCGCCATCTTCGTCGATGTCTTCGATGTCCTCGAGATCGCCGAGATCGTCATCGCCGCCGAGATCCGCGTCAGCATCGGCATCCTGCTTCTTCTCGATTTCCTCGAACGGGATCGGCTGCTTCGACTTGAGCACCGGCTCCGGATTCCAAGTTTCGCCGCACTCGATGCAGCTCACCGGATCATCCTTGCCCAGATCGTAGAATCGTTCCCCGCACTTGGGGCAGGTACGCTTGGTACCCCATTCAGGCTTCGCCATCGTCATTCCTCAAATCAGGCCGGCCCTCAAAGGCGGGCGGGCCAAACAGCTGCAAAATCGCGGGTGGATTGTATCGAAAAGTGGGTTCCGGCAAGCCCTTTATCAAGGGGCCGGCCCGGCTCGCGCGGCGCGCCTTGCCAGAAGCGCGGGGCGCTGTCAAAGACCGCGACCTTATGACCAGCCACACCTTTGTTCACCAAGGCCCGCTGACGGGCGCGATCAATGTCCCGGGCGACAAGTCGATCAGCCACCGCTCGCTGATGTTTGCCGGGCTGGCTGTGGGCAGAAGCACGATCCACGGGCTGCTCGAAGGCGAGGACGTGCTCTCTACCGCTGCAGCAATGCGCGCATTCGGGGCACAGATCACGCGCGGGGATGATGGCACTTGGACCGTGGACGGGGTAGGCGTTGGCAGCCTGCTTGAACCGCGTCAGGCGCTCGACATGGGCAACTCGGGCACGTCGACCCGCTTGCTGATGGGGTTGGTGGCAAGCCATCCGATCACCGCGACATTTATCGGCGATGCAAGCCTTTCGGGCCGCCCGATGAAGCGCGTGATCGATCCGCTGTCGCTGATGGGCGCTAGCTTCGAGGCGAGCGCCGGTGGAACCCTGCCCCTCATGCTGCGCGGTGCTTCTCCGGCCGTGCCGATCACCTACCGTCTGCCCGTGGCGAGCGCACAGGTGAAGAGCGCAGTGCTGCTCGCCGGCCTCAACACCCCCGGCATTACCCGTGTGATCGAGCCCGTCCCCACCCGCGACCACACCGAGCGGATGCTGACCGGCTTCGGCGTGAAGTTGGAAGTCGGCGCGGAGAACGGCGAGGCCGTTATCGGCATCCACGGCGAGGCAGAATTGCGGCCTATGGACGTCGTCGTCCCGGGCGATCCCTCCTCGGCCGCCTTCTTCATGGTGGCCGCATCGATTGTTCCGGGCAGCGATCTCACGATCCGCAATGTCGGACTCAATCCGACCCGCGCGGGGCTGCTTCAGGTGCTGCGCCAGATGGGCGCGGACATCGAGGAAGTGGATGCCCGCGAAGTCGGCGGGGAACCGGTCGCCGATCTACGGGTCCGCCATGCCCAGCTCTCCGGCATCGACGTTGACCCAGCCATAGCTCCCGCGATGATCGATGAATTCCCTGTCCTGTTTGTCGCCGCCGCGCTCGCCAGCGGCACGACACGCACCACCGGTCTTGAGGAACTGCGGGTCAAGGAAAGCGATCGCCTCGCCACGATGGCCGCTGCGCTCCAACTGGCCGGCGCCCGGGTCGAGGAACATGAGGATGGTCTCACCATTCACGGCACCGGCGACGATCCCCTTACCGGAACCCCTGAAGGCGCAAACGTCGCGACCCGGCTCGATCACCGCATAGCGATGAGCATGGCCGTGGCGGGCCTCGTCAGCCGCAACGGCGTGAGCGTCGATGATACCAGCCCGATCAACACCAGCTTCCCGACCTTCATGGGACTACTCGACGAGGCGGCGCGGTGAGCGGCAGGGTCGCGATCTACAGCATCGGGATCGGGATCGCTGTCCTTGCCACCATTATCTATCGCCATCTTGTGATGGGCGTTCCGATCGCCTTCGACCGGCTGCTGCTCGCCTGCCTGCTGCTGCCGGTATTCGGCTTTTTGATCTGGTTGCGATGGGACTGGGCACCGGCAGAAGGTCGCAAGGCGCGTGCGACTCGCCATCACGAGGACGACAAGCCATGAACACCCCGTTCGACTGGGCGAGCATCGTCGGTTTGTTCGGCACGGCCTGCATTATCGGCGCCTACGCCTATCTGACGCTGGCTAAGGCGACCAACCCCTTCCTCCTCCACGGAACCAACCTCATGGGAGCCGCCTTGCTCACGGTGTCGCTGATGGTGCACACCAACTGGGCGAGCCTCGTGCTGGAAGGCTTCTGGGCGTCGATTGCGATTTTCGGACTGGTGCGGGCCTGGCGTAGCCGGTCCATGGTCGAAGAGGACAAGGCATGATCGTCAAATCACTGGCAGCCGCCGCGCTCGCCTTTCTTCCGCTAGCCGTTCAGGCCCAAAGCACCGCCCTGCCCACTGATCCCGCCGCCGACTGGTCAGTCGCAACGTCGGAGCACCGCGTGGCGGTCGAGGGCGGCAAGGTTTGGGTGCGAGTCAACGGGACCATCGGAGAGGGGGCGACCCCGGTCATCTTCATTCACGGCGGCCCAGGCGGAACACATCTGGGTTTCGGCGGGCTTCTGAGCCTTGCCGACCAGCGTCCGGTGATCCTCTACGACCAGCTCGACAGCGGCATGTCGGATCATCCCGAGGACCCGAAAAACTGGCGCCCAGAACGCTTCGTTGCCGAGCTCGAGGCGATCCGCAAGGAACTCGGCATCGCACGCTGGCACGTTATCGGCCATAGCTGGGGCTCGGCGCTCGCGCTCGAATACGCCGCTGCCTATCCGGAACACACGGCCTCCGCCGTGCTCAGCGGCACCTTCATTTCCACACCGCACTGGATCACCGGCACCAACCTTCTGATCCGCGACCTGCCTGACGACGTTGCGGCCGCGATCCGCGCCTGCGAGGGTCCGAAGCCGCCCGCTGCCGCCATATGCGGACCCGCCACCGCTGCCTTCTATGCGGCCTACAACGGCCGCCCCGACCGCCCCGCCCCCTCGCCCGCAGCCATCGCTTACCGTACGCGATATGGCGGCAAGGGCTTCAACGCCAAGGTCTACAACGCCATGTGGGGGCCGACCGAATTCCGCGCCTCGGGCTCGCTGGCGAGTTACGATGCCACCCACTTGCTCTCACGGATCGATGGCAAGCGCGTGATGTTCGTGGTGGGTCAATATGACGAGGCGCGTCTCGACACAGTGCAGGATTTCGTCGCGCTCACCCCCGGTGCGGAACTCGCCGTGGTGCCGGGGGGCAGCCATGCCTTTATCGGCGAACGTCCCGATGTCGCCGAAGCGATCTACCGCGACTGGATGGCCCGAATCGACGCGCGCGAGGCATCGGAATGATCATCGCGGTCGATGGCCCCACCGCGAGCGGCAAAGGCACCATCGCCAAGGCGCTCGCCGCACATTTCGGGCTGCCGCATTTGGATACCGGGATGCTCTATCGCGCGGTCGGACGGCAGGTACAGCTATCCGGCGGCGATCCCGACAACGCCGACGATGCCTTGGCCGCCTGCGCCTTTCCCGATGCGCTGCTCGACGATGAGATTCTGCGCTCCGAAGAAATGGGGGGCTTCGCAAGTCGCGTATCGGTCCACCCTGGGGTGCGAAAAGCCCTATATGAGCGCCAGCGCGCCTTCGCGCTGCAACCGGGTGGCGCGGTGCTCGATGGGCGTGATATCGGCACGGTCATTGCGCCCGATGCACAGGTGAAGCTGTTCGTCACCGCCAGCGTTGCCGAACGCGCTCGCCGGCGCTGGCTCGAGATGCAAGCGCGCGGGAGCGACGTTGCCCTTGTCGATATCGAACGCGACATTGCGGCCCGTGACGCGCGCGACATCAACCGTGCCGATGCGCCATTAATGGCCGCACCCGACGCACTTGTTCTGGACACCACGTTCTTCGGCCGCGAGCAGGCAATCGAAGCCGCGATCGAAGCCGTACTGACAGCGCGAGGCGAGCGACCTGACCTGCGGATCAGGCCCTTCGACGAGACGCTGGCCCGCCATTTTCACGACATCAATGCCGAGTGGATCGAGTCCATGTTCCGGCTCGAACCCACCGACCGCGAGGTGCTCGAAAACCCGCGCGAGAAGATCATTGTGCCGGGTGGCGACATCCTGTTCGTCGAGGCTCCCGGCCTCGGGATCGTGGGAACCTGCGCCTTGCAGCGCACTGGCCCGGGAGCGTTCGAACTGACCAAGATGGGCGTGTGCGAGAATGCGCGCGGAATGAAGGCAGGCGAATTTCTGCTGGAGGCCGTGATCAGGCGCGCAAAGGAGCTGGGCGCGACCAGGCTCTATCTTCTCACCAACCACAAGTGCGCGGCCGCGATCCACCTCTACGAAAAGCTCGGCTTCGTCCATGATGCCGGAATCATGGCCGACTACGGCGCCCGCTACGAACGCTGCGACGTCGCGATGCTCTACAAGGGCAACTAAGACAGCAGCCGCCCCCATTTTCCTTGCTTTCGACTGCGCTTTCACCTAGGCGCCCGCCCGTTCTCGAAATCTTTATCGGTTGAAGGAACCTTCGCGCCAGCATGGGGCTGCACGGAGAAGTCTGCCTCTTGCCCCGCCAGCCCCGGCAATGGTGCCTGGGAAGCGGAGAAAGACCCCGGAAAAACCGGTGGCCGGTAGCACAACGAAACAGGACTTAGATCCACTATGGCAACGCAAATGCCCACCCGCGCCGATTTCGAGGCGCTCCTCAATGAACAGCTCGGCGGCGCCGGCGAAGACGGCTTCGAAGGCCGCGTCGTCAAGGGCACCGTCACCGCGATCGAAAACGGCTATGCCGTGATCGACGTCGGCCTCAAGAGCGAAGGCCGCATCTCCCTCAAGGAATTCTCGCGCGGCGAAGACGACCACGGCCTGACCGTTGGCGGCGAAGTCGAAGTCTTCGTTGACCGCGTCGAAAACGCCGACGGCGAAGCCATGCTGTCGCGTGACCGCGCCCGCCGCGAAGCTGCGTGGGACAAGCTGGAAAGCGAATTCGGCGAAGGCAAGCGCGTCGAAGGCCGCATCTTCGGCCGCGTCAAGGGCGGCTTCACCGTCGACCTCGATGGCGCCGTGGCGTTCCTCCCCGGCTCGCAAGTCGATATCCGCCCGGTGCGCGATGTCACCCCGTTGATGGACGTGCCGCAGCCCTTCCAGATCCTCAAGATGGATCGTCGTCGCGGCAACATCGTCGTGTCGCGTCGTGCCGTCCTCGAAGAAACCCGCGCCGAACAGCGCAGCGAACTGATCAACGATCTGGTCGAAGGCCAGATCATCGATGGCGTGGTCAAGAACATCACCGATTACGGTGCCTTCGTCGACCTCGGCGGCATCGACGGCCTGCTGCACGTCACCGACATGAGCTACAAGCGCGTCAACCACCCGAGCGAAGTGATCGCCATCGGCGATACCGTGACCGTGCAGATCGTGCGCATCAATGCCGATACGCAGCGCATCAGCCTCGGCATGAAGCAGCTTGAAAGCGATCCGTGGGATGGCGTGGCCGCCAAGTATCCGGTCGGCGCCAAGCTGTCGGGTCAGGTCACCAACATCACCGAATACGGCGCGTTCGTCGAGCTCGAACCGGGCATCGAAGGCCTCGTGCACGTTTCGGAAATGAGCTGGACCAAGAAGAACGTCCACCCGGGCAAGATCGTCTCGACCTCGCAGGAAGTCGAAGTCCTGGTGCTCGAAGTCGACAGCGACAAGCGTCGCATCAGCCTCGGCCTCAAGCAGGCCCAGCGCAATCCGTGGGACGAGTTCGCCGAGAAGCACCCGGTTGGCTCGGTCGTCGAAGGCGAAGTCAAGAACGCGACCGAATTCGGTCTGTTCGTCGGCCTCGATGGCGACGTCGACGGCATGGTGCACATGTCGGACATCGCCTGGGGCATCTCGGGCGAAGACGCGCTGGCACTCCACCGCAAGGGCGAGATGGTCAAGGCCGTCGTGCTCGACGTCGACGTCGACAAGGAGCGCATCAGCCTCGGCATGAAGCAGCTCGAAAAGGGCGCGCCTTCGGCTGAAGCGGCCTCGAGCGGCTCCAGCCTCCGCAAGAACCAGACCGTCACCGTCACCGTGCTCGAAGTGCGCGACGGCGGCCTCGAAGTTCAGGTCGGCGAAGATGGTGCGACCGGCTTCATCAAGCGTTCGGACCTCGGACGCGACCGCGACGAACAGCGCCCCGACCGCTTCCAGGTCGGCAGCAAGGTCGACGCGATGGTGATCGGCTTCGACCGTTCGAAGAAGCCCAACTTCTCGATCAAGGCGCGTCAGATCGCCGAAGAAAAGGAAGCTGTCGCTCAGTTCGGTTCGTCGGACTCGGGCGCTTCGCTCGGCGACATCCTTGGCGCCGCGCTCAAGAAGGGCAGCGAATAAGGAATTGGCATAGCGCTCGCCGCTTTGGGTGAGCGCCGCTCAATAGATGAAAGGCCCGCTTGCTTCGCGCAGGCGGGCCTTTTCCTTTGGGGCCAAGCGGCGTAAGGTCCGCAGCATGATCCACGTTCACCAATTCCCCTGCCTTAGCGACAACTACGGCTACCTCGTCCACGACACCGACAGCCACGAAACTGCGGCGATCGACACCCCCGATGGCACCGAGTACCTCCGTCAGGCGGAGCTCAAGGGCTGGCGCATCACCCAGATCTGGAACACGCATTGGCACCCCGATCACGCCGGCGGAAACGAAGCGATCAAGGCCGCCACCGGCTGCACCATCACTGGCCCGGCCGAGATTGAAGGCAAGTTCCCGATCGACCGCATCGTCGGCCACGGCGACGTGGTTATGCTGGGCGATGCACAGGCCCAAGTGATCGATGTCTCGGGCCACACCAACGGGCACATCGCCTTCCATCTGCCAGCATCAGGCATTGCCTTTGTCGGCGACAGCGTCTTCGCGCTCGGCTGCGGGCGGATGTTCGAAGGCGAACCCAAGCAGTTCTGGTCAAGTCTTTCCAGGATCAAGGCTCTGCCCGCCCAAACCCTGCTCTATTGCGCGCACGAATACACCGCATCGAACGCACGCTTTGCGCTCCATGCCGACCCCGACAATACCGCGCTGAAGGCCTATGCCGAGGAAATCGGGGCCAAACGCGCGCGTGACGAATGGACCGTGCCGACCATGCTTGAGCGAGAGCTGGCCACCAACCCCTTCCTGCGCGCCGATGATCCGGCGATGATGGCGCGTTGGGGCGGTGCCGCTCCACACGAAACCTTTGCGGCATTGCGGACGGCCAAGGACAATTTCTAGCATCATGCAGGCCCTTCGGGTCGAACGCCTGACTGGAGACTTGTCTGGCTTGGCGCTGGTCGACCTGCCGCTTCCAAACCGCGCGCCTGGCGAAGTCCTGGTCAAGGTCCGGGCGGCTTCGCTCAACTATCCCGACCTGCTGATGACCCGCGGTGAATACCAGTTCAAACCGCAGGTGCCCTTCACTAGCGGTCTGGAGTTCGCAGGTGAAGTGCTCGACGCCGATCCAGCCAGCGGGTTCGCGATCGGCGACCGGGTGATGGGCGGCAACAAGACCGGTGCCTTTGCCGAACTTGTCTGCGTGCCGGCGGACAAGCTTTCGCCGGTACCGGAGGGCATGGATTTCAATGCCGCCGCCGCGATGGGCGCGGCCTATTTGACGGCCTATACCGGGCTTGTCGAGTTGGGCGATCTGAAACCGGGCCAATGGGTGCTGGTGCACGGCGCGAGCGGCGGCGTGGGTCTTGCCGCCTGTGATCTAGCCCGGGCGCTGGGGGCCAAGGTGATTGCCACGACCGGAAGCCCCGACAAGCGCGAGCGGATCGCCACCCTCGCCCAGCCTGACGCGGTGCTGCTCGCCGAAGGTCGCTTCCGCGAGGCGGTGGAGAAGCTGACCGGTGGCCATCTGGCCGATATCGTATTCGATCCTGTGGGCGGCGATGTGTTTGACGAATCGACCCGCTGCGTCGCCTTTGGCGGCAAGCTGGCGGTGGTGGGCTTCACCTCAGGCAGGATAGCCGAAGTCTCCACCAACATACCGCTGATCAAGGGTTTCAGCATCATCGGCCTGCGCGCCGGTGAATATGCCCGCCGCTTTCCCGAGCGCGGAACGGCGATCAATGCCGTGACCAGGGAACTGGCTGAAGCAGGGCGCATCAATCCCGCGATCGACCGCACCTTGCCCCTGTCGCAATGGCGCGAGGGTTTCGAGGCGATGGCCCAACGAGAACTCGTGGGTAAGGTGGTGTTCCTACCCGGCGCGTAGCGCGCAAAAAAAGGGCGGCCTCGTTGGACCGCCCCCCTCTCCGTAACCGGAAAAATGTAGTGATTAGAGCGAGGCAATTACCTCGTCGGCGAGCGTCTTGTCGGCCTTCTGGTCATGGCGCTCGGCAATCAACTTACGCGACGCGACGGCAGCGGCGGTCACAGCGCGTGCCTTGACGTCGGCGATGGCCGCACGTTCAGCAGCAGCGATCTTCTCTTCCGCCATTCGCTGACGGCGCTTTACCATCTCTGCGCTGTCGGCTTCAGCCTTGGCGAGAATAGCGTCAGCTTCCTCGGTGGCGCTTTCCATCAATCGGCCAGCATCGGCTTCGGCGCTGGCGATCTTGGCGGCATATTCGTCGCGAAGGGCCTCGGCCTCGGCGCGCAGGGCCTTGGCCTCTTCCAGCTGCTGGCGGATCTCCGCGATCCGTGCATCAAGCCCGGCAGCGATCGTCTTGTGAACCTTGGCACCAACGAATGCGATCAACAGAAGCACCGCCATCGCGAGCGAGACCCACTGGAACGGCACGAGGCCGAGCAGCTCAGGCTCGCTGTGCGTGGCCCCTACTTCGGCGCTGGTGTGGGCTTGGGGCGTATCAGCCATGGGCAAGAGCCTCCTTCACTGCCTTGCTCGCTGCGGCCGCATCAACAGCGGTCCCGGCCAGCTTGGCAACGATGTCGCGGGTCGCATCGGCAGCGACATTTTCGATTTCGGTCATCGCGCTGCTGCGGGCAGCGGCAATGTCAGCCTCGGCCGCAGCAAGCTTGGCATCAAGCTTGTCCTGCGCCTTGGCGAGCGTCTTGGCAGATTTGTCAGCAGCCTTAGCCTTGGCCTTGGCAATGATTGCCTGGGCTTGCGAACGGTTGTCGTTCTCGGCCTTGCGCCACGCTGCTTCCTGCGCATCGGCTGCATCGCGCGCGGCCTTAGCCGCAGCGAGATCACCGGCGATCTGCTGGTCACGTAACGCGACCGTGCCCATCACCTGGGGCACCATACCCCGTCCGATAACGAAGAAGGTAATGCCGAAAAAGATCAGCAGCCAGAAGATCTGGCTGGAATAAGTTTCGGCAAGCTGGGCTATCTGAGGCATGCGCGCTGGGTCCGCCGATGACGAATTGATGAGGTCACCGGGGCCGGACGGTCTTGCCGCGGCCCCGGTGAAGCAGGTGTTAGGCGACGAAGATCAGGATCATCGCGACGACGAACGCCAGCAGGCCGAGAAGTTCGGCTGCGGCGAAGCCGATGAACAGACGGCCCTGCTGGCCGTCTGCAGCACCCGGATTGCGCAGAGCGCTTTCGAGGAACGAACCGAACACGTTACCCACGCCGATCGCCGCCATGCCGGCACCGATCGCTGCGAGGCCTGCGCCGACGAGCTTGGCTGCTTCAGGATCCATTTTTAAAACTCCTTTGGGAAATAAAGAATTGAAAGGGAAAGTTGAAAAACTCAGTGAAGGTTCTCGGCATCGTTGATGTACAGCGACGCAAGGAGAGCAAAGACGTAGGCCTGAATACCGGCCACCAGAATTTCGAGCGCGCAAATGGCGACCATCAGAAGGAAGCTCGGGATGCCGACCAGCAGACCAAAATGTGCCCCGGCGTTCCAGCCGCCGATCACGAAGCTCGACAGCACTTCCAGCAGAACGTGTCCGGCCATCATCGCAACAAACAGTCGCAGACCAAGGCTGAAGGGACGGACAAGGAAGCTCACCAGCTCGATCAGGAAGATTAGCGGGATCATGACCAGCGGCGTGCCGTGGGGCACAAACAGGCTGAAGAAATGGAGGCCGTGCTTCCAGAACCCGACAGCCAGCACGATCGAGAAGGTCAGGATCGCCAATGCGCCGGTGACCGTGAAGTGGCTGGTGAAGGTGAACGGATGAACGCCGACAAGACCAAAGGGCATGAGGCCCAGCAAGTTGGCGAACAGAATGAACATGAAGATGCTGAAGATGTAAGGCACATACTTGCGCCCCGCCTTGCCGACGTTGGCTTCCAGCATGTCGTCGATGAAGCCGGTGAAGCTTTCCACCGCCATCTGCCAGCGACCGGGGACAAGCTCCCGCTTCATACCGCCAGCGACGAACACCCACAGTACCACAACCGTGATTGCCATCCACAGCGCGGAGTTGGTGAACGCGATGTTGTAACCCGCCACTTCCCAGTTCGCCGAGCCGAACATCGGCTCGATGGTGAACTGGTGCATCGGATCGACTTTGCCCTGTTCGGCTGCCACGATCGCTTGATCCCTGATACCTATAAGAAACGCGCCCCGATGGCGGACCTAATCAAGGTCCTCGGGGCGTGTGTTCGCCGCACGAAAAACGTTTCTGAAGGCGACTCCGATCCCGAGGAACAGGCCAACCAACAGTCCCCACGGCGTGGTGCCGGCAAGAGCATCAATCGCCCAACCAACAACAGCACCACCGAGAATCCCTCCGAGGAGATCCGCCAGCACCCGGTTGCCAGTGCGATAATTCGCATCGACACCGTGCACCTTTGGCCGGCTGCGCTGTTCTTCCCGCTCGGTCGCAGCTTTTAGCCGTCGTTCGAGCGCGTCGATCCGCGCATCCTCAGGTATGGAGTCTCGGGCGGGTTTCTCGTCGCTCATGCCATGCTCCTTCCAAGGAACGACAGGACACGCGCGTCGAGGTGCCCGCCGAGGGCGCCGCCCCCATAGAAGGGGGCTAGATGGGTGTCAACATCGTGGGGTGCTTGTTTGTGCAACTGCGAAGAGTGATCCGCCTGATCGCCTCGCTTTGAGCACAACGCAAGACAATTAAGGACAGCGCGCGTCGCGGATCGGAGCCGCGCTGGTTCGGGTCTGCCAACTGCCATCGGGCGCGCGATATTTTTCGCCGGGCACCGTGCGGGCGATTGCCTGGCATCCGGCGGTCAGGGCGTAAGCCTCAAGCGTCGCGTTGTTTTCCTTGGCCTTTTCAGCATAGACTGCACGACGCTTGATATTGATGTCGTCGACCAAGCGCTGCAACACCGGGTCAGAGCCGCCCACGATACCAAGATAGCCGTCGGGCTGTTCGCCCACTTTTCCCGCCTCGCGCGCGGCGGCGTAGGCGGGATCGCGCTGGGCCATGGCCGCTCCTGCACCCAGACCGAACACCGCCAGTGCGGCGATCGCGGCAAAAGCTGAACTGCGCATCATTATTCCTCCTCAGGGAAACGGGATCGGTCGGGCCTCACGTAGCGAGCCGGTAGACCGTCAGAAAATATCCGCGTTCTCGTCAATCGTGTTGGCCGCGTCTTCCGCGAGCCGGTAAATCACTTCCTGCCGGATGTTGATGTTGAGCTCGATCACGATCGGTTTTTCCGGGGCAGCAATATTGATGCAGCCGCCCAGTCCTGCCGAAAGGATCACCGCCCCTGCCATCATGGCCCGGCGCCAGTCCTTGGTGTGCCGCCCCATTGCCGCTGCCCTTTCCCCGTTTATGCCGGGCGGTGTGGCAGCGCCGCTTGGCGCGGTCAATTCATGGTGCTTCATGGCTGGCTTTCGCTTTCAGGAGGTTGAACGGATTGGTCGGGGGGAGGATTGCGACGCACCGGCACGAACCGGCCATTTTCCGCCTTAAGCAGCCCTTTGTCGACCGGATTGCCGAGGTAATCGGCATCCCAGAACGAGCGAACCATCGTGGCCAACTCGTAGAAATTTTCCGACCGCACATTGACCTTGAACCGGATCGGCAACTTGGCGAGGCGGCGGGTGACGAAGTTCTGGCTAGTGCCTGCGCCCTGCCGCACGCCGTCGAAATCGAAATTGGTGATAATCTCTCCGGCCAGATCACCGCTGAGGCCAACGCTCATCTGCCGGTAATCGAGTGAACGCAGCGCCTCGAAGGCATAATTGCCCATGGTACCGAGGTCCTCGTAGGTCAGCTCGCCGATATAGGCGACATTGCCGCCGCCCGCACGGCTGAGCAGCAGTCCGCCTTCGATCCGGCCATTGCCGTCCTTGTCGAACACGATCGGCACCGTGCCGTCGAACACTCCGGTGGCGCTGAGATTGGTCAATTCCATCTGTGTGACGAATGTTGCAGCATCGAGACCCGTTATTTCGAACACGTAGTGGCGCTCTTCAGGCTGGGAGAAATCCATCACCAGCGGACGCATATCGAGCGTTCCTCCCATGAACGGGAAACGCGCATCCTCAAGACTGAGGAACCTCCCCTCGCTGACCTCGAAACGAACGGTGCCGTCGGTCACTTCGATGCCGGGGTTGATCGCAGCGATACGCACGATCTGATCGGGCGCGGTGGTGAGGTTCAGGAGGTCGGTGAAGACAACCTCGCCCGCCAGTCCGCGCACAGGACCAAAGGCGGCAGCGAAATCGAGGCCATTGGAGCGGAATCTGCCGCTGCTCGTCACCGCATCGCCGCGCCAGTCAATCTGTCCCGATCCGGTCACCGCCCCATCGGCAAAGGCGATCACGCCCTTGGCGAGATAGGACAGGTCTTCGGGTTGCAATTGCTCATCGAAGGCGAGATCGGGAACGGAAAAATGCGCTTGCCCGACCGCGCCGTCGAGATCGTGACGAATCCTAACATCAGCAACCGCTCGGCCGGAACCTGGATGGCGCAAGATGGCATCGGCGGTAATGGCATTGTTGGCCAAAGTGAGGTTTGCCCCCCGTGCTGCCAGCGGACGGAAACGCGCTGCACCTCCCGCCGCCGGGCGATCGCTCAGCACGAAAGCCGTCTCGCCGATCTGCAGCGCACCCTCGGCAAAGCTCCAGCGCCCGGCGATATCGCCAAGAACCAGCGGAACCGCGTCCAACTGCGCCGTGCCTCCCTCAAAAGCACCGGAGAGCCCGTCCTGGAAACTCCCGGTGAGACTGGCGGCAAACAGGCGTGCCTCGCTCCCCTCGGCACCGATGCGCGCTGTCAGACCATCGACGGCGAAAGGCGCGGGATAGCGCAGCCGCAGGGAATCGGCGGCAATCGTCGCCGGACTTTCGCCCAACGTGCCAACAAGCCGCAGCGCTCCGGAACGCGCGGCAAGCGTCAGGCCATCGCGATATCGCACCATTGCGCCATTGCCTTCGGGGCACAGCGTGATGTTCTGACGGCGTAGCGCTAGCCCACCCAATTCCAGACTGGAAAGGCTCAGCGGCAGGCACCGCGTGCCCGCCAACAGCCCGCGCGCATTGGACCACGCGCCTTCGACCGGTATGGCGAGATTATTGACTCTGCCGCCCGGAATCTCCCCGCTGGCGGTTGCCACCCCGTCGAACCGGATGCCCCCGCCCGGTAACTGCCGCAGCGAGAGGCGCGGAATCGCCATGCGGTTCCCACCGGCGGAGTATTCGGCCATCGCCAGTCGCAGAGCCCAGGCGCCACCTGGCTCCTGTTCCATCCGGCCATTGATCTGCGGCACGCCCGCCCCACCCGCGATGACATTACCTCTAAGGCCAGTGATGCCTGCAGCACCGAGCGAGCCGCTGACCTGCGAAAGCGCCAGCACCCGCTGTCCCCCGCGGCTCATAACATTCGCCTCGGGAATGATCAGCGCCACCTCGCTTCCCTTGTGGCGGATGATCCCATTGGCGGTGACGTCCGCGCCGGTTAGCGCGCGGGTGAAGTTGCCTCGCGCCTGTGACAGGAGCGGGGCTAGCAGCGTACCCTCCAGCCCGCGTTCGGCTTTGACGAGACTCGCGGCAAGGTCGTCCGCTGGAGCGAGACCACGCGCGCGCAGTTGCCCGTCCCATTGTCCGCGCTCCGCCGTCAGCGCCCCGCGCCACGCGCCCTCCGCTTCGATCCGGGCGATACGCCCCTGCGGCGCGGCGATATCGGAGAGAGACAGATCGTGCGCCAGCACCAAGCCCTCATCGCGCCACGTCAGTCCGGCGCTACCTGCAACCTTGGCAGCGATGGTCTCGCCAAAGCGCAACTTCTGCCCACCGACCCGGAAGGCGCCATCAGCGCCCGAGAAATCGCGCGCCAGAGTTAACTCGGTGCCGGTAGCGGCCGTGGCCAGCCGCGCAGTTCCACAGGCCAGATTTCCGATCCGCAGCGGCCCGTCGAGCCGCGCGGCACCGTCCTTGGTCGTGAGTTTGCCATAAAGTGTCGCGCGCTCGACGCGGCAGCTGTCGACCCCGACCCCCGGCGCGGTGGCAGCTAGCGTGCCGTCAAAGCCATCGTCGAGCCGCCCAGCCCCTTCGAGCGCGAGTCCGACGGCGCCAAATTCGCTTTCGACAAGTGCTCGCCCGTCGCGGATTATCAGATCAATGGCAGGAAGTGCGGGAGGCTCGGCGCTATCGGTGAAAATCAGAGGATCGAGTGCGCCGAGGCTGAAACGCCCTCCACGATAGCTGCCGAAAGCGCGCGCGCCCTCCACCGTCACGCGCCGCAGTTCTGGCCCCGCCCAGCCTACGCCAAGCGCGACCACCATACGCCGCACCGTCAGGTCAGGCCGCGCCGGATCGCCGACCACGAGGTTTTCAATCACCTGCTCGCGCGGGCCGATGGCGACGATATCGTAAGTGGCCGGAACACCGTTGCGGTCGAGATAATCGTCGATCACGTCGCCCGCGATACGCTCGCGGCTCATCCACGTCACGCTGCCCGCGACGAGTGCAGCGACTGCCGCGCCGGTTGCGATTCGGGTACGCCAGCGACGCGGCCAGAACCGCCGCTTGCCGCCGTCTTGCGGCCTCTCCATCTGCTGCTCGTCTGCCACCGGCATTGCGTCCAACCCTTGCGCGCATCATCGCGCAAAGGCAATGAGGCTTGAGGAACAACGGTTTTCGAAGGGGTCGCATTGCCCGAAGCTGAAGACGGTTTCGATTTTGGAGCCGACACGCCGAACCGATCCGATGCCGGAAAGACGGCGGGCGCGGGTCATCGCGCGCGTCTACGCGTGAGACTGCTAACCGGCGGCGCAGAGGCGCTGGCCGATTACGAAGTGCTCGAATACCTGCTGTTCGCGGCGATCAAGCAGGGCGATACCAAGCCGCTGGCAAAAGCCCTCATTGCGCAATTCGGCAGCCTTGCAGGCGTGCTCAACGCCGATCCCAAGGCGCTCCAGCGGGTCAAGGGCGTGGGCGAGACCAGCGCTGCGGCACTTAAGGCCGTCGCCATTGCCTCGCGCCGGATGACGCGCGGGGAGATCAGCAAGAAACCGGTGCTCAGCAGTTGGCAGGCGCTGATCGACTACCTTACCACTGACATGGCACACCTCACGGTCGAACGCGTCCGTATCCTCTATCTCGACACCAAGAACCGCCTGATCGAGGATCACCACCTTGGTGATGGATCGATCGACGAGGCAGCGATCCACCCTCGCGAGGTGATCCGCCGGGCGATGGACGTTGGCGCGAGCGCGATGATTCTCGTCCACAACCACCCCTCCGGATCGCCCGAACCCAGCCGCGCCGACATCCAGATCACCCAGCGGATAGCCGAGGCCGGACGGCTGCTCGGCGTCACTGTCCACGATCACGTCATAATCGGGCGCGAGGGGCATACATCGCTGCGGACAAAAGGTCTGATCTAGCGCCTTGCACCGGCCAAAATCCGCGGATAGCGCCGCAACATCGGTCAAGGTGGGGCCGAGCAAACGGGGAAAAGGTCCACATGGCGAACGCAACCGCACACCGATTGGCGGCCGAAGCGCTCGGCACGTCCATACTCGTGGCGACCGTGGTCGGATCGGGAATAATGGTCGAGAACCTGGCAGGCGGAAACGTTGCCCTTGCGCTGCTTGCCAACACAATCGCCACGGGCGCGATCCTCTATGTGCTGATCACGATCTTCGGCCCCGTATCGGGCGCGCATTTCAATCCGGTGGTGAGCCTGGTGTTCACCATGCGCCGCGAACTGGGGGTGAGCCAATTGGCGGCCTACACGCTGGCGCAGTTTGCCGGAGGAGTCGCCGGAACGTGGCTGGCCCATGCGATGTTCGAGCTGCCGATCCTGCAATTGTCAGCGCATATCCGCACTGGCCCTGCCCAATGGCTGTCCGAAGCGGTTGCGACCTATGCGCTGGTATTGACCATTCTTGGCACTGTGCGCGCAAGACCCGAAGCGGTGCCCGTGAGCGTCGCGCTGGTGATCGTGGCGGGCTACTGGTTCACCGCCTCGACGTCTTTCGCCAACCCGGCGGTGACTATGGCGCGCGCCTTTTCGGATACCTTCGCTGGTATTGCCCCTGCCAATGCGCCGCACTTCTTCGCCGCGCAGATCATCGGGGGCCTGAGCGCATGGCTGATGGCCGAGCGCGTTTTCGGCTGGCGCAGGGACGCCGCCTAGTCCCCGGTTTGGGGCGCTGCCCGCTTGCGTTCGGAGAGCCATCGCCCTAGCGCGTGCGCCAATCTGACAACTGGAGCCGTCCGATGGTCCCCCGCTACGCTCGCCCTGCCATGACCGCCCTTTGGGAGCCGGAAGCGAAGTATCGCATCTGGTTCGAGATCGAGGCGCACGCGACCCAGAAGCTCGCCGATCTCGGCGTCGTGCCGCAGAGCGCGGCAAAGGCGCTGTGGGACTGGTGGGCGACCAATCCCGTGATCGATGTTGCCGCGATCGACGCGATTGAGGCCGTGACCAAGCACGACGTTATCGCCTTCCTCGATTGGGTCGCCCAGCAGGTCGGCGAGGAAGCCCGCTTCATGCATCAGGGCATGACCAGCTCAGACGTGCTCGACACGACGCTGTCGGTGCAGCTTGCGCGCGCGACCGACATGCTGCTCGAAGACATGGACGGCCTTCTGGCCGCGATCCGCACCCGCGCCGAAGAGCACAAGTACACCCCCACCATCGGGCGCAGTCACGGCATCCATGCCGAGCCGGTCACCTTCGGCCTCAAGCTTGCGCAGGCCTATGCCGAGTTCGACCGCTGCCGTGCGCGGCTGGTCGCGGCCCGTGCGGAAATCGCCACCTGCGCAATCTCGGGCGCGGTCGGCACCTTCGCCAACGTCGATCCGCAGGTCGAGGCTTATGTCGCGGAACAGCTCGGCCTCGCCATCGAGCCAGTCTCGACGCAGGTGATCCCGCGCGATCGCCACGCGATGTATTTCGCCACGCTCGCGGTGGTCGCCGGCAGCATCGAGCGCCTGGCCATCGAAATCCGCCATCTGCAACGCACCGAGGTGCTGGAGGCCGAGGAGTATTTTTCGCCTGGCCAGAAGGGCTCCTCGGCCATGCCGCACAAGCGCAACCCGATTCTGACCGAGAACCTCACCGGACAGGCGCGCATGATCCGCGCCTATGCTCTGCCCGCACTCGAGAACGTCGCCCTCTGGCACGAGCGCGATATCTCGCACTCCTCGGTTGAACGCTTCATCGGGCCTGATGCCACAATCACGCTCGACTTCGCGCTGGCGCGACTGACCGGCGTGGTCGAAAAGCTGCTAGTCTATCCCGAGCGGATGGAGAAAAACCTCAACCGCATGGGCGGCCTCATTCATTCACAGCGCGTACTGCTGGCGTTGACTCAGGCCGGCCTGACCCGCGACGATGCCTACCGGCTGGTGCAGCGCAACGCGATGAAGGTGTGGGAATCGGATGGCGCGCTGTCGCTGCTCGATCTGCTCAAGGCCGATCCCGATGTAACTGCTGCGCTCTCGCCTGCCGAACTCGAAGAGAAGTTCGATCTCGCCTACCACTTCAAGCATGTCGACACGATCTTTGCGCGGGTGTTCGGCTGAGCACGGCAGCGGCGCTGGACATGGCAGGCGAATCGCCTAGGTTTTGCCGGTCCAGCGGCCAAAAGGAGGCAATGCGCCTGTGAGGATCCTTCGCACCATCATCTGGGTTTTTGTGCTGTTCGGGTTCCTGATCTTCGCGATCTATAACTGGCAGCCTGTCGAACTGACCCTGTGGCAAAATCTGGTGCTGGAAACCAAGCTGCCGGTGCTGGCGGTGCTCGCGTTCCTGATCGGGTTCGTGCCGATGTGGGCCTACCATCGCAGCATTGCGTGGGGCCTGAACCGCCGCATCCGTGCACTCGAGAATTCGCTCAAACACACAGCGCTGGCCCGTCAGGCTGACGTTGGAACGATGTCTGCGGATACGCCTGTGGATAAGCCCGGGAAAAGCATGGGAGAAGCCGCCGATCCGCTCTCCCCAGCGGACAGAGATGGAGGCAGCGGCAAGTGAGCAACCCGATCTATCTCGCCCTCGATGTGCCGCAGCTGGAGCCGGCCAAGGCGCTCGTCAGCAAGGTCAAGGCGCATATTGGCGGGGTCAAGCTCGGCCTGGAATTCTTCTGCGCGCACGGCGCGCACGGGGTCCACGAGATCGCGCATCTGGGCTTGCCGATCTTCCTCGACCTCAAGTTCCACGATATTCCCAACACCGTCGCCGCCGCGATGCAGGCGATCCACGTCTACGAACCCGCGATCGTCACCATCCATGCCAGCGGCGGGCGGGCGATGATGGAGGATGCCAAGGCCGCCGCCGCCAACGGCACCAAGGTCGTCGCGGTGACGATGCTCACCAGCCTCGATGCGAACGACCTCACCGCTACCGGCGTCTATGGCAGCGCCGAGACACAGGTGATGCGCCTTGCCGAGCTGGCCCATTCGGCGGGCCTCGATGGGATCGTCTGCTCGGGTCAGGAAGTCGGCATGGTGAGGAAGGCGTGGAAGGACGGCTTCTTCGTCGTCCCCGGGATCCGCCCCGCTGGCGGCGGAACCGGCGACCAGAAGCGCGTCGTCACCCCGCGTCAGGCCCGCGACAATGGCGCGAGCGTGCTCGTGATCGGCCGCCCGATCAGCCGTGCGGAAGACCCGGCTGCCGCCGCAAGGGCTATCGAGGCGACACTTTGATCCGCATCGATGTTGCATCCCCGTTGGATGCTCCTGCGCTCAAGGCCCTGCTCGAAACCGCCTATCGGGGCGATTCGGCACGGCAGGGGTGGAACCACGAGGCCGATATCCTCGACGATGAGCGGATCGGGCGCGAGGAGCTCGAGGCGCTCCTCTCCGACGCGGCGGTAACAATCCTAACCGCGCGCGATGGCGACGCATTGATCGGCTGCGTGGCCGTGACACGCAAGGATGCCAGCCTCGGCTATCTCGGCATGCTCTGTGTCCAGCCCGATCTGCAATCGGCAGGCCTCGGGCGAAAGCTACTCGATGCAGCGGAGGATCATGCCAGCGCGCTCGGTCTGTCGGCGATGGAGATGACAGTGATCGACAGCCGCGCGTCGCTGATCGCGTGGTACGAACGGCGCGGCTATGCCTTCACCGGGGAGCGCCGACCCTTCCCTGTGCTGCGCGATCCGCCGGTCAATTTCGTGGTGCTGGAAAAGCCGCTCCGGGCCGCCTAGGGACGGGTCATGGCCACCCTCGTCAAGATCTGCGGACTTTCAACGCCCGATACGCTCGCGGCGGCGATCCGTGCGGGAGCAAGCCATGTCGGCTTTGTCCACTTCGCCAAGAGCCCCCGCCACCTTGCACTGACCGAAGCGGCAAAGCTGCGCGCGCTCGCGCCCTCGCACGTCAAGGCGGTGCTGCTGCTGGTAAACCCTTCGCCTGATCTTCTGGCCGAAGCCGTGCGCGTAGTGCACCCCGACGTCGTGCAATTCCACGGCGCCGAAACCCCCGAAGCCCTTGCGCGCTTCCGCGCCGACACCGGCATCGAGGCATGGCGCGCGCTGGGCGTGAAAGACGCCTCGGCGCTTGATGATGCCAAGCGTTTCCACGGCGCGGCGGACCGCCTGCTGCTCGATGCCCCGGCTTCGGGCCTTCCGGGCGGCAACGGTGCGGCGTTCGACTGGAGCCTGCTCGCTCACTGGCAGGCACCGGTTCCCTGGGGCCTGGCGGGCGGGCTCACCCCTGCCAACGTCACCGAAGCGATCCGCATAACCCGCGCCCCGCTCGTGGATACTTCTTCGGGTGTCGAGCGTTCCCCCGGTATCAAGGACGTGGACAAGATCACTGCCTTCTGCAAAGCGGCCCTCATATGAACACCCCTCTCAACTCCTTCCGCACCCAGCCTGACGAACGTGGGCATTTCGGCCAGTTCGGCGGTCGCTATGTCGCCGAGACGCTGATGCCGCTGGTGCTCGATCTCGAGCGCGAATACCGCAAGGCGCAGGCCGATCCTGCATTTCAGGCCGAGTTCGACGATCTGCTCGAACATTACGTCGGCCGCCCCAGCCCGCTCTATTTCGCGCCGCGCCTCACCGAGGAACTGGGCGGCGCGCAGGTGTGGTTCAAGCGCGACGAGCTCAATCACACCGGCGCGCACAAGATCAACAATTGCATCGGCCAGATCCTGCTCGCGATCCGCATGGGCAAGACCCGCATCATCGCCGAGACTGGCGCGGGCCAGCACGGGGTGGCGACCGCGACGGTCTGCGCGCGCTTCGGCCTGCCTTGCGTGATCTACATGGGCGCCGAGGACGTTAAGCGGCAGTCGCCCAACGTGTTCCGGATGAAGCTGCTGGGGGCCGAGGTCGTGCCCGTCACCAGCGGCGGGGCGACGCTTAAGGACGCGATGAACGAGGGCCTGCGCGACTGGGTCGCTAACGTCCACGACACCTTCTACATCATCGGCACGGCGGCCGGCCCGCATCCCTATCCCGAGATGGTGCGCAACTTCCAGAGCGTGATCGGCAAGGAAGCCCGCGCCCAGATGCTCGCCCGCACCGGACGCCTGCCCGATCTGCTGGTCGCCGCGATCGGCGGCGGATCGAACGCGCTGGGGCTGTTCCATCCCTTCCTCGATGATCCGTCGGTAAAAATGCTCGGCGTCGAAGCGGCGGGCCACGGCCTCGACGGTGACGAACACGCCGCGAGCCTGCTCGGCGGATCGCCCGGCGTGCTCCACGGCAACCGCACCTACCTGCTGCAAGACGAGGACGGCCAGATAACCGAAGGCCACTCGATCAGCGCCGGCCTGGACTACCCCGGCATCGGCCCCGAGCACGCGTGGCTGAAGGAAAGCGGCCGCGTCGATTACACCGCCGTCACGGACGAAGAGGCGCTGGACGCCTTCCAACTGCTGTGCGCGACCGAGGGCATCATTCCGGCCTTGGAACCCTCGCACGCCATCGCAGCGGTGAAGAAGGTCGCGCCGACCATGCCGAAGGACAGCATCATCCTCGCCAACCTGTGCGGGCGCGGCGACAAGGACATCTTCACCGTGGCGGAGCGTCTGGGGGTGGAGCTTTGAGCGAAGGCGGAAAGCAATACCTTCAGGACCAGCTCATCGGCTGGCGGCGAAATGATCCTTGGGAAGCTTCACAACGCTTCTTCGTCGTTTTCGGCGTCGCGATGCTTGGTTACGTCGCCTGGGACTGGGTGGCGCGCGAAGAGATCAGATATGACCGCGCCTTCTGGCTTAGCCTCGCCTTCGCAACCGCCTTTGCTGCCTGTTCCATGATTTTCAAGATTAGGCCTGTTTTCCGCAAATGACCCGCTTCACCACCACCTTCGCCCAGCCCCGCCCCGCGCTCGTCTGCTTCATCACCGCAGGCGATGGCGACACCGCGGCCAATCTCGATGCGCTGGTGGAAGCCGGTGCGGACGTGATCGAACTGGGCATGCCCTTCACCGATCCGATGGCTGACGGCCCTGCGATCCAGGCGGGGAACCTGCGCTCGCTCGGAGCGGGGACGACCACGGCGGACGTGCTGCGCTACGCCGCCGACTTCCGCGACCGGCACCCCGATGTGCCGCTGGTGCTGATGGGCTATGCCAACCCGATGGTGCGCCGCGGGCCGGAATGGTTCGCCGAGGCAGCTGCGGCCGCCGGCGTCGACGGCGTCATCTGCGTCGACATCCCGCCCGAGGAGGACGACGCGCTCGGCCCGGCGCTGCGCGCCAAGGGCATCGCCCCAATCCGCCTCGCCACGCCGACGACCGACGCCGCGCGTCTGCCGCAGGTTCTCGCAGGGTCGGAAGGGTTCCTATACTACGTCTCGGTCGCGGGGATCACCGGCAAGCAGCAGGCGCAGATAGCCAGCATCGAAGACAACGTCGCGCGCATCAAGCAATCGACCGACCTGCCCGTCGCGGTCGGCTTCGGCGTGCGCACGCCCGAGCAGGCGGCTGAGATCGCCAAGGTGGCCGACGGCGTGGTGGTCGGCTCGGCGCTGGTGGAAATCTGCGGCGAGTATGGCGTCGCGGCGCCGGCCAAGCTAAAGGAACTCACTTCGGCTCTCGCACAAGCGGTCCATACCGCCCGACAGGACTAAAGCTGCATGAACTGGTTCACCCGTGTCCGCAATTCGCTCGGTTTTTCGGCCGACAAGAAGTCCACGACCGAGAAGGACCTGTGGATCAAGTGTCCCTCGTGCCAAGAAATGCTGTTCGTCGCCGAGTACGAAGAGAACCTCAGCGTCTGCCCGAAGTGCGAGCATCATGGGCGGATCGGGGCCGATGCGCGCCTTTCGCTGCTGCTCGATCCGGGCTTTGAAGTCCTGCCGCTGCCCAAGGTCACCGAAGATCCGCTGCAGTTCAAGGATACCAAGAAGTACACCGACCGCCTCAAGGCGGCGCGCGCGGCCAACCCGCACGAAGATGCCTTCGTGGCCGGTTCGGGCACGATCGACGCGATTCCCGCAGTGGTGGGCGTGCAGGATTTTAGCTTCATGGGCGGCTCGATGGGCATGGCCGTGGGGCAGGCGTTCTGCGAGGGGGCGCAGAAGGCGCTTGATCGCAGCTGCGCCTATGTCGTGGTGACCGCTGCGGGCGGTGCGCGGATGCAGGAGGGGATCCTCTCGCTCATGCAGATGCCCCGCGCGACGGTGATGACCAGGCGGCTCAAGAACGCCGGGCTCCCCTACATCGTCGTGCTGACCGATCCGACCACCGGCGGGGTGACGGCGAGCTATGCGATGCTCGGTGACGTCCACATTGCCGAACCGGGCGCACTCATCGGCTTTGCCGGCCAGCGCGTGATCCAGGACACGATCCGCGAGCAGCTGCCCGAAGGCTTCCAGCGCGCCGAGTATCTCCACAAGCACGGCATGGTCGACATGGTCGTGCCGCGCCGCGAGCTGAAGGCGACGCTAGCACAGGTGCTCGACTATCTCGCTCCGGTGAAGGCGGCGTAACGCACTCATGCGCGATTTCGGTCGGTCGGACGACCCGCGCGTTCAGGCCCAGCTTGACCGCCTTGCAGCCCTGAGCCTGCCGCAAGGGCGGCTAGGGCTGGAGACGATCCGCGAACTGATGGAGCGGCTCGGCAATCCGCACCGCAAGCTGCCGCCGGTGTTCCATGTTGCGGGGACCAACGGGAAAGGTTCGACCTGCGCCTTCCTGCGCGCGATGCTGGAAGCCGAAGGCTACAAGGTCCACGTCACCACCAGCCCGCACCTGGTGCGCTACAACGAGCGCATCCGCTTGGCAGGCGAACTCATCTCCGACGCGATGCTCGCCGATGTGCTGGAGGAAGTCCTGGATGCCGGAGAGGACCTCGGCCCCAGCTTCTTCGAAGTCACCATTGCCGCCGCCTTCCTCGCCTTCAGCCGCGTCCCCGGCGATGTCTGCGTGGTCGAGGTCGGTATGGGCGGGCGGTTCGATGCCACCAACGTGCTCGAGCCCGAGGCGCTGGCGGCCTGCGGTATTGCTGCGCTCGGCCTCGATCACGAACGCTTCCTGCTCGCGCCAGAGGAGGGCGTGCCCACCGAGCCGATGGCGCGGATCGCCTTCGAGAAGGCGGGGATTGCAAAGAAGAGCGTGCCGCTGGTGACACTCTCCTATCGGCCCGAATCCAACCGCGAGGTGACCGCCGCTGCGGCCCGCGTCGGCGCGCCACTCGCGATGCGAGGGGACGCTTGGGACAGCAAGCTGGAGGCGATGCTGACCTATCGCGACAGCGCAGGCACCTTCACCCTCTCTCGTCCGGCTTTGGCAGGGGCGCATCAAGCCGAGAACGCAGGCCTCGCGCTGGCGATGATCCAGCATCAGGATCGCATCGCCGTTGGCCTGATGGCGATGTCGCGGGGATTGAAGAATGCCCGCTGGCCAGCACGAATGCAGCGCCTTTCCGCCGGTCCGCTGGCAGGCACCCGCGAGGTGTGGCTTGATGGCGGCCACAACCCGCAGGCCGGCGCGATGATCGGCGCGCATTTCGCCGGGCAGCGCCTGCATCTGATAATCGGGATGATCGAGGGCAAGGACCCGACCTCGCTGATCGGACCGCTTGGCCAGACCCTCGCCAGCATCACGGCTGTTCCGGTACCGGGACATGAGTGGCACCCGGCATCCACATTCGGCCCCGGCGCCAAACCGGCACCCGACGTGCCGAGCGCAATGGCAATGCTCCCCGACGATGGACTGCCGGTGCTGGTCGCCGGCTCGCTCTACCTTGCGGGCGAGGTGCTGAGGCTCAATAACGAGTTGCCGGACTAAACCAGTTCTGGCTCCGGCGGAGGCGCATTCTCGGGGCGTCCTGACCGCACCTGCCGCACCCATTCAACGACGCACAACACGACCGCAAACGCGCCGATGGCCGTGGTGAGCAGGAACACGTCGTAATAGCCGCGCTCCTCGATCATCTGGCCGAGCGCGGGCCGTCCCAAAGTCCCCACCAGCATCGTCAGCGAGGACAACAGCGCATACTGCACCGCGCTGTAACCCTTGGCCACAACACTCGAGAGGTAAGCGACGAAGGCCGCCCCGGCGATACCGACGGCGATGTTCTCCGCGCCGATGGCCAGCATGAGTCGCCCCATGCGCTCGTCCGCGCCGAACTGCTCAACAAGCCAGGTGAAGCCGATAAGATCGCTCGCCAGCTGCATCCGTGCCCCGCCCACCGCGAGATCGGCGTAGAGCAGGTTGGTCAACGCCGCGATCACAGCGCCAAGCGTTAGCGTGGTCATGCGGCCGATCACAGTCAGCAGCGTGCCGCCCAGCGCCAGCCCAACGATCAGCGCACCGACGCCGAAAAACTTCGAAGCAATCGCCACCTCGTCCTTGGTGTATTGCAGCTCGCCCAAATAGAACGGGTAGGCAAAGCTCCCCCAGATTGCGTCGGTGATGCGGTAAGAAAGCACCAGCGCGATCACCAGCACTGCAGCCCACTTCAATCGTCCGATGATTTCGGCAAGCGGCAGGATCAGCGCGCGGTAGCCGTGATCGAGCGCGACATCGAACGCACCACTGGCTGGTGCCGCCTCAGCCAGCACGAAACGGCCCTGCTTGCGCATCGCTTCCAGCCAGCCGGCGATGAGACCGGGAATGACAACAGTCGCGATCACAATCAGCGGGCCTATCTGGCTGACGAATTCGGTCGAATCCGGACGCGTCTCGGGCGTTGCGGCGAGCGAGCGGATCATGAAATCGAGCACCGTCACCAGCGCCCAGCCCCACAGCAACGCGACCGCACCCAGCGCATAGGCACGGATGCGCGGCGCGATCTGGCCAGCGGCGCGCAAAGTGCCGAGATTGGCCCGCTCGCTCTCGAGCGCGGCTGCGCTGCGCTCAGCATCGGGAGCGAAGAGGCCAAGGAAGCCCACGAACAACAGGATCGCGCCCATGCTGGCAAAGACGGTCGGCCATCCCATCCGTTCTGCCATAAACAGCGCGAGCGCCCCGCCGACCAGAGCGGCGACACGGTAGCCCATCTGGAACACGGTCGAAAGGATGTCGATCGTCGCCACTTCGTCCGCCACATCGACACGCCATGCATCGATTACCACGTCCTGTGTCGCAGAAGCGAAGGCTCCAATCCCAGCAAGCAACGAGAACACCCCGAGCGAAGACAGCGGATCAAGCGCGGAAAGCAGCACAAGAATGCCCCCGAGCAACAATTGCGCGGTTACGATCCACTGCTTGCGCTTACCCAGCCGCCTGAGAAGGGGAACATCCACGCGGTCAAGCGCGGGCGACCACAGGAACTTGAAGGCATAGGCGAGGCCAATCAGCGAGAACACGCCCATCGTCTCGACATCGACCTGGGCGTCGGTCAGCCACGCATATAGCGTGCCGAGCAGGAGCGCATAAGGCAGCCCGCTGGCGAAACCGAAAAGCAGCACATAGCCGGTCTTGGGATGGCGCAGCGACGCCGCTAGCGTCAGCCAGCGCGACATACGCGAGGGTGTCTCCACGGCAGCGTTGGCCATTTATGCTCCCACAGTCTCCGAGAGCCGAGAGGCGTTTGCTCTCAGCCTGTTTCATGTCACACTAGTCTGGGTCGAGAGGATGAGAAAAGAGCGATGAACGCTGCCACAACAGATATGCCCCGATTGAGTCCGACACCCGGACAACTCGCTCTAGCCGAAGCGATCCGTGATGGGGTTGGCAGGCAAGCGGGCGGGATCCAGACGGTGCCGGCGGCGAACTACACCTGTCCCGATCACTTCGCCCGAGAGAAAGCAGCGCTGTTCGACCGGTTGTCCCAGGTCCTCGCCCCGTCAGCCCTGCTGCCCGAGGCAGGCATGGCTGTGCCGCACGATGCCACGGGACGGCCGCTCCTTGTTACCCGCGACAATGATGGCAAAGCGCATGTCTTCCTAAACGTCTGTCGCCACCGCGGCACACGGCTGGTTGAAGGAAGCGAGGTGCAATGTGCAAAGCGGCTCGTGTGTCCCTATCACGCCTGGACCTACCGGCTCGACGGCGGCTTGATGGCCCTGCCCCGGCCCGAAACCTTCCCAGGGCTCGACAAGGCAGATTATGGCTTGGTCGAACTTCCCAGTCTCGAGGCAGGGGGACTTATCTGGTTTGCGCCGCAAGCGGGTGCCGATTTCGGCGATGCTGCAAAGCTCGGCATCGATCTCGATGCATTCGGCCTGCCACAAGCGCACTTGTTCCGGCGCAAGCTCCACAGCGTGCAGGGCAACTGGAAGCTCATCATGGATGCCTTCCTCGAAAGCTATCACGTTACCCGCCTCCACGCTGCCACCATCGGCCCGTTTTTCAAGGATGGAATCACTGCGGGCGACCAGATCGGCCCGCACCAAAGGTCAGCAGTCGGCCGGCTGGAGGAAATGGAGGGCATCGACCTCACCGACATGGCGCAGCTGCGCCGCGTCGTGACCTTCGCCTACCAGTTGCTCCCCGCGACCATCATCGTGCCCAGCCCGGATTACGTGAACGTGATGGTACTCATGCCGCAGGCCGCCGATCGGACGATGGTCGAAGATTTCATGCTGATCCCTGAAGCACCCCAGAGCGAAAAAGCGCTGGCACATTGGGAAAGGAGCTGGAACCTGCTCGATGGCGGGGTCTTCGCCTCGGAGGATTTCCGCGCGGCCGAGCTTGGCCAACAAGGTCTGGCGAGCGGCGCTGTGAGCCATATCACGCTCGGCACGCTCGAAGGCGGTATCGCGCGGTTCGACCAGATTGTCAGCGAAGCCTTGCGGGCGGCCAATTGAGCGCCTAGGCCGCGCGGCCATGCCCACCCAGCCCCCCCGCTCCGCTGACCGCCCCGATGGCGACCGTATCGCCAAGCTGCTCGCCCGCGCGGGCGTCGCCAGCCGCCGCGAGGTCGAACGCATGATTGCCGAAGGGCGCGTGGCGATCGAGGGCAAGCCCGTCACGACCCCCGCCACGATCCTCACCAGCCTCAAGGGTGTGACCGTTGACGGCAATCCCGTGGCCGCGGCCGAGGCAACCCGCCTTTTTGCCTTCCACAAGCCGACAGGCCTGATCACCGCCGAGCGTGATCCTGCGGGCCGGCCGACGATCTATACCGCGCTGCGTAACGCCCTGCCCAAAGGCACGCCGCGGCTCATGCCGATCGGGCGGCTCGACCTTAATACCGAAGGGCTACTGCTGCTCACCAATGACGGCGGCATCAAGCGCACGCTTGAACTGCCTGCGTCAGGCATCCCGCGCACCTATCGCGCGCGCGCCTTTGGCGAAGTTACGCAGGCCCAGCTTGAAGACCTGATGGACGGGGTCGAGATCGAAGGCGTGCGCTACGGCTCGATCGACGCCAATCTCGAACGCTCTTCAGGCCGCAACCTGTGGATCGAGATGACCATCACCGAAGGCAAGAACCGCGAAGTGCGGCGCGTGCTCGAATTTCTCGGCCTCAAGGTCAATCGCCTGATCCGCATCGGCTATGGTCCGTTCCACCTCGGCGATCTGCCCCGCGGTCAGGCGGTCGAACTGAAGGGCAAGCCGGTCGAACGCTTTCTTGGCGATCTCGCCAAAGGGCAGAAGCGGTGAGAATCATCACCGGCCAGTGGCGCGGGCGCAAGCTGGTCGCCCCCAAGGGCGATGCCACCCGTCCGACCGCCGACCGGATGCGCGAGACACTTTTCGCGATGCTGATCAGCCGGCTCGGCAGCCTCGAAGGCTTGCAGGTGGCCGACCTGTTTGCGGGTTCGGGCGCGCTTGGGCTGGAAGCGCTTTCGCGCGGGGCGGCCACCTGCCTGTTCGTGGAACAAGACCGCGCCGCGCTTGATGCTATCCGTACCAATATCGCGACTCTCGGAGCGCAGACCAAGGCGCGGGTGGAAACCGGGTCAGCGACGCAATTGCGCGCGGCCACCGCACCGCTCGATCTGATCCTGCTCGATCCGCCCTATCACTCGGGCGCGGGTGAAGTGGCTCTTGACCGGTTGCTGCGGCTCGGATGGATCGGGCCGCAGACCTGGGTCAGCCTCGAAACCGCATTCAACGAAGACCCCGTCATCAAGGGACTTACGCTGGATGCGGAACGGAAGGTCGGCAAAGGCAAGCTCAGCCTGCTGCGGCTCGATCCCGCCGCGCTCTGAGGCGGTCGGTCGATAAGCGCGATGCCGCAGCTTGCCCGCCGCGGCATTGTTCCCTACCTGTTCACCTGATCCGATGAGCACCAACCTGCCCTCTTCCGCCCCGCAGGCGCATGACTCCGTCCCTGCCTATGCGGCGCGGCTCAATCCCGCGCAGCGGGCGGCGGTGCTGGCGACCGAAGGGCCGGTGCTGATGCTGGCAGGGGCCGGCACGGGCAAAACCGCAGCGCTCACCTCCCGCCTCGCCCATCTGGTGGCGACCGGCCGCGCCTATCCCTCGCAGATCCTGTGTGTCACCTTCACCAACAAGGCGGCTAAGGAAATGCGTGAGCGGGTCGCTCACCATCTCGGCCCTCAAGCCGAAGGGCTGCCGTGGCTCGGCACCTTCCATTCGATCTGCGCCAAGATGCTGCGCCGCCATGCCGAACTGGTTGGCCTCCAGCACAATTACACCATCATCGACACAGACGATCAGCTGCGGCTGCTGAAGCAGCTCATCGCCGAGGCGGACCTTGACGAGAAACGCTGGCCCGCTCGTCAGCTGGCGGGTCTGATCGACCGCTGGAAGAACCGCGGACTCAACCCCGGCGATCTCGATGCGGTCGAGAACGAGGCCTATGCCAATGGTCGCGGCGCGGCGCTGTACGGACGCTATCAGGAGCGGTTGAAGGCACTCAACGCCTGCGATTTCGGCGATCTGATGCTGCACATGCTGAACATCCTGCGGCAGCACCCGGACATCCTCGCCGATTACCAGCGCCGCTTCCGCTACATCATGGTGGACGAGTATCAGGACACCAACGCGGTCCAGTATCTTTGGCTCCGCCTGCTCGCACAGCAGCACAAGAACATCTGCGTCGTCGGCGACGATGACCAGTCGATCTATTCGTGGCGCGGGGCCGAGGTGGCCAATATCCTGCGTTTCGAGAAGGATTTTCCGGGCGCGGAAGTGATCCGGCTTGAGCAGAACTATCGCTCCACTCCGCATATCCTTGGCGCGGCATCAGGCCTGATCCGCGCCAATTCGCAGCGTCATGACAAGACCTTATGGACCGAGCTCAACGGCGGCGAAAAGGTCAAGGTCATCGGCGTGTGGGACGCGCCAGAGGAAGCGCGCCGGGTGGGCGAAGCGATCGAGCGGCTCGAACGCGAAGGCGCCCCGCTCGACCGGATCGCGATCCTCGTGCGTGCACAGTATCAGACCCGCGAATTCGAAGACCGCTTCATCCAGATCGGGATCGCTTACCGCATCATCGGCGGTTTCCGCTTCTACGAGCGCGCCGAAATCCGCGATGCGCTGGCCTATCTGCGCCTGATCGCCCAGCCACAGGATGACCTCGCCTTCGAGCGGATACACAACCAGCCCAAGCGCGGGCTTGGCGCCAAGGCGCTGGAACAGATGCACAGCCACGCGCGCCGCACCGGCCTGCCGCTCGCTGCCGCAGCGCTGCAACTGGCTGACAGCGACGAATTGCCCAAGCGCGCCGCGATCACCATCGGCGGGTTGATGCGGCAGTTCCTCGCCTGGCGCGAGGCAGCCGAGACACTTACCCCTGCCAACCTGCTGCGCCTCGTGCTCGAGGAATCGGGCTACAACGCCATGCTTGCGGGCGACCGCACGCCCGAAAGCGCAGGCCGCGCGGAGAACCTCTCCGAACTCGCCCGCGCGATGGAGGAGTACGAGACCCTCGGCGATTTCCTCGAACACGTCAGCCTGGTCATGGACAATGACCGCGCCAACGAGGGTGAGACCGTGACGATCATGACGATCCACGCCGCCAAGGGACTGGAGTTCGACAACGTGTTCTGCGTCGGCTGGGAAGAAGGCGTGTTCCCCACGCAGCGCGCGATCGACGAAGGCGGGCTCGCCAGCCTCGAAGAGGAGCGCCGCCTAGCCTATGTCGCCATCACCCGCGCGCGGCGGCATTGCACCATCATCCACGCAGCAAACCGCCGGATCTACGGACAGTGGACAAGCTCGATCCCCTCGCGCTTCATCGAGGAGCTGCCGGCCGAGCATATCGATCAGGAAAGCACGCTTAGCGGGGGCGCATCGCTATGGCGGGCGAATTGGCGCGAGCAGGAAGATCCTTTCGCTCATGTCGCACGCGACTACCAGTCGAAGGCACAAACCCGCGGCCCCGGCTGGCAACGCGCCCTGACCTCGGGATATGAGACTAAACCGGCCCGTGTGCGCGAGAACACACGCTCGGCGGCGAGCTTCGCTGCCCCTGCCCGTTCGGACGTCGCAATCGGTGCGATGGTTTCACACGCCAAATTCGGAACCGGCTGCGTGATCGATCAGGAGGGCAACAAGCTCACCATCCTGTTCGAAGAGGTGGGCGAAAAGCGCGTCCTCGATAGCTTCGTCACCGTGGTGGGATAAGCGAAGCCGTGGCGCTCCCCGATCTGGCCGAATTTCTCACCATACCGGGTCTGAAGCCGCCTCTGGGGCAACATTGGACATGGTGGGTCCTGTGGCTGATTTGGACCGGGTTCTGGATCGCGCTTTTAGGACTGGCGATTTACGTCGTGGCCACAAAGGTGATGGCCTGACCAAGAGACTGGCGGTGCGTCACCCGCTCGATGCCGGCTGCTCGCTCGCAACTTCGGCAGGTCGTGCACGCCAGTAACGCTTCTCGAACGGCCGAGCGAGTTCGCCGAGCAGGCCGCGGGTGCCTTCGGCGATACCGGTTTCGCAATTGAGGTACGGCGTGGGATCCACATAGGTGCCGAACAACTGATCCCACATCGTCACGGTGTTCCCGTAATTCGCGCCCATCAGCTGTTCGTCGCGGATGTGGTGCAGGCGATGAGCGGCGGGCGAGATCAGAACCGAGCCGAACCGCCCGAGTGTCCAGGGCACATCCGCATGGATGAAATAACCCCAAGCGGTCCGCATCATCATCGCCACGATAATCGCACCAATGGGCAGGCCGAGAAGCAGCACCGGCACGAGATCGATGATCATGCTGAACGCCTCGCCGAACGGATGCTTGCGGCGAAGGCTAAGCCAGTTCATCGCCTCGTCGGCATGATGCGTGGCGTGGATTGGCCAAAGCGTGCGGCTATGCTCGAAACGGTGGCGCCAATAGGCGGCAAAATCGACGATCACGATCGCGGCGAAAACCGCCAAACCGAACGGAATCGCCTCCCAGAAACCGACCAGCGCATCCGGCCGCGGCACGATATCGCGGCCCGCCGCGACCGGCACCGCCAAAAGCGGCACAGTCACCAGCGCGTTGAAGGTCAGGATACCGAGATTGGTCTTGATCTCGTGCCACGCGGCCTTGAAAGCGGCGAGTACCTCGGCCCGCTTCATCACGGCGGCAAGCAGCATGAACGGCCCAGCCGCGATCAGCAGGCCGTTTGTCGTGGATTGCGCAGATTCGAAAATGCTCTGGATCACGCGGAAGGCATAGCACAGCTTCGCCAAGAAAGCGTTAAGTAAGCCTTCTCAACGATCAAGCAGTCTCAACCAAAGCCGACATCCAGAAAGCTCGGGCGCGGACCGTTCCATTCGCCCGCGGGCACCGGCTCGGTATCCTCGTGATGGCGACGGGGCTTGCGATCAGCCTTGGCTTCGCTGCGTGGTGCAGCGCGTTCAGCGCGGACTTCTTCCTTGTCGCGGCGCGGCTTGCGCGCGCGGTCATCGCGATCATCGCTGGAACGGCGCGGACGGCGCTCCTCACGCTTCTCTTCGACGTCCACAGTGTCGATCTGATCCGCTTTGGCGGCTTCGGCGCGGGCCAGCATCTCGCTGAGGTCAACCCGCACATCTTCCTTGCCGAACACCTTGATGGCATTGCCGGTCAGCTTCTCGACATTGGCGATCGCCTCAGCGTCTTCTTCCGACACAAAGGTGAAGGCCCGCCCCTTGGCGCCTGCACGGCCAGTGCGGCCGATGCGGTGGACGTAATCATCCGGGTGCCAGGGCGTATCGAAGTTGAAGACGTGACTCACACCCTTGATGTCGAGGCCGCGCGCCGCAACGTCCGAGGCGACGAGGATGTTGACCTCGCCCGCCTTGAAGCGCTCGAGCTCCTTGATCCGGCTGCCCTGATCCATGTCGCCATGGATCTCGCTCGACCGGAAGCCGTGACGCTTGAGGCTCTGGTTGAGCTCGCGCACGGTTGTCTTGCGGTTGGCAAAGATGATCGCGGTTTCGACCAGATCGTTCTCGAGGAACCAGCGCAGCGTCTCGCGCTTGGCACGGCTCTTCACCGGAACCTTGAAGGTGGTGATATCCGCATTGGTCGAGGCCGCACGATTGACTTCGATCCGCTTGGGATTGTTGAGGAACTTCTTGGCGAGCTTCTCGATCGGCGGCGGCATTGTGGCCGAAAACAGCATCGTCTGGCGGGTTTCGGGCAGCTTGGAGCAGATGAACTCGATATCGGGGATGAACCCCATGTCGAGCATTCGGTCAGCCTCGTCGATCACCAGCAGTTCGCAGCCGTTGAGCATAATCTTGCCGCGCTCGAACAGGTCCATCAACCGGCCCGGCGTGGCAATCAGAACGTCGACACCGTCCGACAAAGCCTTGAGCTGATCGCCCATCTGCACGCCGCCGATGAGCAGCGCCATTTTGAGATCATGGTTCTTGCCGTACTTCTCGAAGTTCTCGGCGACCTGGGCGGCAAGTTCGCGGGTGGGTTCAAGGATCAGAGACCGGGGCATCAGCGCCCGGCGGCGACCGGCGGCCATGACGTCGATCATTGGCAGCACGAAGCTCGCGGTCTTGCCGGTCCCGGTCTGCGCGATGCCGATGAGATCTTTCATCATCAGCACGGTCGGGATCGCCTGCGCCTGGATCGCGGTCGGCGTAGTGTAGCCCGCGTCCTCGACGGCTTTGAGCAATTCGGGCGAAAGGCCGAGATCGGCGAAGGTCATGCTTTGTGTGGTGTCCGAAAAATAGCGGGCAGACGTGCTGCCGGGATTGCTGGCCTGCCGCGCGGATAAGCGCTGCTTCAGGCCGCCGCGCCTTTCCCGCAAACCCGGGCAAAAGTCAAGGAATCGCGCGGGGCCGGCAGAGATGGTTAGTCGCGGACCTCGACCAACTGCCGCATGGCTTCCACCTCGCAGCGCGCACCGGTGCGCGATTGCAGCTTGTCGCGTTCAACGCACAGCCGTCCGTCCTTGTTCTTCTCGACGTAAAAGCCGGAATAGAAGTCACGGGCGCGGCAGGATTTTTCGAGGTTTACCGAGATCATGCGCTGATCGCGCAGAAACAGCACCAGACGATTGCCGCTCCCGGTCTGGACCCCGGCGATACCCTCGAGCGGCAGGCACTTTTCCTTGTCGCGCTCCTCGAACCGCGGCGCGGCTGCGCGCCGGGGCAGTTCTGCAACCATCGACTGGCGCGCCGCCATGGGCTGCGGGGTAATGCGGATCATCACCCGCTGTTCGATCCGGACCTGCTGCGCGCTGGCGCGATCATGGAACGCCGTCAACGCATTGGGGAGAAGCGGAGCGTCCCGCATGGCGCCCGGCGCGTTATTCGGAGCAGAGGCCGATGGCAAAGCGCGCTCTCCAGGCGCATTCACCCCTGCCGTGATCGGCAGTATCAGTGCCAGCGGCACCGCCAAGGCGAACAGGCTTTGCATGGGGCGAAGAATTCTCTCCAAACAAAGGAGAAGGTTGCAGCGACTTGCGCGTCCCTTCTCCGCATCGGGCATCCGCCTTAGCAGCAGGAATTGAACAGTGGGTGAATTGCGCGAAGGGCCTGCCTGAAACCGGTGGCATATTGAGACTCAAGTGTGGCATGGAGGCCACAATGACTCACACCTCCATTGCAACTTCTGACGCCGCCGCGCGCCAAGCGTTTCTGGACGAAGCCACCGCGCTGCTTGGCCCGCGCGGGTTGACGACCGATCATGAACGGATGGACGCCTGGCTGACCGATTGGCGCGGACGCTATACTGGGCGGGCGCTCGCCCTAGCCTCGCCCGGCTCAGCGACCGAAGTCGCCGCACTGGTCAAGCTGTGCGCTGCGCATGGCGTGCCGATCGTGCCTCAGGGCGGCAACAGCGGGATGGCTGGCGGCGCGACACCGGATACGACCGGCACTGCGATCGTGCTGTCACTGAGGCGAATGGACCGGATCCGCAACCTTGATCCCGAAGCAGGCATGGTGGTGTGCGAAGCGGGGGTGATCCTCCAGCATCTCCACGACGCGGCAGAGGCTGCGCAAATGCGCTTCCCGCTTACCCTCGGCGGCAAGGGTTCGGCGACGATCGGCGGCCTCATCTCCACCAATGCCGGCGGCACGCAGGTGCTGCGACACGGAACCATGCGCGCGCAGGTGCTGGGACTCGAGGCGGTGCTGGCCGACGGTACGCTGATCGATCTGCTGACGCCGCTCAAGAAGGACAATCGCGGGTTCGATCTCAAACAACTGCTTATCGGCTCCGAGGGCACGCTCGGGATCGTTACCGCAGCGACCTTGCGTCTGCTGCCCGCGCCGATCGGCCGGGCGACCGCGTGGGTCGGCCTTGGCGGCATCATCGAAGCGCGCACGCTTCTCGGCCGGATGGAGCGCGCGCTGGGCGATGCGCTCGAAGGCTTCGAAGTGGTTCCAGAGCATTGCCTTGCGAGCGTCCTAGCCCACCTGCCGCAAGCCCGCGCGCCGCTGGCCGAGCGTCATCCGTGGAACGCGCTGATCGAATGCGTTTCGCCAAGCCGTGATGGCGATGCTCTTAGCGCAGCTCTCGGGGAAGCACTTGCCGATGCGCTCGAGGAAGGGCTGATCGGCGACGCGGTGCTCGCCGCCAACGATAGCCAGGCCGAGGACTTCTGGACCTTGCGGGATTCGATCTCTGCGGCCGAGCGTGCGCTTGGTCCGGCGATGCAGCATGACATCTCCGTGCCGGTCGAAAAGATGCCCGAGTTTATTCTCGCGGCCTCGCCTGCCATCGAAGCCGCCTTCCCCGGCACCTGTGCGGTCGCCTTCGGGCACCTTGGCGATGGCAACGTCCACTTCCATGTGCTGGCCCCTAAAGGCGCCGTGCGCGGCGCGTGGGAGGAGGCCGAAGGCAAGGCGGTGAGCGCGCAGGTCTATGATCTGGTGACCCAGTGGGGCGGATCGATCAGTGCCGAACACGGCATCGGGCAGATGAAGGTCGACGAGCTTGCTCGCCTGCACGATCCAGCGGCACTGGCGCTGATGCGGCGGGTGAAAGCGGCGCTCGACCCGCAAGGTCTGCTCAATCCGGGGAAACTGCTGCACGCTGCTCCGCATCCCTGACCCTCTCGGCTTGCGCGGCGGCGAGCAAACGCCTAAGGGCCGCGCTTTCGGCGGGGCGCGCTCTGCCGAGGGGATCTTTCACCACCGATTTTTTCCGGAGACGACGTCATGGCCAGCGCGCCGCAACCGCAACTTCCGCTGTTCTACAAGGACCTTCTGCCGCTCAACAGCCGTGACCATGCGGACTGGAAGGCCGGGACGCTCGAAAGCGCTGCCTTTCTGGCTTCGACCCACGCCATTCCGGTAACGTCGGACGAGTTCGTCGATGCCCAGCGGCACTTCCCGATCGTCTTCACCGCGGGCGACAATCCGATTCCGATCGCGCTGTTCGGCCTCAACGAAGGCGTGAACACCTTCGTCGGCGACGATATGAAGATCAACGAGCTGGTCTATCTGCCCGCCTACGTGCGCCGCTATCCCTTCATCCTTGCCAAGCTCCAGCCGACCAGCGACGACATGTCGCTGTGCTTCGACCCGAGCGCGAACCTGCTCGGCAAGTTCGACCAGGGCCTCGAGCTGTTCGACGGCGCCGGCCAGCCGACCGAGTACACGCAGGGCGTGCTCGAATTCTGCCGCCGCTTCGAGGAAGCCGGTCAGCGCACCAAGATGTTCATGGACGAGCTCGCCAAGCTCGACATCCTGATGGATGGCGAGATCGCCATCACCCGCAACGACATGCCCGACAAGCCGTTCATCTATCGCGGCTTCCGCATGGTGGACGAGAACAAGCTGCGCGAACTTTCGGCCGAAACGCTGGATGGCCTCGCCAAGAACGGCATGCTTATGCTGATTTACGCCCACCTGTTCTCGCTGAACCTGATGCGCGTCGTATTCGAGCGTCAGCTGGCGCAGGGCAAGGTGCCAATGACCGCAGAAGGCGCTCCGGCTCCGGCGCTCAACTGATGCGATCCGGGGCTGCGGCCCCGGTCATCACGGAAAAGCGGGCAGGTCGGCACACGTCGCCTGCCCGTTTTGTTTTGGGGATGTTGCTATTCGGCGGCCTGACGCAGGCCCTCGCCGCCCCCGAGCAGCGCGGTTTCCGATCCCAGTTCGCGGACCAGCGCCGCCAGCGCGGCGGCCATCGAAGGCAGGCCTGCGCCGGGCTCGGCAAGCTGGCGGTCGAGATAGGTCGCGCGGCATACCTCGACTTGGAGCGCATGAACGCCAGCCTGCGGCGCGCCGTGGCGATCGAGCACGTAGCCGCCCGAATAGGGCCGGTTCTGCGCCGCCGGAAACCCGCGCCCTTCGAGATGCGTGAGCGCACGTCCCATCAATAGCCCGTGGCACGACGCCCCGAAGCGGTCGCCGAGCACGATTACCGGCGCCTGCGATTCACCGTCTGCCGGACGCAGCGGCGGCATCGAATGCAGATCGATCAGCAGCGCCGCGCCCCACTCCGCGCGGATTCTGGCAAGCTCAGCGCCGAGCGCTTGGTGATAGGCCCGGTGGATACCGTCAATCCGCGCCGCAAGCTCATCGGGCGCCAGCCGCCCGCGCCAAATCTCGCCTGCCCCCGGCAAGCGCCGCGGCACAAGACCAAGACCGCTGCGTGCACGAGCATTGCTACGATGGCTCGTCGAAACCTCATGCCCCGCCGGTCGCCCGCCTTCGACCATATCCCAGTCGATATCGTCTTCAGCGCGGTTGAGATCGAGCATTGCGCGCGGCGCATTGGCGATCAGCAATCCGGCGCCGGTCTGCCGCGCAATCTCGATCCCGAGCCGGTCGACATGACGATCTTCCAAGCGGAGCTGCGCCAGCCCCGGATCGCGCATCCGCGCCACCAGCGCAGGCGGATAGGCGCGCCCTGCGTGCGGCACGGCAATGAGAACAGGCAAGCGCAGTTGCGTAGGAGCCGCCAAGGTAAACGCTGGCGCATCGCCCAGCCCCGGCACGGATCCTCCTGTGGCAGGCACACGCAGACCGCGGTGTGCGGCGGGGTTGTGGCTGTTGCGGGATGAGGACGACATGGCCATCGTTAGCTGCCGCCTTTGCGCCCCCCTGTCAAAGCCTGATCGCACCGAACCGAGCGCCCGCTTGCCCCTTCATCGGGACCGGATCGGGAACAGGCACAAAGATTTCTTAAGCCGGTTGTGCTAACCCGCCTGCATGACATCGACACGCACCCCCCGCATCCTGCTCGCCGAAGACGAGGACGCGATGCGCGCCTATCTCGAACGGGCGCTGACAAATGCCGGTTATGACGTGAGCGCGGTGGATCGCGGCACCGAAGCCGTGCCCCTGCTGGAAACCGGCGATTTCGATCTGTTGCTGTCCGACATCGTCATGCCGGAGATGGACGGGATCGAGCTTGCGCAGCGCTGCGCCGAGGTCTCGCCGCGCACAAAGGTGATGTTCATCACCGGGTTTGCCGCCGTGAGTCTGCGCGCCAGTCGCGAACAGCCAACCGCCAAAGTGCTGTCCAAGCCTTTTCACCTGCGCGATCTGGTGCTGGAAGTTGAGCGCGTGTTCGAAGAGGCAGGCGAAGCGCGGGCCTGAAATTCAGCGCCGAATCGCTTGCACCTTGCAAGGGCCTGCGTTAAGGGCCGCCTCCGCTTCGGCAACGAGGCGCCGATCCGATGGTGTGGGCGTATAGCTCAGTGGTAGAGCACTATGTTGACATCGTAGGGGTCGCAAGTTCAATCCTTGCTACGCCCACCATCGGCTAAAACGAGACAGCCCGCCCCTCCGGCGGGCTTTTTTGTGTCCTGCACACGCCGCAATGGCTGTTGCGTTTCATTCGCAGCCCCCGCGCTTGCAAGCCCCCGTACCTCTGCTAAAGCCGCGGCGGGATCTTTGGGCCTTGGACGGGCCCGCAACAGCTTCCTGTCGATCATGCACAGTCCCGCGCAGACGGGGCAAGAAGGATAGGGCAACAGCCATGCAGAAAATCAAAGTCGCCAATCCCGTCGTCGAACTCGACGGCGATGAGATGACCCGCATCATTTGGCAGTGGATTCGCGAAAGGCTGATCCTGCCCTACCTCGATGTCGATCTGAAATATTACGATCTGTCGATCGAGAACCGCGATGCGACCGACGATCAGGTGACGATCGATTCCGCCAACGCGATCAAGCAGTATGGCGTCGGTGTGAAGTGCGCGACCATCACCCCGGACGAAGCGCGCGTCGAAGAGTTCGGCCTCAAGAAGATGTGGAAGTCGCCCAACGGCACGATCCGCAACATCCTTGGCGGCGTCGTGTTCCGCGAACCGATCGTGATCGACAACGTGCCGCGCCTGGTGCCGGGCTGGACCGATCCGATCGTTGTCGGCCGTCACGCCTTCGGTGACCAGTACCGTGCGACCGACACGCTAATCCCCGGCCCGGGCAAGCTGCGCCTTGTGTTCGACGGCGAGGACGGCACCAAGATCGATCTCGACGTGTTCGACTTCCCCAGCGCCGGCGTGGCGATGGCGATGTACAACCTCGACGATTCGATCCGCGACTTTGCCCGATCGAGCTTCAACTACGGCCTCAACCTTGGCTGGCCGGTGTACCTCTCGACGAAGAACACGATCATGAAGGCCTATGACGGGCGCTTCAAGGATCTGTTCCAGGAGGTATTCGACACCGAAGGCTTCGCCGAGAAGTTCAAGGAAAAGGGCATCGTCTACGAACACCGCCTGATCGACGACATGGTCGCCTCGGCCCTGAAGTGGTCGGGCAAGTTTGTGTGGGCGTGCAAGAACTACGATGGCGACGTGCAGTCCGACACCGTGGCACAGGGCTTCGGCTCGCTCGGCCTGATGACCTCGGTGCTGATGACCCCGGACGGCAAGACCGTGGAAGCCGAAGCTGCGCACGGCACCGTCACCCGCCACTATCGCCAGCACCAGCAGGGCAAGGCGACTTCGACCAACCCGATCGCTTCGATCTTCGCCTGGACCCGCGGACTGATGTATCGCGGCAAGTTCGACAACACGCCGGACGTGGTGAAGTTCGCCGAAACGCTCGAGCGCGTCTGCATCGCCACGGTCGAAAAGGGTTACATGACCAAAGACCTCGCGCTGCTGATTGGCCCGGGCCAGGCATGGCAGACCACCGAGCAGTTCTTCGAAACGATCGTCGAGAACCTCGAGAAGGAAATGGCCAGCTGGGCCTGATCCGGCGAGCGGCATGACATCCAGAGCCGGGCGGACCGATGTCCGTCCGGCTTTTTATTGCGCGCGGGACGGGTGACAGCCTCGTCCCGCCCCGTTAAGCCTTGGGTGTGGCTGGCGAACTAACCCTCTCCCCCGTCCTCTCGGACGCGCTGGTGATCCTCGGCGCTGCGGGAATCGTCATCCCGCTTTTCGCCCGGTTCCGCATCACGCCGATCATCGGTTTCATCCTGATCGGGGTGCTGGTCGGGCCTTCAGGCCTCGGCTCGCTGGTCGATGAGCATCCATGGCTATACTATATAACCATCACGAATGTGGTGAGATTGGTGCCATTCGCGGATTTCGGCATCGTCCTGCTGCTGTTCGCGATCGGGCTCGAGCTGTCGTTCAACCGCCTGTGGGAGATGCGCCGCCTGGTGTTCGGACTCGGCGCGCTTGAGGTCATTATCAGCGGCGGCGCCCTGGCGCTGTTCGTGGGGCTGGCGAGCGGCCTTTCGTTCACGGCGGCGCTGGCATTGGGCTTCGCGCTCGCCTTCTCCTCGACCGCGATCGTCCTTCCCATCAGCGGCACCAAGTCGCCGGTAGGGCGGGCGGCACTGTCGATGCTGCTGTTCGAGGACATCATGATCGTGCCGATCATCTTCATCCTCGGCGCGCTCGCGCCCAATGCGGCCGATGCGGGGTGGAGCGGAATGGTCCGCACCCTGTGGCAAGGCGGGCTGGTGGTGGCGGTGTTGCTGGTGGTGGGCCGCCTCGCCCTTCCCCGTCTGTTCGCGCAGGCCGCGCGCACCAAAAGCCCCGAGTTGTTCCTTGCCGCCTCGCTGCTGGTGGTAATCGGCGCAAGCCTTGCCACTGCAATCGTCGGCCTCTCGCCCATTGTCGGCGCGCTGATCGCGGGGCTGCTGATCGCCGAGACCGAGTACCACACCGAGGTCGAGCTGATCATGGCACCGTTCAAGGGCCTCGCGCTCGGCGTGTTCCTGATCACTGTGGGCATGAGCATCAATCTGGTCGAGATCAGCGCTCAGATCGGCACGATCACACTCGCGGTGGTCGGCGTGCTGGTGTTCAAGGCGCTGGTCACCGGGGTCTCGCTGCGGTTGATGGGGGCGCGGCGCAGCACGGCGGCAGAGACCGGGCTGCTGATGGCCTCGCCCAGCGAGACCACGCTGATCGTGCTTGCTGCTGCCACCAGCGCGCTGGTGCTCGATCCCGAGACCGCACGGTTCTGGCAGACCGTCACCGCCATCGGCCTCACCATCACGCCGCTGCTTGCCAAGCTCGGCGAAGTGCTGGCACGCCGGGTCGACGGGGTTGCGGCACCGCTCGAGGATGAACTCGGTGATACCGCACGCACGATCATCGTCGGCGGCGGACGGGTCGGGCGGTTGGTGGCCGACATGATGACCGCGCATGGCAAGCCCTATGTCATGCTCGATTCCAATCCCGATCTGATCGCCCGGGCCAAGCGTGACGGCTATCGCGCGACCTTCGGTGATGCCGCGCGCGGGGATGCCCTGTCGCGGCTCGGCATCGAGATATCACCTGCCGTGGTGCTGACGATGGACGAGCCCGTGCTGGCGCAGCGGATCGTCACCCGCCTGCGCCAGACCTATCCGAACCTTCTGATCGTCGCCCGCGCGCGCGACACCGACCACGCGGCCGAACTCTACCGCGCAGGCGCAAGCCATGCCGTACCCGAAACGCTCGAGGCATCGCTCCAGCTATCCGAAGCCGTGCTGGTCGATATCGGCGTCGCGATGGGCCCGGTGATCGCCTCGATCCACGCCAAGCGCGACGAATATCGCGAACAGCTTGAGCGCGACGGTGGCCTCAGCGAAAAGCCGAAGCTGCGGACGACGAGGGTGGAAAGCTAGGCCCTGCCTTGCGATCGAATGGAGAAGACGCATGGGACAACACGGCGATAAAAGCGATTGGCTAGAAGGCTGCTGCCCTTGCGGAGCGAGCCGGATCGCGCTTGCACGGATGCCGAAGCACCGCTTCCTGTGCCACTGCACGATCTGCCAGAGCGTCTATCCGGGCGACTACGCCGATGCGACCATCACGCGGGCCGACGCGGTGAGCCTGTTGACGCCCGATACCGTCTCCTTCGGCCACTACAAGGCAAACAGCCCGCTGGAACGCGGGGTGTGCAATTCCTGCGGTCACCCGGTCGCCGCGTTCATGAAGATGCCTGGCATGCCGGATCTTGCGTTTGTCCCGACCGCGATGCTCCCCAAAGAGGGCGTGCAGCCGAAGCCCTCACGCCACATCTTCTACGGCACCCGCAAAGCCGACGTGAAGGACGATCTGCCCAAGACCAGCGGCGAGCTTGCAAGCATGGCCGTGATCGTGCCCGATTTTCTGGCCGCGCTTTTCCGACGTTGAGCGCCTCGCCGGTCAGCCGGCCAGCACCGCTTTCACAGCCGCCAGCGCCTCGGCAGCCTTGCTGCCATCCGGCCCGCCGCCCTGAGCCATATCGGGCCGACCGCCGCCGCCCTTGCCGCCGAGCGCTTCAACGCCCGCGCGCACCAGATCGACCGCGCTGAAGCGTCCCGTGAGATCGTCAGTCACCGCTGCGGCGATGCTCGCCTTGCCGTCATTGACTGCAATCATCACCGCGATGCCTGACCCCATGCGCTGCTTGGCCGCATCGAGCAGCGGACGCAGTTCCTTGGGGTCAAGCCCATCGAGTACACGACCTTCAAACTGGAAGCCAAGAAGAGCCAACGCTTCGTCGTTCTCCTCAGCCAATCCGACAACGCCGCCAGATCCGCCGCCGCCCAGCGCCAGCGCCTTCTTGGCCTCGGCTAGCTCCTTCTCGAGCCGCTTGCGCTCGTCGAGCAGCGCCGCGAGACGCGCGGGCACTTCTTCCGGAGTCGCGCGGATCACGCCTGCGGCTGACTTGAGCGCTTCCTCGCGGCCAACGAGCCATTCGCGCGCGGCCTCGCCCGTCAGCGCCTCGATGCGGCGCACGCCCGAAGACACCGCGCTTTCCGAAACGATGCGGAACACGCCGATATCGCCGGTGGCGCGCACGTGGGTGCCGCCGCACAGTTCGACCGAGTAGTTGCGCCCTTCCCCGCCGGTACGGCCCATGGCAAGCACGCGCACCTCGTCACCATACTTCTCGCCGAACAGCGCCAATGCGCCCGCCGCGACAGCATCGTCCGGGGTCATCAAGCGAGTGCTGACCGGCTCGTTGGCGCGGATTTCCGCGTTCACCTCGGCCTCGATCGCGGCGATGTCATCGCCAGTCAGCGCGGCCGGGTGCGAAAAGTCGAAGCGCAGGCGGTCCTGCGCCACAAGGCTGCCCTTCTGCGTGACATGCGCGCCAAGGCGGTTGCGCAGCGCCGCATGGACGAGGTGTGTGGCCGAATGATTGGCCCGGATCTGGTCACGGCGCGCAACATCCACCTTGAGCTCGACCGTGTCGCCAACCGCGACTTCGCCTGCTTCAATACGGACCTGATGCGCATGGAGGCGGCCGAGCGGCTTGGCAGTATCGGTGACGCTGGCCTTGAGCCCAGCAAGGCTCGCCATGCTGCCGGCATCGCCGGTCTGGCCGCCGCTTTCACCGTAGAACGGGGTCTGGTTGGTGAGGATGACGACCTCGTCTCCGGCAGCCGCTGTCTGGACTTCGGCCCCGCCCTTGACGATCGCCACCACCCGGCCCTCGCCGCTGGTCGAGGTGTAGCCGGTAAACTCCGTCGCGCCTTCGCGCTCGGCAATGTCGAACCAGACTTCGCCCGAAGCCGCTTCGCCAGAACCCTTCCACGCCGCGCGCGCGGCGGCCTTCTGGCGCGCCATTGCGGCGTCGAAACCGGCCTTGTCGACCCCGATGCCGCGGACGCGCAACGCGTCTTCGGTCAGGTCATAAGGGAAGCCGAAAGTGTCATAGAGGCGGAAGGCGATCTCGCCATCAAGCTCGCCGCCACTTGCCATTTCGTCGGTGGCTTCATCGAGCAGTTTCAGACCCTTGTCGAGCGTGCGGCGGAACTGGGTTTCCTCGCGCTCGAGCACTTCCTCAATCAGGGCCTGACCGCGCACGAGTTCGGGATAGGCCTGGCCCATCTCGCTCACCAGCGCCGGGACGAGGCGGTGCATCAGCGGCTGCGACGCGCCAAGCAAGTGAGCATGGCGCATCGCGCGGCGCATGATACGGCGCAGCACATAACCGCGGCCTTCATTCGACGGCAGCACACCGTCGGCCATCAGGAAGCTGGTCGAGCGCAGGTGATCGGCAATCACGCGGTGCGATGCCGCCTGCTCGCCCTGTACGGCAACACCGGTGAGCGATTCCGAAGCCGAAATCAGCGACTTGAAGGTGTCAGTGTCATAGTTGTCATGCACGCCCTGGAGCACGGCAGCGATGCGCTCGATCCCCATGCCGGTGTCGATCGAGGGCTTGGGCAGGTTGATCCGCGTGCCGTCTGCCTGCTGCTCGTATTGCATGAACACGAGGTTCCAGATCTCGACGAAGCGGTCGCCATCCTCGTCGGGGCTACCCGGAGGGCCGCCAAATATGTGATCGCCATGGTCGTAGAAGATTTCCGAGCACGGACCGCAGGGTCCGGTGTCGCCCATCGACCAGAAATTATCGTTTGTACTGATACGGATAATGCGATTTTCGGGCAGGCCGGCGATGCGGCTCCACAGGCCGGCGGCTTCGTCGTCTGTATGATAGACGGTGACCGTGAGGCGATCCTTGGGAAGGCCCCACTCCTTGGTCAGGAGGGTCCAGGCGTGGGTGATCGCCTCTTCCTTGAAATAGTCGCCGAAGGAGAAATTCCCCAGCATTTCGAAGAAGGTATGGTGGCGGGCGGTGTAGCCTACGTTGTCGAGATCGTTGTGCTTACCGCCGGCCCGGACGCATTTCTGCGACGAGGCCGCGCGCGGAGAAGCGGCGGTTTCGAGCCCGGTGAAGACGTTCTTGAACGGCACCATCCCGGCGTTGACGAACATCAACGTCGGATCGTTGTAGGGCACCAGCGGCGCCGAAGGCGTGGCGGCGTGACCATTCCTACTGAAATAGTCGAGGAAGGAGCGGCGGATGTCGTTCGTCGAGGTCATGGGCGTGCAGTTAGGCAAAGCGCGGGATGAACGCAATGGAGCGCTGTATGCGAGGCTGCCGGAGCGTTGCAGCAGGGTCACAAATGGGGCTATTTGAGGGGGCAAAAAGGCCCACCTAAGGGGGGGCAAGGCCAACCTGGAGGGGGTCTAGAGGGGGTCTAGAGGGTACCTAAGGGGGGTCTAGCAGGGGTCTGGAACGGGCTGGCGGGCCGATTTGCACGCCATCGCGGCCATCCCGAACGAAAAGCCGGCGCATGCTCTGGGGAGAAGCACACGCCGGCGTTCCGGTTTTCCAGGCGTCAAGTGGGACACGGGGGAATTGGGACAGCCCCCCGGCGACGCCCGCTTGGGGTCATTCGTCCGAGTCCGCGTCCGGCCCTGACATCATTTCCCCGGCGACCTCATCGGTGCGGCTGCGGATCGCAGCTTCCAAGCGGTCGCAAACTTCAGGATTGTCCTTAAGGTAGGTCTTGGCGTTTTCACGCCCCTGCCCGATGCGGATCGAATCATAGGAGAACCAGCTCCCCGACTTCTCGACCAGGCCGGCCTTCACGCCAAGGTCGAGGATTTCGCCGATCTTCGAGATGCCTTCGCCATACATGATGTCGAATTCGACCTGCTTGAACGGCGGGGCGACCTTGTTCTTGACCACCTTCACCCGCGTGGTGTTGCCGATAATCTCGTCACGATCCTTGATCTGTCCGGTGCGACGGATGTCGAGACGGACCGAGGCATAGAACTTGAGCGCGTTGCCGCCGGTGGTGGTTTCCGGATTGCCGTACATCACCCCGATCTTCATGCGCAGCTGGTTGATGAAGATCACCATGCAACGCGAGCGGCTGATCGAGCCGGTGAGCTTGCGCAGCGACTGCGACATCAGGCGAGCCTGAAGGCCGACGTGCGAATCGCCCATCTCGCCTTCGATTTCCGCGCGCGGCACCAGCGCCGCGACCGAATCGACCACCAGCACATCGATCGCGTTGGAGCGCACCAGCGTATCGGTGATTTCGAGCGCCTGTTCGCCGGTGTCGGGCTGAGAGACGATCAGCTCGTCAATGTCGACGCCGAGCTTCTTGGCATAGACCGGATCGAGCGCGTGTTCCGCGTCCACGAAAGCCGCCGTGCCGCCCATCTTCTGCGCTTCGGCAATCACATGCAGCGCCAGCGTGGTCTTGCCCGAGCTTTCCGGCCCGTAGACTTCGATCACGCGGCCGCGCGGCAGGCCGCCGATCCCGAGCGCGATATCAAGGCCCAGCGAACCGGTCGAAATCGCTTCGACCTGCATCGCTTCCTTCGAGCCCAGCTTCATCGCCGAACCCTTGCCAAAGGCACGATCAATCTGCGCAAGCGCGGCTTCCAGAGCCTTTTGACGATCCACGGCTTTTTTGTCCTCTTCGACCAATTTCAACTGCGTCGCCATCGCATGCGCTCCTTCGCTTGCCTAGGGGCGGAACAACAGTTTTCCGCCGCCTGGTAAGGAGCATGTATCGCATTTGTTCTCATGGAACAAGTAGGGAACGAAAAAATATCCAACGGCCCTTTCAGGCCATTCAATCGCGCGTTGCGTCGCGCAGCTTCCAGTCGAAATTGCGCGAACCATTGGCGGGTACGGTGACTTCCACGACTTGGGAGCCGTTCTTCACGATCACCTTGTGGCCAGGCATGCGCAGGTCATATCGCCCGCCCCAGCCGAGGTTCAGCCGCAGGGTGATGGGGTGCGGATTGGCGTTGGTGAGTTCGGCCCGCATCGCCGTCCACTTGCGGCCATTGGCGCGCGGATCGCCCTTTTCGGCCACCCGTTCGCAGCGAGCAAAGACTTGCGCGCTCGGTGCCAGTTCGAGCTCGACCTCCTGCCCGCGGGCATAGTCGCGCAAGGAGGATTGCGCCCCCACCTGCGGCCCATAAGACGTCGGCTCGTAGAGCGTCAGCGCGCCCTGCGGCAAGGCGATGCCGAGGCCCTTTGCCTCCTCGTTCTTCGTCACCAGCAGCACATGGGCGGGGACGGGTTCGCGCGCGTCTCCGATCCATTGATAGGGATAGCAGTCCGCTTCGTAGAGATACCGCGCCTTGACCGTGTCCTTGTTGAGGAAGGCGACCTGCTTCATCCCCTTGGCCGAAACATTGACGCGTCCCGGCACGCGGAACAGCTTCAGGTCGCCGAGGTTCTCCTCCTCGGCGGTAACGACCGATACTGGTGCGACCGAATCGTAAGAACGGGCCTCAAGCCGCGAGGCGGTGACAGTGATCACCTCCGATGCCGGGGCATACATCGGCGGCGGCGGTGGCATAACCGGCACGGGCGGCGGGACCATCGACCCCGCCGACGTGCTGCCGAAGGGATAGCAGGTCAGATAGAGTCCCTCGGCCACCGGCGGATCGGCGAGACTTTCGTAATCGCTGTCGACATTGAGCCTGCCCGCAATGATCTGGAGCTTGGCATTGTCAAAGCTCTGGCCGTTGTCATTCACTAGCGTCAGCCAGCTCAGCAGGCCCATGTCGAAGGCATCGCCCGAACCCTTTTCGCGAAGGGTGCCGACGTAATCGGCCTTCCAGTCGAAGCCCCAGGAAAGATAGGTCAGCGTCACCTCATAGGTGCCGCCGGCCTCCGAGCGGGCATCGACCGAGAACACCGGCTGGGCGGAAAGCCCGGAGGGCACGCGGTTGAAGGTGAGCGTTTCGGGCAGGCCCGAACATTGCACCGCTTCGAACCCCTGCGAGGTTTGCAGCACGAGGCCCCCGTCGGCGCGGGTGCGGACGACCGCCTGCTCGCTCACCGCCTTGCCGGTGGCGGGATTGGTGCGGGTGATGGTCACGCGGTTGCCGAGCGTCCCGTCGACCAGCGCGGCGGGAGAGAGGAGCTGGGCGTTGCGGTTCTTCTCGATCGTGCCACCGGGAAGTCCGGTGACGATCGCGGACACGCCGACCATGCCTTCAGCCACACCTTCGAAGCGGATGGTCGATTCGCCTTTGGGCAGCGTCACCCGGCGGGTCTCGCTGATCATCGCGAAGCCTTGCGGATTGTCCCGTTCCAGCGCCTCGTCCGCCCCCCGATCGGGATCGCGGTAGATCGTCACCGAAAGATCGGTCGGGGGCGAGGCATCGACCACCTCGCGCGCCAGAAGGGGCGCGGCGATCACGCTCGCCAGCGAGGCCAGGAGGGTTGCGGCGCGCCGCATCACCACCGCCTCAGTAGCGGGTTTCGTAGGTCACGCGGATCACCCGCTCGCCCTCGGCAGGGACAGAGACGCTGTAGCGCCGCTGATCGATGTTGCGCTGTTCGCCCTTCACATCCTCGCTGGTGATGCGGAAGTCATTGGCCCACCAGCCGCGATCAAGCCCGACCTGAGTGATATCGACGGTCACGGGTTCGGCCTTGGCGTTGGTGAGGGTGTAGCGCATCGTGGTGCGGTAGAAGGTCTTGGGCCGTTCGACCTGCACATCGCTGACGACCTTGCCATCCTGGATCACGCGGTAACGCGCGCTCTTTTCCCATTCGGCGCCGGTGATGGTCTCGCGCTTCTCGATCTCGGACTTGACCGTGATGTCGAAGGCATCGCCGGTGACGAGCGAGAGGTCGCTGCCCATCGGAGTGTGACCGATGCTGTTTTCGCCGATGAACTGCGGGGTGCCCTCGCTGTCGCGCTGGTAGAAGCGCACCGTGCCGGCGGGCAGCGCATCGCCGAGGCCCTGATCGCGCGCGGTCGAAAAAGCGATGCTCGACTGGACGTTGCGCGGCTGATCGTCGTTCTGCTGCCAGCCGACGCTGATCGCATAGACCTTACGCGCGGGCACGGACTGCACGTCGAGGAAGCTCACCTGCTTGGTCTGGGCATTGGCGACGGTGGTGCGGCCGCTGATCGGGTAGAGGTAGAAATCGCCGAGCCGCTCGCGCGCGGCGGCCTGCGTGCCGGCGCGGGTCAGCCCGCGGCTGCCGAACCCTCGTCCGCCGCTGCTGGGATTGCCCGCGACCAGCACGGTATCGGCCTGGTGGAAGGTGGTGCCGGTGTTATTGGTCAGGGTCACCCAGCCCTGCATGTCGATCGTGTCATTCTTCTCGTCATAGAGCGCGACGTAATCGGCGCTCCAACCGAGCCCGCCGGTGAGATAGCGCAAGCTGACTGGGCGGGTGCCCGCACGGGTCGAATCGAGATTGACCGAGAGAGTCGGGCGCGCGCGCAGGTTGACGGGCACGCGGTCGAAGATCACGCGGACGGGCAGGCCGTCGTCGCGCAGCACCTCGATGCGGTCGCCGATCTGGATCACCACCCCGCCCGCGACCGAGAGCACCTTGGCCCGCTCGCGCGTTTCGGCGCCGGTCGCGGGGTTGGTGCGCAGCAGCGTGACAGTCTGGCCGACCGCCTTCTCCATCAGCTTTTCGGGCGTGAGCAGATCGTAATCGAAGTTCTGTTCGATGATCGTGGTGTTCGCGGCGGCAAAGCTCAGCGTCTGGGCCTGGATACTAGCCGAGACATCGGGAAACTCGACCCGGCTCGTGCCTGCCGAAATGTTGAGCTGGCGCACGTCCTGCACCAGCGCCATCCCGCCGTTATAGATGGTGAGCGCGACATCGCCCTGTGCGGTCGCGTCAGGATCGGGGACGGACTGCGCTGCGGCTGCCGCCGCCAGCAAAGCCGCCGCAGAAACGCCGCAGCCTGCGAAAATCGTCCGGTTGATCATGCCAGTCCCCTCCAGTCGTGTCTGACTGAGGATGAACGACTTGTCGGCTTTATCCAAGGTGAACAGCGCTAACCCCGCGATAAATCGCCGGAAGCACGCCTAGGCCCCTGCCCCCTGTTCGGCGCGCGCCTGAAGCAGCACCGCGCCGACCTTGTCGCCGATTGCCGCAACGCTGAACGGCTTGGCGATGAAGTGCATGTCGGGAATGTCGATATCGCGGCGCAGCTGTTCCTCGGCATAGCCCGACATGAACAGCACAGGCATCTTGGGCAGCTTGGCGCGGATCGCGCGGACCATCGCAGGGCCGTCCATCCCGGGCATCACCACGTCACTGACGACAATGTCGAACGCCGCCCCCGGCTCGGCGATGGCGGCAAGCCCGTCCTCGCCATTGGCGCAGGCGGTGACGGTATAGCCCGCGCGGGCCAGCGCGCGTTCGGCGACGGTGCGGACCATGTCCTCGTCCTCGACCAGCAGCACCTTTCCGCCCGCCGACCAGTCCGACGATGCCAGCGGTGCAGCCTCGCGCTTCTTGGGCATTTCGCCGCGATGGACGGGGAGATAGACGGTGAAGCGCGCGCCGGTCGGGCGGCCTTCCTTGTCGGTGATGTTGTCCGCGAAGATGAACCCGCCCGATTGCTTGACGATCCCGTAGGCGGTCGAAAGGCCAAGGCCGGTGCCCTTGCCCTGTTCCTTGGTGGTGAAGAACGGCTCGAATAGCTTGGGCAGCACGTGGGGCGGAATGCCCCCGCCGGTGTCCTGCACGATCAGCACGGTGTAATCGGCAGGCGGCAGCACTTCAGACCCCAGCTGCACCACCTGTCGCGCCTGCAAAGCGCGGGTGAACAGCGAAATCCGTCCCTTGCCATCCCCGCGCGACTGGATCGCGTCGCGGGCGTTGACGGCGAGGTTCATGATCACCTGTTCGAGCTGCTGCGGATCGGCGCGCACCGGGCCGAGGTTGCGATCGTGCTGGACGTAATAGGCAATCTTCTCACCCAGCAGCCGCTTGATCAGCGGGCTGACCTCGCTGACCACATCGGGCAACTGGATGATTTCCGGTCGCAGCGTCTGCTGGCGCGAGAAGGCCAGCAGCTGGCGGGTGAGCGCGGCGGCGCGGTTCGAATTGGCGCGAATCTGCTGGATGTCGTCATAGTCGCTGTCGCCCGGGATATGGCGCAGCAGCATCAGATCGCAGGTGCCGATGATCGCGGTCAGCACGTTGTTGAAATCATGCGCGACCCCGCCGGCGAGCTGGCCCACGGCCTGCATCTTGGTGGCCTGCGCGACTTGGCGGCGCAGCTGCGTTTCCTGACTCGTATCGGCCAAGCTGAGGAGCACCGCCGCCTCGCCCAGCCCGCGCACGCCGGCCAGCCCGAGTGACACCGGTTCTTCCGGGCTCGAGAGCAGCCGCACGGCCACATCGCCGCTGGTCGATGGCCCGCGCCCGTGGCGGCGCACCGCATCGGAGAGTGCAGCCTTGTCCTCGCGCACCACCAGATCGGTGGGGAACGCGGGCAAGCCCTGTGTCTCGCGCCCGACCGAGCGCAGGAAGGCTTCGTTGGCGAACAGGAAGCGCCCGTCGCGGTCGGTCATCGCAAGGCCGAGCGGCAATTGCGCCAGCAACGCATCGAGCTGCGCCACCCCGGCCTGCGAGGCCCCTTCCCAGCCCGAACCGATGCCCACGCCCGAATCGATCAGCAGCATCAGCGATGTCGCCTCGTCCGGCCCGGCGGGCGTCACGCGGTGCGCAGGATCGACCAGCGGCACATCGACCAGCGTCTGCGGCGTGCCGCCCCGCCCTTCGCGGGCGAAATAGATCCGGTCACGCTCGTCCGAACGCAGGAAGCTGACAAAATCCTGCCCAACCAGTGTCCCACGTTCATCGCCTGCCGCGCGTTCGGCGAAGCCGGAGCTGACAGCGCGGATTACGCCGTCGGCGGTGGTGATCGCTGTCTCGATCCCCGCGCGGCTCAGCATCTTGCCGAAGGGCCCGGAGAGATCGAGCGCGCCGAGATCGGCCCCGCGCGCCTGCGGGATCGCGCGCAGCCGCCAGATCAGGTGATCATCGCCGCGGCCCGAACGCTCGGCGGAAATCTGCCATTCCGTCTCGTCGGGCGCGATAACCTTGTCGAGCGCCGCCGAACCATCGCGCCAGGCGTTGCGCGCGAGCAGCGTCACCGCTTCCAGCGCCTCGCGCTCGAACGGCAAAGCGGGCGGCGCGGCGCTGATACCGAAGTTGTCGAGAAACTGGCTGTTGGCGCAAACCATGCGGTTGGCGCGATCGGTAATCGCGATTGCCTCGCCGCTGCGCTCGATCGCGGCGACGGTGACCGACCAGTCGGGCGCGGCCAGTCCATCGGCCTGCGGCTCTGCGCGCATCCGGTCAAGCAGCACCACCCCGCCCAGCAGCACGCCCGCCCCGAGCACGAAGGCCAGCGCCACCAGCCAGCTATCGGTGGCAAGGAACAGGATCAGCGCGCTCGCCACCAATCCGCCCAGCACAGCGAGCACCAGCGACGACAGCTGCGGCAACGCGATTGCCGCCCCGCCCTTTTCAGACGCGGCAGGCGTAGCCTTGGCGGGTTTTCCGGGAATGCCGGGAAGGCGAGACAAGCGGGACGGCTCCTGTGACAATCTTGACCAACCGGCACGAAGTGATGCCGGTTCGTGTGCGGCTGTCCTACTCGGCGCCGAGCCGCTGGTCGAGCCGTGCTTCCATCACCTTCAACCGTCTGGCGCGTTTGCGCGACACCACGGCGCGCCAGACCCAGACAGACAGCACATAACCGATCACCGGAGTTATCACAGACAAGATCAGATAGCCGATCAGCGTGGCGCCTGCGACTTCATAGGCTCCTGACAGATAGGCCCATGCCCCACCGCCCGCTGACTTGGCGCTGGCGACAACCTGTGCGCCCGCCCCGAAGTGCAGCACGAAATCGCCCAGCTTGTAGGCGATCGCAGCCCAGAAGGGCAGCGTGAAGGGGTTGGTGACAAAGGTAATCAGCGCCGCAAGCGGCACATTCGCGCGCGTTGGCAGCGCGAGGAAGGTCGAGATCAGGATCTGCCCGAGCGGGAAGATGAACGCCGCAAACAGCCCCAACGCCACCCCGCGCGGAACCGAACGGCGAGTGAAGCGCCACAGTTCCGGCGAAAGCACGCGATGCGCGAAGGGGGCAAGAAAGCGGTTCTTCGCCATTTCCTCGCGGGTCGGGGTGTTCTTGCGGATCACACTCGCCGTCCACGCCCTCGAACGCGCGGCGATGCTCTGGCGACTGCCCTGTTGCTGCGTCATGCCAACACGCTTTCCGCGCGCAGGATCGCGCGGCAGGCAAAGGCACAAGGGCAGGATCGGGTCAGGGCCGGCATGATATCGCCCATATGGGTAGCATGGTGTTTCTGACCAGACGGTGAATCCGGCGTTAGGCGAAAAAATTTCACCCTTTCTCGCGCATCAAACGGGCCTTGTCGCGCTTCCAGTCGCGTTCCTTGATGCTGGCGCGCTTGTCATGGGTCTGCTTGCCCTTGGCCAGCGCCAGTTCGACCTTTGCCCGGCCCGTGCGGTTGAAGTAGACCGACAGCGGCACCAGCGTCATGCCCTTGCGCTCGACCGCGCCGAACAGCTTTTCGATCTCGCGTTCATGCAGCAGCAGCTTGCGCGGACGGCGCGGTTCGTGATTGAGGCGGTTGCCGTGCGAATATTCGGGGATGTTGGCGTTGATCAGCCACACCTGCCCATCCTTCACCTCGGCATAGGATTCCGCGATGCTCGCCTCTCCCGCACGCAGGGCCTTCACTTCGGTGCCCTGCAGCGCGAGCCCCGCCTCGAACGTGTCCTCGATCGAGTAATCGAAGCGCGCACGGCGGTTCTCGGCGACAATCTTGAGCTTGTCGAAGGTGACGGGTTTGGGGCGTGCCATAAGGGGGCGCGATGTAGGCGCGCTCGCGGCAAAAAGCGAGGGGCTTTGCCGCGCCTTTGTTCGTGAGTGGTCTGCAATTGGTCTTGCTGCGCCCCTCGGAACGCGCCAACATCGCCGCCGGAGAGGGGAAGAGAACCAATGCAGATCGACCGCCGGGCCGTGCTGGCCGGGCTTGCCGCCACGCCTTTGCTGGGAGCGACCGGCGTGCAGGAGCCCGTGACCATTTTCGCGGCGCGCCGCATCGTCACCATGGAGCCTGCCGGCCCCGAAGCGCGCTTCATGGCGGTTGCAGGTGGCAGGGTGCTTGGGCTTGCCGACAGCCTTGAAGCCCTTGCGCCCTGGACCAGAGGCCGCGCGCACACGATCGACCGGCGGTTTGCCGATCAGGTGCTGTTTCCCGGTCTGGTCGATCCGCATATCCACCCGATGCAATCGGCCGTGATGCTGGCTCTGCCCTTCCTCGCCCCTGACGAATGGCACCTTCCGTCGGGCCACTGGCAGGCGATTGCGGGGCAGGATGCCTATCGGGCGAGGCTCAAAAAGCTGCTGCGGGACGATTCAACCGATCCGCTCGTCACCTGGGGCCATCACGAGCTGTTTCACGGCCCGATCAACAGAGCCGTGCTCGACGGGATCGCCCCCGACCGCGCACTGTTCGTATGGCAGCGCAGCTTCCATGAAATCATCGCCAACTCCGCCGCGCTCGCACGTATCGGACTGGGCGAGCGGGCAGCCTTCGATGCCGCGATGGCGGCGGGCAAGGTCGAGCACGGCCATGCCGATTTCGACAAGGGCATCTTTGCCGAAACGGCGCTGCTGGTGGCCCTCGCCAAGCTGCGCCCGGTGCTGCTGTCTCCCGAACGCTTGGCGAGCGGGTTTGCCGGTCTCCACCAGCTCATGGCGACACGCGGCGTGACCACCACCTCGGACATGGCGACCGGCATTTTCGCCCAGTTCGACATCGAGGCAGGCCTGATCGCCCGCAGCTTCGGCCGCGCCGATACGCGGGCGCGGGTGATGCTGATGCCGATCGCGGCAGAGCTCGATCCGGTCGATGATCTGGATGCCTGGATGGCGAACGCAAAGCGCTACGCCAGCGATACGGTGCTGCTCGATCGCCGGGTCAAGCTGCTCGCCGATGGGGCCTTCTTTGCCCAGAACATGCGTATGGGGCCGCCGGGCTACACCGATGGCCATATCGGCAAGTGGATCACGCCGCCCGCCGATCTGCGCCGTCAGGTGGAACGCTATTGGCGGGCAGGCTTCTCGCTGCATATCCACGTCAACGGCGATGAGGGCACTGACGCGGTCCTTGCGGCGCTGTCCGTGCTCGACCCCCGCCCCGCCCAGACGATCACGCTCGAACACCTTGGCTATTGCACCGAGGCGCAGGCGCGGCGGATCGCGCGGATGGGGCTGATGGTTTCTGCCCAGCCGAACTACATCCGCGTGCTGGGCGAAGCCTATGGACGCGAAGGCCTCGGGCCTGACCGCGCGGCGCAAATCAATCGCCTCGGCTCGCTCGAACGCAAGGGCGTGGCGCTGGGCCTGCACAGCGATTTCAACATGGCCCCGATCGATCCCTTCTACCTCGCCTGGATCGCCCAAACGCGCGAGGGGCTCGATGGCACGGTGCGCGCGCCCGAAGAGCGGCTGAGCCGCGACAAGGCGCTGCGGGCGATCACCATCGAGGCCGCACAGGTTATCGGGATGGACGGGATGATCGGCTCGCTCGCGGCCGGCAAGAAAGCCGATTTTCTGGCGCTCGATGCCGACCCGCGCGAAGTGGAAACGGCGGCCCTCAAAGACCTGCCGATTGCCGCAACGGTGTTCGAAGGGCGGGTCTGAACCCCGCCCCCTTGCCTCAGAGCACGCCTGCCGAGACCAGCGCCTCGTCAACCGCCTTCTTGGCTTCGGGCGAACATTCGACCAGCGGCAGGCGCACTTCAGGCTCGATCCAGTCGTGCACGCGGCTGAGCGCGTATTTCACCGGCGCGGGGCTGGCGTCGGAGAACATGGCATAGTGCAGCGGGAACAGGCGGTCGTTCAACTGGCGCGCCTTCTTCAGCTCGTTCGCGGCAATCGCCTGATGGAACTCCGCACACAGCGCCGGGGCGACGTTGGCCGTCACCGAGATGCACCCGCGCCCGCCCGCCGCCGCATGGGGCAACCACAGCTCGTCATTGCCCGAAAGCTGGCAGAACTCGCGTCCGATCCCCATGCGGTGATCGGCGACGCGCGACAGGTCGCCGCTCGCATCCTTGATCGCGATGATCCGGTCGGGATACTTGCGAACCAGCTCGACCACTGTCTCATCGAGCAGATCGGTCACCGTGCGCGCAGGCACGTTGTAGAGCACGATCGGCAGCTCGGTGTTTTCCGCAAGGTAGCTGAAATGTGCGATCAGCCCGCGCTGGCTCGGGCGGTTGTAGTAAGGCGCCACGCACAGGCCTGCCGCCGCGCCCGATTTCTTGGCGAAGTTCATGTGCAGTTCGGCATTGCGGGTGTCATTCGATCCGCAGCCCGCAATCACCGGCACGCGGCCCGCCGCCTGCTCGATGCAAACCTCGATGACGCGGTGATGCTCGGCATTGGAGAGGGTCGAAGCCTCGCCAGTCGTGCCGCAGGCCACCAGAGCGGCGCTGCCGTTTTCGATCTGCCAGTCGACCAGCCGCCGATAAGCGGCCTCGTCAAACGACCCGCCGCGAAAAGGAGTCACCAGAGCGGGTATCGATCCGCTGAACATTGCCTTTGTCCTGCCTTCCTCGCTAGGGTGGGTTAATGACGGGGCCTCTCCCCCGCACTTCCACTGTTCAGCGCCTGATAAGGAGCCGATTGGCACTATGTCCAGCATGGTCCGCAAGTTTTGGATTTCGACTCGGATTTATGCTGCGCTGGTCGGGTTTGGCGCAGGGCTTTCGGTGAGCGCGCCTGCGGTGGCGCAGGACTGGGGATCGGGCAGCGATCTCGTCGCCCGCCAGCCGAGCATCATCGATTCCGCGATTTCGCGCTGGGAAGCCTTGCAGGCCAGCCGCACCAGCAGCTTTGCCGATTACGCGGGCTTCGCGCTCGCCTATCCCGATTTTCCGCGCGCCGATATTCTGCGGCTGCGCGCCGAGGGAGCGCTCGAGAACGAGGCACCGCCGCAGGCCGAAGTTCTGCGCTTCTTCGATGTGCTACCGCCGCTGACCAATCCCGGCCGCGCACGCTATGCGCTGGCGCTTGCCGGAGCGCAGCGGCCCGAGGCGCTGGCTGAGGCGCGCAAGGCATGGCGCGGCGGCAGCATGAGCGATCCGGTCGAGCTCTATATTTTCGGACTTTATGGCGCGCAGTTCACACCCGATGATCACGCCGCACGGATGGATGCGCTGCTGTGGCAGGGCAAGGCCGATGCGGCGGCGCGGCAGGTGATCAACCTTGCCGAAAGCCAGCGCCCGCTCGCGCTCGCCCGCCTCGCGCTGCTGCGCGGCGCGCCGGCGGAGATGTCGGGGCTGACCGTGCCCGCAGGCGCCAACGCCGATCCCGGCTATGTCTTCAACCGCATCAAGCAGTTGCGCGGCAACGGCCAGGGCTGGGAAGCCGCACAGGCCTTTATCAGCCGCCCTGCCTTCAACGCCCCTGCGCGCGATGCCGAAGCCTTCGTGACCGAGCTGCTCGCGCTCGCCAGGAACGTCGGCGCGCGCGATGCGGTGCAGGTCGCCAGCCGCACCGATGATCTGTTTGCGCCGGGCACCGACCTCTCGTCGCTCAGCTTCACTCTGCGCGATCGTTACACCGATCTAATGTGGCTCGGCGGGACCAAAGCGCTTTGGGATCTGGGTGATGGCGCCGCCGCCGCCCCGCTGTTCCAGCGCTATGGCGATGCCGCCAAGACGCCGCTCACCAAGGCCAAGGGCTATTTCTGGGCTGGCCGCGCCGCACGCCGCGCCGGGAACGAAGCCGAGGCGACCCGCTATTTCGAAATGGCAGCACGCTGGCCCGATTACTATTACGGCCAGCTGGCGCTTTCGGCATTGGGCCGCACTATGCCGGCCTTCGCCGCGCTGCCGCAGCCCGCGATCACCCCTGGAGCCCGCGCCGAATTCGACACGCATCCGTTGGTCAGAGCGATCCGCGCGCTCGCCAGCAATCGGCGCGACTGGCGCACCGAACGCCGCTTTTTCGAGGCCCTGGGCGACATCGCGGATACGCCCGAAGAGATGGTAATGGCCAACCAACTCGCCGCCAGTACCGGGCTTGATGAAATGGCCGTGGTGCTGGGAATGAAGGCGGGCGAGAACGGCCTTGCCGGGCTCGAACGGATCGGCTTCCCCGTGATTTCGACCCCCGCCTTCGTCAACGACTGGACGATGGTCCACGCGATCAGCCGTCAGGAAAGCGAGTTTGATCAGACCCGCGAAAGCCATGCCGGAGCGCGCGGGGTCATGCAGCTGATGCCCGGCACCGCGCGCGAGCAGGCAGGCAAGCTGGGCATGAACTACATGGCCGCCGATCTTACCGCCTCGCCGCATTACAACATCCAGCTGGGCGATGCCTATTTCGCCCGGATGATGAGCTATTACGGCGGTTCCTATCCGCTCGCGGTGGGTGCCTATAACGCCGGGCCGGGCCGCGTGAACGAGTGGCTGCGCCTCAACGGCGATCCGCGCACCGGGGCGATCGACTGGGTGACCTGGGTCGAAAAGATCCCCGCCAAGTACGAGACGCGCTATTACATCATGCGCGTGATCGGCAATGCGGTGACCTATTCGCACATGTATCCGGCCGAAGCCGGCCTGCCGCGCCCGGTCGATAGTTTCCTTCGCTGATGCGATGAAGCCGCGCCAATGAAGGTTCAGGGGGCACCGATCACACCGGCTGGCATGGCCGCGCTCAAGGCGCGCTATGACCACCTGCTCGGCACCGAGCGTCCGGCGATTGTCGAGATCGTCAGCTGGGCGGCGGGCAATGGCGACCGCTCGGAAAACGGCGATTATCTCTATGGCCGCAAGAAGATGCGCGAGATCGACCGCGAACTCGCCCACCTCGCGCGCCGGATGAAGGCGCTGCGGGTGGTCGATCCCGCGGGACAGCTGGACCGCACCCGCGTGTTCTTCGGCGCCAAGGTCGAAATCGCTGACGAGGATGACAACCGCCAGACAGTGCAGCTTGTCGGCGATGACGAGCAGGACGCGGGCGCGGGCCGGATCGGGTGGAATTCCCCACTGGCGCGGGCCTTGCGGGGCGCTGGCGTTGGCGATCTGCGGGTGGTCACTCTGCCATCGGGCACGAAGGAATGGGAAGTGATGGCGATCGACTATGACTAGGCTCGCCGTCCTCGCCCTGCTGTTGCTGGCCGCGCCGCTCGCAGCGCGCGAAAGCCTTGGCGTCTATGATAGCTGGGCCGCGTTCAAGGACGACAAGCCGCTGCGCTGCTATGCCATCGCCAAGGCGCAAGGCACCCCGCCCGCCCCCGCCTATGCGACGATCTCGCACTGGCCCCGGAAGAAGGTGCGCGGCGCGCTCCACATCGTCCTCTCGCGCGAGGTGGCGGACAAGGCCGAGGTGCGCCTCGCGCTCGGCGGCAAGCGGTTCGTGCTGGTGGGCAAGGGCCGCAACGCCTGGGCAGCCGATGCACAGGCGGATGCCGCGATCATAGCCGCGCTGCGCTCGGCATCCCGCATGAGCGTTTCCGCCCGCAGCGCCAAGGGCGGCATCTTTACCGACCGCTACGACCTCGCCGGCGCCGCCACAGCGATAGATGCGGCAACTGTGGGGTGCGCGAAAGCGCGCTGACTGGTCAAATCGTCAAAGCGCGACTATAGGGCCGCCACCCATGGCCGATACTGCACTCATGACCATCCCGGGCCTCGTCGACCCGGTGCCCGCCACGCGCGACATCACGCCGCGTGCCGATGGGCGCGTCGATCTGATCGGCCTGCCCCGCCCGCGCATCCGCGAACTCTTCGCCGAGGCGGGTCTTGATGACAGGCAGGCCAAGCTGCGCGCCAAGCAGGTGTTCCACTGGCTCTACCATCGCGGCGTCACCGATTTCGAGGCGATGACCGATATCGCCAAGCCGATGCGCCCCTGGCTGGCGGAGCGCTTCGTGATCGGCCGCCCCGATGTGGTCGAGGCCCAGCACTCGGTCGACGGCACCCGCAAGTGGCTGCTCCGCACGGCCGATGGCCACGATTTCGAGATGGTGTTCATCCCCGACGAGACGCGCGGCACGCTGTGCGTGTCTTCGCAGGTCGGCTGCACCCTCACCTGCTCCTTCTGCCACACCGGCACGATGAAGCTGGTGCGCAACCTTACCCCCGGCGAGATCGTCGGGCAGGTGATGCTCGCGCGCGACGCGCTGGGCGAATGGCCGCGCGGGACGATGGTGAGCGATGCCGACGTGATCGACGAGGATGACGAGGCGGGCCACTACACCGCCGATGGCCGCCTGCTCACCAACATCGTGATGATGGGCATGGGCGAGCCGCTCTACAATTTCGATCACGTGCGCGACGCGCTGAAGCTGGTGATGGATGGCGATGGCCTTGCCCTCTCCAAGCGCCGCATCACGCTCTCGACCAGCGGCGTCATTCCGATGATGGAGCGCTGCGGCGAGGAAATCGGGGTGAACCTCGCGGTCTCGCTTCACGGCGTGCGCAAGGAAGTGCGCGACGAGCTGGTGCCGCTCAACAAGAAGTACGGCATCGACGATCTGCTGCAGGCCTGCGCCGATTATCCGGGCGCGTCCAACGCGCGCCGCATCACCTTCGAATATGTGATGATCAAGGACAAGAACGACAGCGACGATGACGCGCGCGAGCTTGTCCGCCTGCTGCGCGAATACAACCTCCCTGCCAAGGTCAACCTGATCCCGTTCAACCCCTGGCCGGGCGCAGGCTACGAGACTTCGGCCCCGGAACGCATCCGGCGCTTTTCAGAAATCGTGTTCGAAGGCGGCTTCTCCGCTCCGGTTCGCACCCCGCGCGGGCGCGACATCGACGCGGCTTGCGGCCAGCTCAAGACCGCGGCGGAAAAGAAGTCCCGCGCCCAGCGCGACCGAGAAGCCGCTGCTGCGGCGGCTCAGGGCGCGTGAGCGCCGATCCCGACACCATCGCCTTCTATCAGGCCCGCGCGCCGCATTATGTGCTGAAGTTCGGGCAGGCGCACTCCTACCAGCTTGACCCGTTCCTCGACCTCCTGCCGCCCGGCGGGCGCGTGCTCGAACTGGGCTGCGGCGGCGGGCAGGATTCGCATCGTGCCAAGGCGCGCGGGTTTAGCGTCGATGCCACCGATGCCACCCCCGCGATGGTCGCCAAAGCCAACGAGCGCTGGGGTGTCGGCGCGCGCGTGATGGCGTTCGATGAACTGGATGCAGCAGATGCCTATGACGGCATCTGGGCGCACGCGAGCCTGTTGCACTGCCCCAGGGAAGCGCTCCCCGACGTCCTCGCCCGTATCCACCGCGCGCTCGTGCCCGGCGGATGGCACTTCGCCAGCTACAAGCTTGGCGAGGCAGAGGGGCGCGATGCCCTTGGCCGGTTCTACAACTTTCCCGATGCCGGATGGCTCGCCGCACAATATGACGCGATCCCCGGCTGGCAGATCGTCGAGACCCGCTGCTATCAGGCCGGCGGGTTCGACAATGTCGAACGCGACTGGATTGACCTCATCGTGAGGAAAGTATGAGCCACTGGACCATCGAAGCCGTCTGCACCGGCACCGCGCGCCCCTTCAACGGCGCGGAACTGAGCGCGATTGCCAAGCGCCCGCGCGAGGGTGCTGTGCAGGTCCTCAGCGAGGGACTCGCGCCCGACGAACAGGCCGATCGCCGCGTGCATGGCGGGCCGGAGATGGCGCTGCACCTATACCCGCTCGATCACCATGCGTGGTGGCGCGAGGTGATCGGCGATCATCCCGCGCTGGAAGAACCGGGCGGTTTCGGATCGAACCTCGCCGTCAGCGGCCTCACCGAAGACATGGTCCACATCGGCGACCGCTTCCGCCTTGGAACCGCGCTGATCGAGATCAGCCAGCCGCGCCAACCGTGCTGGAAGATCGAACACCGCTTCAGCCACAAGGGGATGGTCGCCCGGATCATCGAGAGCGGGTGCTGCGGCTGGTACTTCCGCGTGATCGAAGAGGGCGAGGTTGCCGCAGGCGACTCGCTCGAACGGATGGCGCTTGGTGCCACCGAATGGAGCGTCGCGCGGGTGTTTCATGCCATCATCGGCGGCAAGGCGACCCCGGCAGAATTCGCCGAACTGGCGGCGCTCGCCACCCTCACCCCGCGTCTGCGCGAAAAGGCCGCAGCCCGTCGCGGTTGAGCAACGGTTCACCTTGCAATCCCCCAACCTGAACAAATCCTGCTGTTTCCTGACAACATCATTCATCCCGCGTTCCAGTTAGATGAACGAAACAGGTTGTGCTCCATCGGGGAGCCGCCACAAGGAAACGAGCCATGAAGCACCTCGCCCTCATCGCCGCCGCCGGTTCGCTGGCTGCCTTTGCCGCTCCGGCACAGGCCGCCGAACTGCCCGCCGCGCCTTCGCCCATGTTCGCTGAATATCACGATAGCGTCCTGCCTTTCGGTCAGGTTGCCGCCTATGGCCGCGACGACTGGGACGATGATGATGACGATTGGCGCGACCGCCGCGACCGTCGCCGCTGGCGCGACCGCGACCGCGACTGGGATGACGGCCGCCGCTGGGATAGCCGCCGCGATCGCTACTGGCGCGGCAATGACGGCCGCTGGCGCTGCCGCCGCGACGACGGCACGACCGGTCTACTGATCGGCGCCGGGGTCGGCGCGCTGCTCGGCCGCGAAGTCGACCGCCGCGGTGACCGCACGCTGGGCACGGTGCTCGGCGCGGTGGGTGGCGGTCTGCTCGGCCGCGAGATCGATCGCGGCGATGTGCGCTGCCGCTAACGTCTTGGCGCGGCGGGCATCCGGCTCGACCGATGCCCGCCCTGCCGCTGGGCGCTGTTAACTCGCCCTTAAACAAGGAAAGTGGACGCTAGAGCCACACCGCAACGAGAGTACGACTCATGAAGAAGATTGCCATTATCCTCGCCGCCGGTGCCATGACGCTGCCGATGGCAGCGCCCGCGCAGGCCGACCCTCCGCCGCATGCACCTGCCTGGGGCAAGCGCGCAAAGCAGGCGCGGATCTATGATGATCGCGGCTTCTACATCGAACCGCGCCGCCTTGACCGCGACGATCGCATCTGGCGCGATGGCGACCGCTACTACTGCCGCCGCGACAACGGCACCACCGGTCTGGTGATCGGTGCCGGTGTCGGCGCACTTGTCGGTCGCGCGATCGATACCCGTGGCGACCGTTCGGCCGGCACTCTGCTCGGGGCGATCGGCGGCGGCCTGCTGGGCCGCGAAATCGACCGCGGCGAGCTGCGCTGCCGTTAAGCCACACAAGCGGGCGGCGCGCTGTTGCTACAGCTCCCCGATTGAAGCGCGCCGCCCGCACTGTTAGCGCTCCTGTCATGACCAACATGACCGGACTGCCCGCATGAACCGCCCCGCCGTGCTCGTTACCGGCGGGGCGACGCGTATCGGAGCCGCCATCGTCCAGCGCTTTGCCGCAGCAGGCTGGCACGTGGTGATCCACTACCGATCATCCTCGACCCTGGCGGACGAGCTTGCCGCGCGCCTGCCTTCGGCTGAAACCATCGGGTTCGATCTGCACGACGATGAAGCCGCCGTGGCCGCGATTACGGCCCTCGCCGCGCGGCTTCCAGACTGGCGCTGTCTGGTCAACTCGGCGTCGGTTTTTGATTACGACAGTGTAACCGAACTCGATCCGGCAACGAACCGCGAGGCAATGCAGGTCAATGCTCTCGCCCCGGCCCGGATGAGCCAAGTCTACCTCGCCCATGCGGCGAGCTTGGCCACGCGCACGGTGATCCAGATCACCGACATGAAGATCGAGAACACGAACCCCGATTTCTTCAGCTACACCATGTCTAAACACGCGCTGGCCGCGACCATCGGGATGCTGGCCAAGGGCGCGACGTCACCGCAAGACCGGGTCTACGGCATCGCGCCGGGCGCCATTCTCGCAAGCCATGACCAGCGCGAAGACGAAACCGACATTTCGCACCGCATGAACCTGCTCGGCCGCAAGACCGGCGCGGACGAAATCGCCGCTGCCGCGCTGTTCCTTGCCGGCGGATCGCTCGCCAGCGGGCAGAGCCTGTTCATCGACAGCGGCCAGCACCTGCTCGATCAGCCGCGCGACGTGATCTGGCTGGCACGCGAAGGGGCCTGAGGGGAGCTACGGATGGCAAAGAAGCACGCGCTTTCGACACGGCTATGGCACTGGGTGAACGCGGGCGCGATCATCGTGTTGTTCATGACCGGGCTCAACATCTCGAACGCGCACCGCCACCTCTACTGGGGTGACTATGGCTTCGATCCCAAGGACGCGTGGCTCTCCGTCATCAAGTTTCCCGGCTGGGCGACAATCCCGCAGCATTACAACCTCGCAATGGCGCGCGACTGGCACATCACCGCCGCCTGGCCCTTCGGGATCGGGGTGGTTTTCATCTGGGCGGCGATGCTGATCAATGGCCACTTCCGCCGCGATCTGATGACGGCGCCGAAGGACTGGACCCCAGGCGCGGTGATCGCTTCGATCAAGGCCCATTCGGGGCCGGGAGGTCATACCCACGGCTATAATTCGGTGCAGAAGATTCTCTATGGCGGCGTGTTCGGCGTGCTCTTGCCGCTGATGCTGTTCACCGGCCTTGCGATCAGCCCCGGCTTTCAGGCCGCGGCGCCGTGGCTGCTTGACCTGTTCGGGGGGCGCCAGAGCGCGCGCTCGCTCCACTTCCTTGCCGCTTGGGCGATCTTCGCGTTCTTCGTCATCCACATCGTGCTGGCCGTGTCCGACTGGCGGTTGATCCTCGAGATGTTCACCGGCGGCACACGCGAGGCCGAAGCTGCCCCTGCCCCGCCCCTGCCCGAACCCGACCCTGCCACCGAAGAGGGAGCACCCGCCCATGGTTGATCTGCCCCGCCGTTCGCTGCTTGCCGGAATGGCCGCGTTGGGCGCCTCCGCCTGCTCAAAGATCAACGAGAGCGAAACCACCCAAGCCCTGTTCAAAGCCGCCGAGGACGGCCACCGCGCCGTCCACCGCGCGCTGGCGGGCAAGCAGGGCCTCGCGCCCGAATATACCCGCGCCGAACGCTCGCCGACCTTCCGCGGCAATGGCTCGGTAACGGTCGAAGGCGCCGCCTATCAGGACCAGCTCGCCAGGGGCTTTCCCGACTGGCGGCTCGAGGTGCGCGGGCTGGTCGATCAGCCCTTGAGCCTCAGCCTCGCCGACATCCGCGCCCTGCCGCAGCGCACCCAGATCACCCGCCACGATTGCGTCGAAGGCTGGAGCGCGATCGGCGAGTGGACGGGGCCGCAGCTGGCCGCACTGCTCGATGCAGCCAAGGTGCGCAAAGAGGCCAACTTCATCGTCTTCCGCTGCGCCGACACTTATCGCGACAAGCCCTATTACGAGAGCATCGACATGGTCGATGCCTATCACCCGCAGACCATCATCGCCCATTCGCTGAACGGCGAACCCCTGCCCGAAAAGAACGGCGCGCCGCTCAGGATGCGGATCGAACGGCAACTCGGTTACAAGCAGGCCAAGTATGTCGAGGCGATCGAGGCGGTGACGAGCTTCGACCAGATCGGCCAGGGCGGCGGCGGCTTCTGGGAGGATTACGCCGGCTACCAGTGGTATGCCGGGGTCTAGCCCTCGGGATAGAGCCGGTTCATCGTCTGCCAGTCGGCCGCGATGATGTCTTCCAGCACCGCCAGATCGATGTCGGCGAGCTTGTTGACGTAAAGGCAGCTCTTGCCTGTGCTGTACTTGCCCAGCCGCGTCAGCTTGTCATCGCGCCCGGAGCCCGTCGCAGGATCGCAATAGCCGCCCATGAAGTAGAGCGAGTGCTTGGCCTTGCGCGGGCTGAAGCCGGCGCGCATCCAATGCACATCGCGCCCGCTTTCATAGGTGGTGCGGTATTCGCCGTAGCCGATGATGCTCGGCCCCCACATCTTCGGCTGCGCGCCCGTCACGCGGCGGAACAGCGCATCAATCACGCGTGCCTCCTCGCGCTTGGCAGGCGGTTCGACCGAAGCGAGGAACGTTTCGACCGCAACATCGGTGATCGTGGTTTTCGGCTCCGCCATCATTGGCCTCCTTGGCAATCCGGCCACCTTGCCAAACCGCAGGCAGCGGGTAACCTGAGCCAAGAAAACCACGAAAGGAGACGCATGAGCAAGGCCCTCCTCGATCGCTTTCTTGCCCGCGGGGTGCGGCAAGGCCGCCTCGGCGTGGTATTCGCCGATGGCAGCCACAGCACCTATGGCACCTCCGCCCCCGGCTTTCCCGAGGTCGTGATGCGCTTCACCGACGACCGCGTGCCGCGCGACATCATCCTCGATCCCCGCCTCGGCGCGGCCGAAGCGTTCATAGACGGGCGGCTGCTGATCGAAGAGGGCGACGTGATGGATCTCGTCAGCCTGCTGCGCGCCAACAACCCTTGGGACAAGGGTGGCGACATCGGCACGCCGAGCACATTGAAGCGCCTGATCAACCGCGCCAGCTTCGCCGCCGAGCAGATCAACAACCGCGTGGGTTCGAAGAAGAACGTCGCGCACCACTATGACATCGGCAACACGCTCTATGCGCTGATGCTCGACGCCGAGCACTGGCAGTATTCCTGCGCCTATTGGGCCGATGGCGTGACCACGCTGGGCGAGGCGCAGGGTGCCAAGCTGGCGCATATCGCCAGGAAGCTGGCGCTCACGGCGGGTCAGCAGGTGCTCGATATCGGCTGCGGTTGGGGCGGCATGGCGATCCACCTTGCCAAGCATCACGATGTCCACGTCACCGGCATCACACTGTCCGAAGAACAGGCCACCCTCGCCCGCGAGCGGGTGCGCGCGGCAGGCGTGGCCGACAAGGTGACGATCCTGCTCGAGGATTACCGCGATACCGCGGCGGGCGGCGCAAAGTTTGACCGGATCGTATCCGTTGGCATGTTCGAACACGTCGGGCGCGCGCAGTTCGAAACCTTCTTCGAGGCCTGCGCCAAAATGCTGGCGGACGACGGGGTGATGCTGCTCCACACCATCGGCCGCTTCGGCGGGCCCGGCACCACCGACGCCTTCACCCGCAAATACATCTTCCCCGGCGGCTACATCCCTGCGCTATCCGAGACGCTGGCAGCCTCGGAGAAATTCCGCCTGATTGCCGCCGATGTCGAAACGCTGCGGCTGCACTACGCCAAGACGATCCGCGCTTGGTACGCCAACTGCATGACCCACCGCGAGGCGATCATCGCGCTGTTCGACGAGAAGTTTTTCCGGATGTGGACCTTCTACCTCGCCGGCGCCGCCACCGTCTTCGAGAACGGCGGGATGTGCAATTACCAGATCCAGTACATCCGCAGCCGCCATGCGGTGCCGATCACACGCGACTATCTGATCGGGGCCTAACCCATCTCGTGCGCGCCGGGGCGCTGGCGCGGGCGGTAGACCGGGCCGAAGCCCATCAGCGCCGCACCCACCAGCGGCAGCGCCACCACCCACCAGCGAACGCCCGTTATCGAATCGGGGCTCGCAATCGTCAGCCCGGCGGTCGCGCCCAGTCCCGCGCAGATCGCCAGCACGCCCAGTACCGCCCGCAGACGCGGCACGGTGCGTCCGCCGCGAACCGGTCCGAAGCTCCTCTCATGCCGCGCAAAGATGCCGATCATGGGGAACAGCGCGACAATATAGACGGCGATCCAGATCGGACGCGTGATCCACCATTCGGTGGTCCCCGGCACAGGGGCAAGGCCCCAGCCGCCCAGCAACAGGTAATCGCCCGTCATCACCAGCACGAAGGCAGTGAGGTGCCACAGGAAGATGGTCATGATCATGCCGTTCATCAGCACCGTCCAGGTCCACAGGCGTACGCTTTCCAGCATCCGCCGCCCGGCCTGCTCCAGCGCCAGCACCAGCCCGATCTGCGTCGCGCCCAGCGCGAGCAGCGCCAGCGTCGGCGGGAGCGAGTTGGAAAACCCTTCCGGCGCCGAAACCATCGACACCGGGTAGAAGCCGAAAGCCGTAATCTTCACGAGGATCGCCAGCCAGACGGCGAACCACCCCCACGGGAACCACGTCTTGTCAAACTTGCCCGCCCGCCACGCAAAACCGAGCTGGTGGATCGCAAGGAACACCCACAGGAAGTTGGTGAAATTGACCCACGGAACCTTGGCGCTGAAGGTCAGCCAGTCGGTCAGCATCGCCAAGGGCACGAACATCGCTACGCTGCCCCAGCCCAGCCGCTCCCACAGCCGGTGGGCGATCGGGGTGAAGGCAGTGACCAGCAGATAGACCGCAAGGAACCAGACGGGGATCAGCGCCGCCTGCGTCGCCATGCGGATCTGCTCGCGCGGCAGACCCAGCTGCGTCAGCGCCACAGCCAGCGCCGCCCACACCAGCAGCACCGGGAAGGTCGGCGTGATCAGGCGCTGCACCCGGCTTGCCAGCCAGTCGCGATAGACACCCGCCTGATCGGGCGCGGCCTTGGCGGTGGTCGCGGTCCAGCTCACCTGGTTGGCATAGCCGCCGACGAGAAAGAACACCGGCATCACCTGAAAGCCCCAGGTTAACCAGTGCGCCCATTGCGAAATCGAGAGCAGGTCACCGCGCCGCAGCTCGCCCGCGGCATCGACGTAGAGGCCGGCCATCAGCCAGTGTCCGACGATGACCGCAAGGATCGAGACCGCGCGCAGGAAATCGACCCAGCGGTTGCGTGTCGGCGGGGTCAGCTCCGCCAGCTCGCGCGCCTTGCTCCACATTGTCAGCATATGATCCCTCACGCCCGGCGGAATTGCGCCACCGGACAGAGGTTTAGCACCAAATCCTCAAGGGACGATGGCTTGCGTGCGCCCCATCCCCAGTCGCGAAAGGCCGATTGCCCCCGCCCGCGCGCGCTGATAGGGGCGCGGCGCACCCATTCCCAAGGAACCCGTTCATGGCCCAGCCCCAGAAAGTCGTCCTCGCCTATTCGGGCGGTCTCGATACCAGCGTCATCGCCAAGTGGCTGAGCGTGGAACGCGGGCTGGAGGTGGTCACCTTCACCGCCGATCTGGGGCAAGGCGAGGAAATCGAACCTGCGCGCGCCAAGGCGAAGGCGATGGGCATCCCCGACAATCACATTTTCATCGAAGACCTGCGCGAGGAATTCGTGCGCGATTTCGTGTTCCCGATGATGCGCGCCAATGCCCGCTATGAAGGCGACTATCTGCTCGGCACCTCGATCGCGCGGCCGCTGATTTCCAAGCGCCTTGTCGAGATCGCGCACCAGACCGGCGCCGATTTCATCGCCCACGGCGCGACCGGCAAGGGCAATGATCAGGTGCGCTTCGAGCTTTCCGCCTATGCGCTCGATCCCGACATCAAGGTGATCGCCCCGTGGCGCGAATGGGATCTGACCAGTCGCACCGCGCTGATCGCCTGGGCCGAAGCCCACCAGATCCAGGTGCCCAAGGACAAGCGCGGCGATAGCCCGTTCTCGACCGATGCGAACCTCCTCCACACCTCCTCGGAGGGCAAGGTGCTGGAAGATCCGTGGCAGGAGACCCCGGACTATGTCTATTCGCGCACCGTCAATCCCGAGGACGCGCCCGATACGCCGGAATACATCACCGTCGATTTCGAAAAGGGTGACGGCGTGGCGCTTAACGGCGAGGCCATGAGCCCTGCCACCCTGCTCGCCGCGCTTAACGAACTCGGTCGCAAGCACGGCATCGGTCGCCTCGATCTCGTCGAGAACCGCTTCGTCGGCATGAAGAGCCGCGGGATGTACGAAACCCCCGGCGGCGAAATCTACGCCCGCGCCCACCGCGGGATCGAGCAGATCACGCTCGATCGCGGCGCGGGGCACCTCAAGGACGAGCTCATGCCGCGCTATGCCGAGCTCATCTACAACGGCTTCTGGTTCAGCCCCGAACGCGAGATGCTCCAGGCCGCGATCGACCACAGCCAGGACAAGGTCACCGGCACGGTGCGGCTGAAGCTCTACAAGGGCCTCGCCAGCGTGGTCGGGCGCAAGTCGCCTTTCTCGCTCTATTCCGAAGCCCACGTCACCTTCGAGGATGACGCCGGGGCCTATGACCAGAAGGACGCGGAAGGCTTCATCAAGCTCAATGGCCTGCGCCTGCGCCTGCTCTCGCGCCGCAACCGCGACGCCTGATTTGCCGTCTTCTGGGTGTTGAAAAGCGAGTCGCTGCGCTGTCCGCAGCGGCTTGGCCCCTGTAACGTGACAGTCTGAAGGCGGTTTCGTTCCCGCCATGCCGATCGTTTCGCGACAAATGCGACGAGGCGTTGAGTTATCCACTCGTGTCCACAGGGCAAATCGCCCGAAGTGGAAAAGTCGCCGGTGCGGATGTTGTCAGAACGCCGATTCAGGCGCACTTTCAACTTGTCTTCGGGACACGGAGCAACCGGAACGGAAAGCCGCAAGGCCTTGAAGTTACCGGGGTTTTGATCCCAAGGATGGCGGTGACATCTGTCCACGCGCCTATCGAGAGACGGCATGAGGGAGGCTTCGGCCAAACGCAAGCCGGATCGTTTGAGACGGGAGCGACGCGGTGGAACCGGACAGGCCAAGAACCTGGCCGAAGACCGGATGAAGCGAAGAAGGCGCAAGCCGGAAACGCAGCATAACGGATCGGTAAAGGAACGCGGTCTCGGCCAAGCGAATGCGCATGGCAGCGGAATGCGGAGCCTTCGGGCGAGAGCGGAACGCGGCAGGGCAGGAGCGAAAGCCGGATGCCGGCGCGAGCGCCGGTGACGAATCCCGGAGCGGGAAGTCGCAAGACCGAACGCATCGGGGCCAGACATCGGGCGCCAAGTATGCCCCGGAGCAGGCACATCGGAAGGTTCGCCGGAAGATTGCAGAGCGAGGGGTGTCCACACGCCGGTGAGAGTGGGGTCGGCAGCGATGCCGGCCCCATTTGCATTGTGGTCTATGCGACTGTTTTACCGGCCCCCAAGCGGTCCGAATTCGCGGCTCAGCCGAGTCGCTGCGCCCCCGGACCGGCCCTTTTTGGCTCTCAGCTCGCTCACCCTAAGCAACACTTCACCGCGATTCCGGCTCGACTCGCGGCCCAATCGAACCCTTCCGGCGATGAACCGCGCCCGCGATTTGCCTTTTGCGCAGCCCCCGATCTATCCGCGCCGCCATGCGGACGGGAACGCAGATCAAGGGCCAGCTAGGCCGCAAAATGCAGACGGCGATGGTTGCCGCCCTGCTCGGCCTTGCGCCGATGGGAGCCTCCTCGGCGCTGGCGTCTGATCCGGGTGCCAATGCGGCCGACACCGCCACCAGCGCCGCCGTGATCGAGCTTGTGCCGGTTCCCCTCACCACCGAAGTCACCGCGCCCGCCTCACAGGCCGAGGAAGCTCCTTCGGCGCCGCAGGAAACCGTGATCGGCCGCGGTAGCGCCTCCTATTACGCCGCCAAGTTCCACGGCCGCCGCACCGCCAGCGGCGAAGCCTTCGACAACAACGACATGACAGCCGCGCACCGCACCCTGCCCTTCGGCAGCCGCGTGCGCGTCACCAATCCCTCGACCGGCGCCAGCGTGATCGTGCGGATCAATGATCGCGGGCCCTTCACCAAGGGCCGCCTGATCGATGTCAGCCGCGCAGCCGCCGACCAGCTCGGCATGGTCGCTCGCGGCCACGCCACGGTCGAACTTGCCCTGATCGAAGACTGATCGGCGCGTTCAGGGGTTGGCCGAATAGGTCATCCCGAGCGACGAGGTATCCCCCGTAATCTTGAGCTTGAGCCGCGCCATGGTGCGGTCCGAGGTATTGCGCAGCAGCGCCATCTCGCCCGGCCCGAAGCTGGCGTTGACTTCGCCGCCGGGGGCCACAGTGCCGCGCAGCACCGCGCTTGTCGCGCCCTCGCCCTTCCCCAGCACGACCACCGCGACCGGCCCTGTGTTGCGTCCGGTGACAGTGAAGCCCCCTTCCTGCCCGCCGCCCAGTTCAAAGGTCTGTCCGGCCTCGATCTGGAGGTTCGAATTGATCGTGGCATGGGCCGAAACCGCAAGCAGCGCGGTCGCGGCGATCGCGGCAAATCCGGCCGAGATGCGGCGCAGACCGAAGGGCGACATATGGGCATAGGACATTGATGGCATTCCTTTCGTTCCAGCCCGTCCGCCAGCAGCTACGCATCTGTCGGCGCAGAAGATGCAACAGGACTTGCACCCAGCGTAAGCGCGGTTAGACCGTCGCGCTTCGCATACCGCGCCGGAGCCTCTCCCGGCGGGTCGTAAGGGGAATACGGCCATCACGCTTACACTGATCCTGCTTTATGTCGCGGTCCAGATTGCCCTTGCGGTGTGGGCCGGTCGCGGCGCGAAGTCCGATGCCGATTACCTTGTGGCCGGACGCAGCCTCGGCACCTTTGCGGTCGGGATGTCGCTGTTCGCCACGTGGTTCGCGTCCGAAAGCCTGATCGCGACCTCGGGCGAAGTGGCGCGCGACGGGCTGGCGGGCGCGCGGGCCGAGCCCTTCGCCTACGCCGTCGGCATCCTCGCGATCGCACTCTATTTCGCCCACCGCCTGCGCTCAGGGGGTTTCATCACCATCGCCGATTTTCTGCGCGACCGGTTCGGCCCGCGCACCGAGGGGATCGCCGCCATCGTCATTGCGCTCAGCGCCACCACCTGGTCGGCCGCGCAGCTGTTCGCCTTTGCCACGATCATTGCCGGAGCATCGGGGGTCGATTTCACCACCGGGCTGATCGGCGCGACGCTGCTGGTGATGACCTATACCCTGTTCGGCGGGCTGGCGGGCGACGTGGTGACCGATATCGTGCAGGGCGCGATCATCATCGTGGCGATCATCATCCTGTTCGCGCTGATGGTGAATGCTGCGGGCGGGTTCGGGCCGATGTGGGACGCCGCTCCGCCCACGATCTGGACCTTTACCGCGCCAGGCGAGAGCTGGATCGACCGGGTGGAGTTGTGGCTGATCCCGATTGCCGGAACGATGGTGAGCCAGGAAGCGCTGTCGCGCACGCTCGCGGCGAAATCGCCCGAGGTGGCGCGGCGCGGTGCCTTGCTGGGCGCAGCGATCTATCTTGCAGCGGGCCTCGTGCCGGTCAGCCTCGGCCTGTTCGGGCCGCAGCTTGCCCCCACGCTCGGAGTCACGCTGGGTGCGGACGAGGCCTATCTGCCGAGCCTCGCCAATGCGCTGTTCCCTTCGTGGCTGAGCATCATCTTCACCGGCGCGCTGGTCTCGGCGATCCTGTCGTCGGTCGATTCCGCGCTGCTGGCCGTGTCGGCGGTGATGACCGAAAGCGGGTATCGCCGCCTCGCCCCGAACGCCTCGCCGCTGGCGATGCTGCGTGCGGCGCGCGGCTCGACGATCTGTGCTGCCGCAGTGGCGGCCGTGCTGGCCGCGCAAGGGGAAAGCCTCAGGAACCTTGTGCTCGATGCCGGCGCGATTGCGGCCGTGCTGGCGGTGCCGATCATCGTCGGACTGACCGGGTGGTCGCGCTCGAGCCGCGCGGCGCTGGCCGCGATCGTGGTGCAGGTCGGGGTGCTTGGCGTGCTCGACTACGGGCTCGGTGTGCCGGGGGCGTTCCTGTGGATGATCGCGGCGGGCGCGGCGACCTTTGCCGCAGTGGCATTTGCCGAGCGGCGGCGCGAAGGGTTAACCGCCACCGCGCGTTAACCCCTTGGGTGGGCATAGCGGATTGCTAACCACCCATAGGGTTAACCCTCAATTGCCCCCCGGTCACCGTGCGGTCATATCCGACCTCCGGAGACAGGCCCCTGGGTGGACGGAGACGCCATGTTCTATCTGCACATTCCCAAGACCGGCGGCCAGACCCTCGCCCGCCGGCTTGCCTCGGCCTACCCGCCGGGGCGGTCCCATCTGCAGGTCGATCAGTTCAGTTATCCCGATGACGGGATGGCCTTCGACGCCTGCCTTGCCGCGCATGATTTCGTCGAGGCGCATGTCACCGGCGAACTGCTTCAGGGCCGCGCGATCCCCGATCTGCTGGTCACGGTACGCGATCCGGTGGCGCAGATCATGTCGAACTTCCGCCACATCCGGCGCGAGCCGCACCGCCGCCTGAGCCGCGCCGCGCGCGAGCTCGATGCCGGTACGTTCTTCGATCATTTCGGCGACTTCTTTGCCGATTTCCAGACCCGCTACCTGCTCTCGGCCTTCTTCCCGCTCGCGATCGAGGAGCAGCGCCGCGACTACTGGCCCTGGGTGCTGCGCCGCCTGCCGCAGGTGCTCGAACGGATCCGCTGGCTCGTGCCGACGGAGCGGATCGACGCCTTCGTGCCGCTGTGGGAGAGCGAGACCGGCCGCTGCGTGGCCGAGCGCGACTATGCCACCAACCATGCTCCCGATGACGACCTCGATCTGGCTGCGCTCGAGGCCGCAATCCGTGCGCGCCCGGCGCTGTTCGCGCTCGACAACATGCTCCACCAATACGCCCACAGCCAGTTCGCTGCCTGGGCCGAGGACATGTGCGAGCGCGCTGTGCCGTGGAGCTATCCCGCCAATGCCAGCCGCGTCTTCTCCGACAATGCGGGCGGTGTGTGGCTGCGGCGGGGGTGGTATCCGGCCGAGCCGACGACGCTTGGCACGGGCAACTGGGCCGGCCCCTCGCGCCGCAGCGATATCGCGGTCCGGCGCGGCGCGGGGCAGACGACACTCGCCTTCGAGGTGATGGTGATCAACGGCATCACCTTTGCCGATATCACCGCGCATGATGCCCGCAGCTTCGATCCCCTCCCCCTCCAGCGCGAGGCGGTGGCGGAGGATCACTGGCGCTACCGCATCGACCTGTCCGCCCTGCCCCTCCAGTGCGACATCGCGCTGATGGTCCCAGATTGCTTTGCCGCGATCAATGTCTTTCCCGAGGGCGAGGATGGCGGGTTGGAGCGGCGCAGCTTCCTGGCCGGCGGATGGAGCCTGAGCGAAGTTCCGGTGGCGCGCGCGGCGCCTATGGCGGCGGCGGATGCCCTTCCCCCGTTTGAAGCGCTTCCGGCCGAGTGAGCGGGCCTGGGGCCAGCCTGAGGGGGGTCTAGCGCAGGTCTAAGGGGGGTCTAGAGGGGGGTCTGGCAGGGGTCTAAAGCGGCCTGAACCGGCGCTAGCGGGGAATGTTCCACGCTTAACCCGCTGAATTCACGCGCTTCCGAATGTTCCACGCTTGCCGGAACATCGGCAGTGTGTCCTCACCCCTGCCGCGCCGCCCTTTCAGCCCTACCAGCCACCCGCGCCGTAGGAAAACCCGCCCGCGCTCACCACGCCCCCGCCAGCATCGCCTTGAGCCATTCGCGCAGCTGATACTCCCAGACACCCCCATAGACCGCATAGGCCGCCAAGAGCGCCGAGAGCCCGAGTGCCGCCGCCAGCGTCTTGCGCTTGTCCGGCCCCGTCAACGCATCGGCCCCCGGCAGACGCAGCTCCCCGCCTTTCCGCAGCCGCGCCACCAGCGGCGTCGCCACGATCGCGAGCATATAGAGGAACGGAAACACCCAGATCAGCTTCCACACCACATCGCCGACCAGCAGCGAGAGCAGCAGCATCACCAGCGCCGCCGGAATGATCAGCATCGGCCAACCATCGCGAATGGTCTCGATCGCCGCGTCCACCCGGGCGCGGTGATGCACTTCATCGATGGGCAGTTCGCCGTGTTCGTCGCGCCAGGGATCAGGCTGCGCCCAGATCGGCACGTCGTCCGGCGGCGGCGCGTTGGGGGACGGCTCCTCCGGCATGCTCACCCCTGCGCCCCCTGCCCGCTTGCGATCATCACGCGGCTCAACCGGTCGGCAGCGAAACGCCCGCCGCGCCCGCACAGCTGCGCGCGATGCCTTCCACCTGCGATCTGTCGCCGCCCATCATGTCTGTGATTTCGAGCCCCTCTGCCGCCAGCCTGTCGACGAGGCAGGCGCACAGCTGCGTGCCGGCCGAGGGATCGGGCGCCATCTGGCCGAACTGCCGCTCGCACTTGCCGATCGCCGCCGCGCGCACCTCTTCCGGGGTCTGCGGCCCGCACCCGCCCAGCATCAGCACGGCCCCCAGCATTGCGCCCAGCCCGGCGATTGTCCTGCGCTCAACCTGCATCGCATCACCCTCCCCGATCATCGTGGAGGCGCGAGGCTAACCCCTTGCCGGGGAACGGACAAGCGGGATCACTTCCGCCGCGCTCAGTCGAGGATCGTGCGCTGCCGCCCGAACATCACCCGCTCATTGGCGAGGATCGCCTCGCGCGCCTCGTCGGACATGCCCCCCTGCGTTTCAATCCGCCCGTCGCGGACCCGCTCCAGCCACCCCGCGACGAAGGCGCAGCCCGCCGGATCCCGAGACTCCGCCGCTGCCTTGAGCGGACGGGTGTTCGGACGGGAATTCGGACGGGATGGGGGAGTGAAAGCCATGCGCGCGCTCCCTTGCGAGGCGAGAGGGACGAAACGGCGTCAGCGGATGCTGGTCAGCGCGGGGAGGATGCGCCGCGCGGGTGAGCTGAGGGCTGACGCCTGCGCGCGAGGGTAGAGGGGGTGCGGGGGTGTAGGAAAGGATCAATCAGATCGAAGGCAGCACCGCTTGTACTTTATTCCGCTACCGCAGGGGCAGGGCGAATTTCTTCCTGCCTTCATGCGCTCATTGCCCGGGCCGACCCAACGAGGAACTGACCTGACCTTCAGAGATTTTGCTTCATCATCCAATGTCGGATCAAATTTCCACTTTCCTAGACGACCAAGCGCAAATCTGACTTGGGATGAACTGGGATCCATGCAGACGCCAAACCATCTGCCCGCCTTATGTATGTATTTACGCATCTCTACGTGATTTACGAGCTTCCTAAAAGCGTCATCATCTGAAAGGTTGTTACAATGAACCGTTAATCCCACGTTCCCGTCTGATAACGGGATTGTGACATCATGATTATTTGAGTCCCTTTGAGCCTCTCTAATAGCTCGTTCAATCCATTTATTTGCGCTGTCCCACGCTTGAGAACTTAGGCTCAACAAAAATTCGCCAAGTTGGTGAACATCTGCACGCTCAGATGTATCGACCTTCTGAAGCATTCGCCCAAGCGGATTGTCGAGGTCACGCGTGAGTAAGCCTGCTGGAGTGTCTTTGCCGGGCAAGCCTCTTCTTCGCGCATTTAAAGCGATGTCGATCTCAAGAACGAAATCGTCCTCCACCATCATTAGTGTGACGTTGTCTTCAATATGCAAATTATTCTTAAGGTGCATCCCGAAAATGTTTAGCTCATGAGAGGCTATTATGTTATCTAATAGTCTCGCCCTTTTACAAAGGTAGTCAGAGACGTACAAAGGTGTTCTTAGAAATTCCGTGATGACATCCAACGTGAAAATATCTAGAACAATCGGCGACATTAATTCTTCAAAATTCTCAGTTTTTAAAAACTGAGAAACTTGGTGAGATAAAGAAGGATAGTTTTCACTAGATATACAAATTGGATAATATTCATCGACGTTCTTAAAAATGTCTCGATCTACAATAATACTGTCTATTTCAACATTGAGTCCCGACTTTGCGGCTTTTACGCAAGATACCGCCTGATCATAAGATTTTTGTACGGCTTCCTCGAAATCTTTTGATATTTTTATTTCATCACCTGCTCTAGCTCCTTCCGTAAGCCCCTTTGATTTTATCTGAATCATGAACGCACGTCGTCCATGAATAACAAGGGCGTCTAATTCTCCTGCAATCTTCTTTTTTGTTTTGCGAAATATAACGTTTCTAAAGATACTACCTTCCGGGAACGCTCGACCGAGAAGACGAACTGCCTCAGACTCGGCGAATTTCCCACGATTCTCGGAAGCGACAGCAAGGTAATCTAGATCCTCCCGCATCCAATAAGCGGGTGAAGCATAAATAGCTTCGCATCCGACATACTCAAGCAACATCGTAATTCTTCCATCATTCAACCTAATAAAAGGGAATATGGCGGCTTGGTTTCTCGCGAATGCACTAACATAATTTTCATTCTTTGAATCATCGGGAACAGAAAATTTATAAATTATTTTTTCAACCACAATTTTATCGAGAGATGAGAACGACACAGCATCCTCGATAGTGAAGCAGAAAAGATCAATGAAGGTCCAATAATTAGGATTAGTCGATCTAAGTTTTTCAACGTTCCCTTGGAGAGTGTCGGCGAGCCAATCGATCAATTCTGAAATGAAGGTCGCGGCATCGTCGATCGTAAACCCGGCATTCTCCATGAGCCATGCACGATCCTCTCGATATCGAGCTTTCGCGAAATCCGTGTACTGGTAGGGAAAGGCGGATTCGGCAGCATAGAAGATCGCTTCACGCATAGCGGAACCCGACCCCATCGGGCTTTCCACACCGTTTCCAGCCGCTCTTGACTGAAGAGCCGCCATGAAGTCGCGATGGGTCGGTGCTATCATTGCTGCGTGAAGCTCGTGAAGAAGTCGATCAGACTTCTCCATCATGTCTCGCAGCTTTTTAGCTCCGGGGTGCTCAATGCTGCGATCCCCGCGAAGCCAAAGACCGATAAGAACCGTTATCTCTGTACGGATTAGTCGCTCAGGGTGGTAAATCCGTTGATAATCTTCCTTCGTCACCGTCTCGCCAAACGTAACCACGTTATCACGAAACACCAGAGCACATAGGGCATGTATGTACCCCGGCTCCCGACAGAGGAGTTCCAATTGGGTGAATATATCTTCTTCTTTGCCCAACTCAGGAGACTGTACGGTCTCATAGAGGTTTGGCAGGCTCTTAAGTGGCAATTTCTTATTCGGCTTTCTAGGCCTTCCGGCTTTTCCTCTTTTCGCCATTTCGAACCGCCCAACCCTATCTCATTCGCCGCCCCAACAACGGCGCTAGATACTGCCCCGTAAACGACCGCGGCTCCAACACGACCTTCTCCGGCACACCCTCCGCCACAATCTCCCCACCCCGCACGCCGCCTTCCGGCCCCAGATCGATGATCCAGTCGGCGGTCTTGATCACGTCGAGGTTGTGCTCGATCACCACGACCGAGTTCCCGCCATCGACCAGCCGGTGCAGCACCTCCAGCAGCTTCCTCACATCCTCGAAATGCAGCCCCGTCGTCGGCTCGTCGAGGATGTAGAGCGTCTGCCCGGTTGACCGGCGGGCGAGTTCCTTGGCGAGCTTCACGCGCTGCGCCTCGCCGCCCGATAGCGTCGTCGCCTGCTGGCCGACCTTGACGTAGCCGAGGCCCACCTCGTTCAGCATCCGCATCTTCTCGCGGATCGAGGGCACGGCCTTGAAGAACTCCTCGGCATCCTCGATCGTCATGTCGAGCACGTCGGCGATCGAGTGGCCCTTGAACTTCACCTCCAGCGTTTCGCGGTTGTAACGCTTGCCGTGGCATTCCTCGCAGGTGACGTAGACATCGGGGAGGAAGTGCATCTCGATCTTGATGAGGCCGTCGCCCTGGCACTTCTCGCAGCGCCCGCCCTTGACGTTGAAGGAGAAGCGCCCCGGCTTGTACCCGCGTGCGAGGCTTTCGGGGAGGCCCGCGAACCAGTCGCGGATCTGGGTGAAGGCGCCGGTGTAGGTGGCGGGGTTGGAGCGCGGGGTGCGGCCGATGGGGGACTGGTCGATCTCGATCACCTTGTCGCACATCTCGAGCCCGGTGATCGCGTCATGCGCCCCCGCGATCACCCGCGCCCCGTTGAGCACGCGCGCGGCGCCCGCCTGCAAGGTATCGATGGTGAGCGAGGATTTGCCCGATCCCGATACGCCGGTGATGCAGGTGAAGGTGCCGAGCGGGATTTTCGCGGTCACGCCCTTGAGGTTGTTGGCGCGCGCGTTCTTGACCACGATGTGGTGCCCGTTGCCCTTGCGGCGGGTGGTCGGCACGTCGATCTTGCGCTTGCCGGTGAGGTAATCGGCGGTGAGGCTGCCCTTGGCCTTGAGGATGTCCTTGAGGGTGCCCTGCGCCACCACCTCGCCGCCATGCACGCCCGCGCCGGGGCCGAGATCGACGATATGGTCAGCCGCGCGGATCGCGTCCTCGTCATGCTCGACGACGATCACCGTGTTGCCGAGATCGCGCAGGCGTTTGAGCGTTTCGAGCAGGCGGTCGTTGTCGCGCTGGTGGAGGCCGATGCTGGGCTCGTCGAGCACGTAGAGCACGCCTGACAGCCCGCTGCCGATCTGGCTGGCGAGGCGGATGCGCTGGCTCTCCCCGCCGCTGAGGGTGCCGCTGGTGCGATCGAGGTTTAGGTAGTCGAGGCCGACATTGTCGAGGAAGCCCAGCCGCTCGTTGATCTCTTTCAGGATGGCCTTGGCGATCTGGCTCTGCTGGGGGGTGAGCTGCGCGTCGAGCCGGAGGAACCACGCCTTGGCATCGGCGACGCTCATCTGGACGGGCGTGGCGATGTCGGTGCCGGCGACCTTGACCGAGAGCGCCTTTTCATTGAGCCGCTTGCCGCCGCAGGTCTCGCAGGCCTGCGCGGTCTGGTACTTGGCGAGCTCCTCCTGCATCCACGCGCTTTCGGTCTGCATCAAGCGGCGGTTGAGGTTGCCGATCACGCCCTCGAACGCCTTGTTGACGGTGTATTCGCGGCGGCCGTCCTTGAAGGTCAGCGGCACCGGCATCCCGCCTGTGCCGTGAAGGATGATGAGCTTCTGGTCGGGGGCGAGGTCTTTCCACGGGGTCGTCAGATCGAAGCCGTATGCCTTGGCGAGGCTGGCGAGCACCTGCATGTAATAGGGCGACGGCGGGTTGGACTTGGCCCAGGGCACCACCGCCCCCTGCTTCAGGCTCAGCCCCTCGTTCGGCACCACGAGCTGCGGATCGAACAGCATCTTCTCGCCGATCCCGTCGCAGGCCGGGCAGGCCCCCTGCGGCGCGTTGAACGAGAACAGCCGCGGCTCGATTTCCTCGATGGTGAAGCCGGAGACCGGACAGGCGAACTTTTCGGAGAAGACGATGCGATTGGGCGGCAGACCTGCGCCCTTCATTGCCCCGCCCTTCCCTTCGTCCTCGCGCCCCGGCACCACGCCATCGGCGAGATCGACATAGGCCAGCCCCTCGGCGAGCTTCAGCGCGGTTTCGAAGCTTTCGGCGAGGCGGGTTTGCAGCCCGTCCTTCACCGCGATGCGATCAACCACCACCTCGATGTCATGCTTGAACTTCTTGTCGAGCGCGGGGGCCTCCTCGATCGGATAGATCTCCCCGTCGATCCGCACGCGGGTGAAACCCTGCCGCTGCCATTCGGCCAGCTCCTTGCGGTATTCGCCCTTGCGCCCGCGCACCACGGGCGCGAGCAGGTAGAGCCGCGTGCCTTCGGGCAGGGCCATGACCCGGTCGACCATCTGGCTGACTGTCTGCGCGGAAATCGGCTCTCCGGTGGCGGGCGAATAGGGCGTGCCCACGCGCGCCCACAGAAGGCGCATATAGTCGTAGATCTCGGTTACCGTCGCGACCGTAGAGCGCGGGTTGCGGCTGGTGGTCTTCTGCTCGATGCTGATCGCAGGGGACAGCCCGTCGATATGCTCGACATCGGGCTTCTGCATCATCTCGAGGAACTGGCGCGCATAGGCGCTGAGGCTCTCCACGTAGCGCCGCTGCCCTTCGGCATAGATGGTGTCGAAGGCGAGGCTCGACTTGCCGCTGCCCGAAAGGCCAGTGACCACGATCAGCGCATCGCGCGGCAGATCGATATCGATACCCTTGAGATTGTGCTCGCGCGCACCGCGGACGGAGATTTTGGTCAGGCTCATGGGAGCGGTCTGTTCCGTAAATGTTCACTGATGTAAAGAGCGCAGTGGGGCGATTTCCCACCCCTGCCTGGGTGGAGCGAGCGGTGGCCGCATTGGTTCCGGCCGAAGCCGCGCGGCGGCGCAATTCCCTGCGCGGCAGCGGGCGTGCACTTATGGTTTACAACCCCCTAAAATCGGCGCATTTATTCGCCATGCCTGCCGGCAGCATGGTTTTCCCGGCAAGCAAGGGCCGTGATGGGCCGGAACGCGCGTTGCGCCCGGCAAGATCGACAAGACACCCATCCGGCGATCGGATCGCAGCAGCTATGCGCGGCTTGTCCGGCGACCCTTGCGGGCACGCGCGTTGTCGATCGCTCCAAGGGACGGGGGAAATGATATGCCAACATTGACGGAAAAAGACTTTCAGGCACAGGATTCGCTGAAAGACAGGTCGATCACCATTAAGGTTTCGCCGGTGCTTAATTGGATCGATCCCATCAAGCCGACAATCGAGGCAAGTTCGATCGGATTCACGGTAATTGCCAGCGATCCGGCCGGTACAGCCACGGTCGACACCTCGGGATCGGTCAATATTTCCCAAATGCCGGCCGCGCCGGGATATGACGAGAATATCGATATCACCCTGCTGCTGGACACCAGCAACATGCGCGACGCCAACGGCAACCTGTTGACCGGCGACAACACGCCGCGCTGGGCCAAGTCCGATGAAGGTACGACCTACACCGACAGTAAGGGCAAGACACAGCACTGCGGTTATGGCTGGTTCTGCGAGATTACCAATTACGGTCCGCCGCTCCAGTATCAGGCCCTGCCGCCCATCGACATCGCCAAGATGGCCTTCAAGCGCAAGGACGACCTCAATCTGGTCATCGAGGACAAGTCCGATGATGGCAGCCCGCCCTACGCGTTCAAGTTCGGCTTCGTTCTGCCCGGCCAGTACAACGAGTATTTCATCAGCATCGACCCGGTGCTCAGCACCAAGAGCACCCGCACCACCAGCTTCATGCTGAAGGACTAGCGCAAACGTTCTGCGAGATAGGCGGGGTGACGGAAGCCCCGCCTGTCCAGCGCTGCGGCGACCTCGCGCGCCTCGGCTGCCCTGCCCAGCCGCTTGAGCAACGCGAAACGCTCGTCATCCAAGCTTGCCGAGGCTGGCGCGACTGACAGCGCTTTCGTCCAGGAGCTCCGGGCGGCATCCGCAGCCCCAAGCCGCGCCTCAATATCGCCCGTCAGCAGGAGCGATACGGTATGATTAGTCTGGTCGGCATCGCCTGCGGTCAGCGCGGTAGCCTGTTTGATCAGAGCGCGCGCTTCGCGGGCATTGCCGCTCGCCAGTGCCAAGCGAGCGCGGTTGACAAGCGCCTTGTGGCGTTCCGATCTCGACCACTCGGTGTTCGCGGGGTCCTTGGCCATCATCCGCTCAAGCAGCGCGGTCGCATCGTCGAGCAGTGCGCGGCTTTCCTCGAAGCGGCGAGCGTTGACGAGGGTCGCCGCCTTGTCGAGTCGGGCGCCAACTTCGGTCTGTTGCCATTCGGTATTGGCGGGCTCGATCCGGCGCAGGTCGGCATTCACCGCCAATCCCTGATCGTGCGCGCGGATCGCTCCCTCGATATCGCCGCTTTCCAGCTTTATCCGCGCGAGGAACTGAAACGCGACGGACAGTCGGTTCTTGGCCATCGTATTGGCGGCATCGCGGCGTAGCACCTCTTCGCAGATCGCGATTTCCCGCTGGTGCAGGGTCAGCGACTCCGAAAGCTTGCCAAGGCTATGCTTGCCGATCCCGAGCCAGTTGACGGCAATGGCGAGCTCGACTTGCCTTTCGGCATCGAAGGGGCCGCTTTTGGCAACGCTTTCAGTCAGGCGCATCGCATTGGCAAAGGCCGGCTCGGCTTCGGCGTGCCTGCCCTGGGCGTTAAACATGACGCCGAGATTGCTGTAGGCGTAGCTGCTCTCCATCTGCCACTTCGGGTTCTTCGGATCGATCGCGATAAGCCGGTCGGCAAGACGCTTGTATTCGCGGAACTGCGTCTCGGCCTCGCCGTATTGACCACGATTATAGGCGATAGCGCCCACCCAGAACACGCTCTGCGCGTGGTCGAAGAGGCGCTGCTGGTTGTCGGGATCGCGCGCGAGCTGCTCTTTGGTGGTAGCCGCCGCCTGCTGAAAGGCGCGCAGGGCATCGTCGCTGTCGCCGCGGATATTGCTCACCTCGCCCACCAGCAGCAGCGCCCGCGCGCGGCGGCCGAGCGAATCCTCGTCGAGATCGCCGAGCTTCTGTTTCGCGTAGTAATCGAGCGCGCGCTGGCCGACCACGTCGAGCGCATCGAGCCGTCCGACCGGTTCGAGCTTGTCGCGCAGGTCGGTGAGCATGAACTCGACCAGCCCGTCAGCCTGATTGCGCTGGAACTCGGCCTCCTTGCGCGCTTCGACCGCGAAATAGGTCAGCGTGCTCATCACCGCCGCCAGCGTCAGCGAGGCGGTGACGACGAGGCGCGTGCGCAACACGCGGCGGCGATCATCGCGGCGAACCAGCTCGTCGAGCCCCACGCCGAGCATCGCGGCGGCCAGCTTGAGCTTGGCCCGCCGCTTGCCGTCCCCGCTGTCGCGCGCATCGGCAGCGAGCGGCGCATCCTCGGGAATATCGGTGATCGTCAGATCAGCGGCGACATGGTGGGTCAGCGCCTTGGGGAAGCATTCGTTGGCGGGATCGCCCGGCTCGCCGCCAACGATCAGCGCCAGCACCTTGGACGGATCGCGATGGGTCTTGAACCAGGCGAGCTCGCGGTTGACCCATTGCGACTTGGCCGAATTGGGCGAGCAGACGACGATCAGGAACTCGCTGTCCGCCAGCGCGGCTTCCACCGCCGCGCCGATGCTGGAGCCGGCGGCTTCTTCCTCGCGATCCTTGAACAGCGGGTGCAGCCGCGCGGGCACGGGGCCGTGGCCCTTGTCCTTGCCCACCAGCACCCGCGGGGTGCGATAGGTTTCGATCTCGTGCTGGAGCCACTTGCCCCATTTGGCATCGGCCCAGCTGTAGCTGATGAACGCTTTGTACCGATAAGCGTCCTTGTGATCGCCCATACCAACTCCCCAAGCTGATATCCGGTGAGGGAGGCTCTGAAGGTCTCCTTGCCGCCGGTGCGACGCCCGCGAGACGGAGCTTAGGCGATTTGCCCGAATAGGCAAACATACGGGGCCATGAATGAACGACGACCAGCCCGAAATCAGGCGCCGGAACGGCAGGCAGGGTGAAATCAGCGATTAAAACCGGAGGTGTGACGGCATGAACACTACATATTTTTCAATAGGATAGGTCTAAATCAGCCACCCCTACAGGAAAAATGAAGTCGCCGCCGGTGTCGGGACAGGCCATTTCGAAGTCCTCACACCGGTCTCCCGTCGGGGCTCCCAGGGTCGCAACCTGGCACGTCTACCGAGGCACGGCTTGGAGCCGGGCGGTAACAGTATAGCACCCCAACACCTTGCTGTTACCGCCCGGTTCCTACCCCATCCACCACCAGCGCCTGCTTGCCCGGCTCGCCCACCCAAGCCGCCGCGATCTCCCAGCCTTGGGCAATCACCGCAGGCGCAAGCGCATCGCGCGGTGCGCCGTCAGCGATCAGATGGCCGCCTTTCATCACCAGCACCCGGTCGGCATGGTTCATTGCAATGGCGAGATCGTGGAGCACCACCACCACCCCCTGCCCCGCTGCGGCGCAGGCCTTGAGATGCGCGATCAGCCCCAGTTGATGCGCCAGATCGAGCGCGGCGAGCGGCTCGTCGGCGAGGATCCAGCGCGGGGTTCCGGCGAGCACCCGCGCGAGCAGCACCCGCGCCCGCTCCCCGCCTGAAAGTTGGCTGACAGGCCGGTGGCGCAATTCCTCAAGTGCAAGCGCGGCGATGGCCGCCTCCACCTCGCCTGTGCCGCGATCACGCCACGGCAGACGGCCCAGCGCCACAAGGCTTTCCACCGCCACATCCCAGGCGACATCGGGGGTCTGCGGGAGATAGCCGATCGCCTGCGCCCGCGCGCGCGGATGCATCGCGGCGAGCGCCTCTCCATCGAGCAACGCCCCGCCAGCCGCCGGCTCCAGCAGTCCGACGAGCGCCAGCAGCAGGCTCGATTTGCCCGCGCCATTGGGGCCGACAATCGCGGTGATCGCGCCGGGGGCCAGCGTCGCCGAAAGCCCTTCGACCACAACCGCGCCGCCGCGCCGCACGCTGAGGTTTTCCGCCGCCAGCATCTACAGCGCGCCTCGCCGCATGCGCAGCAGCAGCCAGCCGAAGAACGGCGCACCGATCAGCGACAGCGCAATGCCGAGCCGCAGTTCGGTGACCAGCGGCAAGATCCGCACGATAGAGTCTGCCGCGAGCACGAGCACTGCCCCCGCAAGCGCGCTCGGCAGGATCAGGCTGGAAGGCAGCCGGTCGGTCAGCGGGCGCACCAGATGGGGCACGATCAGCCCGACGAAGCCGATGATCCCCGCCACCGCCACACCCGCGCCAACAGTCAGCCCTACGCCCGCCACCAGCAGCACCAGCAGCCGCCGGGGATCGACCCCGAGTGAACGCGCCGCATCCTCGCCCAGCGTCAGCGCATCAAGGCTCCGTGCCGCCAGCGCCAGCACGCCGATCCCCGCGAGGGTCAGCGGCGCAGCAATCGCCACCTCGCGCCACGAACGGTCGGTCAGCGCGCCGTTGAGCCACATCACAATCTCGGACAGCGCGAAGGGATTGGGGGCGAGCGTGATCGCGAGTGCGGTGAGCGCGCCCGCAAGGCTCGCCAGCATGAGCCCTGCAAGCGTGAACAGCGCAATCCCGCCCCCTGCTCCGCCCGCCGCATCAGAAGATGTGCGGCCCGCAATCAATGCGAGGAGCGCCATGCCCAGCCCCGCCCCCGTCAGAGCCAGCAGGGGAAGGCTCAATGCAGCAAATGCGGGCGGGAACAGCGCGCCAAGCCAGAAGCTCGCCACCGCGCCCAGCGCTGCCATCGGGGCAATGCCGAACAGTCCGGGATCGGCGAGCGGATTGCGCAGATAGCCCTGCATCGCCGCCCCCGCAGCGCCCAGCCCCGCGCCGATCACCACTGCCAGCACCGCCCGCGGCAAGCGCAGCTCAATCAGGACCAACTCCGCATTGGGCGTGCCATCGCCCAGCGGCGGAATCCACACCCTGCCCGCCAGCAACGAGAGCGGCACCAGCACGGCGAGCAGCGCGGCAAAGATCAGGCTCGCGCGGCTCATGGCAATGCATCCACCTGATCGCGGATCGCCCGCAGCCGTGCCCGCGCCTTGGGAATGGTCGGCCCGCCGCAATAGATCAGCGATGGGTCGAAGGGGGCGATTACCATGTGCTTCCACGCGCCCTCCAGCAGCGGATGGCGCTGGCCCGGCGCATCGCCCGCCACCAGCAGCACGGTGGGCCGGTGCATCACAACCCATTCGAGCGAGACACGGTCGGCCTGATGCAGGCCCCTCGCCTCGGCGTGGCTATAGAATCCTTCCTGCCGCATCAATTCGACGATCAATGTCTGTTCTCCCGCGACGATCTCGCCCGGTTGCCACAGCAGCGCGCTCACCGCCGGGCGGGTGTTCGCCGGTACCTCGGCAATCCGCGCAGCGAGCGCCTCGCCCGCTTCCGCGTGGCCCGCCAAAGCCGCGACTTCGCGCACCTGTGCCGCGCTTTCGGCGATGGTTGACGGACTGCCGAAGGTGGCAACCTTGAGCCCAGCCCGTTCGAGCGCGCTGCGGGTCGGCTGGGGGAGATAGACCGAGGCGAGCACGAGATCGGGCTGGAGCGCGATGATTTCTTCCGCTGTCCCGCCGGTCACGCCGTAGCGCGCCGCGACCTTCGCGGGGATCGAGCTCGAACCGGCATCGCGGCTGTAATGCGACAGCGCCAGCACCTGTTCGGGCGGCGCCATCTCGACAAGGATCGCATCGAGGCAGGGGTTGAGGCTGACGATCGTCGGCAAGCCCTGATCGTGCGCGCGCGGGGTTGTGGCGGGCGCGCAGGCGGATACGACGAACACACCCGCCAGCGCCGCTGCCAGCGATGCGCGCCGTGGCCCTCGCGGCCTGCCCATGGTGTTGCGATCCCGCGCCATATCCCTCGTTGCCCGCGATAGGGCCGGGGGCCTTGGCGCGCAACGGGTTAAGACATGCGCGGCGGCTGTCCATGAATGGGACGCGGGGGTGCTGGGCGCTCGCGAGGACGGCAGGTCGGGGCTAGGGCCAAGCCCAGGTCATGACCCACTTCGCCCCCTTCTCCGCCTTTCGCAACGGCCCCGCCGCACCGCGCAAGACCTGGCGCAAGCGCTTGGCCGTGCTGCTCGCCGCGATCACCGTGCCCGCGATGGCGGCGCCCGGAGGCTTCACCTCGCTTCCCGGCCCGGCGGTCGAAAGCACTGCCGCGCTTGCCACCCGCAAGGCCGCAGCCGCCGCGCTGCCGTTCGAGCGGCCGGGGATGAGCTTTCCCGGCTCCGCCTATTTCTACATGGCCGATCCCGCAGGCAGCGCCCTGCGCGCCCTGCCCGATGCCGATCCGCTCGGCAACGGAGCCGAGGCCGGACGCGCGCTCGGCTCGCTGATCGATGTCGGCGCGCCCGCCAAGCCGTTCTTCGCGCCCGGCACCGGCATCAGCGCAGCCCGCGCGCAGACCTGCCTCGCGCAGGCCGTGTGGTATGAGGCCGCCAGCGAGAGCGAGGCGGGCCAGCGCGCCGTGGCGCAGGTGGTGCTCAACCGTGTGGCGCACCCCAGCTGGCCGTCGAGCGTGTGTGGCGTGGTCTATCAGGGATCGGAACGCCAGACCGGCTGCCAGTTCACCTTCACCTGCGACGGCAGCCTTGCCCGCCGCCCTTCGGGTGCAAGCTGGGCGCGCGCGCAACGGATCGCGGCCGAGGCGCTGTCGGGCCGGGTCTATGCCCCTGTCGGCCTCGCCACGCATTACCATACGCTGTGGGTCAATCCTTCGTGGGCCGGATCGCTCGACCACATCGGCTCGATCGGCGCGCACCGCTTCTACCGCAATCGCGGCGCGAGCGGCTCGGCAGCCGCCTTCCGCGCGAACTATGCCGGGTTCGAGCCGCTGGTAAGCGGACGCACCACCGCGCCCATGCCCGTGCAGACCGCGAGCGCGACCTACACCCCTGCCGCGCTGACCGCGAGCGCGGCTCCTTCGGCCGCAATTCCGGCGGCTCCGGTGGCGGCGGCACCCTCGGCCCCGGCGCCTTCAATTGCGGCTCCGGTCACCGGCTCGGTCAAGCCCGAGTTTGCCCGCGCGGGGCAATGGAAGACCCCGCCCGCCAGCGCCCAGGCCCCTGCCGCCGAATAAAATCAGCGCCTTGCGGCGAGCCCGCAGAACAGGGTTAAAGCGCGCGAAACCCTGTTGCCATACCAAGCCTTAGCGGCGAGGGACTATACCCGATGACACACGCCGCGCCGTCAGAGTGCGGGTGTCGCAATCGGGAACGCATAAACACAATGTCCATTCGCTTTGCCCCCGCCCGCCCTGCCATCCGCCGTCCCGGTTGGCAGGCCGCGATGCGTGGAATGATCGCGCCGGCCCTCGCGCGGGCCGCCAACGACAATGGCGACCAGCCGCGCCAGACCGTCACCTTCGATCCGCTGCTGACCGAGGCCCTGCGGCATTTCGCCGTGCACGGCCTTGCCGCCGCCGAAGCCGCGCGCGATGAGGCCGGAGAGGCGCATAGTCGCGGCGATGCCGAGGCGCGGTCGCATTGGCTGGCAGTCACCGGGATGTTCGACCGCCGCCTTGCCGCAGCGGCAAGGCGCGATCTCACCCCCGCCTGACCAGGCCGGCGGTGCGATACGGTGTTTCCCTGATGTGCCGATCTGCATGACTTAATGCAATTGCGAACTGTTTGCAAAGATAGTTGCCACAACCGACCTTTTGATGGTTGCAATCGCCTTTTGAGGGGCCTACCGCCCGTTTCGTAACGGGTGCCGAGCCGCTTGGGACGGGGGTTGGCACCAGCGCCTATTCCCAGAGCGCGCGCCCCACAACTTCGTCCCGACGGATCAGGGAAGGAAGTCCACATAATGGCCCGCAAGAAGATCGCCCTCGTCGGCGCTGGCAATATCGGCGGCACTCTCGCTCACCTCGCCGCGCTCAAGGGCCTTGGCGACATCGTGCTGTTCGACGTGGTCGAAGGCGTCCCGCAGGGCAAGGCGCTCGACCTTTCGCAGTGTGGCCCGGTTGAAGGCTTCGACGCTTCGATCACCGGCACCAACGACTATGCCGACATCGCGGGCGCCGACGTGGTGATCGTCACCGCCGGTGTCGCGCGCAAGCCCGGCATGAGCCGCGATGACCTCCTCGGCATCAACCTCAAGGTGATGAAGGCGGTCGGCGAAGGCATTGCTGCCAACTGCCCCGATGCTTTCGTTATCTGCATCACCAACCCGCTCGACGCGATGGTCTGGGCGCTGCGCGAGTTCTCGGGCCTCCCCGCCAACAAGGTCGTCGGCATGGCCGGCGTGCTGGATTCGGCGCGCTTCGCGACCTTCCTCGCGTGGGAATTCGGCGTTTCGGTGAAGGACGTGAACGCCTTCGTGCTCGGCGGCCACGGCGACACGATGGTGCCGGTGCTGAGCTACTCGACGATCAACGGCATCCCCGTAAAGGACATGGCCAAGATCAAGGGCATCTCGGAAGACCGCTTGGACGAAATCGTCCAGCGCACCCGCTCGGGCGGCGGCGAGATCGTCGCGCTGCTCAAGACCGGCTCGGCCTTCTATGCCCCCGCCACCAGCGCAATCTCGATGGCCGAAGCCTACCTCTACGACCAGAAGCGCATCCTGCCCTGCGCGGTCGAGGTCAACGGCCAGTACGGCGTTGACGGCCTCTATGTCGGCGTGCCGGTGGTCATCGGCGCAGGCGGCGCGGAAGAAGTGATCGAAATCAGCCTCTCGGACGAAGAGAAGGCCAACCTCCAGGTCAGCGTCGATGCGGTCAAGGAACTGCTCGATGCGTGCAAGGCGCTGGATAGCTCGCTGGCGTGATGCAGTCCGATGATCAAATGGCCAAGCCGGAAAACATGGGAAGGACTTGCATTGCTCGTCCTTCTCCCGGCCGTCATTTTCTTCGGCGCGTGGCAGGCCACACCATATCTAGCAGTCGCTTTGTATGCGCCCGTCGGGTTAATCCTGTTGGCCGCCCTTGTTCTGGGCAGCGCCAGAGATGGAGACTCAAGGCAACTCGGAAAGGGGTGCCTGTACATCTTCACTTACATCTCGTCGGGGTGCGCAATCGGCGTCGCGGCTTCTCATTTCCTCAACAGTCTTAAGGTCTGAAACATGTCCATCCTCGTAAACAAAGACACCAAGGTCATCACCCAGGGGATGACCGGCAACACCGGCACCTTCCACACCCAGGCCGCGCTTGATTACGGGACGCAGATGGTCGCGGGCGTGACGCCGGGCAAGGGTGGCACCACCCATATCGGCATTCCGCAGTTCGACACCGTGCGCGAAGCCAAGGCTGCGACCGGCGCGACTGCCTCGTGCATTTACGTGCCGCCGCCGTTCGCGGCTGACGCGATCTGCGAAGCCATCGATGCCGAAATCGAGCTGATCATCTGCATCACCGAGGGCATTCCGGTGCTCGACATGGTCCGCGCCAAGCGCGCGCTCGCAGGCTCGAAGTCGCGCCTCATCGGCCCCAACTGCCCCGGCGTGCTGACCCCCAACGAGTGCAAGATCGGCATCATGCCGGCCAACATCTTCAAGAAAGGCTCGGTCGGCATCGTCTCGCGCTCGGGCACGCTCACCTATGAAGCCGTGCACCAGACCACCATGGCGGGCCTCGGCCAGACCACTGCGGTCGGCATCGGCGGCGATCCGGTCAACGGCACCAACTTCATCGACGTGCTCGACCTGTTCCTCGACGATCCGGAAACCGAAAGCATCATCATGATCGGCGAAATCGGCGGTAGCGCCGAAGAAGAAGCCGCCGCCTTCATCAAGGCCGAACGCGCCAAGGGCCGTTCGAAGCCGATGGTCGGCTTCATCGCCGGGCGTACCGCCCCTCCGGGCCGCCGCATGGGCCACGCTGGTGCCATCGTCAGCGGCGGTCAGGGCGGCGCCGAAGACAAGATCGCGGCGATGGAAGATGCGGGCATCCGCGTCAGCCCCTCGCCCTCGCTGCTCGGCGAAACGCTGGCCGCGATGCTGAAAGAAAACGCCTGAGTTAACGACCAACGGCCCCCGGCGTCCTAACCGGCGGGGGCCATCCTTTCTCCTCCCCAGGAGTCCCGACATGGGCAACGAAACGCAGAACTTCATCCCCGCCTTGACCGATCAGGAAGGCCCGCAGCCCGGCCCTTCGTGGGCCAAGCGCGGCTGGCTCGACACGCTGGCGGACAGCGGCGCGGACCTCGTGGCCGCGATGGACCCGACCGAGATGAAGCTCGCCCTCGCCAAGGCGGCGAAGGATGCCGGCAAGGCAGCTGACCCGCAGGCTATCGAGAAGGCTGCCAAGCTTTCGATCGCCGCGATGACGCTCGTTCGCCTTTACCGCGTGCGCGGCCACATGGCCGCCGACCTCGATCCGCTGGGTCTCAGCAATCGCGAAGGCCCGGCCGACCTGACGCTCGAATGGCACGGCCTTGCGGGCAAGGAGAACGAGGACGTCTATGTCGGCGGCGTGCTCGGCATGGAATGGACCACGGTCGGCAAGCTCCACCAGCGCCTGCGCGAAGTGTACTGCGGCAAGGTCGGCCTTGAATACATGCACATCGCCGACACCGAGGAGCGCCGCTTCCTTCAGGACAAGTTCGAAAAGCCCGGCGAGACCATCCAGTTCACCCCCGAGGGCAAGAAGGCGATCCTTGCCGCGGTGCTGCGCGGGGAAGGCTACGAGGAATTCCTCGCCAAGAAGTATGTCGGCACCAAACGCTTCGGCCTTGATGGCGGCGAATCCATGATCCCGGCGCTGGAAGCCGTGATCAAGCACGGCGGCAGCGCGGGCGTGCGCGAGATCATCTACGGCATGGCCCACCGCGGCCGCCTTAACGTGCTCGCCAACGTGATGGCCAAGCCTTACCGCGTGATCTTCCACGAATTCTCGGGCGGTTCGGCCAATCCCGATGATGTCGGCGGTTCGGGCGATGTGAAGTACCACCTCGGCACCTCCACCGACCGCGAGTTTGACGGCATTTCGGTGCACATGAGCCTCGTGCCCAACCCCTCGCACCTCGAGACGGTGAACCCGGTGGTGCTCGGCAAGACGCGCGCCCAGCAGGCGATCCGCGATGACCTCAAGACCAAGAGCCAGGTGCTCCCCGTGCTGATCCACGGCGATGCCGCCTTCGCGGGTCAGGGCGTGGTGTGGGAAAGCCTCTCGCTTTCGGGCGTGCCGGGTTACGATACCGGCGGCTGCGTCCACTTCATCATCAACAACCAGATCGGCTTCACCACCTCGCCCAAGTTCGCGCGCTCCTCGCCCTACCCGAGCGATGTCGCCAAGGGCGTGATGGCGCCGATCCTCCATGTGAACGGCGATGATCCCGAAGCCGTGACCTTCGCGTGCAAGCTTGCGGTCGAATACCGCCAAACCTTCCACCGCGACGTGGTGATCGACATGTGGTGCTATCGCCGCTTCGGCCACAACGAAGGCGACGAGCCCAAGTTCACCCAGCCGCTGATGTACGACAAGATCCGCGCCCACCCCAAGGTCAGCGTTTCCTATGAAGCGCGGCTGGTGCGTGAAGGCGTGGTCGCCCCCGGCACCCGCGAGGCAATCGCCAACGAGTTCACCGCGTTGCTCGAAGGCGAGTTCGAGGCCGGCAAGAGCTACAAGCCCAACGAGGCCGACTGGTTCGGCGGTCGCTGGTCGGGGCTCAACAAGCCCGCCGATCCCGAAACCGCGCGCCGCAGCGTGGAAACCGCGATCGAGCCCAAGGTGCTGGATTCGCTCGGCCGCGTGCTGACCGAAGTCCCCGCCGATCTCGACATCCACAAGACGCTCGACCGCGTGCTCGCCGCCAAGCGTGACATGTTCAGCACGGGCGAAGGCTTCGACTGGGCGACGGCCGAGGCGCTCGCTTTCGGCAGCCTCGTGATGGAAGGCTACGGCGTGCGCCTGTCGGGTCAGGATTCGGGCCGCGGCACCTTCTCGCAGCGCCATGCGGTTTGGGTCGACCAGAAGACCGAACGCAAATACGTGCCGCTCACCACGCTGCCGCATGGCAAGTTCGAGGTGTATGATTCAACGCTGTCGGAATACGGCGTGCTCGGCTTCGAATATGGCTTCGCGATGGCCGATCCCAAGAGCCTTGTCTTGTGGGAGGCCCAGTTCGGCGACTTCGCCAACGGCGCGCAGATCATGATCGACCAGTATATCGCTGCCGGCGAGGCCAAGTGGCTGCGCGCCAACGGCCTCGTGATGCTGCTGCCGCACGGTTACGAAGGGCAAGGGCCGGAGCACTCCTCCGCGCGGCTCGAGCGCTTCCTCCAGCTGTGCGCCGACGACAATATGTGCGTGTGCAACATCACATCGCCGGCGAACTACTTCCACGTGCTGCGCCGCCAGATGCTGCGGTCTTTCCGCAAGCCGCTTATCATCATGAGCCCCAAGTCGCTGCTGCGCCACCCGATGGCCAAGAGCAGCCGCGAGGAGTTCCTCGGTGATCGCCAGTTCCGGCGCATCCTGTCCGACCCCAAGACGATTGCCGACGACAAGGTGCGGCGTCTGGTGCTGTGTTCGGGCAAGGTCGCCTATGACCTGATCGAAGCGCGCGATGCGGCGGGACAAGAGGACGTGTCGATCGTCCGGATCGAACAGCTCTTCCCCTTCCCCGGCGATCCGCTGGCGCTGCGCCTGTCGCGCATGACCAACCTCAAGGAGGTCGTGTGGTGTCAGGAAGAACCGCGCAACAACGGCGCATGGTTCTTCGTCAACGAGCGCATCGAGGAATCGCTGACCAAGGCAGGCCATACCGGCATGCGTCCGACCTATGCCGGTCGCAACGCCTCGGCCTCGCCCGCCACGGGTCTCGCCAGCCGTCACAAGGCCCAGCAGGAGGCGCTGATCGCCGCCGCTCTGGGTCAGTAACCGACCGACCGTCTTCATACGAAATACAAGCAAGTTTCAGGAACCCGTTCCAATGGCCACCGAAATCAAAGTCCCCGTTCTCGGCGAATCCGTCACCGAAGGCACCATCGCCGAATGGCTGAAGCAGCCGGGCGAAGCGGTCGCTGCCGATGAACCCATCGCCAGCCTCGAAACCGACAAGGTCGCGGTCGATGTGCCCTCGCCTGTGGCGGGCGTCATGTCGCAGCACATGGTCGCAGTGGGCGACACGGTCGAAGTCGGCGCGGTGATCGCGATCATCGAGGAAGGTGCGACTGCTGGTGCTGCTGCTCCCGCTGCCGCCCCAGCAGCTGCTGCCGCGAAGGCCGAGCCTGCCCCGGCACCCGCTGCCTCGGAAGAGCTGCTCACCCCTGCCCAGACCATGTCGCCCGCGGTGCGCCGCGCGGTGCTGGAACACGGAGTTGATCCCTCGACCATCAAGGGCACCGGCAAGGATGGCCGCCTGACCAAGGAAGACGTGCTCGCCGCCGCCGAAGCCAAGGCCAAGGGTACCCCTGCCCCCGCGGCTGCTGCGGCTCCGGCCACTGCGGCTCCCGCAGCCGCCGCTCCGGCTGGCGCGGGTCGCAACTCCGAGCGCGTCAAGATGACCCGCATGCGCCAGACCATCGCCAAGCGGCTGAAGGGCGCGCAGGAACAGGCCGCGCTGCTCACCACCTTCAACGATGTGGACATGAGCGCGGTCATCGAAGCGCGCGACAAGTACAAGGACCTGTTCGCCAAGAAGCACGACATCCGCCTTGGCTTCATGGGCTTCTTCGCCAAGGCCGCGTGCCTCGCGCTGAAGGATGTGCCGGCGGTCAACGCCTATATCGACGGCGACGAGATCGTCTATCACGACTATGTCGACATCTCGGTCGCGGTTTCGGCCCCCAACGGCCTCGTCGTGCCCGTGATCCGCGATGCCGACAAGAAGGGCTTTGCCCGGATCGAGCAGGACATCGCCGATTTCGGCGCGCGCGCGAAGGCCGGCACGCTGACCATGGAAGACATGACCGGCGGCACCTTCACCATCTCCAACGGCGGCGTGTTCGGCTCGCTAATGTCGACCCCGATCATCAACCCGCCGCAGAGCGCGGTGCTGGGCCTCCACCGCATCGAAGACCGTCCGGTCGTGCGTAACGGCCAGATCGTGATCCGCCCGATGATGTATCTCGCGCTGTCCTACGACCACCGCCTGATCGACGGGCGCGAGGCGGTGACGGCGCTCAAGATCATCAAGGAAGCGATCGAAGATCCGACGCGGATGCTGATTGATTTGTAAGGAGTTGTGCGCTCCTGCGAAAGCAGGAGCCCATGCCGCATGAAGGAGGGATGGCTCTATCTGCTGGCCAGCAAACGTAACGGTACCCTTTACCTCGGCGTGACCAGCGATTTGCGCCAGCGCATCTGGCAACACCGCGAGGGACTGATCGAAGGGTTTTCGAAGCGCTATGGCTGCAAGACCCTTGTGTGGTGCGCACACTATCCCAACTTGCATGATGCACGCGCCCGCGAAGTACAGATGAAGGCCTGGAAGCGGGCATGGAAGATTGAATTGATCGAAAAGGATAATCCGGAGTGGCGTGATCTCTGGCCTGACATAAATCAGTGATCTCCTGCAAAAGCAGGAGTCCGGGGCCCCGACTTGCCGCGCTGTCTGGGTTCCTGCTTTCGCAGGAACGCACACTTGGAGTTCGAAATGGCTGAGAATTACGATTACGACGTCCTGATCATCGGTGCCGGCCCCGGCGGTTATGTCGCGGCGATCCGCGCCGCGCAGCTCGGGCTGAAGACCGCCTGCGTCGAAAGCCGCGAAACGCTGGGCGGGACTTGCCTCAACGTCGGGTGCATTCCCTCCAAGGCGCTGCTCCACGGCTCGGAAAAGTTCGCCGAGGCTGCCGAAGGCACGCTCGCGCGCTACGGCGTGAAGCTCGGCAAGGTCGAGCTCGATCTGGCGGCACTCCAGGCCGACAAGGCCGATGCGGTCAAGGGCCTGACCGGCGGGATCGAGTTCCTGTTCAAGAAGAACAAGGTCGATTGGCTCAAGGGCCACGGCACCTTCAAGGACGCGCACACCGTCACCGTTGCGGGCAAGGATTACACCGCCAAGGAAATCGTGATCGCGACCGGTTCGAGCGTCACCCCCCTGCCCGGCGTCGAGATCGACAACGACAAGGGGCTGATCGTCGACAGCACCGGCGCGCTGGCGCTGGACCGTGTGCCGGATCACCTCGTGGTGATCGGCGGCGGGGTGATCGGCCTCGAAATGGGCTCGGTCTGGAAGCGTTTGGGCGCCAAGGTCACCGTGGTCGAATTCCTCGACCAGCTGCTGCCCGGCATGGACGGCGACGTCCGCAAGGAAGCCGCCAGGATCTTCAAGAAGCAAGGGCTCGAACTGAAGCTCGGCACCAAGGTCACCGGCGCGGTGGTCAAGGGCAAGAAGGTCACGCTCACCACTGAACCGGCCAAGGGCGGTGCGGCCGAAACGATCGAGGCCGATTGCGTCCTCGTCGCTATTGGTCGGCGTCCCAACACGCAGGGCCTCGGCCTCGAAAACATCGGCCTCGAAGTGAACGCGCGCGGCCAGATCGAAACGGGCCACGACTTCCGCACCAAGGTGGACGGCGTGCGCGCGATCGGCGACGTGATCCCCGGCCCGATGCTGGCGCACAAGGCCGAAGACGAAGGCGTTGCCGTGGCCGAATATATCGCCACCGGAACCGGCATCGTGAACCATGATGTGATCCCCGGCGTGGTCTATACCATGCCCGAATTCGCAGGCGTTGGCCTGACCGAAGAGCAGGCCCGCGAACAGGCGGCGGCTTCGGGCAGCGAAATCAAGGTCGGCAAGTTCGCGATGCTGGCCAACAGCCGCGCCAAGACCAACCACGAGCCCGACGGCTTCGTGAAGGTGATCGCCGATGCCAAGACCGACAAGGTGCTGGGCGTCTGGGCCATCGCCTCGGTCGCGGGCACGATGATCGCCGAGGCCGCGCTCGCCATGGAATTCGGCGCGACCAGCGAAGACATCGCCTACACCTGCCACGCGCACCCGACCCACGCCGAAGCCTTGAAGGAAGCGGCAATGGCGGTGCAGGGCAAGCCGATCCACATGTGATTCGGCAGGGGTGAGCACGCCGATCCCTGATCGCTGGAAGCTCACCCTGCCACTCATGCTGCCTGTCTTGGGCGGCCTTGCTTACCTGCAGACCTTCGGAGCGCCTTCGCGGCTGATCGTGATCAATGCGCTCGCGCTCGTGTTCGCGCTGGCGTGGACGCTGTGGGGGCGCGTGCCGTCGCAGCGCGGCGGGAGGCTGGCGCTCGCGGGCCTGATGGCGTTCGGCCTGTTTCTTCCCCTGTTGCTGCAACTGGATGCGGGCGGCGTATCGCGCTGGATTCCGCTCGGCCCGGTGCTGATGCACTCGGGCACGCTGCTCTTGCCGCTTCTGATCGTGCTGACCGCGCGCGAGCCGCGCCTTGGCCCGGCGATCCTCGGGTTGGCGCTGCTGGCGCTGGGATTGCAGCCCGATGCCGGCACGCTGCTCGGCCTTACCGCCGCGACCGCTGCGCTTGCGGTGACACAGCGCAGCACGCTTTTCGCGCTGGTTTCCGGCGCGGCCCTTGTCCTGACGCTGGCGACCTTCGGTGCGGGCACGCTGGAGCCGCAGGCGTTCACCGAGGGCGTTCTTGCACAGGTCTGGGCCGCTGCCCCCCTGCTCGCGCTGGGGCTCGGTGCGGCGCTGTTAGTCGCGCCTGCGTGGCTGCTCTACCGCAACCTCCACGTTCCGCGCGCCGAAGGTTACGCCCTGGCTGCGCTGCTGGCGGGATTGGGCGTGGCTGCGATACTTGCCCCCTTCCCCTTTCCGCTGATCGGCTACGGAGCCTCGCCGATCCTCGGCTTCGGACTGGCCCTGGGCGCTCTTGGGAGGCTTTCGCCCGCCCGCGAGAGCCGCTAGACCCCATCGCTGAGGGGAGAATTGACGCATGACCTATCCGCAGCTGACCGACAAACCCGGCGCGCTGGCGACTGCTGCGGCCATCCGCGCAGGCACGATGAGCGTTGCCGAGGCGGTCGATGCCGCGATCACCCGGGTCGAAAAGCTCGACGGCGCGATCAACGCACTCGCGGTTCCGAACTTCGAGCAGGCTTACAAGGCCGCCGAAGCGATGGATGCCGCCGGGCCTGCCGAAGGCCAACCGCTGTTCGGCGTGCCGATGACGATCAAGGAAAGCTTCGATGTCGCGGGCCTGCCGACGACCTTCGGCCACCCGCAATACAAGGACCAGATGGCCACCCGTGATGCGCTGCTGGTGCGGCGGCTGAAGGCGGCGGGCGCGATCATCATCGGCAAGACCAACGTGCCGGTCGATCTCACCGACTGGCAGAGCTTCAACCCGGTCTATGGCCGCACCACCAACCCGCACAATGCCGAGCGGTCCCCCGGCGGATCATCCGGCGGCAGCGCTGCGGCGGTCGCCAGCGGCATGGTGGCCTGCGATTACGGCACCGACATTGGCGGGTCGGTGCGCGTGCCGGCGCATTTCTGCGGCGTGTGGGGCCACAAGACCACCTGGGGCCTCGTCCCCAAGACCGGCCATGATCATCCGTCCATGTCGCGGCGCGAGGGCTTTGTCGCGGCAGCCGATGGCCCGCTCAGCATTGCCGGCCCGCTGGCGCGCAATCCGCAGGATCTTGCCGTGCTGACCGAAGCCGGTGCCGAATTTCCGCTGCGCCGCCGCGCCAAGCCGCTCAAGGACTGCCGCCTGCTGGCGATCACGCAGCTCCCCGGTGCCCCGGTCGATGCGAGCGTGCTTGAGCCGACCGAAGCCGCGCTTGAAGCGCTGGCCCGCGCCGGCGTTACCATCGATCGCGCCAGCGACCTGCTGCCCGACCAGCCGCTGCATTACCGCAGCTATCTCAAGATGATGAACATCGTCATGTCGGGCGGTGCCCCCGCGCCCGATGGCAAGCAGGCGACCGCCCGCGACTGGTTCACACTGATGAATGCGCAGGCGACGGCAATCGCTCAATGGGAAGCGCTGTTCGAAACCTATGACTTCGTGCTCGCCCCGCCCGCTCCGGTGCTCGCTCTGCCGCACTCTGACAAGGCGGTGTTCCGCGGGACGATCGCGATCAACGGCACCGAGGAATCGGGTGCCAGCGGGCTGATGTGGTCGGGCATGGCAACCTTCCCCGGCCTGCCTTCAACCATCGTGCCGATCGGCTCGGGCACCTATCTCGGCGCGGAACTGCCGTGCGGGATGCAGGTGATCGGCCCGCGTTGGGCCGACCTTGACTGCATCGCGGCCGCCGAAGCGATCGGGAACATCTTGCACCGCTGAACGGGCGCGGCCAAGGAACGGCACATGGCCCGCAAACCGCTCATGCTCACCCTTGCCAAATGGCACATCTGGCTCGGCTGGCTGGTCGGGGTGCCGATTGTCATGTGGCTGGCGACCGGCCTGTTGATGGTGGCCCGCCCGATCGAGACCGTGCGCGGTGATCACCTGCGCCGCGAGGTAGCCGAGCAGCCGCTGGTCATCCAAGGCAGCGCCCTCGCTGCGCCCGATGCCGGGCTCAAGGATATGCACGCAGTGATGCAGGATGGCCGCGCGGTGGCGATCCTGACGACGCTCAAGGGCGAGGTTCGGCGGGTCGATCTGGCGACCGGCACAGCTCTGCCCCCGCTCGATGCTGCCGCCGCCCGCGCGCTGGTCGCCCGGCGCATCATCGGCGGCGATGCGGTCGAGCGGGTGACGCTGTTCCCGGCAGACCGCACCCCGTTCGATTTCCGCCAGCCGCTCGCGGTGTGGCAGGTGCAGCTGGCCGACGGCACCAACATCTATGTCGGGCGCGACACCGGCGAGATCGAGGCAGTGCGCACCCGCTGGTGGCGCGCCTTCGACTTCGCCTGGGGTCTTCACATCATGGACCTGTCCGAACGCGAGGACACCAGCCACCCGATCCTGATCATCTTCGCCGCGATTGCGCTCGCCGGAGCGGTGATCGGCTGCGTGTTGATGTTCCGCCGCCGCAAGGCGCGGGTCAGCGCACCGTGACCCCGACAGTCCTCACCCCGATCCTCGATCTGCTCGACCTTGCCGGCATCGCCCTTTTCGCGCTGTCGGGCGCGGTGCTGGCGGCGCGGCTCAGGCAGACCTTTGTGACGATGGCATTCTTCGCGCTGGTAACGGGGGTCGGCGGCGGCACGGTGCGCGATCTGCTGATCGGTGCGCCGGTGTTCTGGATCGGCGATCCGTGGGTGGCGGCGGTGTGCCTCGGCACGGCGCTGATCGCGTGGTTCACCCCCGTCCGCTGGTGGCAGGGCAAAGGGTTCGACTATGCCGACGGCGCGGGCCTTGCCGCCTATGCCGTGCTCGGCAGCGCCAAGGCACTCGCATACGGCGTGCCGCCCGTGCCCGCCGCGCTGATGGGGGTGATCACCGGCTGCGTCGGCGGGATCATCCGCGATGTGGTCGCAGGCCGCCCGTCGATCATCATGAGCCCCGAACTCTACGTCACCCCCGCCGCGCTCAGCGCCGCGCTGACCGTTGCGGGAATGCTCGCCGCAGCAACGCTCGGCCTGACCGACGCCGCCGCATGGGGCCTTGCCTTTGCCTGCGGCTTTGCCCTGCGCAGCGCCGCGATCCGGTGGGAATGGGGCTTGCCGAGCTACGGCGGAGGCAGGTCGGGCGCTTAGCCCCCGTTCGCTTCCTCGGCCGTTTCGGGGATCACCTCGCCCGGGATCGGGCCACCGGGATAGGCAGGAGCCGCTTCAGGACGGGGCGACATCGGCGCAAGCGCGGTCTGCGATGCTGGAGCCGTCAACGGCTGCGCTTCGGGCGCGAGCGCCGCGCGCGCAGCGGCATAGCGCTCGTCGCTCCACTGGCCATCGGCGCGCGGGGCCGTCGACAGCGGCGCGTCAGCCATGCCGATGTCGGTCAGCCCGTTGCCGTAATCGACCCCGTCGATCTGTCCGTTGTTGCCGATGCGGCACTGGAAGGGCGAGCCGTTGAACAGCGCGCCGCTGACGACCCAGCCCACGCTGGTGCGCTCGACATTGTCGACCGTATCCACCCGCACATCGCGCTCGATCCGGTCGAGGCACATATTCACCGCATTATCGAGGCCCGATGCCCCTGTGCCGCGCGGGCCGGTGCGGCGGTCGTCCAGACGGCGGTCATCGCGGCGATCCCAGTCGCGCTGGTCTCGCTCGACGATCACCACGTCGCGGTCCCGCTCGCGGCGATTGTTGGAATTGGCGATAGCGGCAATCCCGCCGAGGATAACCGCGCCGATCAGCACGTCGCCCGCATCGATGCGGTTGCGCCGCCAGCCACGCCGTCCCCAGCCGCCACCACAACCCCAGCGGCGGCAGTGATAGCCCGCGACGCTGTCAGCCGGATCAAAGCGGCTGTAATCGAGCGAGAACGCAGTGCTCGCGGGCGTGGAGAGCCCGGCGGGAAGCGTAGCAGCGGATGCGGGGGCAGCGGCGAATGTGGTGCCGGCAAGCACGCCGGCCAGCGCCAGCGCACGGACGTTCAGAGCCATGAAGCTCACTCCTGTTCAGTTGCGAGCGCCCACCAATCGCCCTGATGGATGCCGGATTAACCAGAGCAGGCTTGCGCGGGGCTGAACAATCGGTGCGCCGCACAGAAAAACCGCCCCGCCGACCTTTGAGGTTGGCGGGGCGGCTGAAGGTCTCGCGCAAAGGGGGAGAGGGAGAATTTGCGCGAGCAGGGAGCTTGTCAGCGCAGGCCGCGGATGCCGCCGAATTCGACAACCGGTGCGCCGCGACCATCGACCCAGCAGCTGAAGCGGCCGGTGTCATGCCCACGGCGGTTCCACCCGCCGCCAACTTCGATCCGGCCGCGCACGCGCAGACCATCACGGGTGCGATCAATGTCGCGGACGTCGATCACGTCGGCATAGCGGTAGCCGCCGAAGCGACGCGCCTGGTTCTCGGCGGCGCGCACGCAGCGCTCAACCGCCGCCCGCGGGCTGCCGCGGAAGCCATAGCCATCGTGATCCCAGCGACCGCCGCGGTCCCAGCGACCATCGCGGTCCCAGCGATCATCACGATCCCAGCGGTCACGATCATTGTCGAAGGCACCGGCCAGCGCGGCGATACCGCCGATCACGACCGCCCCGGCGATCACCTCGCCAGCGCTGATCCCGCCGCGATCACGATCACGATGGTCATCGGCCATCGCCGGAGTGACGGAGGCAGCAGTCAGCGCGGTGGCAGCGACCGCGCCGAGCGAAAGCCGGGCCAGTTTGCCGAAGGCCAGTCGGTTGGTCTTGGTGGTCATCAGTTTAGTCCTCGTCTGGCACTGCGAGCTGGATTGCCTGCGGTGTCGAGGACTGAATGCGCGATTCGCGCTGAGGCTTGGCTGAATTGACCTTGCAGGAAATGTTAATGAAAATGGCGAATTTTATGAATGGCCCTGCTCAGTCCGCAGGAAGCGCGGCAAGCACATCGCGGGTAAAGGCCGCGATATCGAACCGCGCACCCACCGGATCCTCGCCCCGCCGAACGATCACCACCTTCCGCGAGGGGACGATCACCACATATTGCCCGCGGTTCCCGTTGGCCGTGAATGTGTCGGGCGGAACACCCTCTTCCTTGTTCATCAGCCAGAACCCCGCCCCATAGCCAAACGTGCCGGTTGTCGGCTGCGGGCCGCTCGGGGTGGTGACATATTTCACCCAGCCTTCCGGCAGGATCCGCTCGCCGGAGGCGGTCACCCCGTCGTTCAGATAAAGCTCGCCGAAGGCCGCCAGATCGCGTGCGGTGCTCCACACTTGCGAGGACAGCACGTAATCGCCCTTCCAGTCGGTTTCGGCGACCGTGTGCTTCATGCCGATCTTGGCGAAGAGCTCGCGCGGCGGATAGAAATCGAGCCACGGGCCGATCGCCTTGATCGCCAGCAGCGTATCATTGTTGGCATAGCGAAAAACGGTGCCCGGCTTGTAAACCACCGGCCAGGGTGTCGCGGTCTCGTTGACGCTCGACCCGCCGTAATAGAGCGGATCGGTGCGATTGCCCGGCGTGTCGGAATAGCGCCCGGTCGCCATGCGCAGGGCGTGATCGATGGTGATCGCGTTGCGTGGCTCGTTCGCCCCGCCGCCCACCCAGGAATTGAGATTGATGGGATCATCGACGCTGATTTCGCCCGCCATGACCGCCGCCCCGACCAGCGTCGCCGCGATACTCTTTGCGACCGAGAAGGTGCGTTGCGGGGTGCTGGCATCAAAGCCGGGGGCATATTCCTCGGCGGCGCTGGTGCCCTCGTCCAGCACAATCACCGCCGTGGTCCGCGCGCCCTTGCCGTAGGCAGTGCCGTCTAGGGCATTGCCGATCACCGCTTCGAGCTGGTGCCGGATCATGACCTTGATCGGACGCCCATCATTGGCCGGCGCTGCCAGCGCTGGCTTGCGCGGCACGGACTGACCCGGATTGCTCGCATCCTCGCGCGCGCCGATGGGGAGGATCGAGCAGCCGGTATCGGGTCCGTAATAGGCGGCGATGCGGGCGGGCATGTCCTCGGCCCATTTCACCGCGACATGGGCGATCTGGCCGCTGGGACGGCGGATAATGTCGAACGGCAGTTCGCCGACCACGCCGTCCATTGGTGCCTGAATGCCGGTCAGCTCCCACGCGGCGACGCTGTCAGGCGTGCGTGTGGTGCCATTGGCCTCGGCATTGGCGATCGCCCCGCACAGCATCAGTGCCTTGTAACCGGCCGCCAGCGCCCGATTATAGCGGGCGTCGAGGGCATCCTGCTCGGACTGCGCGGTTGCGGGAGCGGAGGCGAGGAGCAGCGTGGCCGCTGCGAGAGATACGCGGATCATGGCGCGCACCCTACCCCGCAGCATCCAAAAGGAAAGGGGCCAAAAGGAAAGGGCCGGAAGCGTCCCCGCCCCGGCCCTTGCCTCTTTCGCTGCGAAGCGCGGCTTACGCGTCTTCGTATTCGTCCGACTGCACCGGGCCCGAATCCTGGCCCTTGGCGGCTTCGTCACGGTCGACCAGTTCGATGATGGCCATCTGCACCGCGTCACCAGCGCGCACGCCGGCGCGCAGAACGCGGGTGTAGCCGCCTTCGCGGTCGGCATAACGCTCGGCCAGAACGTCGAACAGCTTCTTGAGCTGCGCTTCGTCACCCAGGCGGCTCATGGCGAGACGACGGTTCGACAGGCCGCCACGCTTCGCGAGCGTGATCAGCTTTTCGAGGTAGGGGCGCAGTTCCTTCGCCTTGGGCAGCGTGGTGGTGATCTGCTCGTGCTTGATCAGCGCGGCAGCCATGTTGCGGAACAGGGCGTTGCGGTGGCCCGTCTTGCGGCCAAGCTTACGGCCCGAAATACCATGACGCATATTCTTTACTCCGTTCGAAAAGGGCCCGTGTCAGGTAGCCCAGTGCCGGTGACTGTCAGGGCCGCCACCTTCGCCCATATGGTGAACCCCCGCTTTCGCAGGGGCTCCCGAATTCATCAGCCCAAAAGCTCCTGCTCGAGCTTCTTGGCCATCTCTTCGATGTTCTCCGGCGGCCAGCCCGGGATGTCCATCCCGAGACGCAGACCCATGCTGGAGAGCACTTCCTTGATCTCGTTGAGCGACTTGCGGCCGAAGTTCGGCGTGCGCAGCATCTCGGCTTCGGTCTTCTGGACCAGATCGCCGATGTAGATGATGTTGTCGTTCTTGAGGCAGTTGGCCGAACGCACCGACAGTTCCAGCTCGTCGACCTTCTTGAGGAGGTAGCGGTTGAGCTGATTGGCGTCGCTTTCTTCGGGCTGCACGGCGTGGCCGATCATCTGGCCGACCGGCTGCGGAATGCCGTCTTCGAAGTGGACGAACAGCGTCAGCTGGTCCTGAAGGATGCGCGCGGCATAGGCCACAGCGTCTTCCGGGGTGACGGTGCCATCGGTTTCGACGGTCAGCGAGAGCTTGTCGTAGTCGAGTTCCTGCCCGACGCGGGCGTTCTCGACCTTGTAGCTCACCTGACGGACAGGCGAGTAGAGCGAGTCGACCGGGATCAGCCCGATCGGCGCGTCCACCGGACGGTTCGCCACGGCCGGCGAGTAGCCCTTGCCCGTGTCCGCGGTCAGCTCCATGTTGAGCGTCGCGCCTTCATCGAGCTGGCAGATCACCAGATCCTTGTTCATGACTTCGATGTCGCCGGTGACAGCAATGTCGCCAGCCTTCACCGCGCCCGGGCCGGTGGCCGAAAGCTGGAGCCGCTTGGGGCCTTCGCCTTCCATCTTGAGCGCGATCTGCTTCACGTTGAGCACGATGTCGGTCACGTCTTCACGCACGCCGGCAAGCGACGAGAATTCGTGGAGCACGTTCTCGATCTTGATCGAGGTGATCGCGGCGCCCTGGAGGCTGGAGAGCAGCACCCGGCGCAGCGCGTTGCCGAGCGTCAGACCAAAGCCACGCTCGAGCGGCTCGGCAACGAACGTCGCCTTGCGCTGACGATCGCCACCATCCTTGATTTCGAGGGAGTTGGGTTTCTTGAGTTCCTGCCAGTTCTTCGTATTGACGGACATGGATTTCCCCTAATTCGCCTGTGGGAGGCGGTTCACATTCTGGGCGGGCCCGATGCGCGTCAGCGTGGCGCGGCATCAGACCCGTTCGGGCAGCGACGGCACGGATTGCCGCCGCCAGCCCGGCGGATCAGACGCGGCGACGCTTGGACGGCCGGACCCCGTTGTGCGGGATCGGCGTGACGTCGCGGATCGAGGTGATGTTGAAGCCCACGGCGGCCAGGCCGCGCAGTGCGCTTTCACGACCCGAACCCGGGCCCTTCACTTCAACCTCGAGGGTGCGCACACCATGTTCGGCGGCCTTCTTGCCGGCGTCATCAGCAGCGACCTGAGCGGCATAAGGAGTCGACTTGCGGCTGCCCTTGAAGCCCATCATGCCGGCGCTGGACCAGCTGATCGCATTGCCCTGCGCATCGGTGATGGTGATCATGGTGTTGTTGAAGCTGGCGTTGATATGCGCAACGCCGCTGGTGATGTTCTTCTTGTCACGGCGCCGAATACGGCCTGGTTCGCGTGCCATCGTTAAATGTCCTCTAGCTCGTCAGAAGGAAAAAGCGTCAGCGGCTAAGCCGCCAGCTTACTTCTTCTTGCCCGCGATGGGCTTGGCCTTGCCCTTGCGGGTGCGGGCGTTGGTGTGAGTGCGCTGGCCGCGAACGGGCAGACCGGCACGGTGACGCAGACCGCGGAAAGCGCGCAGGTCCATCAGGCGCTTGATGTTCATCGCGGTCTGACGACGCAGGTCGCCTTCCACGGTGAAATCGGCGTCGATGGTTTCGCGGATACGCAGCACTTCCTCATCGGTGAGGTCCTGCACGCGTGCGGTGTGCGGGATGCCGAGCTTGTCAGCGATCTGGACAGCCGTGGTACGACCGATCCCGTGAATGTAGGTGAGCGCGATGATCACGCGCTTGTTGGTGGGGATATTGACCCCGGCAATACGAGCCACTTATTTCTCCATGCTCCACAGGGACTTTAGCACCCAAAAGGGCCGCCCCTATCTCAACGCTCATTCATTCTCGTGCCCGTTTGCCGAGGCGATCCGCATTGGCGGGGGCGCAAACGGCAAAAAGCCCGGTCGGCACGCGCGAGGGCGATGCCTGCCGAACTTGCTTCGAACATGTCGAATGAGCCGCGCGCATAGGCTGATTCGTTGGAGAGGTCAACCGCCCCTACAACGACGTCCGGCTTGCCCTGCCAGTATGCTCAGAACTGCGGAGCCTTGTCGAGATCGGCGAAGGCATCTTCCACCGATGCGGGCTTGGCGGCAGGCTTGGGTGCGGCCTCTGCGGCGGGTTTGGCAACTGGCTTGGCGACGGGCTTCACCACCGGCTTGGCCGAAGGAACGCTCGCGGGCTTTTCCTCCGGCGCAGCAACTGCATCCTTGGTTTCGGCAGCCGGAGCCGCTTCGGCTGCCTGCGGTTCAGCTACCGGAGTCACCACGACCGGCCCGAGCGTCTTGGCAAGCGCCTTCAGCTGGATCCCCATCACCCCGTCAACCGCCTTGGAGATCACCGGGATCTCGTAGCGCATCGACCCGCCGACATTATATTCCCAAACGATCCGGGTGCCCTGCTCCACCGTGCTGATGGCGATAGTGAGCACGCCGACTACCGGCTCGCTCTGCAAGGGGCCAAGCGCACCCGTCATCCGCAGTGCCTGTTCGGGATAGGCTTGGATTACCCGCATATGCTCGACACTTCCCTGGAGCGTGAAACGCTCGGGCTCGTCGACCGCGGGGATGGTCTCGCAGAAGCATCCGCCCGCTTGCGGGGTGAGCGTGAGATTGGCCGCATCGCCCGACCAGGTGTGATCCGAGGTCCACCACTGCGCGGGCGAAATCAGCGCCAGCCACACCTCTTTGGGGCTCGCTTCGACCAGCACCTCGTGGCGCGAGACAAAGCCAGCGTCGGAAGAACGGGTAACTTCGGCGGCGGCGGGTGCGGCAAGGGTCAGCGCAGCGCCTGCCAGTGCCGCCACGCAAAGGGCACGAGCGCTGCTCATCGCCCGCCTCAGCCCTTGAGGATCGCGTCGATCTGACCGGCCACCGTGTCGATCGCAGCCATGCCATCGACCCGGGCGACGATGCCGCGCGCTTCGTAGCCGGGCAGGATCGGCGCGGTCTTGGCGCGGTATTCCTGCATCCGCATCCGCACGGTTTCCTCGTTGTCGTCCGGCCGGCGCTTGAACTCGGTGCTGCCGCACACGTCGCACACACCCGGCTTGGCCGGCGGATTGGCGGTGTCGTGATAGAGCGCGCCGCAATTGCCGCAGGAAAAGCGCCCGGTAATGCGCTCGACCAGCGCGTCCTCGTTCACTTCAAGCTCGATCACGTGATCGAGTGCGCGGCCGTTTCGCGCCAGGATCGCATCGAGCGAATCCGCCTGGGCGGCGGTGCGCGGATAGCCGTCGAAGATTGCGCCGGTTTCCGGGCCCATCGCGGCGAGTTCGGCGTCGATCAGGTCGGAGACGATTTCGTCCGACACCAGCTCGCCGCGCTCCATCACGGCCTTGGCCTTGAGGCCGACCGGGGTGCCGGCCTTGACCGCTGCGCGCAACATGTCGCCGGTGGAAAGCTGGCGCATCCCGTGTCGTTCGACGAGGCCGGCACTCTGCGTGCCTTTGCCTGCTCCGGGAGGGCCAAGAAGAATGATGTTCACGAACCGTCCCCCATTGTCGCCTCAGGCTTCGCGGCCGGGGCTTGCTTGCAGACTTGCGGGTTCAACCATGCGCTGGCTGTCGTCAAGTGGACATGCGCCAGATGTCAGCGCAGCTTCCCCTTGAGCTTGGCCTTCTTGATCAGATCGCCATACTGGTGGGCGAGCAGATGCGACTGCACCTGGGTGATCGTATCCACCGTCACGTTCACCACGATCAGCAGGCTGGTGCCGCCAAGGAAAAGCGGAATGCCGGTCTGGGCGATCATCCATTCGGGCAGCACGCAGACCACGGTAAGATACAGCGCGCCGACCACGGTGATGCGCGTAAGCACATATTCGAGATAATCGGCGGTGCGCTTGCCCGGACGGATACCGGGAATGAAGCCGCCGTTCTTCTTCAGGTTGTCTGCCGTTTCCTCGGGGTTGAAGACAACCGCGGTGTAGAAGAAGCAGAAGAAGATGATCCCGATCGCGTAGAGCGTCATATAGAGCGGCTGGCCGTGCGCGAGATACTGGTTGATCTGCTGGAGGATCGAACCGCCCGTGGTGGTGGGATCGATCGAACTGCCGGCAAACTGGGTGATCGTCAGCGGCAGCAACAGCAGTGAGCTGGCGAAGATCGGAGGGATAACGCCTGCGGTGTTGATCTTGAGCGGCAGGTGCGAACGTTCGGCCTGCATCATGCCGCGTTGGCTCGCCCGCTTCGGATACTGGATCAGCAGGCGGCGCTGGGCGCGCTCCATGAACGAGATCAGCAGGATCAGGCCCACCACCATCGCGAAGAAACCGATGATGATCCAGGGCGCGATCGAGCCGGTGCGGCCCCCTTCGAAGAGGTTGGTCGCAAAGCTCGGAAACTGCGCCACGATGCCCGCCATGATAATCAGCGAAACACCGTTGCCGATGCCGCGGCTGGTGATCTGCTCACCCAGCCACAACAGGAACATGGTGCCGCCAACGAGGCTGATCACCGCTCCGACACGGAACAGGTAGCCGGGATTGACCACAGCCTGCAGGCCGCTCTGGGCGGCGAAAGTTTCCAGCCCGACAGCGAGGAAGTAGCCTTGGATCGCACACAGCAGCACCGCCCCATAGCGGGTGTACTGGTTGAGCTTCTGGCGACCGCTGGCGCCTTCCTTCTTGAGCGCGGCGAGCGCCGGGTGCAGCGCCGAGGCCATCTGCACAACAATCGATGCCGTGATGTAGGGCATGACGCCGAGCGCAATGAGGCTCATGCGCTCAAGGCTGCCGCCCGAAAATGCATTGAACAGATCGAGGATACCGCCGCGGGTCTGGTCGTAGAGATCGCCCAGGATCAGCGGATTGACGCCGGGCAGCGGCACAAAGCTCAGGAACCGGAAAACGATCAACGCCCCGATGGTGAACCAGATGCGTTGCTTGAGCTCTGTCGCCTTGGCAAAATTGCCCAGGTTCAGGTTGCTCGCGATATTGTCGGCGCGTGATGCCATGTCGTCTCGTCGATCCTAGCTCTTGATCCGGGCGCGCGGGGCTCGCGAACAGGCCCGAAAAGGGGCCGCTGCGGCGCGCGAGAGCGTAAATAGGGAGCGCGGGGGCTCTTGTCGAACCCCCGCGCTCACCATTTCGTCGATTACTTCGCCTTGGCGGCCTTGTTGGCGTCGCGGCGGGCGAGCTTCTTTTCGTGCTCGGGGGTCGGGGCAGGCGCCACTTCGACCTTGCCGCCGGCCTTTTCGACCGCAGCGATCGCACCCTTGGTGGCACCGGTCACAGCGAAGGTCGCCTTGGCGGTGATTTCACCCTTGCCAAGCAGACGCACGCCGTCCTTGCCGCCACGCACGAGGCCGGCTGCACGCAGCGCTTCCTCGGTGATGGTGCCCTTGGCGTCGAGCTTGCCGGCGTCGATGAACTTCTGCACCATGCCGATGTTCACTTCGGCGTAGTCCTTACCGAACGGGTTGTTGAACCCGCGCTTCGGCAGGCGCATGTGCAGCGGCATCTGGCCGCCTTCGAAGCCCTTGATGGCCACACCCGAACGGGCCTTCTGGCCCTTCTGGCCGCGTGCCGAGGTCTTGCCCTTGCCCGAGCCGATACCACGGCCGACACGGACGCGGCCCTTGCGGGCACCGGCGTTGTCGCGGATGTCATTCAGTTTCATAGTCGTGCACTCGCTTTCGCTTTTGTCGCGCTGAGAGATGGAAAGCCCCGCCGGAGCGGGGCTTGCCGGATGTTTAGTCGATCACCTGGACCAGATGCGGGATCTTGGCGATCGCGCCGCGCACCTCGGGGGTGTCCTGACGCTCGACGATCTTGTGCATCTTGTTCAGCCCCAGACCGATGAGGATCTGGCGCTGGCTTTCCGGGCGACGGATCGGCGAACCGATCTGCTTGATCTTGATGGTAGCCATCTGGGATTACTCCACAATCGCCGCAGCGTCGGCTTCGGCCTCGGCTGCGCTGGCCCCGCCCCGACCCAGGAGGTCGGCAACCTTCTTGCCGCGACGCTGGGCAACCGACTTCGGCGAAGTCTGCTCCTGCAGAGCGTCAAAGGTGGCGCGGATCATGTTGTAGGGGTTCGAGGTGCCGACCGACTTGGTCACCACGTCGGCAACGCCGAGGCTCTCGAACACGGCACGCATCGGACCACCGGCGATGATGCCGGTCCCCGGAGGCGCGGTACGCAGGGTCACCTTGCCCGCGCCGAAACGGCCGTTGCCGTCATGGTGCAGGGTGCGGCCTTCCTTGAGCGGAACGCGGATCATCTTCTTACGCGCCGAAGCGGTCGCCTTGGTGATCGCTTCAGGCACTTCGCGAGCCTTGCCATGGCCGAAGCCGACGCGGCCCTGGCCGTCGCCGACCACAACCAGCGCTGCAAAGCCGAAGCGCTTGCCGCCCTTCACGGTCTTCGAGACGCGGTTGATGTGAACCAGCTTCTCGATGATGCCGTCATCTTCTTCCTGCTTGCCGCCGCGACGATCGTCACGGTTGCCGCGACCGCGACCACGGCCTTCGCCGCCTTCACGATTGCCGCCCCGGCCACGGCCACGACGGCCCTGGGTTTCGCCGGCGTCGCCGCCGATGTCGCCCGCCACGTCGACGGTGTCGATGGTGTTTTCGTCAGCCATTATCAGAACTCCAGCCCGCCTTCGCGGGCGGCATCGGCCAGCGCCTTGACGCGGCCATGGAACAGGAACCCGCCACGATCGAACACGACCGAGGTCACGCCCGCCTTCTTCGCGGCTTCGGCGATTGCCTTACCGACTTCGGCAGCGGCATCGACGTTCGCGCCGCTTGCCTTGGCGCCGAGCGTCGAGGCAGCAGCAACGGTGCGGCCGGCCGCATCGTCGATGATCTGGGCGTAGATGTGGCGACCGGTGCGGTGCACCGACAGACGAGGCTTGCCACCGGCACGCGCGCGGAGCGCGGTACGGACGCGGCGACGGCGCCGTTCGAACAGAGAAAGCTTTGCCATCTTACCTCTTCTTCCCTTCCTTGCGGAAGATATACTCGCCGCGATAGGCGATACCCTTGCCCTTGTAGGGCTCGGGCTTGCGCCAGCGGCGGATTTCGGCGGCAAACTGGCCAACGGCCTGCTTGTCGGTGCCGGAAATCTCGATCGTGGTCTGGTCCGGGGTCTTCACTTCAAGACCTTCGGGAACCGGCAGATCGACATCGTGGCTGTAGCCCAGCTGCAGCTTCAGATTGCGACCCTGCGCGTTGGCACGGTAGCCGACGCCCTTGATGTCGAGGATCTTGGTGAAGCCAGCGCTGACGCCTTCCACCAGGTTCGACACCAGCGTGCGCTGCATGCCCCAGAAGGCGCGTGCCTGCTTGCTGTCATTGGCCGGCTTGACCGAGATCGCGCCTTCCTCGAGCGAGTAGGAGATCAGGTCCGACAGGCCCAAAGTGAGAGTGCCCTTGGGCCCCTTCACGCTGAGCGTGCCGTTTTCGATGGTGGCCGTCACCCCGCCAGGGATCGCCACCGGCTTTTTGCCGATGCGGCTCATCAGAACACCTCCGCCAGCACTTCGCCACCGACGTTGTTGGCACGTGCTTCGGCATCCGACAGCACGCCCTTGGGGGTCGAGACGATGGTGATGCCCAGGCCGTTGCGGACAGTCGGGAGCTCCTTCGAGCCCGAGTAGATCCGGCGGCCAGGCTTCGAGACGCGCGCCACGTGCTTGATCGCGGGTTCGCCTTCGAAATACTTCAGTTCGATCCGCAGCGCCGGGTGCTTGCCCGAATTGTCTTCGGTGTAGCCACGGATGTAGCCTTCACGCTGAAGCACTTCGAGCACGCTGGCACGCAGGTTGCTCGCCGGAGTCAGGACAGAGTCCTTCTTGGCGCGCTGGCCGTTGCGGATGCGGGTGAGCATGTCACCCAGAGGATCGGTCATTGCCATTATTCAGTCCTCACCAGCTCGACTTGGTCAGACCGGGGATCATCCCGCTGTTACCGAGTTGGCGCAGTTCGATACGGTTGATGCCGAACTTGCGGTAATAGCCGCGCGGGCGGCCGGTGGTGGCGCAACGGTTGCGCACCCGGGTCGGGTTCGCGTTGCGCGGAAGCTCTGCCATCTTGAGCCGGGCGACCAGACGCTCGGTCTCGTCAAGCGATTCATCGGCAGCGATCGCCTTCAGCTTCTCGTACTTCGCAGCGTACTGCTTCACGAGCTTCTTGCGACGCTCATTCTTGTTGATGGAACTCAGTTTCGCCATGGACTTAAGCTCTCTTGCCTTGTGTCTCTAGGGGGAAGCGGCTCACGCCGCCTCCTTCTGTTCGGTCTTGGCCTCGCCCTGGAAGGGGAAGCCGAACAGACGCAGCAGTTCGCGCGCCTCTTCGTCTGTCTTCGCGGTGGTGGTGACGATGATGTCCATCCCACGCACCTTCTCGATCTTGTCGTAGCTGATTTCCGGGAACACGATCTGTTCCTTCAGCCCCATCGCGTAGTTGCCGCGGCCGTCGAACGACTTGGCGTTCAGCCCGCGGAAGTCACGGATGCGCGGCATGGCCACGGTCACCAGACGATCGAGGAATTCGTACATACGCTCGCGGCGCAGGGTCACCTTGCAACCGATCGGCATGCCTTCACGCAGCTTGAACTGCGCGATCGACTTCTTGGCCTTGGTGATGACCGGCTTCTGACCGGCGATCAGCGCCATTTCTTCGGCAGCGGTCTGGACCTTCTTCTTGTCCTGGCTCGCTTCGCCCACGCCCATGTTGAGCGTGATCTTTTCGAGTTTGGGGACTTCAAGACGGTTCTTGTAACCGAACTTCTCGGTCATCGCCTTGACGATTTCGGTCTCGTACTTGGCCTTCAGGCGGGGGCTATAATCAGCCATTGATGGTCTCCCCACTCTTCACGGCGACGCGCACCTTCTTGCCGTCCTTCTCTTCGAAGCGGACGCGGGTGGGCTTGCCGGTCTTGGGATCGGCGAGCGCAACCTTCGAGATGTGCATCGGCGCCGGGAACCGGTCGATGCCACCCTGCGGGTTGAGCTGGCTGGGCTTGCGGTGACGGGCGACGATATTCACGCCTTCGACAACGACCTTGCCGTCCTTCGGCATGACCTGGGCGACCGTACCGGTGCGGCCCTTGTCCTTGCCGGACAGCACGACGACGCTGTCACCCTTCTTGATCTTGGCGGCCGACATTACAGCACCTCCGGCGCAAGCGAGATGATCTTCATGAAGCCCTTGGAGCGCAGTTCGCGCACCACGGGGCCAAAGATACGGGTGCCGATCGGCTCCTCGTTCTTGTTCACGAGCACCGCAGCGTTGGTGTCGAAGCGGATCACGGTGCCGTCGGGACGACGAACGTCCTTGCGGGTCCGCACGATCACGGCGCGGTGAACGTCGCCCTTCTTGACCTTGGTGCGCGGCTGCGCCTCCTTGATGGAGACGACGATCACATCGCCGACGCCCGCGGTACGACGCTTCGACCCGCCCAGCACCTTGATGCACTGGACGCGCTTGGCGCCGCTGTTGTCCGTGACGTCGAGATTGGATTGCATCTGGATCATTGATCCGGTTCCTTCTCAATGGCTTTCCGGGACGCCCGATCCGACCGGGGCCCGGGAGTTCCGATTACGCCTGTTTCAGTTACCCGCAGCTGCCACGTCGAGGTCGGCTTCCACCGCCTGAACGCCGCCCGCCACGACCCGGTCCTTGACGATCCAGGTCTTGGTCTTCGACATCGGACGGGTCTCTTCGATCCGCACCACGTCGCCCACGGTGTATTCGTTGTTCTCGTCGTGCGCGTGATACTTCTTCGAACGACGGATGATCTTCCCGTAGAGCGGGTGACGCACCTTGCGTTCGACCTTCACGGTCACGGTCTTGTCAGTCTTGTCGGAGGTCACAGTCCCGACGAGGATGCGCTTGGGCATTGTGCTTACTCCTTACGCCTTGGCGGCGGCGGCTTTGGCCGCACGCTCGCTCTGCAGCGTCTTGATCTGCGCGATGGTCCGGCGCACCTGACGGATGCGCGAGGGGGCCTCGAGCTGGTTGGTCGCAGCCTGGAACCGCAGATTGAACTGCTCGCGCTTGAGCTCGGTGAGCTCGGCGGTAAGCTGATCATCGGTCTTGGTGCGAAGGTCCGCGATATCGGCCATTATTCGCCTCCCAGGTGGCTGGTGTCGCCGAGACGGGCAACAACCTTGGTCTTGATCGGCAACTTCATCGCCGCACGCTCGAACGCTTCAGCCGCGAGCGGACCGGCAACGCCGTCGAGTTCGAACAGGATGAGGCCCGGCTTAACCTTGGCTGCCCAATATTCGATCGAGCCCTTGCCCTTACCCTGACGGACTTCGGCAGGCTTCTTCGACACCGGCACATCGGGGAACACGCGGATCCAGAGACGGCCCTGACGCTTGATGTGACGGGTGATCGCACGACGCGCAGCTTCGATCTGGCGGGCGGTGACGCGCTCCGGCTCCAGCGCCTTAAGGCCATAGGAGCCGAAGTTGAGGGTGGTGCCACCCTTGGCTTCGCCCTTGATCCGCCCCTTGAACTGCTTGCGGAACTTGGTTTTCTTCGGTTGCAACATGATCTGTTACCTCAACGAGCCGGACGGACGCCGGAAGTTTGCGCTTCCATCATCAGGCGGTCCTGCGCGGTCGGATCGTGAGCGAGGATCTCGCCCTTGAAGATCCACACCTTGATCCCGATGATCCCGTAGGCGGTGAGCGCCTCGGTCTCGGCGTAATCGATGTTCGCACGCAGCGTGTGGAGCGGCACGCGGCCTTCGCGGTACCATTCGACGCGGGCGATTTCCGCCCCGCCGAGACGGCCGCCGCACACGATCTTGATGCCTTCGGCACCCAGACGCAGCGCCGACTGCACGGCACGCTTCATCGCCCGGCGGAACGCCACGCGGCGAACCAGCTGATCAGCGATGCCCTGGGCGACGAGCTTGGCATCGATTTCCGGCTTGCGGATTTCGACGATGTTCAGCTTCACTTCGCTCGCGGTCATGGTCGCCAGCTTCGAACGCAGCTTTTCGATGTCTGCGCCCTTCTTGCCGATGATCACGCCGGGACGGGCCGCATAGATCGACACGCGGCACAGCTTGGCCGGGCGCTCGATCACCACCTTCGAAACCGCCGCCTGGGGCAGGTTCTTCATGATGTACTTGCGGATCGCGACATCTTCCTTGAGCAGCTGTGCATAGTCACGCCCTTCGGCGTACCAGCGGCTGTCCCAGGTGCGGTTGATCTGCAGGCGCAGACCGATCGGATTGCTCTTCTGGCCCATCTTACGCCTCTTCTGCTTCGCGAACCACGATCCGCAGCCGGCTGAACGGCTTGAGGATCCGGGTCGACTTGCCGCGACCACGGGTGTGGAACCGCTTCATCGTCACCGACTTGCCGACCGAGGCTTCCGCCACGATGAGCGCATCGACGTCGAGGTTGTGGTTGTTTTCAGCGTTGGCGATCGCCGAGGCGAGCACCTTGCTCGCATCGCGTGCCATCGCCCGCTTCGAGAAGGCGAGGATGTTCATCGCCTCTTCGGCCTTCTTGCCACGGATCAGAGCAGCAACGAGGTTGAGCTTCTGCGCCGAACCACGGATGGTGGTGCCGACGGCCAGCGCCTCGTTATCGCCCACGCGGCGGGGTGCCTTTGCCTTGCCCATTAGCGCTTGCCCTTCTTGTCGGCAGCGTGGCCGGGGAAGGTGCGCGTGGGCGCAAATTCGCCAAGCTTGTGGCCGACCATTTCTTCCGAAACCGAAACGGGAATGAACTTGTGCCCGTTGTAGACATTGAAGGTGAGCCCGACGAACTGCGGCAGAATCGTCGAACGCCGCGACCAGGTCTTGATCGGCTTGGCGTTGCTCGCTTCCTGCGCGCTTTCAGCCTTCTTCAACAGGCTCAGCTCGACAAACGGACCTTTCCAGACGGAACGTGCCATCGTCTCTTACCTCTTCTTCTTCGCGTGACGCGAACGGATGATCATCTTGTCCGTCTGCTTGTTATGGCGCGTGCGGGCACCCTTGGTCGGCTTGCCCCACGGGGTCACCGGATGACGGCCACCCGAGGTGCGGCCTTCACCACCACCGTGCGGGTGGTCGACCGGGTTCTTCGCAACGCCGCGGGTCAGCGGACGCTTGCCCATCCAGCGGCTACGGCCGGCCTTGGCAAAGTTCTGGTTGGCGTTGTCGGGGTTCGACACCGCACCCACCGTGCCCATGCAATCGGCGCGCAGGTAACGCTGCTCGCCCGAGTTGAGGCGCACGATAACGAAGGTGCGGTCACGACCAACGACCTGCACATAGGTGCCGGCCGAACGGGCGATCTGGCCACCCTTGCCCGGCTTCATCTCGACGTTGTGGCAGATCGTGCCTACCGGCATCTGACCCAGCAGCATCGCGTTGCCCGGCTTGGTGTCGACCTTCTCGCCGGCCACAACCTGATCACCGACAGCCAGACGCTGCGGGGCGAGGATGTAGGCCTGCTCACCGTCTTCGTACTTCACGAGAGCGATGAACGCGGTGCGGTTCGGGTCATATTCCAGACGCTCGACGGTCGCCGGCATGTCCCACTTACGACGCTTGAAGTCGATGAAGCGGTACTTCTGCTTGTGACCACCGGCGATGCCACGCGAGGTGACATGACCCTTGTTGTTGCGGCCACCGGTCTTGCGCTTGCCTTCGGTCAGCGCCTTCACCGGCTTGCCCTTGTAGAGCGCCGACTTGTCGACCAGAATCAGACCGCGGCGAGCGGGACTGGTCGGCTTGTAGTTCTTGAGTGCCATTGTTCGTGTCCTGTCCCTTGGCCTCAGATACCGCTGGTGATGTCGATCATTTCACCCTCGGCAAGGGTGACAATGGCCTTCTTCACGTCGGAACGCTGATAGGTCTTGCCCTTCCAGCGCTTGGTCTTGCCCTTGGCGACCAGGGTATTCACGGCGACGACCTTCTTGTCGTAGATCGCCTCGATCGCTTCCTTGATCTGGGGCTTGGTCGCATCCTTGGCGACCTTGAAGACCACAGCGTTCTGTTCCGACGCCAGCGTCGACTTTTCAGTGATGTGCGGCGCGAGGATCACGTCATAGTGACGCGCATCGACGGTCTGTTTCTTAGCCATTGAAGCGCGCCTCCAGCTTTTCGACAGCGGCCTTGGTCAGCACCAGCGTGTCGTGGTTGAGGATGTCGTAGACGTTGGCACCGATCGCCGGGAGCACGTTGATGCCCGGGAGGTTGCCAGCGGCCTTCTTGAAGCCGGCATCGACCTGCTCGCCGTCGATCACCAGCACCTTGCCGGTCAGACCGGCCTTGGTGAGGTGGCCCTTGAGCGCCTTGGTCTTGGCGTCCTTCAGCTCGAGGCTGTCGACCACGACGAGTCCGGTCTTGGCCTTGGTCGAGAGCGCCATCTTGAGGCCGAGTGCACGGACCTTCTTGTTGAGCGACTGCTCGAAGTCACGCTTGCGCGCACCGTGAGCCTTACCGCCGCCGATGAAGATCGGAGCCTTGCGGTCGCCGTGACGGGCAGTGCCGCCACCCTTCTGCTTGCCGAACTTCTTGCCGGTGCGGGCCACGTCCGAACGCTCGCGCGTCGGGCGGGCGGTGCCGCGGCGATTTTCGAGCTGCCAGGTCACGACCCGGTGCAGGATGTCGGCGCGCGGCTCGATGCCGAACACGTCATCCGACAGTTCGATATCGCCCGAGGCCTTACCCTCGATGTTCTGAACCTTGATCTTCATGGCTCAGCCTTCCTTGTTTTCTTCGGTGGCCGGCGCGTCGGTTTCGACAGCTTCGGTCACGATGACGTCTTCGGCAGCAGCTTCGACCACCGAGGGGGTCTCGTCAGCCACGGGAGCCTTCTTTTCGAGAATGGCACCGGGGAACGGCAGGCCTTCGGGGGCAGCCAGCTTCACCGCGTCACGAACGAGCAGCCAGCCGTTCTTCGCGCCCGGGACCGAGCCCTTGACGAAGAGAAGACCGCGCTCGGCGTCGGTGCGGACGATTTCGAGGTTCTGCTGGGTGCGCTGACGGTCGCCCATGTGGCCGGCCATCTTCTTGCCCTTGAACACGCGGCCCGGATCCTGACGGTTACCCGTCGAACCGTGGGCACGGTGCGAGATCGAAACACCGTGGGTGGCGCGCATACCGCCGAAGCCCCAGCGCTTCATAGCGCCGGCAAAGCCCTTACCCTGGGTGTGGCCGGTGATGTCGACCATCTGGCCGGCAATGAAGTGCTCGGCGCTGATGGTGGCGCCAACCGGGACCAGCGCATCGGCGCTGTCGACACGGAATTCGGCAACCTGCTTCTTCAGACCGACATCGGCCTTGGCGAAATGTTCACGCTGCGGCTTGGCAACGTTCTTCTGCTTGGCTTCGCCCGCGCCGAGCTGGACAGCGAAATAGCCATCGCGTTCAGCGGTGCGGTGCGAAACAACCTGGCAGTCTTCCAGCGCGAGAACGGTCACAGGCACGTGCCGTCCGTCCTCCTGGAAGAGGCGGGTCATCCCGACTTTCTTTGCGATAACGCCGGTGCGCATCGTCAGTTCACTCCTCAACAGAGGCACCCTACGGACCATCCGCAAGGTGCGTGTGAGACCGCGCGCAAAAGCCCGCAGCCCCGTTCAGCCCGAATTGTCACGCATCGCCCCGTCCGGGCTGAGTGCTCCGCTGGCCGGGTGGCCGCTGGAGCGAGACGGGGGACGCAGCCCGGAGAGTTTCTCCGGCGGTATCCACCCTATCGTCAGGCGGGGCATCTTGGTGCCCCAACGATAGAGGCCCCCTGCCGAAGCGGGGGGCATTTCGGCTGGCCTTAGGCCAGCTTGATCTCGACGTTCACGCCGGCAGCCAGATCGAGCTTCATCAGCGCGTCGACGGTCTGGGCGTTGGGCTGCACGATGTCGAGCAGCCGCTTGTAGGTGCGAACTTCGAACTGCTCGCGCGACTTCTTGTCGACGTGCGGACCGCGGTTCACGGTAAACTTCTCGATGCGCGTCGGCAGCGGAATGGGGCCACGAATAAGAGCGCCAGTGCGGCGGGCCGTATCAGCGATCTCACCAGTAGCCTGGTCGAGAACGCGGTGGTCGAACGCCTTGAGGCGAATACGGATATTCTGAGCTTCCATGTCCTACTACCGATGCGAAAGAGCCAAGGAGCAGCCGGTTGCCCGGCATTTCCCAAAAACAAAGGCCGGCCCCGCTGTTTCCGGTTTCCCGTGAGCGGGCGGCCTTCTTCAAAACTCGTGTCAGACGAAACGCGAATCTCGTCTGCGGATGCGCGCCTATACGGAGAGCGCCCCGGTATGGCAAGGGCCAACTGAAAGGAAATTGCGCGGGAAGGAAATGACCTCGCCGCAGCTCCGATCAGAGCGCCCTGCCCTACACAAAAAGGCCCGGCAGCTCGTGGGAGCGGCCGGGCCTCTTCATGTTCAGTCAACCTCCTCGCGGAGGCAAAACCTTACTTGGTGATCTTGGCGACGACGCCCGAACCTACGGTGCGGCCACCTTCGCGGATCGCGAAGCGCAGACCTTCGTCCATGGCGATCGGAGCGATCAGCTTGACGCCGATGGTCACGTTGTCGCCCGGCATCACCATTTCGGTGCCTTCGGGAAGGATCACTTCGCCGGTCACGTCGGTGGTGCGGAAGTAGAACTGCGGGCGGTAGTTGGCGAAGAACGGCGTGTGACGGCCACCTTCGTCCTTCGACAGCACATAGACTTCGGCGCTGAACTCGGTGTGCGGGGTAACCGAACCCGGCTTCGCGAGAACCTGGCCACGCTCCACTTCTTCACGGGCAACGCCGCGGATCAGGGCGCCGACGTTGTCGCCAGCTTCACCGCGATCGAGCAGCTTGCGGAACATTTCCACGCCGGTGACGGTGGTCTTGCGGGTGTCCTTGATGCCGACGATTTCGACTTCGTCGCCAACGTTCACGATGCCGGTTTCGATACGGCCGGTCACCACGGTGCCGCGACCCGAGATCGAGAACACGTCTTCGATCGGCATCAGGAACGGCTTGTCGACCGGACGGTCGGGCTGCGGGATGTAGCTGTCGACGGCTTCGATCAGGGCAATGACCGAGTCCTTGCCGATGTTGTCATCGCGGCCTTCGAGAGCGGCCAGAGCCGAACCCTTGACGATCGGAATGTTGTCGCCGTCGAAGTCGTACGACGAAAGCAGTTCGCGAACTTCCAGTTCGACGAGCTCGAGGATTTCCTCGTCGTCAACCTGGTCGACCTTGTTCATGTACACGACCAGCGCCGGCACGCCGACCTGACGGGCGAGCAGGATGTGCTCACGGGTCTGGGGCATCGGGCCGTCAGCAGCGTTCACCACCAGGATCGCGCCGTCCATCTGGGCGGCACCGGTGATCATGTTCTTCACGTAGTCAGCGTGACCCGGGCAGTCGACGTGCGCGTAGTGACGGGCAGCCGATTCATACTCGACGTGCGCAGTCGAGATGGTGATGCCGCGCTCGCGCTCTTCCGGGGCCTTGTCGATGTTGGCGAAGTCCACGGCGCTGCCGCCGTAGGTTTCAGCCATCACCTTGGTGATCGCCGCGGTCAGGGTGGTCTTGCCATGGTCAACGTGACCGATGGTGCCGATGTTGCAGTGCGGCTTATTCCGCTGGAACTTTTCCTTGGCCATTTCTCTGGTGTACCTTCTTGGATGAAAATGTGTGTTCGCGGGAGAGTGGCGGCACCCGCAGAATCAGGCGCCGCCCCTAGACTGCCGAAGCAGCTTAGGCAAGTTTCTCCTTGACCTCGGCTGCGACGTTGGCCGGAACCTCGTCATAGTGCGAGAACTGCATGGTGTACTGCGCGCGCCCTTGGGTGAACGAACGCAGCTCGTTGACGTAGCCGAACATGTTGGCGAGCGGGACGAACGCCTCGACCGCCTGGGCATTGCCGCGCGTGTCGGTGCCCTGGATCTGACCGCGCCGGCTGTTGAGGTCGCCGATGACGTCGCCCAGATAGTCATCCGGGGTCACAACTTCGACCTTCATGATCGGCTCGAGCAGCTTGATGCCCGACTTCTGCGCGACTTCACGCATCGCACCGCGCGCGGCGATTTCGAACGCGATCGCGCTCGAGTCGACGTCGTGGTACGCACCGTCAGTCAGCTTGATGCTGAAGTCGATGATCGGGAAGCCCACCAGATGGCCGCTTTCGGCCTGCTCGCGGAAGCCCTTCTCGATCGCCGGGATGTATTCGCGCGGGATGTTCCCGCCCTTGATCTGATCTTCGAAGATCACGCCCTGGCCGCGTTCACCCGGGGTGACAGTGACCTTGACGCGGCCGAACTGGCCCGAGCCGCCCGACTGCTTCTTGTGGGTGTAATCGACTTCGACTTCGCGGGCGAGGTATTCGCGGTAAGCCACCTGCGGCGCACCGACGTTGGCCTCGACCTTGAATTCGCGACGCATGCGATCGACGATGATGTCGAGGTGCAGTTCGCCCATGCCCTTGATGATCGTCTGACCGCTTTCGTGGTCGGTCGACACGCGGAACGAGGGGTCTTCCTGCGCCAGACGATTGAGCGCGATGCCCATCTTTTCCTGGTCGGCCTTGGTCTTGGGTTCGACCGAGAGCTCGATCACCGGCTCGGGGAATTCCATGCGCTCGAGGATGATCGGCTTGGACGCGTCGCACAGGGTGTCCCCGGTGGTGGTGTCCTTCATGCCGGCCAGCGCCACGATGTCGCCGGCAAATGCCTCATCGATGTCCTCGCGGTTGTTCGAGTGCATCAGCAGCATGCGGCCGATTTTTTCCTTCTTGTCCTTCACCGAGTTCAGGACCTGACCCTTGGTCAGCTTGCCCGAATAGATGCGGGTGAAGGTCAGCGAGCCGACGAACGGGTCGTTCATGATCTTGAACGCCAGCGCGGCAAACGGCGCATCGTCGCTCGAGGGACGCTCGTCTTCCTGATCGGTGTCGGGCAGGACGCCCTTGATCGGCGGAATGTCGAGCGGCGACGGCATGTAGTCGACCACGGCGTCAAGCAGGGGCTGTACGCCCTTGTTCTTGAACGCCGAGCCGCAGGTCACCGGCACGAACTTGCGCGCGATCGTGCCCTGACGGATCAGCTTCTTGATCGTCGGGACGTCGGGCTCGTTGCCTTCGAGGTAGGCTTCCATGATATCGTCGTCCTGCTCGACGACGAGCTCGATCAGGCGCTCGCGGTATTCAGCAGCCTTGTCGGCGAGGTCAGCCGGAACGGGGATGAACTCGTACTTCGCGCCGAGGCTCTCGTCCTTCCAGACGATGCCGCGGTTGTTGACGAGGTCGACCACGCCCTGAAGCTGGCTCTCGGCACCGATCGGGAGATAGAGCACCAGCGGCTTCGCACCCAGACGATCGATGATCGACTGCACGCAATAGTAGAAGTCGGCGCCAGTACGGTCCAACTTATTGATGAAGCACATCCGGGGGACGCCGTACTTGTCGGCTTGGCGCCATACGGTTTCCGACTGAGGCTCCACGCCGGCCACGCCGTCGAACACCGCCACGGCACCGTCGAGCACGCGGAGCGAACGTTCGACTTCGATGGTGAAGTCCACGTGGCCCGGGGTGTCGATGATGTTGATGCGGTGCTTGGGCTGGCCGTCACGCAGCGCGTCGGGATCGCTCATCGGATCCATCGAGGAATCTTCGGCGGTCCAGAAGGTCGTGGTCGCAGCCGAGGTGATGGTGATCCCGCGCTCCTGCTCCTGCTCCATCCAGTCCATCGTCGCGGCACCATCGTGCACTTCGCCGATCTTGTAGGACTTGCCGGTGTAATAGAGGATACGCTCGGTCGTGGTGGTCTTGCCGGCATCGATGTGCGCCATGATGCCGATATTGCGATAGCGCTCCAGCGGATACTCGCGGGCCATATCAGGTTCCTTAATCGAGAGAGGGGCCGCCGGGGTGCGGACTGAGCCCCATATAGGAAGGATTGTGACAGCCGGAAGACTTGAGCCCCCGGCTGCCCCCAATCAGCGATTTACCAACGGTAGTGCGAGAAGGCGCGGTTCGCGTCCGCCATGCGGTGCGTATCTTCGCGCTTCTTCACGGCATTGCCGCGGTTGTTGGCCGCATCGAGCAGCTCGCCCGACAGACGCGCCGCCATCGTCGTTTCCGGACGGCCGCGCGCAGCGGTGATCAACCAGCGGATCGCCAGCGCCTGAGCACGCTCGGGGCGGACTTCGACCGGCACCTGGTAGGTCGCACCACCAACGCGGCGGCTGCGGACTTCGACCTGCGGCTTCACATTGTTCAGCGCATCATGGAACAGCTGGATCGGATCGGCCTTGGCCTTCGCTTCCACCGTGGCGAGCGCGCCATAGACGATCTTTTCGGCAACAGCCTTCTTACCGTCGAGCATGAGGTTGTTCATGAACTTCGACAGGATCTGATCCCCGTACTGGGGATCGGGCAGGATGACCCGCTTTTCGGGACGACGACGACGTGACATCTTCTGAATTCCTTCGGAATGCGGCGAACCCCTCCGGGTCCGCCTTGCGGCTCCGGCCCACTCCCCCTCCCGACCACCCGGATGCTACCCGTAGGGCGCTCGGGAGGGGGAGCGGTCCGGAGCCGGACCTAAACCCTTACTTCGGACGCTTGGCGCCGTACTTCGAACGCGACTGCTTGCGATCCTTCACGCCCTGCGTGTCGAGCACGCCGCGAAGGACGTGGTAACGCACGCCCGGAAGGTCGCGCACACGGCCGCCGCGGATGAGCACAACAGAGTGCTCCTGCAGGTTGTGGCCTTCGCCCGGGATGTAGCTGATGACTTCGCGCTGGTTGGTCAGGCGGACCTTGGCCACCTTGCGCAGCGCCGAGTTCGGCTTCTTCGGGGTCGTCGTATAGACGCGGGTGCAGACGCCGCGCTTCTGCGGGTTCTGCTCCATCGCAGGGACCTTGGACTTGGCCTTCTGCGGAACGCGGCCCTTGCGGACCAGCTGGTTGATCGTCGGCATGAGGTACTCTTCACCTTCGTTGTGGCCATGCCAGCGGTGAAGAGAAAGCGAATCGCGAATGCGCGCGCGGCGGGGATCATGCCCCGTCACAGCCACCAGTCGCGAGCCGAAAACGCTCCACCCGCCTGAAAAGACCGGGTTACTTTGACGGCTGCCCCTGCGTGAGAGACGCACCGCCAATGTTCAGCTCAATCCGGGTCAGGCCCGGAAGATGCGCGCCCTTAGGCGGGATCAGCGGGAGGGTCAAGGGTGGGCAGGCGGGAGCAATACGGGCCGCACCAGTTATGCGCCTCAAGCGGCAGTCAAAAACCCCACCAGCGCCCGCACCTTGCGGCTGCGCCATTGGGGGCGCGGGGCGAGGAGCCAGTAGCCGCGCAGGGCCGGTTCGGGGCCGTCCAGCACCTCGAGCGCGCCGCGATCAATCGCGCTCTCCGCCAGTGCCAGCGGCAGGACGGTGCGGCCCATCCCTGCCAGCGCCGAGGCGAGCGCCTGTCCGGGGCTGCCTGCCTTCACGCAGGGCTTGGTGCCATCGGGCAGCGGGGCGCCCGGCCAGTCGATCCACGCATCGCGGTGCTGCGGCGCGGCGACTGTCACGCGCATCGCGGGGGCAAGCGGGATGCCCTCCAACTCGCCCGGCCCGTCAACCAGCCGGATCGCGAGATCGAGGTTCGCCTCGGTGAAATCGGCGTGCTCGTCGGCGGAGAGGATGTACTGGATGCCCCCAGAGCCTTTGGGCGTATCGGCCTGGAAGCGCGCCAGTCGGGGGGCGAACCACTCGGCGAAGAACTCGCGCGGGACGGCAATGGTGTAGCGGTCGGAGGATTGGCCCGCCTGCATCGCGGCGACGCTCTCCTCGAAGCTGAGGAAGCCTTCGCGCAAGGGATCGAGCCCCGCCTCGCCCTCGGGCGTGAGTTCCAGCCCCTTGGAGGTGCGGCGGAACAGCACCACGCCGAGCACATCCTCGAGCGCGCGGATCTGCTGGCCGACGGCGGCGGGCGTCACCGCCAGTTCGTCCGCGGCGCGGGTGAACGAGAGGTGGCGCGCGGCGGCATCGAACACGCGCAAGGCATTGAGAGGCAGATGGGTGCGCTTCACGGGCGGTGAATTAGGCGCGCTTGGCCCGGCCCGCAAGTATCAGCGAGGCGAACGACCTTCGGCGGTCTCTGGCGCGGCAAGCGGGAAGAACGGGATCCGCACCTCGGCCGGTTCCCCGTCTGCGCGTTCGAAGGTGTAGAAGCCTTCCATCGAGCCGAACGGCGTCGTCAGCGGGCAGCCCGAGACATAGTCGTGGCTCTGCCCGGGGGCGAGCAGCGGCTGTTCGCCCACCACGCCTTCGCCATCGACATGGCTGACCACGCCGCGCCCGTCCGTAATGCGCCAGTGCCGGGTGCGCAGGCGTAGCGGCTCGTGCGAGGCGTTTTCGATACGGATGTGATAGACCCAGAACCACTTGCCGGCGTCGGGGTGCGACTGCTCGGGCAGGTAGTTGACTGCGACCCTGACAGTGACCCCGTCGGTGGTGGCGGCGTGCTGGAAGAATTCTTTCATGTCGCCCCCAAAGTTAGCGATTCTTCGCCGGGTCACAAGTGGTCAACGCGCGTAATCCACGCCGTATCCCGAAAGAGCGCGATTCACTTGCCTCCCGCAGCGCCGGGGAGATCGATCGGCACCCCGTTCCCTGCCTTGGCCGGATCGCGCGGGGGTGTGAAGCTGCCATCGGCTGCGACCTGATCGGCGGGGTTGTGCTTGGCGAGGAAGGTATCGAGCGCATCGTACCATTTCTGTTCGGACTCGGCCGAGGAGAAGGAGTGCCCTTCCCCCTCGATCACCAGCGTCGTCAGCGGCACCGGCGCCGGCTTGGCAGCAGCGACCATCAGCTCGTATTGCCGCATCGGCACATTGTCGTCCGCTGTGCCCTGCGCCAGCAGCACCGGGCGCGAGAGCCGCGCGGCAAAGCGATAGGGGGAGACCGCATCGAGATCGAAGGTCTGTTCGCCGCGGATGCGCTCCTGCCACGATTTGCTCGCCTTGCTGGTGAGATAGCGCTTGTCGTAGGCAAGCATCTTGTCCCAATCGGTCACCCCGGCCCAGCTGGCCGCGCAGCGGTAGCGTTCGGGATTGCGCAGCACCGCCCACAGCGCGGCATACCCGCCATAGGAGCCGCCGACCACGCAGACCCGCGCGGGATCGGCGATGCCCTCGCTCACCGCCCAGTCCATCGCATCGTCGACATCGTCCTGCATCCCGCGCCCGACCTGGCCGATGCCGGCCTCGTAAAAGGCATCGCCATAACCGCCCGAGCCGCGGAAATTGGGTTGCAGCACGGCGTAACCGCGGTTGGCGAGGAATTGCACCTCGTCATCATAGCGAAGCTTGTCGCGCACCCCGAACGGGCCGCCGTGGGGCATGATGATCAGCGGCAGGCCTCGCGCCGTGCGCCCGCGCGGCAGGGTGAGATAGGCGGTGATTTCCAGCCCGTCGCGTGCGCGGTAACGGATCGGTTGCGGCTTCACCAATTGCCGGAAATCGAGCTCTGGCCGGGCATTGGCGAGCAGATCGAGCTGGCGCGCCTTGGGGGTGAAGACAAACAGCGCGCCCGGATCGGCCTCGCTGCCGCCCCAGATCACCATCCGCTCATCCTGACGCGACCGCGCGAGGATCGACACATCTTCCAACTGCATCGCCTTGGCGAGACTGTCATTCAACCGCGCACGCGCCGGATCGAACCATGTGATCCGGTCACGATCATCTGTGTAGAGCGCGGCGAGCGGGGTGCCGTCGTCCTTGAGCCACAGCTCCTCGACGTCACGCTCGGGATGTTCGTAGAAGGTTTCGAGCGGGGTGCCGGTGGCATAATCGAACAGGCGCACGCCGACGCGCCCGCTCTCGCCCTCTTCGAGCACATAGCCCTTGTCCGATCCGGAGACGATCTGCACCACGCTCCAGTAGCGGCTCTTCTCGTCATCGGCCTTGAGCTTGCCGACCAGCGCGAATTCGCTCGCCTCGTCCTTGCGGTACCACACCTTCAGCCGCCGGTTGTCCCAGCCCATGCCGATCCGCACGACCCCGGCATCATCGGCATACCAGTTCCACGCCCCGGCTCTGGGCTTGACGATCTTTTCCTTCACCCCGCCCGCGCGCAGCTCGTAGCGATAGACCGAAGGGTAATCGCGCCAGTCGTCCTGCACCGAAATCAGCGCCGAGGAGCCGTCTTCGGCAAGATGCACCAGATCCCCGCCCCACAGCGCGTATTTCGGCACGGGCAGTTCGAACATCGTGCCCGCGGCAAGATCGCGTACCATCAGGCGGTTGAGCCGGATCGGGATGTCGTAAACGGTCGCGGGGAAGCTGACCGAGATCAGCAGCTTGTCGTTTCCGGCCCAGCGCAGCCAATCGAGCCCCTGCCCTTCGCGCAGGCTAAACAGCTTGAGCGGATCGCGGGTGACCGCGTCGAGCAGCATGATCTCGGTCTTGCCGGCATTGTCGCGCACCATCGCGAGCTGCGCGCCGTTGGGCGACATCTGGAACATCCGGAAGGCGCTGCGCCCGGCGAAATGCTCGGCCGGGATCAGCTCGGGGCGGGCGGCGTCGGGTTCGGTCACCAGTTCGGCAGCGCGGGTGATGCGGGCGGGTGCCGGCGCGGGCATGGCCGCCGCAGGCGTGACGGCAGGTTGTTCCGGCGCGGCGGTGGCATCCTGCGCGGCAAGCTGGGCCGCACCAAGCCCTGCGCCCATCACCAGCGCCAATCCGGCTGCGCTCCGGATAATCCCCATCATGACCTTCGCCCCATGATCCCCTGCGATTCGCCAAGCCTATGATTTGGCGATTGAATAGCAAGCGGAATTGCGGTGGGGCGCGAAGGGCTCTGGCACGGCGGCGCGGATGTGATACGCCTCGGCGCAAGGATGACAGACGCGATGATCCCGATGCCCCCCGGCCCCACACTGCCGCCCGCCATGACCCGCCGCAGCTTGCTGGCCGGGCTTGGCGCGCTGGGTGCGGCGGCGATTGCCGGAGGCTGCGCGGCGCGCCAGCCACCCGCGCTCGTCATGCCGGTCGATCCTGCCGCGAGCGCCGCGCCCGATCTGGTTGACCTCGCCCGCTTCGATCCGCGCCTCAGGCTCGAAATCCGCTATGCCACGAGCGCCAACTTCATGGGCCGGGTGCTCTATCCGGTGGCGCGCGCGGTGGCGCAAAGGCCGGTCGCCGAGGCGCTTTCGCGGGTGCAGACGCGGGCCGAGGCAGCGGGCTATGGCCTGCTTATCTTCGATGCCTATCGTCCCTGGCGCATCACGAAGGACATGTGGGACGAAACGCCGCCCGAGAAGCGCGAATTCGTCGCCGATCCGGCGGCGGGATCGCGCCACAACCGCGGGTGTTCGATCGACCTCACGCTGCACCGCAATGGCACCGAAGTGGCGATGCCCAGCCCCTATGACGATTTCACCCCCGCCGCCTATCGCAGCTTCACCGCCGCACCTGCCGAGGCGCTGGCGCTCAGCCGGATGCTGGAAGGCTGGATGGTCGCCGAGGGCTTTATCGGCCTCGCCAACGAGTGGTGGCACTATGACTGGGCCGAGTGGCGCAGCTACCCGATCATGGACGTGCCGCTGGAGGATGTGACGGCGGGCTAGGTCACCCCCTCATTATCTCGTCGCCCCGTGCCTGACACGGGGCTTGGCTACCTTTGGGCTAAGGTCGGAAAAGGGGAGCCGAACCCCGTGTCAGGCACGGGGTGACGGAACCGGGGTTGTCAGCTGTCCAACCACCCTCACCCCTTGGCGAGCAGTTCCTCGATCTGGCCCAAGCGTTCCTTGCCGAAGAACATCTCGGTGCCGTCTACCCACATGGTCGGGATGCCGAAGGCGCCGCGCGCCACTGCGGCGTCGGTGTTGGCGACCAGACCCTGCTTCACCTCGTCACTTTGCGCGCGGGCGAACAGGTCGGCGGCGTCAAACCCGGCCGCGCTCACCACCGCGCCGATCGCCTCGGGCGAGGAAATGTCGAGCCCCTCTTCCCAGATCGGGCGCAGCAGGCTTTCGGCGAATTGCACCCCGCGTCCGTCCTGATCGGCGGCCAGCAGCATCCGCTGGAGCAGGATCGAATTGAACGGGAACTGCGGGTGCAGGCGATACTTGGTGAGGCCGTGCTTGGTAATGAAGCGCTGCATCTCCAGCATCGCGTATTCGTTCTTGCCCTTCACCTCGGCGTCGCGGATCATCGGCGGGGCATTGCCGGTGAGCTTGTGCATCCCGCCGAGGAACACCGGCACCACATCGAGGCTCGCCTCGTAGCGGTTGACCAGTTCGCGCAGCGGCCACCACACCAGATAGGCGTTGGGGCTGACGAAATCGAACAGCAGTTCCACACGGTGCGCCATTATTCCTCCACCTTATCCGGCCGGTTCGGCGACGAGATCGGAATGGCCGAGCGCCATCAGATCGTCGAACGTTACCGGACGGGTTGTTCCATCGCCCTCGATCCGGTGCAAGCGGTAACCGAGTTCGCCGGTCAACAGATCATGCAGCGACCGCGCAGCATCGTCCCGTCCGGCGAAGAAACCGGTGTGCCATTCGAGGATCAGCGTCGGACGGAAACGCGCCAGTGTGTCGCGCGCGCCGGTGAGCACGGCGTGCTCGAACCCCTCGACGTCGATCTTGACCAGATCGATGCGCTCCGGCGTCAAATCGGCCACGATCGCATCGAGCGTGCGGCAGGGAACCTCGCGCGCGGTGATTGTCTCGCCGTAATCGGCGTGCGCGGCATCCGCGATGGCGGGCAGCAACGTGTTGCTACCCTGCCGCGTAGCGAATTCGTGCAAGGTGGCCGTGCCATTGTCCGCCCCCACCGCACAGCGCAGCAGATCGGTGCGCGCGGCAAAGCCGTTCATGGTGATGCTTTCAAACAGCAGCGCGGCAATCGCGGGCGCCGGCTCGATTGCGATCACCCGCCCCTGTTCGCCCACAAGCCCCGCACCGATCAGCGTATATGTGCCGAAATTGGCGCCGATATCCACGAAGGTCATGCCGGGTTTGAGGCGGGCGCTGATTGCGGTGGTCAGATTGCGGTCGAACCAGCCGTCACGGATCAGGTGCGGGACAATCGCCGTGTCGCGCCCGTCGACCAGCATCAGATGGCCGAACGCGGTTTCCAGCAGCACCCGGCCCTGCCCTATATAGGTCGCCGGCATGCGCGCAGAGCGGTTCTGCGCAGGTGCGGAGGCCGTGCGCTTGCTGGCGCGCAGGGCCTCCGCCAGCACGGCCTCGCGAGGCATCACATGGGGATTGTCACGCGCGCCGTCATCGCCCCCGCGCGACAGGACAAGGAACACCTCGTTGGCGAAGCTGACCGGCATCGCACCAAGCGCCCCGATCAACAGATCGGCCGGCACCTCGCCCAGCCTGCCCTTGTGCAGGATGACGACGTTACAATCCGCAATTGCGGGCGGGTTGTCGAGGTTGCGGCAGCCGGGAAGCAACGGCTCGAACCCGATCGGGGCAAAGATACTCGCAGCGGGCGCGCCCAAGGCGGCGGCATGATCGGCAGCAGCCTGCCAGAACGGATCGAACCCTTCGGCCATCGCGCGGCGCTCCGGACTAGATCCCCGCCGCCGCGAGCGCCTGGTCCATGTCCTCGGTCAGATCGGCGATATCCTCGAGGCCCACGTTGATCCGCAGCAGCCCTTCGGTAACGCCCATGGCGGCGCGCGCCTCGTCCGTAAGACCGGCATGGGTGGTCGAGGCCGGGTGGCACATCAGGCTGCGCGCATCGCCGATATTGTTCGAGATATCGACGAGCTTGAGCGCATCGAGGATCGCGAAGGCGCGCGCGCGGGTGCCGACATCGAGCGCGAAGATCGGCCCGGTCGCGTCCATCTGCGACATCGCCAGATTGTGCTGCGGGTGGCTCGGCAGGCCCGGATGGAGCAGATGCCCCCCGGCGGCGGTCACGCGCGGTTCGAGGAACTGGCCCAGCGCCACCGCCTGTTCGGACTGCTTGAAGGCGCGCAAGGGCAGCGTTTCCAGCCCCTTCAGCACCACCCAGGCGTTGAAGGCGGAGAGCGTCGGGCCGGTGTTGCGCTGGAACGGCATCAGCACTTCGTCGATCCACTGCTTCGACGCGCAGATCGCGCCCGCCAGCACGCGGCCCTGCCCGTCCATCAGCTTGGTGGCGGAATAGGCGACCACATCCGCGCCAAATTCCATCGGACGCTGAAGCACCGGCGAGGCAAAGGCATTGTCGACCACGCTGGTGATCCCGTGCGCCTTGGCCAGTCCGCAGACATAGGCGAGATCGACGATGTCGAGCGTCGGGTTGGCGGGGGTCTCGAAGAAGAACACCTTGGTGTTGGGCCGGATCGCGGCCTCCCACGCGGCGTTGTCGGCGCTGTCGATGACGGTGGTTTCGATCCCGAACTTGGGCAGCAGCGTATCGACCAGCCAGCGGCACGAACCGAAGGCGGCGCGCGCGGCGACCACGTGATCGCCTGCCGAAAGCTGGCACAGCAGCGCTGCCGTCATCGCCGCCATCCCGCTCGCCTGCGCGCGGCAAGCCTCGGCCCCCTCCATAAGTGCAATGCGTTCTTCGAGCATCGCGACGGTGGGGTTCTGGAGGCGCGAATAGGTCATACCCTGCGCAGTGCCGGCAAAGCGATCGGCGACAGTCTGCGCGTCGTCATAGGTATAGCCCGACGAGAGGAACAGCGCCTCGCTGGTCTCGCCGTGTTCCGAACGCCATGTGCCGCCGCGCAGCGCACGGGTTGCAGGGCGCCAATTGGCCGTGGCGGCGCGGTCCATTCCGGTGGTCTTCTTCATGGGGCGCGTCTCTAGGACGCGATCAGCCCGCCCGCAAGCAGACCTTCACGCGCGGTATCGCCATGCCCCAGCGCGCCGAGCATCGCCGCGCCTTCGATCACGGTCAGCAAATGGCGTGCCCCGCCCGCAGGATCGGAATCGCCCGCCGGCATCTGCCCTTCGAGCCAGCCGAGTAATTGTTCGACCATCCCGCGCGCCGCATCGCGGTATCCCGGCAGATCGCGCGCCGCACCGGCGACAATATCCCACCACAGCACCATGAACGGCTGCATCGCGGGGTTATCGTTCTGCGCGAGGATCCGCATCAGCACTTCGCTGCGTGTCGCCGGTCGGTCAGCAGGAAGCGCCGCATCGAGCATCGCCGCATAGACCCCGGCGATATAGCCGAGCAGATCGGCGATCAGCGCCTCCTTGCTGCCGAAGTGGTAAAGCAGCATCCGGTCGGACGTGCCCGCTGCCTTGGCGAGCGGACGAAGGCTCGCCTGCCCGATTCCCTCGGCCAGCACATGCGCGGCGAGCAGCGGCAGCAGGCTCTGCTTTGACATCGGGAGCTTTTTCACACCGCTGGCCATGGCAGGCTTGTAGCGCCTGCTACACCTTGCTACAAGCCGACGTAGCAACTGCTACATAACGGGAGACACAGTGCCATGCCAACCGAGCTCACCCCCTTTCTTGCCCTCGCCGGTGGCGGGCTGGTGGTTGGCGTCATCGCCATCATCGCGATCCTGATGCGCCCGGGCGCGGCGGGCAATTCCGTGCTGGCGGCGACGCTTTCAGCGGGCTTCATGGCATTCACCGCCGTCACCATCGCCAGCGAGGGGGTGTTTCCGGTGATCCTAAACCACACTTCGAATCTCTGGGGCGTGCAGGTGTGGTGGGATCTGCTGTTCTCGCTCGGGGTCGCCTTCTTCCTGATCGCCCCGCGCGCCCGGGCGCAGGGGATGAACCTGCTGCCCTGGACGCTGTTCATCCTCGCCACCGCCAGCATCGGCCTCCTCGCGATGTGCGCGCGGCTGTTCTGGCTGGAGCAGCAAGCCGCCGCGAAGCCTGCATAATCCTTCTTGCGCGGGGAGCGGGCGCTGCCTAATCGCTTGGCCGATGGCCGAGGCGCCCGTGTCCCTTCCGCTCGACAATGTCCCCCGGCCGCGCCCGCGCGATCCGCTGGTGTGGGTTGCTGCACTGACCGCCGCTTTCGCGGCGCTCGCTGCAATCAATCTCGGCACGCCCTCGCAGCCATTTTTCGACGAGGTGCATTACCTCCCCGCCGCGCGCGCGCTGGTGAGCCTGCTGACAACCGGCACCGGCCCGCTGCTCAATCCCGAGCACCCGATGCTGGGCAAGGAGCTGATCGCGCTCGGTATCTGGTGGCTGGGGGACAATCCGCTCGGCTGGCGGATCATGCCACTGCTGGCCGGCACATTGGCGCTCTTCGCGGCGATGCGCGCGCTGTGGCACGCGGGCGAGGACCGCTTCGCCACACTCGCCTTCGGGCTGCTGCTCGCCACTGGATTTCACCTCTTCATCCAGTCGCGCATCGCGATGCTCGATGTGTTCATGGTCGCGGGGCTTGCGGTTTCCGCATGGCAATTCGCCGCGAGCATCCGCCAGCCCGAAACGGGCCGCTGGCGGCTGGCGCTGACAGGCGTGGCGCTGGGCTGCGCGATGGCGGCCAAGTGGAACGCCATTTCCCTCGCGGTGCTGCCCGGCCTTGCCTTCTTCGCCGCGCGGCTATCTGCCGGTCGCCGCCGCCTGTTCCTTTCGCGCCGGGGTGCGCCGGTGCCGGGGATCACGCTGGTCGAGGCCTTCGTTTGGCTCGGGATCGTGCCGCTCGCGGTCTATGCGCTGACCTTCGTTCCGGGCTACTGGTTGGGCGAGTACTTGCGTCCCTCGCCGCTCGCCGAAAAGGGCCTGATCGGCTTTCACGGCGAGATTCTCGCATTGCAAAAACAGATACTTGCCCCCCATTCCTACCAGAGCACATGGAGCCAATGGGTGCTCAACACGCGCGGCATCTGGTATCTCTACGAGGTGGTCGACGGAGCCCAGCGCGGGGTTCTCTTGATCGGCAATCCGCTCACCATGCTGATCGGCCTGCCCGCGCTGGCGTGGTGCCTCGCTACCGGCCTGCGGCGCTGGGACTGGGCGAAGCTCGCGGCGGTGATCGGTTACGGCGCGAGCCTCGGCCTATGGCTGATCGCGCCCAAATCGGTGCAGTTCTATTACCACTATTTCGTGCCGAGCTTCTTCCTGCTCGCAGCTCTGGCGCTGGCCCTTTCGGACCTCAAAAACACCGCACGCGGGCGCTGGTTCGCCTGGGGCACGCTGACAGTATCGGCCGGCCTGTTCGCGCTATTCTACAAGGTCGTCGCCGCCGCCCCGCTCGAAGGCGCGATGAGCTTTGCGAACTGGACGTGGATTGCCGGGTGGAGATGATGGGATATCAAAACCGTCCCCACACAAAGCGGCTCGACAGGGCGTAGTTCCAGACGGAACCGACCACGATCCCCGCCAGCGCGGCGAGCGCCCAGAATATGCCTTCGCCTTCAAGGAAGGTCGCAATCGCCACGTTGGCAAAGGCGCCGACCGAGCAGGTCGCGATAAAGCCCAACCAACCGCGCAGCAGAGCGCCTACTCCCACCAGCCGCTTGTCACGGTAGGTCAGCCAGTTGTTGAGCCAGAAGTTGAAGCTCATCGCCACCAGCACCGCCGCAGTCTGCGCCTGTGCGAAGCCCTCGCCGAACAGGAACAACAGCGCCGACAGCACCGCGAAGTGCACCACGACGCCCAGCGCGCCAACCGTGCCGAAAAGCGCAAAGCGCGTGGGGATCACCCGCCCGAGGGTCTTGTCATAAAGCCCGGCGAGGAAATCGAACAGAATGGCGCGGTCCAGCTTGCTTTCTCCTGTCCGGCGGGCGGCGAATTGCAGGGGGAACTCCTTGACCCGCATCGGCGTGTCAGACGTGGCGAGCAGATCGAGCAGGATCTTGAACCCGATCCCCGACAGGCGCGGCACCAGTGCGCGGGCAGTGGCGGCGGGCAGCATGAAATAGCCGCTCATCGGATCGGTCAGCTCGACTCCAGTCAGCTTGCGCGCAAGGGCATTGGCGTAGGTCGAGAGCTTCTCGCGCCCGGGCTCGGCCCAGTCGGCGGTGCTTGCCCCTTCGGCAAAACGGCTGGCAACGCAGATCTCCGCCTCGCCCGCCTTGAGGCTCGCCAGCATCCCCGGGAGCAGCGCGGGATCGTGCTGGTGGTCGGCGTCCATCACCGCGACGAAGGGCGCAGGGGTCGCGCAGAAGCCTTCGATCGCCGCACTGGCAAGGCCGCGCCGCCCGATGCGCTGGATCACGCGGACGCGCGGGTCGACCAGCGCCAGTGCGCGCGCTTCGTCTGCGGTGCCGTCGCGGCTGTCATCATCGACGATGATCACTTCCCAGCCGAAGCCGGCGCCGATCGCCGCATCGATCCGCGCAATCAGCGGCGCGAGATTGCCGCGTTCGTTGAGCGTCGGCAGGATGATCGCAAGATCGAGCGGCACGGTGTTACAGGCGCGCGCGCACCGCTTCGCCGATCGCTGCGGTGCCGTGGCTGCCGCCCAGATCGCCGCCGAGGAACCCGTCAGCCAGCGCTGCGGCCACCGCGCTCTCGATCCGCGCAGCCTCTGCATCCAGCCCGAAGGAGTGCCGCAGCATCATCGCCGCAGACAGGATCGTCGCCATCGGGTTGGCCTTGCCCTGCCCGGCGATATCGGGCGCGCTGCCGTGGATCGGTTCGTAAAGGCCGAAAGTGCCGAACGCGGTCTCCCGCTCGCCCAGCGAGGCGCTCGGCAGCAGGCCGATCGAGCCGACCGCCGCGCTCGCCAGATCGGACAGGATATCGCCGAACAGGTTGCCGGTCAGGATGACGCCGAAGCGGTCCGGATGACTCACCACCTGCATCGCGGCATTATCGACATACATGTGATCGAACGTGACATCGGGATACTCGGCCGCCACTTCGATCACCACGTCGCGCCACAGCTGGCTGGTTTCGAGCACATTGGCCTTGTCGACGCTGGTGAGCGGAAGGCCCGCTGCCTCCGCCGCGCGGAAGGCAACATGGGCGATACGGCGCACTTCGTGTTCGGCATAGGACATCGCGTCCCACCCCTCGTGCTCGCCCGCCTCGCTCACCCGGCGGCCCTTGGCGCCGAAATAGACGTCGCCGGTCAGCTCGCGCACGATCAGCATGTCGAGGCTGGCCGCGATATCGGCGCGCAGCGGCGAGAGATGTTCCAGCCCCGCAAACACCCGCGCCGGACGCAGGTTGGCAAACAGGCCCAGCTCCTTGCGCAGGGCGAGGATCGCCTGTTCGGGGCGCAGATGCCGCTCAAGACTGTCGCACGAGGGATCGCCCACCGCGCCGAACAGCACCGCATCGGCCTCGCGCGCCATCGCCAGCGTTTCGGGCGGCAGGGGGTGGCCGTGGCGCTTGTAGGCAATGCCGCCCACGTCGCCCTCGAACAGGGTGAGGCCGGGGAGCGCCAGCGCGTTCAGCACGGCGACCGCCGCTGCGGTCACTTCCGGGCCGATCCCGTCGCCGGGCAGGACTGCGATTTTCATGCTTGTGTTACTCTCAGACCATTCGTGCGAGCCGCTCGGTCAGCAGCTTTCGCGCGGCCATAACATCGCCGCGCCGCCCCGCAAGCAGGTAGTGCGCGAGTTGCCCTTCCAGCCGGCCGAGCGCCGCGATCTGGGCGGGCAGGTCTGGCGCATCAGGGGGCAGTCCGCCCCCATAGCCAAGCTCGCGCAGCAGCATCGTCTCGTAGGCGATCAGACCGCTCACCCAGCCGCGCGCCGAGGGGGCAAAGGCAATCGCCGCGAGCAGCGCGTCGAGCGCCTCGTAAAGCCCGGGATAGGGATTGCGTTCGGGCAGCGCAGTGGCGGTCAGCGCGCAGGCCCACTGGATCGCGGCGGCGGGCAGCGGCTCGGTCATCAAGGCGGCGCGTGAATGCTCGATTTCGAGCCGGGCGAAAGGCAGCTGGCTGGCGGATCGGGTTGTGAGTTCGAGCGCGACGCGGTTGCCCGGCACCATCACCGCCCTCATCTGCCGCCCCCGCCCGCCCGCGACATAGCCGGCGACCAGACCGTGATCAGGCGTGAGCAGCCGCGCAATCGCCCCGGTCTCACCCTGCGCGCGCGCGGAAAGCAGAATGGCGGCGCTGCGCAGGTTCATGCCTGCGGCCCGCGTTACTTCTTGGAGAGCTTGGCTTCCAGCGCCGCGACCTTGGCTTCGAGCGCATCGGCCTGTTCGCGGGCCTTCTGGGCCATCGCCTTGACCGTCTCGAACTCTTCGCGGCTGACGAAATCGATGCCGCCAAAGGCTTCGCGCATCCGCTCGCGCGCGCTCTGGCGGGCTTCGCGGCTCATGCCTGCCATGGTGCCAGCAGCACTGTTGGCGAGTTTGACGAGGTCGGCGATGATCGGGTTCTGGCTTTGCATAAGCGGCTATGTGGCGATTGCCGTCCGCCTTGTCCAGTATGCGCGCGCTAGAGCTGCACCCGCGTGGCCGCGCCATCACCGCCGCTCTGGCCGCCGTCAGGGTTGGCGATCATGAACTGGTAATTGAGCACTGCGGCAAAGCACAGCCACGCCAGATAGGGCAGTAGCAGCATCGCGGCGCCGCGGCGCACCCGCCAGATCAGCGCCAGCGCGATCAGCAGCGTGGCGATGCCGTAGCCGAGCACCATCAGCCCGCCGAGCATGTCCTGCATTCCGAAGAAGACCGCCGACCAGGCCTGCGTACCGAGGAAATGGACCGCGAATACCACCAGCGCCATGACCCGGCCCGGCGCACCCCAGGCGCTGGCCACCATTGCCAGCGACAGGCCGATCAGCGTGAAGAGGATCGTCCACACGATCCCGAAAGCGGCGGGCGGCGGATAGATGGCCGGCTTTTCGAGGCCCGCGAACCACGCCGTGTTGGGCCCGCCAAGCTGGCCCGCAGCAAAACCGATGAGCAGCACCAGCGGCACCATGAACAGGGCCCAACGCAGGAAACTGGCGCGCAATTGCGCTTTGGAAGCAATGACGTTCATCGTGACTCCGGCTCTCGGGCGCGGCGCAGCGATTCTGCCGGCCCCCAACGGCGGGGTCGATAACAGAGCAGCGCGCCCGCGCCAAATCGCAACGCAACGCTTGGCCTGTGAGGGGGCATATCCGGCGCAGCATTCCTATTCGGAGGCACTTTTCCAACGAAATTTCACGAAAGGCTTGGGGTCTGGCAAAACTCTCTGCTACACGCTGCCACATTCCTGCCGTGATTCGAGAAGCGCGGTTGTGGCAGGATATAAAGCCCATCGCGCTTCACGCTCATCACGGGTCGGCTTTTTGCCGGTCCCTAGGGGAATTGAAACCATGAAGAAGATCGCTCTCGTCGCCGTCGCCGGCCTCGCCCTCGCCACCGTCGCTTGCTCGAAGCCGGCTGAAGAAGCTGCCACCGAAGCCGACACCACCGCCGTTGCTGAAGAGCCGATGGCTGCCGAAACCCCGGCTGCTGACGCTGCTGCGACCGAAGAAGCTGCTCCGGCCGACGCCGCTGCTGCTGAAGCCGCTCCGGCTGAAGAAGCTCCGGCTGCCGAGTAAGCCTTACGGCTTGCCGGCCCTGACCTAAGGGTTGGGGAACGGAAAGAATTGGGCCGGTGGTAACCGCAAGGTTGCTGCCGGCCTTTTCTTTTGCGGTTTACGAACGATAGGCCGCGATCAGAAATTCGACATTGCCCTGCGGGCCGGTGATCGGGCTTTCGGTGATGCCCTGCACCTGCCAGCCGAGCCCCTCGACCCAGCTACGCACTTCCTCGCACACCCGCGCGTGCAGCGCCGGATCGCGCACCACCCCGCCCTTGCCGACCTCCTCGCGCCCCACTTCGAACTGCGGCTTGATGAGCGCCACCAGCTGGCAAGGGGTTGCGGCGAGTTGCAGGGGCACGTCGAGCACCTTGGCAAGGCTGATGAAGCTCGCATCGCACACCACCCAGTTGCAGGGCCGGTCGATGTGATCGCGGGTGAGCAGGCGCGCCGAGAGCTGTTCGAGCACAGTGACGCGCGGATCTTCGCGCAGCTTCCATGCGAGCTGGTTCGTCCCGCTGTCGACGCAGAACACGTGGCTCCCGCCCTTCTGGAGCAGCACATCGGTAAAGCCGCCGGTCGACGAACCGATATCCATCGCCACCGCACCCTCGGGCGAGAGGCCGAAGTGTTCGATCGCGTGCGCCAGCTTGATGCCGCCGCGGCTCACCCAGGGATGATCGCGCCCGCGCACATCCAGCGCCGCATCCTCGGGCAACTGGTGCCCCGGCTTGTCGATCTTGGTCTCGCCCGCAAACACCAGCCCCGCCATCACCAGCGCCTGCGCCCGCGCGCGGCTCTCCGCCAGCCCGCGATCGACCAGCAGCTGATCGACACGGCGCTTTTGCGGCTTGGGTGTGGGAGGCGGGCGTTCAGGCATGGACAAGAGCGGCTCCTAGCGCGCAATGTGGCCGCATGAAAGCTGGTCTACCCCTTCTGGCGCTCGCGGTGCTGGCGGCCTGTGCCCCTGCGGCCAAGGCGCCTGTCTCGGCCCCCACCCCCGCCGCGCGTCCGGCCCCTGAAGCCCCCAAGCCGCTCCCGCCGCCACCTGCGCCGCCATCGTCGGACTGGATGGATGCCAATGATACGGCCGGCGCATGGATCTATCAGAACTTCGGCCCCGGCGCGGGCAGGCGCAGCCTGTTTTCCGATCCGGACGATACCTTCTACTTCAGCCTCTCCTGTGCGAAGGGGTTGGACGGAATGAAAGTGCTGCTCAGCCGCACCGGCAGGCCGGCCAAGCGCTATCTGGCGATGACGATCCGCACCGAAACTACCCAGCGCACCCTGACTGCCGAGCAGTTGGGGACGCAGATGGTCGCGGCAAGCGTTCCGGCCTCCGACCCGCTGCTCGATGCGATGGCGCTCTCCAAGGGGCGGTTTGCGGTCGAGGTGGAAGGCGAAAAAACGCTGATCCTTCCCAGTCACGCCGAAGTCAGCCGGTTGGTGGAGGATTGTAGAGCCTAGGTTTGCGAACCCGCCTCCGCGGGTTCGTCCTCGGCGCTGTTTCTGCCGCTGTGCGGCAGAGCGCCTGCGGGGCGGCCGCGTGGCCTTGCGGACCCTGCGGGTCCGATCCTACTACTGATGGTCAAGGGCCTTCGGGCCACAGGCCCGCGAGCGCACGCGCGCGAGCCGCAGGCGCTCCGGAGCGCAGCGAAGGAAACAGCGCCGAGGACGCTCGCCCGGAGGGGCGAGCGAAACACCAAGACTCCACCGATTCTATACATTAATATCCACAGGCCCATGCACAGGGCATCCCCAGCCTGTCCACACCCGCCCCCGAAACGAAAAACGCCCGAGGTTCCCCTCAGGCGCGCCAGCTTGCGGTATTACGCAGCGAGCGAAGATTATGACGCGGGAAAAGAAATATACAAGTCTTGTGGAAGCCCCCGCGATGAATCACATTGTGCCTTGAGGCCAGCGGCGAACGCGGCTCTCGGCCCCCGGTGATGCGGCGGGTCTGGCTCACAAGCGCGAAAGGAGGTGATCCGATGTCTCATGGTTCAGTAGCGAGGTCGGTGAAGATCCCTACGGAGCATACTCGGTAATCCTCTTGTCTGAGTAAGGCTTCGTGAGCGGCACTTCCGGCCGCTGACCATGTCAAGGGCAGCTTCCCGACGGGCGAAGCTGCCCTTTTCATTTGCGCTCTTGTTTGTGTGCCCGCCTCCGCGGGCACATCCTCGGTGCTGTTTCCTTCGCTGCGCTCCGGAGCACCTGCGGCTCGGCCGCGTGGCCTCGCGGGCCTACGGCCCGAAATCCCGCCAAAGAGTGATCTTGCCCTGAGAGGCGCGCAGGATTAGGCGCATTCCATGCAATTCACCCGCCTCCCCCACCCCTCGCCCACGCCTGATGCCACCCGTGAGCAGCTGATCGCCGATCCGGGCTTCGGCACCGTGTTCACCGATCACATGGTGGTGATCGATTATGACGAGGCGCTGGGCGGCTGGCAGACCCCTACTGTCGGCCCGCGCCAGCCCATCCCGCTCGATCCGGCGGCGAGCGTGCTGCATTACGCGCAGGAAATCTTCGAAGGCCTCAAGGCCTATCGTCACCCCGATGGCAGCCTCGGCCTGTTCCGGCCCGAAGCCAATGCCGCGCGCTTCAACGCCTCGGCTGACCGGCTCGCCATGCCGCACGTACCGCCCGAGCTGTTCATCGCCGCAATCCGCGCGCTGCTGGACGTGGACGGCAACTGGTATCCGGCGGTCGAAGGCGGATCGCTCTACCTGCGCCCCTTCATGATCGCGACCGAGGCCTTCCTCGGCGTGCGTCCGGCCAGGCAGTACAAGTTCATCGTCATCGCCTCGCCGGCCGGCAATTACTTCAAGTCGGGCGCCAAGGCGGTGAGCATCTGGATTTCCGACTACACCCGCGCCGCCCCCGGCGGGACGGGTGCGGCCAAGTGCGGGGGCAACTACGCCGCCAGCCTCGTGCCCACCGGACAGGCCTTTGCGATGGGCCACGATCAGGTGCTGTTCCTCGATGCGGTCGAACGCAAGTGGGTCGAGGAACTGGGCGGCATGAACCTGTTCTTCGTCTTTGCCGACGGCACGGTGATCACCCCGCCGCTGACCGGCACGATCCTGCCCGGCATCACCCGCAACAGCCTGATGGAGCTGCTGCGCGAACAGGGCCTCAAGGTTTCCGAAGCCCCCTACTCGATCGACCAGTGGCGCGAGGACGCGGCGAGCGGCCGCCTCGTCGAGGTGATGGCCTGCGGCACCGCAGCGGTCGTCACCGCAGTCGGCAAGGTCGCGGGGCCGGATGGCGAGTTCACCATCGGTGCAGGCGGCATCGGGCAGACGACTGCCAAACTGCGAGAGACGCTGGTGGGCATCCAGACCGGCCGGATTGCTGACACCCACGGCTGGGTGATGCGGGTTTGAGCGGTGGATGATCCGTTCCGGCCAAAGCTCGCCCCCTTTCGTAAGGCAGGTCGCTATCCGCTGAGGGCCGTCCTTCCGTTCTACCTTGCAATGCTGGCACTAACGGCTTTGACTGCTTGGTTTTTCTATTCTGAGTGGATAGCAAGCCAGTTCCAACCTGTTCATGAGGAAGGGCAGCTAACCAGCTTCGGATCAGACGGGAAAATGGGCCTCGGCGCTTGGGTCAGAACAGCAGATGGCAAGGTTCACCGCTTACAGGCGGGTAGGGAACAACTTTTCGGCTGTCGCATCGGAGGCGCCGTGCAGATTGAACGGCGCGGAAAAAAACTGACCTTCGCTCAAGTCCCCTGCCCCCGCTAGAGCCGCCGCGATGGACAAACAACCAATCCAAGTCGCCGCGCTCTACCAGTTCACGCGGTTCGATGATCCCGAGGCTCTGAAGGAACCGCTGCTTGGCGTCTGCGAAGCGCAGGGCATCAAGGGCACGCTGCTGCTCGCGCGCGAGGGGATCAACGGGACGATTGCGGGCTCGTCAGAGGGGCTGGAGGCGGTGCTCGGCCACATCCGCGCGCTGCCGGGGTGCGCTGACCTTGATGTCAAATACTCCGCCGCGCCCGCAATGCCGTTCCACCGCATGAAGGTGCGCGTGAAGCGCGAGATCGTCACCATGGGCGAGCCCGATATCGACCCCACCCTGTCAGCGGGACACTATGTCGACCCGCATGACTGGAACGCGCTGATCGCGGACCCTGACACCATCGTGATCGATACCCGCAACGATTACGAAGTCGCCGTCGGCACATTTGCGGGCGCGGTCGATCCGCAGACGCCCTCCTTCCGCGATTTCCCCGCCTGGTTCCGCGAACACCGCGAGGAACTGCTCGCGGGGAAAAAGAAGGTCGCGATGTTCTGCACCGGCGGCATCCGCTGCGAGAAATCGACCAGCTTCCTGCGCGCCGAGGGGATCGAGGAGGTCTATCACCTCAAGGGCGGCATTCTGAAGTATCTTGAACAAGTGCCTGAAGAACAAAGCCTGTGGCAGGGCGAATGCTTCGTGTTCGATGAACGCGTGACGGTGCGCCACGGGCTTGAACAGGGCACATTCCAGCTCTGCCGCGCCTGCCGCCGTCCGCTCGACGAAGCCGCGCTCGCCCATCCGGATTATGAGGACGGCGTGAGCTGTCCTGCCTGCATCCACGAACGCACGCCCGAGCAGCGCGCCGGCTACGCCGAACGCCAGCGGCAGGAAGCGCTCGCCAAGGCGCGGGGGCAATTGCACGTCGGCGCGGTGCGCCCGCCCAAACCGTGAGCCCGCCGCCGATCCTCTATTCCTTCCGCCGCTGCCCCTATGCGATGCGGGCGCGCATGGCGCTGTGGGTGGCGGGGATCGCGGCGGAATTGCGCGAGGTGAAGCTCGCCGCCAAGCCGCCCGAACTCCTCGCCGTTTCGCCCAAGGCGACCGTGCCGGTACTGGTGCTGGCGGACGGACGCGTAATCGACCAGAGCCTCGACATCATGCGCTGGGCTTTGGCGCAGCGCGATCCCGAAGGCTGGCTCGGCGGTGATCATCCGGCGCTGATCGCGGTGAATGACGGGCCGTTCAAACATCATCTCGACCGCGCCAAGTATCCCGGCCGCTACGGCGATGACGACGGCACCGATCACCGCGCCGAAGCCCTCGCGCTGCTCGAACCGCTGGAGGAACAGCTGGAGGCCGCGCCGTTCCTGACCGGCAAGCGGCGTGCTTTGGCCGATATCGCGCTGTTCCCCTTCGTCCGCCAGTTTGCCGCGATCGATCCGGCATGGTTTGCCGCGCAGCCTCTGCCACGTTTGCAGGGATGGCTGGATGCACTCCTCGGTTCCGATCTGTTCGCGGCGGTGATGCCCAAATTCGCGCCGTGGCAGGCGGGCGATCCGCCGGTGCTGTTCGAACCTCGCTAAATTCCAACGTCGCCCCGTGCTTGACACGGGGTTCGGCTATTTCTGGCGAGCCGCGAAGTGAGCCAAGCCCCGTGTCAAGCACGGGGTGACGAGCGCAACCAATCAAGTCCGAAGCGGTGCATCCGGACACGCCGCCAACCCTTCCTTGAACGCATCGACCAGCCAGCTCGCCGCCGGGCCCAGCCGCGTGTCGCGCCGCCACAGCGCGTTGAGGGGATAATGCGCGCCGGGCTTTTCGGGCAGATCGAGCTCCACCAGCGCACCGCTCGCCAGATCATCCGCCACCATCGCGCGCGGCATATTGCCCCAGCCCAGCCCCTCCTTGAGCAGCGAGTGCTTCGCGCCCAAGTCCCCCAGCCGCCAGGTCAACGGGCTGAGGACGGAGAACTCCAGCCCCTCGGTCAGCGGCGAACGGTCGGTCAGCACCAGTTGCAGGTGGCGGCGGCTCTCGCCCGGCACGATGGCCGGCTGTGCGAGGGGATGCGTGGGCGCGGCGACCGGGATCAGCTCGATCTCGCCCACCGCCTGCCGTTCGAGTGTGGGGCTGTCGCCGATCACCGGCCCGCCGATGGCAAGATCAGATCCGCCGTTGATCACGCACGCCGCCACCGCGCCCAGCCCTTCGATCCGCAAGGTGAGCGCGCAGGTCGGGAACATCCGACGGAATTCGCCGAGCACATGCGCGGTGATCTCGCCCGGCACCATCACGTCGACCACGAGCGTCAGCGAAGGCTCCTGCCCCGCGTGGAGCGAGCGCGTCTTCGCCAGCAGCGCATCGACCCCGTCAGCCACCCCGCGCGCTTCGGCGAGCAGCCCCTCGCCCGCCGCGGTCAGCACCGGACGGCGCGAGCCTTCTCGATCAAACAGGCTGAGCGCGAGCTGCGCCTCAAGCTGGGCGATCCCGTAAGACACAGCCGAAACCGCGCGCCCCATCGCCTTGGCCGCGCCGCCAAAGCTGCCGTGTTCGGCCACGGCGATGAAGATGCGCAATTGATCGAGCGTGGGTTCGCCGAGTTTCATTAGGCATATGTTCAGATAATCCGAACATCTTTGCAAGTTTTATCGCACTTATCCGGATGACCCACCCGGCCTATCTCCGCCTCAACAACGAACCCAAGGAGACACGCCATGATCGAACTGCGTCCCTTCAACACACTCGGCGCCGCCAACCACGGCTGGCTTGACGCGCATCACCACTTCTCGTTTTCGAACTACCACGATCCGGCCCGCGTCCACTGGGGCGCGCTGCGGGTGTGGAACGATGACAAGATTGCCCCCGGCACCGGCTTTCCCACCCATCCGCACAGCGACATGGAGATCATCACCTATGTCCGCACCGGCGCGATCACGCACACGGACTCGATGGGCAACAAGGGCCGCACCGAAGCGGGCGACGTGCAGGTGATGAGCGCCGGCAACGGCGTGCGCCATTCGGAATACAACCTCGAAACCGAGGAAACCACGCTGTTCCAGATCTGGATCATCCCCGACGAGCGCGGCGGCGATCCGAGCTGGGGTGCGCGCCAGTTCCCCAAGGATGAACGCTCGGGCGCCTTCGTGCCGCTCGCCAGCGGCGTGGCGAACGACAATGACGCGCTGACGATCCGCGCCGATGCCCGCGTGCTCGGCGCGACGATCAAGGCCGGCACCAGCGTGACCTACACGCCGCGCAGCGCCGATCGCCACCTCTACCTCGTCCCCGCGACGGGCAAGATCCGGATCGACACCGTGGAAGCCAACGCCCGTGACGGCGTGGCGATCACCAACCTTGCCGAAGTCACCATAACCGCGCTGGAAGACAGCGAAGTCGTGCTGGTCGACGCAGCGTAAGCCTTACCCCCAGGAGCCGGCCGGCTCTCTCTCCCTCTCCCCCGCGCCGGCCGGCTCCCCCCCTTTTTCAAGCCGAAGGAATACCCTGATGAGCAACATCCTCTATGTCACCGCCAGCATCCGTTCCGACGCCGAAAGCGTGACGCGCGGGCTCGGCCAGCGCATTGTCGATGGCCTTGCCGCCAAGACCGGCGCGGCTGTCACCACCTGCGATCTGGCGGCCAATGATCTGCCCTATGTGAGCGCCGAACGCTTCGACGCGAACCTCACCCCGGCCGAAGCGCGCACCCCTGAACAGACCGAACTCGCCGCCATCGCCGATACGCTGATCGCTGAACTGCTGGCCGCCGACACCATCGTGATCGCCGCACCGGTCTACAATTTCGGCCCGCCCGCCAGCCTCAAGGCCTGGGCCGATCTGGTCGCGCGTGCCGGAACCACCTTCCAGTACACCGCCACCGGCCCCGAGGGGCTTCTGAAGGGCAAGAAGGCCTATCTCGCCATCGCCAGCGGCGGCACGCCGGTGGGCAGCGATGTCGATTTCATGAGCCGCTGGCTGACCTTCTTCCTCGGCTTCCTCGGCATCAGCGACGTGCAGATCGTCGCGGCTGACGGAATCATGGGGATCGATGGCGAGGCCAAGATTGCCGCCGCCAACGACGCCGCGCTGAAACTCACCGCGTGATCGTCCGCAAACCGATTGCAACAGGAGGACCCGATATGACCACCACCACTCTCGATACAACCGCCGCCACCGCGATCCTGCCCAAGGATTGGACCGCCCTTGTCGCCCGCGTGTTGCTCGCGGTGCTGTTCCTGCTCGCCGGGCTCGGCAAGCTTGCCGCGATCGAGGCAACCACCGGCTACATCGCCAGCGTCGGCCTGCCGATGGCCGCGGCGGTGTGCTATGCCACCATCGCGCTCGAGATTGTCGGCGGGGTGCTGCTGATCGCAGGCTATCGCACTCGGCTGGTGGCGATCGGCTTGGGACTGTTCACTATTCTCGCCGGAATTATCTTCCATGCCGATTTTGCCGATCAGGCGCAGATGACAAGCTTCCTCAAGAACCTCGCGATTGCCGGCGGGATGTTCCAGGTCGCCGCCTTCGGCCCGGGCCGCTTCTCGCTCGACCGCGGCTGAAGCGCGCTCAGGCGATCATCACACTATCGGGGCGCCGGGGGCCAGTTTGGACACCCCGGCGCCGTCCATCACCAGCGCAGCTTGTGTCTGCTTGGCATAGAATTCCGGACGGCGGGGAAACTTCACCGTCAACAGCAACAGCAACGCCACCACATAGCCCGCGCCGACAACCGCGAAGATCGACGACAATCCGCCCATCGTCGTCGTCTTGCCGAGCATGAAGGCGCCGAACGCGACCCCGAAGTTCGCAACCGCCATGTAGATCGTGAATTGTGTGGCAGCGACCTTGGGATCACACAGGCGCATCGGGATCGGCAGCGATGCGACGGTAATCAGCATGTCGAGCGTGATCCAGCCCAGCACGAAGGCGGTGAATAGGCGCGGGTCGCTCCAGTAGGGCTCAGCCCAATACATCACGGCGAACATGGCAAGGCCGGTCACCAGCCACATGATCGCAATCCGCTTGGCACCGAAACGGTCGCCCAGCCATCCACCCAGTGTCATGCACAGCACCCCGGCAACCAGACCGCCCATGGCCGTGTGCGACGCGATTTCAGCCGTGCCGAGTCCCACATAATTGGCCCCGATCAGCGGGGTCGCCCCGGCAAACCCGCCATAGGCCACCCTGCTGCCGAACAGCACCGGCAGGAACAGCAGGCTGGCGGGCCGTGTGAGCGAGATAAAGGTCGCCTTCAGCAGCGGCCACCACGCCTCGATCTGGATACCGAGATTGCGCGGATTGGCGCTGCCCGCGCTCCACGGCAAAAGCCGCTCGCCCGCGCGTTCGCGCAGCGTGGCGACATAGGTTGAAAGCGCCAGCAAGATCGCGGCGACGGTAAGGTAGGCGGCGGGCGCACCAAAGTCCTCGATCACAAAGCCGCACAGCGCGGTTGCCGAAGCGATGCCAATCGATTGCCCGCCGAACATCATGCCGGAACCACGCGCGCGCTCGTCCTCGGTCATGATGTCGACCGCGAGGCCATCGACCCCGACATCCTGGAAGGTGGTGGCAAGGTTCACAGTGAAGCCGATCGCTCCGAGGATCGCGACATCGGTGACGGAGGGGTTGATGAGCGCGGCCGTCACCAGACAGACAATCATCACGCCCTGCGCGCCGATGATCCACGCGCGGCGGCGGCCCATCGCAAGGAAGGTGTAGCGATCCATGATGAAGCCGTTCACCAGTTTCAGTGACCACGGCAGCGCGGTGAGTGCGGCGACCGAGCCGACATCGGCCGCGCTCGCGCCATGGACGGCCATCCATGCCGGTATCGCGAACCAGAACAGCCCGATCGGCATCCCCTGCCCGACATAGAGGATAAACAGGGTAAAGAGCCGCAGCTTGCGGCTGCGCTCGAGCACAAGCGGCTCCCGGCTGTCTGCCGCATGATCCATGTCTGAAGCCCCCCCGGGCTCGCCAGCAAGTCCCCCCAATGGCTTGGCCGGCGGGGTCCAAGTCTACAGCATCGCGCTGGGCTGGCAAGCATAGGGGCCGATCGAGGCCTCGCTAGCCCCCCCTTAGACCCCCTCTAGACCCCCCTTAGGCCTGCCGGACGGCGATGTTCCACGTGGAACATGGCCGTCCGGTCAGTTCTCGCGGACCAGCCAGGGTTTGAAGATTGTGCGGCTCGGGCGGATGACGATGATCGCCACACCCACCAGCGCAAGGCTTCCGCCAACGATCAGCGACCAGCCGATGTGGTCCCCCGTCAGCCATGTCCCGAAGGCAATCGTGAGCAGCGGAGTGAGCAGGGTGAGCGGCACGATCAGGTTCGCGTCATACTGCTGGAACAGCCGGAAATAGGCCGAATGCGCGCCGACCGAAACGATCACGCCGGAAAACAGCACGCACCCCGCCACCGCCAGAGGTGCCGCCTCAACCGCTTCAAATTGCCCGCTTTCCAGCAGCATCGTGCCCGGCAGCATCACCGCCAGCGTCGCCAGTGCGGCCCACGCCTGAAGCGCGACCGCGCCCACCTCCAGCCGCTTGACGAAGACCGAGGCAAAGGCGCCGATGAACACGCCCGCAAAGGCAAAGCCGAGCCCCACTGGATCGTTCGACCCCGAAGGCGCACCGATCGCAAGGCCCACGCCGCCCAGCGCCAGCGCCATCCCGATCCGGCGCCGCCAGCGCACCTCCTCGCCAAGGAAAAGCACCGCGAACAGCACCGTGAGCGGCGCGCCCGAGAGGTTGACGATCCCCACCGCCGAGGGGCTGGCGCTCTGCAAGCCTTCAAATTGCAAGCCGAAGCTGCCGCCCGTCACCGCGAACCCGATCAGCAGCACCAGCGGCAGACGCGCGGGCAAATGGCGCAGCAGCGGGAACAGCACCGCCAGCACCATCGCCGAGCGCAGCACGGTGTAGAACAGCGGTGGCAAGCCAAGGCTCGACACCGCGATCTTGGAGACCACGACGTTCATCGCCCAGGCGACATTGCAGAACAGCATGATCCCGAGTGCGGAGAGAGGTATCCCGCCGCGCATCAGACAGACAGATCGCGCACAACCTCGTCAGGCAGGCTTTCGCGCAGTTCCTCGCGCCAAACGGTCGCCACCGCATCGGAGGGCGCGCGCCAATCACCTCTCGGCGAGAGCGCGCCTGCCGAGGAGACCTTTGGCCCGTTGGGCAGCGCCGAGCGCTTGAACTGCGAGAAGCCGAAGAACCGCGCGCAGAACTTGTCGAGCCAGCCTGCGATTGTCGCCAGCGTGTAGGCGTTCTTCTTCGCCTCGGGGAAGCCTGCGGGCCACAGCCCTGCCGAGGCTTCCTTCCATGCGTGCCACGCCAGAAACGCGACCTTGGAAGGGCGCTGTCCGTAGCGGATCACGTGGTGGAGGAAGAAGTCGTTGAGCTCGTAAGGGCCGACGAGGCTCTCCGTCGATTGCATCTGCCCGTCGGCGCCCGGCGGCACCAGCTCGGGCGAAATCTCGGTATCGAGGATTGCCCCCAGCACCTCGGCGCAAGCCTCGTCGAACTGGCCGGTCGCGATGGTCCAGCGGATCAGATACTGGATCAGCGTCTTGGGAACGCCTGCATTGACCCCGTAATGGCTCATGTGGTCGCCCACGCCATAGGTGCACCAGCCGAGCGCCAGCTCGGAAAGGTCGCCCGTGCCGACCACAAAGCCCGAATGCTGGCCGGCGAGGCGGAACAGGTAATCGGTTCTGAGGCCGGCCTGCACGTTCTCGAAGGTCACATCATGCACCGGCTCGCCCGCAGCGAAGGCATGGCCGATATCCTCGAGCATCTTTTGCGCGGCGGGACGAATGTCGATCTCGCCGGCGGTAATGCCCATGGCGGCCATCAGCTTGTGCGCGTTGCTCTTCGTGCCGTCCGAAGTGCCGAAACCGGGCATGGTGTAGCCGCGGATGGTGGTGCGCGGCAGGCCGAGCCGGTCGCAGGCCTTGGCCGCAACGATCAGCGCATGGGTGCTGTCGAGTCCTCCCGAAATGCCGATCACGAGGCTCTTGGCCCGCGTCGATTCGATCCGGCGCATCAGCGCATCGACCTGGATGTTGAACGCTTCGTAGCAATCCTCGTCGAGCTTCTCGGGCCGGTCAGGCACGAAGGGGAAGCGCGCGACCGGGCGGACGAGGCCAATGTCGCCTTCTGCGTAGGCGTGTTCGAACACCACCTTGCGGTAGCTGTCTTCCGGCCGCCCTGCCCACTCGGCGGCATCAGCGAAGGTCTGGTTTCGCTGGCGCTCGGCAGCGAGGCGTTCGGTATCGATATCGACCACGCACAGCTCGCCCGTACGGTCGAACCGCGCCGATTGGGCCATCAGATCGCCGATCTCGTAGATCACGCCCTGCCCGTCCCATGCGAGATCGGTGGTGCTCTCCCCGTGCCCGCTGGCCGAATAGACGTAAGCCGCAATCGCCCGCGCCGCAGATGAGCGGCAATGGAGGTGGCGATCATCCGCGCGGCCGATGGTGACGGGCGAGGCGGAAAGGTTACACAGGATCAGCGCACCGGCGAGCGCGGCAGTCATCCCCGGCGGGATCGGCGCCCAGAAATCCTCGCAGAGTTCGACCCCGAAGCGGAAGCCGGGCAGGTTCGCAGCGGCAAAGACGAGATCGGTGCCGAACGGCGCTTCCTCGCCCGCCACGCCGATCCACAGATCGGTGCACCCGCGCCCATGGGCGAAGTGGCGCTTCTCGTAGAACTCGCGGTAATTGGGCAGGAAGCTCTTGGGAACGACGCCCAGAATCTGCCCATGCGCGATCACCACCGCGCAATTGTAAAGCTTGTCCGCACGGCGCAGCGGGGCCCCGACAACCAGCACCGGATGAAGCTCTGCCGAAGCAGCCACGACTTCGGCGAGCGCCTGCTCGACCCGCTCGATCAGCGCGTTCTGGAGCAGCAGATCGTCGATCGCATAGGAGGACAGCGTCAGTTCGGGGAAGACCACCAGATCGACGTTTGCCGCGTGCGCCTTGTGCGCCTCGGCCAGCACGCCTGCGGTGTTGAAGGCGACATCGGCCGGGCGGCTCGCGGGTGTCGCGGTCGCCACGCGCACGAAGCCGTGTTCGTGCATGTCGTAGAAGGGATGCGATGTCTCGCTCATGGTGCTTGCTACGCGCTCCGGGATGCTCTGGCATTGCCTCTAGCGGCTAATCCTTTCCGTTCCTAGCAGTGCCCGAAAAAGTCCTGCTTGGCGGGGGCCTAGCCATTCCATCCCGCGCGGCGCTTGCGCGGGCGCTGGCAAGGCTCCAATTGATGACAGTACCACACACGGAGCTGCACCAATGGCCGATGCCCCCTATACGCCCCCGAAGGTCTGGAGCGCCGACACCGTTTCGGGCGGGCGCTTTGCCACCATCAACCGTCCGACCGCAGGCGCGCGCGAGGAGAAGGCGCTGCCGGTGGGCGCAAATCCCTTCCAGCTCTATTCGCTCGCCACGCCCAACGGGGTGAAGGTGACGATCATGCTCGAGGAACTGATCGAAGCCGGGCACACGGGCGCGGAGTATGATGCCTGGACAATCAACATCGGCGCGGGCGAGCAGTTCACCAGCGGCTTTGTGGATGTGAACCCCAATTCGAAGATCCCCGCCCTGCTCGACCAGAGCGGCCTGGCGCCCTTCCGCGTGTTCGAAAGCGGCGCGATCCTTGTCCATCTGGCGGAAAAGTTCGGGATGTTCCTGCCCACCGATCCAGCCGCGCGCGCAGAGGTGCTGAGCTGGGTGTTCTGGCAGGTCGCGAGCGGCCCCTTCATCGGCGGCGGGTTCGGCCATTTCTACGCCTATGCGCCCGAGAAATACGAATATGCGATCAACCGCTATGCGATGGAAACCAAGCGCATTTTCGATGTTGCCGACCAGCGCCTCGCGCAGTCACGCTTCCTCGCAGGCGACGAATACACTTTGGCCGATATCGCCAACTTCCCCTGGCTTGCGCCCTTTACCGAAGGGAACATCTACAACGATGCCAAGACCTTCCTCAGCATCGACGAATACCAGAACGTCGCGCGCTGGGTCGCGGAAATCAACGCGCGCCCGGCGGTGCAGCGCGGACGGATCGTCAACAAGGTGTGGGGCGATGAAGACACCCAGCTGAAAGAGCGCCACTCGGCCGCGGACTTCGCTGGCAAGCGGCTCGGCTGAGGAGACAAAAAAGGGGCGCGGACGGCGCGTTCGCCCCCTTCACAAGGTGGAATCAGCCGCTATAGAGCGCGGCTCTTGCTGGGGCGTAGCCAAGCGGTAAGGCAGCGGTTTTTGGTACCGCCATGCGAAGGTTCGAATCCTTCCGCCCCAGCCAGATTTCTTCCGACATCCGCAAAATGCCCACGTCTGGCTGCCCCCGTCAGGTGGCGAGCTTGTAGCTCGACAGGAACACCAGATCGCGCAGGTGATCGGGCTCGGGCAGGTTATACCCCGTCAAATCGGCAATCCCCATGATCGTCTCGCGTTCGCCCGCGTGCGCGAGCTCGATCCGTTGCGGCTTGATCCGCTCGCCGGTGATCGTCGAGAAGAACGCCTGCACAACCGGCTTGTCGGGATGGTGCGGGTCCTCATCGATGACCATCGCGATCTTGCCGCTGCGTAACTCGACGAATGAGCCAACCGGGAAGAGCCCCACCGCTTCAATGAAGGCGCGCAGGATCTCGGGATCGAATGCACCCTCCATCTGCTTCATCCGCTGCACCGCACGCGCCGGATCGAGAGCCTCGGTGGTGCCGCTTCGGGTGAGCATGAAGTCGAAGGTATCGGAGATCGCCGCCATGCGCCCCATTGTCGACAATTCCGCGCCTGTCAGGCCGCTCGGAAAACCTCCGCCGTCGATCCGCTCGTGATGTTCGAGGCAGGCCCGGACCACGGCATCGGACAAGGTGCCGTCATTGTAGAGCGCGCGGTAACCCAGCACCACGTGCTGCTGCCAGACATGCGGTTCGAGGGTACGATAATCGCCCCCAACCGTCTCGAGATGCTGGGGCAGGTAGCTGGTGCCGATATCGAGCAGCAAGCCCGCAAGCCCTGCATCCATTACCTCGGCGTGCGGCAGCTTCATCTGCCTGGCAAGCGCGACCATCAACGCGCTGACCGCGAGTGCGTGCTGGTAGATCAGCTCGTTCCTGAGCTTGCAGCGCATCAAGCCGCTGAAGGCCTGCGGATTGCGGCGCACCGAATCGAGAATGTCGGCCACCACAGGTTGCACCGCCCGCACATTGATCGCCTTGCCTAGTCGCATAGCGACAAAGGTGTTCTGCAGCACCTTGCCTGCCCGCGCGGCGATAGCCTGGGCAGCGGGCACTTCGACGTCGGCGGTGACCGGATCACACTGGCTTGCAACGCGTTCGGCGATCTTGCGGATACGCGCATCGCCCTCGCCTGTGCCTTGATCGTCTGAATGTGTTTCGCGCTGTGCTGGCTTGCGCGGTGCGGCAACGTCGGCGCCCTTCGACACATCGATCACCACGCCATCGAGCGCGCTTGAACGCAGCGCCACAAGCCGTTCGTGATCCTCGATCAGGAACCGCGCCTTCCAGAACGGATGCGAAAACCAGTTACCCTCCATCTTGTGCACGAACATGCCGATCTGGAGGTCAGACACTGCGACGCGCTTCAACATTCCCCAACGTGCTCTCGTCACCACTGCAATGGCAGTGCTGATCGCACGGCGGAGGCGAGAAACTCTTTCGACGAGGCCTAAGGAAAATCCCTTATCAGGGCAGCTAAATTCCGGCTCAGATGGCCGGTTCGGCCCCTTCGGCAACCCACAGGCGCTTGGCCTGTTCGATATCGACCGCGCTTGCCCGGCTGAGACGATGGGCGATGAAATCGATCCCTTCGATCAGCCATATCGCCAGTTCAGGCTGTGCAAGGCGGTAGACGCGCTTTTGTCCGAGGGTGCGGGTCTCCACCAGCGCGATTGCGCGAAGCACGCCAAGGTGTTGCGAGACGCGGGTGGGAGAGATCTCAAGCATGTCGCCAAGCTCGTTCACCGTCTGCTCGCCCGCCTGCAGCTTGAGCAACAGCCGGATGCGATCAGGGTGCGAAATCTGGCGCAGTACATGGGCCAGTTCGTTCGCGACGATCTTGCGACTTGGCATATATCGACCCTTTCTGACCGACCGGAAGCGGTCGCATTTATCACCACAACGCGCAAAAACACCAAAAGGCTCCCGAGCTTTGCGTTTTTCGCAAATCACATTGCAAGCGTTAATGGCGGCGTGCTCTGCCTCTGGCCTGCTTGCTTGGCAAGCTGGACCATGATTTCAAGAAGCGAACGACCCGCCTCCCGACTGCGGAGGGCCATTTGCACCGGGTGAGATCCAGACAATTTTGCCACGTCAGTTCGCATGCCCGTGCTTGCAACCTTGCACCTCGCGAGGCATCACTTGCCTTGGGAGACGGAGGGAAGAGACATCATGAAATTGGCCCGATGGAGTGCCAGCGCCGCGCTGGCTGTGATCAGTGCTGCTGCCCTTGCGCAGGATCCGGCGAGCGCGCCAACCCGGTTCGAACAGCTCGTCACCTCACGCAATCTGCCCCAAGAAGGCACCCGCGATGCGGCCGATTCGGCGCGCGGCTTTCTCGCCACCCGCAAAGACCCGATGATCAAGGACACCAACGGCAAGCCGGTCTGGAACCTCGATGCCTATGCCTTCGTCACTGGCCCTGCGCCCGATACGGTGAATCCCAGTCTGTGGCGGCACATGACCCACCTGAAGCGCCACGGGTTGTTCGAGGTGACGAAGAACGTCTGGCAGGTGCGCGGCTTTGACGTGTCGAACATGACGGTGATCCGCGGCGCGACGGGCTGGATCGTGATCGACCCGCTCACCAGTGTCGAGGCAGCCAAGGCGGCGATGGATCTCGTCAACACCACGCTCGGCACCCGTCCGGTCAGCGCGGTAATCTATTCGCACAGCCACGGCGACCATTTCGGCGGCGTGAAGGGCGTGACCGATGAAGAGGCGGTCAAGACCGGCAAGGTCGCAGTGATCGCACCAGAAGGCTTCATGGAAGAAGCGACATCGGAAAACGTGATGGCGGGCGGCGCGATGATGCGGCGTGCCGCCTACCAGTTCGGCACCGGTCTTACCCCGGGGGTAACCGGACAGATGGGCAGCGGCATTGGCATGGGGCTTTCTGCCGGCTCGCTGTCACTGATCCCGCCCACAGACACTATCGCTGCCACGGGCGAGACGCGCCTCGTGGACGGTGTGACACTCGAATTCCAGATCGTCTCTGGCACCGAGGCCCCGGCCGAATTCAATGTCTTCGTTCAGCCGGAAAGGACCTTCCTCGCCGCCGAGATCGCGACCTGTAGCTTGCACAACATCCTCACCCCGCGCGGGGCCAAGGTGCGCGATGCGCGGGCCTGGGCGCATTATCTCGATGAAGCAGCACTCCGCTATGCCCCGCAGAGCGACGCGGTGATCTCGAGCCATTGCTGGCCGGTGTTCGGGCGCGAAGCGGGGACCGCGTGGCTCACCGCCCAGCGCGACAATTACCGCTGGCTGCACGACCAAACCGTGCGGCGCATGAACCGCGGCGAGACGATGGCGGAGATTGCCGAGGCGCTCGAAAAGTCACCCCCTCCGGGCAACTTCGAAGAATGGTCGACGCGCGGATATTACGGGACGATCAGCCACAACGCCAAGGCGATCTACCAGTTCTATCTCGGCTGGTATGATGCCGTGCCGGCGAATCTTCACGCCTATCCGCCAGTCGAGCGCGCGACCAAACTGGTCGAGGCGATGGGTGGTACCGAACGCACCCTCGCGCTGGCGGAGAATGCGTTGAGCCGGGGCGACTATCGCTGGTCGTCCGACCTGTTGCAGATGCTGGTCTTTGCCGAACCCGGCAACGCCAAGGCCAAAGCGATGCTCGCCCAGTCCTACGAACAGCAGGGCTATCAGTCCGAAAGCGCGATCTGGCGCAATCAGTTCCTTGCCGCGGCCTACGAGCTGCGCAACGGGCGGGTGGACCGCAACGCAGCGCAGAGCAACGACATGATCGCCGCGCTATCGACACAGGAACTGCTCGATTCCGCCGCGACCCGCTTCGCACCCGAACGCGCCAGCGCGCGCAATTTCAGCATCGCCATCGATTTGCCCGACCGAGGCGAGACTGCAACGCTCGAAGTCGGTGAACAGGTCATGATCGGGCGGGCGGGTGTGCTGCCCGCCAAGCCCGCCGTCTCGATCCGCGGTCCGCGCCGTGCGCTGCTCGCGCTGCTGTTCGTCAAGCTGCCGGTCGATACCGTGGCGAAGATGCCGGGCGTCACGATCGAGGGCGATCTGGTCGCCCTGCAAACGCTGGTCGATAACCTCGATCCGCTGCCGCACGGCTTCGATATCGTCACGCCTTAGAAGGAGCACTCCGCGCTCGCCGCGGCTTCGTCGCGGGTGATCTCGCTGATCTGAAAGGCGAAGGGTGCGGTCGAAGCAAAGGTCAGCTTGCCGCCTGCGCTGCCAAGGCACGCGGGCGTGAGCACCATTTCGCGCCAGCCCTTGCCCTCGGCGACCGAGAGGCCCAGCGTGATGTCGACCGCCTTGCCGCCTGCCGTCACGGAGACGGGGCCTGCGGGCCGCGCATTGACCTGATAGGCGATCCGCCAAGCGGCACCGCTTTCCGGGCCGCTCAGGGTGATCTTGGCGCCGGGACCAAAGGCAATCCGACGCGCGTCTTCCTGTGCCTTGCGGTCAACGCCGGTGACAACGATGCCGTTGCCGTTGCCACGCAGATCGGGGAGCAGCGCGTTGTCCGCCACCGCCTGCACTCGCGCGCCGAGCTTGCCGCTGGCAAACCACACCGCGCCGGTATCGTGGGTCAGCGCCGCGCAGGTTTCGTCGAGCGGCGGGAGGGCGATGCGGGGCGCGGCAAAGCCGAGGCCGTATCCGAGCGGGAACAGCGCCCCGTCCGGCCCATTGAGCGGCGCGCCCTCGCAGGTCTTGGGCCAGCTGAAGGACAGGCGCCCGGTCGGCTGCGCCGCGCCGAACAGCACGTCGGCCACCCCTGCCCCCTCGCTCCCCGGCAGCCATGAGGCGACAAAGGCATCGGCAGCGTTGAGCTCGCGGTTGACCCATAGCGGGCGGCCCGAAAGGAACACCGCCACAGTCGGCACCCCGCGCGCGCGGTAGGATTTGAGGAGGTTCAGCCCCTCTTCGTCACGGAAGGCGAGATCCTTCCGGTCGCCGACGAATTCGGCATAGGGCTGCTCGCCGAAGACAACGATCGCGACATCAGGCTTGCTCGTTGCATTACCCTCGGGCGCAAGCACGGCTTCGCTGCCCGCTGCCTTGGCGGCCGCAGCAATGCCGCTCCAGATCGAGGTTGCGCCGGGGAAATCGGCCGCAGTCAGATCGCCGCCGCCCTGCCAGGTAACCGACCAACCGCCGGCCTGCTGCGGAATGTTGTCGGCAGCACGCCCCGCCACCTCGATCCGCGCGCCCGCCTTCAGCGGGAGGATGCCAGCGTTCTTGAGGATGACCTGCGATTTCGCCACCGCCTCGCGGGCGAGCGCGCGGTGTTCGGGCGAGCCGAGCAGGTTCCACTTGCCACCATTGGCGCGGGCCGAGGGCTTCACCTCGCCATCGAGGATGCCCAGCGCCTGCTTCATCCGCAGCACGCGCAGCACCGCTTCGTCGAGGCGGGCCATCGGGATCGTGCCGTCCTTCACCTGGCGTACCAGCGAGGCGTAGAGCGCCTTCCAGTCCTCGGGCACCATGTAGATATCGAGCCCCGCCATCAGCGCTTGCGGGCAATCGCCATTGCTGCACCCGGGGATCTGGCCATGCGCGTTCCAGTCGCCCACGACCACGCCCTTGAAGCCGAGGTTGCCGCGCAGCTCGTCGGTCAGCAGCGGCTTGTTGCCGTGCATCTTGACCCCGTTGATCGAATTGAAGCTCGCCATCACGCTCACCACCCCGGCGTCGATCGCGGCCGGATAGGGTGCTGCGTGAATGGACATCAGCTCCTTGATGTCGCCGTTTACGTCGCCCTGATCAACGCCCTGCGCCGTGCCGCCGTCGCCGAAATAGTGCTTGGCGGTGGCGGCCACCTTACCGGGGCCGAGATAGCCGGGTTCGCCCGGCCGGCCTTGCAGCCCCTCGATCATGGCCGCGCCGAGCTTGGTCACCAGCGCGGGGTTTTCCGAATAGCTCTCGTAGGTGCGGCCCCAGCGGTCGTCGCGGGCGACAGCAACGGTCGGGGCGAAGGTCCAATCAAGGCCGGTCACCTCGATCTCGACCGCGGTGGCCACGCCGATACGGCGGATGAGATCGGCATCCCCCGTCGCGCCGAGCGCGATGTTGTGCGGGAAGACAGTCGCGCCCGGCACATTGGCATGGCCGTGGACCGCATCGGTCGCCCAGATCGCGGGGATCACCGGCTCACCATCGGCGAGCGGCGTAGTCGAGGCTTCCCAGTATTCGTCCGCCAGCTTGAGCCAGTCGGTTGCCGGGCCCTTGTCATTGCCGAAGGGGCCGGAATTGCCGCCGTTGAGGATCGTACCGAACCGGTATTCACGCACGTCCGCCGGGGTGATCGAACCGATATCGGGCTGGATGATCTGCGCGACCTTGCGCTCGACGCTCATGCGCGCAAGCAGCGCCTCAGGCGAATTTGCCGTTGGAGAGACAAGCGGCGCGGCACTTCCCGATTGCACTGGAGGCGTAGCGGCGCATCCCGCCAGCAACGCAGCCAATCCAGCACCACAGGCCAGCCGCCCGAGCCATTGTCGCTTCATCAGGTCAGTCCCTCCCAAGACCATCGCTGCTGTATTATTGAGAACGTTATCAACTATGCCGTTCCCCGCCCGCTTTGGCAAGCGCCTAGCAGAGTTCAAACGCGGCGCCCGGAACTTGCCAGCAAACCCGCGCTGGCAATCGACAGCGCGGCGAACAGCACGAACAGTGCGGCATAGCCGAACGTGGGCACAAGCATAACCGTCAGCCATGGCATCACCATGCCCGGCACGGTGTTGGTGAGGTTGAACACGCCAAGATCGCGCCCGCGGTGTTGCGGCGCGGGCAGGACGCGCAGGGTCTGGCCGGAATGGAGCGACAGGAAGATCGCGGCTGCGCTTGCAAACAGGACATAGCCGGCAATCGCCCAGCCGAGCGAGCCCGCCGCCGCCATCGTCAGCAAGCCCGCCGCACATAGCAGCGCCGCACCGGTCAACGGCTGCACGGGACGACCATGCCGGTCCGACCAACGCCCCAGCAGCAGCGAAAGCGGCACCGCGCAGACCAGCACCGCGCTAAAGATATTGGCTGCGCCGTTTTCCGGGTAACCCGGTTCCAGCGAGCGCAGCCAGTAGAGCAGGAAGGCAAACATGCCCCCCTCGGCCACCTGAACCAGCAGGCGCGCCGCCCACATCCGCATCACCACCCGGTCCTGGCGTGCCACCGGAGTTGCAGCGCGATCGGTGGCCTGCATCAGCGCCGGGCGTATGCGCCCTCCACCGAACACAACCGCAGGCAGCACCAGCGCGCACACCAGCAGCGCCACCAGCCCTAGCCGCGCTTGCGGACTGACTAGCCCCGCGAAGGTCACAAGCGAGCCCGCCAGCGCCCCCAGCGCCGGTGCCAGCGCCAAAGCCCCGCCCAGCACGCCCTTCTGGCTATCGGGGAAGCAATCTCCTGCCCATGCCATCAGCGGCGAGAGCATCAGGTTGAGCGCCACTTGCCAAGCCATGATCAGCAGCACCAATTCGCTCACCGACCGTGCCTCGCCCACGGCCAGCAGCAGAAGGCACGACGCAATCAGGCCCGCCACGATCCACGGACGGCGGCGCTTGCTGCGATCACTGAGTATGCCGGCAGCGATATTGGCGAGGCTCGCGGCGACGGCACCGAGGAAGGTGACCTGCGCCAAGGCTGCGACATCCTCGCCGCCCTGTAGCTGGACGATCCGCTGGGGCATCAGCACTGTCAGCAGGGGCACATAGGCGACCGCGCCCCCGGCGGCGGCCAGTGCGAAAAGCACCAAGAACCAGACCGGCTGAGGCTCCGCCGGTGCGGCCGCGTCCCCGTTCAAGCCGCGCCCGATGCCGGTGCAGGTGCCGTGGAGGCGCGTTCGACCAGGCCAGCGGACACCTCGATTACCGCCTGCCCCTTATCGTCTTCGGCGCGCGCAATCAGATGCTCGACCGCACGCGAGACGGTTTCGGCAATCGGCTGGTCTATCGCGGTCAGCGGCGGCTGCGAGAAGCGCACGATCGGCGTGTTATCGAACGAGATCAGCGAGAGATCCTCGGGCACCCTCAAACCGCGCTCGCGTGCCACCTCGAGCGCCGCGAGCGTCATCTGGTCGCTGCTGGCGATAATCGCGGTGCATTTCGGATGGAGATCCAGCAGTGCGCGTGCGGCCTTAGCACCTGAATCGTAACCGAAATCTCCGTTTTCGAGCAGTCCTTCGGTGGGCAGGCCATGTTCGGCCATCGCGCGCTTCCAGCCCTCGATCCGCCAGCCGCTCAGGCTGTATTGGTCCGGCCCGGCAATCATCCCGATCCGCCGGTGGCCAAGCGCGATCAGATGGTTGGTGGCCAAGTGCGCCGCGCCCTCGTCACCCATCGTGAGCGGGATCCCCGGCCCCGGCGCGTTCGATCCGATCCGCGCGAAGGGAATGCCCCGGTCGGCCAGCAGCTGCGTGATCAGGCGGTTTTCCGAGTGCGGCGGGGTCAGGATAACCCCATCGGGCTGGAGTGCCGAAATCGCGGCACCTAATTCACGCTCGACGTGATCGGAGTGGGTATCAACCAATTCGACCATCATGCGATAGCCGTGCTTGTTGCAGGTTAGGATCCCGCCGAGCAGCATCTGGTCGACCCAGTCTGTGCCGCGCCGCTCACGCCAGTCTTCGAGCGTGCGTTCGCGGTCGTTGATGGCGAGGATGATATAGGAGCGCGATCCGCTCATCCGTTGCGCGGCGAGCGAGGGAACATAGCCCAGCCGTTCGATCGACGCGCGCACCTTGTCGCGCACCTGCGGGCGCACGTTGGGGCCGCCGTTCACCACCCGGCTTACCGTCTGGAGGGAAACCCCCGCGTCATCTGCCACGTCCCTGATCGTGACTGTCTTGCGCACCCGCGCCATTGCCCGTCCATTCCGTCCCGTTCAGCGCATGCAAGCGCGACCCTTTTCCGGATCGCTCCCGCAGCGATAAACCCTCATCCAGTCAATTGCGAATTGCGCGGGAAAATTTGCCGCGGCAAGCCCCTTGGTGCTGTTTTCTTGCGACAGCCGCCCGCCATAAAGCAGCAGGGCCGCTGTCAGCGTTTCCGCCCACAGCAGCCCTGCCATTGTCATGTTGTTGCCCTCTTAGAAAGCGAAGCGGGCAATGAAGGTGTAGCGGCGATCGTTGCGGAACACCGCGCTGATCGGGCGCGTCCCCTCGTAGTCCACCACCGTCGACAGCTGGGTAGTTTCGTCGAGCAGGTTCACGCCCTGCACGCCCAGCTTGATGTTGGGGGTCACGTTGTAGAAGATCGTCCCGTCAAGCTGACCACCGGCTTCCTGGAAGATCGGCGAGAACGGGAACAGGTCGTCCCGCTGCGTCACGAGGAAGGCGCTGCGCCAGTTGTAGGCTGCACGTACCGACAGCGGACCCTTTTCATAGAACAGGGTCGCATTGAGCGTGTGCTTTGACGTGCCCTGGAGCGGCAGCTGACCGGCGAACGGACCGTTATTGAGCGGCCGGCCGGTCGAATTGACCGACGGCGAACCGATGCCCGAGATGTTCGGGTTCGGGAAACCACCGGCATCAATGTAGGTGTAGGTGACCGCAGTACCGAGCCCGCTGAGCATGCCCGGCAGGAAGTCATAGGTCTGCTGATAACCGAACTCGAGGCCCTTGAGCGTGCCCGAGAGGTCGTTGGCCGGACCATTGATGATCACATCCTGCGAGGTGCCGCCGGGCGTGGTGTAATTAACCAAGCCGGTCCCGTTGGTAATTCTCCCCGAGATATCCTTGGCAAACAGCGCGAGGCTGAGCTGGCCAACGTTGGCGAAATACCATTCGAAGCTGAGATCGTAGTTCCACGCTTCGACGGGCTTGAGGTTGCGATTGCCAGTGGCGATCGACAACAGCGGCCCATCGGTCACGCGGCCGCTGAAGCCCAGCACCCCGCCTGCGTTGAACAGGTTCAGGTCGGGACGGCTGATCCCCTTCGACACCGCACCGCGAATAACGATCCCGCTACCATTGTCGTAACGGACGTTGAAGGACGGCAGGAAGTGATCGAAGTTGATGTCGCGCCGGTCGTTGATGAGCTCGCCGGTGTGCAAAGCCGCAAATTCGGCAAGACGCGCACCGGTAAGGTCGCAGAAGACCTGTTGCGGGACGCCCGGAGCTTGGCAGACAGCCGTGATTTCCGACACCTGCACCACGCCATCGCCGTTACCACCGTTGGTCGTCGCGTCGAACCGTGCCGGGTCAGGGTACGCCACCAGCGAATTGTTGCTGACAGTCGTCCGGACGTAACGCAGGCCGATGTTCCCCGCGAGCGAGGCACCACCACCGAAGTCGGTACCGAAATCGAGACGCGCATAGGCGGCCGAAGTCACCTCGGTAACGTCCGAAATTTCTCCCGGGCAGAACGGATCGCACTGCACGGTCGTACCGTCGAGCAGGGTGCGGGTGCGGCCGTTGACGCCGAGGTTGAAGCGTTCCGGCGACAGGCCCAAGCCCGTGATCTGGTCCCACTGCTGATCGGTCACGCCGGACAGGTATTCCTGAAGGAAGTCATCGCCGCCGTAGAACCAAGCACCACCACCCGCGATCGGGGTGCCCGCTTCGCCGCGCTGGAAGTTGTCGGCAAACGGTGTGCGATAGGCAGACGCACCCGGAACTTCATCGGTGAACACCCCGCCTGCGATCGCGAATTCCTGACCCGGCAGACCGGTGTAGAACCGGCCGGGGGTGAAACCCGACCAATCGGGAACATAAGGCCCCGGCCCCTGGAAACAGCCCGGACCTTCGCCCCAGGGCAAGCACCCTGCACGGCCCGCCCACGGCGCCGAAAGGTTGCCCCAGGTGCTGAAGTTGGTGTTGCGGTTGACGCGGTCGCGATTTGCCCAGCGGCCACCGATTTCCACCTTGCGGAAGAAGCCCTCGTCGCTGAGGTCGTATTCGAGGTTGCCGGAGAAGCTGAACAGCTCACCGTCGTTCTTCTCGCGGCTGTCGAGGCCGAACCAGTAATAGGTGCTAAACCCGCTGGAGAAGTAATCGGCAGGCGCGCCGACCGGAGCCAGAAACTCGATGTCCGGCGTATTGCCCGACAGGTCGATGGCGATGTCGGCCCAGGTGCTCATGGCACCGAACACCGAATCGCGGCTCAGGTTGGAGTTGAGGCTCTGCACCTCGATCTTGCCGCGGAAGCGATCGGTGAAGTTCATCTGCGCGTCGAACGAGATGTCTTCCGTGACGGAATTGGCTTCGCGCAGGAAGCGCAGCGTATCCATCGGGATACCGCCGCGACCGAACGGGTTGGCGTAGGCATTGCCAACGCTTTGCGTCAGAATGCCGCTCACGAAGTTGCCGTTCTCGTCGAACTCGTAGCTCGTGCCCGGGCGCGGCTGGTTGGTCGAAACGCCATCGTCGATACGGCCGAGCAGCGCGAACTCTTCGGTGGCGAACGTCGTTTCCGAACGCAGATATTCGACCGTCATCAAAAGGTTGCCATCGAGCGTCTCGAACTGACCGACGGCCGAGAAGGCCTCGCGATCACGATCGAGCGTGGTCGAACGCACGTTGGCGAATTGCGGCACAAGGACCGAGTTCGGCGGCGGGAAGTTCTCCGGCGTGAAGTTGGGCACATCGCCGAACCCGCCCGAGTTAAGGTTGAAAATACGCGCGCAACCGGCGCTCAGATCAGCCGGACGATAGCAATAGTCGACCAGCTGCGAGGCATCGGTGCGGCTCTTCAGCTTCGACTTCGAATAGCTCAGCTGCAGGCCAAAAGTGCCCTGCCCCGTTTCAAAGGTATCCGACGCGAGGATGTTATAGGTAGGCGACCATTCCTGACGCAGATCGCCATAGTTCGCTTCGACCGAACCCGCGATGCGGAAACCGCGGCGGTCGAGCGGCTTGCGCGTGACCAGGTTGACGAGACCAGCGATGTGGCCTTCGATCTGGTCGGCGGTGATGTTCTTGTAGGTCTCGACGCGGCCGACGAGTTCGGGCGACACGTCTTCGAAGCTCAGCGCACGACCACCATTGGCCGAGAAGATGTCGCGCCCGTTAAGCTGCGAGCTGACATAGTCCAAACCGCGGATGATGACACCCGTGCCCTCGACCGAGAAGCGGGTCGGGTCAGAGGTCTTTTCGAAGCGCCCGATGTTGACGCCGGGGATACGCTGGAGCGTCTCGGCAACCGAACGATCGGGCAGCGCGCCGATATCTTCAGCGGTCACCACGTCGACGACGGTGTCCGCCCGGCGCTTGATGCTCTGCGCCGTCTGCAGCGAGGCGCGGAAGCCGGTGACGACGATTTCCTCTTCGGCCGAAGCAGGCGCAGCAGCCTGATCCTCGTCCGCCTGCGCGTCCTGCGCGAAGGCGGGCGCCGCGGTGGCCGCCGAAATGGCGATCGCCGAAGCGGTACCGAGAGCGAACAGCCGCCGACGCGGCGCAACGCTTGCGTATTTCATGATGTTTCAAACCTCCCCTGACCCCATGGCACTTTGTTACCGTCCACTAGGGGTGCCAGCAGGGTTGTAACTCATCTTGAGAGCGTTCTCAAGACTTGTAATCTGCGGTTCATATTGCATTCTGGCAACACTCGGCGGGACTGGAAAATCCCGCTTACGACGCCGCAACAGGCGCAGCAGGGATCGAGGAAAACGTGGCAATTCAACGCATAGTAATCGTCGGCGGCGGTACGGCCGGGTGGATGGCGGGAGCGGCATTGTCGCGCCTCAAGACCGGCAGGCCTGTGGAAATCATCCTGATCGAATCCGAAGCGATCGGAACGGTCGGGGTCGGCGAAGCGACGATTCCCCCCTTCATCGGCTTCAACCAACTGCTCGGGATCAACGAGCGCGAGATGCTTGCCGAGGTCGGCGGCACCTTCAAGCTCGGCATCCAGTTCGAAAACTGGGGCAAGATCGGCGACAGCTACATCCACCCCTTCGGCGCCTATGGCTACACGATGGGCGGCATTTCCTTCCACCACATCTGGCATGCGATGGCACGCGCGGGCGACAAGCGTCCGATCCAGGTGTTCAACGTCGAGACGATGGCCGCTTATTTCGGCAAGTTCGCCCGCACCGAAGATTACAAGGGCGCCGATCTGCCGCCGGTCAACTATGCCTACCATCTCGATGCCGGGCGCTATGCCGCCTATCTGCGGCGCTATGCCGAAACGCGCGGCGTGGTGCGCCACGAAGGCAAGGTGCAGGACGTCGCGCTCGATGGCGAGAGCGGCTTCGTCACCGGGGTAACGCTTGACGACGGGCGCGAGTTCTCGGGCGATCTGTTTATCGATTGCTCGGGCTTCCGCGGCCTCTTGATCGAACAGGCGCTCAAGACCGGCTATGACGACTGGAGCAACTATCTGCCGTGCAACCGCGCGGTCGCCTTGCCGTGCCAGCGCGAGGATGGCAGCCCGCCCCCGCCTTTCACCCGCGCCACTGCGCACCGTGCCGGCTGGCAGTGGCAGGTGCCGCTGCAACACCGGAATGGCAACGGCCACGTCTACTGCTCAAGCTTCATGGAAGATCAGGAAGCGCTCGATATTCTGCTCGGCAACATCGCCGGCAAGCCGCAGGCCGAGCCCAATTTCCTGCGCTTCGTGACCGGGCGCCGCAAGAAGTTTTGGAACAAGAACGTCGTCGCGCTAGGCCTTGCCGCCGGGTTCATGGAGCCGCTCGAATCGACCTCGATCCACCTCATCAACACCGGGATCGACAAGCTCGTGTCGCTGCTGTCGCTGGACGGGATCACGCAGGCGCAGGAAGATGCCTTCAACCGCCTGACGGGCCGCGAATATGCGCGCATCCGCGACTTCCTGATCCTGCACTACAACGCCACACAGCGCACGGATTCCGATTTCTGGAATTACGTGCGCACGATGGAAGTGCCGGTGACGCTGACCGAGAAGATCGAGATCTTCAAAGCCAACGGCCAGATCTTCCGCGAGGAGGACGAGCTCTTTACCGAGACCAGCTGGGCGGCAGTGATGATGGGTCAGGGCATCCACATGGATGGCCACAACCCGATGGCCGACACGCTGGAGCCGGGCAAGACGCGGCAGGAGATCGACGAGATGGAAAAGTCGATCCGCTTCATGGTGCAGAACATGCCGGGTCACGGCGATTACCTGAAGCACTATTGCCCCGCGCCGATGGCCGCGTAACCGCGTCAGGGCTTTCTTGACAAACGGGGGCGGCATGGGGACAGAGGGCGCCCCGCCCTCCCCGTCCCGCCCTGCGAGGTTTCGCTCCGCAATGACCAATGTTCCGCCCGGCTGGACCGCGCTGGTGCTGGCCGGTCAGCGCCCCGGCGTTGACCGGCTCGCAGCGCACTTCGGGCGCGAGGCCAAGGCGCTGATCCCGGTCGCAGGCACCCCGATGCTGGGCCGCGTGCTGCGCGCGCTGGCCGATACACCGGAAATCGCACGAATCATCGTGCTGGCGCAGGATGCCCCCGCACTGCTGGCCGATCCCGCGCTGGCATGGACCACCGCAGACCCGCGGATCATCGCGCGGGTTTCCGGGCGCACCATCAGCGGATCGGTGCTTGATGCCGTCAACGATCCGGCGGTCGGCCTGCCGGTGCTGGTGACGACCGCCGACAATGTGATGCTCACCCCCGCAACGATCCGCGAATTCATCGCCGGAACGGGTGCCAGCGATGTCAGCGTCGCGTTGGTCGAACGCGGGCGGCTGGAAGCGGCCGTCGGCCCCAATCGCCGCACTTGGCTGACCTTCCGCGACGGTGCCTTCACCGGAGCCAACCTCTTCGCCCTCACCGGCCCGGCCGCCGCCAATGCGCTCAAGTTTTGGGAGCGGGTCGAGCAAGACCGCAAATCGGTGTTTCGCCTCGCCGCGCATTTTGGCCCGGTGCTGATGGTCAAGCTGCTGCTGAAGCGGATGAGCGTTCGTGCAGCGCTCGCCGCCGCCGGGGCAAAGCTCGGGGCGGGCGTCGCGCCGGTGCTGCTGTCGGACGGGCGCATGGGTGTCGATGTCGACAAGCCCGAGGATCATACGCTGGCCGAACGGCTGCTGGCGGAACGAGGCTGAGCCACGTGCGGCGCATCGCCCTCTACGATCTCGACCGGACGGTGACCCGCGCGCCGACCTTCACGCCGTTCCTCGTCCACATGGCGGCGAGCGGCAATCCGCTGCGATTGCTGGGCGTGCCGCTGTGGATCCTCGCCATGCTCGGCTACAAGGCGAAGCTCTATGGGCGCAAACCGCTCAAGCAGTTCGGCCTTACCCTGCTGGTGGGCCGCGTGGTCCGCAGCCCCGCGCTGCAACCGCGGATCGACCGCTTCCTCGCCCGCCAGCTTGTCCGCAACATCCAGCCGGGCGCACGCGCGCAGATCGCGGCCGACCGCGAGGCCGGAGTGACACTGGTGCTGGTGACCGCCGCGCCCGAAATCTATGCCGAAGCGATGGCAGAGGCGCTCGGCCTTCACGCCTGCATCGCCACCCGCCACCAGCGTAGCGCAGAGGGCCACCTGCTCAGCGCGATCGACGGCGAGAACAACTACGGCAGCATCAAAGTGGGCCGGATCGAAGCGTGGCTTGCCGCCGAGGGCCTAGCCCGCGCCGACGTTCACCTCACCGCCTATACCGACCACGCGAGCGACGCGCCGATCCTGAACTTTGCCGATACCGGCGTGCTGGTGGGCCGCTATGCAAAGCCCGATCCACGCTGGTCGCAGGTCGATTGGAGCGCGGCATGAAGCGCATCTGCTTCCTGTTTAATCACGACCAGACGCACCAGCTGGCACACTCGCTGCCGATCGCGCTGGCGCTGGCGGAGCGCGGGGAGCACCGCATCGTGCTCGCCTACGCCAAGGACGCGATCCGCGCCGAGATCGAGCGGCAGGCCAAGCCTGCGCAGCTGGCGAAGGTGGAACTGGTCAAACTCGGCCTCAAAAGCGGCCTCTCGCAGATGCTGGCGGGCACGCTCGAGGCACTGGTGCCGGCCTCCAAGCTGCTGCTCTACCGCGACAACCTCGATTTCTTCCGCGGGTTCGATGCCGTGGTGGTTTCGGAAAAGACCACGCTGCTGCTCAAGAGCCGTTATGGCCTCGACAATCTCAAGCTGATCCACACCCGCCACGGCGCGGGCGACCGGGCGATCGGATTCAATCCCGAAAGTGCCTTGTTCGATCTGGTGCTCGTTTCCGGCCCCAAGATCCGCGATCGGCTGATCGCCGAGGCCGGTCTCAAGCCCGATCAGATCGCGTTGGTGGGCTATCCGAAGTTCGATCTATGCGCCGACAACCGCTTTGACGACCGCTTCCCCGCGCCCGAACGGCCGACGGTAATCTACAACCCCCACCCCTCGCCCAAGCTGTCGAGCTGGTTCAAGCACGGTGCGGCGGTGCTGGAGGCGTTCCGTCAGCAGGATCGCTACAACCTGATCTTCGCGCCGCACGTGATGCTGTTTGAACGCAAATGGGTGGTGACACTCGATCCGCCGAGCCTCGCGCGGGTCACGCCGCCGGGGCCGGAATTCGCGGGCGAGCCGCGCATCCATTTCGATACCGGCAGCGGTGCCAGCAGCGACATGAGCTACACCAACCGCGCCGATATCTATCTCGGCGATGTCAGCAGCCAGATCTACGAATTCCTTCGCGCGCCGCGCCCGTGCCTGTTCCTCAACAGCCACGGCGTCGAATGGCAGGACGATCCCAACTACCTGCACTGGCGCGCCGGCCCTGTGCTGACCAGCGCCGACGGGCTGCTCGATGCGATTGATGCTGCCATCGCCGCACATTCCGACTATGCGCCCACACAGCAGGCGCTGATCGATGCCACCTTCTCGATTTCGGACCGTCCCTCGGCCGAGCGGGCGGCCGATGCGATCAGCGCGTTTCTCGAAGGAAGGGCCACCCTTGGCTAGTCTTGCAGATTTCTGGCGTTACGGCGTGGTGAAGACCGCGCGCAAGCTCAAGGCGGCAGCGCTTTCGCCGGTCTATGCAGGCCGCGGCGAGGCGGCGGTGCGATCGGCCTATGGCGTGCTGATGGTGCCCAACTGGCAGGACACCACCTTCCGCTATTGCATCTTCGGCACCTATGGCCGCGATCTGTCCGATCTGCTGCTGCGGCGGCGTGACGACTTTGTGTTCGTCGATATCGGCGCCAATCAGGGGCTCTATAGCCTGATCGCGGCGCAGAACCCGCACTGCCGCCAGATCATCGCGTTCGAGCCCGTACCCACTACCCATGCGCGGCTGGCAGCCAACGTGGCGCTGAATGGCGGGGCGGCGCGCACTGCGCTCCACCTGCTCGCTATCGCCGACAGCGTGGGCGAAGTGACGATCAACGTCGCTGCCGATCACACCGGCACCGCGACCCTCGCCGGACGCGAGGGCGGCAAGGCGGCAAGCGGCGGGGTGACGATCCACACGATCGACGCGCCCGTGCTCGATCCGCTGCTGGCGGGCGAACTTCCAATGTTCGTCAAGATCGATGTCGAGGGGCTTGAGGCGGTGGTGATCGCCGAACTCGCCAAGACGGCGAACTTCGCGCGGGTCGAAGCGATCTTCTACGAGGTCGACGACCGCTGGGCGAGCGCAGCGGAAATCGAGGCGCTGCTCCGCGGCGCAGGTTTCACCTGCTTCACCAAATACGGGCGCGGACACCACTACGACGTGCTGGCAAGCCGCTCCTGAAGCACGGCCTGAGCAAGCGCTTGACCTGAGAGCCACGCGCCCTCGACCCGCGGGCTGTGGAGGTAATCACCCGCGATCCCGATACCGAGCGCCGCATCAAACCGCGCGCCCTCGCCCCTGTGGGCGACAGGCTGGGCATAGAGCCAGCGGTGCGCATCGAGGTGCACAGGCGTTGCGGGCGCAGCGCCGGTAGCACCAAAGAAATCGGCCAGCAGCACCTGCGCGGCTTCTTCCTTGGGCAGGTCGATCAATTCGCGGCTGCGCGCCGGACTGGCGTGGATCACCCAGGTCTCCGTGCCGCTACGCCCCGGCTTGGCCGAATTGCGCGCCGCCCAGCTGACGGGGCCGCTCTCGGGGCGGAAGGTGTCTGCAATCGGCAGGCGTGCGGCAAAGCCCGCCATCACCGCCCAGCACGGCGCGGATTGGATACTCCCCGCAAGCGAAGCGAGATCAGGCGCGGCATCGGCCAGCAGCACGGCAGCCTGCTCGGCAGGGACTGCGACCAGCACGGTGCTGGCGGTGAAGCTCTCTTCGCCCGTTTCAATGCGCCAGCGCCCGCTTTCGCGCACCAACCGCTCGGCGCGCAGGCCCCAGCGCACGTCTAGGCCCCCGGCCATCGCCTTGACGCAGGCGTTCATCCCGGGCGTGCCGACCCATGCATCATCGCCCGCCGCCGACCAGCGCGATGCAACGCCCGCCGATTCCCATCGCGCAACCTCCGCCCAGAAGGCGGGATCGCGCGCGGTGAAGTATTGCGCGCCGTGATCGAAGCTCACCTGCTGTCCTGCGATCTCCACCCGCCTTGCGGCCATGCGCCCGCCGGGACCGCGGCCCTTGTCGAGCACGATAATGCGCTGTCCGGTGGGGGCGAGAGCAGTCGCTGCGGAGAGCCCCGCCATGCCGCCGCCGATAATGCAAATGTCGTATTGTCCGTCCATCCCGCGCCAACGCACGGGGCAAGCAGAGGTTTCAAGGCGCCGAGCGCACAGGCGCCGCTTCGGCGAGATAGACCGCGAACTGGCGCGCCTCATCGGTCCAGCGGGCGCGTGGCTCCCATCCGCCTGCCGCCAGCAGCAGCTGGGCGGAGCGCTTGGTGAACTTGTGGCTGTTCTCGGTGTGGATGCTCTCGCCGGCACGCATCGCAAAGCGCGCGCCGCCGACGCTGAAGGCGATGTCCTCACGCGCGACGAGATGCATCTCGATCCGCGCAAAGGCATCGTTCCAGCGCGCCTCGTGGGCGAAGGCGGCAAGCGGAATGTCGCCATCAAGCTCGCGGTTGATACGCGCCAGCAAGTTGAGGTTGAACTGCGCCGTCACGCCTTCGGCATCGTCATAGGCGGCGAGCAGCATGCCCTCGTCCTTGACCTGATCCATCCCGATCAGCAGCAGCGCGCCCTCGCCCAGCGTGGCGCGCATCGAGCGCAGCAGATCGGTTGCGGTGCCGGCGATCATGTTGCCGATGGTCGAGCCGGGGAAGAAGCCGAGCTTGGGCAGGTCGGCGACATCTCCAGGCAATTCGACCCGCCGCATGAAATCAGCCTCGACCGGATGGACAGGCAGGCCGGGAAACTTTGCCGCCAGCGCTGCCGAGGAGGCGCGCAGGAAATCGCCCGCGATATCGAGCGGAACGTAGGCCGAGGGCGCAATGGCCGAGAGCAGCAGCGGGGTCTTGACCGACGATCCCGAACCGAACTCCACCACCGCGCGCCCCCGTCCGATCAGATCGGCGATTTCGGCGGAGCGGCTGCTGAGGATCTCGGTCTCGGCGCGGGTCAGATAGTATTCGGGGAGCCGGGTAATATCCTCGAACAGCCGCGATCCGGCATCATCGTAGAACCAGCGCGCAGGCACCGCCTTTTGGATTTGCGAAAGGCCCAACAGCACATCAGCGCGAAATGCGAGGTCGACCCCGCTAGCGTCCCTCTCGACCAGCCTTAGACCCGGGTTAGACGGCATTTCAGGCGTCCTTGGCCAGCCGCAGGCCGGTGAATTGCCAGCGCTGGTTGGGATAGAAGAAGTTCCTATAGGAGGGGCGTGAGTGGCCTCTCACGGTCGCGCAGGACGCGCCGCGCAGCACCACCTGACCGCTCATGAACTTGCCATTATATTCGCCCACCGCGCCCTCGGCGACGCGGAAACCGGGGTAGGGAAGATAGGCCGAGCGGGTGAATTGCCAGCAATCACCGAATAGGTCCGTCCCGCCGTGCGGAAGCGGCGGCGCAGCGCCATCAAGCTGATTGCCAGCCGCAGGATCATGGCTCGCCGCAATCGCTTCCCACTCGAATTCGGTCGGTAGGCGCGCGCCAGCCCATGTCGCGTAAGCATCGGCTTCGTAATAGGAAATATGGGCCACAGGAACGTTCGGATCGCGCGCCTGCCAACCCTGGTGAGTGAAATGCTCGCCCTCCCGCCAGTAAAGCGGCGCGTCGATCCCCTCGCGCTGCACCCAGGCCCAGCCATCGGCAAGCCACAGGCGCGGATTGCGATACCCGCCATCGGCGATGAAAGCCTCCCACTCGCCATTGGTCACCAGCCGGTCTGCCAGCGCAAAGGGTTCGAGCAATACGCGGTGGCGCGGACCTTCATTGTCGAAGGCGAAACCGGTGCTGTCATGCCCGATCAGCGCAATCCCGCCGGGATGCGCGTGCCAGCCCATCGCTGCCGGAGCGGTCCGGGCAGGCGCACGCCCCTCCCACATCGCCGGACCGAGCGGATTGCAGAACAGCGCGTGCTTGATATCGGTCAGCAGCAATTCGATGTGCTGCTGCTCATGCGCGACGCCGAGCGCGACGAGACCCGCCAGCGCCGGATCATCGAGCAACGGCGTCATGGCGTCATCGACCGCCGCACGCCATTCGAGCACCTCTTCCAGCTTTGGGCGCGACAGCACACCCCGCGACGCTCTGGCGATGCGTGCACCCTCGGCCTCGTAATAGGAATTGAACAGGAACGGCCAGCGGTCATCATGCAGCCGGTAGCCGTGCAGGTGTTCGCGCAGCAGGAAGGTTTCCCAGAACCACGTGGTGTGCGCCAGATGCCACTTGGCGGGACTCGCGTCCTCCATCGATTGCAGCGTGGCGTCCGCATCGCTGAGAGGGGCGACGAGCGCTTCGGTCAGCGCACGGGTGCTGCGAAAGTTATCCGCCAAGCCGCCGGCACTGCGAGGGCGTTCCGGCTCGTATTGTTCGCTGCGATGCATGTTCGCCCTCCCTCGCCGCCACGGACGGACATTCGCACAATGCCCGCCTGGCGTTACACAGGAAAGACGTTTGCTGCGCGCCCCGCTTTCGAAAAATCAACCGGCTGGAACGCGAGTCGCGCCATTCACGCGGCGTTGGCTTTGACCTCGTCGGCGCGGACACCAGCCGCCTCGTTGAGCATTTCCGCCACGAGGAACGCCAGCTCGAGCGACTGTTCGGCATTGAGGCGCGGGTCGCAATGGGTGTGATAGCGGTCGCCAAGACGCTCCTCGGTAATCGCCACAGCCCCGCCGACGCACTCGGTCACGTCCTGCCCGGTCATCTCGATATGGATGCCGCCGGGATGCGAGCCTTCGGCGCGGTGGACCGCAAAGAAGCCCTTCACCTCGCGCAGGATGCGGTCGAACGGCCGCGTCTTGAAGCCGGTATCGGACTTCACGACGTTGCCGTGCATCGGGTCGCAGCTCCACACCACCGGATGCCCTTCGCGCTGCACCGCGCGCACCAGCTTGGGCAGGCCGTCCTCGACCTTGTCATGGCCGTAGCGGCTGATGAGCGTGATGCGCCCGGCCTCGCGATTCGGGTTGAGGTCGTCGAGCAGCCGCAGCAGCGCGTCCGGCTCGAGGCTCGGCCCGCACTTCATGCCGAGCGGATTGCCGATCCCGCGCGCGAATTCGATATGCGCGCTGCCGAGGAAGCGGGTGCGATCGCCGATCCACAGCATGTGGGCGCTGGTCGCATACCAATCGCCGGTGAGCGAATCCCGACGGGTCATCGCCTGCTCGTAGGGCAGGAGCAGGCTCTCGTGGCTGGTGTAGAAGCTGGTGCCCTTCAACTGCGGCACGGTGCCGGGATCGACCCCGCAGGCCTCCATGAAATCGAGCGCTTCGCCGATGCGGTCGGCCATCTCGCTGAACTTCTCGGCCCACGGGGTACGGCCCATGAAGTCGAGCGTCCACTGATGCACCTGCCGCAGGTTGGCATAGCCGCCGCCGGCAAAGGCGCGCAGCAGGTTGAGCGTCGCGGCAGCCTGCGAATAGGCGCGCACCATCCGCGCCGGATCATTGCGACGGCTGACCGGATCGAACTCGATCCCGTTGATATTGTCGCCCAGGTAGCTCGGCAGGGTGACATCGCCGATGGTCTCGGTCGGCGAGGAGCGCGGCTTGGCGAACTGGCCGGCCATCCGCCCGACCTTCACAACCGGACGCTTGCTGGCAAAGGTCATCACGACCGCCATCTGCAGGATCACGCGGAAGGTATCGCGGATGTTATTGGGGTGGAATTCGGCAAAGCTTTCCGCGCAATCCCCGCCCTGGAGCAGGAAGCCGTGGCCGTTCGCGACATCCGCCAGATCAGCCTTAAGCGCCCGCGCCTCGCCCGCGAACACGAGCGGCGGATAGGAGGACAGGGTCTTTTCGGCATCGGCCAGCTCGGCCGCATCCTCGTAATGCGGCAGGTGGCGCGCTTCGAAGGCCTTCCAGCTTTCCGGGGTCCAGGTCTCAGCCACGATCACACTCTTTCATTCCACGATCCGCGCGCGAAAGGCGCGGGGGCGCCCGCTACAGGAGGCGCGATTGAATTGTAAAGCGGCAATGCCGCGCAGCACAACTTTATTTCCCGGCCACTCTCAGCGGCCGCGCCGATCAGTCCGTCGCGTTCACCGCCCTGCGCCAAGCATGGAGGCTGCCCCTCCGCTGGGCAACTGCGCGAGGGTCTGGCCTTCAGGAATGACCGCCAGACGGAACGGCGCGCTCTTGGCGAAATAGCGATCGGCAAGAAGCTGCATCGCCTGCGGGCTGGTCTGCGAATAGTCCGCGAGCAGAGTTCGCAGCAGCGCCACACGCTGCGGATCGCTGGTCGCGCCTTCGAGGTTATAGAGCCAGAACTGGTTGCCGGTCGATGCGCGGCGGATCATCTGCGCCAATGGCTCGGTCACCCGCGCCAACTCGTCTGCCGTCGGCGGATTGGCCGCGAGATCCTTTGCGATGCGGTCCGCCTCGGCAAAGAAGACCGGCACGAATTCCGGCTCGAGCTGCGCGAGGGCCGTGATGCGCCCGCCGCTGGCAAGATCGGTCGGCCAGCTCGAGAAGACCTGCGGCGAATAGCTTGCCCCGGCCCGCTCGCGCAGGGCATCGAGAAGGCGGTTGTTGAACAGCTGCGTGAGGATTTCGAGTTGGCGGCTCTCCCGCAGGCTCGCGACCCCGCCCCCGCTCGGCCAGGCGACCACGGCGGCGGCCTGGTTGGCATCGCCGCGGTGGGTCACCACCGCAGGCTTGTCAGCAGCAGGCGCAAAGCCGGGCACGCGCGCGGCGATCTTCGAGGGGATCGGCTCGCGCGGGGCAAGCGCGCCGAAGGTCAGGCGCAGCTGTTCGGCCACGGCTGCCTTGTCGAATTCGCCGAACACCAGAACCTCGACCGGCCCTTGCTTGAGCAGCGGTTCCCATGCCTGGCGGAAGCCTTCGGGCGTCGCTGCGGCCAGCGCAGCCGGATCAGGCGTGGCAAAGCGCTGCTCGCCGCCGGTCACGAGATATTCGAGATCGCGGTTGAGTACCCCGCCGGGGCTGGTCGAATAGGTCTTGTAGGCCAGTTCGGCTGCGGCCTTGGCGCGCAGCACCGGATCCTTGTCCCAGCGCGGCATCCCGAGCTTGGCGGCGAACAGGTAGAGCTGATCGTTGACGTCTTCCGACCGTGTCTGCGCGGTGAGCGTGAACACCGCATCATCGATCCCGAAGTCGAAGCCGAGCTTGCGCCCGGTCGCCAGCCGGTCGATCTCGTTCTGGCCAAGTTCGCCAATGCCCGAGCCGACCAGTGCCGCCTCGCCCAACTGGGCGTAGACCGCATTGTCCTTGTCGAACGCGCGGTGGCCGGCGCCGAAGCGCACGCGCACGGTGACACGGCCGGGCTCGGCGTCATTGGCCCACAGCAGCGCCTTCACCCCGTTGGCGAATTCGATCTGCTCGACTTCGAGCACGCCGATCGGCCGCGCCGCTGCAACAGTGCCGGGCGCACCGACGGGCGGAAGATCGGCAAAGGAAATGCTCTGCGCGGCAAGCCGGGCGCTGCCATCGACCACGGCCTCCTTGGTCAGCGCCATCCGCAGCGCCGGCACATCGGCCTCGCCCGCCGTCGGCGTGACATAGACCGCGCGCGTCACCGTGCCTTCGAACAGGACCTGAGTGCGGGCCAGCACTTCCTTCGGATTGAGCCGTCCCTTCATGCCCCGGAACACCCCGAGCACCACATCGGGCGCGGCAACAGTCTCGCGGATATCGACCGCATTGACGAGGTTGTCGGCAAGGGTCGGGCCGGCCTGAACGCTTTCCTGTTCGACCTGATTGGCGAAGACGACATCGAACTCGGCCACCTCGCGGTCGATTTCCTCCTGCGTCGGCGGGTTGGCGAGCGCATCGGCAATCACTGCGCGGACATCGGCCAGCGCGGCCTGCCAGTCGCCGGTGAGCGGCGCAAAGGTAACGAAGGTTGCATCGGTCGAGCGCGAGACATCATCCTGCTGGACCTGCGCGTAGAGGAAGCTGCCGCCGCCGCGGGCGCGGGATTCGAGCCGCCGGTTGATGATCGCCTGCGCCACCGCATCGATCAGCAAGCCCTCGTTATAGGCAATCGTATCATTGACCGGCCGCCATGGGCGCATCACCGCATAGGTCAGGCTGCGCGGCAGATCGGTTTCGACCCCTACCGCCAACTCGCCAATCGGTGCGGCAGGGCCAGCCGAAACAGGCGCGCCAGCGGGGGCGACGGGATCGCCGAAGCCGGGCGCAACGCCGGGCTTGCCGGTGCCCTTCCAGTCGCCGAACCACTGTTCGACAAGGCCGGCCAGCACCATCGGATCGGCATCGCCTGCGACGACAATCACGGTGTTTTCCGGACGATACCAGCGATCGTAAAACGCCTTGACCGCCTTGCCGCTCGCTGCCTTGAGCGTCTCGTCGGTGCCGATCGGATTGCGCACGGCAAGGCGCTGACCGGCAAAGAAGGTCTTGCGGGTCAGATCCGCCATGCGCTCGCCCGCGCCGCCGCGCTCACGCTTTTCAGCGAGCACGATCGGGCGTTCGGCAGCGACATTGGAATCATTGATCACCGGCTCGCGGATCATGCCTGAAAGCAGCTTGAAGCTCTCCGACAGCTTGGCGCGGTCGATATTGGGAATGTCGAGCTTGTAGACGGTGTGGGTCGGGCTGGTCTCGGCATTGGCATCGCTACCGAACGTGGCGCCGAGCCGCTGCCACGCGGAAATCGCTTCGGCCTGCCCGAGATACTTGCTCTCGCGGAACAGCATATGTTCGAGCAGGTGCGCGTAGCCCTGTTCGCTGTCGGTTTCGTACATCGATCCGGCATCGATCCGCACCCGGATCGCCACCTGACGCGGCGGCACACCGTTGCGACGCACGGCGTAGCGCAGGCCGTTCTTCATCTGACCGAACAACCATTGCTCATCGACCGGAACATCCGAGCCGCGATAGAGCCAGGCCTCTTCCTTGCTTTGCAGCGCACGCGGTGTCGGGATCGGTGCCTCTGCCGGTGCGGCAGCCGCTGGCCTCGGCGTTGTCGCCTGCTGGGCGAGCACCGGCTGCAGCAGCACAGCAGGGGCGAGAAGGACTACGAGCGTGCGGCCAGCGCGGGAGAACAACGTCATAACGCGGCTTATAGGGCGGCTAAGTCTGAAGCGATAGTGAATGGTTGGGCGCAGGCATTGCGCCCTTGTCGCTTGCGTCCCCGACCCCTAGATGGACTGTCATGTTCATCGAAACCGAAACCACGCCCAATCCTGCGGCGCTCAAGTTCCTGCCGGGCCAGACCGTGATGGCCGCCGGCACCCGCGAATTCGCCACCCCCGAGGCAGCCGAAGCGAGCCCGCTCGCGCAGGCGATCTTCGACACGGGCGAGGTCGTGAACGTGTTCTTCGGCGCGGACTTCGTCAGCGTCACCGCTGCGCCGGGTGCCGACTGGAGCGCCTTGAAGCCGCAGGTGATCGCCATCCTGCTCGATCACTTCGTTTCCGAAGCGCCGCTGTTCACTCCCGGCACCGCGAGCGGCATCGCCGTTCCCCCGCCCGAGGAAGACCTTGCGGTCGAAGAACGCCCCGAGGACGCCGAAGTCATCGCCGCGATCAACGAATTGCTCGAAACCCGCGTACGCCCTGCCGTGGCGGGTGACGGCGGTGATATCGCCTATCGCGGCTTCCGCGACGGCGTGGTCTATCTGACTCTGCAAGGCTCGTGCTCGGGCTGCCCGTCGAGCACCGCCACGCTCAAGCACGGCATCGAAGGCCTGCTCAAGCACTACGTCCCCGAAGTGACCGAAGTGCGCGCCGCATGACCATGCAATTTCATGACCACACGCTCTCGCCCGAGGCGCTGGCGCAACTGTTCACCGAGGCACGCAGCTACAACGGTTGGCTCGACAAGCCGGTGTCGGACGAACAGCTGCACGCCATCTGGAACCTCGTGAAGATGGCCCCGACCTCGGCCAATATGCAGCCCGCGCGGATCGTGTGGGTCAAATCGGCAGACGCCAAGGCGAAGCTTGCCGCCTGCGTCATGGAAGGCAACAAGGCCAAGGTGCTCGGTGCGCCCGTCACCGCGGTGATCGGCTACGACATCGATTTTCACGAGGAACTGCCCTGGCTGTTCCCGCATACCGATGCCAAGAGCTGGTTCGAAGGCAACGAAGCCGGGCGTGAGGAAGGGGCGTTCCGCAACTCCTCGCTGCAAGGCGCCTATCTGATGCTCGCCGCGCGCGCGCTGGGGCTGGATTGCGGGCCGATGTCGGGCTTTGATCCTGCCGCCGTCAACGCTGCCTTCTTTGCCGATGAGCCGCGCCACCGGGTCAATTTCATCTGCTCGGTCGGCTATGGTGATCCGGCGAGCATCTTCGATCGCTCGCCCCGCCCCGATTTCGACCGCTTCAACCGCATCGCCTGACGCGCGCATCGCGCTTGCACCCGCCCCCGCACTGAGGCAGGGCGGACGCGATGCGGACCCTTGCCATCGAAACCGCCTACGAAGCGTGCAGCATCGCCCTTGTCGAGGGCAATGGGCTGATCGCGCATGATCACCGCGTGATCGGTCGCGGCCATGCCGAGGCGCTGGTGCCGATGATCGGCGCGCTGCCGGGGAAGGGACGCGCGGATCGCATTCTGGTCTCGCTCGGCCCGGGCAGCTTCACCGGCGTGCGGATCGGCCTAGCCACGGCGCGCGCGCTCGGCTTTGCGTGGGGCACCGAGGTGCTCGGCTACCCGACCCTTGATCTGGTGGCGGCGATGGCCCGCGCGCAGCATCCCGCCAGTGCGATCACCGTGTGCATGAACGGCGGCCACGGCGAATGGTTCGTGCAGGATTTTGAGGACGCGAAGCCCGGCAACGCCCTGCGCTCGCTCACCCCGGCACAGGCGCAGACCGCGGGAGCACAGGCGGTGATTGCCGGCAACCGCGCGGAGGAATTTACCGGAATGCTCGGTGGTGACCGGACAGCCATCGCGCTGCTTCCCGATGCCGCGCTGGTGCGACTGGTGCCCGAGCAACTTCTCACCCGCGACCTCGCGCCGATTTATGGCCGCGGTGCCGATGCCACCCCGATGGCCGAGCGTAACCAGGCATGACAGCGCGCGCCGACACCATCGACCGGATCATGGCGGTGATGACTGCCGCCTTTGACCCGGCCTATGGCGAGGCGTGGAACCGGCGACAGGTCAGCGATGCGTTGACCATGCCCAGCACGCAGGCACTGGTGATCGATGCCGAAGGCCGTCTGATCCCCGATGAAGACCCCGCAGCGATCCCGGCCGGCTTCGTCCTCAGCCGCCACGTGCTCGACGAAGAGGAGTTGCTGCTCATCGCGGTCGCCCCGGAGGCACGGCGGCGCGGGATCGGTGCAGCCCTGATCGAACACCTGTTCGCCGCCGCGCGCGGCCGCGGTATCACCCGCATCTTCCTCGAAATGCGGCGCGGCAATCCGGCGATCCACCTCTATCTGAAGTTCGGCTTCGAACCGATTGGCGAGCGGCGTAACTATTATCGCATGGAAAATGGCGAAAGAATCGATGCGATTACTTTCGGTCGCACGATTTGATTTGAAACCGGTCGCCACACGACTGGTTCATTGCGAAGCAAACGAGTTGCCATTTCCCCGGCTTTGCCCCAAGGGCCAATAACCGTCGCACAATGAACGACGAAACCGAGGCTCGCATGCAACAACCGGAATTCGAAATGAAAGAAACGCTTATTACGCTGACCAGCGATATTGTCGCTGCGCACGTCAGCAACAATGATGTGGCAGTCGCCGATCTTCCTGGCCTTATCACCAACGTCTACAACGCCCTCGCCAATCTTGGCGAGACGGTCGTGGTCGAGGAAGCCAAGCCGCAGCCGGCGGTGGCTATCCGCAATTCGGTGAAGCCGGATTACATCGTGTGCCTTGAAGACGGCAAGAAGCTCAAGATGCTCAAGCGCTACCTGCGCACCAATTACGACATGTCGCCCGAAGATTACCGCGCCCGCTGGGGCCTGCCGGCCGACTATCCGATGGTTGCCCCCAACTACGCCGAAACGCGCCGCGATCTTGCCAAGAAGATCGGTCTGGGCCGCAAGCCCGGCACCGTCGTCCGCAAGGGCCGCGCCAAGAAGGCCTGATCCCGGCGCGCCGTTCGCCTGTTGAGAGGGCGGTCGGCCCGCTTGAGCAAGCAGCCTCGTCCCTGTAGGGATGAGGCTGCTTTGCTGTAATGACGTCGTATCCCGTGGCGGGCGCGCGTGTGGCGATGGAGCTATCCTTGACCCAGAAGATCGATCTCGAACAACTTTGCGCCGAGAAAGGCCTCAGGATCACCGAACAGCGCCGGGTGATCGCGAAGGTGCTGTCGGAAAGCGACGATCACCCCGATGTCGAACTGCTGCACAGCCGTGCCGCTGCGGTCGACCCGCGCATCTCGATTGCGACCGTCTATCGCACCGTGCGCCTGTTCGAAGAGGCCGGCATCCTCGATCGCCACGATTTCGGCGATGGCCGCTCGCGCTACGAACCCGTGCCCGAAGCGCACCACGATCACCTGATCGATGTCGAAACCGGCAAGGTCGTCGAATTCGTCGATCCGGAAGTCGAGGCATTGCAACGCCAGATTGCCGAGCGGCTGGGCTACCGGCTGGTCGATCACCGCATGGAACTCTACGGCGTGCGCCTGTCGCGCAATGACTGACGCCGAACTGCGCGAGGCAGCAGCGCGGGGCGAAAGCACGCCGCTGACCGCAATCGGATGGGCGTACCTGATCACGCGGGCGCTGGCGCTGGTGGCGCTGATCGCGATCTTCGTGCCGCTGCACTACCTCTACCGGGTGTTCGCCTATGGCTCGCCCTTCCCGATGCTGTTCCTGCGCTATGCCGCGAGGGTCTGCGGGGCGCGGGTCGAGGTGATCGGCACGCACCTGAAACGCGATGTGTTTTACGTCGCCAACCACCTTTCGTGGGTCGACATCCTCGCGCTGGCAGGCGCAAGCGGCACCGCCTTTGTCGCAAAGGCCGAACTGGCCGATGCCCCGGTGGTCGGCTGGCTTGCAAGCCTCAACCGCACCGTCTTCGTCAAGCGCGAACACCGCATGGGCGTGGCCGAGCAGATCAATGCGCTGAAGGATGCGCTGGTCGATAACTGGTCGGTGACGGTGTTCCCAGAAGGCACCACCACCGACGGGCAATCGCTGCTGCCGTTCAAGACTTCGATGCTCTCGGTGCTCGAACCGCCCCCGCCGAGCGTGCTGGTGCAGCCGGTGATCCTGGATTACGGCCCCGTGGCCGAATGGATCGGATGGATCGGGGTCGAGAGCGGAATCAACAACGCCAAGCGTGTGCTTTCACGTCCGGGCAGCTTCAAGCTGCGGCTACATTTCCTCGAGCCTTTCTCGCCCGAGGAGTTTCCGGGCCGCAAGAAAATCGGCCAGGAATCGCGCCGCCGGATCGAGGAAGCGCTGGTCGAGATCCTCGGCAAGCCGCTGCGTCCCTTCGCGCACGCCGTTGGCCCGGTGCGCTACGAACCCAAGGTCGAGGATCAGGCGGCGGATTAAAGCCCAGCGCGCACCAGCCAGTCGTGGAAGATCCGCACCGGGCGGCTTTCCAGCGCGACGGGCTTGCATACGAACCAGTAGCTATAGGGGCTCTCCACCGGTGGTCCGGGGAGATTGGTGAGGCGGTTGTCGTTGGCGCGGCGCAGGTGATCATCGTGCATGATCGCGATGCCCAGCCCCTGCGCGGCAGCTTCAAGCATCAGTGCGCCCGAATCGTAATGGTCGATCGCCGCCGGGTCCATCTGCTCGAGCCCATTGGCCTTCTTCCAGGCGACGAAGCTTTCGGGCAGCTCGTTGTGGATCAGGAAGGTCTGCTTGGTCATCGCCTCTGGGGTGATGTCGGGGCCGATGGCGCGGGCCGTGTCCTTCGAACAAATCGCGTGGACGAGATTGTGGTCGAGCCGCACTGCATGCAGCCCGCTCGCCGGCCCGCGTGACAGGATGATCGCGGCGTCGAGCGTATCGCCCACCCGGTCTTCGAGATGCGGCGCAGTGTCGATATCGATGTGCAGCAGCGGGTGGCGCTTGCGCAGCTCGCCGAGACGCGGAAACAGGCGCTGGCTGCCGAACATCGGCAGCACGCCGAGGCGCAGGCGCAGCAGCGCGATATTGTCCGACTGGCTTTCCACCGCGCGGGCGAGCGCCTCCATGTGCGGGTTCACCGCTTCGTAGAACGCCTGCCCTTCGTCGGTCAGTTGCATCGACTGGCGGGCGCGGGTGAACAGCTTCTTACCGACGAACTCTTCGAGATTGCTGATCCGCCGCGACAGGGCCGAAGGGCTGAGGCCGATCTCCTCCGCCGCCGCGCGGGCCGAGCCGAGACGCACGGTTCGCATGAACGCTTCAAGCGCGCGCAGAGGGGGCAGGCGACGAACAGGCATGGCAAAACTCCTTGGTCGCGGGAGATACGCGCCAAAAGCATTTTGGATGCAAAAAATCGAAGAAAAAATGCGCCCCTGCTTGTGGCGTTGCAGCTACTGCACGTCCTCTTCCGGCGTCGGCGGGTGCAGACGCAGGCGGGTCACGTGGGTTTCATCGCCCGCTGTCACTTCGATCCGCCAGCCGCTCGGGTGTTCGAGCACCGTGCCGACCGCAGGCACCGCCTCGGCCAGCACAAAGGCCAGGCCGCCCAGCGTATCGACCGCTTCCTCGACTTCGGCGAGGCGCGGATCGACCAGTTCGGCGACGTCGTCGAGCTCAGCACGCGCGTCGCAATCCCACATGCCCTCGCCGATCGGCACGATCAGCGCTTCGGGGGCTTCGTCATGCTCGTCCTCGATCTCGCCGACGATCTCTTCGACCAAATCCTCGATCGTGATGAGGCCGTCAGTGCCGGAAAATTCGTCGAGGACGATCGCAAGGTGCACGCGGTTGGCGCGCATGTCGGCCAGCACATCGAGCGCACCGCGCGCCTGCGGCACGTAGAGCGGCTGGCGCATCAGTGTCGTCCAGTCCTCGGGCGGCAGGGTGCCATTGGCGAGGAACGGGAACACATCCTTGATGTGGATCATCCCGATCACGGAATCGAGCGTCTCGCGGTAGACCGGCATGCGCGAATGGCCGTGTTCGGAGAAGGCGGCGACCATCTCCTCCCAGCTGATCGAGGCTTCGACCGCGATGATCTCGCCGCGCGGCACGGCCACGTCATCGGCATCATGTTCGGAGAAATGGAGCAGATTGCGCAGCATCTCGCGCTCGGCCCGCGACAGATCGCCGCCAGCCGCAGCGCTATCCTCGCTGCCCGAAGCGCTGTTTTCGTCCTCGTGCTCGTCGATGGCTTCCTCGAGCTGTTCGCGAAGGGAGCGCGCCCCTTCGAGCCCGAGCATTTTGCGCAAGGCAGGCCAAAGCCCGCTGCTACTGTCCGCGTCTCCCGATTGAGGCGCGGAGGAATGGGAATCGGCCATGGCCTTCGATTGGGCTCCTAGTGGTTTCCATCGCCATATGGGTCAGCGATGCCCAGTTTGGCAAGTATCGCGGTCTCCAGCGCCTCCATCGCCTCGGCCTGTTCGTCGCTGTCGACATGGTCGTGACCGGCAAGGTGGAGGAGCCCGTGGACGATCAGATGGGTCGCATGGGCCTCAAGCGTGACGCCCTTTTCCGCCGCCTCGCGGGCGCAGGTTGCATAGGCAAGCGCGATATCGCCGAGCATTTCGGGCGGGCCATCTGGAGTGAGGTCTTCGAGTTCCTCGCGCTCCAGCATCGGGAAAGAGAGCACATTGGTCGGCTTGTCGCGCTGCCGCCATTCGCGATTGAGCGCGTGGACTTCATCGTCCGAGGTGAACAGCACGCTGGCGACGAGGCGCGGGTTGGCGAGCAGCCGCTCGCCCTCCCCTGCCGCAGCCGCCGCGCGGGTCGCCAAAGCGTCCCAATCGCCTTCGGGCCAATCTTCGATGTCGATATCGAGTTGCATAAGGGGTGGCTTGGTCCCGGATTGCGGCCCATGCAAGCTCTTGCGGTCAATAACCCAACCTCGCCTTTCGTGCCGGCAGGCCATATTCGGGCACCTGGATGGCTCGGTCGCAAACCCAGACGTCTCCGACCAGATCATCCAAGATGTCTCCTTCGTGATGATCAACGGGACGCTGCTGATAAAATCGTTCGCCGGAAATCGGGTCACGTATCCCGTCAGGCAGATCGAAATCCCTCGCTTTGCAGCGAAACCTGCGGAGATCCTTGCAGAATTCCTGCCAATAGTCTTCAGTTTCGCAACCAAACTGTGCGGGGCCATAGCGGCCTTGTCGCCAATGCTCGCTAATCAGCGAAATCAAATCAAGCGACGGGGTCGCTGCTGCTGGATCCTCGCGGTGACTCGACATTTCTTTGACCGCGCCAAACGCCATGGACTTCCAGAAGGCTTCGGCCGCGGTCCCGCGATCACAATCGGGACGTGTTACGATCCATGTTAGGACGCGCGCGCCGAACGGGTCTTGTGCTCCAAAATTGCTGGCCACGGTCCGGCGACAGACATGCGGATGTGTATCAAGCCAATCGATCAAAGCTTGCGCCGGATCATGTGGCTTCTTTCCGAACAATTTGCTGAAAATGCCCATGGCTCAGCCCGAACTTATGCCCCCTCGCCCTCGTAAGCCTCGACGATCCGGCCCACGATCGGGTGGCGCACCACGTCGGCGGCGGTGAAGCGGATGGTGCCGAAGCCTTCGACACCTTCCAACCGCTGCACGGCATCGTTCAATCCACTCATGTTCGGCCCGCCAGGAATGTCGACCTGCCGCGGGTCGCCGCAGATCACCATCCGGCTGTTCTGGCCGAAGCGCGTGAGGAACATCTTCATCTGCTCGCGCGTGGTGTTCTGTGCCTCGTCGAGGATGATGAAGCTGTCGGCCAGCGTGCGCCCGCGCATGAAGGCAATCGGCGCGATCTCGATTTCGCCGTTCGCCAGCCGCCGCTCGACCTGCTCGGGCGGCATGCAGTCGTTGAGCGCGTCATAGAGCGGGCGCAGATAGGGATCGACCTTCTCTTTCATGTCGCCGGGTAGGAAGCCGAGCTTTTCCCCCGCTTCCACCGCCGGACGCGAGAGGATCAGGCGCTGCACGCTGCCGCTGATGAGCTGGCTGACCGCCTGCGCCACCGCGATATAGGTCTTGCCCGTGCCAGCCGGGCCAAGCGCGAAAATGATGTCATCCTTGGCCAGGCTGCGCATATATTCGATCTGCGTCGCCGAGCGCGGGACGATGGTTTTCTTGCGCGTGCGGATCATGATCGGCGGCGCGCCCTCGTCGCCCGAGATGATCCCTTCGAGCGTGGGTTCGGCCGACATGGCGATGAGGCTTTCGACCGCCCCGCTATCGAGCGCTTCGCCGCGGGCGAGCCGGTCGTACATGGTCTTCAAGGTTTCGCGGGCGCGGGCGACGTCGTCTTCCGGCCCCTCGATCACCACCTGATGCCCACGCGCGTGGATGAATACCCCGAGCCGGTTCTCGACCTGCACCAGATTGGCGTCGAACTGTCCGAACAAGGGGCCGAGCAGGGCCTGGTTCTCGAACGTCAGGTCAACACGAGCGCGCCGGGTGTTGGGAATACCACGCGGATCGGGCGAGAGCGCCGGGTGTGCGGCACGAGAGGGTCGTCGGCCCATAGGTTCCTTTGCTTGCAGGCCGAAGGACGATCCCTAGCCCTTGAGTCGCGAAGGTAAGCGGGGCGGGACGGATAGCAAGCCGGGTGCGACGCAATGACGGTGGATAGTCGTCAGACTGTCATCGTCTCGCGCACCAGACCCTTGAGCGAGTTGGGGCCGGCCTCGGCGAGGGTGACCTCAACCAGATCGCCGATTGCAGCAGGCGCTTCGAACCACACCGATTGCAGCCACGGCGATTTGCCGAGCCATTGGCCGGGGTGGCGACCGGTGCGTTCGACGAGGACCTGACAGGTCTTGCCGATGCTCGCCTGGTTGAAGGCGTATTGGTGATGGCCGATGCGCTGCTGGAGACGCCGGAGGCGATCGTCCATAACCTCGGCTGCGATCTGGCCGTCCATGGTCGCGGCCGGGGTGCCTGGGCGCGGGGAGTATTTGAAGCTGAAGCACGCGGCGTAGCGGACTTCATCGACGATGCTGAGGGTGTCCTGAAACTCCGCCTCGGTCTCGCCCGGGAAGCCGACGATGAAGTCGCCCGACAGCGCGATATCGGGGCGCGCGGCGCGGAATTTTTCGATCAGTTTCAGATAGCTGTCCGCGGTGTGCTGGCGGTTCATCGCCTTGAGAATACGGTCGTTTCCGGCCTGCACGGGCAGGTGCAGGTAAGGCATCAGCTTGTCCACCTCGCCATGTGCGGCGATCAGGGCATCGTCCATGTCGTTGGGGTGGCTGGTGGTGTAGCGGATGCGCGCAAGGCCATCGATCCTGGCGAGCGCATGGATGAGGCCCGCGAGGCCCGTCTTGCGGCCCTTGTCATCCTCGCCGCTCCACGCATTGACGTTCTGGCCGAGCAGCGTGATCTCCTTCGCGCCCGCTTCGACCAGCTTGTGTGCCTCGGCCAACAGATGGCTGAAAGGCCGCGAGATTTCCGCGCCGCGGGTATAGGGGACGACGCAATAGGTGCAGAACTTGTCGCAGCCTTCCTGCACCGTCAGGAAGGCGCTCGGCCCGCGCTTCTTGCGCTGGGGGAGCGCATCGAACTTGGCAATGGCGGGCATGTCGGTATCGGTCGCGCGCTCGCCTTTGGCTGCCTTATCAAGCATTTCCGGCAGGCGGTGATAGGCCTGCGGGCCGACCACGATGCTCACCGCAGGCGCGCGCGCCATGATCTCTTCGCCCTCGGCCTGCGCGACGCAGCCGGCGACGGCAATCAGCGGAGCCTTGCCCTTCTCCTTGCCCGCAGCGACCAGCCGGCCGATGTCCGAATAGACCTTTTCCGCCGCCTTTTCGCGGATGTGGCAGGTGTTGAGGATGACGAGGTCCGCCTCTTCACCTTCCGGCGCAGGCTGGATGCCGCGCTCGCCCAGCAGCTCGGCCATGCGCTCGCCGTCATAGACGTTCATCTGGCAGCCGAAGCTCTTGACCCGATAGGTTTGGGGAGGCGCGGAGGGTTTCATGAGGGGGCCGCCCATAGCGCCCTTGGGAACTGCATTCAATCGGCCTGTGCGGGCGCGAAAAGGCCAATGTTCCACGTGGAACATTGGCCTAAAGGGGGTCTAGCAGGGGTCTAAGGGGGGTCTAGAGGGGGTCAAGGCCGGGTCTGAACCGGCCTAGAAACCACCACATCACGCATTTAGGCCCCTGAGAAATTAGGCCACCGTCGCCTTGACGATCTTGCCCGGTGCACGCGGCGGTTCGCCCTTGGGGATGGCGTGGACGTGTTCCATGCCGCTGATCACATTGCCCCACACGGTATACTGCTTGTCGAGGAAGCGCGCGTCGTCGAGGCAGATGAAAAACTGCGAGTTGGCGCTGTTCGGGTTCTGCGCGCGGGCCATCGAGCAGGTGCCTTCGACGTGCGGCTCGGCGTTGAATTCGGCTGCAAGGTCGGGCTTGTCGCTGCCGCCCATGCCGGTGCCGGTCGGATCGCCGCCCTGCGCCATGAAGCCGGCGATCACGCGGTGGAAGATCACGCCGTCGTAGAAGCCTTCCTGCGCCAGCTCGGTGATGCGCGCGACGTGGCCGGGGGCAACGTCCGGGCGCAGCTTGATCACGACGTCCTTGGGTTCGCCATCGCCGGTATCGAGGGTGAAGGTGAGGGTTTCGGCCATTTTGTGTATCTCCTGAGGGAATTTGGCGCGTTCTATAGCGTGCCAAGCAGGCCTGTCACCCTCCAGCCTTGCTTTTCACCCCTCCCCGCCTAAACGCCTCATCATGGCCGACGATCGCATCCTCGATGAAGACCTGCTGACTGCCGAAGCGGCAGAGGTCGAGGTGCGTCCGGATGACCGCGTCGACGATGAACGCCACGACGAGGAAAACCGGCTCAAGCCGTCCTTCGTCAGCGCGGTGCACGATGCGCTGGAAGCGGGCGACAAGGGCGCGGTTTACGACCTTGTCGAACCGCTCCACGCCGCCGACATCGCCGACCTGATCGAACTGCTCGAACGCTCCGAACGCGCGCAGCTTGCCCGCGCGATCAGCGATCTGATGACCAGCGACGTCATCGCCGAACTCAACGATTACGTCCGCGAAGATCTGATGGAGGCCCTGCCCGCGCAGGCCGTCGCCACCATCGCCGAACAGCTCGACACCGACGATGCGGTGCAGCTGATCGAGGATTTGGACGAGGCCGACCAGCGCGCGGTGATCGCCGAGCTGGAGCCCGAAACCCGCGAGGCGGTTGCCTCGGCGCTGGCCTATCCGGAAGAAACCGCTGGCCGATTGATGAGCCGGCATTTCGTCGCGGTGCCCGAGCATCTGACGGTCGGCAATCTGATCGATTTCCTGCGCGAGGAAGGCGATCTCGAACACGATTTCTTCGAAGTCTTCGTGATCGACGAGCGCCACCATCCGGTCGGCACCTGCGCGCTGTCGTGGATCCTCACGACCCCGCGCAACGTCAAGCTGACCGACGTGATGAAGCGCGACCAGACCCTGATCCCGGTAACGATGGATCAGGAAGAAGCGGCGCTGATGTTCCAGAAATACGCGCTGATCTCGGCTGCGGTGGTGGACGAAAGCGGGCGGCTGGTCGGGCAGATGACGGTGGACGATATCGTCCACATTATCTCCGAAGAAGCGGGCGAGGACGCGCTGCTGCTGTCCGGCGCGGGCGACGGCGACATCAACGAGCCGATCCGCGAAGCCTATACCGCGCGCGTGCGCTGGCTGATCGCAAACCTGGGGACGGCGGTGGTCGCCTCCTCGATCATCGCCTTCTTCGGGGCGGCGATCGAAGAGCTGGTGGCACTCGCCGTGCTGATGCCGATCGTCGCCAGCATTGGCGGCAACGCCGGCACGCAGACCATGGCGGTGGCCGTACGCGCGATCGCAACCAACCAGCTCACCCGATCGAACACCCGCCGCATCCTGTGGCGCGAGTTCCGCGTGGCGCTGCTCAATGGCGGCACGGTCGCCCTGCTGATCGGCCTTGCGGCTGGGTTCCTGTTCAGCCCGATGATGGGCGTGGTGATTGCCATGGCAATGGTGATCAACATTGCCGTCGCGGGCCTCGCGGGCGTGCTGGTGCCGGTAATCTTCGAACGGCTGGATCAGGACCCGGCAGTGGCTTCATCCGTGTTCGTGACCATGATCACGGATTCGATGGGCTTCTTTGCCTTCTTAGGTTTGGCAGTGGCGATGGGTCTGACCGGCTGATAGCCCTCTCCCAAACACAAGGGAGAGAGCGATGGCAGGACGGGTTTCGGGCAAGGTGGTGTTGCTGACCGGCGGGGCGATGGGCCTCGGCAAGGCGGCAACCAAGGCGCTGCTGGCCGAGGGTGCGACTGTCATCATCACCGATATCGATGAAGCGGCGGGCCGCGCCACGGCGGCAGAGCTCGGCTGCGGCTATATCCACCAGGACGTGACCGACTGGGCGCGCTGGCAGGAGGTGATCGCCGAGGTCGAGGCCACCCACGGGCGGCTCGACGTGCTGGTCAACAATGCCGCGATCACCGTGTTCGGCTCCATCGCCGACATCAGCCCTGAAGATTTCAAGCGCTGCTACACGGTCGATGTCGATTCGATCTTCATGGGCTGCAAGGCAGCGATCCCGCTGATGGCGAAGAGCGGCGGCGGGTCGATCGTCAACTTCTCCTCTGCGGCAGGCAACAAGGTCTCGCCCGATCTGGCCGCCTATAACAGCGCCAAGGCGGCGGTGGTGACGCTGACCAAGAGCATCGCGCTCTATTGCGCGCGCGAGCAGAACGGGGTGCGGGTCAATTCGGTGCAGCCGGGCACGATCCTGACGCCCAACGTGGAAAGCGTGATCGCCGGCACGCCCGATCCCGATGCGACCCGCGCCGCCTTCTCGGTGGCGCAACCCATCGGCCGGATGGGCGAAGTCGATGATATCGCGCATCTGGTGGTCTATCTCGCCAGCGACGAAAGCAAGTTCGCCACCGGCGCGCCGTTCATCGTCGACGGCGGCTTGAGCATCGCGTGATGGCGGGGGCGGACGACCGCTTCGCGATCATCGATCTCGCCGCGCTCTACATGCGCGGGCTCGACCGGCTGGACGGCGAGCTGCTGGTCAGCCAGTTCTGGCCCGAGGCGCGGTGCGAATATGGCATCTTCAGCGGCAGTCCGTCGGACTTCGCCGACTTCTGTATGGCGGCGCTCAAGGATCATGTCCGCAACCAGCACATGCTCGGCCAGCATCTGATCGACTTCACCTCGGACGACGAGGCCTATGGCGAGGTCTATTATCAGGCCTACCACCGCGTGCATGACGAGGCGGGCGCGGCGCGCGACCTCGTGATCGCGGGCCGCTATGTCGATCGCTACGAACGGCGCGGGGGTGTGTGGAAGATCGCCTACCGCTCCGAACTGGTCGACTGGCTGCGCGATGATCCGGCATCCGACGCGATGCTGGAGGCTGCGCCCTTCATCCTCGGCCAGCGCAAGCCCGCCGACCCGCTCTATGACCGTAAGGCGATGCAAGCATGAGCAAGCCCGATCTGACCGCCCCCGCCGATCCCGCACTCGCCCCCGGAGAGGCACGCTGCCCCGGCCCGTCGATGCAGGACATCCTCGATGCCGACGGGGACAATCCCCCTGCCCCGATGCGCGCGCAGGCCTACACCTTCCTCGGCGATGAAGACCTGCCCTTCGCGCGCTACACCGATCCGGCGTTCCACGATCTGGAGATGGAGCGCCTGTGGCCCAACGTATGGCAATGGGCCTGCCGCGAGGAGCATATTCCGGGTCCGGGCGACCGCTACGTCTACGATGTCGGCCACCATTCGGTGCTGGTGGTGCGCGGGGCGGACATGGCAATCCGCGCCTTCGTCAATTCCTGCCCGCACCGGGGGATGAAGTTCGCGTCCGAAGGCTCGCGCGGGGTGCGCCGTGCCAATATCCGCTGCCCGTTCCACGGGATGAGCTGGAACCTTGACGGCACTTTGCGCGAAGTGCCCTGCCGCTGGGACTTCCCCCACATCAGCGACGAGACCTTCGGCCTCGACGAAGTCGCCTGCGACACCTGGGGCGGGTTCGTGTTCATCCACATGGGCGAAAACCCCCCGCCGCTCGCCGAGCAGCTCGAAATCATCCCCGAACACTTCAAGCTCTGGCCGATGGATGACCGCTACGTGGCGATGCACACCGAAAAGGTGCTGCCCGCCAACTGGAAGATGGCGATGGAGGCCTTCCTCGAGGCCTTCCACGTGCTCGAAACCCACGCGCAGGCGGTCTACACCGCGGCTGACGCCAACGCGCAATACGACATTTTCGGCAAGCACGTGTCGCGCTTCATCCACGCAATCGGCTTTCCCAGCCCGCATCTCCGGCAGGAGGTGAGCGAGGCCACGTTGTTCGGCAAGCTCGGCCGCGATCCCGCCGCCCTGCCCGAAGGCGCCAACGCCCGCGCCGAACACGCCCGCCTTCTGCGCGAGGAACTGGGCGCGGCCTTCGGCACCGATCTGTCGGGCGTTTCCACCACCGAGATGATGGATTCGATCGAGTATTTCCTCTTCCCCAATGCCTTCTTCTTCCCCGGCATCGGCATCCGCCTGTGCTACCGCTTCCGTCCGCTGGGGCCGGACGAATGCCTTCACGAAATCCTCGTGCTCCAGCCGCTCCCCGCCAATGGCGAGCGCCCTGCCCCTGCCACGCCGATCCGGCTTGGCATCGAGGACAGCTACACCACCGTCCCCGGCTTCGCGCTCGCCGAGATCCTCGATCAGGATACCGACAACCTCGCCCTCCAGCGCGACGGGGCCAAGGCCTCGCGCAAAGGGGCGCAGACACTCGGGAACTATCAGGAAGCCCGCATCCGGCAGCTGCATCTGACGCTCGACGAATACCTCAGCCGTTGACTCTCGCAGGCGGGTGCCGGAAAGCCGCGCCATGCCGCTTCACCTGACCAAGATCGCCTTCGGGGCGAAAAGCTATGACCAATTGGCCGGATGGTATGAGGGGCGCGGGGACATCTGCCTCACCACCCGCAACCGCCCGACGCGGCACGAGGAATGCGTCGGCGGATCGCTGTTCTGGATCATCAACCACGCGATTGTCGCGCGCTCGACCATCCTCGGGTTCGAAAAGACCGATGACGGCCGCTGGGACATCGTGCTGGAGCCGCGCCTGATCCGCGTCCACCAGGTCCCCAAGCGCGCCCATCAGGGTTGGCGCTACCTCACCGACGAAAAGGCTGCGAAGGATGTGGCCGAGGGCGAGGATATCGGCGATGCGCTCCCCGGCAAGTTGGCAATGAAGCTGGAGCGGCTGGGGCTGGTTTAGCCCGCCGCCCGCGTCTTTTCCGCCACCCGCCGCAGCGCGTTGACGTAGACCTCGGGTGACTGTGCGCCGGGAATCAGGAACTTGTTCTCCACGATCATCGCGGGAACGCCGGAGATGTTCATGTCCCACGCCTGCGCCTCCTCGGCGAGCACGCGGGCTTCGAGTTCAGGATCATCAAGCGCCGCCTTGGCTGCCTCGCGGTGCAGGCCGACACCGGCGGCGATATCGAGCAGCACAGCGCGATCACCCAGATTGCGGCGTTCGTTGAAGTGCGCGCGGAACAGCGCGAGCTTTAAGGCGGTCTGCACCTGCGGCCCGGCCTCGATCAGCGCGAAGGTCAGCAGCTTGTGGCAGTCGCGCGTGTTCCACATCATCGCAGGCGGAGCTTCGCCCTCACCTTCCCACGACAGCGAAACGCCCGCCCCATCGGCAATCGCCTTCATATGCCCGCGAATCCGCGCGCCTTCTTCTGCGGGGCGGCCATATTTGCGCTGGAGGTGGGCTTCCTGCTCCTCGCCCTCCAGCGGCATTTGCGGGTTCAGCTCGAACGGACGCCAGCGGATTTCGGCGGCAATCTCGCCTTCCAGCTCCTTCAATGCCTTGGTCAGCTGGCCGTAGCCGATCAGGCACCACGGGCACATGACATCGGAATAGATGTCGATGGCGAGGTTCTGGGTCATCGGTCGAGCCACCATGTCACGAGGTGATGCGCAATCGCGAAGGGGCGCGGGAAGTAGAGCAGGTCCGTCCCCGCCTCGCCCGCCGCGCGCGCCGCTTCCAGCTCCTCGCGGGTGAACCAGCGCGCGTCTTCCAGTTCGGTGGTGTCGATGTTGAGCGTCGGATCATCCGCCACGCTGGTGCAGCCGATCATCAGCTGGCTCGGGAAGGGCCACGGCTGGCTGGCGATGTATTTCACATCGCGCACCCGCACGCCCGCTTCCTCGTGGATCTCGCGGGCCACGGCTTCCTCGATGGTCTCGCCCGGTTCGACGAAGCCGGCGAGCGCAGAATACATCTTGGGCGGAAAGCGCGGCTGGCGGCCAAGCAGCAGCTTGCCGTCATGCTCGACCAGCATGATCGTCACCGGATCGGTGCGCGGGAAGTGGTCGGCGCCGCACGCATCGCAATGCCGCTGCCACCCGCCCTTGACCAGCTTCGTCTTCGATCCGCAGCGCGCGCAAAAGCGGTGGCGCGCGTGCCAGTCGGCAAGGCTGCGCGCCCCGCCGTAGATCGCGAGATCGGGCGGCGAAAGCTGGGTCATCAGCTGCCACGCGCGCGGCATGGCGTAAGCCGGGCCTTCCGCGCCCTCGCCCGGAACGGGGACGAAATGCGCCTTGCCGTCCATCATGCCAAGGAACACCAGCTCGGCATTCTCCGGCACATCGGCAAGGCTGCCCCAGACGAGGCCACCCATATAGTCCACGCCGGGGAGCAGGCCGTCGAGCACCAGCACCTTGGCGCGCCAGTTCATCAGGCCCGCCAGAGCCTCGTCATCGACACGGATATGATCCGCCCGGTCGAGCGGCGATCCGGCGAAGGCCATCACCGGCCCAGTGGCGGCGGGGGCGTGCATCAGGCCGCCTTCTTCTTGTCGCGCAGAGCCTTGAGATCGGCGTCGATCGCGGCGAGGAATTCATCGCGGATCGGGTAGGCTTCGGCCGGCATATACTGGGTGAAGAGCCCGGTTCTGAGCCCAAGGTCGAAATCGACCGCCGCCAGCGTGCCCGCCGCGCCGCCCCAGCCGAAGGTGCTGCCGGTCGAACGCCCGCCCGCGCCGTGGCCTTCGCCCGCGATCCAGCTGCCCGAAGTATCGACGCTGGCCGGGAGCAGGTTCGACGTGCCGACGCGCACGGCCTCCTCGCTCATCACGAACTTGCCGTCGATCCGGCCATATCCGAGCAGCATTCGCAGGAAGCGGTCGTAGTCCTTGGGGCTCGACACCAGCCCGCCGCCGCCGGCCGGCACTTCGGGCGGATCGGTGTAGATCGAGCTGGGGCCGGGATCGAGCGGGAAGGGATTGCCACCGACGATGCCGTAATTGTCGGTCAGGCGATGCGCCTCGCTAGAGGGGACCTGGAACCACGTGCTGGTCATGCCGCAGGGGTCAAAGATGCGCGCCTTGAGGAACGCCTCGAACTCCATCCCGCTGGCGACTTCGATCACCCGGCCAAGCAGGTCGATCGAGCAGGAATAGCTCCACTTGGTCGCCGGTTGATACATAAGCGGCAAGGTCGCCAGCCGGTCGGCCCAGACGGCGAGGCCCGGTGCAGGGGTCACCTTGGGGAAGCCCGGGATCGGCATGCGGCTGACCCGTCCGCCGACGAGGCCAAGCTCGTTATAGGCCTGCTGGAGCGGGCCCTTGCTGATGATCTGGTAGCCCAGCCCCGAGGTGTGGGTGAGCAGCTGGCGAATGGTGATCGGCTGGTTGGCGGGCACGGTATCGTCGAGCGAGCCGGCAGGATCGACCAGCACCTGCATCTGGCGGAACGCGGGCAGGATATCGCCGAGCGGCTGATCGAGGCCGAGCTTGCCCTCGTCGATCAGGATCATCGTCGCCATGCCGGTGATCGGCTTCGACATCGAATAGATGCGGAACAGCGAATCCATGTCGACCGGCGCGGGCCGCGCGAGCGACAGGGTGCCGCCGCCCACGGTGTGCGCCATGTCCTCCTGCCCCCAGCCGAAGGTCATCAGCAGGTTGGCGACCTTACGTTCGCTCAGATAGCGGTTGGCCAGCGCGGCGACATGGGGCCAGCTTTCGTCCACCGAATGTGCGCGCAGCATCTGCCCGAACGGCAGGCCCGAAAGCGCAGCCCCGCCCGCCAGCAGCGCACTGCCGCGCAGCAGCGCACGGCGCGAAAGGACGGACATATCGAGGGCGGTCGTGGTCGGCATGAGGCAGAATCTCCGGAATGGTGCGCGCGGTTGTGTGCGGCAGGCGCGCGCAAGGGTCAATCGGGCCAAGCACCTGAACGCTTGCAAAATGCAGGTGTGCTACTTATATAACACACATGCTGAACGTGCTCGCCTATCTGATCGGCCTTGTCAGCCTGGTCATCGTCTTCCCCGCACAACTCCCGCTGCTCGGCTGGGCCAACTGGTTTGCCCTGCCGCTGATCGTGGTCGGCGTCATCATCGGGGCGCTGTCGTCGAAGGACGGCGGGCGCAATTTCTGTCTGGTGGTACTGCTGATCGCTGCGGTGCGGCTGATGCTCGGCGGCGGGTTTTTCTAGTCTGACGCCAGCGCAAGCTGCGCGGCCTTGAGGAACAGGGTCGCCAGCCCCGCCTCGGCAATCCGTTCGACCGGCCACCACTGGCCCTCGCCCTCGGGCGCATCGGCTGTTTCCAGCGCGATCACCCGCAGGGTCAGGCTGGCGTGGGTGAAGCCGTGGCGCACCGCGCCCAATTCGCGCCATTCGCCCGCCAGCGGCACCTCGCCCGATCCGTCTTCGCGCGCGCTCCAGCCGTCATCGGGCAACGCGCGCATTCCGCCGAGCATTCCGGTGCCGGGACGGGTGACAAGCCAGACCTCCGATCCGCGCGTGATCCAGAACGCCGTCCCGCGCCGCTCGGGCACGGCCTTCTTGGCAGGCTTGACCGGCAGGCGTTCAGGCTCGCCTGCCTTGCGGCCCGCGCATGGCCCGGAGAGCGGGCAGATGAGGCAGCGCGGGGCGCGGCTGGTGCAGATCTGCGCGCCCAAGTCCATCATGGCCTGCGCGAAATCGCCCGCGCGCTGCTGCGGCGTGATCGTGTCAGCAGCCGCACGGATGGCCTTGCGCGCGCCCGGCAAAGGCTCGGCGATCGCGAACAGGCGCGCCACCACCCGCTCGACATTGGCATCGACCACCACCGCCCGCTCGCCAAAGGCAATCGCGGCGATCGCGGCGGCGGTGTAATCGCCCAGCCCCGGAAGCGCGCGGAGTTCTGCCTCGGTGGAGGGAAACCCGCCCCGCTCCGCCACGGCCTTCGCGCATTTCACCAGATTGCGCGCCCGCGAGTAATAGCCCAGCCCCGCCCATGCCGCCATGATCGCATCCTCGGGCGCAGCGGCAAGCGCTTCGACCGTGGGCCAGGTTTCGGTGAACTTGGCGAAATAGGGCTTCACCGCCGCCACGGTGGTCTGTTGCAGCATCACTTCGGACAGCCACACGCGATAGGGCCACGCCGGATCCTCGGGCAGCGCCGCGCCCGGTGCCAGCCGCCACGGCAGATCGCGGGCGTGCTGGTCGTACCAGGTGAGCAATTGGTCGGAGATGCTGGCAGTCACGCGCGGCCTATGGCATGGCGGGCGGACATATGGGAAGCGACACCTCCAAGACCCCGAAACCTTATACCCGCCCGCGCGGCAAGGGCGCGCGCGCGATCGGTGATCTGATGCCCGAAATCGGGCGCACCGCCTTCCGCCGTTTCGGCTTCGTGCAGTCCTCGGTCGTCACCCGCTGGCCCGAGATCGTCGGCCCCCAGCACGCCCGCGTGTGCAGCCCCGAGGCGATCCGCTTCCCCCCCGGCGAAAAGGCAGAGGGCATCCTGCAACTGGTGGTCGTGCCCGCCCATGCCCCGCTGATTACCCAGGTCATCCCCGAGATCATCGAGCGGGTGAACCGCTTCTTCGGTTACAACGCCGTCGCCCGCGTCAAATTGCGGCAAGGCGTGGTTCAGGCACCGGCGGATAATCGCCCTGCGAAACCGCCGCCGTCCTTGAAGCCGATCCCGCTGGAATTGGGCGAAAGCTTGCGCGATATCGGCGATCCCGAACTGCGGACCGTGCTCGAATCGCTCGCCCGCAGCCTCGGCAACAGTGAATCAAAACCCCGACGGGAAGACGACCCCACATGATCAAGCCGCTTATCCTTGCCGCCACCGCCGCTGCCGCACTCGCGCTGGGTGCCGGAGCCGCATCCGGCCAGCAGAGCCTTGCCTCGCCCGGCAGCGCGTTCAAGCCCAAGGACAATCCCGGCAACTGGCAGACCACGATTGCGCGCACCGAGCGCGGGCATCTGATCGGCAACCCCGATGCCGACCGCAAGCTGATCGAGTTCATCAGCTACACCTGCCCGCACTGTGCCGATTTCACCGCGCGCGGCGAACCGGCGCTGGAACTGACCGCGCTGATGCCCGGCACGGTCAGCCTCGAAGTGCGCCCGGTGATCCGCAACGCGCTCGATCTCACGCTGTCGCTGCTCGCCGGTTGCGGCGATCCGGCGGGCTTCAAGGGCCGCCACCAGACGCTGATGCTCACTCAGGCCGAATGGTTCGGCAAGGCCCGCGCCGCGCCCGAAAGCCAGCGCGCGATCTGGGGCCGCGGCGACAAGGCTTCGCGGATGAACGTCGCCAGCGCGCTCGGCCTCACCGAGATGCTGGTCAAGCGCGGGCAATCGCAGGCCGAGCTTGACGCCTGCGTCTCCGACGATGCCGCCGCGCGCAAGCTGATGGACAATAGCCGCGCCGATTACACCGATTTCGGGGTGCCCGGCACCCCCAGCTTCGCGCTCGACGGCAAGCTGCTCAGCGAGGTTCACAGCTGGGAAGCGCTCTACCCGGTGCTGAGCGAGAAACTCGCCCAGGCCGCCGCCGCGCCGACGCTCGGCACCACCCAGTAGATCAGTTGTTCACAGCCGCCGCGCCGCCCTTGCTGCAACGGCGCGCGCGCGGCTATCTTCGCTCTCTTGAATCCCCCCAAGGAACCGCATCGATGACTTTTGCCCGCCTGACAAAGCTTTCCCTGCTTGCCCTTGCCCCGCTGGCGCTGGCCGCTTGCGGTGATGATGCCGCCAGCGGCGATACCGCGCGCGGCGAGCCGCTGCCGATGGTCGCTGCCCCGGCCGGGACGAGCTGGACCCAGAAAGTCGTCACGACCGAGGAAGGCGGCTATCTGGTCGGCAACCCCGATGCGCCGCTCAAGCTGGTCGAATATGGCTCGCTCACCTGCCCCGCCTGCGCGCGCTTTGCCGCAGAAGGCGTGCCGCCGCTGATGGAGAAGTATGTCGCTTCGGGCCGCGTGAGCTTCGAGTTCCGCAGCTTCCTGATCCACGGCCCGCTCGATCTGGCGCTGACCCGTCTGATCGGCTGTTCGACCCCCGAAGCCGCGCTGCCGCTGGCCGATCAGGTCTGGGCCAACCTCGGCCCGATCCAGGACCGCGCTTTCGCCAATCAGGCCGCCCTCGCCAGCACCAACGGCCTGCCCGAAAACGAACGCTTCGTGAAGTTCGGCGAGCTGACCGGTCTCTACGAATTCTTTGCCGCGCGCGGGATCAGCGAAGATCAGGCGCGCACCTGCATGGCCGACTTCGCTTCGCTGGAACGCCTCGCCAAGCTGTCGGAAGGCTATTCGAGCGATGGGATCAACCAGACGCCGACCTTCATGCTCAACGGGCGCAAGGTCGAAGGCGGTTCGTGGTCGCAGCTCGAGCCGGCGCTCCAGCGCGCCGGCGCGCGCTGAGGCGTAACGGGGGCGGATACCCGACCCGATGCAGATCCACCGGCTCAAGCTCAGCGGTTTCAAGAGCTTCGTCGAACCGGCGGACTTGCGTATCGAGCCGGGGCTGACCGGCGTCGTCGGCCCCAACGGCTGCGGCAAATCCAATCTGCTCGAAGCGATTCGCTGGGTCATGGGGGAAACCTCGGCCAAGTCGATGCGCTCGGGCGGGATGGAGGATGTGATCTTCGCGGGCACCTCCACCCGCCCCCCGCGCGACTTTGCCGAAGTCGTGCTCCACGCCGAGGATGACGGCGGCGAGGAGCTGGTCGTCACCCGCCGGATCGAGCGCGGCGCGGGCAGCGCCTACCGCGTCAACGGGCGCGACGTGCGCGCCAAGGATGTGGCACTCACCTTCGCCGATGCCGCAACCGGCGCGCATTCGCCTGCGCTCGTCAGTCAGGGCAAGATCGCGCAGGTGATCGCCGCCAAGCCCGCCGAACGCCGCGCGATGCTCGAAGAAGCCGCCGGGATCGCGGGCCTTCACGTCCGCCGCAAGGATGCCGAGAGCAAGCTGCGCGGGGCCGAGGCGAACCTTGCGCGGCTCGAAGACCTGATGGCGGGGCTCGACGCGCAGATCGCCACGCTCAAGCGGCAGGCCAAGCAGGCCGAACGCTACACCGAACTCACCCACAAGATTCAGGGCGCCGAAGCCCGCCTGCTGTTCGCCCGCTGGCGCGAGGCTGCGGCGGCCGCCAAGGAAGCGCGCGCCGCTGCCGGTGCGGCCGAGGAACAGGTCGCCGCGACCCAGGCCGAGGTTGCTCAGGCGCAGGCCGAACAGGCCGCCGCCGCGCAAGCGCTCGCCGATGCGCGCGACGAACTCGCCGACCGCCGCGACGATGCCAGCGCGCACGGGCACCGCATGGCCGCGCTCGCCGAAAAGCTGGAAGCCGCCGAAACCCGCCTCACCGATCTTGCGCGCCAACAGCAGCGGCTGGAAGAAGACCGCGCCGATGCCGACCGCTTGACCTCGGCCGCAGTCGAGGCGCTGGCGCGGTTGACGACCGAACTGGCCGCCAGCCGCGAAGCGGTCAGCACCGCCGAAGCCGCGCGCCCTGCGCTTGCCGAAAAGGCCGAAGACCGCGAACGCGCGCACCGCGCCGCCGAACTCGCGCTCGCCAAGGCGACCGCCGATCATGCCGGCGTGGAAGCAGAATGGCGCGTTGCCGAAGCAGCGGTCGAACAGGCCGAGGCGCGGCTCGCCCGGATCGAAGCCGAAGCCGCGCGCCTCGCCCGCGCCCGCGCAGAGCTTGCAGCAAGCGGCGATGCCGAGGCCGAAGTCATCGCCGCGCGCACCGCCGCTGATGATGCGGCGAAAACGCTCTCCGGTTTGCGCGAAAAGCTCGCCGCCGATCAGGCGCGCAAGGGCGAATTGCAGACCGCGCGTGACGAGGCTGCCACGGCGCTCGCCGCCGCCCGCGCCGAACTGGCCGGGATCGAGCGCGAACACACCGCCCTCGCCCGCGACCGCGAGGCCCGCAGCCGACGCGAAGCAGGGCGGCAGGGCATGGCGACCGCGCTTGACAAGGTGAGCGTCGCGCCGGGTTACGAACGCGCGCTCGCCGCCGTGCTGGGCCGCGATGGCAAGTCACCGCTCGGTGCGCCTGCCAGCCCGCAGGACGGGCGGTTCTGGACGGGGGCCGCCGCGCCCAAGCCAGTCGCGGACAGTCTGCTTTCACACCTCAAGGATTGCCCCGCCGAACTCGCTGCCCGCCTCGCGCTGGTGCATTGTGCCGAGACGGATGATGGCCGCGCCCTCGCCCCCGGCGAATGGCTGGTTACCCGCGCCGGACACTTGCGCCGCTGGGACGGGTTCGTCGCCCGCGGCGAAGGTGCGGCGGAAGCCGCCCAGCTCGAAGCCGCGAACCGCTTTGCCGAACTCGACGCCGCGCTTCCACCCTTACGCGAAGCCGCCGCCCGCGCCGAGGCCGAGGACAAGGCCGTGCGCGAGGAGCTTGCCGCGCTGCAAACCGCGCTCATCGCGCAGGAACGCAGCATCGCGGGCGCAATCGAGGCCGAACGCCAGGCGCTGCGCCGGCTCGATCAGGCCGAAGCCGCGAAGGAACGCCTGGCCGCCCGCCTCGCCGAACTGGCCGCCAGCAGCGAGGAAATCGAGACCCAGATCGCCGCCGCCGCCGGTGATGTCACCGCCGCGCGCGAGGCCCGCGAACGTCTGCCTGCCCGCGATGCCGGGCGCGCGTCGCTGGAGGCCGCGCAGGCCAAGAACGAAGCCGCCCGCGCCGGGGTGCAGGCTGCGCTCGCTGAACTCGCCGCGCAGGATCAGGCGCTGGCCGTGGCGCGCGAGCGGCTCGCCGCCCAGTCCGCCGACCACGCCGGATGGCAGGCGCGATCGAGCGATGCCGAACGCCGCATGGCCGAAACCAGCCGCCGCCTCGCCGAAATCGAGGAAGAACGCGCTATCCACGCCGCCAAGCCCGCCGCGCTGACCGCCGAAATCGAAGCGGGCGAGGCCACCCGCAGCCGCCTTGCTGCCGAGCTTGCCGAAGCCGAAGGTGTGATGCGCGAGGCCGAGGCGCGCCAGCGCGCTGCCGACGCCGCGCTCGCCGCCCGCACCGAAACCCTCGCCCAGGCCCGCGAACGCCGCGCCAGTCTGGTCGCGCGGGCCGAGAACGAGGAGCAGCGCCGCACCGAAATGGCGCGCGTTTCGGGCGAACGCTTCCAGTGCCCGCCGCCGCTGCTGGGCGAGAAGTTCGGCTTTGACGAAGGCGACCTCGCCCTCGCCAGCGACGAATCCGCCGAGCTTGAACGCCTCACCGCTGCGCGCGAACGGATCGGGCCGGTCAACCTCGTCGCGGCTGACGAGCTCGCCCGGATCGAGGGCGAACACGGCACCAGCGCGCAGGAACAGGCCGAACTGGTCGAAGCGATTGCGCGGCTGCGCGGGTCGATCGGCAGCCTGAACCGCGAGGGGCGCGAACGGCTGCGTGCCGCCTTCGAGGAAGTCGACGGGCATTTCCGCGTGCTTTTCACCCGGCTGTTCGAAGGCGGGCAAGCGCACCTTGCGCTGGTCGACAGCGACGATCCGCTCGAAGCCGGTCTCGAAATCTACGCCCAACCGCCAGGCAAGCGGCTGCAATCGCTCTCGCTGCTATCGGGCGGCGAACAGGCGCTGACGGCGACGGCGCTGATCTTCGCGCTGTTCCTCACAAATCCTGCGCCGATCTGCGTGCTCGACGAAGTCGACGCCCCGCTCGACGATGCCAACGTCGAACGCTTCTGCGATCTGCTCGATTCGATGGTGCGCACCACCACCACCCGCTACCTGATCGTCACCCACAACGCGGTGACGATGAGCCGGATGCACCGCCTGTTCGGGGTGACGATGGCCGAACGCGGCGTCTCGCGCCTTGTCAGCGTCGATCTGGGTGAAGCGGCTCTGCTCGCCGCGGAGTAGCGATCAGGCGTCGAGCGCGGCGGCCAGCCGGCTGCGGATCGCTTTCAGAGCCTGGATGGTTTCGGCCATGTCCGGCCCGTCGTTCACCAGCAACCGCACGCCTGGGCCTTCGCTTTCGGCGTCCGCCCTGCGGTCACCGCTGCGCCGGTCAAGCCGCCGCCGGTCGAGATCGGATTTGGCTGCCGCGCGCAGCACCGCCTCGGCGCCCTTGAGGGTATAGCCTTCGCGGTTCACCAGCCGGTCGATGGTTTCCACCAGCGCAACGTCGCTGGCGCGGTAATAGCGCCGCCCGCCGCTGCGCTTGAGCGGTTTCAGCAGCGGGAACTGCGCTTCCCAGTATCGCAGCACGTGAGGTTTGATGCCGAGCGCCTCGCTGACTTCGCCGATGGTGCGCAGCGCGCCCTCGTCCTTGCCGTCATCGAACCCGGTCATCAAACCTCACCTTTGCTGGTTAGCCTTTAGCGATCCGCTCCTTGAGCAGCTGGCTCGCGCGGAACGTCATCACCCGGCGCGGGGTGATCGGCACTTCCACACCCGTTTTCGGGTTGCGGCCGATCCGTTCGTTCTTGTCGCGCAGCACGAAGCTGCCGAAGCCCGAAATCTTGACATTCTCGCCCCGGGCGAGCGCGTCACTCATCTTGCCGAGAATGGCTTCCACCATTTCGAGCGATTCTGCCCTGCTGAAGCCCATCTTTCGATTGATGGTTTCTGCCAAATCAGCGCGGGTCAGTGTGCCTACCGAACGCATCATGCGGTTTCTCCTTCGCGGTGCGACCCGTACGAAGGCGTTCAGCTTACGATTTTCCGGCGCTTTTGCAATGCGATGCCACCCGCATTGTTGAGTTTTAAGCAATTATGTTAGGCGCGGGGTGCAAGTGTCACAGGCGGATCAGGCTCGCGCCCCAGGTAAATCCGCCACCCATCGCCTCCAGCATCACCAGATCGCCCGCCTTGATCCGCCCGTCCTTGCGCGCGATATCGAGCGCCAGCGGCACAGATGCGGCCGAGGTGTTGGCGTGGTCCTGCACGGTGACGACCACCTTGTCGGGCGAAATGCCGAGCTTGCGTGCGGTCGCATCAAGGATGCGGGCATTGGCCTGATGCGGCACCACCCAGTCGATCTCCTCGACCGCGACACCGGTGACTTCAAGCACTTCCTTGAGCACGTCGGCGAGATTGACCACCGCGTGGCGGAACACTTCCTGCCCGCGCATCCGTACATGGCCGACGGTCTGCGTGGTCGATGGGCCGCCATCGACATAGAGCAGATCATGGCAGGTCCCATCGGCGTGCAGGCGCGTGCCGAGAATGCCGGGGGCATCCTTGCCGCTCGCCTCGCCTGTGGGGGCTTCAAGCACCACCGCGCCGGCTCCGTCGCCGAACAGCACGCAGGTGGTGCGGTCTTCCCAGTCGAGAATGCGGCTGAAGGTTTCCGCGCCGATCACCAGCGCGCGCTTGGCCATGCCGGTCCGCAGCAGCGAATCGGCAGTGGCGAGCGCATAGAGGAAGCCCGAACACACCGCCGCGACATCGAAGGCGATCCCGCCGGTGCAGCCGAGCGCGGCCTGCACCTTGGTCGCCGTGGCGGGGAAGGTATTGTCGGGCGTAGCGGTGGCGAGCACGATCAGCCCGATCGAGGCCGCGTCCACTCCCGCATCTTCAAGCGCCGCGCGGGCGGCGGCGGTGGCGAGCGTCGCGGTGGTTTCGTCCGGCCCGGCGATATGGCGCTGGCGGATGCCGGTGCGCGCGATGATCCATTCGTCCGAGGTGTCGACCGTTTTGGCCAGCTCGTCATTGGTGACGATGCGGCGCGGCAGGGCCGAGCCCGTGCCGATGATGCGCGATCCGTTCACTTGGCCGCCCCGGCGTTCTTCCGCGGGCTTGGCGCGGCCGTTCTGCTTGAGCGTATCGGCGCCCAGCTGCGAAAGGTCATGCGCGATCCGCTGGGTCAGCTCGTTTTCGAGCAGGCGCGCGGTCACCGCGACGGCATGGGCGACGCCCTTGGCATTGGCGCTGCCATGGCTCTTCACCACCACGCCGTTAAGGCCGAGGAACACTGCGCCGTTGTGATTGTTCGGATCGAGGTGGTGCTTGAGCAGCTCGGTCGCGGGGCGTGAGACCAGAAACCCGATCTTCGAACGCAGCGAGGAGGTGAAGGCCTGACGCAGCAGGTCGGTAACAAAGCGCGCCGAGCCTTCGATCGCCTTGAGCGCGATATTGCCCGAAAAACCGTCGGTCACCACCACATGGGTTTCGCCGCGGTTGATCTTGTCGCTTTCTACGAAGCCGTCGAATTGCAGCGCCAGCCCGCCATTGGCCGAGGCCGCGGTGAGCATCGCGGCGGCATCGCGCAGCTCTTCGGTGCCCTTGATCTCTTCGGTGCCGATATTGAGCAGCCGCACCACCGGCCTGTCGAAGCCGTTGACGATGCGCGAATAGGCCGCGCCCATCACCGCATACTGGACGAGGTTGCGCGCATCCGCCTCGGTATTGGCGCCGAGGTCGAGCATCACGACGTCATGGGCTTGCAAGGTCGGCATAATCGCAGCGAGCGCCGGGCGATCGATCCCCGGCATGGTGCGCAGCGCCAGCTTGCTCATCGCCATCAGCGCGCCGGTATTGCCTGCACTGACAGCCGCGCCGGCGTCGCCGGTCTTCACCGCATTGACCGCAAGGCCCATGCTGGTGGTCTTGGCACGGCGGATCGCCTTGCTGGGCAGCTCGTCGCCGCCCACCACATCGTCGCAGTGCAGGATTTCGGATGCCGCCCTGAGGTTGGGATGGCTTTCAAGCGCGGCTTCGATCCGCGCGCTATCGCCAACCAGCAGGAACTTGAACTTGTCGTGATCGCGCCGCGCCAGCGCCGCGCCTTCGATCATGACGCGCACGCCTTCATCGCCGCCCATCGCGTCAACGGCGATACGCGGGAGGCTCATGATGCGCTTCTCCGGATTATCGAGTGGGCCACCGGCAATCAGCCGACGGCAACAACCTGACGCCCGTTGTAGTGGCCGCAGTGGCCGCAGATGTTGTGGGGGCGCTTCAGCTCACCGCAGTTCGAGCATTCACCGAAGGCTTCAACCTTCAGCGCATCGTGCGAACGACGCATGCCGCGACGGGAAGGCGATACTTTTCTCTTGGGGACAGCCATGGCGGCACCATTTCCTCAAATAACTGACATGCGCCACCGGCGCTTTGATTCTCGAAGGCCGCCCTTACGGCAAGGAAGAGGAGCGCACAAGCAGCAGCAGGTGCGCGCATTCCTTGGCCAGCAGCGGCGGGAAGGCGCGCGCTATAGCGGAAAATTCGCGCGTTGCAACCCGCGCGGCGCGGCCCTAGCAATGGGGCCATACAAACGAGGGGATCTCATTCATGACCGTGCTTCCTGTTACGCTCGCCGCTGCGGCGGCTGCCGCCGTGCTCAACATCTGGCTGGGGATCCGCATCGGCGCATTGCGCACCGCGCTCCAGATCAGCGTCGGCGATGGCGGGAGCGAGCGGCTCCAGCGCCGGATGCGCGCGCAGCTCAACTTCGTCGAGAACACCGCCTTCGTGCTGATCCTGATCGCCGCGATCGAGCTGGCCGGCAAAGGCAGCTGGTGGCTGGCCTATGTGGCGGCGGTCTATTTCCTCGGCCGCATCGGCCACGGCTTCGGCATGGACGGCGGCAAGGCGCAGGTCGGGCGGATGATCGGCACGATCGTGACGATGCTCACCCAGCTCGGCCTCGCGGTTGTCGCCGCGCTGGTGGCTGCGGGGGTGATGTAACCCTTAGACCAATGGCGCTATTCGGCCCGCCAACGGGCGGGCCGCGAGGCCACGCGGCCGAGCCGCAGGTGTTCGATCCCGCAGGGATCGAAACAGCACCGAGGACGAACGCGCGGAGGCGCGTTCGCAATCAGGAAAGAATGTAGTCGCTTACGAACGCATTGGTCTTGCGCTCGCGGCCGAAGGTGCTGGTGGGCCCGTGGCCGGGGATGAACATCACATCCTCGCCGAGAGGCCAGAGGCGCTGGGTGATCGAATCGATCAAATCTTGGTGATTGCCCTTCGGGAAGTCGGTGCGGCCGATGCTGCCCTGGAACAGCACGTCGCCGACAATCGCGAAGCGGCTGGGCGCGTGGTAGAACACCACGTGGCCCGGCGTGTGGCCGGGGCAGTGGATCACGTCGAGCGTGAGTTCGCCCACCGTCACCGTGTCGCCATGCTTGAGCCAGCGGGTCGGGGTGAAGCTCTTGGCGACCATGCCATAGCGCGGGCCATCATCATCGAGCTGATCGATCCAGAAGCGGTCATCCTCGTGCGGGCCTTCGATGGGGAGGCCCAACTCGTCCGCCAGCATGCCCGTCTGCCCGCAATGGTCGAGATGCCCGTGAGTGACGAGCAGCTTTTCGAGCGTCACGCCCGCCTTGGCGACGCCCGCCTTAAGCTTGTCGAGATCCCCGCCAGGATCGACCAGCGCGCCTTTCATCGTCTTGGTGCACCAGATCAGCGAGCAATTCTGCTGAAGGGGCGTCACCGGGATGATCGCGGCGCGCATGGGGAGTTGGGGGGTGGCGGTGTCGGTCATGATGGTGGGCTTAAATCCTCCCTCCCTTCCACACAACCCGCCCGATGATCGCCACTTCCTCGGCCGCCACCTCCACCGGCGGGTAGGCGAGGTTCTGGGATAGCAGCGCCAGCCGCCCTGCCCCCATGCTGGCGACGCGCTTCACCATCAGCGTATCGCCGAGCCGCACCACGTGGATGCCGTCGCGGAAGGCGCGCGGGCTGCAATCGACGAGGATTTCGTCGCCATTGTTGAGCAGCGGCTCCATCGAATCCCCCTCGACCGTGATCGCGGATAGCTGCGCGCGCTCCAGCCCCTGTTCGGCGAGCCAGCGGCGCGAGAAGCGGAAGGTGTCGAACGCGGCTTCATCCCCCGCCACCCGCCCCGGCCCCGCCGAGGCGCCGAGATCGAGCCGCGGAACATCGACCCACTCGCCCGATTCGCGCGGCTTAATCGGCGCAGTATAGGAATTATCCTTAACGTCGCGCAGTTCCTCCTCGCCCACCCCGAAAAAGCGCGCAAGCGTCGCGCGGTCCTGCTCCTCCAGCTTGCGCGGGCTGCCCTTGCGGATGAACTGCTGAAGATAGGACGGGTTACGCCCGAGCAGATCGGACAGCGCCGAGAGACTCACCCCCCGCTTCTGCGACAATTCGAGCAGCCGCGCACGCGGGCCGGACAGGGTTTCAAGCGTCATCTGTTGGGTTTCCTTCATGGTTACTTCCTACACGAAGGAGTTTTCCTAGACAAGCTCGAAAAAAGCTGGAACATTTCAGGAACATCAGGCGATTCGCCCGATGCCGAATACCACCGCCGCCCATCCTTTGAGCACCAACAGGGACGCAAACCATGCTGCTTCGGACGATCGAAACCTTCCTGCGGGACCACGCCATGCCCGCCACCAAATTCGGGCGGCTCGCTGCCCATGACCCGCGCTTCGTGCTCGACCTCCGGATGGGGCGCATCCCCCGCCCCGATACCGAGCTGCGCACCCGCGCATGGATGCAGGGCTATGCCGACCGCGATGCCGCCGCGCAGAAGGAGGCCGCATGATGCTGACCGAGTCTTTACGCGACCCCTTCGCCCACCTGTTCGCCGATTCCGACCAGATCGAAGTGAAGTCCGCCGCCGGAGCCGCCTTCCGCCAGCGCCGCACCACTGCCGACCGCGTGCGCGCGGCGCTGATGGGGCTGACGGGCGGGTTCGGCACGTTGCTCTCGCACGAAGAGAAGGCCTGGGCCTCGATCACCTTCTCGGGCACCCGCCACGAGGTCGTGCTGGAGTTCTGCGGGATTGACGCGGTCACCGGCGGCGAGGCCCTGATCGAGCGCCTACCCGATCACGAATTCGCGATCCCCGGCCAGCTGGTCGCCGATGCCACCGTGACCAAGGTCGACCACCGCTTCGGCGCGATGGAGCGGCTAGAGGTGACCGCGGTGCTGCTGCTGCTCGACGAGGGGTAAGCCCTCTCCCCGCCCCGCGCTCAGTAACCCAGTCGTGGGTCGAACACCGGGCCGACCGGCTCCCCGCGCAGATACTTGCCCAGATTGTCGAGGAAGCGGTCGCCGGAGCGGATGAACATCTTGCTCTGCGCGCGGCCGGACAGGTGCATCGAGATATGCGCGTTATCGAGGCCCCACAGCGGGTGGTCGGCGGGGAGCGGCTCAGGCGTGGTGACGTCGAGAAACGCCCCGCCGATCGCCTTCCTTTCGAGCGCCTCCACCAACGCGGGCTGATCGATCACCGATCCGCGCGCGATGTTGACGATCACGGCGTCCGATTTCATCGCCGCCAGTTCCGCCGCGCCGATCATGCCTTCCGTCTCGGGCGTGGCGGGCACGGCGAGGATCACCCAGTCGAACTCCCCCAGCCGCGCGCGCCATTCATCGGGGCCGAGCGTGTTGTCGCCAGGTGAACGGCGCACCACGCTGACCTCGACATCGAAGGCCTTGAGGCGCGGCTCGATCAGCTTGCCGATCGCGCCATAGCCCAAGAGCAGCGCCTTTGTTCCGGCGAGCTCGACCTTGCCGGGGCTGTCGAACAACCACTCGCGGCGATCCTGCGCGCGCACCACATCGCGGTAGCCCTTGGCGATGTTGAGCATGCCCATCACCACATATTCGGCGATGGTGATCGCATTGATCCCCGCGCCGTTGGTGACGGTGATCCCGCGCTCGATCAGCACGTCCATGGGCATGAAGTCGAGGCCGGCGTAGATCGAATTGAGCCACTTGAGCTTCTTGGCGGCGCGCAGCGTTTCGGCCATCGCCTCCTTGTCGTTCATGTCGAACCAGCCAATCTCGGCCTCGGCAACGGCCTCCATCGCCTCCTCGTGGGTCATGAACCAGCGCACGTCGAGCCCTTCCGGCAGACGGCTTTCGAGCATCGGGCGGATCAGCCCGGAAATGGCGAGGATGGTCATGGATACTTCCCCCTTTATCGTCACCCCGGACTTGATCCGGGGCCCCGCTTCTTTTGTGTTGCGGTTGAAGGCAGCGGGGCCCCGGGTCAAGCCCGGGGAGACGTAAGGGCTAGCCGAGCTTCCACTCCCAGCCGAGCGGGTCGCCGTCCATCACCTCGACGCCTTGGGCGGTGAGTTCGTCGCGGATCGCATCGGAGGCTGCGAAGTCCTTGGCCGCCCGTGCCCCCTTGCGGCGGGCGAGCGCGGCTTCGATTTCGTCCTCGGTGATGGTGGCAGACTTGGGGCGGATGCGTAGGTCGGCGCGGGTGAGGCTCAGGAGGTTGAGGCCGAGGACGGAGTCCATGAGTATTGCCGACGCTACTATGGTATCGACAAACGCTGCTCCCTTGATTCCAATCGCAGCCTCAAAGGCGACCAAAGCCTCGGCCGTGTTAAGATCATCCGAGATTGCGGCTTCAAAACGCTCGAGACACTGGCGCGTTCGATCTTCAAGCCTTTCAAACAATTCTTCCCGGCCAAGCAACTGCATTTCATCGACTGAGATTTGCTGAAGGGTCCGAGCCGAACTCTCAACCGCCATCACCATCCGCTTCAACCGCGTCAGTGCTGCCTGCAAGCCCTCCCACGAGAACTCAAGCTCGCTGCGGTAGTGCGCCTGAAGGCACATCAGGCGATAGGCCAGCGGGTGGTAGCCCTTGTCGATCAGCAATTGCAGCCGCAGGAACTCGCCCGACGACTTCGACATCTTCCCCGATCGTTCGACGAGGAAGTTGTTGTGCATCCAGATCTTCGCACCCGAATTGCGCGGATCGTCCAAGCCATTTGTGCAGCAATGCGCCTGGTTCTGCGCGATCTCGTTGGGGTGGTGGATTTCGCGGTGGTCGATCCCGCCGGTGTGGATATCGAACGGGAAGCCGAGCACCTCGCCGCTCATCACCGAGCATTCGAGATGCCAGCCGGGCGCGCCCTTGCCCCACGGGGAGTCCCATTCCATCTGCCGGGTCTCGCCCGCCGGGGTCTTGCGCCAGATCGCGAAGTCGGCCGCGTTGCGCTTGCCCTCGACCGCCTCGATGCGCCCCTCACCCTCTTCGGTGTTGGCGCGGGCCAAACGGCCGTAATCGGCCACGGTCGAGACATCGAAATAGAGGCCGCTCTCAAGCTCGTAGCAGTGCTTGTCGGCAATGCCCTTGGCAAAGGTGATCATCTGCGGGACGTAGTCGGTGGCAACCGTCCACTGCGCGGGCTGGCGGATGTTGAGGGCCTTCACGTCGGCCCAGTAGGCCTGCTTGTAATGCTCGGCGATGTCCCAGATCGACTGCGCGCGTTCGGCAGCCATCTTTTCCATCTTGTCCTCACCCGCATCGGCATCGTCGGTCAGGTGGCCCACATCGGTGATGTTGATCACGTGGGTGAGCTTCAGGCCCTTCCAGCTCAACGTGCGCCCCAGCACATCGGCGAAGACATAGGCGCGCATATTGCCGATGTGGGGGTAGTTATAGACGGTCGGCCCGCAGGTGTAGACGCGCGCCTCGCCGGCATGGACGGGCTCGAACACCTCGAGCGAGCGGGTGAGCGAGTTGAACAGTTTGAGAGGCGCGTCAGTCATGGTCGGGGCCTTTGCCCCAATCCATCACCCGAGCGCAAGCCGCCTCACTCGAACCCGATGAACTTGACCTGCTCGGCGAGCGGCACACGCTGGCGTTCGAAGTTGTTCACCGGCGCGTCCGGATCGCGGTAGCCGATCGCCATGCCGCAGAAGAACATGTAACGTTCGTGATCGAGGCCGAGGAAGTCGCGGATAGTGTTGGCGTAGAGCGCCATGAACTCCTGGAAGCAGCTATCCAGTCCCTCTTCGCGCAGCAGCAGGGCGACGGTCTGGAGCCACATGCCGACATCGGACCACTGCGGTTCCTTCATCAGGCGCGGGAAATAGACGAACAGCACCGCGGGCGCATCGAAGCTGGTGGTGTTCTTGGCCATCGCCGCCATGCGGCCCGCACCGTCATCGCGCGCAATGCCCATCGCGCCGAACATGCCGGCCGAAACCCCGTCGAGCCGCGCCTTGTAGGCCTCTTCCTGCCCGGGCGCGGCCCAGTCATATTCGGCGGCACCGGGGCCGTTGGCGATGATCTTCGCCTGCAAGTCCTTGAGCGGCTGGCCGGTGACGATGCTCGCTTCCCACGGCTGGTAATTGCAGCCCGACGCTGCCCAGCGCGCCTTGTCCATCACGCGGGTGATGGTTTCGAGATCCACCGGCGTGTCGAGAAAGGCGCGGATCGAGCGGCGGGTGGTGACGGCTTCGGTAACGTTCATGGGAGGATCTCTGCAAAAAGGAATGTGGGCGACGTCTTGCCGTCCAAAGCATCGGGGCCGCAAGCGACAAAATCGCCAGCGGCCCCGAGTTTTTTGATCGCGCGTGGCGCGGTGTCAGGGGTAGTTGGTGGCCTTCACGGCTTCCGACATGTCATCGGCATCGACCAGCTTGGGGCTCTTGTACTTGCCCCGGAACTCGGCCTCGGTGCTCGGCGCGATATCGGCGCGGCCCGACATGAAGCCCGACTTGATCTTGCAGCGCACGAACTGGGTTTCACCTTCTTCGATCTCGAGCGCGAGCGCGTCCTTGGTTTCGAGCGACTTCACGGTGAAGCTGCGCGGACCCGGATCGGACACCAGCACGAAATAGCGGCCCGCGCCGAGCGAGCTGAGCTTGTCGGTCGCGCCGACATCGAACACCGCACAGCCGAGCGCCGCACCGCTGAGGCCGCCGGTGCGGTAGAAGATCACCTGGCCCTTACCAGCGGGCGGGGTCGGGATCTTGTACTCGCCTTCGGCCTGCGCGAGGGCAGCAGGCGCGGTGCCCATCATGGCGACCGGCGCGGCAATCGCGACAGCCGCTGCGACCAGAAACTTCTTCATTGCATACTCTCCCCTGCTTTGGGTTCTTCAGGAACTGTTGCTGCCGCCGGAGCCTGAACCGCTGCGCCTTCCGGCAGGGTGAAGACCTCGACATTGCGCGTTTTGGCCGTGGCAATCGTGCCCGGCTCGATCAGCGTGTTGCCTCCGCCGATCAGGAAGCCGAGCGGCCCGATCACTGCGTTGGTCGCCGATGCGAGACCCACATTGTCCTTGCCTTTGGTGGAGGCCTGATCCTCCGCTTCGAGAAACTTGAAGCTGCGAAGTTCGATCCGGCGGCCGTGGAAATCAAGGTAACGCGCGGCGAGCACCAACTCGCCGGCAGAACCTGCCATCCCGCCTTTCTTGGCGTGGACCACCTGCCCCTCGCCCTTGAGCCCGGCGGGCAGCACTTCAACGCCATCGACCACCACTGGCTCGACCAGGCGGATCGGGAAGCTCTGGCCGGTCTGGCTGACCTTCGATCCGACCTGCGCTTCGAGAGCAATCTTGATCGACGTGGCGGCTGGCAGGGTAATGGCGGGCACAGGCGCGGCGGGCGCGTCTGCATCGAGCGTGGCGGTGACGGTCTCGGCCAAAGCCTCAGCGGGCGGCGGAACCTGGTCCGCCGCAGCGGTCGCGGGGGCCTGCTGCAACAGCAAGGCCAGAGCCAATGAGAACAAGCGACACCCCCTCCAGAGCTGTTAGCCGCAGGATTTCAACCAAGTGCGCGCCCGCGTCAATGGCTAATGCGAAGGCGATCGGGGATCAGCGCTTCGCCTTCACGCCCTTCTCGTCCTCGAACAGTTCGGCGAGCTGCTCCATGATCGTACCGCCAAGCTGTTCCACGTCCATAATCGTTACCGCGCGGCGGTAATACCGCGTCACATCATGCCCGATGCCGATGGCGACCAGCTGGACGGGGGAGACCTTTTCGATCCACTCGATCACGCTGCGCAGGTGCGCCTCGAGATAACCCGCCGAGTTCACCGACAAAGTCGAATCGTCCACCGGCGCGCCGTCGCTGATCACCATCAGAATGCGGCGTTCCTCGGGGCGGTAGAGCAGGCGGCTGTGCGCCCAGATCAGCGCCTCGCCGTCGATGTTTTCCTTCAGCAGCCCCTCGCGCATCATCAACCCGAGATTGCGGCGCGCGCGGCGCCACGGCTCGTCGGCCTGCTTGTAGATGATGTGGCGCAGGTCGTTGAGGCGCCCCGGGTTCTGCGGCTTGCCATCGGCGAGCCACGCCTCGCGGCTCTGCCCGCCCTTCCACGCGCGGGTGGTGAAGCCGAGGATCTCGGTCTTGACGCCGCAGCGTTCGAGCGTGCGCGCGAGAATGTCGGCGCTGATTGCGGCGATGGAGATCGGCCGCCCGCGCATTGAGCCCGAATTGTCGATCAACAGGGTGACGATCGTGTCCTTGAACTCGACGTCGCGCTCGACCTTGTAGGAGAGCGCCGTGCCGGGCGAGATGATCACGCGGGCCAGCCGAGCGGCATCGAGCACGCCTTCTTCCTGGTCGAAATCCCAGCTGCGGTTCTGCTGCGCCATCAGGCGGCGCTGGAGCCGGTTGGCAAGGCGCGTCACCACGCCCTGAAGGCCGGTCAGTTGGCTATCGAGATAGGCGCGCAGGCGATCGAGTTCCTCCGCGTCGCACAGGTCGGGCGCGGCGACTTCCTCGTCGAAGCGGGTGGTGAAGGCCTTGTAGTCGATGCTCGCGGGGACTTCGGCCTGCGGGCGGTTGGGACGGACGGGCGCGTTGGTGGCATCGCCGTCCTCGCCCGGTTCGCCTTCGGACATTTCGCTGTCGGTCTGGGTGTCGGAGGATTGCTCGCCCTCGCCCTCGCCTTCGGCCATGTCGCCCGCCATCTCGGCCGATTGCGGATCGCCTTCGGATTGGTTTTCGTCCTCGCCCTCGCTGTCGTCGGGGCCTTCCTCGTCGTCCGCGTCGTCGGAATCGCTTTCGTCCGGCGCGTCGGTCGGGCGGGTGAGATCGAGTTCACGCAGCATATCGAGCGCGAGCTTCTGGAAGGCTTCCTGATCGCCGATCTTCTCGGCAAGGCCCGCAAAATCGCCGCCGACCTTCTCCTCCAGGAAGTCGCGCACCAGCTCGATCCCGCCCTGCGCGCGGGCCGGCACGGCCTCGCCGGTCAGCGCCTCGCGCACCAGCAGGGCAAGCGCAGTCTGCAAGGGCACTTCGGAGGAATTCTGCGCCCGCACGATCTTGTCGGATGCGGTGCGCATCTCGGTCGCGGCGTCGAGATTGGCCTTGATCCCGCCGAAGCGGTTCGCGCCCAGCGCCTCGTAACGCACCTGCTCGATCGCATCATAGCAGGCGCGCGCGATCGGTTCGGGCGGCGCGGATTTGGCGTGGAGCGCCGCGTCGTGGTGCCGCAGCTTCAGCGCAAACGAATCGGCAAAGCCGCGCGCCTCGGTCACCTGTTCGGCGGGCAGATCGCGCCCCGGCAGCGGCACGCGGAAGCGGTTGCCCGCGCTCCCCGGCACATCCGCGCTCCACGCAACCTCGACCTCCGGATCGCGCGCAATCGCCCGCGATGCGCCGGTAAGCGCCTGCTTGAACAGATCGAGCGGGGACTGGTCGGCCATTACCTGCTCTCGCTAGCAACTTGTGCGCTCCTGCGAAAGCAGGAGCGCATTGAGGGGTCCCGATCCATGGACTCCTGCTTGCGCAGGAGATCACCAGCTCGGGCTTAAAGGATGCTCTGGCCGGTCTTGGCCCAGTCGGCCATGAAGCCTTCGATGCCCTTGTCGGTCAGCACGTGCTTGAACAGCGCGTGGATCACGGCAGGCGGCGCGGTCATCACGTCGGCGCCGATCTTGGCGGCTTGCAGCACGTGGGTGGTGTGACGCACGCTCGCCACGAGGATTTCGGTGGCGAAGTTGTAGTTGTCGTAGATCAGGCGAATGTCCTCGATCAGGTCCATCCCGTCGAAGCCGTTGTCATCGTGCCGGCCGACGAAGGGCGAGATGAAGGTCGCGCCCGCCTTGGCCGCGAGCAGCGCCTGGTTGGCCGAGAAGCACAGGGTGACATTGACCATCGTGCCATCGCTGGTGAGCGCCTTGCAGGTCTTGAGGCCATCGACCGTCAGCGGCACCTTGATGCAGACATTGTCCGCGATCTTGCGGAGCACTTCGGCCTCTTTCATCATCGTGACATGATCGAGTGCGACCACTTCGGCGCTGACCGGTCCATCGACGATCCCGCAGATTTCGCGCGTCACTTCCATGAAGTCGCGCCCCGACTTGGCGATCAGCGAGGGATTGGTCGTCACCCCGTCGAGCAGGCCGGTGGCAGCGAGTTCGCGGATCGGCTCGATCTCGGCGGTGTCGACGAAGAATTTCATGGGTTCACTCCCGTATTTTTCAGGTAGCCAGCGCAGGTGCACATGGCCATGAGGCAAGCATGACACGAATGTCGATGCGTTTCGCGCTGCTGCTTGCCGCCCTCGTTGCGGCTTGGCAACCGTCGAAAGCGCGGGCCAGTGACGAAGACACACAATTCTGGCTGGTGGTGAACGCGACAGGCGATATCGCCGACGGCACGCGGCTGACGATCGATGCCTCGCAGCGCTGGCGCGAGGAGGCCCGCGGCGACGAGCAGCAGACCTTCCGCTTCAATATCGATCAGACCGTGGCCAAGCACCTGCGGATCGGCGGCGGGGCGATGGTGCTTGATGCCGGGGGCGACACCGAAATTCGCCCGCACCAGCAGATCATCGTCACGCTTGGCCGATTCGAGGCGCGCACGCGGATGGAAGAGCGCTTCTTCGACGGCGCCGACCGGGTCGAGCTGCGACTACGCCAACGGCTGCAATATACCCAGCCGCTCGGCGAAAGCTGGCGAGCGACGCTGGGCGGCGAATGGTTCGGGACGCTGCAAGGGCGCAACAATGGCCAGGGCGCATCGACCGACCAGTGGCGCGCGCTCACAGGCGTGGCTTACAAGCTCAACGACAAGCTCGAGATCGGGGCCAATTACTGGCTGCTGGCGTTTCCGCGCGGCGATCGACCGGCGCGTTACACCCACCTGCCGCAAGCCGTGCTGACCTACCGCTTCTAAGCCACGTCAGACCCGGCTGCCCAGCCCGAACACCCCGATCAGTACCGGATCGCGGGTCTTGCCCGGATCGGCGCGGATCGCGGCTTCCTCGCGGGCAATCTCGCCCCAGATCGCATCATCGACCTCGCGCCCGATGCGGCTGGCGACGCTGGAGACATCGACGCCGGTGAGCGCCGCAATCGCCTGCCCGACCAGCGGATCATCCGCCAACCGGATCGCATCGCCCAGCTGCGGCACCATCGCATCGAGCAGCGCCGTGCCCATCTCCCCGCGCAGGAAGGTGCTCGCTGCCGAAGGCCCGCCGCGCACCAGTTCGAGCGCGTTGGCAAAGCCGATTACCTCGACCGCCTCGGTCACGACCGGCGCGGCGCGATAGCTCGCATCAATCGCGAAGGTAGCGAATCGCTCCTCCAGCCGGTCCTTGAACAGCGAGGAGGTGAGGATGCGCGAGAGTGTGTTGCCCCGCGCGCCGAGGAAATTCTCCAGCCCGATCCGCGCGACCTGCTCGTCCCAGAACCCGCCGGGTTCGGTCAGGCGGGCAAAGGCGTTTTCCGAGGCGCGCAGCAGCAGACGGCGCACCGCTTCGACCATGCTGAACCCGCCGGTGCTCGCGCATCCGGGCAGCAACGCCAGCGTGGCCGCTCCTGCGGCTCCGGTCAGCAGCGCGCGGCGGGTGGGCGTGAAGGTGGTGATTGCGGACATCTTTTTGGGGTCTCCAAGCTTGCCCGATCATCATGCCGCCCCCCATATGGCGCTACGATGAACCGCATCCGCCTGCTTGTCCTCAACGCCGCGCTCGGCCCGCTGGATTACCGGCTGCCCGAGGGAGTGGACGCGCCTGCGGGAAGCGTGGTGATCGCCCCGCTGGGGCCGCGCAAGGTGACCGGCATCGTGTGGGACGAGGGCCGCCTGCCGGGCGAGGAAATCGCCTTCGAGCGGCTGCGCCCGATCCTTGAAGTGCTGCCCGTGCCGCCGATCCCGGCCCCGCTGCGCCGCCTGATCGAATGGACCGCCGACTATTACTGCGCAGCCCTCGCCAGCGTTGCCCGCATGACGCTGGCGAGCGGCGGAGCCTTGGGCGGCCCGGCGGTGATGACCGAATATCGCCTCTCGGGCGGCATCCCCGAACGCATGACCGCCCAGCGCCTTGCCGCAATCGAGGCGCTCGAGGGCGAACAGGGCACGATGCGCGAACTGTCGGGGATCGCGGGCGTTTCCGAAGGGGTGCTGCGCGGGCTCGTCAATCAGGGGGTAATCGAGCCGGTGACGGTCAACATCGATCGCCCCTACCCGTCCGCCGATCCCGATCACGACCAGCCCGGCCTCTCTCCCGAACAATCCGCCGTCGCCGCGCGGCTGGTGGCGGCGGTTGAGGCGCGCGCCTTTGCCCCCTTCCTGCTCGACGGGGTGACCGGTTCGGGCAAGACCGAAACCTATTTCGAGCCTGTCGCTGAAGCTCTCAGGATGGGGCGACAGGTGCTCGTCCTGCTCCCAGAAATCGCGTTGACCGAGAACTTCCTCAGCCGCTTTGCCGCGCGCTTCGGGGCGGCGCCGGTGCTGTGGCATTCCTCATTGAAATCGACCGAGCGCCGCCGCGCATGGCGGGCGATTGCCGATGGTTCCGCGCAGGTCGTGGTCGGCGCGCGTTCGGCGCTGTTCCTGCCCTATGACAATCTCGGGCTGATCGTGGTCGATGAAGCGCACGAGATCAGCTTCAAGCAGGATGACGGGGTGCGCTACAACGCCCGCGACGTGGCGGTGATGCGCGCGCGGTTCGAAGGCGTGCCGGTGGTGCTCGCCAGCGCCACCCCCGCGCTTGAAAGCCTGCACATGGCGACGCAGGGGGTTTACGAGAAGCTCGACCTGCCGAGCCGTTTCGGCGGGGCGAGCCTGCCGAGCGTGCGGCTCATCAACCTTACGCAAGAAAAGCCGGGGAGCCAGCGCTGGCTCGCTGGGCCGCTGATCGATGCCCTGCGCGACCGGCTGGAAAAGGGCGAGCAATCGCTGCTGTTCCTCAATCGCCGCGGCTATGCGCCGCTGACGCTTTGCAGGAATTGCGGGCACCGCTTCAAATGCCCCTCGTGCAGCGCATGGCTGGTCGAGCATCGCCTCTCCGCCCGCCTCGCCTGCCATCATTGCGGGTTCGAAACGCGAGTGCCCGATGCCTGCCCCGAATGCGGGGAGAGCGATTGTCTGGTGGCCTGCGGCCCCGGCGTGGAACGGATCGCGGCCGAAGTCGCCGAGCTGTTTCCCGAAGCGCGCGTGGCGGTGGCAACCTCGGACACCCTAAACACCCCCGACCGCGCGGCGGAGTTCATCGCGCAGGCGGAAGGCAAAGCCATCGACATCATCATCGGCACGCAGCTGGTGACCAAGGGCTTCCACTTCCCCGATCTCACGTTGGTGGGCGTGGTCGATGCCGATCTGGGCCTCGAGGGCGGCGATCTGCGCGCGGGCGAGCGCACCTTCTCGCAAATCGCGCAGGTCGCGGGCCGTGCGGGGCGCGGGGCCAAGCCGGGCGAGGTGCTGATCCAGACCCGCCACCCCGATGCCCCCGTGATCGCCGCGCTGGCGGATGGTGACCGCGACGGGTTCTACGCAGCCGAAACCGCCGCGCGCCGCGATGCCAATGCTCCGCCGTTCGGGCGCTGGGCGGCGATCATCCTCTCCTCCGAGGACGAGAAGGAAGCGCGCGAGGCTGCCGCACGATTGGGCGACAAGCGCCCGCGCCTGCCCGATGTCCAGATCCTCGGCCCTGCCCCTGCCCCGCTGGCGCTGCTGCGCGGACGCTACCGCTACCGCTTCCTCGTCAACGCCAAGCGCAGCGCCAATCTGCAAGCCGCCTTGCGCGACTGGATCGGAGCTGTGCAATTCGCCCCCGGCGTAAGGGTGGGCGTGGATATCGATCCCTATTCCTTCGTCTGACGAAACCAAACCGGGGTGCCCGGCGTAACCCACCCATGACCCGCCCCGTTCTCGTGCCGATCCTCGGCGATCAATTGTCGCGCAGCCTCTCCAGCCTTGACGGCCTCACCCCCGAAAACACCCGCATCCTGATGATGGAGGTGTGGGACGAGGCGACTTACGTGAAGCACCACAAGCAAAAGATCGTGCTGATCTTCGCCGCGATGCGCCACTTCGCCGAAGAGCTGCGCGCCGAGGGCTGGCAGGTCGATTACGTGCGGCTGGACGATCCGGCTAACACCGGCAGCTTCACCGGTGAAGTCGCCCGCGCGGTGGAACGCCATGCCCCGTCCGAAGTGCGCGTCACCGAAAGCGGTGAATGGCGTGTTGCTCAGGCGATGTGCGAATGGGAGGGCCGCTTCCCCTGCCCTGTCAGCATCCTCGCTGACACCCGCTTCATCGCCACCCACGCCGACTTCCGCGCCTTTGCCGACGGGCGCAAGCACCTGACGATGGAGTATTTCTACCGCGAGATGCGCCGCAAGACAGGCCTCCTGATGGAGGGCGACAAGCCCACCAGCGGCGTGTGGAACCTCGATGCTGAAAACCGCGAACCGCCGAAGGAAGGCCTCAAGGCACCGCCGACGCCGAAGTTCACCCCCGATGCCATCACGCAGGAAGTGATCGCGCTGGTGGGGGCGCGCTTCCCCGATCACTTCGGCGATCTTGAACCCTTCGGCTGGCCCGTCACCCGCGCCGAGGCGCTGGAGGCCGCCGAGGCCTTCTTCGCCCGACGCCTCGCCCTGTTCGGCCCCTATCAGGACGCGATGCTGCATAGAGAGGACGACCTCTACCACTCGATGCTATCGACCAGCCTCAATATCGGTCTGCTCACCCCGCTCGAACTGTGCCAACGCGCCGAGGCCGAATACCGCGCCGGCCGCGCACCCTTGAATTCGGTCGAGGGGTTCATCCGCCAGATCATCGGCTGGCGCGAATATGTGCGCGGGTTCTACTGGCACCAGATGCCGGGACTGGCCGAAGCCAATGAACTCAAGGCCCACCGCCCGCTGCCCGACTTCTTCTGGACCGGCGAGACCGACATGCGCTGCCTTGCCGATTGCATCCGCACCACCCGCGAGGATGCCCACGCGCACCACATCCAGCGGCTGATGGTACTCGGCAATTTCTGCCTGATCGCCGGGATCGATCCGCGGGCAGTCGCCGACTGGTATCTCGCGGTGTACGCCGATGCCTTCGAATGGGTCGAGCTGCCCAATGTGGCGGGCATGGTGCTCTATGCCGATGGCGGCCGGCTGGCGACCAAGCCCTATGCGGCGTCCGGCAACTACATCAACAAGATGTCGAACTACTGCGGCGGCTGCCGCTACAAGGTCGCGCAGAAGACGGGGCCGAACGCCTGCCCCTTCAACCCGCTCTACTGGCACTTCATGGATGCCAACCGCTTGGCGCTCGAAAGCAACCACCGCATCGGCCGCATCTATGCCACCTGGGACCGCATGGGCGCGGCCAAGCAGCGTGAATATCTGGAAAGCGCCGAAAAATTCCTCGACTCTCTCGTGCCTGCGCGTGAAGGATGGGCGCGACACACTGAGGGGAGAGAGCCATGCTGACCATCCACCACCTGCGCCTGTCGCAATCCGAACGCATCGTCTGGCTCGCCGAGGAGCTGGGGATCGCATACGACCTCAAGCTCTACACCCGCCGCACCGATAATCGTCTGGCTCCTGATGAATACAAGGCGCTGCACCCGATGGGCATTGCGCCCGTCATCACCGATGGCGATCTGGTGCTGGGCGAAAGCGGCGCGATCATGGATTACATCGTGGCGAAGTATGCGCCCGGCACGGCGCTGGTGCCGGGAGTGGACCATCCCGACTTTGCCGACCACCTGTTCTACTACCACTGGGCCAACGCGACCTTCATGACCAACGGCATGATGGCGCTGGTGGCGCAGTTCATGGGCGCGACCGAACTGCCGCCCTTCGTCGCCGACCGTGTGGCCAAAGGCTGGGCGATCGTCGAAAAGCGGCTGGGCGAAGCGGACTATTTCGGCGGTTCGCAGCTCACTACGGCGGACATCATGATGGGCTTCCAGCTCACCACCAGCCGCGCAATGAGCGGCATGAGCATCGACCACCTGCCGAACCTCAAGGCCTACCTGAAGCGCATCGGCGAACGGCCCGCCTATCAGGCCGCAATGGCGAAATGCGAACCGGGGATGCCGCCGAAGCTGGATTGACAACGTCGCCCCGGGCTTGACCCGGGGTCCCGCTTCTTCAGACCCTTCCGCCTGCCAGCGGTACAGCCTCCTCGAGCAGCCAATAGGTCGTCGTGGCTGGCGTGCACCAGAAGCCCTCGAAGCCTTCTTCTGGTCGCGCAGCTTCCAGCCGCGCCCGGGTACCGAAGATTGCGGTATAAAAGCTGTCCCAGTGCACCCAAACCAGCAGCGAGCGGTCGGGCGCGATGATCCGGCGTACGCCCCATTTGGGAAGGTCATCCCGCAAATCCCACGGTTCCTCGTCCTCCAGCGCGTCAAGTGGCATCAGCCTTTCTTCATCGCCAAACTCGTTAGAGAGGATCACCTCGCTAATCCCTGCGCGGCGCAGCATGGCGATCAGCGAGGCTTCCATCAGCGGCTGGATCACGCCTTCGGTGGGGAGAAAAATCTTCTCACGAGCACAATAGTCCGTCAGCCTTCGGGCCGCGACTTCATCTGCAAATTCCTTGCGCAGGCCCTTGATGTCAGTGCGCAATGCACAATCGAGCATGCAGTGATCATTCATCCCGAGCGTGGCGAGGATTTTGCCCCAACCGATCGGGCGGCCGAATCCTTTTGCAATACCCGGCATGGAACCGCTCTGCACCTCCTTGCCCTCACGCCGCGCAGCCCCCTCTTCGTCCATCCATTCGAGAAGGCTTGCGCCTTCAGGCATCTCCGAGCGGGCGAACACCATCGTGCCGTGAACACAGGCGGAAGGGTCAAGACCCTCGACCGTGAAGAAGGGATGCAGCGCGATAAAGCCCGCATCGAACACGCCCTTATACCAGGGCAACATCGCATCATCTTCGGGCGGCGGCCACTTGCTGCGTTCGATTTCGGTCATTCAAGCAGTAATGCCAAGACCTTGCGATCAAAGCAACTTACCCCTCAAACCCCCTCCCGCCGCAACAACTCCGCCTTGATCTCCAGCCCGTAGGCATAGCCGCCCAGCGTGCCATCCGCCGCGATCACCCTGTGGCAGGGGATCAGCACCGCGACATTGTTCGCCCCGTTCGCCCCGCCTACCGCGCGGCTCGCTTTGGGATTGCCGAGCGCCGCTGCCAACTCGCCATACGACCTGGTTTCGCCGTGCGGGATGCGGCGGAGTTCTTCCCATACGCGTTGCTGGAAGGCGGTGCCCTTCACGTCGAGCGGGATCGCGGCGCTGCCCGGGCCGGGTTGTTCCACTGCCTCCACCACCGCCGCGAACAGCGCGCGGAAATCCTCGCCGGCGGGCACCAGCTGCGCCTTGGGGAAGCGTGCGGCGAGTTCCGGCTCGCCCTCTCCGAAGGCGAGGCAGCACACGCCCTTGTCGGTCGCGGCGACCAGCATCGGCCCGAGCGAGGTCGGCAGCACTGCCCAGTTGACCACGCGGCCCGCGCCGCCTTTGCTCCAGTCACTCGGGTTCATGCCCAGCCTGCCTTTCGTGCTTTCGTAGAACTGTTTAGACCCCCCGTAGCCCGCGCTAGACAGGGCTTCGGTCACGTTCAAGCCACGGCTCAGCGCCTCGCGCACCCGCTCTTCGCGCAGTGCTCTGGCAAAGGCGGCGGGACTCATGCCGACCGTGCGTTTGAACAGCCGTTGGAAGTGCGTGGGGGCATAGCCGGTGAGATCGGACAGCGCCTCGAGCGTCATCGTGCCGCCCGCCTCCACCTCGGCCCGGATCGCGGCAATCGCGGCGAGCACGCAGGCCTCCTCGGCGCTTTGCGTGTTGGGAGAGCAGCGTTTACAAGGCCTTAATCCCGCTTCTTCAGCATCTTTCGAGGTTGCGTAGAAGCGCACATTCTTGCGCAGCGGCATCCGCGCCGGGCACGAGGGGCGACAATAGATGCCGGTCGAATGAACGCCGGTGACAAACGCGCCGTCGAACCGCCGGTCCTTGGCCTGTGCGATCCGCCAGCGATCGTCATCGGTGATGTTCTGAAAATGTTCCACGTGGAACAATTTGCCACACCTGCCCCCAGCCTGCACCCCCGGAGTTTGCGTTCAATGTCGCATGGCCGCGAAAAGTGGTTATAACCCGCGCCATGTTGCGTCGCCTCATTGCTCTCGTCCTCATCGTCCTCGCCTTACCCAGCGCCCCCGCCGCCGCCGATCCCGGCGATGTCGAGGCCGCCGCGCGCGGCGTGGTGCGGGTGGTGATCATCGGCGAGGACGGCGGCGATCCTGCGCCGATCAGCCACGGCACCGGCTTTGCCGTCAGCCCCACCCGCATCGTCACCAACGCCCATGTCGTCACCGAGGCGTTGCAGGACGATACGCTGCGGATCGGGATCGTGCCGAGCGAAGGTGATGGCGGGGCGTTTGCGCGGGTAATCGCAGTGTCCCCGCGCAACGATCTGGCGCTGCTGGAGATTGCGCGGGGGAGCCTGCGCCTGCCGCCGCTGGCGCTCGCATCGGGGGTGAGCGGAAATCTCGGCGAGGTGTCGGCCGTGGGCTATCCGATGAACGTCGATCTTGCCCAAGGCCTTGGTATCAATGATATTTTCCGCGCACAGCCGCCTGTAAAATCACGCGGATTCCTGTCGGGCGAGCGGCCCAGCCGGCAGTTCGACACGATCCTCCACACCGCACCCATTGCACGCGGCAATTCGGGCGGGCCGCTGCTTGATCCCTGCGGACGGGTGATCGGGGTCAACAGCTTCAGCGCGGATTCGGCGAGCGGCGATGCGGAGTTCTACTTCGCCGTCTCCTTGCGCGAACTGCTGCCGTTCCTGCGCAGCAACGGGGTGGAGCCCGTCACCAACGCCCTGCCCTGCCGCTCGATCGACGAGTTGAACGCCGAGGAACGCCAGCGGCTCGAAGCCGAACAGAGCGCCGCCCGCCAGCGCATGGCGGAACGGGCCGAAAGCTTGCGCGAAGTGCGCGAGACCGCGCGACTCAAGGCGCAGATGGACGTGCTGGGCGAGCGTGAGAATGCGATGGCCCTCGCACTGATCGCCCTGCTCGGCGCAGTTGGCGGGGCCTATGCCGCTGCCGTGTGGCGCGGAGATAGGCAGCGCCGCAAGCACGCCGGAATCGCCGCCGCGCTGGCGGGCATATCGCTGCTCGCGGCGATCCTTCTCTGGGTCACCCGCCCCGGCCTCGACGCGATCGAGGACCGGGTTGCTGCCGCGGTCGCCGAGGCCGAAGGCCGCGCAGCGCCGGGCAGCACCGACAGCGCCAACCCCTCGCTCGCCGCCGAGGGTGCGCTTATCTGCACGCTGGTGCCCGAACGCAGCCGCGTCACTTCGGCCCGCACCGATGATGTCGCCTTCGAGTGGACGGCGGACGGCTGCGTCAACGGGCGCACGCAATATGGCCTTGGACAAGGCGGCGAATGGCAGCGGGTGTTCGCCGCGCAGGATGATGCCGCGGTCGCGGTCAACACCTATGATCCCGAGACCCGCACCCTGCGCACCGACCGCTATCTGTTGGGCCAGACCGCTCTATCCGCCGCGCGCGAGGCCCGCGCCGCCTACACGCCGCCGTCCTGCGGGGTGAGCGATGGTGCACGCACGCTGGGCGAGCAGCAATCGGCACTGATCGCAGGCCTGCCCGATCGCCCCAACGAACGGCTGGTCTACAGCTGCTCTGCCAGGGTCGACGCGCGGTGAGCGCTAAAAGGTGGCTCGTGCTGGTCGCCGCGGTGCTGGTGCTGCTTGCCGGTGGCCGGATGGTGCTTCGCTATCTTGATTATCAGGCCTCGCAAGCCGCCCGGGAAGCGCCGAGCACGGCCCGGCACTGACCGACTTTCTTCTCGCACCTGCACAAATCCCGCCCAGCGGCTTGCGCTGGCGGGAATCAATTGCTAGGCGCGCGCCAACCTTGAGGGCAGCCCTTGCGCTCGCCCCACTCCCAAGGCCCAAGCATTACCCTTTTTAGCTTCCGAGAGGATTGCAAGCGCGTGGATATTTCCGCCGGTATCAAGGCTAGCCTGGCTGGACGCTATGCCTCGGCCCTGTTCGATCTCGCTGCCGAAACCGGCAAGGTGACCGCGGTCGAAAAGGACCTCGAGACGCTGGGCGCTGCCCTGAACGAATCGGGCGATCTTGTGGCGCTGACCACCAATCCGCAGCTGGGCCGCGACGTTGCCGGCAAGGCGATGGCGGCCGTGGCCAAGAAGCTCAAGCTTTCGGACCTCACTTCCAATTTCCTCGGTGTGCTGGCCAGCAACCGCCGCCTTGCCAAGCTGCCGGCGACCATCGCCGCCTTCAAGGCGATCGCCGCTGCCCAGCGCGGCGAAGTGACCGCCACTGTCACCAGCGCGCACCCGCTCAGCGACGACCAGATCGCCGCATTGAAGACCAAGCTGACCGCACGCGAAGGGCGCACGGTCATGCTTTCCGCCAAGGTCGATCCCGACCTGCTCGGCGGCCTTGTCGTTACCATCGGATCGACCCGCATCGATGCCTCGATCCGCACCCGTCTCAACTCGCTTGCCCAGGCCATGAAGGCTTAAAGGAAGAACCATGGAAATCCGCGCCGCAGAAATCTCGAAGGTCATCAAGGACCAGATCGCCAATTTCGGCACCGAGGCCGAAGTCAGCGAAACCGGCACCGTGCTGTCGGTGGGTGACGGGATCGCCCGTATCCACGGCCTCGATCAGGTGCAGGCCGGTGAAATGGTCGAATTCGCCAACGGGGTGCAGGGCATGGCGCTCAACCTCGAAGCCGACAATGTCGGCGTCGTGATCTTCGGCTCGGACTCCGAAATCAAGGAAGGCGATGTCGTCAAGCGCACCGGCACCATCGTGGACGTGCCGGTCGGCAAGGGCCTGCTCGGCCGCGTGGTCGACGCGCTCGGCAACCCGATCGACGGCAAGGGCCCGATCGTCGCCGAAAAGCGCAGCCGCGTCGAAGTGAAGGCACCGGGCATCATCCCGCGCGAATCCGTGTCGGAGCCCGTGCAGACCGGCCTCAAGGCGGTTGACGCGCTCGTTCCCGTCGGCCGCGGCCAGCGCGAGCTGATCATCGGTGACCGCCAGACCGGCAAGACCGCCGTCGCCATCGACACCTTTATCAACCAGAAGGACGTCAACGCGGGCGACGACGAGAAGAAGAAGCTCTACTGCGTCTACGTCGCGGTCGGCCAGAAGCGTTCGACCGTTGCCCAGATCGTGAAGCAGCTCGAAGAAAACGGCGCGATGGAATATTCGATCGTCGTCGCCGCGACCGCTTCGGAGCCCGCTCCGCTCCAGTACCTCGCGCCCTACACCGGCTGCGCGATGGGCGAATACTTCCGCGACAACGGCATGCACGCCGTGATCGTGTACGACGACCTTTCGAAGCAGGCCGTCGCCTATCGTCAGATGTCGCTGCTGCTGCGTCGTCCTCCGGGCCGCGAAGCCTACCCGGGCGACGTGTTCTATCTCCACAGCCGCCTGCTCGAGCGCGCTGCGAAAATGAACGAGGAAAACGGCCACGGCTCGCTCACCGCGCTGCCGATCATCGAAACCCAGGCGGGCGACGTGTCGGCCTATATTCCGACCAACGTGATCTCGATCACCGACGGCCAGATCTTCCTCGAAACCGGCCTGTTCTACCAGGGCATCCGTCCGGCGATTAACGTCGGTCTCTCGGTGAGCCGCGTCGGCGGTGCCGCCCAGACCAAGGCGATGAAGAAGGTCTCGGGTTCGATGAAGCTCGACCTCGCTCAGTACCGCGAAATGGCGGCCTTCGCGCAGTTCGGCTCGGACCTCGACGCCGCGACGCAGAAGCTGCTCAACCGCGGTGCGCGCCTGACCGAGCTGCTGAAGCAGAAGCAGTTCTCGCCGATGCCGTTCGAAGAGCAGACCGTGTCGATCTATGCCGGCACCAACGGCTTCCTCGACGCGATCCCGGTCAACCGCGTCAACGACTACGAGAGCCAGATGCTCGACTACATGCGCCGCGAACACGGTGCCGTGCTGGCCGAGATCCGCACCTCGAAGAAGTTCGAAGGCGACGTGGCTGACAAGACCAAGGCCGCGCTCGAAGCTTTCGCCAAGCAGTTCGCGTAAGGACGCCCTGACGTGCCCTCACTCAAGGAACTCAAGGGCCGGATCAACTCGGTCAAGTCGACCCAGAAGATCACCAAGGCCAAGCAGATGGTCGCGGCGGCCAAGCTGCGCCGTGCCCAGGCTGCGGCCGAGGCCGGCCGGCCCTACGCCTCGCGCCTTGCTGCGGTGATGGCCTCGCTGGCAAGCAAGGTGTCGGGTGATTCCGCGCCCAAGCTGCTGGCCGGTACGGGCAGTGACAAGCGCAACCTCCTCGTCGTGGTCAACACCGACAAGGGGCTGTGTGGCGGTCTCAACTCGAACCTCGTCAAGGCTGCCAAGCTCAAGGCGCGCGAGTTGCAGGCGGCTGGCAAGACGGTCGAATTCTACCTCGTCGGCAAGAAGGGCCGCGCGCCGCTGAAGCGCGAATTCCCGAACCTGATCGGCGAGGGCTTCGACACCAGCGCCGTCAAGACCCCGGGTTTCACCGAGGCCGAAGCGATCACGAACGAGCTCATCGCGATGTTCGAGGCTGGCAAATTTGACGTTGCGCACCTGATCTACCCGACCTTCAAGTCGGCGCTGGCGCAGGATCCGACGATCAATCAGCTGATCCCCGTCCCCGCCCCCGACAAGGCGGCTTCGGCCGATGCCGTGGTCGATTACGAGCCGGGCGAAGAGGAAATCCTCGAAGAGCTGCTGCCGCGCTACGTGCGCACCCAGCTGTTCGGCGCGCTGCTCGAGCGTGAGGCTTCCGAACAGGGCGCCTCGATGACCGCGATGGACAACGCCACGCGCAACGCGGGCGAGCTGATCCAGAAGCTGACCATCCAGTACAACCGCAGCCGTCAGGCCGCGATCACCACCGAACTCATTGAAATCATTGCTGGCGCGGAAGCGCTGTAGCAACAACTTAAACACGGGCGCAGAAGCGCTCTAATCGAAGGCTAAGGAACAAGACATGGCAACCGCAGCCAAGACCACCACCCGCAAGAAGGCGCCTGCCCCGGTGCTCAACCAGACCACCAACGGCACCATTTCGCAGGTCATCGGCGCCGTCGTCGACGTGCAGTTCGAAGGCGAACTGCCGGCGATCCTCACCGCGCTTGAAACCAAGAACGGCGACAAGACGCTGGTGCTCGAAGTCGCCCAGCACCTCGGCGAAAGCACCGTTCGCACGATCGCGATGGACGCGACCGAGGGCCTGACCCGCGGTAGCGAAGTGATCAACACCGGCGCGCAGATCTCGGTGCCGGTCGGCCCGAAGGTTCTGGGCCGCATCATGAACGTCGTCGGCGAAGCGATCGACGAGCGTGGTCCGATCGGCGCGGAAACCACCGCCCCGATCCATGCCGAAGCTCCGGCCTTCGTCGATCAGTCGACCGAAGCGGCGATCCTTGTAACCGGCATCAAGGTGATCGACCTCCTCGCGCCTTACGCGAAGGGCGGCAAGATCGGCCTGTTCGGCGGCGCGGGCGTCGGCAAGACCGTGCTGATCCAGGAACTGATCAACAACATCGCCAAGGGCCACGGCGGCGTGTCGGTGTTCGCCGGCGTGGGTGAGCGTACCCGCGAGGGGAACGACCTTTACCACGAATTCCTCGACGCCGGCGTTATCGCCAAGGACGCCGATGGCAATGCGACCTCGGAAGGCTCCAAGGTGGCGCTCGTGTTCGGCCAGATGAACGAGCCCCCGGGCGCCCGTGCCCGCGTCGCTCTGTCGGGCCTGACCATGGCGGAATACTTCCGCGACGTGGAAGGCCAGGACGTGCTGTTCTTCGTCGACAACATCTTCCGCTTCACCCAAGCGGGTTCGGAAGTGTCGGCGCTGCTCGGCCGTATTCCTTCGGCGGTGGGCTACCAGCCGACCCTCGCCACCGACATGGGCAAGCTGCAGGAGCGCATCACCTCGACCACCAAGGGCTCGATTACCTCGGTGCAGGCGATCTACGTGCCCGCGGACGACCTTACCGACCCGGCGCCGGCGACCTCGTTCGCACACCTTGACGCGACGACCACGCTGAGCCGTGCGATTTCGGAACTCGGCATCTACCCGGCGGTGGACCCGCTGGACTCGACCAGCCGCGTTCTCGAACCGCGCGTCGTGGGTGCAGAGCACTACGAAACCGCTCGCCGCGTTCAGGAAACCCTGCAGAAGTACAAGTCGCTGCAGGACATCATCGCCATTCTCGGGATGGACGAACTGTCGGAAGAGGACAAGCTGACCGTCGCCCGCGCGCGCAAGCTGCAGAAGTTCCTCAGCCAGCCGTTCCACGTCGCCGAAGTGTTCACCGGCATCCCCGGCTGCTTCGTGCAGATCGAAGACACCGTGAAGAGCTTCAAGGCGGTGGTCGATGGTGAATACGACCATCTGCCGGAGCAGGCCTTCTACATGGTCGGCGGGATCGACCAGGTGGTCGAGAAGGCCAAGAAGATGGCTGAAGAGGCTTAAGTCATCATGCCCCTCCACTTCGAACTCGTCACGCCTGCCAAGCTCGTCCGTTCGGAAGACGTCCACATGGTGGTCGTCCCCGGCACCGAAGGCGAATTCGGCGTGCTGGAAGGCCATGCGCCCTTCATGAGCACCATCCGCGACGGTGCGGTGCAGGTCTACACCAGCGCCACCGGCGCGCCGGAAGTGATCCAGGTGCGCGGCGGCTTTGCCGAGGTCAACGAAAAGGGCCTCACCGTGCTCGCCGAGCACGTCGAAGGCTGACGTTTTCGACAATGAGAAACACAAGAGGGCGGGCCATTGGTCCGCCCTTTTTGTTTGAATCCCCTTCCCTTTCCGCGTCCCGCTCGCCACAACACCGGCCTGCACTTCCTTGAGGAGAGGACGCTTGAAACTTGTCTCCACATTCGCACTGGCTCTCGCAATGACAATCGCATCAACAACCGGCGCTTCGGCGCAGGAAGCCCCCGGCGACGGCGTCCCCGGCCCCGAGCAGGATCCGTACATCTTCCTTGAAGAAGCCCGCAGCCCCGAGGCGCTCGACTGGGTGGCCAAGGAGAACGCGCGCACCCTCGCCGCGTTCGAGGCCGATCCGCGTTACGCGCAGCTCAAGGCCGAAGCGCTGGCGATCTTCGACAGCAACGACCGCATCCCCTTCGTCAGCTTCCGCCCCGACGGCCTGTATAATTTCTGGCAGGACAAGACGAACCCCAAGGGCATTCTGCGCCGCACCACGCTTGAAAGCTACCGCACCGACAAGCCGGAATGGGAAGTGATCCTCGATGTCGATGCGCTCGCCAAGGCGGAGGGCAAGGAGTGGGTCTATCAGGGCTCGTCCTGCCTGCCCCCGGCGATGAACAAGTGCATGATCGCGCTCTCGGACGGCGGCGAGGATGCCACCATCATGCGCGAATTCGACATGGCGAAGAAGCAATTCGTCGAAGGCGGCTTTGTGCTGGGCAGCAAGAGCCAGGGCGGCATCGAGTGGGTGGACGAGAACACCCTGCTCGTCAGCCGCGACTTCGGCGAAGGAACGCTGACCGAGAGCGAATACCCCTTCACCACTCGCGAATGGAAGCGCGGCACCGCCATTGCCGATGCGCCGGAAATCTTCCGCGGCGATGCCAAGGACGTCTCGTCCGGCGCGGCGCTGCTGCGCGACAATGACAGCGTGATCCACGCGCGCATCGCCTATCGCGGGATCAGCTTCCACGAGCGGCTGTGGTATGTCTGGAAGGACGGCCAGTGGCTCCAGCTCGAGCTTCCCACCAAGGCGAACCCGGTCGGCATCGTCGACGGGCACATGCTGTTCTCGCCCGATGTCGACTGGACGGTCGGCGACCAGACCTTCCCCGCCGACAGCCTCGTCGCGGTCAATCTGGCGGAATGGAAGAAGGACCCCAACGGCGCCAAGAAGGCGCTGGTGTGGGCGCCGGGCTACCGCCAGACCAAGCAGGGCAGCACGGTTACCGCAGGCGGGCTCTATGTGTCGCTGCTCGACAACGTCGTGGGCAAGGTGCTGAAGTTCAACTTCGCCGATGGCAAGTGGGCATCCAAGCAAGTGCCGCTGCCCGACAATGCGACGATCGGCATCGCCGCCTCGTCTGACGAAACCGACCAGATCATGTACACCGTGAGCGGCTTCCTCGAGCCGACCACGCTCTATTACACCGATGGCACGACGGCGCCGGCGGTACTCAAGACCAGCCCGGCCTATTTCGATCCGGCGGGCATGGATGTCGAACAGCACGAGGCGGTGAGCAAGGACGGGACCAAGATCCCCTACTTCATCGTCAAGCCCAAGGGGATGAAGGCCGATGGCTCCACCGCCACGCTGCTGACCGGCTATGGCGGCTTCCAGGTCCCCCGCCTGCCCGCCTATCTCGGTTCGACCGGCAAGCTGTGGGTCGAAAAGGGCGGCGCCTATGTCCTCGCCAACCTGCGCGGCGGCGGCGAGTTCGGGCCGAACTGGCACCAGACCGCGATCCGCGAGAACAAGCAGCGCACCTGGGACGATTTCATCGCGGTCGGCGAGGATCTGGTCAAGCGCGGCTTCACTTCGCCGCAGCACCTCGGCATCCAGGGCGGCTCGCAAGGGGGGCTGCTGGTCGGCACCTTCTTCACCCAGCGGCCCGACCTGCTGGGCGCGGCGATCGTCCAGATCCCGCTGTTCGATATGCTGCGCTATCACCTGATCGGGCGCGGGGCTTCGTGGATCGGCGAATATGGCGATCCGCGCATTCCCGAACAGCGCAAGTGGATCGAGGGCTATTCGCCCTACCAGAAGATCGTCGCGGGGGTTGAGTATCCCGCGCCGTTCCTGTGGGCCTCGACCGCCGACGACCGCACCCACCCCGCGCACGCGCGCAAGGGGGCGGCACGGCTCAAGGAACTGGGCCAGCCCTATTACTACTTCGAGGATACCACCGGCGGCCATTCGGGCGGGGTCGACAACGACCAGCGCGCGAAGCTTCAGGCGCTCCAGTTCATCTATCTGATGCAGCGTCTGATGGACGCCCGGAGCAAGTGACGCGCCTTTAGAAAAGGCGCCCGCAAGGCACACAGACGGGGCGATTCCTTCGCGGGAATCGCCCCGTTTGCGTTAGTGCCAAAAGTCAACGCAACTACCTGTAAAACAAGCCGACACTTTGCGCTCAACTCGTCGCGCGCAGCGCACGGGAGAGGTCCTCAACGCTGATTTAACCATGTCCCTCAGCCCCTCGTTAAGCCTGCCCGTCAAGATTCAGCCCATCGGGGGCGATGACGAGCACACACGAGGAGCTGAGCAATGGCCTATCCCAGAGACATCTCGATTGCCGACGCGATCAAGCGTTACGGCTTGCCCCAGAGCCACCGCGTCCACTGGTCGAAGGCGCGGAAGGACGATGTCGTGCGGGCGGTGCGCGAACAGGCGATCAGCTTCCACGAAGCACGCGAACGCTATCTCCTGAGCCGCAGCGAGTTCGAGCAGTGGGAACGCGATTATGTCGCAGCTGGCGGCGAAGTCGCCCGGATGCAGGACGCGTAAGGCTGTCCTGGCGCATCGGTGCCTTGGCGATGGCGGCGAAGGGGCAGTGCGGCCCCTTCTGACATCGGGGCCGAGCGGGATCTAGAACCGATAGCCTTTGAGCCTCAGCCATAGTGCGGGGATCATCAGGTCAAAGTGGACGTCGGTTCCGAGATCACCGCCCGGCCCGACCAAGCCTTCGCCCACGATGCGCAAGCCCGCAGCCGCCTTCTCCAGGTCGATCACCAGCCGTTCGAATGCCTGGGGTTTTGGCCCGCCCTGTTCCATTGGCCAGGTCGTCACCCCGTCGACAAAGCCGATGCCGGGGCCAGTGAAGGCCATTCGCGCACGGCCTCGGTTGTTCAGCGCAGCCTCGAAATGGGCCGCGCCGATCATCAATTCGAGAATACCTTCTGCCCCCGCATACCGCGCCAAGCCCGTCGCCAGCCGGGCAACCCGCTTGACCGGCTTGAGCGACATGCTGTGTTTCTCGATGCCACACGACACCCATGGGCCGGTCGGGCTGGGATGCCGGCTTTGGGGGTTATTCCAGTCAAGGGTGCCGCGCGCGGCGATCCCACTGCCGGTTGTCGCAAGATCGCCGATGCTTGTCTGGCGAGGCTGCCAGCCCTCGATCTCGACCGTAGTCGCCTGCGCTTTGCGAGATGAAAAGCCAAGAAACGGCAGCGCGTTGTCAGGCACAAGGCATTGCACCCGCAACTGCGCGCCGAGCTCGACGCTGCCCTTGTGCACGCGATCATTGGCTGAAAGCCGGGCAGACAGTCCGATCGTCAGGCCATGCTCCGAAAAGTCGTAGGCGATTTCGACAGCACGGCCGGAAAGGTACAGCGAACCGCCCTCTACGCTGACGTAGGGCGTGTCCCGAAGCGCAACCGAAACCAGGAGTTCGTTCTCGCTCGCGATGGTCACGCGGTCGGATGTACTGGTCCAGCTGCTGATAAAGGATGGCATCGCCGAAGCGGGTCCGCCAAGGCTGATGTGCCCTTGCGGCGCCCGCCAATTTCCATGCTGGTTCGAGGTGAAGAGCCCATCACCCTGCACCTCGAGATGTGGCCAGAAATCCATGCTGAACTGCCGGTCATTCCGACCGAGCGCCAACGTCGGCGTGCACCCGCGCAGCTGCGCGGCAAGGTCAGTGCCATCATCGGCGAGCAATTCGATCGACGCTTCAACCAGCGGCGCGCCAAGCACGTGGATACGCGGAAGTGAATTTCGGTCCATGATGGCCCCTTACCATCAAAGAGTTAAGGCACTTACCGCGTCGGCGCGTCGAAATCGGCGGGCTTGTTCGCGATCCAGGCGACGAATTTGGCGATCGCCGGATGGCCGCGAATGATCGTCACATCATCGCCGATCCGCGCCAGTTCGTTGTTGGTGAAGTTGGCGTGGATCGTCTTGTGGCAGATCGGGTGGATCGGCACCTTCAGCTTGCCCTTCTTGGCCTTGGGGACAGGGTGATGCCACTGGACGATATCGCCCAAGGGACGATCGCACAGCCAGCAGTCGAGGGGGGCAAGGTCGTTACTCATGGTCAGTTGGGTCCGCACGGATGGTTTCATCGGTGAACAATTCGCGCTCATCCTCCCACACGGCGTTGGCGGCACCGGTCTGGACGGGCAGCACATCGGGATCATGGCACAGCCGGATCGCGGCAAACTTGCCCGCTCGCTCGATCACCACGCCGTCGCTGATCGCCGGGACATTGTGGCCCTCATCGTCCCAGCCGGTGCGAACCATGCGGCTGAAGACGATGTAGCGGGTATCGCCGTTATCGAAGGCGATCTGGTCCTCACCGCCCCCTGAATACATCGCGTTGGCGTATTTCCCGCCCGATAGCTCGAGTTCGGGGGTGGCACCGCCAAAGCGGTAATACCCCAGCCATTCGCCCGCGCCGCACACCGCGACGCGCTTGCCGTCGGCGAAGGTGCAGGTGAAGATCGGGGTCTCGTCCGGCTTGCAGGCGGCTTGGTGGATTCGCTTTTGCCGGGCGACCTCTTCGGCGAGAGCCGGAGAAACGTAGGCGGAGGCTGAGGGCGTCGCAGTTGGCTCGGCCGCCACGGCCTGTTCGACCGGCTCGCCCTTGCAGGCGACGATCATTGTCACGGCCATGAGAGCAAGTGCTGCCCTCACCCTTTCTTCTCCGCCGCCTTCTTCTTTTTCATCGTGTCGTGGAAACGATCGGCCCAGCCGGGTTTGACCAGCTGTTCGGCGCGGACCATCCGCAGCTCTCCGGGTGCGACATCGCGGCTGACGGTCGATCCAGCAGCAACAATCGCATCCGCGCCGATGGTGACAGGCGCGACCAGCGCCGAGTTCGAGCCGATGAAGGCCCCCGGCCCGATCACGGTGCGATACTTGAAATAGCCATCGTAATTGCAGGTGATCGTCCCTGCACCGATATTGGCCTTCTCGCCGATGGTGGCATCGCCCAGATAGGTCAGGTGACTGGCCTTGGCGCCGGGGGCGAGCACAGCGTTCTTCACCTCGACGAAGTTGCCGATGAAGCTGCCCTCTTCCAGCACCGTGCCGGGGCGCAGGCGCGCGAAGGGGCCGACCTTGACCCCGGTCGCCAGCTTGGCTCCCTCGATATGGCTGTTGGCGCGCACCAGCACATTGTCGGCGATGGTGACGCCGGGGCCGAAGAACACGTTGGGCTCGATCGTGACATCGCGGCCCACCACCGTGTCATGGGCGAAGAACACCGTTTCGGGCGCGATCAGGGTCGCGCCTTCGTCCATCGCCCGGAGACGGCGCGCGGCCTGCCAGCGCCCTTCGGCAGCAGCGAGTTCGGCGCGCGAGTTGATACCCGCTACCTCGTCGGCACTGTCGGCCACGATCACCGCGCAGGTGCGCCCGTCGGCAATCGCGATGTTGACGATATCGGGGAGGTAATACTCCCCCTGCGCGTTGTCGTTGCCGACCCGCGCCAGCAGCGCGAAGAGATCGGCCGCGCGCGCGGCGATCAGGCCCGAATTGCACAGGTGGCAGGCGCGCTCGCCCTCGTCGGCGTCCTTGTATTCGACCATCTTGAGGATGGCGCCGTCATCGTCGGCAATCACCCGCCCATAGTGCAGCGGATCGGCCGGCTCGAAGCCGAGCACCACGGCGGCCGGGCTGTCGGCGCCGTGGAGCCGCTCCAGCATCGCGCGCATGGTTGCCGCCTTCACGAAGGGCACATCGCCATAGAGCACCAGCACATCGCCGCCGAAGCCTGTCAGCGCGCCCTCAGCCTGCTGCACTGCATGGCCGGTGCCGAGCTGGGGTTCCTGAAGGCAGGTGACCGCGCGGTCCCCCACCGCCTTTTCGATCTGCTCACGCCCTGCGCCAACAACCACGGCCAGCCTTTCCGGCCCCAGCTCGGCAACGCTTGCCATCAGATGTTCGAGCATCGGCTGCCCGGCGATCTTGTGGAGCACCTTGTGCGTGTCGCTCTTCATGCGGGTGCCCTTGCCCGCAGCAAGGATAATGGCAGCGAAAGGATGTGTCGTCGTGATCATGCTTCCCCCTGTAAGCAAAGCCGCGTCTGCCAGCAAATGCTTGCGGTTTGAAGTCGCCTGCGCCACCGCCCCGAACTCTGGAGACGCGCATGACCAAGATCCCCTTCGATGCCATCGGTTTCGACCTCGACGGCACCCTGCTCGATACCTTCCGCGATCTGGGCGCGGCGGTGAACCACGCGCTCACTCTGGGCGGATTTTCGGAAGTTTCGGTCGAAAGCTCGAAAGACCTGATCGGCGGCGGGGCCAAGATCATGCTGGCCCGGGCGGTCGAGGCGCAAGGCGGCCTGCCCGAGGACGAGTTCAAGCGGCTCTACAAGGCGATGCTTGGATATTACGAGCAGCACAACGCGGTCCACACCGTGCCCTATCCCGGCGTGCGCGAGGCGCTGGCCGAGCTCGCGGCACAGGGCGTGCGGATGGCGGTGGTGACCAACAAGTTCGAAGCCTTCGCGCGCAACGTCCTCACCCAGCTGGATCTGATCGGCGCGTTCGAAACCGTGATCGGCGGCGATTCGATGGGCAAGGGCGCGGACGGGCAATTCCTTGCCAAGCCCCACCCTGCCCCCGTCATCGCCGCGCGCGCAGCAACCGGAGACGGCCGCTTCGTGTTCATCGGCGATTCCACCTATGATGTGCGCGCGGCCAAGGCGGCGGGCGTTCCGGTGGTCGCGGCGGCCTATGGCTATTGCGACCGACCCCCGCACGAGCTGGGTGCAGACACGGTGATCGATTCGTTTGACGCGCTGATTCCCGCGCTGGCGGGGCTTTCGCCCTCAGCCTGACCCTACGGCATCGCACCCTGTCAGTTCGGCTGTTGCAAGGTGCTCACGAAAGTGCCACGCAGCGCGCCGCATATCGGTTTACGCGGGCGTAAAGCGCACAGCGCTCCGCCCTCTCGCAACACAGGAGAGAACAGACATGACCATCAGCTTCAAGGACAAGGTCGCCATCGTCACCGGCGCCGGCGGCGGGCTCGGCAAGGCCTATGCGCTCGAACTCGCGCGTCGCGGCGCGAAGGTTGTCGTCAATGACCTCGGCGGTTCGCGCGATGGCACCGGCACCTCGGATGCAGCCGCGCAGGTCGTCGAGGAAATCCTCGCCGCAGGCGGTGAAGCTATCGCCAACGGCCACTCGGTGACCGAATACGACCAGATGGAAGCGATGGTCGCCCAGGCCAAGGAAAAGTGGGGCGGCGTGCACGTCCTCATCAACAACGCCGGCGTGCTGCGCGACAAGACCTTCGCCAAGATGGAGCCGGCCGACTTCGAATTCGTCGTCAAGGTGCACCTCACCGGCTCGGCCTTCGCCACCAAGGCCGTGTGGGAAACCATGCGCGAGCAGGGCTATGGCCGCATCCTGATGACCGCCTCGTCGACCGGCCTGTTCGGCAACTTCGGCCAGGCCAACTACGGCGCGGCGAAGCTCGGTCTTGCCGGCCTCACCAAGACGCTGGCGCTTGAAGGCGCGAAGTACAACGTGCGCTGCAACACCCTTTCGCCGGTCGCGGGCACCCGCATGACCGCCGATCTGTTCCCCGAAGAGGCCTTCAAGCTGTTCGCGCCGGAAAACGTGGTCCCGGCCGCGCTGTTCCTCGTCAGTGAAGACGCGCCGACCAACGCCATCGTCGGCGCGGGTGCGGGCGGGTTCCACTCCTCGTGGACCGTAATGAACGATGCCGTGTGGCTACCGGAAGCCGATCGCACCGTCGAAGGCTTCGCCGCGCACTGGGAAGAGATCAATTCCTTCACCAACCTGATCGCCCCGCAATCGGGCAGCGAGCAGTCGGGCAACATCCTCAAGGCGATGCAGAAGGTGACCGGCACGGGGCCTGCCAGCGCGCGCGGCTGATCGCCCTTAACGCCAATAAAAAAGGCCCGTCCCCGCAAGGGGGCGGGCCTTTGCTTTGGGCGGCGCGCTCAGTTTGCTGAGGGCCATTTCGTCAGCATCTGGGCAACTCGCTTGTCGGCCGAAGCTGCTTTGCGCAGGTCACCACCAAAGGCGCCATCGGCGAAAAACCAAACCACCTTGCCATCTCGCAAATCGACCAGCATCGAGAAGCCGAAATGGGGCGGGGGCGCCATCGTATTGACGCCGTCGGACATGACGTTCCCCATGCCACCCAGCAACCGCGCCAGCTTCGCGCCATCGGTGGTGTACGCGTCGTGCATCTTGATCAACAGAGCAAAGTCCGCCGCGCCGTAGGTCTGGCGGATTTCCTCGACGGCGCTCATTGGCAAGGCATATGCGTGAGGGCCTTTCGGCAGGCCCTTGAAACGCTTCTGCCAATCCTCGCCCGGCGCGATGGGAAAGCTTCCTTGCGGCACTTTGAAGACGATATCGCTTTGGATGAACTGCGTGGTCTTCCAGAAGCCTTCGGAGAGCGGCTTGTTCTGAGGATCGTTCCAATCATCAAACCGCAATTGCGCGGTTTTGGCCGCCGGGTGACGCTTCAAGGCTTCCTGCAAGTTGCTATGCGCCTGCGCCAGCCATTCCGGGTCCTCGATCTGGCGATTGGCGGAATCGAGCGTGCCCATGAACAGGCTGGGCCGCACCACCACCACTTGCGGTTTCTCCTGGGCGTCGAAGGCAAACCCTTGCGCGGTGTACTTTGCGCCCGCTGCGAGCGGCAGGACGGGCACCGCGGCGACCAGAGCAGCCGCCAAACCTGCGCGAATCCATGATTTCATTGCGCTCCCCTTCCCGCTACCGCTCTAGTCCTCGACCGCCTTGAGCAGCCGCCGCTCCATCGGGGCCAGCACATTTGCCAAGTCATGGCCGCGCTTCAGGATCTGGCCGTGTTCGCCGAACAGCGTCCACATCCCCTGCTTGGCCCTGAGCGCCGGGCGTTTCTCCAGTCGCGCTTGCGGGCGTTCGGCGGTGCGGCGGAAGGCGGCGAAGCTGGCGGCGTGGCGGTCAAAATCCATTGCGTAGTCGCGCCATTCTCCGGCGGCGACCATGCGGCCATAGAGGTCGAGGATCCGCATCAGCTCGGCGCGTTCGAACCCGACCTGATCAGCCCCCCGTCCGGGAAAGGCAACCACCACCTGTCCGGCGAACCCGGGGCTCTGTGCGCCGGGCTTCAATCAGCGGTTCCGCTTTTGCGGCGGCGCGCGGTTTCGACCGCCGGAGCACGCTCGGCAAGCAGCGCTTTCATCACCGCCATCTCGTCGCGCAGGGTCGCGATCTCAGCTTCGAGCTTCTCCACGCAATCGCGGCGCGGGCGGCCCTCGTCATCGCAGGGCGGATCATCGCAGGGCGTGCCATAGGGGATGAATTCCTTGATCCACTCCTCGGCCGGCACCAGCGTTGAACGGGCCTTGAGGCCAATCATGGTCGCGCCCGCTGGCACATCCTCGGTCACCACCGCATTGGCGCCAACGCGCGCACGCTCGCCCACCACGATCGGGCCGATGATCTGCGCGCCCGAACCGATGATGACATTGTCCATCAGCGTCGGGTGACGCTTGCCGCCCTTGCCGTTGGTGGGGTTGGTGCCGCCCAGCGTGACGCACTGGTAGATGGTGACATTGTCGCCGATCTCCGCCGTCTCGCCGATCACGGTGAAGCCGTGGTCGATGAAGAAGTTCTTCCCGATCCGCGCGCCGGGATGGATGTCGATCGCGGTCAAGAGGCGCGAGAAATGGTTCACGAAGCGCGCGGGGAAATAGAGCTTCGCTTCGAACAGCCAGTGCGCGATGCGGTGCAAGCCGAGCGCCAGAACGCCCGGATAGAGCAGGATCTCCCAGCGCGAACGCGGCGCGGGATCACGCGCGCGCACCGAGTCCAAATAGCTGATCAGGCGTTCGAACATGGCTGTATCATTCCCACCAAACGCCGCGCGATGCAACGCGCGAGACTAAAGCAGGCGCTGTTGCTCGGGGCCGTGGAGGGCTTCGAGCGCGGCGCGCCATACAGACATGGTGGCGGGCGACTGTCGTTCAAGGCTGATGCGGTCAATCGCTGCCACCAGCGCCTCGATCGCGGCAAAGCTGCGGGTGGTGCGCGGTACCAGATAATCGGCTGCCCCCTCGGGCAGCGAGAGCCCGCGCGCCTCGGCATGGGCGAGGATCAGTTCGGCGGCCATCGCATCATCGGGCGCGCCGATTTCGAGTGCAAGCGATCCGCCGATGCGCGAGGCGAGATCGGGCAGCGCAATCCGCCAGCCGCCATGCTCCTCGTCGGCATTGGCGATGATCAGCAGCGCGGCGCCTTCGCGCAGGCCGCCCTGCTGCACGGCGTTCCAGCGGTGGAACAGCGCAGATTCGTCCATGCGCTCGGCATCGTCGATAACCTCAAGCCTGTCAGCCCCGGCAAGCCCCTGTGCCCAGCGCGCCAGCAGGCTCTTGCCCGAACGCGGCGGGCCGGTCAGCACGGCCACATGGAACGGCCAGCGCGACGGGTCCTGCAAGGCATCGATCACATGGGCATTGGCCGGGCCGACGATGATGCGCCGGGCCTCGGCAGGTGCGCCGACGGTGAGCGGCAAGGCGATCTGGGAGGGCGACGGGCTCATGCGCGCCTCAGCGGCTGATGGCGAGCGCGTTTGCCCCCCGCCGTACCGCAAAGCCGCGCGCTTCGAGCGCCGCTGCCAGCTGCTCGAGCGATCCGGCGTAGTTGACGCTCATCACCGAAGTCCCGCCGATTGCGGTGCTGGTGACGCCGACCCCTCGCACCCCAGTCGTGCCGCGCACCGCGCCGAGCGTTCCGTCAAAGGCTGCGCCGTCGGGGGTGGCGAACTGGACGGTGATGGCGCGTATCGCGACCTCGTTCTGATCGCCGACCGTGGTGGTCGTGGTCGGCAGCAGCGGCACTTCGCCCGCCGCCGCAGCCGCAGCCGCCGCGTCGCGCACCTTGGCCGCGCGGCCGATCTCGATCAGCCGCTGGATGGCCGGGTCGATCTCGCCCGACCCGCCCAGCCGCAAGCTGGGATCAGGCCGCAGCTTGCCGCTCGCAAGAGCCGCAGTGAAGATCCCATCCATGCGTTCGACCGCCTGACCCAGCATCGTCGGCACCGCATCGGGCCCGGCGGCCTTGAGCCGGAAGGATTCGAGCGGGCGGCTGTCGGGCCCGTAGCGTGCGGTGAAGGTGCCGGTCACCGGCCCGCCGGGGAATTGGTGTTCGATCCGCGCGAAGGCCATCAGCACATCGGTTGCGCCGTACTGGTCCAGCGTCGAGCGCCACCAGGCGCGGCTCTTGCGGCTCGCCTGCCCGAAATTGACCAGCAGCGAATCGCCCCCCGCCCCGCTCAGCCGGACATAGTCGATCCGGCTCTGCCCCGGATTGAACTCGGCCCAGGCGCGCTGCCACGGGTTGCGCTGTTCGAAGGTGATATAGGCGCCGCCGCTTTCCTCGACCGGGATCAGCAGCAGCGGGGCCGAGCGGCTGACCTGCGCCGACCCGCCGAGATAGGACCCGGCGCGCTGGCGATCGAAGATCACGCCGAGCGTGGCGATGTAGCGCCGGGGGCCGAGCCGTTCGCGCTCGATCACGATGGCAGAGACAATCCCGTCAAGCTGGCTGTCCGACAATTGCGGCCCGCCCGCCTTGGCCCAGGCCTTGCGCTGCGCCTCGCGCCAGCCGTTGGCGCGCGCGTCCTCCGCGCTCTTGCCCGACACATCGACGCTGATCCCGCGGATCTCGATATCCGAGGTCGCAGCGGTGGGCGCGATACCGCGATCACCCGCGACCTGCGCCAGCAGCGCATAGCCGCCGCCGAGCAGCGCCAGCGCCAGAACCGCCCCGCTCAGCCAACGCCGCAAGGGTCGGGCCAGAGGGCGCTGGGGTGCGGCAGCCGGGCCGTGGAGGGAAAGCGAAGCGCTCATGGGGAAAATCGCAAGTCCTTTGCCCAATGGCGCGTGGAATTCCAAGCGCGAAAGGCTATGGGACTGCGTATGAGCACCAAGAACCCTTCTTACACCTACGCCGATGCGGGTGTGTCGATCGCGGCAGGCAACGCATTGGTCAAGGCCATCGGGCCGCTGGCCAAGTCCACTGCGCGCCCTGGCGCCACCAGCGAGCTAGGCGGTTTTGGCGGGTTCTTCGACCCCAAGGCGGCCGGTTACACCGATCCGCTGCTGGTTGCCGCGAATGATGGCGTGGGCACCAAGCTGAAGCTCGCGATCGAGCATGACCGGCACGACACCGTGGGCATCGATCTGGTCGCCATGTGCGTCAACGATCTCATCGTGCAGGGCGCAGAGCCGCTGTTCTTCCTCGACTATTTCGCCACCGGCAAGCTGGAGAACGGCGTCGCCGAGCGGGTGATCGCGGGGATCGCGGAAGGCTGCAAGATGGCCGGCTGCGCGCTGATCGGCGGCGAAACGGCGGAGATGCCGGGGATGTATGCCGCCGGAGACTACGACCTGGCCGGCTTCTGCGTTGGCGCGGTCGAGCGCGGCGAGCAGCTGACGGGCGACAAGGTTGGCCCAGGCGATGTGCTGCTGGGCCTCGCTTCCTCGGGTGTCCATTCGAACGGCTATTCTCTGGTGCGGCGCCTTGCTGCGGACAAGGAATGGAAACTCAACCGCCCTGCCCTGTTCGATCAGGACCAACTGCTGATCGACGCGCTGATCGCACCGACACGCATTTACGTCGCGAGCCTGCTGCCGCTGATCCGCGAAGGCCATATCAACGCGCTCGCTCATATCACCGGCGGCGGTCTGCTCGAGAACATCCCGCGCATCCTGCCCGATGGCGCGCACGCGCACGTCGATGCCGACCTGTGGCCCCAGCCGCGCCTGATGGCCTTCCTGCAAGCGCAGGGAAACATCGAGCCCGAGGAAATGGCGCGCACCTTCAACTGCGGCGTGGGCATGGTGCTGGCGGTGAGTGCGGACAAGGCCGCCGAGGTTACAGCACGGCTCGAAGCGGCGGGCGAGACGGTGTTCACCGTCGGCCGCATCGAAGCTGGCGAAAAGGGCTGCACCGTGCGCGGCAGCGTGGAAACCTGGTCGGCCAAGAGCGATTGGAGCGCGACGCATCTTGGCTGAAAAGGCCCGCATTGCCGTCCTCATCTCCGGCGCGGGCACCAATATGGCCGCGCTGGTCTATGCCAGCCGGGTGGGCGATTGCCCGTATGAGGTGGTGCTGGTCGCCAGCAATGATCCCGCTGCCGCCGGCCTGGCGCTGGCCGAAGCCGAGGGGATCGCGACCTTCGCCCTGCCGCACAAGGGCATGACCCGCGAAGCGCATGATGCGGCGATGGAGGCTGCGGTGCTCGAAGCGGGCGCGCAATACATCGTCCTGGCGGGCTATATGCGGATCCTCTCGGACGGGTTTGTGGAGCGCTGGGACGGACGGATGCTCAACATCCACCCCTCGCTGTTGCCGCTCTACAAGGGGCTCGACACCCATGCCCGCGCTATCGCGGCGGGGGACAGCCAAGGCGGGACGAGCGTCCATCTGGTGACGCCGGAACTCGACGCTGGCGAGGTGCTGGCACAGGTCCGGGTGCCGATTGTGGCGGGCGATACGCCGGACAGCCTCGCCGAACGGGTGAAGCTCGCCGAACACCAGCTCTATCCGCGCGCGGTGGCGGACTATGTTGCGCGCGGGCAGAACCCGGTCTGGCTGCTCGATCGCCTGCGCGCCCTTGCCCTCGCCCTCCCCGAAACCGACGAGCGCGAAAGCCACGGCAGCCCCGGCTTTCGCGTGGGCGGCGATAAGACCGGCAAGTTCTTCGCCTATTTCGCCGATCAGCACCACGGCACGCCGCACATCGCGCTGCTGGTCCGCACGGGATCGATGGACGAGCTGCTGAACCTCGTCGAAAGCCAGCCCGAGGTCTATTTCAAACCCGCCTATTACGGCGCAAGCGGATGGGTGGGGATCATCCTCGACCGCCCGGGCGTGGACTGGGACGAGGTCGTCGAATGGCTCCAGCGGAGCTGGCGCAGCGTTGCGCCCAAGCGGCTGACCCGGCTGATGGATGTGGCGGACGCGTTCTGATGGCACCGGTCCGCGATCACCTGCTGGCGCGCGGGCCACTGGCCGAGAGAGCCAATGCGTTCCTCGGGCGTGCGTGGGAGCGCGGGTGGTTGCCGCCGCCCGATCTGGACCCCGCATCGCTGTGGGCGCTCGCGGCCAAGCCCTATGGCACGAAGGCCGAAGCGGCGGAGCATGGCGGGCGCTCGGATGAAGATGTTGCCGATTTCCGCGAGCGGCTTGAGCGGCTGTGCGCGGCGGTCGACGAACAGGCGCAGCTCAATGCGCTCGGCCGGGCGATGGCGTGGGGGCAATTGTCGCGGGTGGTCAAGAACCGGCTGGCCTTCGGCGCGCTGTGGCTCGACCGGCCAGAACTGCTCGAAACCCGCCTCGCCCCGCCGATCATCATTATCGGCCATATGCGCAGCGGGACAACGCGCATCCACACACTGCTCGCCGCCGATCCGGCGCATTCGCACACCCGCTATTGCGATGCCTATCACCCGGTGCCCGCACGGCTGGGCATGAACCGCGTAAGGGCCGCGCTGGAGCTATCGCTGCTCGGGCTGCTCAATCCGTGGATGCAGGTGATCCACCCGATGGCCCCTGCCGCGGTCGAGGAGGAGCTGGCGTGGCTCTCCGCCGCACTCCACCATTCGATCTACGAAAGCCAGTGGCACATCCCGGCCTATTCGGCATGGAGCGAGGGACGTGACCCCGCCCCGATCTACCGCGAATTCGCACGCATCCTCGCCACCGACGCCGCGCACCGCGGCCTCGCCGAAAGACCGCGGGTGATGAAGGTGCCTGCTTTTGCCGAAGACCTTGCGACGCTGCTGGCCCAGTTTCCCGATGCACGTCTGGTGATCGCGCAGCGCGAGCGCGAGGCGGTGCTCAAGAGCGCGGTGTCGCTTGCGGCTAACCAGATGGCGATGCAGTCCGACGCCTGCTGCCTCGAAGCGATCGAGGCGCAATGGCGGCACAAGATCGCCCTTCGCGAGGCACGCATGGCGTTGGCTCTGGATGGTTGGCGCGGGCCGGTCGCCAAGCTTGATTTCGACGAGATCAATGCCGGTTGGGAGAGCGCGATGGCGCGCTGCTATGCCGCGCTGGGTCTCGATCTTACTGCCGATGCGCTGCTGGCCATGCGCCGGGTCATGGCCGCGAGCGAGGACGGCCACCACCATGCCCATGCCGAGCAATTGGCGCGCTTTGCCGAGGCGGGCTGAACCGTCAGCCCACGCCCATCAGGGCAGGCACCCGCGATAGCCACCAGTCCGTGCCCCACAAGGCATAGACGAGCAGCGTCGGCGGCAGCCAGCAAGCAAACCACACGACATAGGCGCGGTGAATGCGGCGGTGCCGCATCACGTCCCACAGGAACATCGGCGCAATCCACAAGAGCGTGAACAGGTCGAGCGACAGCGGGCTGTCCGGCATGGTCGAAGGCAGCCACGTCAGCCGCGCAATCGCCGCCGGAAGCGGCACGACCGTGGCAAGGAACATCATCCGCTTGTGGAACCCCGGATCGCTCAGCCGCGCGCGCAGGGCGAGAACGACGAACAGCGGAAACAGCACCCCGCCGGCGAAGTTGCGCAGGGTAATGTTGCCCTTGCGCACAAGTTCGGCCTCGAAACCCGCGCGTTCAGCCCCGGTGGCGAGCGAGGCGGCATCCCAATACTGGCCGTAGATTGTCGGCACGAGGATCGCCCCGGTGATCACGATCGCGGGCGCGAGCACGAGCGAGGCGATCCCCAACTTCATGTGCAGCGTCCGGTTGCCGCTCGCCATCAGGCCCGATTGGACCAGCAGCAGGCTGAGCCATGCCCCCATCAGCAGCGCATGGACGTGCAGGATCATCGGGAACGCCGGACGCGCGCTGGCGGCGACCATATCGAGCTTTTTGACAGAATCGGGAACGAAACCCGCCAGCGCCGTCACGAAGAACAGCGCCGCCATGAACACGAATATCCAGCGGTCGGCGCTCGCGGCCCAATCACCTTCGCCCCTGCCGCTTGTAGCTGCGCTGCTTGCTGATCCCGCCATGCCGTCCCCCTCTGGCCGTGCCGAAGGGGCAAAGCTAACACCGCGCCGCCTGTGCGGCAAGCAAGGCGCCCGCAAGGCGCGGGCACGCTAGGTTCAGCAGGGGGCGTTCTTCTGCGCCTCGACCACCCGTTCGAGCGCTGCGCCCATCGCCGCACGGGCTTCGCGGATGGCGGACATCGGAACCTCGCCGCTATCGATCACGCTCTCATCGTCAGGCGATGCGCCGATCCGCTTGACGATCCAGCTCAGGACTTTCGCGGGTTCCTCACCCTCTTCCCACGCCATGTGCCGCTCGAGATCATCGAATGTCACCACCACTTCCAACCGCCCGTCAGGCGAGGTGTAGGCCGGATACCACAGCTTGGCCGGCGCAACGTCGAGCGGAATGGCGCCGTCACGGGTGTAGTAGACGAGTGCAGGCGCATCGACCTTGGCCGCATCGCCGAAATGGAGTGTGACCATCAAATTATCGAGCAGGCCGGGGATCGCTTCCCGCGTGATCGGCGCCTCGGTCTGACCCCACAGGTCAAGGCGCGCGGTACTGCCGTCGGCGCCGACCAAGTCTTCTTCGCCGGTGAGGCGGTAGTTGAGCCAGACGGCATTATCATCGCCGTCGCGGGCCCGGACCTCGATCAGCCCGCTGGGCGTAACACGTTCGAGTTCGCAGCCATCCATGACCTCAGCCACATCGGCATGAGCGGGCGCTGCAAGAATGCCGAGCAGCCCGGCAGCGGCAAGACACCGCGCACCGGGCCGCAAACGGCGCAATGGCTTAGCCGACGATCTCGGCATCGCTGAAGAAGAAGGCGATTTCGATCGCCGCGTTTTCTTCCGAGTCCGAACCGTGGACGGTGTTTTCACCGATCGACAGCGCGAGTTCCTTGCGGATCGTGCCCGGAGCAGCGTCGGCCGGGTTGGTCGCGCCCATGATCTCGCGGTTGCGGGCGACGGCGTCTTCGCCTTCCAGCACCTGCACCACCACCGGCTCGCTCATCATGAATTCGACGAGTTCACCGAAGAAGGGGCGCTCCTTGTGGACCGCGTAGAAGCCTTCGGCCTGTTCGCGGGTCATGTGGATGCGCTTCGAAGCGACGACGCGCAGGCCAGCTTCTTCCAGCATCTTGGTGACCGCACCGGTCAGGTTGCGGCGGGTGGCATCGGGCTTGATGATCGAGAAGGTGCGGGTAACCGCCATAAGTATGCTCCTGTGAACGTCTTTTTATGGGAGGGGGATTGTTGGCCGCGGCCCCTAGATGCTGCGCTGCAAAATGGCAAGCCCGCGCGCGGGCGTGTGCCGGGCGAGGCATTCCGGCGAACAGCAAGGCGTGCTATGCCCGCAGTCAGGGAGCATCGAGGGGGGACTTCATGGATCACGATCACACCATTTCACGCCGGCATTTTGCCGGTGCGGCGCTGACTGCCGTCGGACTTGTCGCTGGCGGCGGGATCGCCCGCGCAGCGGCTCCGGCGCGCACGGCAGGCGGCCCGTTGGGGCCCTTCTATCCGGTCATGCGTCCGGGTGACGACGATTTCGACATGACCCAGATCAAGGGCCAGACCGGCCGCGCGCTGGGGCGGGTGATCGAGGTGACGGGGCGCGTGCTCGACAGCAAGGGCAATCCTGTCAGCGGCGCAGAGCTGGAGCTGTGGCAGTGCAACGCGGCGGGGCGCTATGCCCATCCGGGCGATATCGCGACCGCTCCGCTCGATCCCAATTTCCAGGGCTTTGCACGGCTGATGACAGGCGCCAGCGGCGAATGGCGGGTGCGGACGATCAAGCCGTCCGGTTATGACAGCCCGATCGGCTGGCGCACCCCGCACATCCATTTCGACATCAAGGGCCGCCAGTCGCGCATCATCACCCAGATGTATTTCACCGAGGACTACGCGACCAACACCAAGGACGCGCTCTACAATATGCTCGGCGAGGATGCGGTAACGGCGATGGCCGCCCAGCAGGAAGCCGACCGTTATCGCTGGGACATCGTGCTCGCCGACAAGTGACCAGAGGGCGCGATCAGCCGCCCTGCTTGTTGCCGATGATCAGTTGGGCGGTGGTCGGCTTGCCCTGCGTGGCGGTGACCGAGAGGTGCGATCCGTCGCGCTTGCGCACACCGCCGATCAGGTTCGAGCCGTTGGTGTTGACCTCAAGCTCGATCGCAAAGCCTGCCGCAATCGCCTCGGCCTTGTAGTGCGCGATCACGTCATCGGCGGCGGCATCGGTTTCAAAGCTCACCATCGTCCCCTGCCCGTCCGGCTGGCTGACCACGGTGTTGGTAACGACGGTAGCGCCGGGAAACAGGGTGAAGCCAACGGGCAGGCTGAGCGGCACTTTCGCGCCTGACCGCAGGCTCGCGGCGCCTTCCGGCACCTTGATGGTCATGCGGGTTTCGCCGGTCTGCTTGTCGATGGTGTATTCGCCATGCGCGGGGTCCTGCGCGGAGGCTTGCTCGGCCGGATCGGCGCCGCACGCAGCCAGCAGCATCGCTGCCGTTCCGCCTGCCAGAATTGCTGCCGCCAACCGCATCATCGCCCCCGAGCACGCTGCGGCGAATATCGCCTATCGGGGAACGGGCTGCAAGCGCTCAGCCTTTCTTGACCCAGCGGCCATCTTCCTGCGCGAAATAGGCGCGTTCAACGCTCTCGCGCCCGTCCTGCGCGCGCCAGGCCTGCCGCGCATCGGGTGCGCGATCCGGCGGGAACAGCAGGAACACGCGGGCAAAGCCCTCGGCATTGCGGAAGGTGCCGTCGGCGAGGATCAGGTGGCTCGCCCCGTTCGCGGCGGAAAGCTCTGCGGAGAGCAGGATCGGCTGCGCATCAGCGCCCGGCGCGTCTGCCTCGCCATTGGCAAGGAAGCTCTCCGGCCCCGCCTGCCACAGCGCCCGGGCAATTGCGGCGCGCTGGTCGGCGTTGTCCGACACGACCAGCACCCGCTCGCCCTCGCCCAAGGTGCGCTTGGCGATCAGCGCCACGACCTTTTCGACCGGATCATGGGTGTATTGCCAGAAATCGAGCTTCATTCACTGTTCCCGCTGGTACCCTTCGTCCGCCCCCCGCCGAGGAGGTAGAACATGATCGCCGCGCAAATCGCTATCGAGAATACCGGCACGGGGAACAGCAGCCTGGCTGAACCATCGAGCGCCGCTATCGCTAGCGCGGGGAAGGGCGCGGGGATCCATTGGTCATCGATATGGATCAGCAGCGCCGGGGCGAGCGTGACGGCGGTAATGACCGAAAGGACCAGCGCGCCCTCACGCGTGCCCTGCCCGCGCCTGCGCCCGATGATTGTCACCACCACCGCGATCAGCACCCCGACGGCGACAACAGCCCACCAGAACACCCGGCCAAACCCCGAAAAGTCGCTCGCCACCGCGGGGCTGGCCGCACAGAATGCCGTCACGGCCAGTCCGAACCGCACCGCCCTGCCCATGCCTATCCCCCCTTGCCCCTGCGACAGCGGTCGGAACAATACTTCACATTGTCCCAATCGCGCTCCCACTTCTTGCGCCACGTGAAGGGCAGCCCGCAGGCGAGGCAGGTCTTGGTCGGCAAGTCAGACTTACGCCTCATCTTGGGCATGAGGCGTGTCCCTTAGCCTTCGGCCACATCCCGCACGAACTGGTCGAGCAGGCGCACACCGTATCCGGTCGCGCCCTTTTCCCAGGTGTGGCCGGGCTTGTTCGACCAGACCATCCCGGCGATATCGAGGTGCGCCCAGGGGGTGCCTTCCTTGATGAAGCGCTGGAGGAACTGCGCCGCGGTGATCGAACCGGCCTCGCGCGGGCCGACGTTCTTGATGTCGGCGATCGGCGAATCGATCAGCTTGTCGTAGTTCGGGCCGAGCGGCATCCGCCACAGCTTGTCGCCGCTGGTCTGGCCCGCCGCCGTCAGCTGCGCGGCGAGCGTATCGTCATTGGCGAACATCCCGCCATATTCGTGGCCGAGCGAAATGATCATCGCACCGGTCAGCGTAGCGAGATCGACGATCCGCGCCGCGTCATACTTTTCCTGCGCCCAGTGCAGCGCATCGCACAGCACCAGCCGCCCTTCGGCATCGGTGTTGAGCACTTCGACCGTCTGGCCGCTCATGGTGGTGACGACATCGCCGGGGCGCTGCGCCTTGCCGTCGGGCATGTTCTCGACGAGGCCCATCACGCCAATGACATTGGCCTTGGCCTTGCGGCTGACCAGCGCGAGCATCGCGCCTGCGACCGCGCCTGCGCCGCCCATGTCCCACTTCATGTCTTCCATGCCCGGCGGCGGCTTCAAGGAAATGCCGCCGGTGTCGAAGGTCACGCCCTTACCGACAAACACGGTCGGCTTGTCGCCCGCAGCGCCGCCGTTCCAGCGGATTGCGAGCAGCTTCGATTCGCGTTCAGAGCCCTGCCCCACGCCGACCAGCGCGCCCATGCCGAGCGCCGCCATCTCGGCCTCGCCCAGCACGGTGATTTCCGCACCGGTGCCCTCGAAGGCCTTCTGGCACGCGGCAACGAAGGTTTCGGGGTAGATGATGTTGGCTGGCTCGGTCACCAGACCGCGCGTGAATTCGACGCCCTTGGCCAGCGCCGCCTCACGCTCCCATGCCGCCTCGGTGCCCGCAGGCGCGCCGGTCACGTGGACAGTCGTGAGCGAGGGACGCTTGTCCGCCGCCAGCCGTGTGCGATAGGCATCGTGCCGCCACGCGCGCAGCCGCAGGCCGAGCAGCAGCGCCGCCGCTTCGGTGGCAGACAGGCCCGCTTCGCCGAGATCGAGCGCCATCACCGTTTCGCCCGAGGCGAGATACTTCGCCGTCAGCGCCGCGCCCGCACGCTCGCAATTGGCGCAACGGTCGGCGGCATCGGCTTCGCCCGCACCCGCCAGCGCGACACGGCGCACGGCCCCGCCGATCGTGGCAAAGCCTTCGAACAACTGCCCGGCACGGCCGGTAAAGCGCGAAGCAGCCGCGCCCTCGACAATCGCGGCGTCCATGCCGGTAATCGCGGCCCCCTGATTGATGACCCGCGCGTGCAGGCGGATGTCGGACGGCGGGGCGGCGGTGAAGTGGATCTGCATGGAAACTCCGAAGAAGGCTTGAAGCCGGGCTGGCGGCGCTGGTCTGATAGGGCGAGCGCCCCTCACGACTGGCCGCGCGCATGAGCCCGCAAACGCGATTGCGATTAGGCGCGAGCGGTGCAATAGGCAAGGCCATGTCGGGAGGCTTGTCGAACGCACCGCGCATGCCAGCGTGCCTTGACCTGCGCCTCTCGGTGCGGGGCGCTTCGCCGCGCATCTTGCTGGCGGCGGCGCTGCTGACCCTCCCCGCAAGCCTCGCCGCGCAGGAGCAGGCAGCCCCGGCCACCGCCAATATTCTCGCGCAGGCCGATGCCCGCAAGATCGACTTCGAGGCGACCGAAATCGCCTACGACAACCAGACCAACACCGTCACCGCGCGTGGCAATGTCATCCTGCGCTCGGAGGATCGTTCGGTCCGCGCCGACGAAGTGACGTGGGATCGCACGTCGGGCCGGATCATCGCCAGCGGCAACATCCGCATGGTCGACGAGGCCGGCAACCAGCTGTTCACCGATCAGGTCGAGCTGACCGAAGAATTCGAAACCGGCGCGATGAACGAGCTGCTGATTGCTCTGCGTGCTGGTGGGCGGCTTGCGGCGCGCTCGGCCGAGCGCGGGGCAGATGGCAACGCGGTGCTGACCAACGCGGCCTACACCGCCTGCCCGGTGGTCGATCCCGAAGGCTGTGCGGAGGATCCCAGCTGGCGCGTGACCGCCGACCGCGTGATCTACGACCAGAAGGAAAGCCGGGTGCGGTTCGAAGGCGCGGTGCTCGAACTGTTCGGCGCGCGCATCCTGCCCCTGCCCGGCCTTGCGATCCGGACCGACGGCAATGCCGAAAGCGGCTTTCTGGTGCCCGATGTCCGCGTGACGCAGGTCAACGGCCTTGAACTCAGCGGCGAATATTACTGGCGCGTCGCCAGCAATGCCGATCTGACTCTGGGCGCCTATGTATTTTCCAACGTTGCCCCGATGGCGAGCGCGAAATGGCGGCACCTCACCGAAAAGGGTGCCTACCAGATCACGGGCTATGCCACGGCCAGCGACCGCACCACCGATTTCACCGGCCAGCAGGGCTTCCAGCGCGATCCGCGCGGCTATCTCGATGCCAATGGCCGGTTCCAGTTCTCCCCCGACTGGAGCCTCACCGGATCGATCCGCCTCGCCAGCGACCGCACCTTCCTGCGCCGCTATGACCTCAGCCGCGATGACCGGCTGCGTTCGACCATCAACCTCGAACGCATCACCGACCGTTCCTATCTCTCGATTGCCGGCTGGGCGACACAGACCCTGCGGCTGAACGCCGATCAGGGGCAGGTGCCGCTTGCCCTGCCCGCAATCGATTATCGCCAGAAGATCGGAGACAAGATCCTCGGCGGGAACCTGACGGTGCAGGCCAACAGTCTCGCGCTGCTCCGCAATGACGGGCAGGACACCCAGCGCGCCTTTGCCGGGGCGCAGTGGGATCTGAAGCGGCTGACAGGTCTCGGGCAGGTGGTGACGCTGACCGCGCTGGCGCGCGGCGATGTCTACAACACCAACAATATCGATTCGACCACGACGCTGGCCTACCGCGGCACCGAAGGCTGGACCACGCGCGGGGTTGCCACCGCCGCGCTGGATATCGAATGGCCCTTCGTCGGCTCGGCTCTCGGCGGCACACAGGTGTTCAAGCCGCGCGTGCAATTCGTCGCCAGCCCCAAAGTCCGCAATCTCGACGTGCCCAACGAAGATGCACGCGCAATCGATCTGGAAGATTCCAACCTCTTCGCGCTCAACCGCTTCGCCGGTTACGACCGGGTCGAGGACGGCAGCCGCGTGACATGGGGCGTGGACTGGGAATTGCAGCGGCCCGGCTGGCGGGTCAAATCGACCATCGGCCAATCGTTCCGGCTGGAAGCGCCCGAACCGGGCCTGTTCCCCGATGGCACCGGCCTGTCGGAAAAGGTCTCGGACTTCGTGGGGCGCACCGAAGTGCGGTTCCGCAACCTCGTCAACTTCACCCACCGCTTCCGGCTCGACAAGGACAGCCTTGCGGTGCGCCGCAACGAGATCGACGCGACCATCGGCTCGCGCCGCACCTATGTCGAAGTCGGCTACCTCCGGCTCGACCGCAACATCCAGACAGTCGAGGATTTGCGCGACCGCGAGGAGCTGCGCGCCGCTGCCCGCGTGGCAATAGGGCGCAAGTGGTCGGTGTTCGGATCAGGGGTGTTCAACCTCACCGATCCGGATGAAGACCCGGTGTTCCAGCCCGACGGGTTCGAACCGATCCGCACCCGCCTAGGGGTCGCCTATGCCGATGACTGCATCGAATTCGGCGCCACCTGGCGGCGCGACTTCATCGACGCGGGCGATGCGCGGCGCGGCAACACGTTTCAGTTATTCTTTGCATTGCGAAATCTCGGCTTCCGCTGACGTGGGAGAAATGCCTGCACGAATTGGCAGGGACGAGAATTGGGGCTAAAGGGCAGCCCAGCAGGGAACGGGCGAGGCCTTCGGGGTCGGCCAAGGCTCAGCTTCCATTCAGCCGGAACCAGTAAACGGCTGCTCATGCGCGAGGGGTCGCGCAGGATTACCGGGCCACCAGATGGCCCATAAAGCGGGATTATGCGAGTGCGAGTGAAGCTGTTGTCCAAGAAGCTCCTGACCGGAACCACCACTGCGCTGGCCGCAGCGGGGGCGATCGCGCTGGCCGTGCTGCCGAGCGCCGCGCCGGCGCAGACCGTTGCTGTGCCGACCGCCGACAATCCCTTCGGCCTGCCCGCCGACATCACCCTGTTCGCCAAGGCCGATCCCGACAAGCGCAGCGCGACTGCCGTGGTCAACGGCTTTGTCATCACCGGCACCGATATCGACCAGCGCGTCGCGCTCGTCACCGCTGCATCGGAAGCACCGATTGCCGAGGATGAAATGCTGCGCCTGCGGGTGCAGGTGCTGCGCAATCTGATCGACGAGACGCTCAAGATCCAGGCCGCCGCCGCTGCCGAAATGGAAGTGAAGCGCGAGGAGGTCGAACAGACCTACCAGCAGCTCGCGGCGCAGAACTTTGGCGGCGAGCCGAAGAAGATGGACGAATATCTTCTCTCGATCGGTTCCTCGCCCGCCTCGCTGAAGCGCCAGATCGAAGGCGAAGCGGCGTGGGAAAACCTGCTCCGCCGCAACATCATGCCCTTCGTCAACGTCTCGGCTGACGAGGTCAACGACGTGCTCAAGCGCATGAACGAAGCGCGCGGGACCGACGAATACCGGCTCGGCGAAATCTTCCTCTCGGCCACCACCGAAAACCGCGCGCAGGTGCTCGCCAACGCGCAGGCGATCGTCCAGCAATTGCAGCAGGGCGGCAGCTTTGTCGCCTATGCGCGCCAGTTCTCCGAAGCCACCACCGCGGTGGTCGGCGGCGATCTCGGCTGGGTGCGGCTCGGCCAGTTGCCGCCGCAGCTTGCCGCAGCCGCGCGCACGATGCAGGCCGGGCAGCTGCAGGGCCCGATCGAAATTCCGGGCGGCTTTTCGATCCTCTACCTTATCAACAAGCGCCAGGTGCTGATGGCCGACCCGAACGAGGCGGTGCTCAGCCTCAAGCAGATCTCGATCAGCTTCCCGGCGGGCGTGACGCAGGAACAGGCCGAAGCGCGGGTGCAGGAGTTCGACGCCTTCATCAACGGCCTGCGCGGTTGCGGCGGGGTCGAGGAAGGCGCGAAAGCCATCGGCGCTGATGTGGTCTCGAACGACCAGATCAAGGCTGCCAACCTGCCCGAACAGCTGCGCGCGATCCTGCTCAACCTCCAGATCGGTCAGGCCACCCCGCCCTTCGGCGGTGTGCAGGAAGGTGTGCGCGTGCTTATGCTGTGCGGGCGCGACGATCCCAAGGATGCCGGCGCACCGACCTTCGCAGCGGTTATGGACCAGATCGAGGAAGAGCGCGTCAACAAGCGCGCCCAGCGCTACCTGCGCGATCTGCGTAACGACGCCTATATCGAATACAATTGAGCGCGCTTCAGGCACCTCTTGCGATCACATTGGGTGACCCGGCCGGGATCGGACCGGAGGTCATTCTGGGCGCGTGGATGCGCCTCAGGGCCGAACGGCGCGAGCCGCCTGCCTTCGTAGTCGGCGGGCCGGGGCTGCTGCGCGGGATTGCCGAGAAGCTCGCGCTCGACTGCCCGATTGTGCCCATCGCCGACCCGTCCGAGGCGATGTTCGCCAGCGCCGTGGGCTTGCCGGTTCTGGCCCTGCTTGACGGGCCGTGGCACCCCGCCCGCCCCTCGCCCGATGGCGCGCGGCTTGCGCTCGCCTCGCTGCAATGGGGTGCCAAGTGCGCGCTTGCCGGAGCGGCAGCAGGGCTGGTCACCGCGCCGGTCGCCAAGGGCGCGCTGGCGGCGATCGGGTGGGATTACCCCGGCCAGACCGAATTCCTCGCCGATGCTTGTGGGAAACCCTATCGCGACGCGGTGATGATGCTGGCCGGCCCCTCGCTGCGGACGGTGCCGCTCACCGTCCATGTCGCGCTGGCCGAAGTGCCCGGGCTGCTCTCGGCCGATCTGATCACCCACAAGTCGCGCATTGTCGCGGCCGGATTAGCCCGCGATTTCGGCATCGCCGCCCCGCGCATCGCGATTGCCGCATTGAACCCGCACGCAGGCGAAGGCGGCCAGTTCGGCGACGAGGAAGCGCGCATCATCGCGCCTGCCATCGCCGCGCTTAAGGCCGAGGGGATCGACGCGTTCGGCCCCGTCCCCGGCGACGCACTGTTCATGCCCCGCGCCCGCGCCACCTATGACGCGGCGCTGTGCATGTATCACGATCAGGCGCTGATCCCCTTGAAAGCGCTGGAAGTCGACGAGGGTGTCAACGTCACGCTCGGCCTGCCGATCATCCGCACCTCGCCCGATCACGGCACCGCCTTCGATATCGCCGGACAAGGCAAGGCCGATCCCGGCGCGATGGCGGCGGCGATCCTGATGGCGGCGGAGATGGCGACGGCGCGGGCCGCGGCACGTGCCTGATCTCCCCCCCATCCGTGAAGTCATCCAGAAGCACGGCCTCGCCGCGTCCAAGGCGCTCGGGCAGAACTTCCTGCTCGACGAGCAATTGCTGGCGCGCATCGCGGCGGTGCCCGGCGACCTTGCCGGACAGCGCGTGCTTGAAGTCGGCCCCGGCCCCGGCGGGTTGACGCGGGCGCTGCTGCGCGCCGGAGCGCAAGTCACCGCCATCGAGATGGACCGCCGCTGCCTCCCCGCGCTCGCCGAACTGGGCGAGGCTTTCCCCGACCAACTCACCGTGATCGAGGGCGATGCGCTGAAACTCGATCACGGCGCGCTGATGCAGGGCGAGCCGTTCCACGTGCTGTCGAACCTGCCCTATAATGTCGGCACCGCGCTGTTCGTGCGCTGGATGGGTGGAGAAGCCTGGCCGCCGCAGTGGCGCTCGCTCACCCTGATGTTCCAGCGCGAGGTGGCTGACCGGATCGTCGCCGAGGCTGGCGAGGACGCCTATGGCCGCCTCGCCGTGCTCGCCCGGTGGCGGGCTGAGGCGCGGCTGGCGATGAAGGTGCACCGCAGCGCCTTCACCCCGCCGCCCAAGGTGATGAGCGCGATTATCCACGTAACCCCGGCAACCGCGCCCGAGGGTGTTTCGGCAAGGATGCTCGAACGCCTCACCGAAGCCGCCTTCGGCCAGCGCCGCAAGATGCTGCGCCAGAGCCTGAAGGGCGTGCCGGGCGCGCTCGAGGCGCTCGCCGCGCTGGGGATAGACGAGACGCGCCGGGCGGAAACGGTCAGCGTGGCGGAGTTTGTTGCCCTTGCCCGGTCGTTGAGCTAGCCGCGCACCTAAGAAGCAGTGTCGGCAATCTTGCCCAACTCACGCGAAATATAGTCCCGCGTAGCAATCCACGGACGATCGTCATTCTTGTAGTCCGACATCCGCAGTCCATCGCCAACGAGATACACTGACAAGGCCTTTGCTCGCTTCAAGTTGATGAGCCGTTGCGATTGTGAAAGCTCGTCGAAAGCCTCTTCATACAAGAGACGGCTTACCTCATCGTCAATCGCCTCAGGATCACGCAGAGCAATCCGTCGCTGTCGGAATCCCTCCTCGGCGGCCTTCTCCAGCTTGTATTCTTGAGAATCAGGGTCGTGCTCCTGGGCGCGCCACACGTGGTACTCCTGCATCTCTGCCAATGCGTTCAGGTCGTTTCGGGCTGCGCCAGCGCGGTAGCCTTCGATTTCTTCCTTGGTGTAAGATCGACTCGCACAAGCACAGCCATAGGTTTCCAACGCGGACTGGCTACATGCTGCGACCAGAAGAAGCGCACTAAGCCTTAGCGTCCACTTGGTCGCATTCGACGCGTGAATGGGCAAAGGCGGGCTCCAAAGTCATTCTTGATGAGTCAGACAAATAGCATAATCGCCAACGTGTTACACGTTAAAATCGTGTCTTACTCCGCCTTCTTCCGCAACCGCCATTCGTGCAGCAGCGGTTCGGTGTAGCCGCTGGGTTGCTCCACGCCCTTGAAGATCAGGTCCCTCGCCGCGCTGAAGGCTGCGCCGTCCTCGTTGCCTGTGAGCGGCACATAGAGAGGGTCGCCTGCGTTCTGCGCGTCGACCTTGGCGGCCATACGGGTGAGCGAGTCCATCACTTGGCGCTCGGTAATCACCCCGTGCAGCAGCCAGTTGGCGATGTGCTGCGAGGAGATGCGCAGCGTCGCGCGGTCTTCCATCAGGCCCACATCATTGATGTCGGGCACCTTGGAACAGCCTACGCCCGCGTCGATCCAGCGCACCACATAACCGAGCAGGCCCTGGCAATTGTTGTCGAGCTCCTCGCGGATTTCCGCTTCCGACCAGTTCACGCCGTCCGCGAGCGGGATCGCCAGCAGCGCGTCGAGCCCCATCGGCTCGGGCAGGTGCTTCTGCACATCGAACACGTCGATCTGGTGATAATGCAGCGCGTGGAGCGTCGCGGCGGTGGGCGACGGCACCCACGCGGTGTTCGCGCCCGCCTTGAGGTGGCCGACCTTCTCGACCATCATCTGCCCCATCAGATCGGGCGCGGCCCACATGCCCTTACCGATCTGCGCCTTGCCCGACAGGCCGTGGGCAAGGCCGATAGCGACATTGCGCGCCTCGTAGGCCTTGAGCCAGTCGGAGCCCTTCATCGCGCCCTTACGCAGCATCGGCCCGGCACGCATCGAGGTGTGGATTTCGTCCCCCGTCCGGTCGAGGAAGCCGGTGTTGATGAAGACGATCCGGTCCTTCACCGCATGGATGCAGGCGGCAAGGTTGGCGCTGGTGCGGCGCTCCTCGTCCATCACGCCGACCTTGATCGTATGGCGCGGCAGGCCGAGCAGGTCTTCCACCGCGTCAAACAGGTCGTTGGTGAAGGCGCATTCTTCCGGCCCGTGCATCTTGGGCTTCACGATGTAGATCGAGCCAGTGCGCGAGTTGCCGAGCGTGCTGTGGCCCTCCACGTCGAGCGCGCTGATCGCCGAGGTGAACACCGCGTCCATGATGCCTTCGGGAATCTCGCTGCCATCGGGCAGGCGGATCGCCGGGTTAGTCATCAGGTGACCGACATTGCGGACGAACATCAGACTGCGGCCCGGGAGCCAGTCCGCATTGCCATTCTTGTCGGTGAAGGGTTTGTCCGGGTTGAGCTTGCGAGTGAGGGTTTTGCCGCCCTTCTCGAAGCTCTCCGACAGATCCCCGCGAATGATGCCGAGCCAGTTGGTGTAGGCCAGCAGCTTGTCCTCGGCATCGACCGCCGCGACCGAATCCTCGCAATCGGCGATGGTCGTGAGCGCGGCTTCGACGATGATATCGGCAATCCCGGCCTTGTCGGTGGCACCGACGGGAGTGGTGGGATCGAACACCACTTCGACGTGGAGACCGTTGTTCTTGAGGAGCAGGCCCTTGTCGGTGGTGCCGACGTGCTGCGCGGGATCGGCCAGCGTGATGTCGTCACGCCCCGCAAGGTCGGCCCAGCTCCCGCTCGCCAGAGGGAAAGTCTCATCCAGGAACTGCCGCCCGCGCGCGATCACCGCCGCGCCGCGCGCCTCGTCATAGCCGCCGGGGCGAGCCGGAGGGGCATCCAGCGCGTCGGTGCCGTAGAAGGCATCGTAAAGGCTCCCCCACCGCGCGTTCGCGGCATTGAGCAGGAAGCGCGCGTTGAGGATCGGCACCACCAACTGCGGCCCGGCCATCGTCGCGATCTCGGGATCGACGTTCTGCGTGCCGATCCGGAAGTCGCCCGGTTCGGGGACGAGGTAGCCGATGTCGGTCAGAAACGCCTTGTAGGCCGCTGCATCATGAGGCTTTCCTGCGCGCTCCATGTGCCATGCGTCGATCTGCGCCTGAAGGCTCTCGCGCTTTTCCAGCAGCGCGCGGTTCCTCGGGGCAAAGGCGGCGAGCAGCGCGGCGAAGCCATCCCAGAAGGCACCCACATGGCGCCCGAGCGGCCCCAGCACATCGGTCTCGATAAAGTGGGCCAACCGCGAATCGACGCTCAATCCGGCGCGGGCGATCATGTCAGTCATGCAAGGTCCTCTGGGCATTACCATGGTAAACATCCTGGGGAGGAGAGGACGCGGCGGGCTATGGCGCAGGGCAAGCGTGATTGCAACGGGTTGGACTGGCGCGCGTCCACGGCTAGAGGGGGTGGATGGACGGGACATCGGGAACAATCGACGCAGGCGCGATGCTGGCGCAGGTGCAGGCGTGGAGCGCGGTCAATACCGGCACCGCGAATCTCGCCGGGCTGGCCGAACAGGCGGATTTGCTGGCGGACGCATTCGGCGTGTTGCCGGGCACAGTCGAGCTGGTCGATCCCGCCCCCGTCACTGCAATCGCCGCCGATGGCAGCGCGATTGACAAGCCCCACGGCCGGCATCTGGTCGTCCGGGTGCGCCCGCAGGCCAATCGCCGCATCCTGCTGACCGGCCACATGGACACCGTGTTCCCCGCCGATCACGCCTTCCAGCGCCTCACCTGGCTCGACAATGCAACGATCAACGGCCCCGGCGTTGCCGACATGAAGGGCGGGATCGCGGTGATGCTCCACGCGCTGATGGCGTTCGAGGCAACCGCCAGCGCCTCCGGCTTGGGCTACGACGTGCTGATCAATTCGGACGAGGAAACCGGATCGCTCGCCAGCCGCGCTCTGATTGCCGAGCTGGCGGCGGGCAAGCTGGCCGCGCTTACCTATGAACCCGCTGCCCTGCCCGATGGCACGCTGGCGCACGAGCGCGGGGGGACGGGAAATTACTCGGTCGTCGTCACCGGCAAGTCCGCCCACGCGGGGCGCAACCCGCACGAGGGGCGCAACGCCATCGTCGCCGCCGCCGATCTTATCCTGCGGCTGAAAGCGCTCGAGAGCGAGGACATCACCATCAACCCCGCCAAGCTTGAAGGCGGGGCGGCGAACAATGTGGTGCCCGACACGGCCGTGCTGCGCTTCAACATCCGGCCCAAGACCGTCGAGGCCGGCGCGGCGTTCGACCATGCGCTCGGCCACCTGCTGACCGCAATCGAAGCCGCCCACGGCGTCGCCACCCACCGCCACGGCGGGGTCACCCGCCCGCCCAAGCCGGTCGATGCCGCCGCCCAGAAGCTGTTCGATCTGGTGCGCGCTTGCGGCGCGGAACTTGGTCAGGACATCCGCTGGCAGCGATCCGGCGGCGTGTGCGACGGCAACAACATCGCCGCCTGCGGCGTGCCCGTGGTCGATACCATGGGCGTGCGCGGCGGCGCGATCCATTCGCCGGACGAATACCTGATCGTCCCCAGTCTTGCCGAACGCGCGGCCCTGTCTGCCCGCGTGATCGAACGTCTTGCTCAAGGAGCCCTATCGTGACCTTCCGCCTGCGCGCTGCGCGCCCCGCCGATCTCGAGGCGCTGTACGAGATGGCCAAGCTGACCGGCGGGGGCTTCACCAACCTGCCGCCTGACCGTGCGGCGCTGAAGGCCAAGCTCGAACGCGCCGAGGCCGCCTTTGTGCGTGAAGAGGACAGCCTCGTCGACGAACAGTTCGTGCTGGTGCTCGAAAACGCCCGCACCGGCGCTGTGCGCGGCACCTGCCAGCTGATGACACAGGTGGGTCAGCGCTGGCCGTTCTATTCCTATCGCCTCAACACGCTGACCCAGTATTCGCAGGAACTCGACCGCACCGTGCGCGCCGAGCTGCTCAGCCTCGTCACCGATCTGGAAGGATCGAGCGAAGTCGGCGGATTGTTCCTCCACCCCAATGAACGCGCCGGAGGCCTCGGCCTGCTGCTCGCCCGCTCGCGCTACATGTTCGTGGCGATGCACCGCGAACGCTTTGCCGACCGCATTCTGGCCGAGCTGCGCGGCATCATCGACGAGCGCGGCGGATCGCCCTTCTGGGACGGGGTCGCAGGCCGCTTCTTCGGGATGAGCTTCCAGGACGCGGACTATTTCAACGCGATCAACGGCAACCAGTTCATCGCCGATCTGATGCCCAAGCACCCCGTCTACATCGCCATGCTGAGCGAGGACGCGCGCTCGGTCATCGGCGTCCCCCACCCCACAGGCCGCGCGGCTATGCGGATGCTGGAGGAAGAAGGTTTCCGCGCCGAAGGCTATGTCGATATCTTCGATGGCGGGCCGACGATGACTGCGCGCACCGATCTCGTCACCAGCGTCAAGGGCAGCACGCAGGCCAAGATCACGCACCTTTCGGTGAACGAGGGCGAGAAGGCTATCCTTGCGACCGGCCGGCTCGGCACCTTCCGCGCGTGTTTCGGCGCGCGGGTGTTCGACGGCGAAGGCGGCATCGCGATCGACAGCGCCAGCGCCGATCTGCTCGATGTGTCCGAAGGTGATACCGTGTGGAGCGTGGCGCGATGAGCCTGACGGAAATCAATTTCGACGGGATCGTCGGCCCCTCGCACAACTATGCAGGCCTCAGCCTCGGCAATATCGCCAGCGCAAGCCATGCGGGCGATCCGTCTTTTCCGCGCGCGGCGGCGCTTCAGGGCATCGCCAAGATGCGCGGCAATCTCGCACGGCTGGGCGTGCAGGGCTTCCTGCTGCCCCTGCCCCGCCCCAACAATGCGCTGATGCAGGCGCTGGCGCTGGATGGCAGCGAGCCGCCGCAGCTGCGCGCCGCGCCGTGGTCGGCCTCGTCGATGTGGACGGCGAACGCCGCAACGGTCAGCCCCGCACCCGACACTGCCGACGGGCGCTGCCACCTGACGCCCGCGAACCTCGTCACCATGCTCCACCGCGCGCAGGAATGGCCCGATACGCAGGCCCAGCTCCGCATCGCTTTCGGCGACACGCGGCATTTCGCCATTCACGATGCCGTCCCGCCCACCTTCGGCGATGAAGGCGCGGCGAACCACATGCGCCTGTGTGAAAGCCACGATGCCCCCGGTGTCGAGGTGTTCGTCTACGGCAAGCCCGGCGGACGCTTCCCTGCGCGCCAGCACGAACAGGCCAGCCGCCTCGTCGCCCGCGCCCACGGGCTCGCGCCGGAGCGCACCGTGTTCATCGAGCAGAACCCCGATGCGATTGCGGCGGGCGCGTTCCACAATGATGTGGTCTCGGTCGCCAATGGCCGCGTGTTGTTCACCCACGACAAGGCCTTTGCCGACCAGCGGGGTGCCTATGACGCGCTTCGGCGCGCCTTCCCGGCGCTCGAAGTGGTCGAGGTGCCGTCCTCTGCCGTGACGCTCGAAGAAGCGATCCGCACCTATCTGTTCAACGCGCAGCTGCTCACCCTGCCCTCGGGCGAGATGGCGCTGATCGTGCCGGATGAATGCCGCGAGAGCGCAGCCGTTTGGGCGTGGGTGGAAAGCATGCTCGCCGGCAACGGCCCGATCCGGCAGGTCATCCCGGTCGATGTGCGCCAATCGATGGCGAACGGCGGCGGCCCCGCTTGTCTGCGCCTGCGCGTGGTGTGCGATCCGGCCACCGTGGACCCGCGCTTCCTGCTCGACGAAGCGAAAGCCGATCTGCTGGAAAAGGTGATCGCGGCGCACTGGCCCGAACAGATCGATCCGTCCGATCTCGGGACACCTGCGCTCGCTACAGCCGTGATTGCGGCGCGCCTTGCCCTGTTGGACGCGCTCGATTTGACACAGCTTGGTTAACGCGTTTGGCGTCTCGCTCGCGGGGACGTAGAGTTACCGGAAGATTAAGCGATTCTGCCTCAGCCGAGTCGCCAATTGATCGGGAGACGCCATGCTTCGCAAGATCAGCCGGCTGTTCGTCATCAAGACGCGGTTCGAGGCCTATGCGATCATCTACGCCCTCGCGCTCGGCGCGAATGCGCGCGGCATCATATATCTCCACCAATATCCCGGCTTCGGCGGCAAACTGCTGTTCCTCGCCACCACCGGCGCAGTGTTCCTCGGCGGTGCGAAGATCCTCGATTGCATCCGGCTGGAAAAGGAACTGGCCGAAATGCGCGAGGCGGCGACCGCCCGCGCTGAGTGATGACGCGGCAAGTTTCGGACGAAGGACATCGTCAGAGCCGCTGGAAACGGCACATCGTCTTCGGACTCGCGTTTCTGGCCGGGTTCCTCGTTGCGGCTTCCATTTATCTGATACTGGCGATCGGGGAATGTATCCCGCGCGATGGCAGTGCACAGATGCACGCCTGCGATGCAATCAAGCGCCGTGATTTCTGGCTTTATCCGTTACTGTTTGCAGCGACCGCGGGAGGTAGCATCGCCATGCATTGGCGCGGGGTGAGCCTGGCTTCGCTATGCGCCGCAACTTCCGGTCTTGTTGCAGCCGTGGCGCTGATGCTCGCCAACGCCTATTTCGCGTGAACCACTAGCCTCGATCTTCGCGTCATTGTCAGGGTGCGAGGAAGGTGGGGGTTTCTGTTGCTACGTACCCCCGGACGCCCGGTTTCCGATTCTGTTACCCGGTTCGGTCCGAACCGTGCTCTAAGCTTTGTAAATTCAGGCCGTTAGGCCGTCGCATTACGCAGCGAGAGCAAGTGCTTCGTTGTCGTTGGCACTTATGGTTTTTGAGCCTTATGCGGGTTACTCAGCCCGGGCAAAAACTACGCTTTTCAACACACGTCGATCCTGGTTCGGCCCCATCAGGAGTTGCGACCGGCCTTAGCGCAGGCCGCCGCTTCTGGTGGAGCCGCCGGGTACTGCCCCCGGGTCCGTTGCATCTATTGCACGCAGCAATTTATCGCCATAGCCGGCCGAAACCGGCGAGAGCTGATATAGCGCGGCAATTGTGAATGTGAAGTGGACGGACAGCCTCGCAGCGCAAGCGCATGCAGGTCCAGGGCGGGGTTTAGACCCCCTCTAGACCCCCCTTAGACCCCCTCTAGGCCCGTCTAGCCCCACTGTTCCACGTGGAACAATGGGGCCATGACTTACTTCTTCAGCGCGTCGCGGATTTCGGTCAGCAGTTCGACCTCGGTCGGCCCGGCAGGCGCTGCTGCTTCTTCGGGCTTGGCCAGCTTGGCGGTCACCTTGCCGACATAGCGCACCATCAGGAAGATGATGAACGCAAGGATCAGGAAGTTGATCACCACCGAGGCAAACGCCCCCAGCCCGATCACATTCGCCCCCGCCTCGCGCGCAGCCGCCAGCGAAGTGCCCGGCTCAACCGCGCCCGAGAGCACGATGTAGTGGTTCGAGAAGTCGATATTGCCGAAGATCGCCCCCACGATCGGCATGATGATCTCGTCAGTCAGCGACTTGACGATGGCGCCGAATGCGGCCCCGATGATGACACCCACGGCCAAGTCGATGACGTTGCCCTTGGCGATGAAAGCCTTGAATTCCGACAGCATGGCGATCCCTCCTGATGACTGCTCGTCGGCTTCTGCCATGCGCGATTGCACCTGCCAAGCGGGAGGCCGCCTGTCCTCCACCGCTTGAAAGCGGATTGAGGTGTGCTATATCCGCAATACAGGAGTTTGCTGCCGGGCCGAGTTGGCCCGTGCCACCAGGAGGGATTACCACATGACTCTCACCACCATGCTGCGCGGCGCCTTTGCCGCCATGGCCGCGCTCAGCCTTGCCGCTTGCGGGATCAACTCGGTGCCGACCAAGGAAGAAGCCGCCAAGGCGCAGTGGGGCAACGTCGAAAGCGCGCTCCAGAACCGTTCGGACAAGATCCCCAATCTCGTCGCCGTGGTCGAGGCCGCCGCGATTTCGGAGAAGGACATTCTGCAAGGCGTGATCGACGCCCGCGCCCGCGCGACCGCGATCAACATCACCACCGATGACCTGTCGAACCCGGAAGAGTTCAAGAAATTCAGCGACGCGCAGAACCAGCTCACCCAGGCGCTCGGCCAGCTGCGCACGGTGGTCGAGAACTACCCCCAGCTCGCCAGCCAGCCGCGCTTTGCCGATCTGATGGTGGCGATCGATGAGGCCAACAACCAGATCAACACCGAGCGGGTGCGCTACAACGACCTCGCGCGCGACTACAACACCGAGATCCGCACCTTCCCCTCAAGCATCGGGGCGAACGTGATCCACGGCGCCAAGCCGCTCGAATACTTCGAAGCAGCCGAAGCGGCCAAGGCCAACCCCACGGTCGACATGAGCGGCATCACCGGCGACAAGGCGGCCCCCGCCGCCGCACCGGCCAGCAACGACAACACCGCAGAGCAGGCACCGGCGGCGGCCGCAAACTGAGGTGACCAAGGCGTTTGCTCCGTTGCGCCATGCGCTGCTGGCGCTGGCGGGCCTTGTGTGGCTTGCCAGCGCCGCAACCGCGAGCGCACAAACCTACCCTGCCCGCCCCGCCGGGCCGGTCTACGACGGGGCGAGCATCCTCTCGGCAGAGACCGAGGCGCAGCTCGATGCCGAACTGCGCGCCTATAACGCGCAGACCGGCCGCGCGATTATCGTCGCCACCGTGCCGAGCCTCGATGGCGCGACGATCGAGACCTATGCCACGGGCCTGTTCAGCACCTGGGGGATCGGCGGCGCCCAGCGCGATACCGGGCTGCTGCTGCTGATCGCTCCCAATGAGCGGCGGATGTGGATCGAGGTCGGCTATGGCCTCCACGGCTATTTCGGCGGGATCATGGCGGGGCGCGTCATCAACGATGTGATCGCGCCGCGCTTCAAGGAAGGCAATTTCGATGCGGGTGTGACAGACGGCGTCGCCGCAATCCTCGCTCACCTCGCCAAGAGCCCGGAAGACGCAATCGCCATCGAGGAAGCCGCAAAGGCCGCACAGGCGCAGGAAAGCCGCAGCGACGGAGGCTTCCCGTTCGGCATCCTGATCTGGCTTGCATTCATGTTCTTCTTCTTCATCCTGCCGCTGATGAGCGGCCGTAGGCGGCGTCGGAAGTATCGCGCCAAGGGTTCCGGCCCGTGGGGCGATGCGGGCCGCGAATTCGGCGATACCGCGCGCGACATCATCCTCTGGGAGGTCGGCAGCGCGATCCTGCGCAGCGCGCTGTCAGATGGCGACAGTGATGGCTGGGGCGGCGGTGGCGGCGGCGGATTTGGCGGTGGCGGCGGGTTCGGCGGCTTTGGCGGCGGCAGTTCCGGTGGCGGCGGCGCCTCGGGGGGGTGGTAGCAATGGCCTATCTCGATGATGCAGGACGCAAGCTCGTGAGCGAAGCGGTCACCCAGGCCGAAAGCGCGACCTCGGGCGAGATCGTCACCGTGCTCGCCGACGCATCGGACGGTTACACGGATGTCGCCCTGCTGTGGGCGGCGGGCGCGGCCTTCACCGCGATGAGCGTGTTCGCCGCAATCCCGCGCCCGTTCCTCGATCTGTGGGACCGGCTGTTCGGCGGCTGGGGGCACCAGTGGACCACCGGCGAGCTCGCCAGCATGGTGATCGCGCTCGGGCTCATCAAGTTCCTCGCCGTGATGCTCGTCCAGCAGTGGCAGCCGCTGCGCTTTGCGCTGATCCCCGGCCCGACCAAGACCATCCGCGTCCACAATCAGGCCGTGCGCCAGTTTAAGGTCGGTGCGGAACGGCGCACCACCGGGCGCACGGGCGTGCTGATCTACCTCTCCATGCGCGAACACCGCGCCGAGATCGTCGCCGACGAAAGCATCGCCGCCAAGGTCCCCGCCGAAGTCTGGGGCGAGGCGATGGCCGATATGCTCAGCCATATCCGCAAGGGACGCATCGCCGAGGGGCTGGCGGCGGGCATCCGCGATGTCGGCTTCGTGCTCGCCGAGCACTTCCCGCGCGGCGCCGATGACGAGAACGAGCTGCCGGACCGCCTGATCGAGGTTTAGGCCTTGACCCGCCCGCGCTGAACCTGTGGAAGGGCGCTCCCTGCTTTCGCCACGGAGCCTTCCCTTGATCAAAGACCGCGATGCCGACCTGCCCGAACAGGTGATGTGGGAAGGCCGCTTCATCACCACCAAGACGCGGGGGCGCTGGGAATATGTCGGGCGTGCGCGCGGCATCAAGGCGGCGGCGATCATCGCGCTTGACGATGATCCCGACGGCACCCGCCACGTGATCCTCGTCAGCCAGTACCGCGTGCCGTTGTCGCGCTTCAGCCTCGAAATTCCGGCGGGCCTCATCGGCGATGATGCCGGAGCCGAGGGCGAGGACGCGGTCGATGCCGCAGCGCGCGAGCTGGAGGAGGAAACCGGCTACCGCGCCGCGCAGATGACCTCGCTGGGCGAGTTCTATTCCTCGCCCGGCATGGTCTCGGAAAGCTTCACCCTCTTGAAGGCGACCGGCCTCGAGCGCGTGGGCGAAGGCGGCGGGACCGAGGGCGAGAATATCACTGTGCACCGGGTCGCGCTGCGCGATCTGGCGCGCTTCGTGGCCGAATGGCGCAGGGCTGGCCATGCGGTCGATGTGCGGATAGCGATGCTGCTGACGCCGGGATTTCTGGGAGAGGATTGAGATATGGCAGGACGTGTAGCGGGCAAGATGGCCCTGGTAACGGGCGGCGCGCAGGGGCTTGGCCGCGCGCATTGCATCCGCCTGGCCGAAGAAGGCGCGCGGGTGCTGGCGACCGACATCAACGGTGCGGGCGCGCAAGAGACTGCCGCAATCATCAACGCAAAGCTCGGGGCCGGAACCGCTTTCGGCATCGCGCACGACGTGACCGACCCGGCGCAGTGGGAAATCGCGGTCGATGCCGCGCGTGAGCATCTGGGCGGGCTGAACGTGCTGGTGAACAACGCCGGGATCGGGGTGCCGGGCAATATCGAGGCCTGCACCTTTGCCGATTGGCAGCGGTGCTTCGACATCAACGTCAATTCGATCTTCCACGGCTGCCAGAAGGCCCTCCCGCTGATGCGCGAACACGCGCCCGGATCGATCATCAACATCTCGAGCATCGCAGGCCTGATCGCCAGCGACACCATGCCGGCCTACAATTCCTCGAAGGCCGCGGTGTGGATGCTGTCGAAGTCGATCGCGCTACACTGCGCCAAGAAGGGCATGAACATTCGCTGCAACTCGGTGCACCCGACCTTTGTCGATACGCCGATCCTCGACGGGACCGCCAAGGCGCACGCGCTCGACAAGGATGTGCTGATGGAAAAGCTCGCGCGGCAGATCCCGCTCAAGTTCGTGGGTGAGCCCAACGATATCGCCAATGCGGTGCTCTATCTGGCGAGCGACGAAAGCCGGTTCATGACCGGCGCCGAGCTGAAGCTCGATGGCGGTATTTCCGCGATGTAAAAAAGAGAGAGGGGCCACAATGGGCCCCTCCCGGTTTGTTCAGATCGGTGTGCAGCGGCCCGAAAAACCGGGAAACCGCTTTTTCGACGCTGCACTCAATCCGCGACCAATGCGATCGCGAGGTAGATCAGGATGAAGCTGCCGAAGCCGAACAGCGTGCCGGCAACAAAGCCGATCCGCACCAGCATCGGGTCAATCCCGAAATAGTCGGCAATCCCGGCACACACGCCAAAGACCTTGCTGTTGGTCTTGTCGAGGCGGAAGCCAGCGCGGGGCGGCTTGCCACCGGAATTGCGGGTAACGTCGTTCATTTCAATCATACTCCAGATTGGCGGCCGAGGATCAAGCGATCATGCCGGGGCTAGCAGGAACAATGGCGTAAGCGAAGCTGGCAAGGGTCAGCACGACAGCAAAGGTAGCCGAAGCGAACCGGGCCGTGGCATCAGAGGTAAACATGCGAATTGGTCCTTTGAGAGAGGGGTCTGGAGTTGCGATCAGGCCATCAGGCTCGGGCTGGCGGGGATGATCGCGTAGGCGAAGAACGCGGCGGAAATCACGACCGAGAAAGCGGCGGCGAAAAGGCGGTTCGAAGCTTCTTGGGCATACATGGTAAGGTCTCCTTGGTGTTTCTTGCTGTCCGGCGGGACCATCCCGGGGACGCAGAATACTTTGCAGGAGCCGTGCCAAACTCGAAAAACGGCAGAATTCCGCCATTTCTTTGCTTTCACGCAGCAAACGCCCCGTTCACCTATCCGAAAGCTTGGTAAAATTTACCAAGGGTTGGGATTGCACTTTTCGGCCCCCTTCCTCTGGCCAAATCTCCCCCCTCCCGCTACCCGCGCAAGGGCCATGGCGCTCACCCGGATCAGCCTCGAAAACTTCCGCAACCATGCGGCAACGACGCTCGGCGAGACGGCGCATTTCAACCTGCTGGTGGGCGAGAACGGCGCGGGCAAGACCAACCTGCTCGAAGCGCTGTCGCTGCTCGGTCCCGGCCGGGGGCTGAGGCGTGCGAACCTTGGCGATCTGGCAAAAAAGGCCGCGCCGGGCGATCCCCCGCAATCCTTCGCCATCGGCGCAAGCCTGAGCGAGGCCGGCACGGTCTCGGCGCGGATCGGCACCTATAGCGAGGCGCACCAGCCCGGACGGCGTCTGGTGCGGGTCAACGGCGCGCCTGCCACGGCGACCAGCCTGGCCGAATGGCTCGCCTTGTCTTGGCTCACCCCGGCGATGGACGGACTGTTCACCGACAGCGCAGGCGCGCGGCGGCGCTTCGTTGACCGGATGGCGCTGGCGATCGCGCCGGATCATGCGCGGCGCGTGAGTGCGCTCGAGACCGCGCTGCGCGAACGCGGGCGGCTGCTGGAAACGCGTGCCGAGGCGCGCTGGCTCGATGCGGTCGAGGCACAGGTGGCGGGGCATAGCGCAGCGGTCGCGATGGTGCGAGCCGAACTCGTCGCGAGGCTGGCGGACGAGCTCTCCGCGCTGCCCTCGGAACCCTTCGCACGCCCTGCCCTCACCTATCGCCCCGGCGGCCCGACCGACGAGACCGCTTTACGTGCCGAACTTGCCCGCCAGCGCCCTCGCGACCGCGCCGCCGGGCGCGCGTTGAGCGGGCCACAGCGCGACGAACTGGAAGTCGTCATGGCCTCGACCCGCCTGCCCGCGTCCTCGTGCTCGACCGGCGAGCAGAAGGCGATGCTGATCGCGATCACCCTCGCGCATGGCATTCTTGCCGCCGCGGGCCGACCGAGCGTTCTGCTGCTCGACGAGGTGGCCGCGCATCTTGACCCGGTGCGCCGCACCGAGCTGTTCCGGCGGCTGCGGCAGGGCAAGGCGCAAGTGTGGATGACCGGCACCGAACTCGCCCCGTTCGAGGCGATCCGCGACGAAGCCGCCATCTGGCGGGTCAGCGGCGGGCAGGCAGAGCGGGTCTAGCGGGGGTCTAGCTGGCCTTGGGAGGCGGCAAGGCGGCCTCTACCTCGGGCAAGGTCGAGGCAACCAGCGCTTCGATCCCGTCAGCAGTGGGATGGATCCGGTCGGACTGGAACAGTTCGGGCTGGCGGTAGATATCCTCCAGCCAGAACGGGATCAGCGCCGCGCCATGCTGCTTGGCGAGATCGCGGTACATCGCATCGAACTGCGCCTGATATTCCGGCCCGTAATTCGGCGGCGCGCGCATCCCCATCAGCAGCACCGGAATGCCCCGCTCCTTGAGCATCGCCAGCATCTTGCCGAGATTGGCGCTGGTCTCCTCGGGCGACAAACCGCGCAGCAGATCATTGCCGCCGAGCTCGAGAATAAACAGATCGGGCTTTCCTGTCTGCGCGTCGAGCGTGAACTTGAGCCGTTGCAGCCCTGCCGCGCTGGTATCGCCTGAAACCCCGGCATTGGTGATCGCCGCATTGACGCCCTTGACGCGCAGGGCCGCCTCAAGCCGCGCGGGGTAGCTTTGCGCGGGATCGAGCCCGTAACCGGCGAACAGACTGTCTCCAAAAGCGAGGATGCGCCGCTCCGGCCCGACCACCGGGATCGCGGGGAGCGTGGGCTTGCCATCCTCGGCTATCTGCTCGCCCGGCGCGGCGGCCTCTTCCGGCCCGCTGCACGCAGCCAGCGCCAGCAAAGCTGCGCCGATAACGCCAATATTCGACCAAGAGCGCTTGTGCATCCGCGAGCCTTCCATACCTGTAGCTTGTTGCAATCCCCCACCTATGCCATCGGACCAGTGTGACAAGCCCCTCTCTCGCGATCAGCGCCCGCAATCTTACCCTCACCCTCGGCAGCCAGTCGGCGCCGGTGACGATCCTTCGTGGGATCGATCTGGATATCGAACAGGGACAAGTCGTTGCCCTGCTCGGCCCGTCAGGCTCGGGCAAAAGCTCGCTGATGGCGGTGCTGTCCGGCCTTGAACGCGCGAGCGGCGGGAGCCTCAATGTCGCGGGCGCGGATTTCGCGGCGCTCGATGAAGACGGCCTTGCCGCTGCGCGCCGGGGGCGGATCGGAATTGTGCTCCAGGCCTTCCACCTGCTGCCGACCATGACGGCGGCGGAGAACGTCGCCACCCCGATGGAGCTTGCTGGCATGGCCGATGCCGGCCCGCGCGCGCTGGCCGAACTCGAAGCGGTCGGCCTCGGCCACCGGACCGGGCACTACCCCACCCAGCTTTCGGGCGGCGAGCAGCAACGCGTCGCCATCGCCCGCGCCACCGCGCCGCGCCCCGATCTGATCTTCGCCGACGAGCCGACCGGCAATCTCGATGCCGCGACCGGCGAGGAGATCATCAAGCTCCTGTTCGCCCGCCGCGCCGAAACCGGAGCGACGCTGCTGATCATCACCCACGACGCCGCGCTCGCCGCGCGCTGCGAACGGGTGCTGACGATGGCGGACGGCGTGATCGTTTCGGATACGCGCACCACATGAGCCTGCCGCTGGCTACCGCATGGTCGATCGCCCGGCGCGATCTCAACGCGCGCTTCCGCGGCCTGCGGCTGCTGCTGGTGTGCATCTTCCTCGGCACCGCCGCGCTTGCCGCGATCGGCACGCTTACGACGGCAATCGAGCGCGAACTCGCCTCTTCGGGCCAGGAACTCCTCGGCGGCGATCTCGAGGTCGAGGTATGGCAGCGCGACCTGCGGCCTGACGAACGCAGCGCGCTCGCCGCCTATGGCGACGTGTCGAGCGGCTACCGCCTGCAAGCCATGGCGAGCACAGCCGATGCCGCCGCCCCGATCGAACTCAAGGCGGTGGACGCGAAGTGGCCGATGTTCGGCACCCTGACGCTCGAAGATGGCCGCAAGGTCGCAGCGCCCTCGGGCAGCGATGCGTGGCTCGCCCAGAGCGCGCTCGAGCGGCTGGGGATCAAGCTGGGCGACAGCTTCACGGTCGGCACCGCCACCCTGCGCGCCGCCGGTATCATCGCCAATGAACCCGATCGCCTGTCCGAAGGCTTCCAGCTCGGCCCGACGGTGATCGTCGCGCAGGATGTTCCCGCCGCCGCCGGGCTGCTGCAACCCGGCGCGCTCTACCAGAGCAAGCACCGCATCGCCTTTGCCGATGCCGCACGCGATCCCGAAGCCACCGAAGAGGCGCTGACCAAGGCCTTCCCCAATTCAGGCTTCGATATCCGCACCCGCGACCGCGCCTCGCCGGGGGCTGACCGCTTCGTGCGGCAGATGAGCGACTTTCTGACACTGGTGGGCCTCGCCGCACTGGTGATCGCCGGGATCGGGATTGCCGGCGGCGTATCCTCCTACCTCGACCAGCGCCGTTCGAGCATCGCCACGCTCAAGGTGCTGGGCGCGACCTCGGGCGATATCGTGCGGATCTATGCTATGCAGATCGGCGTGGCCGCGCTGGTCGGCAGCCTTGCGGGGCTGGTCGCGGGCGTGCTGGTCACCCCGCTGCTGGCCGCAGCGCTGCAAGGGCTGCTGCCGGTCGATAGCGGTTTCATCATTGCGCCTGCCGCGCTGGCGCTCGCGGCGAGTTACGGCTTGCTGGTCGCCTTCGCCTTTGCCGCCGCGCCCTTGCTGCGCGCGCGCACCTTCCCGGCGATGGCGCTGATGCGGTCAGGGATCGTGCCATTGACGCGTGACAAGCGGGCGCTGGTTGCCACCGGCCTTGGCCTTGCCGCGATCTGCGCCCTCGCCCTGCTCACCACCGCGCAGCCTAGGCTCGCGGGCGGGTTCCTGGCCGGTGCGGGGGGCGCCTTGCTGCTGCTGGCGGGACTCGGCTGGGCGATCCGTCATCTGGCGCGCCGCCTGCCGCGCCCGGCCAATCCGCTGTTGCGGAGCGCGCTCGCCAATATCCACCGTCCCGGCGCGCCGACCGGTGCGCTGGTCACCGCGCTCGGCTTCGGACTCGCGGCCTTTGTGCTGCTCGCGGCGGTGCAGACCGCGATTGACGGCAACATCCAGCAGCGTGTCCCGCGCGAGGCGCCCGATTACTTCGTGCTCGATGTGCCGCGCGACAAGGAACCGCGCTTTTTCGAACTGGTGCAGGCCGATTTCCCCAAGGCGGCGATCCGCACTGTGCCGACCATGCGCGGCGCGGTGCTCGCCTATGGCCCCAAGGACGCGATGATCCGCGTCGCCGATCTCAAGGAGCTGCCCGAGGGCGCCTGGGGCCTGCGCGGCGAACGCGGCCTCACCTATGCCGACACGATCCCGCCCGGCAACCGCCTGATCGCGGGCGAATGGTGGAGCCCGTTCCACAAGGGCGAGCCGCTGGTGTCGGTCGATGCAAGGCTGGCCGAGGCGGCGGGCCTGAAGGTCGGCGATTACATCACCGTCGGCATCCTCGGGGTGGAGCGAACCGCGCGCATCGCCAATCTGCGCGAGATTGACTGGGAGAGCATGGGGTTCAACTTCATCCTCGTCTTCTCCCGCAATGCGATCAGCGATGCGCCGCACAACCTCTCCGGCACGATCGACTTGCCCGACGGTGCGGACACCGAGGCGCGTGGCCGCTTGCTGCGGGCGATGGTCAAGGAGCTACCGTCGAGCTCGGTGATCGAAGTCGGGGGCATTCTGGTCGAGGCGCGCAAGCTGCTCGAACAGGTCGGTCTTGCGACGCTGGCCGCGGCAGCTGTGACAGTGCTGGCGGGCCTTGCGGTGCTGATGGGCGCGATTGCGGCGGCGCGGGCGGCGCGCACCTATGACACAGTGATGCTGCGGGTGCTGGGTGCGAGCCGGCGGCAAATTCTGCTGCTGCAACTGGCGGAATATGGCCTGCTGGCAGGCGTGCTGGCGTTGGTTGCACTGGCGCTGGGCGGGAGCCTTGCGTGGGTGGTGATCACCCAGCTGTTCGAATTCGATTGGCTGCCCGATTGGGGGGAGGTTCTCACCGTGCTTGGCCTCGGCGTGGCGCTGGTGCTCGCCTTCGCACTGGCCGGCTCGCTGCCGCTGCTGCGGGCGAAACCGGCGCAGGCGCTGCGCGAGCTTTAGGCGAAGACTTCCTCAAGAGCCTCGGCACCGCCACCAGTGACCTCACTGTGAAGCGCGGCAACATAGGTCGTCCCGAAGATCGTGTAGACGATGAACAGCGGTAGCATCAGCAACGGCCCGAACAGGACCATTGCCGAAGGTTCGCTCCCGTCCGGCGCCCCGAGGGCCGATCCGAAGATCAGCATAACCGGCAAGCCGAGAACAACCATCGAGATCAGCAAGAATACAATCGTTGCGAGGAATATCCGCAGCACCTTGCCTCCCGTCACGTTCCAGCTGCGACGGATCGCGGCTATCGGATTGAAGACCTGGTCAACCGCAACCACAGGCACCAGCACCGAGAAACGGCAGCCGAGGTAAATCATGAGAGGCAGGGCTAACACCAGTACGACAGCGCCCAGTCCCACAGCCGCATCCGGGCCGCCAAGGCCCGCCGCGGCCAGCACCGCCACCAAGCCGCCGCCGATGACGAAATAGGCAAGAACCAGCACGATCGCGATCCCGAAGAAGGGTAGTGCGCTCTTGAACCCGCGGCTCATCGCAGTGCCGAAGGACGCTTGCTCCAGCGGCGAGGCGAGCGTCACCATCGCCGCCTGCTGGGCGAAGACCAGTACAAAATAGGCGCCGTAAAGCAGCACCATCATCACGATCATGCCGATACCCATGCCAGCGAGCGCGGCAGGGTCATCCACCCCTGCGCCCAGACCGGCCCCGGCGATCCCCATGACCGCCACCAGCATACCGAGCACCAGAATCGCCACCAGTTGGATCGCAAAGAACACGGCCCACATACCCACAAGCGGCCAGAAACGCTGGCGCAGCATGTCCCAGCTCGTCGAAAAAACGCGCCCGATATCGATCATGTCGTCCCCCTTGCGGTCATCCCTTTGCCGCCTCGGCAGGATGAAGCGAGCAAGCATCTGATGCAAACGGAAAATTCAAACGGTGAGCGGGGCAGACATGCCCGATTCTATTCGAACAGGTCACCTTGCCAGCCCGCATGACGCGGATCGGGGCCGAACCGGTTCGGTCCCCAGGTGCCCGGCTGCACCATCAGAAAGATCAGCCAGCCCAGCCCAAGATAGGGAATGAGGCTCACTATCACCCACCAACCCGTCTTGTCCTGATCATGCAGTCGCCGAACTTGAAGGGCAAGCATCGGTAACCCGCACACCAGAGTATAGCCGAGCGTCCCCCAGATCATGATCTCCGGCAGCAAAATCAGCGTGCCAGCACTGCCAAACACGAGAAATGCGATCACCAGCGAGCCGAAAAGGAACGGAAACTGCCACGCGACAAACAGCCAGTAATCGCGGCGGCGCGATCGACCGCGAAAGACCAACATCTGGCGAAAGGGCGAGATCAGGCTGTCGATCATGCCACCTCATCCATCATCAATATGGCACGCACAAGCCACTGGGCAGGCCTTTCCCAGAACGAAAAAGGCCCCGCGCATTTCTGCGCGAGGCCCCTTTTCGTTGTCGTGACGCTTCAGATCAGAACTTGAAGCGAACCAGACCGCCGTAGGTGCGCGGCTGGCTCGGGTAGCCCGAGACCGTGCCGGCCTGCGCCACGCCGTCGAACACCGTGATGATGTACTGGTCGTCGAGCAGGTTGCGCGCCCACAGGCCCAGTTCCAGACCATTGCCCATCTGGAAGATGGTCGAGGCGTTCACCAGGTTGACTTCGCGTTCGAAGATCCGGGTGTTGCCCAGCGCACGGTTGAAGGTCGGCAGGCCGTTGTTGATGTTGACGTTGCTTTCGTGAGCATAGTCGAGGCGAGTCACAAGCTTGTTGTCGCCGAGTTCAAGCGTGTGGGTCGCCGAGGTCGCGATGCTCCAGCCCGGGATACCGCCCGGACGACGCCCAGTCAGATCGCCCACGGGGCTCTGGGTGAAGCTGTCGAACTTCGGATCGAGGTGGGTCATCGCGAAGGTGAAGACCAGATTGTCGCTCGGACGGATCGTCGCATCAAGCTCGAAGCCCTTCACCGACTGCTGACCGGCGTTGTTGAGCTGGAAGCCCGTGCCGGTGAACAGGAAGCTCTGGAAGCCCTTGATGGTCTGGTCGAACAGCGCGAGGTTGAAGCCGAAGCCGTCCCACTGCGCCTTCATGCCGAGTTCGTAGACCTCGGCATTTTCCGGAGCGGCAAAGCGCGAACCGGTGCCGAGGTTCGGCACGGCCAGGCCAGCATTGGTGATCGGCGAAGCCGGTGCCGCAAAGAACGAACGGCCCGGACCCGGGATGTAGTCACCGAAGACCGGACGGCTGTCACGCGACAGGTTTACCGAGCTCGCCTTGAAGCCGGTCGCGTAGCTGGCGTAGATGTTGACTTCGTTCGACACCTGATAGGCAGCGCGCAGCAGGTAGGTGAACTTGTCGTCGGCAGTTCGGCCCGGCTCAACCGAGTTCGGAATGCTCAAGAACGGCGGCTGGAACTGGAACGGGCTGAGCCCGATCAGCGGGTTGGTCGCCGGGTTGGTGGCCGCAGCGATCAGCGCTTGCTGGTTCGCGGTCGGCAGCGCCTGGAACTGCGTCCGGTTGGTCACCGCACCGCCGGTTGCCAGACGGATGAAGGCATCGACGAGGTTGATGTTGGCCAGTTCGTCGAACGACTGCTGCGCGAGCGAGAAGTCCTTCTTGTCGTCGGTGTAGTTGAAGCCGCCGGTCAGGACGAGGCCATCAACCGGTTCGAAGTCCACCGTACCGAACACCGACCATGCGGTGTTATCCATCGCGAACTGCTCTGCGGTCAGCGGACCGGCGCTGAAGATCGAACCCTGCGGCAGGCCGAGCGCGGCCTCAACGCCGTTGAACAGGGTCGGGCTTCCGCCGAGCAGCGCGAAGAAGGTGCGGGCGTCCGCACCGGTGGTCAGCGTGCTGTCCTGCGTGATCGACTCATCGAAGTAGAAGCCGCCGAGCAGGAAGTTGATCGGGCCATCGAAGTCCGAGGTCAGACGCAGTTCCTGGGTGAAGGTGTTGACCTTCTGGTCGCGGGTTTCGGTCACCACGTCGGCGCTGGTGAAGTCGACGTCCTGATCAAGGAAGTTCTTCAGTTCGCGATAGGCGGTGATCGAGGTGACGGTCAGCGGACCGGTGCTCCAGTCGGCCTGGATCGAGCCGCCGTAGTTGTCGACGGTGTTGCTCGGCGCCTGGCTGAGGAAGGTGTTGTAGCTGAAGAAGTTGGTATCGAGCGCGCCGCCCACCGCAAAGATGGCGGGTGCGGTCGGGCCGGCCACGAGGGTCGAGACCTGACAGCACACTTCATCGATCGCAGCGTAATCGGCGATGGCGCGGATCTTGAGATCCGGGGTCGGCTCGATCAGCAGCTGGCCACGGGCCGACCAGCGGTTGCGGTCCGACAGGTCTTCGCCGAGGTTGACGATGTTGGCATAGCCATCACGACGGTTGTAGCTGCCGTCGAGCGACCAGGCGATGTTGTCGCTGATCGGGCCGGTCACTTCGCCGCGCAGCACGAAGGCATTGTAGTTGCCGTAGCTCGCTTCGACCTGGCCGCCGAACTCGTACTGCGGCTCCTTGGTCACGACCGAAATCACACCGGCCGAGGCGTTCTTGCCGAACAGGGTCGATTGCGGCCCGTTCAGCACTTCGATGCGGCTGACCATGTTGAGGTCGGACAGGGCAGCAGCCGAACGCGAACGGAACACGCCGTCGATAAACACGCCGACCGAGGGCTCGATGCCGAAGTTGTTGTCGCCGTTGCCGAAGCCGCGGATGATGAAGGTGGTCGCCGAGGCGCTCTGGAGCTGGCTGACGCGCAGCGAGGGCGTGACGGTCTGGAGATCGAGCACGTCGCGGATCTGCGCCTGTTCGAGCACTTCGCCGCTGGTCACCGACACCGAGATCGGGGTTTCCTGCAGGGTCTGTTCGCGCTTCGAAGCGGTCACGATGATGACGTTGCTGCTTTCTTCGGCACCGGCTTCAGGCTCCTGGTCCTGGGCCATGGCCGGCGTGGCAAGGGCAAAAGCCGCTGCACCAGCAAGCAGGGTGAATCGGTACGTTCCGGCAGTGCCGGTCATGGTCGAACGCATGGAAGCTCCTCTCCTACAATCCCGCGACCCCGGCGTCCGTTGCGGACACGCATCCTCCGGATGCGCTCTCTCCCGTGGTCGTTGCTCACAGTGATACGCCAGCGCAACACCAGCGACAAGCACAAGCGGCGCAGTTTTCCGTGGCAATTCGGGCTTATGTTGCCGAAGAGTCACAGTCTCGCGGGGCCGGAGAATGGCGTGCCTCACCCCAACGCTTGCCCCGCGCACGCACCCCTGCTAGGCGCCGCCGCGATGTTGCAACGCAGCACGCAGCGCGCCTGTGGCCCATGCCGTAGCGTCGCCGCCTGCCGCGAACCCGCCACAAACACCACATAAGGCAGCGTGCCGCGCGCGCGCGCGCCGCTCACTCTCTCCCCGGACACCCCCTGTCCGGCTCTTCACCGGAAGTTTCCCGCATGTCGTCCGCCCTCAGAAATATCGCGATCATTGCCCACGTTGACCACGGCAAGACCACGCTGGTCGACCAGCTGTTCCGCCAGTCGGGCACGTTCCGCGACAACCAGCGCGTCGAAGAGCGCGCGATGGATTCGGGCGATCTCGAAAAGGAACGCGGGATCACCATTCTCGCCAAGTGCACCAGCGTCGAATGGGAAGGCGCTGACGGCAACACCACCCGCATCAACATCGTCGACACCCCCGGCCACGCCGACTTCGGCGCCGAAGTGGAGCGCATCCTCAGCATGGTCGATGGCGTGATCCTGCTGGTCGACAGTGCCGAAGGGGCGATGCCGCAGACCAAGTTCGTGACCGGCAAGGCACTCGCGCTAGGCCTACGTCCGATCGTGGTCGTCAACAAGATCGACCGCCCCGACGGCCGCCCGCAGGAAGTGCTCGACGAGGTGTTCGACCTGTTCGTCAGCCTCGATGCCAATGACGAACAGCTCGATTTCCCGGTGCTCTACGCCTCGGGTCGCGATGGCTACGCCAGCGATGATCAGGAAGCGCGTAGCGGCAGCCTTGCTCCGCTGTTCGAGAAGATCATCGCCCACGTGCCGGCCCCGGGCCTCGACGCGGACGCCAAGTTCAGCTTCCTTGCCACGCTGCTTGACCGCGACAACTTCATGGGCCGCGTGCTGACCGGCCGCGTTCATTCGGGCACGATCAAGGTCAATGATCCGATCCACGCCATCGACATGGACGGCAAGGTGATCGAAGTCGGCCGCGCCACCAAGCTGATGAGCTTCGACGGGCTTGAGCGCGTGCCGGTCGAAGTCGCCCGCGCGGGCGACATCATCGCGATTGCGGGCCTCGAAAAGGCAACCGTCGCCAATACCATCTGCGATCCTTCCGTGTCCGATCCCATCGCCGCCCAGCCGATCGACCCGCCGACGCTGGCGATGCGCTTCTCGGTCAACGACAGCCCGCTCGCCGGGCGCGAAGGCAGCAAGGTCACCAGCCGCATGATCCGCGACCGCCTGCTGCGCGAAGCGGAAACCAACGTCGCGATCCGCGTCACCGAGAGCGAGGACAAGGACAGCTTCGAAGTCGCCGGCCGCGGCGAACTTCAGCTCGGCGTGCTGATCGAAACGATGCGCCGCGAAGGTTTCGAACTCGGCATCTCGCGTCCGCGCGTGCTGTTCCGCGAAGAAGGCGGCAAGCGCATGGAGCCCTACGAAACCGTCGTCATCGATGTGGACGATGAACACTCGGGCACGGTTGTCGAGAAGATGCAGCGCCGCAAGGCCGACCTAACCGAAATGCGCCCCTCGGGCGTGGGCAAGACCCGCATCACCTTCTCGGCCCCATCGCGCGGCCTGATCGGCTACCACGGCGAATTCCTGTCCGACACGCGCGGCACGGGCATCATGAACCGGCTGTTCGAGAAGTATGACGTCTACAAGGGCCCGATCGAAGGCCGCATCAACGGCGTGCTGATCTCCAACGGCGACGGCGAGGCGGTGGCCTATGCGCTCAATTCGCTCGAAGAGCGCGGCACCCTGTTCATCGGCCCGCAGATGAAGGTCTATGAAGGCATGGTGATCGGCGAGAACGCCAAGCCGGATGATCTGGAAGTGAACCCGCTCAAGGCCAAACAGCTCACCAACATCCGCTCGAGCGGCAAGGACGACGCGATCCGCCTCACCCCGCCGCGCCGCATGAGCCTTGAACAAGCCATCGCCTATATCGACGATGATGAAATGGTCGAGGTGACCCCCCAGTCGATCCGCCTGCGCAAGGCGATCCTGTGCCCGCACGAACGCAAGAAGGCGCGGCGCAAGAAGGACGATTGATCGCGGGTTCGGGATAACGGCCGGCGCGAGGTGGCCAAGGTCTCTCGCGCTTGTTACCCACCCGCCCCATGAACGCCTATACGCTCGCGGCGCTGGCCGCTTATTTCGCGCTGATGATTGCCATCGGGATTTATGCCTGGGCCAAGACCCGGGCAGATTCAGAGGGCTACCTGCTCGGCGGACGCGATCTCGGGCCGGCGGTGACCGCTCTCAGCGCCGGGGCCTCGGATATGTCGGGCTGGCTGCTGCTGGGCCTGCCGGGTGCGCTCTATGTTGGCGGGCTGGTGGAGGCGTGGATCGCCATCGGCCTTACGGTGGGTGCGGCGCTCAACTGGATCATCGTCGCCCCGCGGCTGCGCGAACAGACCGAGCGGCTGGGCAATGCGCTGACCATCCCGCAATTCCTCGCCAACCGCTTCCCTGAAAGCGGAACGGCGCTGCGGGTCACCTCGGCGGTGATCATCGTCGCCTTCTTCACGGTCTATACCGCAAGCGGCATGGTCGGCGGGGGCAAGCTGTTCGAAACCGCCTTTGGCGGCGCGCTGCCGCAGACGGGCCTCAGCGATTACATGCTCGGCATTTGGATCACGGCGGGGATCGTGCTGGTCTACACCACGATCGGCGGGTTCCTCGCGGTCAGCCTCACCGACTTCGTGCAGGGCATGATCATGATGATCGCACTGGTGGTGATGCCGCTTGTGATCCTGTTCGGCACGGATGGCGGTGCCACCATGTCCGCCGTGCCGCAGGAAGGCTTCCTCAGCCTGACGCAAGGGGCGACCTTCATCGGCGTGATCAGCGCCGTGACCTGGGGCCTCGGCTATTTCGGCCAGCCGCACATCATCGTGCGCTTCATGGCGATCGACCGGGTCGAGAATGTCCCGCGTGCCGGGATTATCGGGATGAGCTGGATGGTGATCTCGCTCACCGGCGCGGTGGCCGTGGGCCTTGCGGGCCGCGCCTATGCCGAGGCGAACGGGATCGTGGTCGAGGATCCCGAGACGATCTTCATCCTGCTCGCTCAGCTGCTGTTCCACCCGGCGGTGACGGGCTTCCTCTATGCTGCGCTGCTGGCGGCGATCATGAGCACAATCGCCTCGCAGCTGCTGGTGTCGTCCTCATCACTGACCGAAGATTTCTACCGCCTGTTCCTGCGCCGCAATGCGACCGAGCGTGAGGCGGTGAATATCGGGCGGGTGTCGGTCGCGCTGGTCGCGGCTGCGGCGATGGTGATCGCCGCCGATCCCGACAGTCAGGTTCTCGGCCTTGTCGCCAATGCCTGGGCGGGCTTCGGCGCGGCGTTCGGCCCGCTGATCCTGCTGGCGCTGACGTGGAAGGGCATGACCGGCGCGGGCGCGGTGGCGGGACTTGTGACCGGCGCGGGCGTGGTTGCCGGATGGATCGCGCTCGGCTTGAACAAGGCCTTCCTCGGCGGCCCCGGCCTCTACGAGATCGTGCCGGGCTTCATCGCCGCGATGTTCGCCATCGTGGTGGTGAGCGCGCTTACGCGCCGCTGATCCGATTTCCTGCTTGGCGAAGGTGAAGTCAGGGCGCATGATCGCTCATCGGGAGGGCACCGCCATGAACAGCACATCGCAACCGCGTGTCACCGGCCTCGGGGGCGTGTTCTACGTGGTCAGGGATCCGGAAGCGACCCGCGCATGGTATCGCGATGTGCTGGGCATCGACGGGGAATATGGCCCGCAGCTGGCATGGTCGGATGAACCGCGCAGCCACCCCTATTCACTGATCAGCCACTTTGCCGATGATGCCTATATCCAGCCCGGCGCGGGCGGGTTCATGATCAACCTCAGGGTCGATCACTGCGACGGGTTCGTGGCGATGCTGCGCGCCAAGGGTATCACCATCCTCGGCGAGGCGGACGAAGGCTATGGCAAGTTCGCCTGGTTGCTTGATCCCGACGGGGTCAAGATCGAGCTGTGGGAACAGGTCGCCGACGAATTGCCCTGACCCGCCGCTTGGCGTTGCTCGTCTGCGACCAGACGCGCGCACTAGCGGGTTTTGTTTCCGCGTTGTTAACCATTTTCACCGGATAATCCGGGCCATGATGGCGAGGAACTCCCTTCGTGCCGGCCTGCTGGTTGTCGCTGCTACGGCGCTCACGGCGTGCGGTTCGCTGGTGCCGGGATCCGGCAGCCAGAGCGCGCGCGGTGCAGACGCGCCTGCCACCCGTATTGGTTCCGCCCCGCAAAGCTATGCCCAGCGCCCCGAGGATGCGAGTTGCCTGGCCGATCTCGGCGCGGGCGGAGCGCGCTTCACCCCGCTGCCGGACGCTTACACCGCACCGGGGTGCAACCGGCTCGGCACGGTGCAGCTGACCGCACTGGCGAGCGACCGCACGGCACTTGCCGTGAGCAATATCGGGCCGGTGCAATGCGGCACCGCCAAGGTGTTCAATGACTGGGCGCGCTTCGGGGTCGATCGGGCCGCGCGCCAGATCCTCGGCAGTCCGGTGGCGCGGATCGAAACGATGGGTTCCTATTCCTGCCGCAATGTCGCGGGCACCGAACGCCGTTCGGCCCATGCCCGCGCCGCGGCGATCGACGTATCGGGCTTTGTCCTCGCCGATGGCCGCCGGATCGTGGTCAAGCGCGACTGGCAGGGCGGCGACGCGGCAACGCGCGAATTTCTGCGGGTGGTGCACACCAGCGCCTGCAAGCGGTTCGGCACCGTGCTCGGCCCGGCTTACAACGCCGCACACGAAGATCACCTTCACCTCGAAGGGGGAAGCGGAAGCTTCTGCCGATAGGATTGCTCCGCAGAGCGCAGACGCCCGGACTTATGCTCTCAGGCGCGTTTCCATCGATGCTTCGAGCTTCGCTTCAAGCTTGAGCCGCACCGCTTCGGCCGCGTGACGCGCGCCGAGCTTGGTCATCATGTTGGCGCGGTGGATTTCGACCGTGCGCGGGCTGATGTCCAATTCGCGGGCGATGGCCTTGTTGCTGCTGCCTTCGGCCAGCCAGTCGAGCACCTCACGTTCGCGCACCGAGAGCGTCGCGATGCGATCACGCGCTTCGATCATGCGGCGGCGGGCCATGCCGAACTGTTCGGCTTCATGAGCGATCCGCGCCAGCGAGCGGGTGAAGCGTTCGGGATCGAGCGGGAGCGCGAGATAGTCGAGCGCCCCGGCCTTGATCGCCTCGACAATCCGGTTCGGACGCGGCTGCACATCCACTGCGATCAGCGGCAGCCATACCCCCAGCCGACCGAGACGTTCAAGGATCAGATCGACCCCGCCCTGTTCCGGCGTGTCGCGGGCGATGATGATACCTTCGCGCGGGGGTGAACCCCGAGTTCCGACAGATCGCCGTAAACTTCGCAATGATGGCCAAGCGCGAAGCCTACCCGGGCCAGTTCGGCACGCTGGCGGCTGCACGAATCGATGAAGTGGAGAGAGGCTTTTCGTGTCATGTCACGACATCTGCGACACTCCCCTCGGGGTTTCACGCAGGAGCGCCGCCAATCCGGAGGTATTGCCCCCGGAATTACCACCCAACATATTGATAGATATAATTTATTTAACTCCAGAACGGAGTTTGATTAACGCCGACCCTAGGGGTTTTCGGCAAAGCGATAGGGCGGCAGCGAATGGAATGCCGCTTTGAGCGCATCGCCCCATCCCGATGAAATCGTGTCGAAATAGGGATCGTCGGCAGTAACGCGGTGGGCGTGGGTCGCGGCAAACTCATCCTTGCCGATTACCAGCAGATCAAGCGGCAAGCCGACCGACAGGTTGGCCTTCAGCGTGGAATCGAAGCTGACCATCATCAGCTTGACCGCATCCTCGAAGCTCATCTGCCGGTCATAGCCGCGGATCAGGATCGGGCGGCCGTACTTGGTCTCGCCGATCTGGAAGAACGGGGTGTCCCAGCTTGCCTCGATGAAGTTGCCTTCGGGATAGATCATGAACAGGCGCGGCTGCATGCCCTTGATCTGGCCGGCGACGATCATGGTGGCGGTGAAGCGCCCCTTGCCGTCATCGCCGTTGACGCGCTGCGCCTCCTCGATCGTGGTGCGCAGCAGGCGGCCGATTTCGGTCGCGACCTGGAACATGGTCGGCCCCTTGAGCAGGGTGTTCTCGCGCTCGCCGGGCGCCTTGGTGCGTTCCTCCAGCTGGCTGATGACGGCCTGCGTGGTCGCAAGGTTGCCCGCCGTCATCACCGCGATCATCCGTTCGCCCGGCACGCTCCATTGAAACAGCTTGCGGAAGGTCGAGATGTTGTCGACGCCCGAATTGGTGCGGGTGTCGCTCATCAGCACCAGCCCCTTGTCGAGCACCATGCCAACGCAATAGGTCATGCCATCATCCTCTTTTCCGCCGTGCGGAGCGTGTGGGGGAGCGCCCTAGCCTGAAGCGCGGCGCGGCGCAAAGCGGGTTTACTGGGTCGACTGGTCCTGCTGCTGGGCTGCCGGATGCGCCTCCACGGCGACACCCACGGTCAGCACCTCTGCGGAAGCGCCAACGCTGATCCCGGTGATCGGCGCGGCATCGCGATAGTCGCTCCCCGTCGCCACCCGCACATAGCGCGGATCGGGGCTGATGCCGTTGGAGATATCGAACCCGACCCAGCCGAGTTCGGGGACATGGGCCTCGGCCCAGGCGTGGGTCGCTTCCTGCTCGATCCGGTCGTCCATCATCAGATAGCCGCTGACATAGCGCGCCGCGATCCCGCTCGCACGGGCGGCACTGATGAAGATATGCGCATGGTCCTGACACACGCCATAGCCGTGCACCACGGCCTCCTCGGCAGTGGTCGCCGCGTGGGTGCGCCCGGTTTCGTAGACGATCCGTTCACGGATCAGGCCCGAGAGCGCGTGGAGGAAATCGAGCGGCGCATCGGGCGATACCGCCGGCAGCTCGCGCAGCAACGCCCGCAGCCGCGCGCCCGGACGGGTCAGCGGCGTCTGGCGCAGGAAGCTCCACAAGGGCAGATGCCCCGAATGGCGGCCGATCACCCCGGCATTGTCCTCGGTCTCCACCGTGCCGCGACAGGTCACCATCACCTCGCGCGCGCCGGGGGTGATCCCGATCAAGGTCACGTGATTGAAGTGCTGGTCGTCATATTCCAGTTCGGCATGGGCGTTATCGAAGGTCATCTCCCAGTCGATGATGCGCTGGCCCTGGGTGGCCTTGGGCGTCAGCCGTAGCCGCTGGAGCGCGTGCACCACCGGCTCGGCAAAGGCATAGTGGGTGGTGTGCCGGATCGAGAGTTTGAGCCTGCTCATGCGTGGAACCGGTAATCCTCGGCAATCGCCTGCGCGAGCGCCCCGTTGCGGGCGAGGAAATCGACCAGAAACTCGTGCAGCCCCGCCTCGAAGATCTGATCGACGGTCAGGTGACCGATCTGGCTGTCGGCCTCGCGCATCAGCGCATTGGCGCGCCCCTCGGTCCCGTGCATCCGCGCCAGCGCCGCCAGATCGCTGCGCAGCGCCGAGCGGCAGAACGCGAGGCTGCGCGGGAAGCGGTCGTCGAGCACGAGGAATTCGACGATCCCGCGCGCCTCGATCCGACCGGCATTGAGCCAGCTATAGGCCCGCGCACCCGCGACAGAGCGCAGCACCTGTTCCCACTGTCCGGTATCGAGGCTCGATCCGACATAGGAGAGCGAGGGCAACAGCAGGAAATACTTCATGTCGAGAATGCGCGCGGTCGAATCCGCGCGTTCGATGTAGGTGCCCGCGCGCGCGAAGTGGTAGCCTTCGTCGCGCAGGATCGATCCGTCGAAGGCGCCGTGCACCTGTGTGCCCGCGCGCCGGATCGCGGCCAGCACCTCGCCCACCGCGCCCTGCCCCACCGGCCGCGCCAGCAGCTTGTCGATCCGCATCCAGTTCTCGTTCGCCGCCTCCCACACGTCGGAGGAGATGTTGATGCGGGCCATGCGGGCATTGCTGCGCACCGCGCCGAACATGGTGCGGACATTGCCGGGATTGGACGGCCCGCGCAGCACGAAGTTCCACACCGAAACCCCGTCATAGGCATCGTGGGCGGCCTCGAACGGCTGTTGCAGGCCGAGCGTGGCAATGACCGAGCGCCACTCGGCCTCGGCGGTCACCAGATCGCGGGTCAGCGCCATGCGCAGCGCCGCTTCGAGCAGGCGCGCCGTGTTCTCGGCCCGCTCGAGGTAGCGGAACATCCAGAACAGTCCGTTGGCGGTTCTGCCCAGCATGTCAGTCCTTCAGCACCCAGGTATCCTTGGTGCCGCCTCCTTGAGAGGAGTTGACCACCAGCGATCCCTTCTTGAGCGCCACCCGCGTGAGGCCGCCCGGCGTGATGTCGATGCCCTCTGGCGAAACCAGCACGAAGGGCCGCAAATCGACGTGCCGCGGCGCGAGGCCCTTGGCGGTGTAGATCGGGCAGGTCGACAGCGCGAGCGTGGGCTGGGCGATGTAGTTATCCGGCTTGGCGATCAGCTTCTCGCGGAAGTCGGCAATCTCGCGCCTTGATGATGTCGGCCCGATCAGCATCCCGTAGCCGCCCGATCCGTGCACTTCCTTGACCACCAGCTCGGCAAGGTTGTCGAGCACATAGGCAAGGCTGTCCTTGTCGGCGCAGCGCCAGGTCTGGACATTGGGCAGCAGCGGCCGCTCGCCGGTGTAGAACTCGACGATCTCGGGCATGAACGAATAGATCGCCTTGTCGTCTGCCACCCCGGTGCCGGGCGCATTGGCGATGGTGATCCCGCCAGAGCGGTAGACATCCATGATCCCCGGCACGCCAAGCACGGAATCGGGGTTGAAGGACAGCGGATCGAGGAATTCGTCATCGACCCTGCGATAGAGCACGTCGATCGGCTGATAGCCGCGCGTGGTGCGCATCTGCACCCGGCCATCGACCACGCGCAGATCGCTGCCTTCGACCAGTTCCGCCCCCATCTGGTCGGCAAGGAAGGCGTGTTCGAAATAGGCCGAATTGAAGATGCCCGGCGTCAGCACCGCGACGGTCGGCTTGCCCCCGGCAAAAGCGGGCGGAACGCAGGCTGCCAGACTGCGGGCGAGCCTGCGCGGGTAATTGGAGACGCTCTCCACCCCGATCCGGCTGAACAGATCGGGGAACATCCCCATCATCGTCTCGCGGTTTTCGAGCATGTAAGACACGCCCGAAGGGGTGCGCGCATTGTCTTCCAGCACGAAGAATTCGTCCGGCCCCGTGCGAACCAGGTCGATCCCGACAATGTGGGTATAGATCCCGCCCGGCGGGGTGAAGCCGACCATGTTCGCCAGCCACGCCTCGTTCCCGCGCAGTAGGCGTTCGGGCAGTCGGCCCGCGCGCACGATTTCCTGCCGGTGATAGAGGTCGTAGAGGAAGGAATTGAGCGCGCGCACCCGTTGTTCGATCCCGCGCGACAGCTTGCGCCATTCGGCCGCGGTAATGATGCGCGGCACCATGTCGAACGGGATCAGGCGTTCTTCCGCCTCGTCCTCGCCATAGACGTTGAAGGTGATGCCGGTGCGACGGAAGGCGTCATCCGCCTCGCGGTTCTTGCGGCGCAGGAAGTCGCCCGGCTGCTGATCGTACCAGCGGCAATATTCGGCATAGGCAGGCCGGGTCCGGCCTCCTTCGTCGAACATTTCATCAAAATTGCTGCCGCTGCCCTGCATTGACCCCCGCGCCTAGCTTTAGGTGCAATGCAGCAATCTAACCGCGCTTTTGCAAAAGGAAAGCGGTTGCTTGCAGGCCGCCAATCAGGAGAGTGATCAGGCGACGCTGTCGAGCTCGGCCAGCAGCGTGGCGATCACCTGGGGATCATAGGTGAAGCCCATGTGCGTGCAGCGCAGCGCGATCGCGCGGTCGCGTTCACCGGGGCGTCCGGCAGCGCAGCGCGGGGCGATGGCGCCATCATTGGCGCTCCACAAGGCCACCGTTTCGACCGGCGGCTTGGCGGCAAGATCGGCTTCGATCGGCGGGGCATCGACCGAATGGCCGGTGATGAACTGATAGGCCCGCCAGACATTGTTGGCGCGCGGGGAGCCGGAGAAGGGCGAACCCATCGTGATGACCTTGGCTACTGCGTGGGGCTGCCGCTTGGCCAGCTCGCGCGCATAGATGCCGCCGAGGCTCCAGCCGATCAGCACCACCTTGCGCCCGTGGCGCGCGTGCAGATCGAGCATCCGCGCCTCGACCTGATCGAAGGTATCGGGCTTCGGCCCCCAGTTGCGGCCCTGCCCCCACCGCTTGGCGACGTGGCCGGCGGCTTCGAGCTGGCGCGCAAGATAGCGCATCCGGCCCGGGCGGGTGCCGAAGCCGGGCAGGATCATAACTGTCTGCGGATTGTCGCTCGCGGCGATCACGAGCTTGCGGCGCGGGCGGCGCAGCGGCTCGAGAAAGATATCCGCCTCTCCCAGCAGCCGCGCAAAACGGGGTTTGCCCGCTTCATGCTCCTCGGGGATCACTTCGCGCGCCAAGGCGATGCGGCGCGCAAGTTCGCTCGCCTCGTAGGCCTGCCGCGCCACGGCCGCACGCGCCACCACAGCCGCAGCAACCTGCGGAGCGGGGAAGCGGGGACGTTCAGGAACGATGCGAAGCGGTGCCATAAGTTCTCCAAGCCACAGCGCGCATGAATGTTCCCTGAAACCTTTGCGGAAGCGACCGACCCCGCCTTGCATGTCCCCGCTTTGTTCCCCATACAGCGCGCATGGCCGAACTCGTGATCCGCCGCGGACTGGACGAACCCGAAACGGGCGCGGACTTCATCCCTCACCGCCCCGCCCGCCCCGACAAGTCGATGGGCGGCATCCCGTTCAAGCTGGTGTCGGACTATGAACCGGCGGGCGACCAGCCGACCGCGATTGCAGAGCTGACGCAAAGCGCGCTGGCGGGCGAGCAGACGCAGGTGCTGCTCGGCGTCACCGGATCGGGCAAGACCTTCACCATGGCCAAGGTGATCGAGACCTTGCAGCGCCCCGCCCTGATCCTTGCCCCCAACAAGATCCTCGCCGCACAGCTTTACGGGGAGTTCAAGAGCTTCTTCCCCGACAATGCGGTCGAATATTTCGTCTCCTATTACGACTACTACCAGCCCGAAGCCTACGTCCCGCGCTCCGACACCTACATCGAGAAAGAGTCGAGCGTGAACGAGGCGATCGACCGGATGCGCCACTCGGCCACCCGCTCGCTGCTCGAACGTGACGACGTGATCATCGTCGCCTCGGTCTCGTGCCTCTACGGGATCGGCTCGGTCGAAACCTATTCGGCGATGATCTTCGACATCAAGGCGGGCGAAAGCGTCGACCAGCGCGAGCTGATCCGCAAGCTCGTTGCGCTGCAATACAAGCGCAACGATGCCGCCTTCACCCGCGGCTGCTTTCGCGTGCGCGGGGACAGCCTCGAAATCTTCCCCTCGCACTACGAGGACATGGCCTGGCGGGTGAGCTTCTTCGGTGACGAGATCGAAGCGATCTCCGAATTCGATCCGCTCACCGGCACCAAAGGCGCGAGCCTCGAGAAGGTGCGGGTCTACGCCAATTCGCACTACGTGACGCCCGGCCCGACGATGAAGCAGGCGATGGCCGCCATCAAGTTCGAGCTGGAAGAACGGCTCAAGGAGCTGGAGGCGGAAGGCAAGCTGCTCGAGCGCCAGCGATTGGAACAGCGCACCAATTTCGATCTCGAGATGATCGCGGCGACGGGCTCCTGCGCGGGCATCGAGAACTACTCGCGCTTCCTCACCGGGCGCCTGCCGGGTGAACCGCCGCCGACCTTGTTCGAATACCTGCCCGAAAATGCCCTGCTGTTCGTCGACGAAAGCCACCAGACCGTGCCGCAGATCGGCGCGATGGCGCGCGGGGACCACCGCCGCAAGCTGACGCTGGCCGAATACGGCTTCCGCCTGCCAAGCTGCATCGATAACCGCCCCTTACGCTTCAACGAATGGGACGCGATGCGCCCGCAGACCTTCGCAGTTTCGGCCACCCCCGGCGGGTGGGAAATGGAGCAGACCGGCGGGGTCTTTGCCGAACAGGTCATCCGCCCCACCGGCCTGATCGACCCCCCGGTCGAAATCAGACCCGTAGAGGATCAGGTGCAGGACTGCATCACCGAGTGCAAGGCAACCGCCGCCAAGGGCTACCGCACGCTGGTGACCACTCTGACCAAGCGCATGGCGGAGGACCTCACCGAATTCATGCACGAGGCCGGTGTGCGGGTGCGCTACATGCACTCGGATGTGGAAACGCTCGAACGCATCGAGCTGATCCGCGACCTGCGGCTCGGGGTCTATGACGTGCTGGTCGGCATCAACCTGCTGCGCGAAGGCCTCGACATCCCCGAATGCGGGCTGGTGTGCATCCTGGATGCCGACAAGGAGGGCTTCCTGCGTTCGGAAACCTCGCTGATCCAGACCATCGGCCGAGCCGCGCGCAACGTCGATGGCCGCGTGATCCTCTATGCCGATCGCATTACGGGAAGCATGGAGCGCGCGCTGGCCGAAACCGATCGCCGCCGCGCCAAGCAGCAGGCGTTCAACGAGGAACACGGGATCACGCCGCAGACCATCAAGCGCAACATCCACGACATCGTCGCGCATACCGCCTCGCAGGATAGCGTGGTGATCGACACCGGCGATGACGAGCGCAACAACCTCGTCGGGCACAACCTCAGAAGCTATATCGAAGATCTCGAAAAGCGGATGCGCGATGCGGCGGCAAACCTCGAATTCGAGGAAGCCGGCCGGTTGCGCGACGAAATCCGGCGGTTGGAAGCCGACGAACTGGGTATCCCCGATGGAGAGAAGCGCGCGCCGATTGTCGGACGCAGCAACGAAGGCAAGCCAGGCACGGGCAAGACCCGCTTCGGCAAGACGCGCTACAAGAAGATGGGTGGGAAGCCGTAGGCGCGCCTCTTGAACGTGGCCTGCAACCCTGTCACTTCCCTTGCCCCATGAACGCCCGATTCCTTGGCCTGCTGGCCGCTGCCAGCACCTTCGCCCTTTCGGTTCCCACGATCGCGCAGGACGCGGCCAAGAGCGAGGCGGCCAAGCCTGCTGCGCCCGCGCCCGAGCGACAGGTGCGCAGCCGCGATCTCGTCGGCACCTTCGGCGGTCAGCGCATCACCTACAAGGCGACCATCGCCGACACGATCCTGACCGACGACGCTGGCAAGGCCGAGGCGGTGATTGTCACCACCTCCTATGTGAAGACCCCCGCCGATCCGACGCGGCCGGTGTTCTTCATCTACAATGGCGGCCCCGGTTCGGGTTCGGTGTGGCTGCAGATGGGGGCCTTCGGGCCGAAGCGCGTGGCGATCCCGTCGGACGCGCGCGACGATGGCGCGCCGCCCTATCCGCTGCTCGATAACCCCGACAGCCTGCTCGATGTGGCCGATCTCGTGTTCATCGATCCGCCCGGCACCGGGTTCAGCTATCTGACGCAGGGCACCGATCCGAAGAAGTATTACGGCCTCAGGCAGGATGGCCGCGCGGTTGCGCAGGTGATCCGCCGCTGGATCAACGACAATGGCCGCTGGGGCAGCCCCAAATATCTCGGTGGCGAAAGCTATGGCACCAGCCGCACCGCGATGGTGGTCGATGAGCTGGAAGGCTCGACCTACAACGATGTCGGCCTCAACGGGCTGATCCTGATTTCGACGATCCTCGACTTTGCTGGGCGCGAGCCGACGCCGGGCAATGAACTCGCCTATGTCGTCACCCTGCCGAACATGGCGGCGGCGGCTTATTATCACGGCAAGGTGCAGGCACCGTCCGTCGAGGCAATCGTCGAGGAAGCGCGCCGTTTCGCCATCGGCCCGTTCGCCTCGGCCTTGCTCAAGGGGCAGGATCTTCCCGCCGAGGAACGCGCCGCCGTCCGCAAGGAGCTTGCGCGCCTCACCGGCCTGTCGGAAGAATATCTCGAGCAGGCCAACCTGCGCGTAACCGACCAGCGCTTCTACAAGGAGCTGCTGCGCGACCGGGGCCTGACCATCGGGCGGCTCGATGCGCGTTACACCGGCAAGGATTTCGACAACGCCGGCGAAACGCCCGACAATGATCCGAGCTTCTACGGGATCGATGCGGGCTACACCGCAGCAATCAACCAGTGGGCGCGCGAGACGCTGGGGTACCAGACCGACCGGCAATACCAGTCGATCGGCAATGTCGGCGGACAGTGGGACTGGACGCTGGGCAGTGGCTGGGGTCGGCAGGCCTATCTCAACATCGCCCCGCTGATCGGTCAGGCGATGCGCCAGAACAGCCAGCTGCGGCTGTTCAACGCGCAAGGCTATTACGATTTCGCCACGCCCTTCTTCGGCGCGGAATATTCGCTGAAGCGCACCGGCATCCCGCAGGAGCGGATCACCTGGAAATACTACGACGCGGGCCACATGATGTATGTCCGCGACGAAGACCGGGTGAAGCTTTCGGCGGATATCCGCGCGTTCATCAAGGCGCGCTGATGCAGCGGGCGGGCTTCGCTTTCGGGATTATGGCCGGCACGGCGCTGGCGCTGTCCGGGTGCGAGCCCCCACCATCCGATGCGGCTGTCGCCTTTGCTGCCAACCTGCCGCTGAAGCGCGGGCCGTCAGAGCCGCTACCCTCGCCCGATACCGAAGGCGCGGTGTGGTCTGCCAACGCCAAGACCGGCAGGCTGGTCTACGGCATTGCCGGAAAGCCGGTGCTGGTTTCGCTCGAATGCCTCGCGCCCGGAACACCCGAAGCGCGCCTCAGGATCACCCGTCATGCCCCCGCCGATCAGGGTGCAGGCGCGCTGCTGGCGGTGATCGGCAATCGCTATATCGGGCGTATCCCGGTCGATGCACGGCAGATCGGCGGGCAACGCCTGTGGCAGGGCGAAGCGCCGGCGGACATTCAGGGCTGGAACGCACTGGTCGGCCTGCGCGAAGTTACCGTGACCGTGCCCGGCGCGGGGCTGGTCAAGCTCAATCCGAGCCCGCTGCCGGGTCAGCTTGTCGAGAGCTGCCGGAAGCCTTCGCCGCCAGCAGATCAGGCGTAAGCACCTGCGGCAATTGCTCGGGCGCGGAGGCTCCCGGAGTATACCACAGATAGAGCGGCACGCCCGCCGCACCCTGTTCGGTGAGGAAGGCGGTGATCGCCTCGTCGCGCACCGTCCAGTCGCCCACCAGCGTCACCACACCTGCCTGCTCGAACGCGGCGCGGGTGCTTTCGCGCTCGATCGCGGCGGCTTCATTGACCTTGCAGGTCACACACCAGTCGGCGGTAAAATAGACGAACACCGGCTTGCCCGAAGCGCGCGCTGCGGCCAGCGCGTCACGGCTGAACGGCTGGGCGGCGAGCAGGCTCTCCTCCGCCTCGTTGCCCTTGGCCTCGAAGGCATTTGGGAGCGCGAACAGCGCGAACACGAGGAAGGGTGCTGCGACAAGGCCGAAGGCGGGCCACGCCATCTTGCCCGCGCGCTGCAACCGGCCGACCACGAATAGCGCCATCAGCACGCCGAAGACCAGCACCAACGCGATCAGGCCGAACGGGCGGCCGCCAAGCTGCACCGTCAGCCACACCAGCGCCAGCGCCGTCAGCGCCATCGGGATCGCCATGATCCGCCGGAACCGCTCCATCCACGCGCCGGGCTTGGGGAGCATCCGGCGGAGCGGCGGCACGAAACCGAGCAGCAGGAACGGCAGCGCCAGCCCCAGCCCCAACAGCGCGAACAGCAGCAGCGCCTGCGGCACCGGCAGCAGCAGCGCCGCGCCCAAAGCTGCGGCCATGAACGGCCCGGTGCAGGGCGTCGCCACGAAAGCGGCAAGAAGCCCGGTCGCAAAAGCCCCGGTGCGCTCGCCCCCCATGCTGACCGATATCGCCGGAAGCTCGAACACGCCGGCAAAGTTGGCCGTGATCGCTGCGGCGAGTACCAGCAGCGCAACCACCACGCCCGGCTCCTGTAACTGGAACGCCCAACCGACCTGTTCGCCCGCTGCGCGCAGGGCCAGCAGCAGCGCGCCCAGCGCCACGCAGGCGATCACCACCCCGGCGGTGTAAGCAAGGCCTTCGGCGCGGGCCTTGGCCTCGCTCTCGCCCGCACGGGCAAGACTCAGCGCCTTGAGGCTGAGGATCGGGAAGACGCAGGGCATGATGTTGAGCAGCAAGCCGCCCGCCAGCGCGCCGAGGATCAGCGTCCAGAGCGGCGGCACGGCGGCCGCTTTTGCGCCAGCGACGATCTCGCCGCCGGACGGCACATCTCCGGGACTGGCACCGAACGCCACCCCGACCCCATCGCCAAAGGCAAGGATGCCGGTCACCGCGCTCGGATCATCGGCGCGGTATTCGGACAGCGGAATAGTCACCGTGAGCATATCGCCCCGCCGACGGAACTCCTGCGGCGCGGCATAATCGACCAGTTTTTCGTTGCCGATAAAGACGTGCGGATCGGACAGGTCCACGCCCGCAGGCAGCGGGATGGCAAGGCGCAGGGTCTTGCGCCCCACATCGAAGAACGCGGGCGCGGAAAGCTCGGGCACCGCCTCGGCCCGCCAGCGCGCGAAATCGCCGCCGGGGCGCGAGGCCAGCACCGCATCCTGCGGCACGCAAATCTGATCGGTGCAGGCGAGATATTCGACATAGCCCGTCACCCGCGCCAGCGCGGCAACATCCGCACCCGCCGGAACGGAAATCGGCACCAGCACGGTATAGGGGCCTTGGTAGACATGGTTCATCAGCCCGCTGATGATCAGCCGTTCGGGCACCTGATAGCGCGCTTCCCCGATCATCCAGCGATCGGGCAGATCAAGCATCAGGCGCATCCCCTGCCCCGCATCGCCGGGGTTCGACCAATAGCCGTGCCATTCGCGCGCCTTGGGGGTGAAGCGCAGCGCAAGCAGCCATTCCTTGCGGGGCTGCGGCGCGCCCTCGGCGAAGAGTTCGACCGCGATGTTCTCGTTGCCAAAACGGGCCTCGGTCGGCCAGGCGACCTTGGTCGCCATCGCGGGCGCGGCGAGCAGCGCACTTGCGAGGAGCGCAAGGCCCCATGCAAGCAATTGACGGATCGTGGCGGTGAAGTTTCTTGCGCGGAACACGGGCTACCCTCTAGGCTGGACGGCATTACTTCGCAATCGGAGCCGATACGGTGACACAGCCTGCAAACGAAACGCGCGACCTTGTGATCCTGGGCGGCGGCCTGGTGGGCATGACGCTGGCGCTCGCGGCGGCGAAGAAGGGGCTGTCGTCCCACGTGATTGACCGCGCCGATCCGGCTGAACTCACCGCCGAAGGCTTCGACGACCGCGCCACCGCGATCTCGACCGCGAGCTGGCACCTGTTCGAGAATATCGGCATCGCCGAGGGCCTTGAGCAGTTCGCATGCGACATCGCCAGCATCGCGGTGACCGATCAGAACAAGCCCGGCCGCCTCGATTTCGTCCCCGGCGAGGGCGACGGCACGCTCGGACGGATGTTCCCCAATCGCCGTCTGCGCCTCGCGCTGTTCGAAGCGGCCGCGAAGGAGCCGCTGATCGAATGGACCTCGCTCGCCACTGTCGTCGAACGCCAGCGCAGCGAATATGGCGTTGCTGCGGTGCTGGCGGACGGGCGCAAGTTCAAGGGCCGCCTCATGGTCGCCGCCGAGGGCCGCCAGTCGCCCACCCGCGATGCCGCCGGGATCACCATCGCCAAGTGGGATTACAAGCACCGCGCGATCATTGCCGGGCTGACGCACGAAAAGCCGCACGGCAATGTGGCATGGGAAATCTTCTACCCCGCCGGGCCGTTCGCGCTGCTGCCCTTGAACGACGATGCCGACGGCACCCACCGCTCCTCGCTGGTGTGGACCGTGTCGGAGGCCGATGCGGCAGGCGTCACCAAACTGGGCAACCGTGCCTTCCTTGCCGAGGTCGAAAAGCGCATGGGCGGCGTGCTGGGCAAGGTTCTGAGTGTGGGCCACCGGTCGAGCTACCCGCTGGGCTTCCACCACACCGCCAAGATCACTTCGGAGCGCCTCGCGCTGATCGGCGATAGCGCCCACGGCATCCACCCGATTGCGGGACAGGGGCTGAACCTCGGCCTGCGTGACGTGGGCGCGCTGGTCGAAGTGCTGGCGGAAGGTGCGCGGCTCGGGCTTGATCCGGGCGATCCCGAAGTGCTCAAGCGCTACGAGACCTGGCGCGGGCTCGACAGCTTCATGGTTGCGCTCGCAACCGATGGCCTCACCCGCCTGTTCGGCGTCCCCGGCAAGACCGCCAGCGCGGTGCGCCGCCTCGGCATGGCGGCGGTGCAGCGCACGCCAATGCTCAAGAGCTTCTTCATGGATGAAGCGCGGGGCGTGTCGGGCGATCTGCCGGAATTGCTGAAGGCCTGACGGAGCCGCACCGATGTGGCCGCTGCCGAAACAGGACGAGGTCAACGACCTGATGACGTGGCAGCACGATGCGATTCTGTTCGCGCGACGGACTTGGCGCTCACTGGCCTATGCTCTGGCGGCTCTCACGCCTATCGCCCTGATCATCAACCCTAGCTGGGATCTCGCCCTTCAGATTCAGATTTTCTTCGGCAGTCTGCTGGCCTTCGATCTGCTGCTGGGCCTTGCCGCACGGCTTACGCTGTCCTTCGTCGAAAAGGACAAGCGCCCCTGATCAGGGCATAACCAGCGGGCTGCTCAGCTGCCGCACCGGATTGCCCGCCCCGTCGCGCAGGCCGCGCTGGTCGAGCACGGCGGCGGTTTCGATCACTTCGAGCGCCTCCATCGCCTTGCGATAGCGCTCGGCGTCCTTGATCCAGCCTTCGGCCTTGCTCGCGCCGGGCATCCCGCGGACCTCGTCGATCGCCGCCTTGTAGCGCCCCTGCTCGAGCGCCCAGCGCGCGCGTTCGAGCCGGCGCTGCGGCTGCGGCGAGGGAGTGGTTTCGCGGCGCACCACGAAGAGCTGCGACAATTCGCGCTTGAAGGCACCCCATGAAGGCCCCTCGCTGGTCTCGCCCAGCTTCGGCCCCAGCCCCTCGAGCCGCGCCACCAGTTCATCCAGCCGCACGGGGCTGCGCGAAAATTCGATGATGGTGCTCACCGCATTGGGCCACTGGTCGCCAAAGCGCAGGCGCAACTGGTCGGAGAGATAGCCAAGCTCCGCCCCGCGTTCGACCGCGCGGCGGGTGGCGAAGGCGATCAGCAGGCTTTCGGCACGCGCGGCATTGCCCGCCGCCGCCTGCGCCTGAAGATCGAGCTGGGTGAGGCGCTGTTCGGCTGCGGCAAGGCGCTGGTCGAGACCGCCTTGCTGTTCGGCCACGCGCTCGACTGCCTGTGCGGTGCTCTTCACGGCGGCGGCCTGCGCCAGCGGGGTCGGGCCGCCAGCGAGCGCCGGACTGGCCGCATCCGAAGGCGCTGCAACGACGCCGGTACGCGAGGTATCGCTGTCAGCGGGCTTCAGGCTGTACCACACCGCCCATCCCACCAGGGCGCCGCCCAGCACGAAGGCGAACACCGCTGCCGCGATCAGCCCCCGGCTCGAAGAACCGCCATACTGTGATGCACCCGGTTGTGATGCCATGCTGATCCGCTTCTTGCGACCCTGTGGTTATCGCCGCCCGGTGCCGGTCTTACGGCTTGCCGGGTGGTCAGGCAGGAGTGGAGCCTTGGTTGTTGCACAAGTCAAATGCCATTTCCAGCAGCGCCGCTTCATCGGGGCGCGGCGCGGTGTGGACAGCGCCCCAGCCAGCCGCCGCCGCATCAGCAATGCGCGGCCCAAGCGCCGCGAGGCTGATGGCAGAACGGTCAAGCCCCAGCCGTTCGCACTCGGCGGCAAAGTGGCGCGCGGTGGCGGCCGAATGGAGCAGCACCAGCACGCCGCCTGCCCCCAGCAATCCGGCTACGGGATCGAGCGGCAGAGCCACGCTGCGATAGGCGATCACTTCGGCAAAGCTGACCCCGGCAGGCGCGGTGAGCGGCACGTGCTCCTCGCCCGCAATCCGCAGCAGGTGGCAGGGCGCGGGGACCGCATCGAGCACGCCCTGCAAGCCCCCGCTTCCGGTCATGGCGACGGTGAACCCGGCAGCGCGCGCGGCGGCGGCGGTCGCTTCGCCCACGGCATAGACCGGCTTGCCCTTAAGCGCCGCCAAATGCGGCCCGCCATGCTCGAAGGCATTGGCGCTGCCGATCAGCAGCGCGTTAAATCCGGCGGGATCGGGGCAATCCCATGCCACGGCGCGGATTTCGGACAGCGCGTGGCCGGTGATCGCAAGGCCCATCGCGCGGGCCTTCTCGAGCGTCGCGGCAAGGCCCGGTTCGGGCCTGAGCGCGAGGCAATGCATCCTCAGCCCGCAGCCCTGAAATGCGGCGCGATGCCAGGCGTCGCACGGGCCAGCAAATCGGCGGCAAGCGCGACGACCGGCGCATGATCGCCCGGCGCAAGACGCGCGGTGCCCTCGATCCGCTCGGCCCCGTCTGGGCTGAACAGCGCCGCGCGCATCGCCAGCATATCGCCTTCGGTCTCGCACAGCACCGCGACCGGCGAGTGGCAGGTGCCGCCCAGCTGGGCGAGCAGCGCGCGTTCCGCTTCGAGTTCGGCGCGGGTCGGCGCGTGGTCGATCGCGGCCAGCAGTGCGGTGGTTTCCGCATCATCGGCGCGGCATTCGATTGCGATCACGCCTTGCGCGGCGGCCGGAATCCATTCGTCCGAGCCGAGCGGCGCGCCAACCTCGCTCTGCCCCAGCCGTTCGAGGCCCGCTGCAGCAAGGAAGGTCACATCCGCCTCGCCCGCCTGCAATTTGGCGAGCCGCGTGGCGACATTGCCGCGGAAGGTCACCACGGTGCAATCGGGCCGCAGGTTCAAGAGCTGCGAGGCGCGGCGCGGCGCGCTGGTGCCGACGACCGCCCCATGCGGGATCGCGGCGATACTGGCCGCGCCCACCAGACAATCGCGGCGGTCGGCGCGCGGCAGGAAGGCCGCGAAATGGAAGGCATCGGGGCGGATCGTCTCGACATCCTTGGCGGAATGCACCGCAAGATCGATCCGGCCTTCGCCGAGCCATTGATCGAGTTCCTTGGTCCACAGCGCCTTGCCGCCGATTTCGGACAAGGGGCGGTCCAGCACCTTGTCGCCGCTCGCCAGCACGGGGACGAGTTCGATGGCGTCCTCGGTCCAGCCATGCGCGGCGCACAGCCTTGCGCGGGTTTCAACCGCCTGTGCCATTGCCAGGGGAGAATTGCGGGTGCCGAGGCGGAGTTTCGGTGCGGCGGGATGCGGTTCTGTCATAGCTATGCTTGCTCTAGCCTTCACAACCACTAGATGGAAGCCGGATGGGATCGGCAACGCACACCTCTGACAGCACGATCGTGTTGGGCATCGAATCCAGCTGCGATGAAACCGCGGTTGCGCTGGTGCGCGGCGACCGCACGATCATCGCGCAGGCGATTGCCAGTCAGGAAGCCGAACACGCGCCCTATGGCGGGGTCGTCCCCGAAATCGCCGCCCGCGCCCATGCCGAACGGGTTGCGCCGATGCTCGAAAAGGTGATGGCCGATGCCGGCCTCACGCTTGCCGATGTCGATGCGATTGCCGCGACCGCCGGGCCGGGACTGATCGGCGGGGTGATGGTCGGCCTCGTGAGCGCCAAGGCGCTGGCGATGGCGGCGGACAAGCCGCTGCTGGCGATCAACCACCTTGAAGGCCACGCACTTTCGCCGCGTCTTGCAGATAGCGGCCTCGCCTTCCCCTATCTCTTGCTGCTGGTTTCGGGCGGGCATTGCCAGATCCTCGCTGTCGAGGGCGTCGGGCAATATCGCCGCCTTGCGACCACCATCGACGATGCGCTGGGCGAGGCTTTCGACAAGACCGCGAAGCTGCTCGGCCTCGGCTATCCCGGCGGGCCTGCGGTCGAGCGGTTGGCGCGCGCGGGCGATCCGAAGGCCGTGCCGCTGCCCCGCCCGCTCAAGGGATCGAAAGAGCCGCATTTCTCCTTCGCGGGCTTGAAAAGCGCGGTGCTGCGGGCGGTTGAAAGCGGGGCGCACGAGCCAGCCGATATCGCTGCGAGTTTCCAGCAGGCGGCGGTCGAATGTCTGATCGACCGGCTCGAATATGCTCTGGAGCGTGCCGGCCCCTTCCCCGCGCTGGTGGTGGCGGGCGGGGTTGCCGCCAATGCTACTGTTCGCGCGGCGCTCGAAGCGCTGGCCGCGCGCCACGCGATGCGCTTTACCGCACCGCCGCTGGCGCTGTGCACCGATAATGCCGCGATGATCGCATGGGCCGGGTGCGAGCGTCTGGCGCAGGAAGGTGCGGACTTCGCGGGCGATCCGCTCGATTTCAAGGCGCGCCCGCGCTGGCCGCTCGATCCGGCGGCCGAGGCAGCGCGCGGTGCAGGGGTCAAGGCATGAGCGGGCGCGAAACCATCGGCGTGATCGGCGCAGGTGCATGGGGCACCGCGCTCGCCCAGATGCTCGCCTCCGACGGGCGCGATGTGGTGCTGTGGGCCTACGAGGCCGAGGTGGTCGCCGCGATCAATGCCGAGCATCGCAACCCGCTCTACCTGCCCTCGGCGACGCTCGCACCGACGATCCGCGCGACCGGCGATCTGGCCGATTTCGCCGCGATTGATACCTTGCTGGTCGTTACCCCCGCGCAGGTGCTGGGCAAGGTGCTCGGCGGCCTTGTGAAGGCGCCGCGCGATCTGGTGCTGTGCTCCAAGGGGATCGAGGCGGGCACGGGCCGCCTTATGAACGATGTCGCGCGCGAGGCTTCGCCGGAAAGCGCCATTGCGGTGCTATCCGGCCCGACTTTCGCGCATGAAGTTGCGGCAGGCCTGCCGACGGCGGTGACGCTGGCGTGCGGCGGCGGAGCGGCGCAGTGGGATCGCCTCGCGCCCGCAATCGCGCGGCCTGCCTTCCGGCCCTATTACTCCGACGACGTCACCGGCGCGGAGATTGGCGGGGCGGTGAAGAACGTGCTGGCGATTGCCTGCGGGGTGGTCGATGGCCTCGCACTCGGCCAGAACGCGCGCGCGGCGCTGATCGCGCGCGGCTACGCCGAAATGCTGCGCTTCGGCGAGGCGCTGGGGGCCGAGGCGGAAACGCTGTCGGGCCTGTGCGGGTTGGGCGATCTGGTGCTGACCTGCTCCTCGACCTCCAGCCGCAACTTCTCCTTGGGCAAGGCCTTGGGCGAAGGCGCTAGCGCGGCCGATCTGATGGCCGACCGCCGCACTGTCGCCGAAGGGGCCTTCACCGCCCCGGTGCTTGCCGAACTGGCTGCGGCGCGCGGCATCGCCATGCCGATCGTCGATGCGGTGGGCGCGATCCTCGCGGGTGCCAATGCGCGGCGGGTGGTGGCCGAACTGCTCGCCCGCCCCTTGCGCGCCGAACTGGAAAGCGACGCCAAGGATATCGAAGCGTGAGCCAGCCGCCCGCCGATACCACGGCTGCTGCCGCCCCAGACGAGGATCTCGCCGCGCTGGCCAAAGGCGGACGCACCAACACGATGGGCTTCGTCGTGCGCCTGATCGCGCGCATCCCCTTCCTCGTCATCGCCACCCGCCTTTACGGCGCGGAATCGCTCGGGCGCTTCGCTTCGGCGATGGTGCTGATCGAGATTGTCGCGCTGGTGTGCTCGCTCGGCGAGAAGCGCGGGCTGGCGCAGCGCCTGTCCGAAGGTGCGGGCGATGACCGCAGAGCCGAGACGAACCTCGTCTATGACGGGATTGCGCTGGCACTGATCTATGCAGGCGTCGCGGCGCTGCTGCTGCTCGCCTTCCCCGAACCGATGTTCCCCAACGGGATGAGTTCGCCCTGGGACATATGGCTGGTCGCTACCATCCCCGCCTTTGCCGTCACCGAGATCCTGCTCGCCGCCCAAGCCTACCGCTTCGACATTGCCACCACGGTGCGCGCGCGGGCGGTGGTGGAGCCGTGGACGATCTCGATCGGCGCAGGCGTTTTCTTCTTCATTCCCGCCACGCGCGAGAGCGGGCTAGCGCTGGCCTTCATCACCTCGATCTATGCCGGATTGCTGACCGCGCTGTGGCCGTTCCTGAGAACCTACGGCCTGCCGAGGGACTGGCACCCGCGCCCGCGCGCGATGCTGGCGATGTCGGCGCGCGCCTTCCCGATTGTCGGCGCGGATGCGATCGAGCGCGGCACACGGCTGCTCGATATCTTCATCCTCGGCCTGTTCGCCCCGCCCTCGGCAGTCGGAATCTACTACGCCGCGCAGCAGATCGCCTCGCTGCCGCAGAAATTGAAGACCAGCTTCGAGCCGATCCTTTCCCCCGTCATCACCAAGAACCTGCGGATCGGCAACATGGAAGCCATCGCCGCGCAGGTGCGGCAGGTAGGGTTCTGGATCATCGCGGTGCAGCTCGGCATCGCGCTGGTGCTGGGCGTGCCGGGTGAGGCAGTGATGGGCCTGTGGGGGCCGGATTATGTCGCCGGCACCGCCGCGCTCGCCTTCCTGCTTGCCGCCGAAGTGGTCGCCTCGATGGCGGTCGTTTCGGAAAGCGTGCTCGTCTACATCGCCCGCAAGCGGAACCTTGCCATTTCCGTCGGCATTATCGCGCTGCAGGCGGTGCTCACCATCGCCTTCATCGAGCTGGCGAGCCGCTACGACATGGGCCGCGGGTTCCAGGCGGCAGGCGCTGCGGGCGCGTTGATGATCGCCCTCGCTGCATCGAGCCTGGTAAAGGCGCTGCTGCTCAAGTCGCTGCTCGGCGCGCCGGTCAACAACTGGCGCTGGGCGCTGGTCTATGCCGCCGCTCCGGCGGTGGTGGTGGGCTATATCTTCACCTGGCTGCCCGAATGGATGGAACTGATCATCGGCATCCCGGCGGTGCTGGCGACCTATGCCTGGGTCGTATGGCACCGCGGTTTCGGCGAGGAAGACAAGGTCCTGTTCCGCAAGAACGTCACTTCCCCGTCCGCCGACGATTCGTGACACGGCTTGAGCGCGGCGCGGCTGCGCTGCTAGAGCGCGTGGCGAAACCATACATCCGCAAGGGAGATACCCTGTGATTGCCGCCGATATGCCATCCTCGCTGCTGCTGGTTCTGATTGGCCTCGCCGTGCTGGCGGTGGTCGCCTGGGCCTTTGCCCGTTCGACCCGCAAGGCGAAGGTGATCGCCGACGATAGCGCCACCCCCCTCGCCCGCGACGTGCTGGCCGAAGGCGCCGCGCCCGCGCCGCGCAATCAGGCGCTGATCGATGCTGCCCCCGCGGCGGTGACGATCCCGCCCGCTCCGGCACCGGCTGAACCGGCCCCTGCGCCGACTCCGACTCTGGCCCCTGCTGGCGGCGCGGATGATCTTTCGCGCATCAAGGGGGTCGGCCCCAAGCTGGTCGCGCTGCTCGGCGAACTCGGCGTTACCACCTTCGCCCAGATCGCCGCGTGGGACGATGCCGAGGTCGAACGAATCGACGCGCAGCTCGGCCGTTTTGCCGGTCGGATCACCCGCGACCAGTGGATCGCGCAGGCAAAATTGCTCGCAGCGGGCGATGAAAGCACATTTGCGGCCCAATTCGGCAATAACGGATAAGATTCGTGCAAGCCTGACGTCCAATCCGTGTTACACCCTTGATGGGATTCGATTACACGGGAGACTACCGATGGCCTTGCGAATCCTTGTCGCCGAACACGACCACGTCACCGCCTGCGATCTTTGCGATACCGTTGCCGAGGCCGGTTACGAAGTCGAAGGCCCGCATGACGGGATCACCACCACGATCGAAGCCTGCCAGAGCCTGCGGCCCGATCTCGTCATCCTCGATATCGCATTGAGCGACGGGATGGGCCACGAGCTCGCGCAGCGTCTGCTCGACGACAACGTGCCGGTGATCCTGCATTCTGAACGCGACGCCGTGCCCGACGTGGCGGCCCGCTTTCCGCGTGCCACCACGCTGGCAAAGCCCTGCCCGCCGGCTGATCTGCTCGGCGCGGTCAGTCGGGTGTTGATGCCGGCTTAAGAGGAAACCCCACCAGTCGAATTCGTCTCCCCGGGCCTGATCCGGGGAGGCGGCGTGGTTCAGATCGTCAGTCGGCTCAGAAGCACCAAACCCCCGCTTGCCCCGCTGCGGGAAGCCTGCGATGCAGGGGCATGAGCATCATGAGACTCTACGGCTACTTCCGCTCTTCCACGTCATACCGCCTGCGGATCGCACTCAATCTGAAGGGCCTCGCCTTCGAGAATGTGCCGGTCAATCTCGTCACCGCCGAGAACAAGGCCCCCGAATTTACCGCGCGCAATCCGTTCGGTTCGCTCCCCATGCTCGAAGCCGACGGACGCGACCGCGCGCAATCGATGGCGCTGCTCGAATGGCTCGACGAAGCCTATCCTGAGCCGCGCTTTCTGCCGCAGGACATCGAAGCGCGTTACACGGTGCGCGAGCTCGCCTATGGCATCGCGACCGAGATTCACGCGGTGAACAACCTGCCGGTGCTGAAGTATCTCAAGGACCCGCTCGGCCACACGCAGGACGCGATCGACGTATGGTATCGCCACTGGCTGAAGCGCACGCTCGATCCGATCGAGGCGCGGCTCGCTCAGCTCGGCACCGGCGATTTCCTGCACAGCGATGCGCCCGGCCTGTTCGAGATCGTGTTGATCCCGCAACTCGCGAACGCGCGGCGGTTCCATTACGACCTCAGCGCCAGCCCCCACATGACCCGCATCGAGGCGGCGTGCCTTGCGCTCCCGGCCTTCGTAGCGGCGCACCCCGATAAACAACAAGACGCCACCTGAATTCTGGCCGGGAGAGAACAACACAATGAAGCTCGCAACCCTCAACAACGGCACGCGCGATGGCAAGCTGGTGGTGGTGTCGAAAGACCTCACCCGGTGCTGCGCCGCCGGCTACATCGCGCCGACGCTGCAAGCCGCGCTCGACGATTGGGACCGGATCGCGCCGGAGCTCGAAGTGCTCGCCCGCGATGTCGAACACGAAACCGTTCCGTGCGAGCGGTTCCACGAACGTCAGGCGCACTCGCCCCTGCCGCGTGCGTTCCAGTGGGCCGATGGCAGCGCCTATATCAACCACGTGGAGCTGGTGCGGAAGGCGCGCGGGGCCAAGGTGCCCGACAGCTTCTATCACGATCCCCTGATGTATCAGGGTGGCTCGGACAGCTTCCTGCCGCCGCGCGCCGATATCCCGCTGGGCGATCCGGCCTGGGGCTGCGACATGGAGGGCGAGATTGCCTGCATCACCGGCGATGTGCCGATGGGCTGCTCGGTCGAAGAGGCCGCAGGGCACATCAAGCTGATCATGCTGGTCAATGATGTGTCCCTGCGCGGCCTGATCCCGGCGGAGCTGGAAAAGGGCTTCGGCTTCTTCCAGTCCAAGCCCGCGAGCGCTTTTTCGCCCGTCGCGGTAACGCCCGATGAACTGGGCGCGGCGTGGGCCGATGGCCTCGTGCATCTGCCGCTGATGGTCGATCTGAACGGCAAGCCCTTCGGCCGCGCCAATGCGGGCGTGGATGCAACCTTCAATCTGCCGCAGCTCGTCGCCCATGCGGCCAAGACGCGCAATCTGGGTGCAGGCACGATCATCGGGACGGGCACGATTTCGAACAAGGGCGCCGATGGCGGGCCGGGCAAGCCGGTGGCCGAAGGCGGCGCGGGCTATTCGTGCATCGCGGAAATCCGCATGATCGAAACGATCCGTGATGGCGCTCCGGCGACCCCGTTCATGCAGGCGGGTGACACGGTGCGGATCGAAATGCGCGATGATCACAACCATTCGATCTTCGGCGCGATCGAACAGCACGTGGTTGCGGTTTAGGCGCGACCTTGCCGGGGGGCCTGGCCGGGTTAGAGCCCTGCTAGACCCCCTCTAGACCCCCCTTAGACCCCCTTTAGGCCCCGTTTGGGCCGATGTTCCACGTGGAGCATCAGGCATCAAAACCCAGGCTCTCGGCCACAGCGGCATTGACGATCTTGCCCTTGTGGACGTTGAGACCGGGGGCAAGATGCGGGTCATCTTCGCACGCCTTCAGCCCCTTGTTCGCCAGCGCCAGCCCGAACGGCAGGGTCGCATTGTTGAGCGCATAGGAGCTCGTCAGCGGCACCGCGCCGGGCATGTTGGCCACGCAGTAATGGATAATGGAATCAACCTCGTAGGTCGGGTTCTCGTGGGTGGTGGGGTGTGATGTTTCAAAGCACCCGCCCTGATCGATCGCGACATCAACCAGCACCGCGCGCCGCTTCATTTCGGGCAGCATGGCGCGGGTGACAAGATGCGGCGCGCTCGCCCCCGGGATCAGCACCGCGCCGATCACGACATCAGCCTGGGACACCGCCTGCTCGATCGTGCCGGCAGTGGAAAAGCGTGTGATTGCACGGCCTTGGAACATTTCGTCAAGCTGGCGCAGGCGCGGCAGCGAGCGGTCGAAAATCTCAACACTTGCCCCCAGACCCACCGCCATGCGCGCCGCCTGCGTGCCGACCACACCGCCGCCGAGGATCACGACTCGCGCCGGAAGTACGCCGGGCACGCCGCCCATCAAGGTACCGCGTCCGCCATTGCTGGCCCGGAGCGCCATCGCCCCCGCCTCGATCGCAAGCCGCCCTGCGACCTCGCTCATCGGCGCAAGCAGCGGCAACGCGCCGCCCGGCGCAGTCACGGTTTCATACGCCACCGCCGAAACACCTGAAGCCATAAGGCCCTTGGCCTGCTCGGGATCGGGGGCGAGGTGGAGATAGGTGAAGAGGATCTGGCCTTCGCGCAGTTGCACCCATTCGGACGGCTGCGGCTCCTTGACCTTCACGACCATCTCGGCGCGCGCAAAGACTTCGGCGGCCGTATCGACCACCTCGGCCCCGGCCTTGCGATAGACATCATCGTTCTTGTCGATGCCCAGTCCAGCGCCCGTTTCGACGATCACGCGGTGACCGGCCGCGACATATTCGCGCACCGCTTCGGGCGTGAGACCGACGCGGAATTCGCTCGGCTTGATTTCCTTGGGAACGCCGACCAGCATGATTCTCTCCTCGCGATGCAGCACAAACATTGCTAATGGAAGCGCAATAAAATTACAAGTTCGCGCAAGGTCGAACAAACGCAAGGAACTGTCCGATGACTGCCTATCCGGCTTTGAAAATGCTCATCAACGGCGAATGGATCGCCCACGGCGATGCGGGCGCGATGGATGTCATCAACCCGGCGACCGGACAGGCGATCGGGCAATGCCCCAAGGCCGGCCCCGCGCAGCTCGATGCCGCATTGAAGGCGGCGGACGATGCCTTCCCCGCCTGGAGCCGCACGCCCGCTGCCGAGCGCTACGCCATCCTGCGCCGCGCCGCCGATCTGCTGCGCGAACGCGCACCCGCCATCGCCAGCATAGTTACCGCCGAAATGGGCAAACCCCGCGCGCAGGCGGTGGGCGAGATCACCTCGTCCGCCGATGTGATCGATTTCCTTGGAGAAGAAGCCAAGCGCCGGGGTGGCCGCCTGATCCCGCCGCGCGGAAACCAGCTGATTGCGCAGATCGTGACGCACGAGCCCATCGGCCCGGCGGTGCTGCTCACCCCGTGGAATTTCCCCGTGAACCTGCCCGGCAAGAAGATCGCCGGTGCGCTGGCAGCGGGCTGCACGGCAATCCTGAAGCCCGCCGAAAACAGCCCGGCATCAGCGCAACTGCTGGTCGAATGCTTTGTCGACGCAGGCCTGCCCAAGGGCGTGCTGGGCCTCGTCTATGGCGAACCCGGCCCAGTGTCCGAACACTTGATTGCCTCGCCTGTCACCCGCAAGGTGAGCTTCACCGGCTCGACTGCGGTCGGCAAGCACCTCGGTGCGCTCGCCGCGCAGGGCATGAAGCGCTTCACCCCCGAACTCGGCGGCCACGCACCGGTGATCGTCAGCAAGACCGCCGATCTCGAACGCGCAGTCGCGGCCTGCGCATCGACCAAGTTCCGCAACGCGGGGCAGGTCTGCGTCTCGCCCACCCGCTTCCTCGTCGCGAGCGAGATCTACGACCGCTTCGTTGCTGACTTCGCCGCCTATGCCGGCAAGCTGAAGGTCGGCGATCCGGGCGCCGACGCGAGCGTGGACATGGGCCCCCTCGCCCACGCCCGCCGGATTTCCGCGATGGAACAGGTGGTCGCCGATGCGGGCGGCAACCGCGGCGAGGTGGTGACCGGCGGCAAGGCGATTGCCGGGAGCGGCTTCTTCTTCGAGCCGACCGTGATCGCCAATCCTGCCCCCGACAGTCGCTTCATGACCGAGGAGCCCTTCGGCCCCATCGCCGGGATCGTGCCCTTCGAGCACATCGAGGATGCCGTGCGGATCGCCAATGGGTTGCGCTATGGCCTCGCCGCCTACGCCTTCAGCAGCGATCTCGACGAGGCGCATTACCTTGGGCGGAGCCTGCGTGCGGGGATGGTCGGGATCAATCAGCTGATCGTGTCATCGCCCGAAACCCCGTTTGGCGGCGTTGGCGATAGCGGCTTCGGATCGGAAGGCGGCGAGGAAGGCTACCTCGCCTTTACCGATACCAAGCTGGTGATGCTGGCGAAGGCAGGCGGCTGACACCGGCCTGCTTGCGGCGTTAAGCGATCAGGCTAGCGAGGCGCGAGAGGATCGTCCGGCGCGGTTGCATCGGTTGGATGCGGCCATAGCGCGCGCGGCGCGAATGTTCGTCCTGAATGCACACTGTGCGGCGCATAGGGTCTGGCCCGCTGGACCAGATAGTTGGTCTTGCCATTGAACACGTCCCGATTCGCTTATGTTATCTTTCAATTTAACAGCAAATCTGTGGAAAACGTAAGAGAAATATGGTTAACAACCTTGCGCCTCGCCGAGCCTAGCCATCGGTCCGTCGCACTCCGGCAGCGCGCACGTCTGCGAGGGTCGGGTAACCGTTAACGGCCATCAGCAGGTCGGCTTCCGCGAGGATCGATCTTAATACCCACGCCGCGCCCTCTGCGCCGCCGAGCGCGAGCCCATAGGTATAGGGCCGCCCCACCCCTACCGCACGCGCACCCATCGCCAGCGCCTTGACGGCATCGGTGCCGGAGCGGATTCCGCTGTCAAACAGCACCGGCACATCGCCCGATGCTTTCACTACGTCTTCGAGCAGATCGATGGTCGCGATCCCGCCATTGGCCTGCCGCCCGCCATGGTTCGAACAATAGACCGCATCCGCCCCGCTATCGACCGCACGGCGCGCGTCATCGGGGTGGCAGATGCCTTTGAGCACGATCGGCAGCTTGGTCACGGACTTGAACCACGCCATGTCGTCCCAGGTCAGCACCTGTCCGAAGGTCGCCGCCCAGGTGAAGATCGCCGCCGCAGGGTCTTCTTCGGGCGGCTTGGCCAGCAGCGAGCGGAACACCGGATCGACAAAGTAGTTCTGCAGCACTTTGCCGCGCAGCTGCGGGAAGTTCGACGCATTCAGGTCGCGCGGTCGCCAGCCGGTCACCCAGGTATCCAGCGTCACGACGAGCGCCTTGTAGCCGGCATCCTCGGCGCGGCGGATCAGGCTCGTCGCCAGCTCCTTGTTTTTGGGGGTGTAGAGCTGGAACCACGCCGGAGTATCGCCGCAGGCCGCCTTCACGTCCTCGAGCGGATCATTGGCGAGGGTCGAGGCGCAGAACGGCACCCCTGTCATTGCCGAGGCCCGTGCAGCCGCCATATCGCCGTGGCGGTCCTGCGAAGCTTCGCCGTTCAAACCGATCGGAGCCATGAACAGCGGGGTCGGGTAGCGGTGGCCGAACAGCTCGATCGACAGATCGCGCGTGCTGCAATCGACCATCATGCGCGGCACCATGCCCCAATGATGGAAGGCAGCGGCGTTCTGGTCCTGCGTATGCTCGTCCCCGCAGCCGCCCGCGACATAGTTGGTAAGGCTCGGCCCCAGTGCCTCGTGCGCGCGCTTTTCGAGCGTGGCGAAATCGACGGGGAAGGTCGGCAGAATGCCCCTGAGCCCGGCATTGTAGATCTCGTTCTGCATCCCGCCGAAATTGCTCATGTCATTCCTCCCCTGACGACCGCTCTTGCGGTTACCCGCAGCTGCTCAACTGCTCTGCCCCTCGGGGCGCGCTTCGACAAGCGCCTGCTTCGCCTTCGCTGTGCCCCCGCCGAGCAGTTGCTTGGCCAACCGGGTCACCGGACGCTCGAACAGCCGGTAAGCTATCCACGCGGCAAACACGCTGGCGGCAATGGCAAGCGGGACGAACACGAAGGGTTGCAGGTCTTCCGGCAAAACGCGCCGCACGACCTGCGACACCAGCGAGAGAACGATCGCGTGCGTCAGGTAGAGCGAATAGGAACTGTCGCCCAGAAAATGCAGCGCCGGGAAGCGGAAGGCAGGCGCGAAGATAGCACCGGCTTCGATCATCAAGGCCGGAACCCCGAAGGTCAGCGCACGCGGCAGCGTGTATAACTGGGAACCGGGAAACAGCAGGACAAAGCCGGCCAGACAGACGATCCACCACAGCGCCGAGGTTCGCGGAGGGGCATTCAGCCAGACCCAGCCAAGCCCGAGGCCGAAAGCGAACTCGAGGATCACATCATCGCCATAGAACCGCACCTGCGACGGCAAGCCGGGCAGCAGGGTCGCGGCGCCGCACGCCAGCACGATCATACCGATAAGCAGCACGAACCGGCTCGTCCTGTTGCGCGTCACCAGCATGGCGAGCGTGAACAGGGTGTAGAAGAACATCTCGAGGTTGAGCGTCCATCCCGCGATCACCAGCGGAGCGTAACCACCCATGGTCTGATTGGGCCACGCAATGAAGAACAACGAGGCAAGGATCAGCGGAGGATCGAAGCGGGTCGATTGCATCGCCGTCGGCACAAGGAACGCCACGGAAGCCACGAAGAAGGTCACCGCCCAGTAGAGCGGGACGATCCGGATGATCCGGTCGCGCATGAACTGGCCAGCGGTCCTCTCCGGTGAACGGGAGGTGGAGACCCACATGACGAAACCGCTGATCACGAAGAAGATATCGACACCGGAACGGAGCGCGATCAGGCCGATTTGTGCATCCATCTTGGCAAGCTGGTGGTCGGCATGGAACAGCACCACCATCATCGCCGCGATGCCGCGCAGATACTGGATCGACGCCAACTCGCGCCCCGAATCGACCGCCATTCATCAACCCCACGAAAGCCTTGCCCTGTCCTAGGAAGGGGTGCGGGCTTCGTCCATCGCCGGCTCTGGCGATCTTGTTGACTGCGTCCGCTCAGGCGAACAGGCGTTGCAGGCGCGGGCGGATTTTCAGGAAGCGGACATAGGCGGCTTCGAGCAGGCGCAGCGCCGCCGGATGGCGTGCAGCCAGCCCGAGCGGACGCAGCAGCGGGATCGCGCGCCACATCGCTGCAAAGGCCGCCGCGCCGCTCAGCACGACACCGTTCTCCTCGGCGTGGAAGCGGGCGAGGAGCTGCGCGCGGTCGATCGGGCAGGACGGGTCGGCCCCCGCCGCGACATCGACGAAGGTGATGCTCCCTCGCCGATCAAGCCGCCGCATCAGCGCGATTTCGCGCAGGCACAGCGGGCAGGCGCCGTCGAACCAGACCTTGACCATCAGGGTGCGATCCACAGGCGGATGATATAGGCGACCACGCCCAGCACCGCGACGCTCGCCGCCCAGATTCCAGCCATCCACGCGAGGCGTTGCCACAAGGGCGCTTCAGGCGGTTGCTCCAATGGCGCAAGCATCAATGGTAGCCTTCGTCAGCGACTTTTCCGCGGAACACCCAATAGGCCCAGGCGGTATAGGCGATGATCAGCGGCAGGGTGATCGCCACACCCACCAGCATGAAGGCCTGCGAACGATACGGCGCGGCGGCCTCCCAGATGGTCACGCTTTCGGGCACGGCATAGGGCCAGATCGTCACCCCCAGCCCGCTCATGCCGAGAAAGAACAGCGCGATGCCGAGCCAGAATGGCTTGGAATTGCGCTCCTTCAGGATCGCCCGCAGCATCGACAGCGCGACAATCGCGGTCAGGATCGGCACGGGAGCGACGTAGTAGATCTCGGGGGCACTGAGCCAGCGCGCGGCGTAATCGGCATTGAGGGCGATATTGTAGAGGCTCACTGCCCCCATCAGCACGATGGTCGCCGCGCCCCAGCCGATCGCCAGTTTGCGCGCGTGAACCTGCTCCTCACCATCGAGTTTCCAGATCAGCCAGGTAGCGCCCAGCAGCGCATAGCCCGCCACCGTGCCAAGCCCCGTCAGCAGAGTGTACGGCGTAAGCCAGTCCCACCAGCTCCCCGCATAGGCGCGATCCACCACATCGATCCCTTGCAGCAGCGCGCCCAGCGTCATCCCCTGCGCCAGCGCGGCGACCAACGAGCCACCGGTGAAGGCGAGGTCCCAGAACTTCTGGTGCCCCGGATCGCGCCAGCGGTATTCAAACGCCACGCCGCGGAACACGAGGCCCAGCAGCATGGCGATGATCAGCGGATAGGTCGCGGGCAGGATCACCGCATAGGCGAGCGGAAAGGCGGCAAAGAGCCCTCCCCCACCCAGCACCAGCCAGGTCTCGTTCCCGTCCCACACCGGCGCGATCGAATTCATCGCCCGGTCACGCTCGCGCCCGGCCTTGAAGGTCGGGAACAGGATGCCGATGCCAAGGTCGAACCCGTCCATCACCACATAGGCGAAGACGGCAAAGGCGATGATGAAGGCCCAGATGACGGTGAGATCCATCACACCGGCTCCTTTTCGTCGGGCGCATGGGTGGGCAGTGTTTCCTCGCCGCCGGGGTTCTGGGTCGGCCCCGGGGTGATGCCCGCGGTGCGGATCGGGCCGACATCGCCGCGCTTGACCCCGTATTCGCCAGCGTGGGGCGGCTTGCCCATGATCTTGAGGATATAGACCACCCCGATCCCGAAGACGGTGAAATAGACGAGGATGAAGGCGAGCAACGACGCAGCGACGGCGGGCGCATCAAGCGGGCTGGCTGCATCAGCCGTCCGCAGCAGGCCGTAGATGACAAAGGGCTGGCGGCCGACTTCGGTGGTGATCCACCCGGCCAGCACGGCAGCAAACCCGCTCGGCCCCATCAGCACAGCCGCACGGTGGAGCCAGGGCATGTCGTAAAGCCGTCCGCGCACCCGGCCCCATAGGCTCCATATCCCGATACCCAGCATGGCAAAGCCGATGCCGACCATGATGCGGAAGCTCCAGAACACCACGCCCACCGGCGGTTCGCGATCATCGGGCACGGTGTCGAGGCCCGCCAGCGGCGCGTTCAGATCATGCTTCAGAATCAGCGAGGACGCCTTGGGGATTTCGATCGCATAGCGCACCGTCTTGGCCTCGCTGTCGGGGATGCCGAACAGGATCAGCGGCGCACCGTCAGGATGGCTCTCGAAATGCCCCTCCATCGCCATGACCTTGACCGGCTGATGCTCGAGCGTGTTGAGCCCGTGCATATCGCCCGCGAAGATCTGCAAGGGCGTGACGATTGCCGCCATCCACATCGCCATCGAAAACATCGTGCGCGCGTGCGGGTTGGCGCGGTCTTTCAAGAGATGCCAAGCGCCAACCGCGCCCACCACGAAGGCGGTGGTGAGGTAGGCTGCCATCACCGTGTGGACGAGGCGGTAGGGGAAGCTCGGGTTGAAGACGATTTCGAACCAGCTCGGCCCCGGCAGGAATTGCCCGTTGGCGCCGATCTCATACCCCGTCGGCGTCTGCATCCAGCTGTTCACGCTGAGGATCCAGAAGGCCGACACGAAGGTGCCCAGCGCCACCATGAAGGTCGCGGCAAAGTGCAGCTTCTTGCCGACCTTGTTCATCCCGAACAGCATCACGCCCAGGAAGCCCGCTTCGAGGAAGAAAGCCGTCAGCACCTCGTAGGCCATCAGCGGCCCGATCACCGGCCCTGCCTTGTCCGAGAACACCGACCAGTTGGTGCCGAACTGGTAGGACATGACGATCCCGGACACGACGCCCATCGCAAAGGCGATCGCGAAGATCTTCAGCCAGTACTTGAACAGGTCGAGGTAAACGCTCTTCCCGGTCTTCAGCCACAGCGCTTCGAGCACCATGAGATAGCTTGCAAGCCCGATCGAGAAGGCCGGGAAGAAGAAGTGGAAGCTCACCGTGAAGGCGAACTGGATCCGCGCAAGCAACAGGGTGTCGGGGTTCTCAAGCATGGTCAGGGCGTAATCCGCAATGCGCGGCGATCAATTGCAATCGCTGCACGGGATATACGGTTTGCAGGCGAAAGGGTTGCAACCGGCGGTCAGCCCTGCCCTTCGAGCAGCCGCACCATCGCCATTCCGGTCAGCATCGCGGCGACGAAAATGGCGGCCGAACCGGGCGCAATCGCGAAGGCCGCGAAGCCGGGGCCGGGACACAGGCCCGAGATCGCCCAGCCCACCCCGAACAGTGCCGACCCGCCGACAAGGCGCGGGGTGATGTCGGTACGGTCGGGCAGCGAGAACCGCTCGGCGAAGGCAGGATGCTGCATCCGGCGCTGGACAGCCCAGGCAATCGCCATAACCAGAACCGCCCCGCCCATCACGAAGGCGAGCGTCGGGTCCCAGTTACCGAACAGGTCGAGGAAGCCGCGCACCCGCGCCGGATCGGTCATGCCGCCCAGCGCAAGGCCCGCGCCGAAGATCGTGCCTGCGGCCAACGCGACCAGCGTGTCGCGGATCATGGCAGCACCTCCAAGCCCAGCGCATTCATCGCAGCCACTGTGGCAAAGCCCGTGACCATAAAGGTGGCCGTCGCGACGAGCGAGCGCTGCGACAGGCGGCTCATCCCGCAGACGCCATGCCCGCTGGTACAACCGCTGCCGAGCCGCGTGCCGATCCCCACGATCACCCCCGCGATCACCAGCGGCACGGGCCCGGCAAACGCCGGTGCTGCTCCGCCGAACAGGATGGTAACGATCAGCGCCCCCAATGGCAGGCCGATCAAAAAGGCGAACGCCGCCACACGCGGCATCGAACTCGCCGCCAGCCCGAAGGCACGAGCGGCAATGCCCGACACCCCGGCGATCCGCCCCGCCCCCAGCAGCATCAGCGCGGCGGCAAGACCAATCAGAATGCCGCCGGCCAAACCCGCCATCGGAGCTGCATCAGGGAAGCCCGGCAGGCTCATACCGCGTTCACCGGGATCTTGAGGTAGACGATGCCATTATCATCGGGCGGCGGCAGGTGCCCGGCGCGCATATTGACCTGCACCGAAGGCAGGATCAGCCGCGGCATATCGAGCGTCGCATCGCGCGCCTCTCGCATCGTGACGAACTCATCTTCGCTGATCCCGTCATGGGCGTGGATATTGCCTGCGCGTTCGGCCGCGACGGTGGTCTCCCACACATATTCGCTGCGACCTGCCGGCAGATAATCGTGACACATGAACAGCCGGGTTTCGTCCGGCAGAGTGAGAATCCGGCGCAGCGAGCGAAACAGGGTGCGGGCATCGCCTCCGGGGAAATCGGCACGTGCACTGCCATAGTCGGGCATGAACATCGTATCGCCGACGAACACCGCCTCGCCCACAACATAGGCGATACAGGCGGGCGTATGCCCCGGGACATGCATCACCGTTACCGGCAGCGCTCCAATGGCGAAGGTATCGCCATCCGAGAACAGCGCGTCGAACTGCGACCCGTCAGGCGCGAAATCCTCGCCAGCGTTGAACAGCTTGCCGAACACCGCCTGCACCGCTGTAATATGCGCGCCGATTGCGATCTTTCCGCCGAGCTTCTCCTGCAAATAGGGTGCGGCGGAAAAGTGGTCGGCGTGGGCGTGGGTTTCGAGCAGCCATGTCACATCGAGGCCATTCGACGTTACATAATCGACAACCGCGTCCGCCGACGCGGTCTTGGTCCGTCCGGAACTGGGATCGTAATCGAGCACCGAGTCGATGATCGCCGCTTTACCAGTCGCCGGATCATGCACGACGTAAGTGACCGTGAAGGTGGCCGGATCAAAAAAACCCGCGATTTCCGGTCGCAACGCCGGATCGGTGCGGGCGCGGAGCACCTGCTCGTTTGCCGCCAGCAGCACCGGATCGTCACTCATCTTGCCACTCCCGCCGTTCGCGGGGGATACTAGGCGCCATTAACTCGTCGGCGCAATATCGGCCGTGCTCACGCGGCAGACGGGGCTGCGACTAAGCAGCCCCGCCGCCCCTGCTACATCGTCCAGCGCACGCCGATGAAGAACGAGCGCCCGATCGGGCTCGCCGGATAGGCGCGCTCGGTGATGAAGGGCTTCACGTCCGAGATGTTGTTGACCCCGCCGAACACCTGCAGGCCCATGTCGGTGAACTCGTAGGAGGCGCTGACATTGTGCATCCAGGTTTCGCCGGTGATGCCAGCAGGCCCGAACTGGGTGGCAACGGTTTCCACCTCCACCCCGCGCAGCGCCATTTCGCCGAGATAGGTGACCGTGTAATCGAGGTTGAAATCACCGTAGCCATAGCTCGCAGTCGCACGGCCCGACCATTCAGGCCGCTGGAGTTCGCCCAGCTCCGGATCGATGCGTGTGAGGTCGGTCGGATCGAAGAAGAAATCGAGCTTGTCGACCCACGATGCCGTGGCAGCAAGGCCAAGGCGGTGCTCTCCGATCGCGGTGTTATAGGACAGCGAGGCATCGACCCCCGCGCTTTCGATCTGGACGAAATTGATGGTCGTCAGATTGAGCGAGGTAAATCCGAGGAACTGCGCCGAGCCGGGATCGCGATTTCGGGTGAAGCTGCTGCAGAAGTCGTTCGGGAAGGTCGAGCTGTCATAGCAGTTATCGACCACGTCCTGAGCGGCGACGGTGCTGATCGCGTCGTCGATCTTGATGTGGTAGTAGTCCGCGGTGAACGAGAGGCCCGGAACGAAGCGCGGAGAGAGCACCACACCGACGGTATAGGTGTCTGCCGTTTCCTCACGCAGATCGGGGTTGCCCGCGATGGTCCCGGCAAAGCGCGCGCTGAGCGGATCAGAGAAGCCTTCGGGAATCCCGTCCGCACGGCAGTTGGCGATGCGGTTCTGGATATTGGCATCACCGGCAGCAGAAAGACGGTCGATTTCGGCCTGATCGCACGGATCGAACGGGCGGAAGAAGGCAGCCTGCGGCGGTGCGAACAGCTCGGAGATGTTCGGTGCCCGAACAGCCCGCGAATAGGTGCCACGCAGACGGATATCCTCGATCGGCGACCAGAAGCCGTTGATGGCATAGGTGTAGACCGTGCCGACCGTGCTGTAGTCGGAGAAACGGCCCGCCAGTTCGAGCCGCAGCTCCTTCATGAACGGCACGTCCTCGAGCAGCGTGGTGCCGAGCTCGCCGTAGAGTTCGATCACGTCATACTTGCCGCCGGAGTTCTGGAAGAACCCGTCGGGCGGGGTTGCCAGCGAGGTCTGCGAGAAGCCGAGATCACCCACGAAATCACCGGCATTGCCATCAACCGTGGTCACCGGCAGGATACCGCGCACCAGCGGGTCGAAGTTCGACTGGCTCTTCTCTTCGCGATACTCAGCCCCCAGCGCAAACTGGATGCTGTCATAGGGCAGGTTGAAGAAGGCCGAGGTATCGCCGCTCACCAGCGCCGTCACATCGAACTGTTCGGTGCGGAAGGTATCCACCGTAGTGGTGGTGATGAAGTCGATCGCATCCTGGCTGATCGCGCCGGGACCGAAAAGGTTGGCCGGACGGCACTGGCCTTGTCCCGGGACGAAGGTCAGGTAGCCGAACTCACCGGTCGGAATGCCGAACGGGGTCGAGGGCGAACGCACCGCCGGGTTGATCTCGCTGCGGCACACCGGATTGCCCTGTGCATCGCGGGTCACGTCGATCGCGGCAAGGAAGCGGTCATAAAGCACGTTGTTGCGGTTGATCGACTTGAGATCATACCGGCCATAGTTGGCCGAGACATCCCAGCTGATCTCGTCCGTCAGGTCGCCCTTGGCCCCGCCAACGAAGCGGAAGGTTTCGGAAATGTTGGTATCGATGTTGGGACCAAGATCGGTCGGGTCACGGGTGATGAACAGCCCTCCCGCCGCATCCGAGATCGGACGCAGGATCGCTGGGATGAAGGGGTTGTCCGGGGCAACCGTCAGCAGGTCGTAGAACGAGTTCTGGTTGGTGCCGAAGGTGGTTTCCTGACGGAAATACTTGCCTTCGAAATACACGTTAACAGCATCGCTGATATCGTAATCGGACAGCAGGTTGAATCCGAACCGCTCGGTCTTGGGGATCAAGTAACCGTTGTTGTCGAAGATCGTGCCTTCGCCGCCAAACGAGTTGAAGTTGCTGGCGATGAGGCCATCCTCGTCGAGCACTTCGATCCCGTTAGCCGTCGCGATGAAGCACCCTCCGAGCGCGCCGAAGCCGTTGTAGTCGAACAACCCGTTGAAGCCGACGAAGCTTTCGGTGCAGTCGCTGCGGCCATCATTGTCGATGTCGGAATTGGGGTCGGCAAAGTCCGCCGGAATGATCACCCCGCCTGCCGAGGTGATCGGGAAGCCGTATTGCGGGGCGATGATGCGGGTCGGCGCGTTGAGAGCCCGGTCAATCAGCGCCTGCTCTGCCGCCGTCGGCGTCACCCCGGTCGGGAAGATCGCGTTGTAGCGCGAGCTCCCCGGGGTCGGGATGGTGAAACCATAGGGATAGCGCCCGTTGGCGAGGCTGAAGAAGTTGCTGAAGTTGGGCGTGCCGGCCCCGAGATCGCCGCGCTGGAAACGCAGAGCAGGGTTCGGTCCGTCATCTGCAATATTGCCATCGCGAAACTGCGGGCGATCACCGAAGCGCAGGCCATTGTCGCGGCTGTAATCGCCCACCAGCGTCACATTGCCGCGCCCGTCAGCGAAGTTCTTGCCGAGCTTGATATAGCCATCGAAATTGGCGCCATCGCCATTGTCCGAAAGGCCGCCGGACATGCCCAGTTCCACCCCATCGAACTCGCGGTCGAGAATGAAGTTCACGACACCGGTCACCGCGTCGGCGCCGTAGACGGCAGAAGCGCCGCCGGTCAGCACTTCGACCTGCTTGATCAGCGAGGACGGGATCGAGTTGATGTCGACAACAGAGGTTTCAGCGACACCGGCAACGTGGCGGCGGCCATTGACCAGAACCAGAGTGCGTTCCGCGCCAAGCCCGCGCAGGTTGAGCGTTGCCGCACCGACCGCCGCGCCCGAACCGACTTCGCCGGGCGCAACCGACTGAGCCGAGCTTACCGAAGCCGAAAGCGCCGGGATGGTCCGCAGCGCGTCGGCGACTTCCTGTTCGCCGCGGAAGGTTTCAGCGGTGATGCTGACCACCGGCGAGGGGGATTCAAGGTTGGAATCGCGGCGCAGCCGCGAGCCGGTGACGAGGATCGGTTCGCCCGCATCAGCGGCAGCTTCGGCGCTGGCGTCAGCCGCAACATCGGCGACTTCGCTCGCCGCGGCAGCGTCAGCGACCTGCGCCGATACGGCGCTCGGCACGGCCAGCAAGGCGAGTCCGGAAAGAAGAGTGGTGGAAAGAAGTGCCTGACGGCCTGAAACCTTGAACGCGATCATCTCTTATGCCCCCGAAAAGTTGGGTGAAGTGATCCTCCCCTGACTTTCGGCGGTCCGGCGTCGTTGATCGCACCAGCATCCCCGGTGTGCGCTGCCCTCCCTATCTGCATCACGCACAAGCACGGAATGGAGCGCGCTTGAAACCTTCGCTATGCGCCATTTGACTTATGTGTCATTTTTGCATTGCAAGCTGGCGCGCTTGTAAAACAAAATTGATTTTACACGGTTTTTTGCAACGCCGCCTTCAAACGGCTACGCTTCACGAGAACAATGCCGGCTAGGGCTCAGGCCGAGGCCGAGGCAGCTATGCGGCGGGGTTGATTGTTACGCGCCCTGCTGCGCACCAACGGCAGCCTGTCCGGTCAAGGCCGCTCGGAAACGCCGGCGCACCAGCCAGGGCTCAAGCCACCGCCCGACAAGATAGGTCGCAAAGAAAAGTCCGGCCAGCACGTAGCCCGGCGTGGGAGAGTGCTGACCTTCGCCTTCTTCTTCATCCTTCTTCTTGGTCGGATCCTCGGGAGCAGGCGCGCCGAGGAACTGGTCAACCGGATTGAGCGGTTTGGGAGGCTTGGGCTTGTCCTTGTCCTTCCCGGACTTTTCCGATGCTTCGATGGCGGGCTTCTCAACTTCGTTGATCGCCACGGCAAGCTGCGCGAAACCGAGGAACAGCAGCGGGGCGAGGAAGCACGCCAGCAGCGCCGGACTGCCGAGATCGTAGCGCAGCACCGCACCAGCGCCGCGCCGCTGGAGCTGGAGGGTGCCGTTGGTGAAGGTTGCCAACTTGTCCTGCGCGGCCGGATTATGCTTGGCGTAGGTGAGCGTATCGCCCGCAACCGAATAGGTCGTACCCTGCGCCTGAAGCAGGGGATCGAGGCGCGCGAAGGCTTCTTCCGCCGTCAATTCGGAATCAAGCGGGATATCGCCGCGCGCGCGCCAGATGTTGTCGATCACAGGGAGGTTCACGCGGGGTGGAGCCGTTTACTCAGCCGGTTCAAGCTGCGGCGCCGATGCCGCCGCGCGCCGCCGAGCGAGCGCTTCCTTCACCGACTTGTAGCCCTCGGTGAAGGGAAACAACATCGTCTCGCGGATATCCATGCGGCGGCCACCTTCCATGCCGAGCAGCTCTGCCTCGCCATCGACGCAGGTGCCGAACATCCGGTCCCAGATGATCCAGGTACCCGAATAATTGCTGCGGGTTGCCTCGTAGTCCTGCGAGTGGTGGACGCTGTGGTGCTCCACCGTGTTGAAGATGTAGCGCCACCAGCGCGGCGTGTTGAAACGGACGTTGATGTGCTGGTAGACCGAAACAGTCATGCCGATTGCGCCAGCGAGCAGGAAAGCGCGCGGCAGGAAGTCGAAGAACCCGCCGATCCCAAGCCCGATCAGGAACAGTTCGATCGGATTGCCGACAGCGCCTTTGTTGACGTTGAGCTGAGTGATGTAGTGATGCGGCGCATGGGTCAGCCACAGCGGGTGCCAGTTATGCATCGCGCGGTGCATCCAGTACTGGCCGAAGTCGAAGATCATCGAGATCAGCACCGCCTGCAACAGCAGCGGCAGTCCGGTAAACCAGCTGAACTTATCCCAGTCGAAGGCATTGCGCACGGCCTCGGTGATGACACCATCGCCGATATAGGCATCGACCATCCTGAGGAAGGTGAAGCCCAACCCGACATAGAACAGATCGGTGGCGAACTCTTTCCAGGTCAATTGCCAGCTGGCGTAGCGCGGGTTGACCCATTCGAGCACCAGCAGCAGCACTGTCCACCCGAGCCGGATCGCGATCGCGGTCGATGCGACGGCGAGCCAGTTGGGGGCGTAGTAAAAGAACGCGATCGCAGCGAACAGCATCGCTGGCTGGAAATAGGTGAAGATGAATTGCTTGATCGGCCCGCCTTCGACCTTGCCGATATTGTCCCAGCCGACGATCACCGGCGAATCCGCCCCGATGATCCGTTTGCCCACCTGTACTCCGGCCATGACGAACTCCACTCAATCTGCGCGTGCCTGCTCCACTCCTGGAAATCAGGCAGGGCCATCGCTGCGGCGAAAGGCCCCGTCGTATCGCTGCGTCACCCTTGGCAACCCCTCGCGCGCGAGGAAGTGGCCAAATGACGTAGTGTGATGCGAGCCCTTGAAACGCTTTTGTTTTTCAGTTCGAAACAATTTCAGTCGGCAAGGTAGCGCACCGCCATTGCGGTTGCGGCTGCACGGGTTTCCACCCCCAGTTTGCGGAACACCTGTTCAAGGTGCTTGTTCACCGTGCGCGGGCTTATACCAAGGATTTCGCTGATTGTCCGATTTGTTTTGCCGTAGCTGACCCACAGCAACACTTCAGCCTCGCGGCGGGTCAGGCCATGGTGTTTCTGGAGCGCGGCGATCTTGCCGTCCTCGCGTGCTTCGGTGACGCGGATGAGGGTTTCGCCTGGCCGGTCTGCTTCGAGAACCGCCAGCGCGATGGCCATGCCGTCGATCTCGATGCTGCGGCTTGCCTGCGGCACCGCCTGCTCGGCAAGCAGTTGATGGGCGAGCCGTTCCAGCGCCAGCGGCATCCGCCCGCCATCGGCAGTCCAGTCAGGCTCCAGCCGGGTGAACAGACTTTCAGCCTGCGGGGTGCACCAGATCACCGCCGCATCTCCGCCCAGTGCGACAAGGCTGCGTCCGGCCAACCCCAGCGCCAGCCGCGAGCGATAGGACTGGCGCGCATTGGCCAGATGCACCCGGATCCGGGCGAGCAATTCGTCGATCACGACCGGCTTGCGGACATAGTCCACCCCGCCGGTGCCGAAGGCGGCCACGACGTGTTCGGGCTCGTTGAGACCGGTCATGAAGATCACCGGAATATGAGCGGTCGCCGTGTTGCGCTTGATCGTGCGGGTCGTCTCGAGCCCGCTGATCCCGGGCATGACCGCATCCATCAGGATCAGGTCGGGCAGCGCTTCCTTGAGCAGTTCCAGCGTCGCCTCGCCACTGCGCGCGATCAGCACGCTTATGCCCTGGGCCTCAAGCGTATCGACCAGGAACCGCAGCGATTCCGGGTTGTCGTCAACGACAAGGATGCAATCCTTAGTGCTCATGGGTGTGTGCCGCCTTGGCGATGGTAGAGAGCGCCCTGAGATCGAAAGAATCGAGGCAGGCCCGCATCCGGTCTGCCAGTTGCGCGGCGGAGGGACCGAGTTGCGCCAGCGCCTCGATCTCGGCTTCGAGGCCACGCACATGGCCGATCCGCGCCAGCCGTTCGATTTCGCCGAGGTGACGGTCCGCGCCCGCAGGCAATGGCGCTGGCGCGCTCGGTGCAGCAGGTGCACCGACCTGTCCCGCCCCGCCGGGTGCACGCACCCATGTCATGCCCAGCTGTTCGGCCAAAACATCGAGCAGCGCTTCGAAGGCGAAGGGCTTCCTCAGGAACCGGTCGCTGACCTGATCATCACCGGACGGGCGGGCAGCGTCGGGCACCTCGCCTGACAACATCACGATTTTCAGCGCCGCGCCATGACGGCGGCGCAGGCTGTCCGCGATGTCCCACCCCGATTCTGTTGCCAGCGAGATATCGAGCAGCACCAGATCGGGCTGCACCTGCGCGGCCAGAGCGAGGCCGGCCTCGCCGTCGCTCGCCAGGTGCATGGCAAACCCCAACGGCTCAAGCAGGCTACCAACCATCTCACGATGTGCCGCATCGTCATCGATCAGCAGGACGCTGCGTTCGCGGCCGAGGTAGCCTGTCACCACACCCGCCGCAGGAGCGGGAGCGCTGGGCGGCACCAGCGGGCGCGACAGCATCAGTTGCACGGTGAAGCGCGATCCGGCACCCGGCGTGCTGTCCACCCGCACATCGCCGCCCATGATCCGCACGAGAGCCTGCGTGATCGCCAGCCCGAGGCCCGCGCCCGCCCGCTCGGCAGCGGCGCCGCCCACCCGCTCGAACGGCGCGAATATCCTCTCGCAATCCGCAGGAGCAATGCCGATGCCGGTGTCGATCACCGCAAAGGTCGCCAGCTCGTTGCGGTACTGCACGTCCAACGTCACCAGCCCGTGATCGGTAAATTTGATCGCGTTGGACAGCAGGTTGATGAGCACCTGGCGCAAGCGTTTCTGGTCGGCATGGACGAAATCGGGCAAGCCGCCGGGCGGGCATTGCAACGCCAACCCGATCCCCTTGGCCCGCGCCTGAAGTTCGAGCATATCGATCAGCTGTTCGAGGAAATCGCGGAACCGGATGACATCGCGGCTCAACCGCATCGATCCGCTTTCGACCTGCGCGATATCGAGCAGGCCTTCGACCAGATGCGACAGATGTTCAGCGCTGCGGCGGATCACCCGCGCGCCGTGCAGGGCGTTGTGGCCATCGTTGCGCTCGATCAGTTGGGCATAGCCAAAGATCGCGTTGAGCGGCGAGCGGATTTCGTGGCTGACGCTGGCGAGGAACCGGGTCTTGGCCTCGTTCGCCGCCTCGGCCGCCTGCCTGGCATTGCCCAGCGCCTCCAGCGCAGCGCGCACTTCGCCCAGCGCAGCCACATCATCGCCATCGCCCCTGCCCTGCACCAGCGCATCGAGGCGGCCGAGTGCAGCGGCCGTCACGTGCGGGTCCTCAGGCAGAAGAAGCGGCGGCACATGGTGGTTCAGCGTCCCGCGATATAGGCGCGCCAGCCGCCCAGATGGGTGATGTCTTCGGCCCCGGTCAACGCGCGCGGTTCGGCAACGAAGCCTTTTACGCTGCTGCCGTCCGCAAGTGTCACCGTGCCAATGGCGAGCGGCGGCGGGACTTCGGCAACGAAACTGCCGAAGCTCGCCAGATCGAGTTCGTAAACCTCAAGCGCGATCGCGCCGCCTTCCTCGCTGTGCACCAGCGCAGGCTTGGGCGGCACGCTCTCGGCCATCGCATAGAGGCGATAATTGGGCGCAGTGGTGAAAGCGCCGACGAAGGTCGCATTGCGCGATGACAGCTGCCAGTGCAGCGGCATATCCTTGAGATGCGCGCCGACGACGGCGAGTTTGACGGTATCCATACGGTCTCCCAGATCGAGGGGCGGTGGCGGAGGCAGATCGGCGGCGGCGAGGTATTCTGCAGCGAGCGCGGCCAGCGCCCGGTCGCTGTGAGCGGGCCCGATCAGCGTGATGCCGAAGCCGGTGCGGTTGGCACGCGCGCCGGCAGGCACGGCAATCGCGGCCATATCCAGCAGGTTCACGAAATTGGTGTAGCGCCCGAGATTGCTGTTGAGCGCCACGGGTGCCTCAAGCAGTTCAGCGACGCGGTAGGTGGTGCCGGTCGTCGGGAAGGCGAGCGCATCGAGACTCTGCCACATACGGTCAGCGTGGCGCTGCAGTTCCGCGAGCCGGTAGATTCCGTTCCACAGCTCGGTCGCGAGCATCGCCCCGCCGGGCGCAACCACTTCGCGCACTACAGGGTCGATTGCCAGCGGATTCCTCTGGAGCAGTGGCGCAATGGCGGCGGTGCGTTCGGCCACCCACGGCCCGCCATAAAGCAATTGCGCGGCCTCAAGCAGCGGCTCGATATCGATCTCAACGATGTCGCCCAAGCCGGCCAGCACGCCGAGCGCCCGATCATAAAGATACTCGGCCTCAACATCGCCGAAGAACTGGCGCTGGTCGCGGCGCGGCACACCGATGCGCTTGCCTGTCAGCGAGGCATTGCCGAGCGGGCGGGAAAAGGCATCCTCGGCATCGAACCCGGCGACCACCGCGTCCACGACCAGCGCATCCTCGATGCCGTCGGTGAAGACAGTGATGCAATCGAGCGTGCGGCAAGCCGGCACCAGCCCGCGCGTGCTCCACCGCCCCTTGGTGGGCTTCAGCCCGACGAGATGGTTGAACGCCGCCGGCACACGGCCCGACCCGGCGGTGTCCGTGCCGAGTGCAAACGCGACCAGGCCCCCCGCGACTGCAACCGCCGAGCCCGAACTCGATCCGCCGCTCACATAGTCACGGTTGTAGACGTTTCGCGGGATGCCATAAGGGCTGCGGGTGCCAACCAGACCGGTGGCGAACTGATCGAGATTGGTCTTCCCGACGCAGATCGCGCCCGCCGCCTCCAGCCGCTCGACCACCGTCGCCGAACGTTCGGGGGCATAGGCGAAGGCGGGGCAGGCCGCCGTGGTCTCCAGCCCCGCCACATCAATATTGTCCTTCGCGGCAAAAGGCACACCGGCCAGTGGCAGGCGCTCACCAGCGGCGCGGCGCGCATCGATGGCGCGGGCGGCTGCGCGCAAGGCGGCAGGGCCGGCGCGGCTGATCCACGCCTGCGGCTGATGCGCATCATAAGCGGCGATCCGCGCAAGCGTCTCCTCCATCACCGCAAGCGCGGTTGTTTCCCCGCAGTTGACGGCATCGGCAATGGCCGTGGCACTGAGGCGGGCGAAGGCGCTCATGCACTCCTCCTCAGCGCGAGCATCGGCGCGCCAGGCTGCACCGCCTGATGCTCGGAGATGTAGAGCGCGGCGACTGTGCCGCTTGCCGGGGCTTCAAACGGACATTCCATTTTCATCGCCTCGATCACCGCAATCACATCGCCCTCGGCAATGATGTCGCCGGGGGCGACCAGCAGCTTCCAAACCGATCCGCCGAACGGCGCCTCGATCACGTCGGCGCCTTCGGGCACCTCGATCGCCGATGCGTCGCTTGCCCCGGTATCGGCGGCGAGCAGATCGCTGACCCGGTCGAACTCCCCGCTCGCCTGCCAAGCGGCACGTTCGCCATCAAAGGCGGCCTGCCGGGTTGCTTCGAATGCGGTGATGCTGACGGCATTCTCTTTCAGGAAGGCACGGTAATCGGCGAGGCGGAAGGTGCTTTCCTCGATCCGGATTGCGCGCCGTCCATGCGGAAAATCGCGCCGCCATTCGGTGAGTTCTTCCGCCGAGACCGGGAAGAAGCGGATCTGGTCGAAGAACCGCAGAAGCCACGGCTTGCCTTGCGTGAAGGCCTCGGTCTGGCGGTGAGTATTCCACACCTGGATCGTGCGTCCGAACAGCTGGTATCCGCCCGGCCCTTCCATCCCGTAGATGCACATATAGGCCCCGCCGATCCCGACGACATTGGGCGGCGTCCAGGTGCGGGCCGGATTGTACTTGGTGGTTACAAGCCGGTGGCGTGGATCGACCGGTGTGGCGACCGGCGCACCGAGGTAGACATCGCCGAGGCCGAGCACGAGGTAGCTCGCGTCGAAGATCAGGTCCTCTACGGCTTGCGCGTCGGGCAGGCCGTTGATGCGGCGGATGAACTCGATGTTGTCGGGGCACCACGGGGCATCATCGCGCACGGTGCCGATGTATTTGGCGATAGTCTCGGTGATCGCCGGATCGCGCCAGCTCAAGGGCAGGTGGACGATACGGGAGGGGATGGCGAAGTCATCAAGGTTACCCATCGCTTCTTCGGCGTCCATCAAAGCCGCAAGCGCGTGCGGTTGATCGAGGACGCGGCCATCGAAGTGCAATTGCAGCGAGCGGATGCCGGGAGTGATGTCGATCACGCCCGGCAGCGCCATATCCTCGAGCGTCTGCATCAGGGCGTGGACGCGGATGCGGAGTTCTATGTCGAGGACGATGTCGCCGTATTCGACCAGGATGTTGCGGTCGCCCTGTTGGCGGTAGGTGGTGCGGGGCCTTGAGCCTTGTTGGGGGAGCTGGGCGAGGATGGGGCTATGTTTGCCTTCTTTGCCCGTGTGACGCAGGTCATGTTGGACGAGGCCCGCCGCGTCCGCCGCCATCGCTTCGGCAATACCTACAGGAACAAAGCGAACTTTGTCGTCCGGCGCGAGCTGACCGATCTTCCACCGCTCCGCCGCGATCACCGTGAAGGGACACACGAACCCGCCGAGCGACGGCCCGTCCGGCCCCAGAATGATCGGCATGTCCCCGGTGAAATCGACCGCGCCGATCGCATAGGGATTGTCGTGGATGTTCGAGGGGTGCAGCCCCGCCTCCCCGCCATCGCGCCGCGCCCATTCGGGCTTGGGGCCGACGAGCCGCACCCCGGTGCGGTTGGAATTGTAATGCACCTGCCATTCGGCCTCGAGGAAGCGCGCAATATCGCCCTCGGTGAAGAAATCGGGCGCGCCGTGCGGGCCATAGAGCACACCGATCTGCCATTCGCGCGCCAGCGACGGAAGCGGCAGCACCGCCGGAGCGCCGACCGACCCGTCGCCCAGATGCAGCACATCACCCGCCACCAGCGCCCGCGCGCCGTGCCCGCCGAACTGGCCGAGCGTGAAGGTTGCCGCCGAGCCGAGATAGGGCAGCACATCCAGCCCGCCCGCAAACAGGATATAGCCGCGCATCCCCCCGCCGCTCACCCGCCCCATCGCGAGCGTCTGCCCGGCCGCCACATGCAGCGCTTCCCCGCGCGGCGCAGGCACGCCGTCAATCGTCGCGCCGAAATCCGCGCCCGTCAGACAGATCGTCGCCGGCGCCTCGAACAGCAGCGTCGGGCCGCTGGCGGTGACTTCCAGCCCCGCCGTGCCTTCGGGATTGCCGAGGTTCAGATTGCCGATCCGGAACGAGCGGTCATCCATCGGCCCCGAAGGCGGCACACCGACATTCCACAGGCCCAACCGACCGGGGAAATCCTGCACCGAAGTCGCCGTGCCGCCCGCGATCACCCGCACGCTGCGAGGCTGATGCACGATGCCATCGAGCAGCCGCGTGGAGACCGAACCGCTCGTAAACCCGTCATGCCGCACCACGTCGCGTAGCCAGCGCAGGTTGGTCTCGATCCCGTCAATCCGCGCCGCATCCAGCGCGCCCTGCATCGCCGCAATCGCCGCTTCGCGCGTGTCCGCGTGGGTGATGAGCTTCGCCAGCATCGGATCGTAGAAAGCGCTGACCTCGCTCCCCGCCATCACCCATGTCTCGGCCCTGAGGCTGTCCGGGAAATCGACATGGGTGAGCGTGCCTGTGGTGGGCCGGTAATCGAGCGCGGGGTCCTCGGCATAGAGCCGCACCTGCACGCTGTGCCCCTTGGCCACCGGCGCGGGAGCATCGAGCATCGCGAAATCGCCGCCCGCGCCGCGGATCATCCATTCGACGAGGTCGATCCCCATCACCTCTTCGGTGACGCCGTGTTCGACCTGAAGCCGGGTGTTCATTTCGAGGAAGAAGAAATCCTCGCGCGCGGCATCATAGAGGAACTCGACCGTGCCGGCGGAAAGATAGCCCGCCGCCTCGCCCAGCCGCACAGCGGCGGCGATCAGCTCGGCGCGCTTGCTCTCGGGCAGACAGGGCGCGGGCGCCTCTTCGACCACCTTCTGGTTGCGCCGCTGGAGCGAACAGTCGCGCTCGCCCAGCGCCATGACGCGGCCCTGCCCGTCACCGAAAATCTGCACTTCCAGATGGCGCGCACGCGGCACGTAGCGTTCGAGGAACACCCCCGCATCGCCGAAGCTCGCCTCACCCTGCCGGACTACGGCGGCAAAGCCGTCGCGCAAGCCGCCCTCGTCCTCGCAAACGCGCATGCCGATGCCCCCGCCCCCGGCGGTCGCCTTGAGCATCACCGGATAGCCGATCTGCACGGCAGCCTCGGCAGCCTCGTCCTCGCCCCTCAGCAGCCCGGTACCGGGCGCGAGCGGAAGATCATGCGCCGATGCCAGCGCGCGGGCCGAATGCTTGAGGCCGAAGGTGCGGATATTGTCGGGCGTCGGCCCGATAAAGGTGATGCCCTCTGCCGCGCAGCGCTCGGCAAACTCGGCATTCTCGGCAAGGAAGCCGTATCCGGGGTGGATCGCGCCCGCGCCGGTTGTCCTGGCGGCGGCGATGATCGCATCGACATCAAGATAGCTCTGCCCCGCCGGCCCCGGCCCGATGCACACCGCCGCATCCGCCGCGCTGACATGGAGCGAACCGGCATCGGCTTCGGAATAGACCGCGACCGACTTCAGCCCCATCCGCTTGCACGTGCGGATGATGCGCGCGGCAATCGCGCCGCGATTGGCGATCAGAACCGTGTCGAAGGGGAGATCGAAGCTCATCGCGCCACGATCATCCGCACCGGCGTCGGGTTGAAGCCGTTGCAGGGGTTGTTGATCTGCGGGCAGTTGGAGACGACCACGATCACATCCATCTCGGCGCGCAGATCGACCGTCAGGCCGGGCGCAGAGATGCCATCGACGATGCCGAGCGTCCCGTCATCCATCACCGGCACGTTCATGAAGAAGTTGATGTTTGAAACGATATCGCGCTTGCCGCGCCCTTCGGTCAGGTTGGCCTCAAGGAAATTGTCGACGCAGGCGTGTTGATGCTTGGTGTGATGTCCGTAACGCAAGGTATTGGATTCGCATGAACACGCTCCGCCGATCGTATCGTGATAGGCAACCGCACTATCGACGATGGTCATCAGCGGGCGCCCCTCGTTCGACAGCAGCACCGTGCCGGTCTTGAGAAACAGGTTGCCCTGCGCCGCGACCGTATCCTGCGCCGAATAGCGCTCGGCATCATCGGCGGCGGAATAGATCAGGAAGTCGACCGCCTGATTGCCCTCGACATCGACAATCCGCAGCACATCGCCCGCCGCCACATGATGCAGCCACGGCACGCGCGCAGGCACGATCTCGTCATGAATGATGCGTCCGGTAAGGCCGGAGAGGGCCGGATCGTTGGTCATGTTCTACTTCCGGTGGAGGGGGTTAACGGCGGTAGTAATCCTCGGTGTTGAGGTAGGCGCGCTGCCCTTCCGGGGTGGCATTGCGCACGGGGTCGTCTTGCGGGGTGATGGGGCCGCGCCATGCGGTGATGCGCAGCGGCGTGGAGTGCCATTCGGGGCGCGGATCGAGCACATGCGGGCAGTTGGCGATCACCACGATCACATCCATCTCGGCGCGCAGCAGCACTTCGCGGCCCGGCGCAAACGGCCCGATGACGGGGGTAATGCCGCCGTCCGCCTCGATCTTCGTGCCCTTGAACAGGGTCACGCAGGGGTGGACATCGCGGCGGGTAAGGCCGTGCTTGGCCGCGCCCAGGATCAGCCGGTCGCGCCCGTTGGGGAAGGCGCCGGAATTGCGGCCCTCACCATATTTCCGTGTGTTACTGGCAGTATTTGAGACACCGCTGAAAGTGTCATGCGTGCCCGCCCCGTCTTCAAGGATGCTCGCCAGCACGCGGCCCATATCCGAAAGCAGCAGCTTGCCCGCGCCCAGATAGGCGTTCCACTGCACCTTGACCGTATCGGCGACATTCAACCGCTCGGTCGGCATTTCGGCGTTGAAGATGTTGAGCGACGCGCAGGCATCGACCGCCTTGTCGATCAGCCGCAGCCGGGTGCCGCGCGCGATCCGGCGCGAGGCATAGCCGCCGGGCGCGATGGTCTCTTCCCACAGCAGGTCGTCAGCCGCGACGCCTGCGGGCAGGTCGTCCGCCACAGGGGGGAGCAGCGGCATGGTCTCGACCCGCGTGCCGCCTTGCGCGCGGGCGTGATCGCGCGCCGCTTTCGGATCGCCCAGCACCGCGCTCATGCCGCAGCCTCGCTCGCGGGCACGACGTCCTGCTCGTGCAGCGGCGGCAGCAGCGCGGTGGTGCTCACCAGCTGCAATTGCTTGACGCCGCGGATCGCCCGCAGCGCGTCGCACAGCTGCTTCAGCCGCACGGCGGGGCCCTGCACCAGCAGCACTTCCAAGGACTGGTCCTGTTCGAGGAACACGTGCTGCGAGGAGATGACCTCCTTGAGGTAGGCGGTCTGTGTTTCGGCCAGCTGCTGGCGCACCCGCCCCCCGCCGCCGGCGTAGACGATGGTGATGGTGCCCGCGAGCATGTCCTCCGGACGGGTCAGCGCCTCGTGCTCGGCCAGCGCGTGGCGGATCAGTTCGGCGATCAGCTGCGAGCGCGAGGGCAGTCCGCGTTCCTCGACCATCACGTCGAGCTGGCGGAACAGTTCGGCCGGAAGGCTCATGCTGAGCCGTGCGAGACGGGAAGGTTCAGTGCTCATGGCTGGCGCATCTCGGTTGCATGGAGGTCAGTCGTGGTAGCTAGCGCTTCGGCCTCGGCCTGCTTGCGGGTCAGCGCGAGGTCGTAGACCACCCCTGCCCCGTAGCGCTGCGGCGCGTGCGGATCGTGGCGGCGCTTGTCGAGCGTCAGCACCCGCGTGCCGAGCGAGAAGGCTTCCTTGATGTCGTGCGTCACCATGATCACGGTCAGCCCATGCTCGCGCCACAACCGGGTGATCAGGCCATGCATGTCAGTGCGGATGCCAGGATCGAGCGCGCCGAAGGGCTCGTCGAGCAGCAGGATGCGCGGTCGCTTGATCAGCGCCTGCGCGATGGCGAGGCGTTGCTGCATCCCGCCCGACATCTGCGCGGGGTAGAGGTGCGCGCTGTCCGCCAGCCCGACCGAGGCGAGCATCGCCTGCGCCTCGGCCAGCGCGGTGCGGCGGGCGCTGCCGAACAGGCGCGCGGTGAGCGGTGATTGCGCGAACTCCAGCCCCAGCATGACATTGCCGAGCACGGTCAGGTGCGGGAACACCGAATAGCGCTGGAACACCACCCCGCGATCCGGCCCGCATTCGGCCGGCAGCGGCTGGCCATCGAGCGTGATCGTCCCCCGGCTCGGCTGTTCCTGCCCGAGGATAACGCGCAGCAGGCTCGATTTCCCCGCCCCCGAAGGCCCGATGATCGACACGAAGGATCCCTCGGCGATCTCGAGCGAAATGCGTTCGAGCACGACCTTGTCGCCATATTCGACCCAGATGTTGCGAAGGTTCAGCATGGCCTCACCGCCCCCCCGCATGGGCCCAGCCGCACAGCCGGCGGCTGAGGAGCACGAGCGCGAAGTCCATCACCACCGCCAGCAGCGCGATCCACGCGACGTAGGGCAGGATCACATCCATCGCGAGGTAACGCCGCACGAGAAAGATGCGGTAACCGAGGCCGACATCGGCGGCGATCGCCTCGGCCGAGATCAGGAACACCCACGCGGGGCCAAGCGAGAGGCGCAAGCCCTCGATCAGCCGCGGCAGCGCTTGCGGCAGGGCGACGCGAAGCATCACGCCCCACGAATTCGCCCCCAGAGTGAGCGCTTTTACCACCTGCTCGCGCGGCAGGGCGGTCACGTGCCCGGCCACATCGCGGATCATGAACGGTGCCACCCCGATCACGATCAGCGCCACCTTGGCGACCTCGCCAAGGCCAAAGGCGATGAACAGGATCGGCAGCAGCGCGATCGGCGGGATCACCGCCAGCGTGGTGAGCAGCGGGCCGAAGGTCGCGCGGATCATCGGCAGCACGCCGATCACCAGCCCGACCAGCAAGGCCGCCAGCGTCGCAATCCCGAGGCCCATCCCCAACCGCGAGAGGCTGGCGAGCGTATCGGCCCAGAACAGCAATTCTCCCGACATCGGATCGGGCGTGAACAGCAGAAGCGCCATCGCTTCGGCCATGCCGCCGGGCAGCGGCAGGATCTTGTCGGCGGGGTTATCCGCATGGCGCGCAGCGGCAGCGACGATGTAGGCGAGCGCCAGACCGGCCAGCGGCAGTGCGCCGAGCAGCAACGCCCCGCTCTTGCCCGGCTTGCGGTTCACCCAGCGCATCGGATCATCCCTCCCCTGCGCCGGCGCCGATCACAGCGCCCCGTCCGCCGCGGCCTGCGTGAAGGTCGGATCAAAGCGCAGCGTGATCGCGTTCGGATCGCCCAGCGTCTTGCCGCCCGGAAAGCTCATCCCCACCGCATCGGCCGAACGTGCGCCCTGCCCGAACAGGCCCTGCGCGAAGCTGAAATCGCGCACCCGCGTCATCGTGGTAACCAGATCGGGCGAGGACATTGCCGCCAGCGCCGCCTTGGGATCGGTGTAGAGATAGGTCGTCGCCAATTGGCCTTCGAATTCCGCAGGCGTCGTCCCCGCCAGCTTCGCCATCGCCGCGCGCGCCGCTGCGCCTTCGGCATCCGCCTGCGCCATCAGCGTCATGGTTTCATACCAGATCCCCGCCAGCGCCTTGCCGAGGTTGGGGTTGGCCTTGAGCGTTGCGGTATCGACCACCAGCAGATCGAGGATCTCGCCCGGAATATCGGCCGAGGTGAACACGGCCTTCGCGCCCGCAACGCCCTTCATGGTCGTCACCTGCGGGTTCCACGCCACCGCCGCGGTCACATCCGGCGCGGCGAAGGCAGCGGAGATATCGGCATCGGAAGTGTTGACCGTCTTCACGTCGGCCAGCTTCATGCCGTTCTTTTCGAGCGCGCGGGCGAGCAGGTAGTGCGAGACCGAAAGCTCGGCGAGATAGACCTGCCGCCCCTTGATCGCCGCCACGCTATCCGCGCCCTTGAGCAGAACGGCATCATTGCCGTTGGAATAATCGCCGAGGATGATCGCGCTGGTATCCTTGCCGCCCGCAGCCGGAATGGTCAGCGCGTCCATGTTGGCAACCGTCACCCCGTCAAGCTTGCCGGCGGTGTACTGGTTGACGCTCTCGATATAGTCGTTGACCTGCACCAGCTCGATCGTGATGCCGTATTTGTCGCCCCACTTCTTCACGATCCCGGCCTGCTGGGCATAGGCCCAGGGCATCCATCCGGCATAGATCGACCAGCCGATGCTGAATTCGGTGCGCGGGCCGGCGGGCTCTTCCTCGCCCCCCGAACAGGCGGCAACCAGCAGCGCAAGCAACCCAAGGCCGACAAACCGGCGCCACATACGATCAAGAATGCCCGGCATGATTCGTCCCCTTGTTGCTGCACTTGCGAACATCATCATGTTCGCTCCGGTTGTCCACCCAAAATTATTACGATTGATTGGAAACGTAATATGCCTAATCTGGTTCCGGACGGGCGGGAAAAGCCCGCAGCCGGGCCGCTTCTCCCCTTCCCGCCAAGGAGGCACGAACCATGATCCGCCGACCCTCTCCTACAGCGCTTTCCCCCATCATCGCCGTCGCTCTGCTCGCCGCCTGTTCCGGCGAGCCTGACGCTGCCGCCCCCGAACCTGCCACCGGCGGGGTTGATCTCGTTGAAAAGGCGCTGGATGTTCCCGGCTTTGCCGATTTCCTCGCGGTTGATGGCGATACGGTATGGGTCACCAATGACGGGCGGGTCGAACAGTGGTCGACCACAGGCAAACTCGCCAGCCTCGCCGTCCCGCGCCCCTGCGGCACGATGGCGATTGCCGAAGGATCGCTGTGGGTCGCCAATTGCGAAGATGGCGAGGTGTGGCGCGTCAATCTGAAAACCGCCGCGCTCGAAGCCAAGATTGCGACCGGCCTCGCCAATCCCAAGGGCGAAACCAACGTGATTGCGGGCGCGGGCGCCGTTTGGGTGCCAAGCGATCCCGCAGGGGCCGTCGCGCGGATCGATCCCGCCACCAACGCCGTCACCGCGACGATCAAGGTCGCGCCGGAAACCTGGTATCTGGCCTTTGGCTTCGATGCCGTTTGGGCCGTTTCGAGCGAGGGCCAGACGCTCGCCAAAATCGATCCCGCCACCAACGCCGTCACCGGCACCGCAAAGCTGGGCGATACGCCCGGCTTCCTTGCCGCCGGTGAAGGCGCGGTATGGGTGCAGGAACAGGGCGATGGCACGGTCGCCAAGGTCGATCCGGCCAGCCTCGCCATTACCGGGCGCACCAAGGTTGGCGACAATCTCAAGTGGGGCGATATCGATACCGGCGGCGGTTCGGTGTGGCTGCGCACGACCGATGATCAGACGATGGTGGTAATCGATCCGGCGACCGGCGCCATCCGCGCCCGGCTCGGCGAAGCGGTCGGCAGCGGCGCGCTGCGCTGGACCCCCAAGGGGGTATGGAGCTCGGCCCACGACAATCAGACCCTGTCGTGGTGGAGCGCGCCTGCGCCCTGAGCGGCGCGCCTTTCACGGCATCAACGGCACAAACAAGAAGCGCGCGGGTTTGCACCCGCGCGCTTTTCAGATTCTTATGTTGTGCGACGCCGTAAGGGCTCTTGTAGTTATTAGAACTTGTATCCCAGTTCGAGGCCGAAGCGCTGGCGACCGCCGGGCGAGATGAACGAACCGCCGAATTCGACCGCGGTGATCACCTCGTTGAGATACTTCTCGTTGAACAGGTTGTCGGCGTAGACGAATGCGGTCCAGTTATCGCCTTCAAAGCCCATCCGCATATCCATCACGCCGAAGGTATCGCGCTGCGAGACCGAGTAATCGGCATCGCCCACGAACGAGGGCAGCTGGAGCGCCGAGATCGGCAGCAGCCCGCTGAACAGCGTCGGGTTGGGATCGTCCTGAAGGGTGTGGAACCAGGTCGGGCCGACGATGCGGTAATCGGCGCGGGTGACGAAGTTCACCGTGTCGCCCACCGGCAGATCGAATTGGGTACCAAGGTTGATGGTGTAGTCCGAGGTGTAGGGCGACTTGTTGCCCACCGTGACCGGACGCGAGGCGTTTTCCTTGATCTCGCTGTCGGTGACGTTGGCCGAACCGAACACCTTCCAGCCTTCGATGATCTGGGCGGTGAGGTTGATTTCGGCGCCCATCACTTCGACTTCGTCGATGTTCGACACCACACGCAGCAGGCCGAACCCGCCGACGAAGAATTCGAAGAACTGCATGTCCTCGATGTTGGTGTAGTAGCCCGCGAGGTCGAAGGTCACCGCGCCATCAAGCACGCTGCCCTTGATCCCGGCTTCGAAGGCGCTCGACACTTCCTTGCGGTACTGGTCGTCGATCAGCACGTTGGTGCCGATGAACTGGTTAAACGCCTGGTCGACGATGGCGGCCGAGCCCTGGTTGTTGAACCCGCCCGATTTGAAGCCGATGCCCCAGTTGCCGTACATGTTGATGTCGTCGGTCAGCTCGTAGCGCAGCGAGATCTTGGGCTGGAACTGCTTGAAGGTTTCCGACTGCGCCGGGATCGGGCCGAACGCCTGACCGGGGTTGATCGGGCCGCCGGTGAAGGGATCGGTGGCATTGGGCACGAGGCTGCGCACGCGGCGGTCCTCGATGTCGTAACGGCCTGCCACGCTGACGTTGAAGCGGTCGGTCAGATCGGTGTCGGCCGCGGCGAACACCGCGTAGACATCGGTCTTGAAGCCATCGTGGTAGAGCTGGGTGGTCGGGTTGCTGGTGTTCGGGCCGTTGTAAAGCTGGCGGATCACACCCTGCCCGAGGTCCGCGCCTAGGCTGACGCCCACTTCGCGGTCGATCTTCAGGTAGTACGCGCCGACCTGCCAGTTGATGTCGGTATCCCCGTTCGAGGCGAGCCGCACTTCGGCGCTGAAGTCGCTCTGCTGGCGGATCTGGAACTGGGTGCCGTCGCAGGTGGTCGGGCTGTAGGGGCCGAAGGTCGAACCGTTCACCGGATCGAAGATGAACGGGATCGGGTTGTTGCCGATGAAGGTCGGGGCGTTGAGCGGATAGCCGGTCAGCGCGGCGGTGCTGGCAAAGCAGGCGTTCGACGCGGCCACCGATGCCGGGGTTGCGCCCGGGAAGGTGAAGCGCGCAAAGTCGGCCGAGGTGCCGTCAGCGGTGAGCGACTGGTCAACATCGCTGTAGAGCGCCCAAGCGGTCAGCGTCATGCTGTCGAACTGGTGTTCAACCTTGGCCGATGCCTCGAAGGTCGTCTGGTTGTTGGTCGGCCGGATGTTCGAATAGAAGCCGAACGGGTGATCGTTGACGTCCTCGAAGAAGGCCGGGTCCACGCCCGCGAAGTTGGGCAGGTGGAAGCTCGCGTTGAAGTTGATCGAGGCACCCGAGAGTTCGGAATAGCGCGCCTTCAGATCGATCTCGGTCGAGGGGCCGAGATCGGCGATGAAGCGCCCGTCGATCCCCCACACGTCCTGATCGTCGATGGTCTTCGAATTGCCGAGGAAGCGGTTGCGGAAGAACCCGTCGGTGGTCGAGTAGTTGCCCGACAGCACAAGGCCCGCCGATTCCCCGACCGGGGTCGAGATATAGGCGTTGGCGAGATAGGTGTTGTCCTGCGCCCCGCGCACCAGCACCCCGCCTTCAAGCCGGTCACCGGGCTTCATCGTCTGCACCACGATCGCCCCGGCGGCGGCGTTGCGGCCGTAGAGCGCGCCTTGCGGACCTTTCAGGATTTCGACCTGACGCAGCGTGCCCTGGTTCTGGTTGAGCTGCGCGGTGTTGGTCTTGAGGATGCCGTCAACCACCAGCGCGACCGAGCTTTCCGCGTCGCGCGCGCCGTTGATGCCGCGGATGTTGATCTGGGTGTCGCCCGCTTCGGCGGTGCCGGTGACGATCGTCACGCCCGGGGTCAACTGCACGAAGTCCTCGGCGCGCTGCACGCCGGTCTTGGCGAGCGTTTCGGCGGTGAACACGGTCACGGCCGCAGGCACATCGGCCAGCGTTTCCGACTGGCGACGGGCGGTCACGATGATCGCGTTATCCTCTTCCGCAGCCGGTTCGGCGGCGGGCGCTTCCTGCGCGAAGGCGGGGGCGGCAAAGGCGATGGCGCTGAGAGCCGCGCCAGTGGCAAGTGCGAGACGGACATTCATGGGACGGCTCCTGGATAGTGATGGACGGAGAGGGAGTTCAGACGAGGACGTTGGCCCCGCTCATGTAGACATAGACTTCCTGGAACTTCGTCCCGTCCGGACCGGGACGAAGGCGCCAGAAATTTGTGTTGTTGAGCAAGGTCACATTGCCATCGGCATCGTGCAGCTCGGCGGTGAAGCAGGCGGTGATTCGGCCATTGGCCTCGTCCACCGTGCAGGTGAAATCGCGGTGGATGATGGTTTCGTAGGCGCCGAAGAAATCCTCGAACATCCGGCGGATCTCGGCCTTGCCGCTGTGGCGGGTGAAGGCGGTCTGCACGCAGAACAGCGCGGTATCATGGAAGCACGACAGCGCGCCCTCCATGTCCTTCGCATCCACGCGGGCGAAATACTTGTTGAGCGCGAAATCGATCAGCTCAGACCGCGACATGACGGGTTCGTACTGCATCAGGCGTCCCCTTCCTTCAGCAGGTTGTCACCCGACATGTAGACATAGACGCGGTGGAACAGCCGGTCCTTCAGGTAGAAGCGGTTGCAGTTTTCATACCGCAGCTCCTCGCCGCCGTTGGGGGTGATCAGCACCGTGAACTGCGAGCAGATCGCGTTGGTCTCAGGATCGGCGGTGTGGACGAAATTGCCGTGCCAGATGGTCTCGAAATCGGCGAACAGCTTGACGAACATCGCCCGGATCGCCTCGCGCCCCTTGTGGACGGTGTTGCTGGTGACCTCGGTCAGGATCGCATCGGGGGTGAAGCAATCGAGCACCTTGTCCATGTGCTTGTTGTCGACCCCGTCGAAATACCGCTTGGTGACGATATCGACATAGACCGGATAGGGCAGCGGCGTTTGCCCCGGGCCGCCTTCAGTCCATTCACTCATCAGTACCAGCCCTTTCGGATATCGGCGTGCTTGGGCACTTCGGGTGCGGGGAACGCCTTCTTCGAATGGGTCATCCCCAGTTCGATCAGCGTTTCGAGCTGCTTGTAGGCGACCTGCCCGGGGTTGATCACCGGCACCGGCAGTTCGCTTTGCAGGTATGCGGCGGACTGGTGCATCGTGGTCGAACCGAGCACGATCACATCCGCGCCATCTTCCTCGATCGCGCGCATCGCCTCGGCTTTCAGCTTGGCGAAGACGACCTCTTCCTTGCCTTCAAGCAGCTCGGTCACATCGGGGCGGGTGTTGATCGAGCGCACAGAGGCGCAGCGATGACCCCAGCCGTGATCGGTCAGCACTTTCTCGTAGAGCGGGAACCACTGCGGCCACATGGTCAGCACCGAAAACTTCTTGCCGAGCATCATCGCGGCGGCGAAACTTGCTTCGCCAGGCCCGACGACCGGGATCGACAGCGCCGAGCGCAGCGGCCGCAACCCGCTGTCGCTGACCGTATCGATCAGCACGCCGGCATAGCCTTCCTGCTCAGCCGTCACGCCGGCCTGAAACACCGTCCAGTCCATCAGCAGCGTATCGTGATAGGAATCGCCCAGCGCCGCGCCCCAGCGCACCGCCTCGAACGTCGGGGCAAAACCGGGATGCACAAAGCCGTCGGGAAGCTGCTGGGCGCGGTTGGCAACCCCGGCTTCATCCATTGCAATCGGTACGATGACCTTAATGCGGTTCACGGCACACACCCCTGTTGCCTCTATGACGATGGTTATTGTATACAAAACACTCCCGTCAAGGGCTTTGCTCAAATGTGACAGCGGCGGGATTGCAAGTGTGCTTTTGTCGCCGCAGGGTTTGCAGCAACGGGGCGTGACAAGATGACAAGGACCGCAATGACCTGCCACCGCCCTGCTACCGCTTGCCATGCCGTTCCGATGCAAAGGCGCACCCGATGAGCCGCGCGTCAGACCGGGCCTATGCCAAGATCCGCGCGCACCTTTTGAGCGGCGAGGTGCAGCCCAACGAGCAGCTCACCGAGGATCAGTTGGCGCAAATCACCGGCGTCAGCCGCACCCCGGTGCGCGAGGCAGTGCGGCGTCTGGAGGACGAGCTGCTGCTGGTCCGCAGCGATACAAAACGGCTGTTCGTGGCTGACTGGAGCCGTGATGATGTCGAGGAAATGTTCACGCTGCGCCAGATGCTCGAATGCCACGCAGCAGAGCGTGCTGCCGAGCGCCTGACCCGCGCGCAGATCGCACGGCTCGAAAGCCTCAACCGCACGCTCAAGGACGCGATCGAGAAGCCTGTGCCTGATGTGGCGAGCTTCCTTGATGCCAATCGCGCCTTTCACGAAGTGATTGTCGATGCCGCCAAATCGCCGCGCCTTGGGCAATTGCTTGCCAAGCTGATCGAGGCGCCGGTGGTGCTGCGGACGGCGCGCACCTACTCGCTCGAAAACCTGCGCCAGTCGGCGCGCGATCACGATGAACTGATCGCCGCCTTTGCCGCGCGCGATGCCGATTGGGCGCGTGCGGTGATGGGCAGCCACCTGCGCCGCGCGTTCCATACGTTCAGCAAGGCGGTCGGCCCTGCGGCCAATGATCGGGACGAGCCAGAGGCGTAACAACGCATATTCCGGCATCCGGTTCCGGCCCCTGCCGATGCGCCAAGCATGATTGCAATTGTATACAATATGCGTCATTGCCCGCCATCGGCTCCCGTATCAGCAGCAGGCGATTCCCAATGTCAGGCGCTAGCATCGAACTGGTTGAGGTTGGTCCGCGCGACGGGCTCCAGAACGAGTCCGACATCATCGGCACCCCGACCAAGCTCGATCTGATCAACCGCATGATCGGCTATGGCGCACGGCGGCTGGAAGTGGCGAGCTTCGTCCACCCGCAGCGCGTGCCGCAAATGGCAGATGCCGAAGCCGTGATCGCGGGCCTGCCCGACCGCGCCGACTGCACCTATATCGGGCTCGTCCTCAACAAGCGCGGCGTGATGCGCGCGCTTGCCACCCGCGAGAACGGCGCGCGCGGGATCGACCAGATCGGCTGCGTGATCGTCGCCAGCGACACTTTCGGCCAGAAGAACCAGGGCCAGACCATCGCCGAAGGCCTCGCCGAAACGCGCGACATGCTGCGCTTCGCCAAGGCTGAAAGGCTGCGCGCGCAGGTCACCATCTCGGCCGCTTTCGGTTGCCCGTTCGAGGGCGAGGTCAAGCATTCGACCGTGCTCGCGATTGCCGAGGAACTGGCGATCGAGAACCCTGAAGAAATCGCGCTGGCGGATACAATCGGGGTCGGCACGCCGTTCGAAGCGGGCGAATTGTTCGGCAAGCTGGGCGAAGTGCTCGACGGGAAGATCCCGATGCGCGCGCATTTCCACAACACCCGCGGCACCGGCATCGCCAATGCGTGGGAGGCTTACAAGGCCGGCGTGCGGATCTTCGACGCCTCGCTCGGCGGGCTCGGCGGCTGCCCCTTCGCGCCGCGCGCGACGGGCAATATCGCGACCGAGGACCTTATCTACATGATGGCGCGTTCCGGAGTGGACAGCGGCATCGATCTCGACGCGGCGATTGCCGCCAACAAGTGGTTTGCGGGCGAGCTGGGGCGCGAATTGCCCTCGGCCGTCGCCCGCGCGGCATAGGTTAGAGGACACGGCATGACTTACAGGTTGGGCGTTGATGTGGGCGGGACTTTCACCGACCTCTTGCTGTTTGACGAGGCGAGCGGCGCCTTCTGGCGGCACAAGACCCCCTCGACCCCGCATGACAGCTCGGAAGGCATCCTGACGGGTGTCAAAGCGATCACCGAAAAGGCCGGGATTACGGCTGCCGACATCACCTATTTCCTCCACGGCACCACCGTGGCGACCAACGCCGTGCTCGAAGGCAAGGGCGCGAAGGTCGGCCTTGTGACCACGCAGGGCTACCGCGACATCATGCAGATCGCGCGCAGCTTCGTGCCGGGGGGGCTTGCCGCGTGGATCGTGTGGCCCAAGCCCCAGCCGCTCGCGCGCCTCGAACACACGGTCGAAGTCCCAGGCCGCATGGACGCTCAAGGCCGCGAGGTTGCCCCGCTTGATGAAGACGCGGTGCGCGCGGCGCTGCGCAAGCTCAAGGGTGAGCGCGTAGAGGCGCTCACCGTCAGCCTCATGAACGCATACCTCAACGGCGCGCACGAGGCCCGCATCGGCCAGATCGCCGCCGAGGAACTGCCCGGCATCCCGGTCTCACTCAGCCACGAAGTCCTGCCCGAAATGCAGGAATACGAACGCACCCTCTCCACCGTCGCCAACGCGGCGGTGCGTCCGGTGGTGTCGAAATACGTTTCCAACCTGCGCACCAAGCTGGAGCAGGAAGGGCTCAAGGGCCGCCTCTCGCTGCTGCGTTCGGACGGCGGCTTGATGTCGAGCCAGAAGGCCGAAGAGCACCCCGTCAACATCCTCATGTCCGGCCCCGCCGGCGGGGTGACGGGCGCGCTGTGGGTCGCCAAGAACGCGGGCTTCGAGAATATCCTGACGCTCGATGTCGGCGGCACCTCGACCGACGTGGCGCTGATCCAGGGCCTCGAGCCGCGCCGCCAGCGCACCACCGAAGTGGGCCACCTGTCGGTCCGCGCTTCGGCGCTCGACGTAAAGACCGTCGGCGCGGGCGGCGGCTCGATCGCCCACGTCCCCGAACTCACCAAGGCGCTGCGCGTCGGCCCGGAAAGCGCAGGCGCGGTGCCGGGGCCGGTCGCCTATAACAAGGGCGGCACGCTGCCCACCGTGACCGATGCCAACGTGGTGCTCGGCTACCTCCCCGAAGACCTCCTCGGCGGCAGCTTTAAGCTCGACCGCGAGGGTGCGAAGGTGGCGGTGCAGACCATCGCCGATGCGTTGGGCGTCACGCTGATGGAAGCCGCGCGCGGGATCATCGACATCGTCAACGAGAACATGTTCGGCGCGCTGCGGATGATCTCCGTCCAGCAGGGCTACGACCCGCGCGAGTTTGCGCTGATGGGCTTCGGCGGAGCCGGACCGCTCCACGTCAATGCAGTCGCCCGCCTGATGGGTAGCTGGCCCGCGATCTCGCCCGTCTCCCCCGGTGTGCTCTGCGCGCTCGGCGATGCGACCACGCGGATGCGGACCGAGACGGCGCGCAGCTTCTCGCGCCTCGCCAAGGACACCACCATCGCCGATCTCGTTGCCGTGCTGGACGAAATGGCCGCGCAGACCCGCAGCGAATTGCTCGCCGACGGCATTCCCGACGACCAGATCACCTCGCTGTTCGAAATCGACGTGCGCTATGCGGGCCAAGCCTTCGAAGTGCCGCTCACCATTACGCAGGCCGTGCTGGAGGCGGACGGGATCGAAGGCATCCTCGCCCGCTTCGACGAGGAACACCGCCGCCTGTTCACCTTCAACATGGATACCCCGCACGAGATCGTGAACCTGCGGGCCGTGGCGCAGGGGCAGTCCCCCGCCCTCCCCGCGGCCGAACTGCCCAAGGGCGACGGCAATCCCGCCGCCGCCAAGATTCGCGACCACGTGATGTGGATCGGCGGCGAAGAGCGCGCGGCGGTGATCTACGACCGCGCCAAGCTCCGCCAGGGCGACGTGATCGAAGGCCCGGCGATCATCATCGAGATGGATTCGACCACGCTGGTCGAACACGACTGCCGCGCCCGCGTCGACGCGGTCGGCAACATCCTCATCACCTTGAAGACGGAAGGCTAAGACCATGCCGGCTCGCATCATCGAACCCAACACCACCCCCTTCGCCAAGATCGCTATCGATCCAGTGACGCTCGACATCATCGAGAACGCGCTGCGTAACGCGCGCATCGAGATGGACGCGACGCTGGTGCGCACCGCAATGTCGCCGGGCATCCGCGAACAGGGTGACGCCTTCCCGCTGATCTCCGATCCGGCGGGCAAGATGATCGTCGGCCAGTTCGGCAGCTTCATCGACGGCTTCCTCAAGCAGTACGACGGCACCATCGAGGACGGGGACATGATCTTCCTGTCCGATCCCTATTCCTGCGGCGGCGCGGTCAGCCACTCGAACGACTGGCTGGTGCTGCTTCCCGTGTTCAAGGATGGCCGCCTGCTCGCCTACACCGCGATGTTCGGCCACCAGAGCGACATCGGCGGCTCCGTCCCCGGATCGATGCCGATCGGCGCGTCCTCGATCTTCGAAGAGGGCGTGCGCATCCCGCCCGTGAAGATTTGGAAGAAGGGCGAATACAACGAAGACCTGATGAAGCTGGTGATGCACCAGACCCGCAAGCCCGACTGGTGCCAGGCGGACCTTAACGCCCTCATCGCCTCCTGCCGCGTCGCCGCGCGCCGCGTGATCGAAATGGCCGAACGCTTCGGCGACGATGTCTATGTCTCGGCCACGCAGGAGCTGCTCGCGCGCAACCACCGCGCGATGAAGGCGCTGCTGGCGATGGCGGTGGCTGAGGAACCCGTCAGCTTCGAGGATTACATCTGCGACGACGGCAAGGGCTACGGCCCCTACAAGATCCGCTGCACGATGTGGCGCGAGGGCGACAAGGTGGTGCTCGATTTCGAAGGCACCGATCCGCAGTCGGCCGCCTCGATAAACTTTTTCCTCAATGAAAACATGTTCAAGATGTTCTTCGGCATCTACATGATCATGGTCTTCGATCCGCAGATCCTGTTCAATGACGGGTTCTACGATCTGATCGAGGTGCGCATCCCGCAAGGCTCGCTCTTGAAGCCGCACTTCCCCGCCGCGCTGTCGGGCCGCACCCATGCGCTGGGCCGCATCTTCGACATTCTGGGCGGTCTGCTCGGCCAGAAGACGCCGGAATTCCTCAACGCCGCCGGATTCTCCTCCAGCCCCCACCTGTTCTATTCCGGCTGGGACAGCCGCGAGGATGGTACGCGCGACTGGTTCCAGCTGTTCCAGATCGGCTTCGGCGGCATTCCGGGCCGACCGCTGGGTGACGGGCCGGACGGGCACTCGCTGTGGCCGGGCTTCACCAATGTCCCCAACGAGTTCCTCGAACGCTACTTCCCGCTGCGGATCGAACGCTATTCGACCGCGCCCGACAGCGGCGGGGCTGGTCTGCATCGCGGCGGCAACGGCATCCACATGACCTACCGCTTCCTCGCCGATGGCGAGATCGCGATCCATGATGACCGCTGGTTCGTGCCGCCGTGGGGCGTCAATGGCGGGCATCCGGGCGCGCGGGCGAAGAAGGTGCTGGAACGCGCCGATGGCTCGCAGACGATTGTCGGCAACAAGGTCGAAAGCGTTGCCGTGAAGGCGGGCGATCTGCTGCACTTCATCACCTGGGGCGGCGGCGGCTGGGGCGACCCGCTGGCCCGCGATCCGGAGCTAGTGGGCCTCGAAATCCGGCAGGGCCTCGTCACCCCCGAAGGCGCGCGTGCCTATGGCGTGGTGGTGGATGGTGCGGGCGTGGTGGACGCTGCCGCAACCGCAGCCCTGCGCGCCGAAATGGCAGCCAGCCGCGGCGAACTGCCGCTGTTCGATTACGGCCCCGGCATCGACGCATTGCGCGCCAATTGCGAGGCCGAAACCGGCCTGCCCGCCCCGATCCAGCCGGTCTGGGCCAATGCCTATACCATGCGGGAGGCCGCCGAATGAGCGCGCTTGCAGGGATCAAAGTCGTCGAAATGGGCCAGCTCCTCGCCGGCCCGTTCTGCGGCCAATTGCTCGGCGACATGGGCGCCGATGTCGTCAAGATCGAGCCGCCGGGCGCGGGCGATCCGATGCGCAACTGGGGTCAGGGCGACGAGAAGGTGCAGTGGGAAGTGATCGCGCGCAACAAGCGCTCGGTCACCTGCAACCTGCGCGTGCCTGAAGGTCAGGCGCTGGCGAAGAAGCTCATCGCTCAGGCCGACGTGCTGATCGAGAACTTCAAGCCCGGCACGCTCGAACGCTGGGGCATGAGCCCGACGGAACTCCACGCGATCAACCCCGGCCTGATCATCGCGCGCATGTCGGGCTACGGGCAGGACGGCCCCTATTCCGAACGCGCAGGCTTCGGCGGGATTGGCGAGGCGATGGGCGGGTGGCGCTACATCGTCGGCGATCCCGACCGGCCCCCTGCCCGCATGGGCATCTCGATCGGCGACACGCTGTGCGCGACCTATGGCTGCATGGGCGTGCTCGCCGCGCTCCACCACCGCGAGAAGACCGGCGAAGGTCAGGTGGTCGATTCCGCGCTCTATGAAGCAGTGTTGCAGGTGATGGAGGGGCTGGTCCCCGAATATGACCGCAACGGCGTGATCCGCGAACGTTCCGGCTCGGTGCTCAAGGGCATTGCCCCGTCCAACGTCTATACCTGCAAGGACGGCGTCTACATGATCGGCGCCAATGGCGATGCGATCTTCACGCGGCTGTGCCAGGCGATGGGCCGTCCGGAACTGGCGCAGGATGAACGCTATTCGACCCACATCGCGCGCGGCATCCATCAGGATGAACTCGATGCGCTGGTCAACGCATGGACCGGCACGCTCACCGTTGATGAAGTCGATGCGCTGATGACCGAATATTCGATCCCCGCAGGCCGGGTCTACCGCGCCCCCGATATGCTTGCCGATCCGCACTTTCAGGCGCGCGAGGCGATCATCGAGGTCGAGACCCAGAAGCGTGGGCGCATCAAGATGCAGAACGCCTTCCCCAAGCTTTCAAAGACCCCCTCGACCATCCGCCGCCCCGCGCCTGCCGCGCCCGGGCAGGACAATGCCGAGGTATTCGCCGAGCGGCTGGGGCTGGATGCGGCCGAGCTTGAACGGCTGACTGCGGCGGGGATCATCTGATGGGAGGCCCTTCGGCATCCGACAATTACGCCGGGGTGTTCGAAGGGCGGCTCCAGCCGGGCAGCCGTCCGGCGCTGCTGATCGTCGATGTGGTGACGGCCTACCTGACGCAAGGCTCGCCGTTGTTCATGGAGACTGCCGCTGCTGCGCGCGACAGCAATCGCCGTCTGGCCGAAGCGGCGCGGGCGGCGGGCGTGCCGGTGGTGTTCACCAATGTCCAATACCAGCCCGGCGGCGCAGATGGCGGGGTGTTCTACCGCAAGGCGCCGGTGCTCAAAGCCTTCGACGAAGGCTCGCCGCTGGGCGCCTTTCCCGATGATCTCACCCCGCATCCGGGCGACCGGGTGGTGACCAAGCAATATCCCAGCGCCTTCTTCGGCACCGGGCTTGCCGACGCGCTCCATGCTGACGGCATCGATACGCTGATCATCACCGGCTATTCGACCTCGGGCTGCGTGCGCGCCTCGGCGCTCGATGCGATGCAATACGGCTTTGTGCCGCTGGTGGTGCGCGAAGCCTGCGCCGACCGCCATGAGGCCCCTCACGAAGCCAACCTGTTCGATCTTCAGGCCAAATATGCCGAAGTCATCAGCGAGGCCGAGGCGCTCGCAGTGATCGCCCGCGCCGGCGGCTGACCGCCGCCCTCCTCGCTCCCGAAAATTGTCTCACGCTCGCGAAGGGTTCGCGCGCCTGGCGCGTTGACGATGCAGCCTCTGCCCGTGACAATGGGCGGGCATCGATAGCAAGCGCAGCGGGAGGATCTGGTGATGCAGGTAACACGGCAGAAGGAGCGGCGGCCATGACCCCGGCCAGCATCGCCCTGCACCGCTTCGGCTACGGCTTCGCGCCGCGCCAGACCGCGCCCGGTGACGCACGCAAGTTCCTGCTGCGCCAGATGGACGACTACGACCCCTCCCCCCGCCCCATCGCCGAGCGCGCCAACACCCGCGGCAAGACCGGCGAGATGATCGAGATGCTGCGCGACCTGCGCGACCGGACCCGCGAGGCCGGTGCCATGGCCGAAGCCGAAGGCATGACCGGTGCGATGGCCGATAGCGCCGCCGAAGCCATGTCCCCCGCCGATGCACGCGCCGCAGCGCTTGCCGGATTGCCCCCCGAATACCGCGCCAAGGTGATCGAGGCGCGCGGTGTGCTGGCGAGCGATGTCGCCGCGCGCGTCAACGTCGCTGTCGCCAGCCGCACCCCGATGATGGAGCGGCTGGTGCATTTCTGGTCCAATCACTTCAGCGTCTCGGTCGGCAAGCCGGGGACGCAGTTCGAAGTCGGCCACCACGAATTTGCCGCGATCCGCCCGCACGTGCTCGGCCGCTTCGGCGATATGCTCAAAGCGGCGGTGCTGCATCCGGCGATGCTGATCTATCTCGACCAGTTCCAGTCACTGGGGCCGAATGCCCCGTTCCAGCAGCGTGCCGCACGGCGCCGCGGCGGCGATCCCCAGCGCCCACGCGGTCTGAACGAAAATCTCGCGCGCGAAATCCTCGAACTGCACACGCTCGGCGTGGATGGCGGCTATTCGCAGGCCGACGTGACCGAGTTCGCCCGCGCGCTGACGGGCTGGACAGTGCCGGGCCTTGGCCGCGTCGGCCGGTTCGCCGAAGATCAGGAAAGCGGCGCGGCCTTTGTCGCAGTCGCGCATGAGCCCGGCGCGCGGCAGGTGATCGGGCGCCGCTATCCGGAAGGAGGCGCAAAGCAGGCGCTGGCGATCCTCGATGATCTGGCCGCCCATCCCGCGACCGCGCGGCATATCGCCACCAAGCTCGCGCGGCACTTTGCCGGCGACACCCCGCCGCCCGCGCTCGTCTCCCGGCTCGAAGCCGATTTCCGCGCCACCGGCGGCGATCTGGCGAGCCTCACGCGCACGCTGATCGAAGCACCCGAAGTCTGGGCCGAAGGGCCGGTCAAGTTCCGCACCCCGTTCGAATGGTTCATCGCCGCATTGCGCCTCAGCGGCAGCAGCCAGCTTGATGGGCGGCGGATCGCCGGGGCGCTCGGACAGATCGGACAGGTGCCGTGGCGCGCGCAATCGCCAGCGGGCTATGACGACATTTCCGCCAGCTGGGCCGGGCCGGACGCGCTGCTCAAGCGGGTCGAGCTGGCCGAACGGATCGCGCGTGATGCGCCGCTCGAGGATGTCATGGCCCGCGCCGAAGCCGCCTTTCCCGGCGCGCTCGGCAATGTCACCCGCACCCAGCTCGCCCGCGCCGAAAGCGGGCGGCAGGCACTCGCGCTGCTGCTGGTGTCCCCTGAAATGCTGCGGAGGTAGGCCGCCATGATGACCCCGTTCGATCGCCGCACGATGCTTGCCGGAAGCCTCGCCTTCGGGGCCGGCAGCCTTGCCCTGCCACGCATGGCCTTCGCGCAAGGCACCGGCTCCCGCAACCTGCTGTTCGTGCTGCTGCGCGGCGCGGCGGACGGGATGGCAATGCTGGCGCCGGTGGGCGACCCCGCCTTTGCCGCCCTGCGCGGGCCGATGCTCGCCGATTACGACAAGGCTCCGCAGCTCGGCAGTTTCTTTGCCGTCCATCCGGCCCTTGCCGAGATCGGCAAGGCGGCGGTCGCGGGCGAGGCGTTGTTCGTCCACGCGGCTGCGACGAGCTACCGCGAGCGGTCGCATTTCGACGGGCAGAACCTGCTCGAAACCGGCGGCACGGCGCCTTATGCGGCGAAGGACGGCTGGCTCAACCGACTGGTCGGGATGATCAACCAGGGCGCACCCGGCGGCGCGGCGCTCAAGACGCTGGCGATTGCCCCCACGGTGCCGCTGGCGCTGCGCGGCGAAGCACCGGTATCCAACTACGCGCCATCCGCCCTGCCCGATCCGAGCGAGGATCTGATGACGCGCGTCAGCCAGCTTTACGGGCAGGATGCCGAGCTTGGCAGCCTGTGGAGCCGCGCGCTCGAGACGCGGGCGATGGCGGGCGATGACGGGCTTCGCAATCTGAACGACGCCCGTGCGACAGGCGAGCTGGCCGCCTCGCTGATGCGCGGGGCCGATGGCGCGCGGATCGCGATGATCGAGCTCGACGGCTGGGACACCCACGCCAACCAGCGCGGTGTCTTTGCCCGGCAGGCAGCGCAGCTCGATGCGCTGGTCGCCGCCTATCGCAGCGGCATGGGCAGCGCCTGGGACGAGACGATGGTGGTGCTGGCAACCGAGTTCGGTCGCACAGCGCGGATCAACGGCACCGGCGGCACCGATCACGGCACTGCGGGCGCGGCGCTGGTGATGGGCGGCGCAGTGCGCGGCGGGCGGGTGATCGCCGACTGGCCGGGCCTTGCCGAAAGCCAGCTTTACGAAGGCCGCGACCTTGCGCCCACCATCGCGCTCGAAAGCGTGCTGGCCGGCGCGGTCGCCGAACAGCTCCGGCTCGATCCGTCGCTGGCAATGGCGCGGCTGTTCCCGGGGCGCAGCGCGCAGCCCCTCTCGGGCTTCCTGCGCGGCTGACCCTGCCCACCGGCGCCATAACCGCCGCCCGAATTCGATTGCCTGTTTCCTGCGAGCCTATAGGTTGCGCGTCGGGGATTGGGGGAACACGGGCATGGCTGTGACCGGACAGACGGACGACATCGGCGCTTCGGCGATGCGCAAGGCGATGTGGCGGATCGTGCCGCTGATCGGGCTGGCGTACCTTTGCGCCTATATCGACCGCGTCAACGTCAGCTTCGCCGCGCAATCGATGAACGAGGATCTGGCCTTCAGCGCCACGGTCTACGGGCTCGGCGGCGGGCTGTTCTTTCTCGCCTATGCGCTGTTCGAGATCCCCTCCAACCTGCTGCTGGTGCGCTTTGGCGCGCGGCGCTGGATCGCGCGGATCATGATCACCTGGGGGCTGCTGTCGGCGGCGATGATGTTCGTCTCGACCCCGTGGCAATTCTACACCCTGCGCTTCCTGCTCGGCGTGGCCGAGGCCGGGTTCTATCCGGGGGTGATCTATTACTTCTCCGCATGGTTCCCGCCGTGCCATCGCAGCCGCGCGGTGAGCCGCTTCTTCGCCTTCTCGCCGCTTGCCTCGGTGGTGCTCGGCGCGATTTCGGGCTGGCTGATCGGGCTCGACGGGACGGCAGGCCTCCACGGCTGGCAATGGCTGTTCCTCGTGCAGGGCCTGCCGACGGTGGCAGTCGGGTTTGCCGTGCTCGCCTTCCTGCCCGATGCCCCCGCCAAGGTCAGCTGGCTGACCCCGCCCGAAAAGGCATGGATCGAAGACGAGCTGGCGCGCGAACAGGCGCGCATCGGCGAGCCGCAGCGGCACCATGTGCTGGCCGCATTCCGCAATCCGCAGGTGCTGCTGCTGGGGCTGCTGGGGGCGCTGCTGATGGCATCGGTAACGACCACCATACTCAACGCCCCGCTGGTGCTGGCGGAGATGGCATCGCTCGGTCAGGCGAAGATCGGCTTTCTTGTCAGCCTTGGTGGTGTGCTCGGCGCGGGCGCGGTGCTGCTGAGCGGCAATTTCGCCGACCGGAATGGCGACCGCTGGGGCAATGCTGCGGTCTTCACCGCGATCATGGCGGCGGCGCTGCTGGTTATCGGGCTTGCGCCCGGGCTGCTGCCAACAGTCGCCGCCTATCTCGTGTTTGCGACCGTGTGCTTCACCATCCCCAGCCTCACATCATCGGGCTGGGCCGAGGTGCTGCATATCCGCCAGCTCGCCGTCGGTGCGGCGGCGATCAACACCATGTCGCAGATCGGTGCCTTCGTCGGGCCGTTCGCCTGGGGCGTGGCCAAGGATGCCACCGGCAGCTTCCATCTTGGCCTGTTCGGGTTGGCGCTCGCAGGGTTAATCGTGGTGGGGCTGCTGCTGGTCATTCGCCACCAGGTGCGCGGCGCCCACGCCGCAGCCGCCGCGCGGATGGCCTCGGCTCAAGGTTAGCAAAGGGCAAAAATTTCCCTTTTGCGCACGCCAGTTTGCGCCCTATGATTTGCCCATGGGGTGCGAGAAGTGTGAGGGCGAGCGCCTGAAGGGGCACAAGTTCTGCAGTGAATGCGGAACCCGTCTTGTGCCTGCTGCGCCCAGCCCTGCGGAAGGCTCCCGCACCGAACGCCGCCAGCTCACCGTGCTGTTCTACGACATGGTCGGATCGACCGAATTGTCGGCCGCGCTCGAGCCGGAGGATTTCCGCGACGCCATCGCCAATTTCCATGCCGTCGCCGCCGAGGCGGTCAGCCCCTATGACGCTTTCATCGGCGCCCATGTCGGCGACGGCGGGATCATCTATTTCGGCTACCCGGTCGCACGCGAGGATGCGGCCGAATGCGCGGTCCTTTCGGGCCTTGCGCTGATCGATGCGGCATCGCGGATCACCCTGCCCAACGGCAAACCGGCGCGGGTACGGGTCGGGATTGCCACGGGCACCGTGGTGGTCGGGCGGATCGAGGACGGCGATGCCGGCAACAGCGCGGTCGGCCAGGTGACCAGCCTCGCTGCGCGCCTGCAATCGGGTGCCCAGCCCAACCAGTGCGTGATCTCCAACCTCACGCAGCGCCTGGTGGGCGAACTGTTCCAGACCGAAGCACTCGGCATGGTAGATGCCAAGGGGTTCGCCGGCGGGGTCGAGGCGTTTGCGGTGCTCAGCCGCAGCAACAAGGACAAGCTCCATCGGCTGATGCAGACGCAGACCGCGCTGATCGGCCGCAGGGCGGAAAAGGCCTTGCTCAATCACATGTGGCAGCAGGTTCTTGGCGGCCAAAGCCAGATCTGCCTCATCACCGGGGAAGCCGGGGTCGGCAAGTCGCGGCTCGCGCTTGAATTCACGCGCCAGGCGGAACAGGACGACAGCTTCCGCATCACCTGCTTCTGCAAGCCGCATAGCCGGCAGGCGGCGCTGCGTCCGTTCATCGCCCATTTCCGCAAGCTCGCTGGCGCCTGGGACCAGCGCACCGAACCGCAGCTTGCCGTGTTCGAAGCCGCGCTTGCGCCCTCTACGACCGAGCTTGACCGCCACTTGCTGGCCCGCGCCATCGGCCTGCAACGCGCAGCCCCTGCCGAAGTCGCGGAAATGAGCGCGACCCAGATCCGCGCGGCGACCATCAATGCGATGATCCGTCAGGTTGCGCTGCTGTTGCAGCAAAAGCCGGTGGCAATGCTGATCGAGGATTTGCACTGGTCCGATCCGAGTACGCGCGAACTGCTCGAAAAGGTCGCGAACGGTGCCGATATCGGGCGCGCGATGATCGTGATGACCGCGCGGCCGGAGATCACCGAGGACTGGGCGCTTGCCAAAGCGCTGGATCCGGTGGCGCTCCCGCCGTTCAGTGCGGACGAAACGCGCAAGCTGATCGACGGGATTCTCGGCGGGCAGGCATCGCCGGCCATGGTCCGCGCGATTAGCGAAAGATCCGGCGGGGTGGCGTTGTTTGTCGAGGAACTGACCAAGGCGATCCTCGAAACCGAAGGCCATGTCTTTGGCGAGGCCGGCAAGACCTATGATCTGCCTTCGAGTTTCGATCTGCCCGAGACCTTGCAGGATTCGCTGCTCGCGCGGCTCGACCAGCTGGGCGAGGCCAAGCGCGTGGCGCAGATCGCTTCTGTGGTCGGACGTGATTTCAGCAAGCACCAGCTGCTCCAGATCGCGCCGGAGCTTGGCGGGCTGATCGAGCGCGGGTGCGAAAAGCTCTGCGAAGTCGGCCTGGTGGTGCCGCTCAAGAAGGGCGCGCGCGATTTCCAGTTCCGCCATGCGCTGATCCAGGAAATCGCCAACTCCACGCTCGTCCGGGCGGACCGCCGCGAATACAACGCCCGCCTGCTCGATGCGCTTGAGGCAGAAGCGCAGGGCAGCCAGCACGCCGACCCGGAGCGCTGGGCGCAATATGCCCTAGAGGCCGGACGCCCCGCACGCTCGGTGCATTACTGGCTGGCGGCCGGCACCGAATCCTCGAAGGTCTTCGCGACCAAGGAAGCCGAAGCACGCCTGCGCCGCGGGCTCGAACTGATCGGCAGGATCGAAGACAAGGACGAACGCGCGCGGCTCGAGCTGGAGGCGCTGCTGTCGTTAGGCAAGGCGCTGATGGCGCAAGTCGGCCATGCCAACCCGGAGACAGGCGAGGTGTTCAGCCGCGCCAAGCTGCTCGCCGAACAGCTCGGCGACACTGACAAGCTGCTCGCTGCGATGCATGGCGAACAGTCGTTTGACCTGCAACTCAGCCGGATGCGGGCCTCACGCGACCGCTGCAACGACATGCTCACCATCGCCGAACGGCTGAACGACGATACGTGGAAGGCCATCGGCCTCCGGAGCCGCGGCATTTCGAGCTTCCCGCTCGGCGATTATGCACAGGCGGCAGAAGATCTTGAGAGCGGCATCGCCCTGCTGCGCAAAACCGGCCCCGCCGTCGCCCGTGAGATCGTGGCCGACGATCTGCTGGCAGCGATGGAAATCTATGCCTCGTGGTCGCTGGTCTACCTCGGCGAGACCGAGCGCGGGATGGCGCTGGCCTATGCCGCCCGCGAACGCGCCGAACTGATCCGCCAGCCCTATACCCGCGCCTTTTCGATGGTCGGCCTCAACTATTGCAAGATGCTGACCAAGGATTTCGACGGGCTGGAGCAGGGGCTCGAGGAATGCATCGCGCTGTGCGAGGAAAACGAGATCCTCTACTTCCTCTACACCGAAAAGGTGCACCAGGCGCAGTTTGCAGCCATGCAGGGCAAGCCGGGAGCCGCCGCACAGCTCCACGCCGCGATCGAGGATTATCGCCGGACGCGCAGCATCCTCTACCAGCCGACCTACAAGCACTGGGAGGCGGTCGCATGGCTGGCCGAGGGCGATGACAACGCCGCGCGCGAGGCCAATAACTGGACCATCGTCACTGCCGAGAGTCACGATATGCATCACATGCTGGGCGAGTATTACGGCCTCAAGGCGGTGCTGGATTTCCGCGCGGGCGATCACCACGCGGCGCTGCGTTCAGCAGAATTGGCGCAAGGCTGGGTCGAACGCCAGAAGGCAAAGCTGGCCGGTCAGCTGAACCGGGAACTGTGGGACAAGTATGGCCTGTCGCTTGCGCTGGTGAACTGAACCGGGCGATCGGGCGGCGGACAATTGGGGGTCTGGAATGGGTAATGTTGCGGCCTTCGGGCGGCTGGCGCCGGCGACGGACAAGAAGAGCGCTGCCAAGGATCCGGGCAGCTTTGATCCGACCTTGCTGCAATCCAGCGGCATCACCGCGCGGATCGTCGAATGGGTCGTGCGCCACCCCTTTGCGCTGATGGCTTTCGCCCGCCACTTCTGGCCGATCCCGACCTTCAAGGGCTGGGCGATCATCACCCGCTTTGACGATGTCGCCGAGGCGCTCCAGAACGACAAGGCGATCGCGGTGCCGTTCGGCGAGCAGATCAAGACGCTCAACGGCGGGCCGAACTTCGTGCTCGGCATGGCCGATGGTCCGGAATATCAGGCGCTGCACAAGGCCACCATGGCGGTGTTCCCGCGTGCGGACAACGCCGCGATCGTCGGCCCGATGGCCTATCACGAGGCGAGCAACCTGCTCGAACTGGGCGAAGGCAAGATCGACGGAGTGCGCGGGTTGCTCACCCTCGTCCCGACGCGCATCTGCGAGAAATATTACGGGCTGACGATCCCCGACGAGCCCAATTTCGCGCGCTGGACGATTGCGATGAGCAGCTACATGTTCGGCAATCCCAACAATGATCCCAACCTCGAAAAGGCGGCCCTTGCGGCCGGCGCGCTGGTGCGACCGATCATGGATGACGCGATTGCCAAGGCCAAGGCCGCGCCCGATGCCGATACCATCGCCGCGCGGCTGGTGCAGAAGCAGATGGAAGATCCGTCCGCCATGCCCGACGAGATCATCCGCGCAATCCTGATTGGGATGGTCACCGGCTTTGTGCCCACCAATACGATGGCATCGGGCCATATGCTCGACCTGCTGCTCGATAATCCCGACTGGATGGCGCAGGCGCAGGAAGCCGCCCGCAGCGATGATGACGATCTGCTGCAACGCTGCCTGTTCGAAGCGATGCGGTTCTGGCCGCTGAACCCCGGGCCGTTCCGGGTCGCAGCCGAGGATGTCACGATTGCCGCAGGCACGCGCCGCGCCAAGACCATCAAGAAGGGCACCAAGCTGCTGGTTTCGACCCAGTCGGCGATGTTCGATCCGCGCCGGGTCGAGCATCCGATGCGCTTCGATCCGAACCGCAAGCCGGTCGATTACATGCTGATGGGCTTCGGCCTGCACTGGTGCATCGGCGCGCCGCTGGCCTACGCGCAGATAACCCAGACCTTCAAACCGCTGCTCAAGCGCCGCAACGTTCGCCGCGCGCCGGGCAAGGATGGCAAGATGACACGTTTCGGGCCGTTCCCCGAAAGCCTGTGGGTGCTCTACGACCACTGACGGCCGCAGCGCGCAGCCTCAGGTCGGATCGATCACGCCCATCGCGATCATCCGCAGCGACGTCATGCTCGGCACGAAGAAATAGGCACCGCCCTTGGTTTCGACGAACTGCGGCAGATTGGAGCAGATGTAGGGCGGCTTGTCCCCGTCCGGGCGGTTGGGGATCACGAACTTGATATCCCGGTCCGACCGCGCACCCAGCATCGGGCAGGTGTCGTTACCGGCATTGTTGTCCATGCCGTAATTAAGCCATTGCTGCTGGACGAATTCGAATTGGCGCTCGAGACTGGCGCAGCAGATCAGCATGACGATGCCCCGCTCGCGCTTACCCTGTGCGTTGGTGGTATCGTAAGGCAGACCGCGGCGCAGGATGCGGCGGCGATTGACCAGCACAGTGCCGCTCGGGCCCGGCTCACCCGGCTTGGCGGGAGGCAGTGGTCCCAACCCGTCACGCGGATGGACGCGCCGGGTGTGCGAGCTCGCCGGACAGGCCGCGCCGTCGGGGTCGCTGGCATAGGTATATTGGGTCAGCAGCGCGCTGCGCTTCTCCGGATCCGTGTTGGCCGCATTGAACGCCTGCCAATCGGCAAAGGTCGGCGCGAGCACCAGCGGCACACCGTCCGTCCAACGCCCCGCAAATTTCGCCAACAGCGTCGCCTTGGCCTCGTCGGGATCGGCAATGCCATAGACCTGCCCGAAGACCGGTGCGGTCGCGGCAATATACTCTTCGAACGCGTCGACATTCTCCTGCAGCTTGCGATAGGCCATGAAGGTGCCGTTGACGCTGAACAGGCCGGGCTCGGCTGCGGGCGGCATTTCCTTGGCTTCATCAGGGTAGCCGAGCAGAAACTCGCCCGTCGCCAGCGGTTCCCATTCTCCCTGCCCGTTGAGCTTGCCGTTGCCGACCTTGCGCTTCTTTTCGACACTGGGCGGAAACTGGCCTTCGAAGACCGGATCGCTGATGCCGTCGAGAAAGCCGAAATGCTCGAAGGGGGTCGGTTTGTGCAATCCCGTTTGCGGATCCTGATAGCAGATCGCGCTCATGTCCTGATAATCGGCCGGGCGGGTGCCATGACCGGTCAGGATCTTGATCCCGCCCTTGCTCTCGTCACAGAAGGTCCGGATCGCATCGGTCATGCGCTCCATCTGCGGCACAGGGTTGCCCGTCGCCGGATCCATGTCGGAATTGAGCAGCGCGAGGATGTGGACCTTGCCCGAACCGCTGCGCTGGTTCTCGTACTGCCACACCTCGTCCCACTGGCCCAGAGCACCATCGGGGTAATTGTCGCCGAGAATGGCGGCTCGCGCGCGCATACCTTGCATGAACTCGTTGGGCATCATCGCCAGCGAGCGAAGCGGCACTCCGAGTGCGAGCAGACCGGCGAAGGTGAAGGCAAAGTTGAGCGTGACATCGGGCCGTTCGGGCGCGTTGGGTTCAGGCGGCGCGGCGTTGGGCCTTCGGCTCGGCCAGCGCACGGCGGTTGTCACGTGCGGATAGAAGCTCTCGATGAACTTGCGCCCCACTTCGGGCTTGTGGACATGGAGCAGGATCGCCCGCGCCTTGGGAAAGCCGAGGCGGCCATAGGCGTTGAGGATATTGCCCTGAATGTCGGCCAGACGCAGAGCGACAGGCACACGGTGTTTCTGGCCGATCATGGCACTACCTTTCCGGCAGGATGCTTGGGTTCGGGCTGGTCCGGCTTGTTCTGCTGCAGGTATGCGCCGAAAGCTTCATAGAGCCGCGCATCATCAGCCGCCTGATTGGCGATCACGAACCGTCCGAATGTGGTCTGGAGCCAGAGCGCCTTCAGGATCGTTTGCAGATTGCCGTCGGGCGTCGGCGGGAAGCGGCGGTCGCCATAGCGCTTCAGCCGAACGGCGATGAAGGCCACTGCTCCGGCCAGCGCGGCAAGGATGCCGAGGCCAATCGCCAGCACCGGAAACCACCGCTGGACCAGCCACCATGTCCCCGCCCCGGCCACCACGCCGGCAACCCCTGCCCCGATCAGCAATCCCCGCGCCGTCAGCGAAGGCAGCGCCGGCGGATCGGTGTAATAGACGTTGAACGGCATCGTCGTGTCGATTTCGCAGGCCTTGATGTAGTTGATGAACTCGGCCGCGGTTGTGACCTTGGTGCGATCAAACCCGATGCAGTGTTGGAAGATCGCGACGAGGTCTTCCTCCATCACGTCCCACAATTCGCGCAGATACACCGCCAGATCGTAGGACCGCGAGCCGGTGGGCGCATCGAATTCGGCGGCGAACAGCAGATAGGGGCGTTTCAGCTCCTCGCGATGCTCGACCGCGTGTTGCAGGCCAAGGCTCTGTGCCACCGGGTCGGCGGCGACATAGCCGTTGAAGCCGAGCCGGTCGATCACCGCAAAGCGCGCGAAGTGGGTCAGCGTCGATTGCGAGAACTTGCTGATCTCGCCGCCGCGGGTGCGCTCGGGCGTCTGCATCGCCGTCGGCATCTGCGCCAGCTTCTCGCGCAGCAGGATGATCGGGGCGGTGGTCTGTCCGTGACTGCCCTTCGCCCATGCGCGGCGCACCGGCACCAGCGCGGTCAGGAAATAGTGCGCCCCGTCGATACTCGCCACGTCAGATGTCCTCGTCGATCTTTTCCACCGCGCGCTCGGCTTCGACCATGGCACTGGCAATCCTGTTGGACTTCTGGCGGTGCTGTTCGGCCAGGTCGGTCTCCATCGAGGCCACGGGGGAATAGCCCTGCGTGGTCAGGTCGTTCTGCACCGAGAGCAACTTCTCGCGGTAGAAGACAGCGAAGACTTCGGGCGTGGTGTTCGCGTGGATTGTGGCGAGTTCCAGCAAGACACGGCGCACCCGCAGCGCGGAGATGATATCGCGGTAGGCAGCGCCGGGCGTGGCGTTGTAATAGAAATCGCAATCGATCTGGTTGGCCCGGATATAGGACTTGAACGGCGTGATCGGGACCGAGCCGGGATAGCGGGCGTTCTTGTACCAGAACAGGTCGAGCCCCGTCGGAATGCCGTCTGCGAAGGCATCGATATATTGATCCCACGTGCCGTTGAAGTTCGACAGGAACAGCATCTGGTCCCGCTCGAGCGCCTCCTGCTCCTGGCCAAGGCTCGGCCAGGCCTTGCGCGGAATGATCACCCAGCGCGCGAAATGGATGAATCGCAGGCCCATCAGGCCCGAAAGCGCCGCCGGAAAGCTCCGGGCAAACCGGAAGATCCAGCGGTTCAGCCACCCCAGACGCAGCGACATCGGGGTGATCACCGTCATCCCGTAGGCCTTGCCCGCAACATTCGACATGCTTCCCCCCTTCGGAAGGCTTTATTCATTGTTTACCATCGCCTTGCAAGCTAACTGAATGGCGGGGTGCTTGCATGAGCGATGATTATCTGAACAATTCCAGGCTCAGAAAATTCAGTATTTTTGAGGATTTATCCGACGAGACGCTGGAATCCATCAAGAGCCGGATCATGGTTGTCCGCTTCGGACGCGGGGAAACCATCATCGCTCATGAAGCGCTGGATACCGATGTCTTCCTGCTTCTCGACGGGCAGGCGCTGGTGAACCGCTATTCGATGGCGGGGCGCGAAATCAGCTATCGCCGCCTGCCGGCCAATTCCTACGTGGGCGAGCTCGCCGTGTTCGATGGCATGCCGCGCTCGGTCAATGTTATCGCGGTGACCGAAGTGGTGATGGGGCGGCTGACCGGCCCGACCTTCAACGATCTGGTACTGACCATACCGGAGGTTACGCGGGCCCTGCTCCGCGATCTTGCTGCCCGCACGAGGGACCTTTCCAACCGGATCTACGAGAACGCGGCCCGATCGGTCAAAGCGCGGTTCTATTCGGAATTGATGCGCGCGGCGCTGGCCGAGCAGAGTGACGCGGGCGAGGTGATCCTGCGCGATCCGCCCACCCATGCGGACTGGGCCGCAATCGTCGGCGGTCAGCGCGAGGCGATTACCCGCGCGCTCAGCGAGCTGACGGCGCTCGGCATCGTCCGCAAGCAAGGCCGAAGTCTGGTCGTGACCGATCTCGACCGGTTGATCGACCTGATCGAAGAAGACTAGCCGCTGCGGGAGACGCCCACGAAAAAGCCCCCAGGCCGCGGGGGCCAGGGGGCGAGTCTTCGGGTCGCACAATTCTGATAGCGAGAGCCGGATCGCCGGAATGTGCAAAAATGCACGTCCTGGCAGACCGCCGAAAATTTATTCCGTCACCGCCCTGTCAGCCTGCCGGCCGCGCCGCAGCGACGTGCAGCACGGTGTGATCTTCACCGGCAATCTCGGTGGTATTTTCCTTGTCCGCCGCCAGCGTCAGGCCGGCGGCAAAGCCCAGCACAACAACAATCTTGATGAACTTCGACATGACCATTCTCCCGCTGAAGGGCCAGCTTCATGGGATCATGTTAATTCAAAGCGTTGCACAAAAATGTGAAATTTCACACACATCCGTAGATTGGACGGGTCGCCCTGCTACGCGGGGAAAGCGGCGGGGATTTCGGGATCGGCTGTATCGAGCAGGGGGATCGTGCCCTCTTCCAGCCCGTCATAGGCCGCTGCCCAGCGTCGCACCCAATCGGGATCGCGAACCTTGGCCGGATGGTAACCGGGAAGCAGCGACCGCAGCATCGCCGGCGAGGCGTGCAGCAGGAAGCGCGCGACCATCAGGTAGAGCCGCAAACGGCTCGATGGGCGAGCCCACCGCCCGTCGCGTTGCAGCATCCGGCGGTAACCCTGCCGACTCGCTAGCGCGACATGGGCCGTAGCGAACAGCAGGCCGCGGGCCTTTCCCCACCAGCTGCCGTAAAGGTGCATATAGAGATCATAGGCCACGTTCTTGTGCTCGGTCTCCTCGACCATGTGCCACAAGACCAGCGATGCAACCGACCGGTCCGCGCCCCGGAACAGCAAACTGCGCTGGTGGACGAGCCATTCGGTGATGCCCATCGTCATCGTCTCGAACCCGGCGGTGTAGGCTAGCCGCCATTCGAGACTGCGCTTCTGGAACCCGCGATAATCGGCATCGAGCGCCGCCTCGACCTCGGCCAATTCGGGATAGTGCCGCTTGAGGATCTCGTTGTAGCGCCGGTGATTGCGGTAATGGACGCCCTCTTGGCCGATAAAGGCCTGCACGTCCGCCTTCAGCGCCGGATCGCCGACCTGCCGCAGCGCCTCGGTCACGGTCTTGATCAGGAACGGCTCGAGATAGGGCATGGTGAGCGAGGCGCCGTTCACCATGTGGCTCCACTCCGGCTTGTCGGGGTGCCAGACGGGATCGATCGCCTCACTGAAGGCGAAGGGGATCTGGCGAACCGGGATTGCGCCGCTGCTCATACTGCGTCCCCTCTGTGGCGGTAATGCTGCCATGCGCCCCACAAGAGAAGCACAATCGCGATGTGGACCCCGATCATCGCCGGCCACCCTGCGAGGAAGATGAGGTTGTTGATTGTCACGTCACCGGGAAACGGCCCGCCGCCGAATTCGAGGCCGCGCGTTCCGAAGACCGCGTTGGCAATGGCAGGCAAGGTGAACAGCCATCCGAAGGCGATCGCCGCCCAGAACAGCCAGGACTGTGCCCGCTCGCCAAGCCGCAGATAGCCGCCCGCCGCGCCGATCGCGATCAACATGGTGCCATTGGTGATCCCTTCGAGATGCGCCATGTTCCACGCGCGCCGGTCTCCGGGAATGGTCGCCGGCAGGTCAGTCACGAAGGGCCACAGATCGACCGCGCCGAGCAGAAAGAAGAAGTAGAGCCAGCCAGAAGCGATCGCACTGGCGATCAGGCCAATGCCGTTGAACACCAGCAGCGCACGGCGCCTCTCGCTCAATGTCATGCCTGACCCCGCCCCGTTTATCCTGTCCCCGAGCGGCCTTACCACGGCTTCGCATCGCTTGTCGCCTGCGACGGATGTGAGGGGGCAAAAGCCTTCAACCGGGACACGCCCTGCCCCGGCTTGGCAACGGCAGACACGGCAGCGCTGGCCTGGTTGGCAGCGGGGGGATCAGGAGGGTCGGTGGCGGAGAGGGTGGGATTTTACCATTCGATAATTTAATATCATTATTTCAATATGTTAAATTTACAGATTGCCTGATTTTGTAGCAGGCCTTGTAGCAAGACTGCCACTTAGATTGATGACTGTGGCGTCTCCCATTGAGCCGTTTGGTGAATGGCGGGTTCGGGACGGTGAGAGGCGGGAAGCTGCCCTTCGATCTGCCAATGAGCAACGGCAGTTTGCGACCCAGACCCGGTCGTCCATTATCGTCAGGTTGAACGACTGCTTCAGACAAAAGCTGCCGATGGGACGGCTCTACCTTTGTCGTCAGAACCCCATGCCCAACCTAATGCCGACACGTGCATCGGGGGCATCGGTGGACAGCCCGGCTCTTGCATCAACGCCAAGTTGCAGCCGGTTGGTGAGACTGGTGGCGAAACCCAAGCCGACGGATTCATTGTCACCGATCTGGTTGGTCGCAGCCTGGTCGTAATTATAGGACAGTGTCACTGAACTCAAATTGCTGACGACAAATTGGCTGCCGACTGCGCCGGACAAGGTGTTGGCAACATCAAAGCCAGTGGGTTCGCCGATGATAGTGTAGCCAGCGGCAACGAAGGGGATCACGTTGCCGAAACGCTGCGAGATTTGGCCATTGATACCGAAATCTACCTTGCCCGTGCCTGTCCGTCGTCAGAACATTTGGCGCAGATGGTGGCGTAGATTAGCGGAGTGCGGGCCTCGTCTGGGGTTGGGTTTTAGGCGGCGAACTTGCGGTGTTGCAAGCGCCGATATTCGATGGTCTGTCGTTTGATCCTTTCACGCTGTTTGATGATGGCCGGTGCCCTGCCGAAGTAAGCATCGGCGGGCGTCACATTGTTGAGGCTCTCGTGGTAGCGCTGGTGGTTGTAGTGCTCGACGAACGCCTCGATCTGGGCCTCGAGGTCACCGGGCAAGAAGTAGTTTTCCAGCAGGATGCGGTTCTTCAGGGTCTGGTGCCAGCGCTCGATCTTGCCCTGGGTTTGCGGGTGCATCGGGGCACCGCGCATGTGGCTCATCTTGTTGGCCTCGATGTATTCCGCCAGTTCCCCCGCGATGTAGCTGGGACCATTATCGCTGAGCAGCCTTGGCTTGTGCAGCACCGTGGCGCTGTCGCAGCCTGAGGCCGCAAGCGCGAGGTCCAGCGTGTCGGTCACATCCTCTGCTCGCATGTTGGTGCACAACTTCCAGGCGATGATGTAGCGCGAGAAGTCGTCGAGTACGGTCGATAGATACATCCAGCCCCACCCGATGATCTTGAAGTAGGTAAAATCGGTCTGCCACATCTCGTTCGGCCGGGTGGTCTTGGTGTGGAACGCATCGGCGGCCTTGATCACGACATAGGCCGGGCTGGTGATAAGGTCGTGCGCCTTGAGCAGGCGGTAAACCGTGGCCTCAGACACAAAGTATTGGCGTTCATCGGTAAATCGAACGGCCAGTTCGCGTGGGCTGAGTTCGGATTGCTCCAGCGCCATCTCGACGATCTGATCCTGCACCTCGGGCGCGATGCGGTTCCACACCCGGCTCGGCGCTGACGGTCGATCCGCGAGCGCGTCCAGGCCACCATCAAGGTAGCGGTCATACCAGCGGTAGAACGTCCGACGGGCAATGCCGAGCTTATCAAGGGTCCGCTTGGCGGGCAGGTGCGACTGCTCGACGATCCGGATGATCTCGAGCTTCTCTGATGCGGGATACCTCATTCCTCGTCGCCCCCATCCACGATCATGCTTTTTTTCAGCAAGCGGTTTTCGAGCGTCAGGTCGGCCACGCATTCCTTGAGTGCACGAGCTTCACGGCGCAGATCCTGCACTTCGCCGGTGGTCGCAGCACGGGCGGTGTCGCCGGCCAACCGGCGCTTGCCGGCTTCCATGAACTCCTTCGACCAAGTGTAATACAGGCTCTGCGCGATGCCTTCCTTGCGGCACAGCTCGGCGATGCTGTCCTCGCCGCGCAGGCCATCCAGCACGATGCGGATCTTGTCCTCTGCCGAGAAGTGGCGACGGGTCTGCCGCCGGATGTCCTTCACCACCCGCTCAGCCGGGGCCTTCTTGGGAGGGGACTTTTTCAAGGAGGGTTGGGTCTTCATCTTCGTTCCTTCGTCACTACGACGAAGCCCCAACCCTCCTTAAATCACAACCTCAAATCTGTGCCATTGGTGCTGACGGGGGACAAATCTTGGTTTGAGCGGTGCAAACTTGCTCTTGATAAATTCTGTAGGGGTGGTGTTGGCGCCCTCGGTGGATCGGGAAGAGGCGCTTCGCGATCGTGATTTATGTGAATTCGCCGATTGACTAACAGCATGTTCAAGCGCGAGATTAGGGTCTCAATCGTCGGGCGGGGCTACAGTACCTGCTGACCCGCCGACGCTAATTGGGGGCTCGGTATGAAGAAGGGGCGCTTCCTTACTGCTACCAGTATGCTTGGCTTGCTTGCTGTTGGTTCTGCGATGGCACTGGCGCAGAGCGAAACGAAGATCCTCCAGTATGACCCGCTTGGTCGTCTGACATCCGCCGAGGTCTCTGGAGGGATCGGCGATGCGGATACCCGCAAGCTGTGCTATGATCCAATGGGCAATCGCACGAGCTTCCGCGTCCGGAATGATGGGTCGCTCCCAAGCTGCTCGGCTCCGACACCCACGCCGAGCCCGACGCCGACACCGAGCCCTACGCCAACCCCGACACCTACGCCATCAAACAGTCCTCCGGTGACGCAGAATGACAGCATCGGTGGGGACTGTTGGTCGCTCCAACTGGTCAACGTCACGGCAAACTGTCCCCCGTCAGCACCAATGGCACAGATTTGAGGTTGTGATTTAAGGAGGGTTGGGGCTTCGTCGTAGTGACGAAGGAACGAAGATGAAGACCCAACCCTCCTTGAAAAAGTCCCCTCCCAAGAAGGCCCCGGCTGAGCGGGTGGTGAAGGACATCCGGCGGCAGACCCGTCGCCACTTCTCGGCAGAGGACAAGATCCGCATCGTGCTGGATGGCCTGCGCGGCGAGGACAGCATCGCCGAGCTGTGCCGCAAGGAAGGCATCGCGCAGAGCCTGTATTACACTTGGTCGAAGGAGTTCATGGAAGCCGGCAAGCGCCGGTTGGCCGGCGACACCGCCCGTGCTGCGACCACCGGCGAAGTGCAGGATCTGCGCCGTGAAGCTCGTGCACTCAAGGAATGCGTGGCCGACCTGACGCTCGAAAACCGCTTGCTGAAAAAAAGCATGATCGTGGATGGGGGCGACGAGGAATGAGGTATCCCGCATCAGAGAAGCTCGAGATCATCCGGATCGTCGAGCAGTCGCACCTGCCCGCCAAGCGGACCCTTGATAAGCTCGGCATTGCCCGTCGGACGTTCTACCGCTGGTATGACCGCTACCTTGATGGTGGCCTGGACGCGCTCGCGGATCGACCGTCAGCGCCGAGCCGGGTGTGGAACCGCATCGCGCCCGAGGTGCAGGATCAGATCGTCGAGATGGCGCTGGAGCAATCCGAACTCAGCCCACGCGAACTGGCCGTTCGATTTACCGATGAACGCCAATACTTTGTGTCTGAGGCCACGGTTTACCGCCTGCTCAAGGCGCACGACCTTATCACCAGCCCGGCCTATGTCGTGATCAAGGCCGCCGATGCGTTCCACACCAAGACCACCCGGCCGAACGAGATGTGGCAGACCGATTTTACCTACTTCAAGATCATCGGGTGGGGCTGGATGTATCTATCGACCGTACTCGACGACTTCTCGCGCTACATCATCGCCTGGAAGTTGTGCACCAACATGCGAGCAGAGGATGTGACCGACACGCTGGACCTCGCGCTTGCGGCCTCAGGCTGCGACAGCGCCACGGTGCTGCACAAGCCAAGGCTGCTCAGCGATAATGGTCCCAGCTACATCGCGGGGGAACTGGCGGAATACATCGAGGCCAACAAGATGAGCCACATGCGCGGTGCCCCGATGCACCCGCAAACCCAGGGCAAGATCGAGCGCTGGCACCAGACCCTGAAGAACCGCATCCTGCTGGAAAACTACTTCTTGCCCGGTGACCTCGAGGCCCAGATCGAGGCGTTCGTCGAGCACTACAACCACCAGCGCTACCACGAGAGCCTCAACAATGTGACGCCCGCCGATGCTTACTTCGGCAGGGCACCGGCCATCATCAAACAGCGTGAAAGGATCAAACGACAGACCATCGAATATCGGCGCTTGCAACACCGCAAGTTCGCCGCCTAAAACCCAACCCCAGACGAGGCCCGCACTCCGCTAATCTACGCCACCATCTGCGCCAAATGTTCTGACGACGGACACGCAATATACCCGGGATGCTCGCGGGAATGTGACCACGGTGACGCAGAAAGCCAAGCCGGGCACGTTCCTTGCGGACATCATCTCGACGGCGACCTTCCCGGCGAGCTGCACGAATCAGGTAACCTGCAACAAGCCGACCGCGACAACCAATGCCGGCGCTGAGACCACCAACTACACCTATGACCCCACCCATGGCGGCGTGACCCTCGTTCAGGGACCGCCTGATCAGAACAATAACCGCGCCGAGACGCGGGTCGCATACGTGGCGCGCGTGGCGAAGATGATGACCCCGTCCAACGTCCTCGTGGATCAACCGACATCGATTGTCGTGCCGTCGAACATCAGGACCTGCCGGACGCAGGCGCAGTGCACCGGGACTGCAAACGAGGGCAATACCGACATCGCCTATGACGCGAACATCTCGCCCAACCTCAATCCCGTTGCTGTTACCACCCGCGCCGGCGACAACAGCCTCGCCGCGTCGACGAACTACACCTACTCCCAGCTGGGGAGAGTGGCGACGATCAATGGCCCACTTCCGGGCAGCGACGATGCGACCGTCTACCGCTACGATGTCGCCGGTCAGGTCACGGGAGTGATCTCGCCCGATCCCGACGGCGCTGGTTCTTTGCCGCGCCTCGCCACGCGCACGACCTACAACAACAACGGCCAGGTGACGCTGGTCGAGAACGGTCAGATCCCGGGCACCAACCCGGCCGACTGGAACAGCTTTTCTGCCCGCACCAGATTGGCGAACACCTACGACAATTTCGACCGGCTCGCGTCCAGCAGCCAGATCTCGACCGATGGTGCAACACGATATTCGATCACGCAGTACAGCTACGACGCAGCTGGACGGCTCGATTGCACCGCTGTCCGCATGAACCTGACCAGCGTCGCTGCGTCTCTGCCGTCAGATGTCTGCGTGAAAATGACTCCCGGCGCTGACGGCGAGGACCGGATCACGCGCCGCTATTACGACACGGCAGACAGGGCCACGCAGGTGTGGTCGGCTGTCGATACCGGGATCGCCCAGCAAACCGCCGAGATGGCCTACAACGCCAACGGGACGGTCGCCTGGGTCGAGGATGCCAACAACAACCGCACGGCCTATGTCTATGACGGGCATGATCGGACGCGGCGGATCAACTATCCCTCGCCAACGACCCCTGGCGTCGCCAACACGGGCGACTACGAGGAGATCACCTATGATGCGGCAAGCAACGTCTCGCAGTTCCGCACGCGGCGTGGTGAGACGATCCTGCTCGCCTATGACAACCGTCGGCTGCTAACCCAGAAAACGATTCCCGAACGTGCTGGGCTCGACCCGGTCCACACCCGCGACGTGACCTACAAGTATGACCTCTACGGATCGCTGACCGAAGCTGCGTTCGATACCTCGAACCGCATCGTGATGACTTACGATTCGCTCGGGCGTCCGGTCACCAGCACGCAGATAATGGATGGTGTATCGCGGCCGCTCTCCTACCTCTACGATATTGCCGGACGGCAGACCCGGATCACGCATCCTGACGGCGCGTGGTGGGGCTATGAGTACGATACCGCGGGCCGCCTCGCCCGTATCCGCGATGATGACGGGATCGAACTAATCACCAATGTCTATGACACCTGGGGGCGGCTCGAACGGACGAACCGCGACAGCAGCGCGCCCGATAGCCTGATGTTCTACGACAACGCGAACCGGCTCGACCGCATCTTCATCGACCACCCCAGCAGCAGCTACGATGTCAATCGGACCTATAACCACAACCAGGCCAATCAGGCGAAGAGCGAGGCGACCGACAACCAGCTCTATGTCTGGAATGCCCAGCCAGCAGGCACTCTCGACACCCCCTATGTGCCCGATGGTGTGAACCAGTACGACAGCGTCAACGGCGTGACCTATGCCCACGATGTCAATGGCAACCTGACCTCGGATGGAGCCACCACCTACACCTATGATGTCGAAAACCGTCTTGTCAGCGCCTCCGGTGCCAAGACGGCAGGCCTTCGCTATGATCCGCTGGGCCGACTCTACCAGATCACCGATGGATCTGGCAGCATCACCCGTTTGCTGTATGATGGCGACGCGCTGGTCGGCGAGTTCAACACCAGCGGTACAATGTTGAATCGCTATGTTCACGCGCTTGGCGCGGGAGACGATCCGATGATCCGCTATGCAGGATCAAATGCTGCCCGCAGTGCCGCCGAGTATCTCTATGCGGATCGGTTGGGATCGATCGTGGCCAGCTTCGACTGGAGCGGCGGAGTCAAGGCGATCAACACCTATGACGAGTTCGGTGTGCCCGGCACTCCCGGAGGCACCGCGAACACCGGACGGTTCCGCTACACCGGGCAGATCTGGATCCCGGAATTGGGCCAGTATCACTACAAGGCGCGAGCTTACTCACCCACGCTCGGACGGTTCATGCAAACCGATCCGATCGGATATGCCGACGGCCTCAACATGTACGCCTACGTCGGGAACGATCCGGTAAACCGGTTTGATCCGACCGGGCTTGCAGCAACGGTGCCTGATGCCTGCGCTGGTGGACCCGGAATCTGCGTAAAGCCGAAAGAAAACGACTGTGTGGGTATCTGTGTCTATCCTGGTGATCCTCGACTTGATGATTTGCTTCCCGGTTTCCTCCCAGCAATCACACCAGACTTTGGTGGCGGTGAGGGTGGAGGCAATCTAATTTTGGTAACGGCTCAAAGGCCGCAAAGTGGAGAGCTCGCCGATCGGTGCTTAGGGCGTGCCACTTCTTTTGGCGGATCCCCAGGATATAAGGCGACTGTGGCCCTTGATGCGGTGTCAGCCAAATTCTTACAGCATCAGTCGTCGTTTAGGGGAGACAGTACCGATCCACAAAGCTATTGGGCGTCGAGCTTTGGTCTTGGTGATTTGGAACTCAATATCGCGAGATCACGCTTTCATGGAGCTGTCCCAACCGGGAGAGGGGCTATACGGGTCACATTCGATACCGGTGAACGCGTCGGATATGACGGAAGAAATGGATTTGCGCCCACCACCTATTTGACAATAATCTTTGCGGCGCCGATTGGGCGTGATCCTGAGACCGGCCTTCCTATTCGTCCTTTTCAAACTGCATATCCAGGATGTTAATACAATTCTCAATTGACGGACTCGGTGACGAGTTGTTAAATCTCCCCTTCGAAGAGCTTTCGGAAAAGTTTATTCTTGCCTACAAGCGCCATGGACGGTATTCTAGCTGGATTAAAATTGACGATAAGTTAATAGTATATGGAAGCCAAACTCTCACCGGAATACTACTAGACTATTCGTCTTTATTGGAAGATTTATTATCAATTCAACCACATGAAATGGTAATTGATGGATTTCCTGTTGCTGATGTTGAAGTATATTCTGAGAAAGTTTGTTTGAAAATTAGAGTGGATAGGCAAGGGGGAACGAAAAAATTTTTAATTCCTGAGGAGGAATATAGAAAAAGTCTTACTCATGCCGTCCAGCGAATTTCATTTGGGATGTATATGATTGATATGGCGGAGATGGCCGTGATTGGCCGCACCCTATAATCAAACAAAAACAAACTCCTTATAATTTGATTCGGAAAGAGCCGTTTATTTCACAAGAATCTGCAAAACTATTGTTACAAAATGTCGCGACGCATGAGTTTGTCTGATAAATCCCGGATGGTCGGTTTTGACCGCGCGAAGGAAGGTTAATACCTCCATCCCGCGGAGCTCGCCTACGATGATCCGTTCTAGCGGCATCCGCAACGCTGCAATCATCACGCAACCCCTTACAATTTCTGCCCGGCAATTCACAGTGTTCCCCACGCTCCTAGGAGGTCGCAATGTCCGAGGAACTTCGCCGGGATACGTTGTTCGTGGCGCTCACGCGCCCGCAAATGTTTGCAGGCGTCACCTACACCTTCTTCGTGATCAACGCGATTGTGAGCGTCGAGCTGTTCCTGATTTTTCGCGCCTGGTGGGTGCTTGTGGCAGCGCTGGTGATCCACGGCATCGGCATGCTCGCCAGCCTTGAGGAGCCACGTATCTTCGACATCTGGATCACGCGGGTGCGCAATTGCCCGCGGGTCAGGAACCATGCGATCTGGCAATGCAATTCCTACCGCCCCTGACGGGAGGTAAATCGATGGCAGCCAACTTCGCTTCATTCCATTGGCGTGATATCTTGGTTTCGAAAAAATCAAACGCAAGTCACCTATCGTCGCGCACGGAAGCTTGCGCGTAAGGGTTATAGCTTGCTCTTGGCAGTTCCGGTCGCAGCGCTGGTTGAACGCCAATTTGGCGGGTAGATCGTGCGGCGGTAAAAGGCGAAGTCGAAATTTCAAGCATTCCCGCCGCAATCACCGGCGCACCCAGCAGCACAAAGCACCCGACTAGGATCCGCCCGCCCTCACGCAGCGGCAGCCGACCGGTGAGCAGCAACGCTCCGATAAACGCCACCGCAATCACACAGATACCCAGCGCGATCTCGCCCAGCACCACACCCTCGATCCAGCGTGAGGACTCCACCATCGGCGCCCCGCCGTCCGACTCGAACAGGCTCTGCTGCACCGCGAGCGCCACCGCCCGCTACTCCGCCACCAGCACGCGGCTGACCCGCCGCCTGCCGCCGCGCCGCTCAAGCTGCACGAACACGTCGACACTCTCACGCACATAGTGGCGCACATCATCACGGCTGAGCTTTGATCCCGCCTGGAGCACCAGCAGGGCCAGCTGCTCGATCGCGCGCTGCGGCGTGTCGGCGTGGATAGTTGTCATCGATCCCGGATGCCCAGTGTTGACCGCGCGCAGGAAGGTGAACGCTTCAATCCCGCGCAGCTCGCCGAGGATGATCCGGTCCGGCCGCATCCGCAGCGCGGCGATCAGCAGGTCCTCGGCGCTGATCCGCGCTTCGCTCAGCTCCCCGCGCGCAGCGATTAGCCCGACCGCATTAGGATGACGCAAATGCAGCTCGGCGGTGTCCTCGATCAGGATCAACCGCTCCTCGACGGAGATTTCGGCAAGGAGCGCATTGAGGAAGGTGGTCTTGCCTGTCGAGGTCCCGCCAGCCACAAGGATATTCCGCCGAGCCCGCACAGCCTCGCGCAGATGCCGCGCCGCTTGGAGCCCTGTCAGCGCGCGGAACCTTCGATCATCGGCAAACTCGCTAGGCCCGACCTCGACATCGGCGAATGCCTCCGCCTCCTCCCAGTCCGCCAGCGACAGGTCGGCCGACACATGCCGTCGGATGGCGAACGCATAACCCTCGCGCGTGGCGGGCGGCGCCGCGATTTGAACTCGCGATCCATCGGGCAGGGTCGCCGCCAGCAGCGGCTGCGCCCGGCTGATCCCCTGCGACGAGAATGCCGCGATCTGCCGCGCAAGCCGCTCGAGCAGCGCGGCATCAAGCGCAGGTTCCTCCACCCGCTCGATCCCGCCGCCAAGGCTCTCGAGCCACACCTCGCCGGGGCGGTTGATCCAGATGTCGGTTATGCCCGGTCGCTCAAGAAACGGCGCCAGCGGAGCAAGAAAGCTGTCGAGATAGTAACCCGCCTCGGTGGTGCTCACAGCCTCACCTCAGCGGTCCACGGTCGAGAAGTCGAGATCGCGCGCCACGAACACCGAGACGCTGGTGCCGTGCTTGACCTTGAGCGTGGGCTGGATCTGCTGCGGCTGCGTGACCTGCAGGTTCTGGGTGCTGCCGGGCAGCGCCACGATCACGCCGTCGGTCGCGCGGTTGACCGCAACGCCAACCCCGAGGTCGAGCACCGATTGAAGTAATGCGCCGCCGAAGCGCTGCAGAAACTTGCTGTCGACCTTGCCCCTGATACCCGCCCGACCCAGCGGATCGGAGGACGGGGAGTCGAGCGCAATGGTCACTCCGTCGGGCCGGATCAGCCGGGTCCAGCGTACCAGCGCACGGTTCTGGCCGGTCTGGAGGCTCGCCTCGTACTCTCCATAGAGGCGGCTGCCGCGCGGGATCAGGACCCGGCTCCCATCGAACCCTGAGACGTCGCGCTGAACCAGCGCGCGCACGCCGCCTGCGCGGGTCGAATCAAGCGCGGTTTCCAGCACAGCCGGGATGACCGTCCCCTGCGGGATCGTGAGCGAGGGATTGAGGAAGCGCTCGGCGGTTACGCGCGAGCTGCCCTCGTCGCCAGCGTCTCCTGGCAAAGGAGAGGCAGTGGTGGCGGCGCGATTGTCGAACACCACGCGCGGCGGTTGCGGCTGAAGCTGAACCGGCGAGAGCGGTTCCGACGGAGGCACCTGCGTTGGCCTGAATGGCGGCAAGGATTGCTGACGCAAGGCTGGCTGAATCTGAATGGGTTGAGCGCCTGCAACAGATCCAATGCCGGGCTGATCAACGGACGACAGGTTGCCGCGCAGATCACCTGTAAACCGGTCCGGGATATCAAGCGGCTGAGGCGAGGAAATTCGCACCGGCGCGCCTCCAGCGGGCTGGAGCATCGACGACGTATCGGCGGCCTCGCGCGAGGCATTAAGCGCACTGAACAGCACGCCCCCCCCCGCTGCCAGCACGACGAGGAAGGCATAAAGGCCCATGTTCCCGCTACCGCCGGTCGGGATGACCGGACGCACATCGGCGGCTTGGTAGTCGTTGCCGTTTTCGGATGAGGTGCTCGCAGTTGTGGTCATCCCTCACCACCATCCTGCGGAGCTGTGCGAGCGTGACGCCGTGCCGTGGCCTTCGCCTTGTCGATCCGGAACACCAGTTCCTCATGCACCCGGTCGATCACGAACAGCCCGTCTCGCATATAGCCATCGACCACCTCCTCATCACCCGTGGGGCCAATGGCGAAAACAGCCGGCAGGGACTGGCCCGGCGCATACTCGATCACGGTCTTTGCCCCGTTGTCACGCACCGAGGCTGGACGCACCGAGGGGTCACCGCGCAGACGCCAGGTCCGGTCGAGCCCGATAAGGTCAAGTGAGTCACGTGCCGTGTGCGACTGGAGATCGCCGCTCCCCCCGTCAAAGGCGAGCCGCACCAGATAGGCGGCCTGCAGGCCGTTGCCGGTCTCGAGCTGGAAGTTGTAGACGCGCCGGTCGGTCTCGACCGTGAGACTGGCGGGTACAGCGCCATAGAGCGGAGTGATCTGGAAACTGTCGGCCTCGGCCGACACGGTGACCTCCCAGACCGGACTGCCGCCGAGCGTGGCACGCCGGATGGTCTCGCCGGGTTCGAGCATGACCGTCAGCGCCGTCTGGGGCAGCGCGGTCAGCACCACTGGCTCGCCCGGCCGCCACTGTGCGGTCTGGATACGCGGGGTCTCGGGCCCCGGCATCGGGAACACCTGCGCTGCAAGCGGCGCGGCCCAGGCGAGCATGGCCAGGGCTGCGAGGCGCCCGCGCATCATGGCGCGGGTCTTCCTGTCTGGTCCAGATCGACGCCGTTGACGATGCCTTCCTCTGGGATGGTCTCGGCATCGCGGCGGTAGGAGGTGACCTGGAACCCCAGCGGATTGGTGTAGCGGTCTTCCTCAGTCATTTCGGCTGCGCTGAAGCTGTAATTGATGATCGCCGCCCAGTGACTGGGAGGTTGCGGGGAGGCGCCCGGATCGATCCGGGTGGTCTGGAACCGCACCAGAGCGCGGCCCTCGCCGAGGTTCGAGACGCTTTTTACCTCGGTGCGGATGGAGGCATTGCGCGGCAACACCGCTAGCGGACTATTTGGCGTCGCGGCGTTCATCGCGCGTTCATAGGCGTCGCGGACCTTACCGTCCGACCAGAGCGATACCTTGCGGTAGTCATCCTGCAAGGTTGGCAGCGCAAAGCTCTCGCGTGCGGTCACATACTGGACCAGGAATGAACGGGTCAGAGCAGAGTCAGGTGCCACCACCTGCGCGTCCATTGGCGCGAGCGCCTCGACATTGCCGGTCTGGCGGTCGACCAGCAAGGTAAAAGGGACAGTGGTCTTGAGCGGCAGAAGGAATACCAACGCCACCGCCTCCAGCAGCGCGATCATGGCCGCGATGATTGCGACAATCCATGCGCGGCGGTTCGACCGCTCGAGGTCCTCAGTCACGCTGGTTGCCCAGCTGGCCGCGACCGGCAGGTCGGCCAGATCCTCGTCGAAATTCTGCTGCGGCTTCATGTTCATCAGCTGCGGTCCCTTGCCTGCCCGGCGCGCGAGGTGCGCAGGGCGGTGCGGCGATACGAGCTCCCGAGCCGCGGCGCGTTCCCTTCAGGGCCCGATCCCGGACCTTGTGGACCACTGTCACCCCCGGCCACTCCCGAGAGCGGCATACGGACGGAGCGGTCATTGGCGAGTGACTGCTCGCGTCGGATAACGCCTTCGACTGCATTGCCGATCTGCTCGGCGCGATTGAACACAACTTCACTTCTGACTGCGCCCCCCGCAAATGCCGACGGAGGTGCCAGCTGCGGCTCGGATATGCGTGGCCAGTCGGGCAGGGTCAGCCATCCTCTGGTGAACACCGCGCGGGCGAGCAGCCAGATCATCATCAGCTGGACGATGGCAAAGGCGAGCATGATTGCGAATAGCTCGGTGGGCGCTGCCGGAATGGCATAGCCCAATGAGCGCACCTTGAGCGCGTCGGCAAGCCATGGCTCGATGATTGCAAGCTCGACCGAGAGGACAATGGCTGTGCCGACCGAACCTGTCATCGTGAGCACCAGCCCCTTGATCCAGCCCGCAACCAGCCCGCGTGTCCAGGGAAAGAACCAGAGTCCAGCCACGAGCGGGGTGAGCGCGAGCAGCATGGCCGCGGCAATCCGCAGCAGCGCAAGCGTCCCGATTGTGCCGGCAAGGAACAGCAGACGGGCGGAGCCAAATGCCGTGTCGTCGGCGAGCGCAGCACCCTCAAAGGTGCCTCCCGGCGCTTCGCTGTTGATCAGCGCGCCGAGATTGCGGCCTGCGCCGACCTCGGTCAGACGTACGATGGCATTGTCGGCGCGCTGCAGGCGCTGCGCTAGATCTGCGCCCACTTGCTCGTTACCGCTCACCCCGCTGATAACGGTCGCAACCTCGGCCGGTCCCTTGAGGGTGACATCGTAGATTACCGTGCGGAACGCCGGCCACGAGAAGGCCAGCGTCAGCACGATCCCGATCTTGAGCACATCGAACACGACGTCGCGCGCTCCCGGCGGCGGGCCGAACAGCAACCGGATCCCGAACAGGGCAATGAACAGCGTGAGCAGGCTCGTCATTAGCACCGACGCCATCGAGCCGGGCTGACCCAGCGCCAGATAGCCGTAGGAGCCGATCACCTGTGCCTGGCAATCAATATGCGCGAGCGTGCGCAGCAGGAAGCTGTCGCCGGTGATGATGGCTGGGCAGGCCATCAGGCAGCCTTCTCGAGGAGGAGATGGAGCCAGTTGGCTGGATCAGGGCCGGTGCGGGTCACCAACTCGTCGAACATCCGGACGGTGGACTCCCGGCCGGAGAGAATGGTGAGGATATCGCTCTCGCCCGACAGGTCGAGCCGCGCGACCACGCTCTCGCGGCCATGACGGATCAGAAAGCAGTGCGCGCTGTCGGGCAGCGTGCGCACCAGATCGAACTCGTGGCGGCTGAGGCCGAACCCGTTGATGTAGTCCTCGGCGCGCGCCTTGGGGTTGATCATGAAGATCTGGGTGGCAGCCTGCTCGATGATCGCGCTCGCGATCTTGCTCTCGAGCGCGTCGGACGCGCTCTGGGTTGCAAACCCGACTACGCCGTTCCTTTTGCGGATGGTCTTCTCCCAGTCCTTGATCCGGCGCACGAAGATGTCGTCGTCGAGCGCTTTCCAGCCCTCGTCAATGACGATAATCGCCGGGGTCCCGTCGAGGCGCTGCTCGACCCGGTGGAAGAAGTAGAACATTGCAGGCGTTCGCGAGACCGAATCATCAAGGATCGCGGTCATGTCGAACCCGACTGTGTCAGCGGCTAGGTCAGTGAGGTCGCGCTCGTTATCGAACAGCCAGGCCCGCTCGCCCTCACCCCACCAGGGGCGCAGACGGGCGTGGAGATCATCGGGTTCCGGCCGTGCGCCACCGCGGAACAACTCGACCAGATAGCGCAGACGGCGTCGGGAAGCAGGCTGGGCATAGCTTGTGTCGATCGCGTCGCGGATCTGGTCGAGCTCGGCGCTGGTCGCGCCGCCCGCGAGCAGGGTCAGCCACTCGATCAGAAACTGGCGGTTGGCTGGGGTGTCGTCGAGCTGGAGCGGATTGAGGCCGGAAGGTGCGTCGGGCCGCAGGCGATCATATTGTCCGCCGATCGCGCGGATGAAGAGCTCAGCGCCGCGATCCTTGTCGAAGAAAATGATGCGTGGGGAAAACCGCCGCGCCTGCGCCAGCAGGAAATTGAGCACCACGGTCTTGCCCGAGCCCGACGGGCCGATCACCGTGAAGTTGCCAAGATCGGCGCGGTGGAAGTTGAAGAAGTAGGGCCCGGCCGCGGTGGTCTCGAACAAGGTCACAGCCTCGCCCCAGTGGTTGCCCTGCGCCCGACCGACAGGGAAGTTGTGGAGGCTGGCGAGGCCTGCAAAATTGGTGGTCGAGACCAGCCCGCGCCGGCCAATATAGCGGAAATTGCCGGGGAACTGCGCCCAGAAGGCGGGCTCCAGCGCGATATCCTCGCGCACCGCATTGATCCCGAGATCGGCGAGCAGCGCGATCACCTCGGCGACGTTGTTTTCGAGCTGCCGAAGGTCATCGGCATGCACCGCAATCGAGCTGTGATGCTCCCCGAACCCGGCGCGCCCTGCAGCCACCTCATCCTTGGCGTAAGTCAGCTCGTCACGCAGCGATAGCGCCTCATCCTCGGCCGAGCGCATGCGGCGCAGCGCGAGGTTCATCTGCCCGAGCGCGGCAGCGCGTTCGACCATGGCAAAGCTCTGCGTGACCTGCAGTTCGAACGGCAGGCGGTAGAGCTCGTCGAACATGCCGGGGAATGTGGCGCCGGGATAATCCTTGATCGAGACCATCGCCACGAACCGGCGCGCCAGCGGGCCTGCCGGACCCAGCTCGACACAGTCCTGCCCGAAACTCACCCGCCGCGCCGGGATGAAATGCCCGAGATCGCCATGGGGGAGCGCAATGGGCCGCAGGTCGGCATTGAACAGGCAGGACAGGAACTCGAGTGGCTCGGAGCGCTTGCCCTCGGGCGTATCGTAGATGCTCAGAACCTGCGGTTCATAGGCGCTTAATGAGGCCATCAAAGCCTCGCGCGCGCGGTCCAGCGCATGCTTCTCGGCCGCGATCTGGCCTGCATTGCGCCGCGACTTGCCGCTGATGAGGCTGCGCATCCGGTCGGCAATCCCAATCCGCCCCTGTAGCGGGCGGCGGATGATGGTGACGAACAGCTCGTTCACATAGAGCAGCTTGCCGCCAAGCCGCTCCTGCCAGCGGGAATCGAGCCGGGCGGCGAAGTCGTCGGCGGTGACCGGGCGCAGCGCCGCATCGGCGCGGCGCCGCACGACATGGTGGTAGATCGCAAAACGCGAGGAACCGAGCGTGCGAAGCATCGCATCGCGCAATCCGGCACGGTAGTTGAGCTCGGCGCTGTCAGCGGTCTCGAACAGCAACCCGCCGAGACGGATCGTCTGCATCAGCAGCCCGTCGCGGGTCTGGATGGTCACATCGTCGATGTGCCGCGCATAGGGCAGGTGCGCGCCAGCAGGAGCTTCGCGCGCAGCCACCTTCGGATCACGCGTCAGGGGCGGTAGGAATTGCATCGCCAGATCGCATGATTGCGCACCCGCGGGCAGTTCCTCACGCGTGTGATCCAGAGGTCGAAGATGCGTGGCTCCTCAAGGCAGGCGAGCATGCCGATGCCGTGGATCACCAGCGCCGCCAGCAGCACCCACCAGGCGCGGAAGATGAGAAACAACTCGACGCTCACAATCGCGTTGATCACGAAGAAGGTGTAGGTGACACCGGCAAACATCTGCGGGCGCGTAAGCGCCACGAACAGCGTATCCCGGCGAAGTTCTTCGGACATGCTCAAAACCCATAATCATAACAACACGACCGATTTTCAATATCAATTTCGTGGTAAATAAAGGAAAAAGTACGATTATACTGAATCTTTCAATCGCAAGAAAATTTTGACAATAAATTAAAAACAAATCAGATCTACACCATCAGGACGCACTGAGATTTTACCATAAGATTTATCTCCCCATGCTTGATAGCATAAATCCTTCATAAACCTCTTGCCATCTTGTTCATACTTCAACCTATAGCTGTTCTCGAAGATGGCTTCGAACTCAACCTTGCGGACCTCCCCTGGGGAGAGATCCCCGATCACCTTTGGACTGCCACTCTGTGATATCTCTGCAGCTACAATAGGCTTCCCACTGTCGTTGCTGATCTCGTAGGTCGTAGTTTTGGAACACGCACTTAACGAAAACAGGAGAAGTGTTATGACGATGTAACGGGTCATGGTGCTGTTACCGCGCAGTTGTTAGCGAATGCGAAATCTGCAAGTTCCGTAGTCGACATATGCGTATAGCGGGGATCAACACCCAGTGCTGCTCCAACGTAATTATTGTGATCGTCCATCGCACGCGCAGCAGGAGTGTATCCATCCTGCCCCATTAATCCTCTCAAGTAACCTTGAAATTCGTTGACGTTTCCAGAACCGAGCGTCGCGGCCGGGCCGTACTGCCTACTAAGAGCTATTGCGGCCCAAATATGCCGATATGCATCTCGGGCATCGTCCGTACCGCGCAGGCCCGGAAAACGTGCCCTTGCGGCGCGGTTAGCAGCATTTCGCCAGATATCCCCTGTAAGGACTAGACCGAAGGGTACGTAGAAATACCCTGGAACTTCTGAGGGAACGGCAGGGCAAGGTCGATCACTTTGCGGCTTCTTTCTCTTCTTTTTTCCTTCGACGACGATTGGGTTGCCTTCGCTCCCCCCGCCGCCACCGCCCGGGCTGGCGCCCCCCGGACCACCGCCGCCGCTACAGTCGCCGGTGACGATAACGCCATTTGGAACACGGGTTGTCACTGTTGTGTCACCAACTGTTACTGTCCGAGTTTGATACAGTTGTTCGATTTGGCAAAGCCCGGTCGGATCAAACCGGTTTACCGGATCGTTCCCGACGTAGGCGTACATGTTGAGGCCGTCGGCATATCCGATCGGATCGGTTTGCATGAACCGTCCGAGCGTGGGTGAGTAAGCTCGCGCCTTGTAGTGATACTGGCCCAATTCCGGGATCCAGATCTGCCCGGTGTAGCGGAACCGTCCGGTGTTCGCGGTGCCTCCGGGAGTGCCGGGCACACCGAACTCGTCATAGGTGTTGATCGCCTTGACTCCGCCGCTCCAGTCGAAGCTGGCCACGATCGATCCCAACCGATCCGCATAGAGATACTCGGCGGCACTGCGGGCAGCATTTGATCCTGCATAGCGGATCATCGGATCGTCTCCCGCGCCAAGCGCGTGAACATAGCGATTCAACATTGTACCGCTGGTGTTGAACTCGCCGACCAGCGCGTCGCCATCATACAGCAAACGGGTGATGCTGCCAGATCCATCGGTGATCTGGTAGAGTCGGCCCAGCGGATCATAGCGAAGGCCTGCCGTCTTGGCACCGGAGGCGCTGACAAGACGGTTTTCGACATCATAGGTGTAGGTGGTGGCTCCATCCGAGGTCAGGTTGCCATTGACATCGTGGGCATAGGTCACGCCGTTGACGCTGTCGTACTGGTTCACACCATCGGGCACATAGGGGGTGTCGAGAGTGCCTGCTGGCTGGGCATTCCAGACATAGAGCTGGTTGTCGGTCGCCTCGCTCTTCGCCTGATTGGCCTGGTTGTGGTTATAGGTCCGATTGACATCGTAGCTGCTGCTGGGGTGGTCGATGAAGATGCGGTCGAGCCGGTTCGCGTTGTCGTAGAACATCAGGCTATCGGGCGCGCTGCTGTCGCGGTTCGTCCGTTCGAGCCGCCCCCAGGTGTCATAGACATTGGTGATTAGTTCGATCCCGTCATCATCGCGGATACGGGCGAGGCGGCCCGCGGTATCGTACTCATAGCCCCACCACGCGCCGTCAGGATGCGTGATCCGGGTCTGCCGTCCGGCAATATCGTAGAGGTAGGAGAGCGGCCGCGATACACCATCCATTATCTGCGTGCTGGTGACCGGACGCCCGAGCGAATCGTAAGTCATCACGATGCGGTTCGAGGTATCGAACGCAGCTTCGGTCAGCGATCCGTAGAGGTCATACTTGTAGGTCACGTCGCGGGTGTGGACCGGGTCGAGCCCAGCACGTTCGGGAATCGTTTTCTGGGTTAGCAGCCGACGGTTGTCATAGGCGAGCAGGATCGTCTCACCACGCCGCGTGCGGAACTGCGAGACGTTGCTTGCCGCATCATAGGTGATCTCCTCGTAGTCGCCCGTGTTGGCGACGCCAGGGGTCGTTGGCGAGGGATAGTTGATCCGCCGCGTCCGATCATGCCCGTCATAGACATAGGCCGTGCGGTTGTTGTTGGCATCCTCGACCCAGGCGACCGTCCCGTTGGCGTTGTAGGCCATCTCGGCGGTTTGCTGGGCGATCCCGGTATCGACAGCCGACCACACCTGCGTGGCCCTGTCTGCCGTGTCGTAATAGCGGCGCGTGATCCGGTCCTCGCCGTCAGCGCCGGGAGTCATTTTCACGCAGACATCTGACGGCAGAGACGCAGCGACGCTGGTCAGGTTCATGCGGACAGCGGTGCAATCGAGCCGTCCAGCTGCGTCGTAGCTGTACTGCGTGATCGAATATCGTGTTGCACCATCGGTCGAGATCTGGCTGCTGGACGCGAGCCGGTCGAAATTGTCGTAGGTGTTCGCCAATCTGGTGCGGGCAGAAAAGCTGTGTCCCCCGTCAGCACCAATGGCACAGATTTGAGGTTGTGATTTAAGGAGGGTTGGGGCTTCGTCGTAGTGACGAAGGAACGAAGATGAAGACCCAACCCTCCTTGAAAAAGTCCCCTCCCAAGAAGGCCCCGGCTGAGCGGGTGGTGAAGGACATCCGGCGGCAGACCCGTCGCCACTTCTCGGCAGAGGACAAGATCCGCATCGTGCTGGATGGCCTGCGCGGCGAGGACAGCATCGCCGAGCTGTGCCGCAAGGAAGGCATCGCGCAGAGCCTGTATTACACTTGGTCGAAGGAGTTCATGGAAGCCGGCAAGCGCCGGTTGGCCGGCGACACCGCCCGTGCTGCGACCACCGGCGAAGTGCAGGATCTGCGCCGTGAAGCTCGTGCACTCAAGGAATGCGTGGCCGACCTGACGCTCGAAAACCGCTTGCTGAAAAAAAGCATGATCGTGGATGGGGGCGACGAGGAATGAGGTATCCCGCATCAGAGAAGCTCGAGATCATCCGGATCGTCGAGCAGTCGCACCTGCCCGCCAAGCGGACCCTTGATAAGCTCGGCATTGCCCGTCGGACGTTCTACCGCTGGTATGACCGCTACCTTGATGGTGGCCTGGACGCGCTCGCGGATCGACCGTCAGCGCCGAGCCGGGTGTGGAACCGCATCGCGCCCGAGGTGCAGGATCAGATCGTCGAGATGGCGCTGGAGCAATCCGAACTCAGCCCACGCGAACTGGCCGTTCGATTTACCGATGAACGCCAATACTTTGTGTCTGAGGCCACGGTTTACCGCCTGCTCAAGGCGCACGACCTTATCACCAGCCCGGCCTATGTCGTGATCAAGGCCGCCGATGCGTTCCACACCAAGACCACCCGGCCGAACGAGATGTGGCAGACCGATTTTACCTACTTCAAGATCATCGGGTGGGGCTGGATGTATCTATCGACCGTACTCGACGACTTCTCGCGCTACATCATCGCCTGGAAGTTGTGCACCAACATGCGAGCAGAGGATGTGACCGACACGCTGGACCTCGCGCTTGCGGCCTCAGGCTGCGACAGCGCCACGGTGCTGCACAAGCCAAGGCTGCTCAGCGATAATGGTCCCAGCTACATCGCGGGGGAACTGGCGGAATACATCGAGGCCAACAAGATGAGCCACATGCGCGGTGCCCCGATGCACCCGCAAACCCAGGGCAAGATCGAGCGCTGGCACCAGACCCTGAAGAACCGCATCCTGCTGGAAAACTACTTCTTGCCCGGTGACCTCGAGGCCCAGATCGAGGCGTTCGTCGAGCACTACAACCACCAGCGCTACCACGAGAGCCTCAACAATGTGACGCCCGCCGATGCTTACTTCGGCAGGGCACCGGCCATCATCAAACAGCGTGAAAGGATCAAACGACAGACCATCGAATATCGGCGCTTGCAACACCGCAAGTTCGCCGCCTAAAACCCAACCCCAGACGAGGCCCGCACTCCGCTAATCTACGCCACCATCTGCGCCAAATGTTCTGACGACGGACAATTCATTATCGTCGAGAACGATGCCCGCCAGCCATGCGGTACATGCCTGCCCTGATAGCCGCAGCGATTGTAGAAATAGCTCAACGTGTTCTCGCTCATGGGAACTCGGGCGCTACGATTGCTGGGAAATACGATTGGTCCGCGCCCGGTGAGCTGCTTTGCTGTCCGCAGGACTGCAACTGCCTCGGGTGCGAGCGGTACAAGATGATCAAACTTTTCATCCTGTTTCAATTCACTGGCCAGCTTCATGTGACCGGCAGGGATACGCCATAGGGCTTGCGGGCAGAGCCCATCACCGTCCCAGTCAATGTTCTCAAACTCTGCCCAAGCCACGCACCGAATGGCGCCCAGCCGCTGAGCTGTCAGTGCCGCGAACCGTGATGCGAGCTTCGTGAGGGGCGAAGCCAGCTCAGCTTCGGTTTTGCGGATCATGTCATGCAGGCATTCAATCTTCACAATCGCCGGCCTCTTGCGCCCGCGTGGCACCGGCTTGAGCGCTTTGCCCACGACTGCGGCCGGATCTCTGACGGCTAGGCCCTCGGCGATGGCCTGCACGAAAACAGCTGACATTCTCTGCCGCACGCGATGAGCCGTCTCGATGGCGCCTCGCTTCTCGATTTTCCTGAGAACAGAAAGCACCATCGGCTCATCAAGCTCGGCGATCGGCAATGCGCCGATCCAAGGAAATACCTCCTTCTCGAGGCTTGAGATTACGTCTTTTGCATGGACCGGGGTCCACCGATCTTCCTGAAGTGCGAACCAACTGCGGGCCACTACCTCGAAGGTGTTCGCGGCCGACATGGCCCGCGCAATGGCCGCCTTCTTCGCTTCGAGACCTGGGTCCCTGCCTTCCGCAAGCTGCTTGCGTGCCTCGATCTTACGATCACGCGCCTCTTTCAGCGAAACCTCAGGGTAGGCACCAAAGATCAGCCTGCGCTCTTTCCCCGCAAAGCGATACTTGAGCCGCCAGCTCCGATGGCCGGATTTGGCCACAAACAGATACAGCCCCTCGGAATCGGAGAGCTTGTAATCCTTGTCTTTTGCCTTCGCCTGCCGGACTGCCATCTCGCTGAGCATCTGTGCCCCCAAAACTGCGTTTTGATGCCCCCAGAAATGCCCCCAATCGTCGTGGACGCATACGGAAATATCGAAACAAATGCAGAACGATATCTAGCGCAAAATGGCTAAAAATCAAGGAAAACAGGGGTTTTTTGGACGCTTGCGGAAGGGTGTCTGGCGGTGGGAAGGCGACTCGCATCCAACCTTCTCTGCAACATAATTTATGGATTACAATCTCACCAAGGCGCGTCCGATACCCCAGCGGTCGAGCCAAATTCTTGCGACGTCTCGGGCAGGCTGAATATTACGTAGCGCGCTGAACCTGAAGGCTTCTGCATGGGGCTGCCGGGGGGCGCTGTTGCGTCACTCTGCTCGCCACTTTCGCGAGCACTGCAGGGTGGCTGGACACCGCATTATGATCAGCTGCTCCGGGATCACGATGCCCCCCTCATATCATTGGCGGAATGATCAGCGAGTACTTTCATGCCCCTCGAGTGACGCCTTCGACGACTTTGATCTCCGTTTCATCCTCGCGCCCATGTATTAGCCGATAGAGTGCCGGCAGCACCAGCAATGTGAGGATCGTCGAGGAAATGATCCCACCGATCACGACAGTCGCGAGGGGTCGCTGCACTTCGGAACCGGCACCGACGTTCAGCGCCATCGGTACGAAGCCGAGCGATGCCACGAGAGCCGTCATCATCACCGGGCGCAGGCGTGTCAGCGCCCCCTCGCGCACCGCCGCCAATGGTCCCAGACCGCGTTCGCGCAGGTCGCGGATGAATGACAGCATGACGACACCGTTGAGCACCGCAACACCCGACAAGGCGATGAACCCGATCCCGGCAGAGATTGACATCGGGATGCCGCGCAATGCCAGGCCTGCCACCCCGCCGGTCAATGCGAGCGGCACGCCCGAGAAGACGATGGCCGCATCCTTCGTCGATCCAAACAGGGTGAAAAGGAGCCCGAAGATCAGCAGCAGGACAAGCGGCACGACCACCTGCAGCCGTGTCTTGGCCGACTGGAGCTGTTCGAACGTGCCGCCATATTCAACGTAATAGCCGGTCGGCAGTTCGACTTCAGCGCCGACCTTCTCACGCAGCTCCGTGATGAAAGATCCCAGATCCCGGCCGCGCACGTTGGCGGTGATCACGGCGCGGCGCTTGCCGTTCTCACGGCTGATCTGATTGGGTCCGGCCGAGAGTGAGATGTCAGCCAGTTGTGACAGCGGCACCGTCCCGCCGGCTGCAAGGCGAACGGGCAGATTGCCGAGTGCCGGTAAGTCCGTCCGTAGCGCTTCGGGCAGGCGCACGACGACGGCAAAGCGCCGGTCGCCTTCGAACACCTCGCCGGCCTTGCGGCCGCCAGTTGCCGTGGCCACGGCATCCTGAACCTCGGCCATGCTGATGCCATAGCGTGCGAGTATGTCACGGCGCGGTGTGACCGAGAGCATCGGCAGACCCGTGACCTGCTCTAGCTTCACATCCTCAGCCCCGGGGATAGACGCCGCCACATCGTTGATGGCGTCACCGCTCTTGAGCAGCTGCTCAAGGTCGTCGCCGAACAGCTTGATAGCCACATCGGCGCGCACGCCCGCGATCAACTCGTTCATGCGCATCTGCACCGGCTGCGTGAACTCGTAGTTGTTGCCGGGAATCTCCGACACCGCCTTGTTCAGTTCGGCCACAAGCTGGTCACGCGGCTTGCGCGGGTCGGGCCATTCGCTCCTGTCCTTGAGCATGATGAAATTGTCCGCGACTGATGGCGGCATCGGGTCGGTCGCGACATCGGCCGTACCGATCTTGGCAAAGACGCGCTCCACCTCGGGGAACTGCCGGATGCGTTTCTCCAGTGACTCCTGCATCTGGACTGCCTGGCCAAGACTGGTGCCCGGAATACGCAGCGCGTGCATCGCGATGTCGCCTTCATCGAGGTTTGGAATAAACTCCGACCCTAGCCGTGTTGCTCCCGCAGCGCTGAGGGTGACAAGCAGGACGGCGGAGGCAACAGCGAGCTTCGGGCGGGCCAAGGCCTTGTCGAGGAGCGGCGCGTACCGTTCGCTCATCCAGCGCATGACGCGGTTTTCCTTTTCCTCCACCTTGCCGGTGACGAAGAGGGCAACGGCAGCGGGCACAAGCGTCAGCGAGAGGATCAGCGCCGCCGTCAGGGCCAGCACGACGGTGATCGCCATGGGATGGAAGGTTTTGCCCTCGATGCCTTCAAGCGCGAATATCGGCAGATACACCGCGGTAATGATGACGATGCCGAAGATCGAGGGGCGGATGACTTCGGCGCTCGCCTTGGCCACGAGACCAAACCGCTCGTCGCGATCGAGCAAGCGGCCCATTCGATGCTGGGCTTCGCCCAATCGTCGCAGGCAGTTCTCGACGATGATGACCGCTCCGTCGACGATCAGGCCGAAATCCAGCGCTCCCAGGCTCATCAGGTTCGCGGAGGTTCGGGTCGCCAGCATGCCGGTCAGCGTCATGAGCATGGCGATCGGGATCACCGCAGCCGTGATCAGCGCCGCCCGGAAATTGCCGAGCAGCAGGAACAGGACCACAATCACGAGCAATGCACCCTCGGCGAGGTTCTTCTCGACAGTGGCGATCGTGCGGTCGACCAGTTCGGTGCGGTCATAGAGCGGGTGCGCCACCACGCCCGCAGGTAGCGATGCTGTCGCCTGCTTGAGCTTCTCCGCAGCAGCCTGGGCAACGATCCGCGGGTTTTCGCCAGTTCGCATGAAGATCGTTCCGAGTACGATCTCCTTCGCATTTTCGGTTGCGGCACCGGTGCGCAGTTCGGAACCGATCACGATTTCGGCCACGTCGCCGACGCGGATCGGCACGCCGCCGCGCGTCGCAACGAGGATCTGCGAGAGGTCCGCTTCGTTGGCCGCCTGCCCGGGAACGCGGATCAGGATCTGCTCGCCGCCGCGCTCAACATAGCCCGCGCCGCGATTGGCGTTGTTGCGTTCCAGCGCCTCGACAAGATCGTTCAGAGACAGATTGAGCGCGGCCAGCTGCGCCGGGTTGGGCGTGACATGGTATTGCCGTTCGTAGCCGCCGATGGTGTTCACCTCGGCCACGCCGGGAATTGTCCGCATCTGCGGCCGCACCACCCAATCGGACAGGGTTCTGAGATCGGTTGCCGTCCAGGGACTGCCATCGGGTTTGGTGGCGCCGGGTTTGGGCTCGATCGCGAACATGAAGATTTCACCGAGCCCGGTGGCGATCGGTCCCATTTCCGGCTCGATTCCGGCCGGCAGTTGCGACCTGACCGCTTGCAGGCGCTCGTTGACCTGCTGGCGGGCAAAATAGGTGTCGGTGCCGTCCTCGAACACCACCGTGACCTGGCTCAGCCCATAGCGCGAGATCGAGCGCGTGTAGGAAAGGCCCGGAACGCCGGCGATGGCCGTCTCGATGGGATATGTGATGCGCTGCTCGGATTCGAGCGGGGAGTAGCCTTCGGCCTCCGTGTTGATCTGGACCTGGACGTTAGTGATGTCGGGTACGGCGTCGATGGGCAGCTTGGTCGCGCTCCACACGCCGATGGCAGATAAAAGGGCGACAACCGCCAGGACGAACCAGCGCTGACGAATGGAAAAGCCGATGATGCGGGCAAGCATGGCGTTATCTCTCCCGCTCAATGATCATGGCTCGCGCCCGACTTCTCGATGTCGGCGCGGATGAGGAAGGAGCCCTTGGCGGCATAAGGCGTGCCCGGCTTGATGCCGCTCAGCACTTCGGTCCACTCGGGCGATGAGCGCCCCAGCTCGAGCATGCGAACTTCGTAGTCCTGACCGAAATTGGCAAAGACAACCTTGAAGTCGCGGAACGGCTGGATGGCTTCGGTCCGCACGGCCAGTGGCACGGTGACGGCATTCACCACCACCTTGCCGCGCAGGGCCATGCCTGCCCGGAGTCGCCCCGCCCGATTGGGGACAGAGGTTCGGACCAGCGCCGTTCCGGCCTCGGCATTGCCTTCGGGCAGGTAGCCCCCGAGCTGGCTGGCCGCGACGGGCGTGCCGTCCATGGCTTCGATTTCCACCCGCATGCCGGGCTGGATCACCGCCAGATCCTTGGGGAAGATGTTGAAGACGACCGAGGTCTGGGCGGGGTCGGTGATGACATAGAGCGCGCGATCACCGGTCACATCGCCGGGGTTGCCGTTACGCTCGGCGACCACGCCGCTGACGGTCGCATAGACCGGATAGACTTGCAGGCTCTCGCTCGACTCGATGCGCGCCAGCAATTGCCCCCGCTGGACATAGTCGCCCACGGCCTTGGTCACGCTGACAACGCGGCCCGGAAACTGACCACGGATTTCCGAACGCGCCGATGGGTCGAGTGCGACGGTGCCGAACAGTTCGCGCGTCTCGCCGATCGTTGCCGGACCTGCGGTCATGATCTCGATGCCGCCCGCCTTGGCCGCCTCTGCCGTGATACGGGTGCGGCCTTCTGGACTGGCGTATTTCCAGACATGGCGCTGGCCGTTTTCAACCGCGACCACCTCGACGTCGAAGCTGTGGGGCTCCTCGACCACGCCTTGTCCGGCAAGGAACTTACCCTCGGGCTTGAAGGCGAAGGTGTTCACCTCGCCCCCCAGTCGCCTCAATATCATGGTCAGTTGCACCGCCCCCGGATCGACCGGTTCACCGCCTCGGGTGGCATAGACCCTGAACTGCGGCTCCTGCCCGGTTTCGAACACTGTGACCTCAACGGCAAAATCGCCATCCTTCAGGAGGCGCCCGCCATTGGGGCCTTTCTCGGCTTCGGCGCCTTCCTCGCCATGTTCCGCGGGCGCCGGATCGGAACCACAGGCGGCAAGCGGGATGGCGAGTGCTAGCGCCGCGATAGCAGCGGTAAAACGGATATTCCTCATTGTACTTCCTCCCCGGCGACGACGTCGAAGCGTCCGGTCAGCCGGTCGATCTGGGACAGGATGTCGCGGTAGCGGGTCATTGCTTCGACCCACTGCGACTGAACCTCGATGATGGCGTCGGCACCGTCCTGCACATCGCTGAAACGGAAACCGCCGCGATTGTAACCTTCGCGGACCTGCTGAAGCGTGCGGACGGCCTTGGGATAGACATCCTGCATGATCCCGTCGGCGCGCATCCGGGCGGCATCCGCCTCGGCCCTGAGCGAGGCCAATTGGCGCAGACGGTCAAGGCGGGCCGCTTCGGCCAGCAGTTCGATCCGCTGACGTTCGGCCTGTGCGCGCTCGATGTTGCCCCGATTGCGGTCGAAGCGGCCGAGGGGAATCGATATCCCGGCCACTAGTGCGACATCTCCCGTCTCGCGCAGATGCCGCACGCCGCCGCTCACCGTGTAGTCCTGCACGCCGCGGGTCTGTTCGACCACGACCGCCGCCTGCGCCCGTTCCACCGTGGCAGATGCGAGCGCGCTGTCAGCCGCGGCCAGTTGATTCAGGTGATCATCTGGCTTCTCGATCCCGCGCGGCACCTCCACGTCTTCCGGCTTGCCGCCCCAGAACGAGGCCAGCCTCGCGCGGGCAGCATTGCGGCGGGACCGGGCCTCGTCGAGCGCAAGCCGTGCCCGAGCCACGCGGGCCTCGGCGCGGGTTTCGACGAATAGCGGATCCTTGTACCCGCGGACCCGGCGCAGGGCTTCGGTCTGCATGGCGCGCTCGGTTTCGAGGCGTCGTTCGGCAAGCCAGACAACTTCCTCGGCGATCTGCAGGTCGATAAATGTGCGTTGCACCGCCTCGGCAAGGTCGAGCCGGACAAGGCGCGCCGATGCCTCGGCGACACCGACGTCGCGCTCGGCATAGGCAATACGCGCATCGCGCTTGCCGCCGCGTTCGATAGTCTGGGCATAGGTAACGGTCGTCTCGGCCTGCCGATAGACATCATAGGCGCCGGTGCCCGCAATGTTTTCGGCCTCGACCAACAGGACCGGATTGGGGCGAATATCGGCTTGGCTGCGCCCCGCCCTTGCCGACCGGATGCCAGCCTCCTGGGCCTGGATCGCGGGCGACGCCGCAATTGCGCGGCGGACGGCCTCGTCCAGAGTTACGGGTTCCGCGCTTGCCGTTATCGGCAAGGCCAGCGCCAATCCGGCCAACAGGCCGGCGCGCAATGTCAAAGTCATGGGATAACTCCTGAAACGCTTGCAAATTGCGGGCGAAGAAAGACGCCCGCAGAAATGGCAGGTTTCAGGCTAGCGGGGGCTCAATCGGTGGCGCGGAGGCTCGCGACAGGAGAGCTGTGACCTCGCCGGGACAGAGCATGTCGCGGCTCGCATGGGGTCTGTTTATATTCTGTCCGCATTCGGCCACCATCGCTGCGGGGCAATGGTGATGATGGAAGATCTCCTGCGACGGATCAGAGGATGAATTGTCGGAGAAATGTTCGTGGGCATCAGCATGGAGCGCATCAGCCACAAGAACACTGGCCTGACCATGGCCGTCATGGTCCACATGCGCCGCGGTAGGCGCATGAAAACCGGCGCAAAGCACCGAGAAAAGAATCAGGAACTGGAGAACAACGCCCCTCATCGTGCCCACCTAGCAGAGCAATACAGCAGCAGCAAGCGCATCACTTGCACTGTTCCTGGCCCAGAACATGACGAAGCTCCTCCGGTATGGGCATGGTCACGAAGGCACTGACCGCTGCTCGCCCGGTGTTTCCCAGTGGGATCCGCCCGAGCAGAGCGCCGACGGGCGCAAGCATCAGACGCAGCACCTGTCCGCGCGCCTCCCGCCATTCGCGCCGGGATATGGCAAAGGTTAGCATGAGCGCATGGGCATGGAGATGAAGCCGCAGGACCTGCTGAGAAAGGATGTGCGCGCGTTCCAGATAGTGCCAGGCATCGGCCGCATCCTGGCCGGCCTTCGCTTGCCGGAAGGCATCTATCTCCGCCCAATATGCTGCTTCGAGCTGCTTCATGCCTGAGCCCCGCTAGCCGCGAGTTCATATCGGGCCTGCCGAACCACCTGCCATCCACCTTGAAGCCCGAGAAGCGCCATGATGAGCGCGACCACGAGGTCGGCGAGGCCGCTATCGGTCCTCAGCACCACGAAGCCTGCGCCAATCACCAGCAGGTTGTTGATCGCATCGTTGCGCGAGCAGACCCAGACCGATCGCATGTTGGCGTCACCCGATCGGAATCTATAGAGCAGGAGAGCCACCGAGACGTTCGTTACCAGCGCGAGTGCGCCGATGCCTGTCATCGCCCAGGGATCGGGCTGGGTGCCGACAACAAGGCCCCAGATCGCCGAAACCATCACCCCGAGCGCAAAAGTCAGAATGGTCAGCCCTTTGACCAGCGCGGTCCGCGCCCGCCAGACAAGCGCCATGCCGGCGACGCCAAGGCTGATCGCGTAGTTTGCGGAATCGCCCAAAAAATCGAGCGCGTCAGCCTGTAGCGAGCGAGATCCCGATGCGGCACCCGCGATGATCTCGACGAAAAACATCACGCCGTTGACGACGAGCGCGATCCACAACGCCCTTCGCCACGAAGGATCATTGCGCGCGGTGTCGTCACTGCAGGAACTGTCGCAGCAACTGTCCGCCATGGCTGAAACTCCTTGGTTCGTTCGAGTCGGCCCTCTATATGCACCCTGTAGCAACTACAGGGTCAAGCGATGAAAATCGGCGAACTGTCCAGGGCGACCGGCACCAACATCGAGACGATCCGCTATTACGAGCGGATCGGTCTGCTGCCCGAACCGGCGCGGACCGCGGGAAATTACCGCTCCTATGGCGAAGCACATCGCACGCGGCTCGCCTTCGTCCGTCATTCACGTGAGCTTGGCTTCACCATCGAGGAAGTGCGCTCGCTGCTCGATCTCGCCGACCATCCCGAGCGCGAGTGTTCCGAAGCCGACCGGATCGCCACCCGCCATCTGGCGCAGGTCGAAGAAAAGATCGGCCAGCTCGTTACCCTGCGCGACGAACTATCGCGCATTATCGGTCGCTGCCGGGGCGGACTGGCCGCCGATTGCCGCGTGATCGAGGCGCTGGGGGATCACACCATGTGCAACGGAGACCACGAATGATTTATCTGGTCGTCAAAACCGCAATCTCGGCGATCATCATTGTCGTGGTTTCCGAAGTGGCGCGCCGGAGCGCCGGACTTGGCGCCTTGCTGGCATCGCTCCCCCTCGTCGCGTTGCTCAGCATGATCTGGCTCTGGCGAGACACCGGCGACACCGCGCGCATGGCCAGCTATTCGCAAGCCACATTCTGGTACGTTCTTCCGAGCCTGCCGATGTTCCTGCTGATCCCGGTTCTGCTCAAGCGAGGCTTCGCGTTCTGGCCCGCACTCGCGGCCGGCTGTGTCCTCACCATCGTCCTGTATATCGGCATGGCGGCACTACTCGCCCGCTGGGATATCCGGCTGTGACAGCGCCTCTCTCAACAATTGCTTGGTACGTTCTCGCGGCAATCGCCGAGATCGCGGGTTGCTTTGCCTTCTGGGCAGTCCTTCGGCTCGAGCGATCGCCAATCTGGCTGGCCGGCGGCGTCCTGTCGCTGATCGTCTTTGCCTACGCCCTGACCAGGGTAGAAGCGGAAGCCGCCGGGCGAGCATTTGCCGCCTATGGCGGCGTCTACATCGTCGCGTCGCTGGTCTGGCTCAAGGTTGTCGAGGGTATTGCACCCGACCGCTGGGATATTCTGGGCGGGCTGATCTGCCTTGCCGGGGCGGGATTGATCCTGTGGGGACCAGGTCGCGGATGACATGAGCGCCGCAACCGATCAGTGCTTAACGCTCTGTTGCACTGCTTCGATCGGCAGGCCTACCACCTTCCATGCTGGAAAGGGCATTCTGGCGGAACAGAATGACGGTCACCTGTTTACCTCGCACTACATATTTTCATTGGTTTCAGCCGCAACAGCGCCGAGACGGGGTCAGCAGCAAATGGCCGAGTTTTATGGCTGCTGCCGGATGGCCGAATCTCTACGGAATGGGAGAAGGCTGAATACAGAAACCTCTAACCCATTCCTGCAGCGGAATTCCAACCCATCCGCGCCCTGGCCGTCTTCCGGAGCACCACGCTGCCGATACCAGTCAGTGCCAGTACGACGGTCAGGACGTCGGCCTGGGTCAGCCTCTCGGAACAGCAACAGAGGATGCCGCCAGGGAAACGCCAACTCTGTTCGAATCGGATATTTTTCAAAGGGAGAAAGAAGCAAATGAACCCGCCTCCCTTGACTGCTTGAACGTCCTTCACGTTGCCAAACCATCGATGATCGGACAATCTGGACGGTTGTCACCGTGGCACTGGCGGGCGAGATCCAGGAGGGTGCGCCGCATGCTTTCGAGCGCCTTTGCCTTGCGCCCCAATTCGTCCGCCTGGGCGAGTGCCAAGGCCTTGACCTCGCTGCTGGCCCGCTCACGATCAGACCATAGGGCAAGCAAAGTCGTGATCTCCTCCGTGCCGAACCCGAGATCGCGGGCATTGGCAATGAAGCGCAGGCGATGAACATCGGCATCGGAATAATCGCGATACCCACTCCCGCGGCGCGGTGGCGCGGGGATCAGGCCGATCTTTTCATAGTGCCGGATCATCCGCTGCGAGACGCCGCTTGCCTGCGAGGCTGCACCAATGTTCACAGCTTCACCCGATTGAGACGCAGTGCGTTGGCGACAACGCTGACCGAGGACAAGGCCATCGCCGCCGCAGCGATCATAGGCGAAAGCAGGATGCCGAAGAACGGATAGAGCAGCCCTGCCGCGACCGGAACGCCGGCCGCATTATAAATGAAAGCGAAAAACAGATTCTGGCGGATGTTGGACATCGTCGCCTCGCTGAGCTGGCGGGCGCGAACGATGCCGACAAGATCGCCCTTCAGCAGCGTCATCCCCGCGCTTTCCATGGCGACATCGGTGCCGTGCCCCATTGCTATGCCGACGTCCGCCGCCGCAAGCGCGGGCGCATCGTTCACTCCATCGCCGGCCATGGCGACGACGCGGCCTTCCTGCTTCAGCCGCGCGACGACATCGGCTTTCTGATCGGGCAGGACGTCGGCTTCAACGGCATCGATCCCGAGCCGGCGCGCGACGGCGGTGGCTGTCGTGCGGTTGTCACCGGTCAACATCACCACGCGAATGCCATCTGCGCGCAAGGCAGCCAGTGCTTCCGGCGTTGTTGGCTTGATCGGATCGGCAATGGCGAATACGCCTGCCACCTGCTGGTCCAGCCCCATAAAGATGGCCGTTGCACCATCCTCGCGAAGTGCATCGGCTTCGGCAGCAAGAGGCGCGGTATCGATCCCCGATTCCGTCAGGAAGCGCGCGTTGCCTAACGTGATGCGCTTGTTCTCAACCACACCAACGGCGCCCTTGCCGGTCGGGGAATCGAAACCGCTGACGGGAGGGATTTCGATGGACCGGCTGATCGCCGCATCGACGATCGCCAACGCCAGCGGGTGTTCCGACGCCCGCTCCACGCCGGCCGCCAGCCGCAGCAATTCCGCTTCCTCAAGCCCTGCCGCTGCGATGATCCGGGTGACGGCGGGCTTGCCTTCGGTCAGCGTGCCGGTCTTGTCGACCACCAGCGTGTCGACCTTTTCCATATGCTCCAGCGCCTCGGCATTCTTGATCAGCACGCCAAGTCCCGCGCCGCGCCCAACGCCCACCATGATCGACATCGGCGTGGCAAGGCCCAGCGCGCAGGGGCAGGCGATGATCAGCACGGATACCGCCGCAATCAGCCCGTGGGCAAAGCGCGGCTCTGGCCCCCAGATGCCCCAGAGTGCGAAGGCAAGAATGGCAATGCCGATAACCAGCGGCACGAACCAGCCGGAAACCTGATCCGCCATGCGCTGGATCGGCGCGCGTGAACGTTGCGCTTCAGCAACCATCTGCACGATGCGGGACAGCATGGTGTCCCGTCCGACCTTGTCTGCGCGGATTATCAGGGCACCGCTCTGGTTCATGGTGCCGCCGATCAGCGATAATGGTCCCAGCTACATCGCGGGGGAACTGGCGGAATACATCGAGGCCAACAAGATGAGCCACATGCGCGGTGCCCCGATGCACCCGCAAACCCAGGGCAAGATCGAGCGCTGGCACCAGACCCTGAAGAACCGCATCCTGCTGGAAAACTACTTCTTGCCCGGTGACCTCGAGGCCCAGATCGAGGCGTTCGTCGAGCACTACAACCACCAGCGCTACCACGAGAGCCTCAACAATGTGACGCCCGCCGATGCTTACTTCGGCAGGGCACCGGCCATCATCAAACAGCGTGAAAGGATCAAACGACAGACCATCGAATATCGGCGCTTGCAACACCGCAAGTTCGCCGCCTAAAACCCAACCCCAGACGAGGCCCGCACTCCGCTAATCTACGCCACCATCTGCGCCAAATGTTCTGACGACGGACATCTCACGCCGTCGACTAGCATCAACTGGCTTCTCTTAGTTGGAGCAATCGCATTTGGGCTAGGCGCACTGATCAACGACACTTGTCTTCTCGGGTCATTGGCACGCTTGGGCGATGGGGAGATAAGGCTTATAGCGCTGCCGCTTGGCTTGGCTTTCGGTATATGGGCGGCCGATCAAACAAGGTTCGGCTATGAGGCGTCATGGCCAAGCCTCACTGCTACTCCCACTCTGTTGGGCCTTGCGACGCTTGCCGGTCTTTTGTTGGTGCTTATGCTGTCGATCGTGTTCGTCTGTATAAAGCGCGTTGCGCGCAAGAGGCCGGCGTGGCCCTTCGCCGCGTCGATGATCGGCCTCGGCGTAACTGGCGGTCTATTGTACGCACTGTCACCAGCGTGGACCTTCGCTGACTTGATTCAACGCGGGCTTCCTCTCCGCATGTCACCATCAGGCGAGGTCACGCTTGTTACGGTGATCTCATCGGTCGCGGGTGCTCTCACGGCTTCCTTTCGGCAGGGCAATCTGCGTCTTCAACTGCCCACTGGCTATGGCATAATTCGATCGATCGTCGGTGGCGCTCTCATGGGTGTCGGTATAGCTCTCATACCCGGCGGGAACGACGCAATGATCTTGGCGGCTGTTCCTACGCTCTCTCCTGGCGGAATAGTCGCCTACCTTCTGATGACGCTGACCATCGTCATCGGCTTTGCCGCGCGGAACGCGCTGCCCGGCCGGCGCGCTCCCGCACTGTAGAGCCGCGAAAGCACTTCAAAATGGATGCCCGTGCGATCATTCCTGCCGTCGATACGGACGATGCCTTTCAACCGGGCAGTCGAGACAACGGGCCTGATCGCACAGCCGGCAAGTCGCAACCCCCCGAGGGGATCGCACAGTAGAGACGACAGGATGGAGTCGGCCGCGCGCTCCAATGCGCCGCGATCCTCAACTGAAACCTTGCTGAGTAGCTCCGCCACAGCGGCGTTACGGAGGCCAAGCAACTTAGTTCTCTCTACTTGGCCGAGGGCGGTTAAAGTAACGTGAGCCACACGACGGTCAGAAGTCGATTGCGACTTCGCTACGAGTTTCTGATCCTCCAGCCTCTCGACGACGCGGACGGCGCCTGCGTGTGACAGTCGAAGGACTTGGCGGACCTGTCCGATCGACATGCCCGGCGCGTGACCGATAGCGATGAGAGCGGCAGCGGTCTCGCCACCAGCGCTGAAAGCCTCGCCGATCGCTATACGCACTCGATCCGCTACCGCTTGCGAAAGCGCGCCGAAAATGTTGATCAAGCGATCAGAGGGTTCATCCATCATCGCAACTCATTCGATATATGCGTCGCGCATACGATATCGAGTGAGTGTTGTCGAGCCGTCCCACGGGCAGGCTACAGAACTGCCAAGCCGCTAGAGCGCTACTATAGGAGTTCACAACCGTCGCCAGGTTGTCCCTGTAGGTCCATCCTCCAACGCGATACCCAAGTCTGTGAGTTCTGCGCGGATCCGGTCCGCCTCGGCGAAATCCTTTCGGCTCTTCGCGTCCGTGCGAGCGTCGATCAGACGGGCGACGTGATCTGATTCCCCACTAGGCCCGTCTAAAAAGAAGCGAAACCAACGTTCACGTCTCGAAAACAGCCCAAGGAGCATGCCGCTCGCAATGAGCGATTTCGGGTCATCGATCGCGACCAACTTTGAGAGCGCCAGCGGCGTGTTCAGGTCGTCGGCAAGGGCGTCGACGACAGCTTGATTGCAGTCATCGATGCCGAGTTCCTCATCGTCGATGAAACTAAACATCTTCAGTCGCCGATACAGTCGATCCAAAATCGTTTTTGTTTGGGAGAGCAGCGCCTCGTTCCACTCCAGCGGCTGCCGATAATGCGCTGACAGCAACGCCAGACGCAGCGTCTCGCCTCCGTGGCCCCGCTCCAGCAGTTCGCCGACGCTCACAACGTTGCCGAGGCTCTTTGACATCTTCCCAACACCGGCCGCAGTGTCCGTCATCGTCAGAAAGCCGTTGTGCAACCAGTAGCGTGCCAACGGCGAGCCTGCATGAGCCGACCGGCTTTGTGCGCTTTCGTTTTCATGATGGGGGAACACCAGATCAAGCCCGCCGCCATGAATGTCGATTGTCTCGCCGAGATTCTCTGCAATCATTGCCGAGCATCCGATGTGCCAGCCCGCGCGCCCACGCCCCCAGGGCGAGTCCCACCCGATTGCCTCCGGCGGTGACGGCTTCCACAGGACAAAATCGGCCGGATCCTTTTTGTAGGAAGCCACCTCCACCCGTGCGCCGGCGATCATTGCATCGCGGTCACGGCGTCCGAGCGCGCCATAGTGCAGGTCGGACGGGACATGAAACAGCACGTGGCCGTGTGTTTCATAGGCGAAGCCGCCCTCGAGAAGCTTAGAGATCATGGCGATCACGCCAGGAACATGGGCTGTGGCTTTCGGCGCGATATCCGGCGGGCGCACGCCTAGTGCGCCCATGTCGGCGAGGTACAGTTCCTCAAACCGCCGCGCGATAACTGACGGATGCACACCCTCCGCGCTCGCTTCATCGATGATCTTGTCGTCGACGTCAGTTACGTTGCGGGCATAGGTCACCGCATCCATTCCATAAACATGCCGCAGCAGGCGCGAAAGCACGTCGAAAATCACGGCCGGCCGCGCGTTCCCAATATGGGCGCGGCTGTAGACAGTCGGTCCGCACACATACATCGTGACCCGGGCAGGATTGCTCGGAACGAACACGCGCTTCTTAAGAGCAGCCGTATCGTGAAGCTTGATGATAGTCATCGCCGGCTCTCTCGCGCTCACGGCCTCTTGCCCGGCAGCGACGAATGCTCGGCTTCAGACGTCGTCGGTGCCCACCGGCCCACCTTCACCCTCCATTCGATTGATGGCGCGCACATCCTTGGCATTGAACTTAAGCCGCACCCCGATCCCCCCGCTCGAATCATCGTCGATAAAAACCGCGCCTCCGCGTTCGAGTGCATCGCGTAACCGAGCTATGTCGGCGAAATCGAGCCCCGCTCTGCCAGCTTCGAAATCCGCTATGGCGTCTTCCTGCAGCCCCGCCACTAAGGCAGCGTGAGCGCGGGGCCACTGAACAAGAGCACGCGCTGCGCGCGCCAATGGTCCAGTCATGCCCATGATCGCTCCTACCCGAATGTCGTTCTCGGCGAAGCAGGCAGCATCCCTATCGTAGCCGCCTGCATCCTGCCGGCTAGATCAGCTTGCCCATGGCTACTGCCGTATCCGCCATGCGCGTGGCGAAGCTCCACTCGTTGTCGTACCAGGCAAGGACCCGAACCATTCTGCCGTCCACGACGTCAGTTTGCGGCAGAGCGACGATGGCGGATTCGCTGCGGTGGGTGAGATCGATTGAAACAAGGGGTTCTGAGGTCGTCGCGAGCACACCCTGCATCGACCCTTCAGCGGCCTGCCGAATGGCGTCGTTGACTTCCTCGATCGACACTTCACGGGCGGCTGACACACTCAAGTCCACGACAGATACGTTGGGCGTCGGTACGCGGATGGACGATCCGTGAAGCTTCCCTCTCAGCTCTGGGAGTACGAGCCCGATCGCGTTCGCGGCGCCAGTAGACGTCGGGATCATAGAGAGTGCGGCAGCACGCGCGCGGTAAAGGTCCTTGTGGACGGTGTCCAATGTCGGCTGGTCGCCCGTATAGGCGTGCACCGTCGTCATATATCCGCGCTCGATGCCGAAGAGATCGTTCAAAACCTTGGCTACCGGCGCGAGCACGTTCGTCGTGCAAGAGCCGTTCGAGACGATTATGTCATCTCGCGTTAGAGCGTCGTGATTGACCTTGAAGACGATGGTCTTATCAGCCCCCTCGCTAGGCGCTGAAACCAATACTCGCTTCGCGCCTGCCCGAAGGTGGGATTGTGCCTTTCCGCTCGTCGTGAAAAGCCCAGTGCACTCGAGCACGACATCGACGCCAAGCGATGCATGCGGGAGGTCTGCCGGATCACGCTCCGAAACAACTTTAATCCTTCCGGAACCGACGTCGATCCAGTCCTCGCCCGCTGCGATAGAGCCCCGGAAGGGACCATGCACCGAGTCGTACTTGAGGAGATGCGCCATCGTGGTGACGGGACCAAGATCGTTGATGGCCACCACCTCAATGTCTTGGCGGCGATGCTCGACAATCGAGCGCAACGCGAGGCGTCCGATACGTCCGAAGCCATTTATTGCGACCTTGATCGTCATGCGCGTCTCCGCTTGTCCGTAGTTCAAGCCGCTTGATCGACGGCCTTCCTCGGCGTTCGCCCTGGCGTACCGCTCATCGCCGACGGCCGGCTGAAGCCGACGGCCCTGAAAGACCGAAACGGTTGAGTATGTATGCGCCGCGCATAGACCTATCGCGAGGAGAGTAGAACGTCAACACGTTGCCAGTGCGCCCATGGCGTTGCGTTCAGCCAAGTGTAGTTGCAGGTCGCCGTCACGGTTGCGCGCCTGACAGGAGGTATCGCCTTTGTGCCGGACAGAGATGCGCAAAAGGCGCTCGCTGCCCAACGAGCAACAGGCGAGGTCCGCGATCGCATGCTGATTGACCTCGGAACACGTAGCTCCGCCGCACACGCGGTCCAATGCCTAGGCGCAGGAGTCGCGCAAGCCTGCGGATAACGAGGTCGCCACGTCTAGCGGGACGACCGAGGTGATTCGTGTCCCGGCTCGGTGGTCATGCGGTCAATCTCGCGAACATCATAGCCGATAGCTATCGATTGAAGGGCGTCTTGAGCGCTGCGACATCTCATAGCTACAGCGGGGGGGAGTCCCGTAACCGACTGTAAAGCATTGTAAAAGCGCGCTTTCCTAACGCAGTCTCTCCGCAAATCGTGTAAGAGTTTGGCTTGCTGTCTATGCTCCGCGCACATATAGATGCGGCAATGGATGGACCTCGAGATCGCAACATTTTCGGGGCGTTCGCACTCATGATCAGCGACGACATCGTTCGCGCTAGTTCATCGCGGGCGCCGGAAGCTGGCCCTGCTGCCTCTGCATTGGCGCTGCTCGCGCACAAGCCTGGGCTATCTATTCGTATGCTCGCGGTCGGCGTGGGCCTGTCACACGCAGGAACGGTTCGTCTCGTGGACCGGCTAGCGGCCGAAGGGCTGATCGAACGCCGGGGTCATTCAACAGACGGACGCACGCGGTCTCTCTATCTCACTGAGTCAGGGAAGGTTGCGAGCGACGGCGTGCTCGCATCGCGGGACGAAGTCATCGCCGAGGGTCTTTCGATCCTCGATCCTGCCGAAGTGAAGCTCCTGTGCGATATCGCCGAACGCGTCCTCCGCGCTCGTTTGGAGAACCTCGAGCACTCATATCGGATTTGTCGGCTCTGCTGCTACGATGGCTGCACCAACTGTCCAATCGACGCCGAACTGCACGAAAGAGGCGTGGATCGAGAAGGCAGCGACGGCGCGTAACCAGCTTGTTGACGTGGCGGCGTCAGTGCTGCGCGATCAAATAAGCTGCGAGGAAGCCCACAACGGTTATGAAACCGATGAACGGAGGCGCCTTTTCGAAGGCTTCTGGAATCATTGCCTCAGCCAGCATCGCGATGACCGCGCCCGCAGCGAAGGAAAGAATTGCGGGAGCTTGCGTATCGGCCGAACCAAAAAGCAGATTGCCCAAAGCTGCTGAAATGCCCACGAGAAGTGGGATGCCGATCCAGATCGTGAAGATGTAGCGTCGAGATCGCCCGGCGACTTTCATACCCGATGTACTCGACAGACCCTGCGGCACGTTTGCGAGAAAGAATCCAGCGATCACCGCAACGCTGATCGCGCCGCCGTTCGCGACCGACATCCCGATCACCATCGCTTCCGGGATGCCGTCAAGGACGCTGCCGAGCGCGATCGCAGCGCCGCTCCCGTGCTGCTCGCCCTCACGCGGCTGCTCGGTGCATTCACCGCATCGCTTGCGATTCTTCGCGCCACGCCGAGACAGGTAGAAATTGGCTCCGCTGAAGATCGCAGCGCCGGCAAGCAGCGCGATGACCGCTGTGGGCCCGAGATCGTCCGAGACCCGTTCTCCAATGAGCTCGGTGGCTACAACTGCTATCAGAACACCGCCGCCAAAGCCCATGACGGCTGAAATCATGCGGTGAGTGAGCTTGCCAAAGAGGGCATCCGCGACGATCGCGCCGACAAGCAGCCCACTGCCTGACAGCAATCCCCACAGGCCCGCGATCACGTACTCAGGCATCACGACCTCGCTTCGCATCGCGAGACGCGAAGCCGAACATGAGACAAAGCCGCGCCAGTTTGGAACTCATCGATCTGACCTGTCCAAGCGCCAATTCGCTCGCTCGAAATGGCAGCTATAACCCTGGGGATTCCGGGCGAGATAGAGTTGGTGCTCAGCTTCCGCCTCCCAGAACGGCTCCTCCGGGTTGATTTCGGATACCACCGGGCCAGGCCAGCGGCCTGACGCTTCGATCTCGGCGATCGTTTTTAAGGCCACGTCCATTTGGGCCTGCGACGTGTAAAAGATCGCCGAACGATAGCTTGGACCGACGTCGCTACCTTGCTGCTCGTAAGTTGTCGGGTCGTGGATCTGGAAGAAATATTCCAGGATCTTGCGATAGCTCGTCACCGCCGGATCAAATGTGATCTCAACCGCTTCCGCATGGCCATGATGACGAGCATATGTAGGGTCAGGCATCTCTCCGCCTATGTAGCCAACGCGCGTGCCTACGACCCCCCTGGCTCGCCGAAACAAATCCTCCAAGCCCCAGAAACACCCACCAGCAAGGATTGCGCGTTCTCGACGCATGGTTTCGCTAACTGATTGACCGTGACTTTTTGCGGAAGTCACGATTACGGCTCCACCTTCGTGGGCGTGATGAATGCTAATCCGTCTATCAACTCGGTTTGCACATCCGACCCTCGGAGGAGCGTCAAGTCCACCGGACAGCGATCAGCAATCTCAAGTATCCGCGCACGCTGCTCATCACTCAACGGCCCCTCCAGAACGACCGTCCGTTTGAAGCGATCGGGGGGCATCATATCTGCCACTTTCATGTGCTCGACGGTCGTGCTCGCGCGCTCAAGCGGAAATCCCTTGCGGTTCGCGTAAAGTCGCATCGTCATGACGGTGCAGGCCGCTAGACCGGCTGACACCAATTCATAAGGGGACAATCCGCTGCCAAGTCCGCCGACCGACGGCGGCTCGTCCGCAAACAAAGTGTGCTCGCCGCTGCGCACCGTAAGCTGGAACTTTCCGGCTAGCGTCTCCGTGGCGCTCACGCCCTTCGCCGCTTCAACTTGCGGGAGGTCGTCCACGAGTGGCGGAAGAAAGCGGTTGGCCCAGGCAGCGACCATAGCGGCAGCGTAGTTCGCGTCGCCTGCATCGCTGAGGAGGTGATCCGCCGTATCAAGCGATATGAAGCTCTTTGGGTGGCGCGAGGAGACGAAGATGCGCGACGCATGGTTGATCCCAACCACCTGATCGACCGGGGAGTGCATAACCAGCACCGGACGTCGTAGTGAGTTGATGGCCGTCTCCACATCGATTGCTTGCAAAGACTCGATGAAGCTACGACTGATCACGAATGATCGACCGGCGATTTCGACCGAGGCTTCCCCGTCTTCCCTGATGGCGTCGAGGTCATCTTGCTTAAAGATGCTCAGGATATGGTGCAGGTCCGCCGGCGCACCGATCGTTGCCACCGCAGCGACATCTGGTAGCTCTGACGCGGCTACGATTGCTGCAAGGCCGCCAAGACTATGCCCGATAAGAAGAGAGGGGGTCTTACCGGCGGCCTTCATCGCCTTTGCGCCTGACCTGATATCCTGAACGTCCGAGGCGAAGTTCAAAGCATCGGCGGTCGGCTCGCCGATCCCAGCGCCGGCAAAGTCAAATCTCAAGACGCCGATGCCCGCGCGCGACAACGCGCGCGATATGTGAACTGCGGCACGGTTGTCTTTTCCGCAGGTGAAGCAATGGGCGAAAATCGCCCAGCCGCGAGGTGTTCCCTCCGGGGGTTCTAGCCGCCCGGAAATCCGTGAACCTGCCGCGTTGAGAAACGTGAACGCAGTGCCTGCCATGTCTTCGAGCCTCCCACACGCCGCGGTGCGAGCGTGCCAGCGCGCAAACTCGGCCGAACCGATCGACATATTCGCGACCAAACCCAGCACCGCAGGACATCTCTTTTATATGCGTGGCGCATATAGACAAGCCCCTCGGTCATGATTATATGCGTCGCGCATACTTCTGTAGGGCGTCCGCGGGGGACGTTCAGTCAGCGGTAGCATCTGTCAGGCGCACGGGCCGAAGGGCTATGGAACTCAATCAGGTCAGCTATTTCATCAACTTGGCCGAGACGCTGAATTTCACGGCAGCTGCTCGTCTTAGTGGTGTCTCCCAACCAAGCCTGACCCGCGCGATCCGCCGCCTGGAGGAAGAACTTGGTGGACCGCTGATTTATCGTGACGGGAAGAACAGCAGGCTCACCGGCCTCGGTCAGGATGTCGAACTCGAGTTCCGCCGCATGCTGGTCGCGATGAAAAGCGTAAGGCATCACTCGGAAAACTGGGCCATGGGACGACACCGCGTTCTCGATGTCGCGGTCGCTCCGACGGTCGGCCCAAAGGCTTTCACGACATTTTTCGACAGCGCCTTGGAAGAGGTTCCGTCAATCGAGATCAAACTGCATTCGCTACAGTCGAGCGAAGACACGTCGGAGGTGCTCTCAGGTAAGTACCATGCTTGCATCCTACCCCGCGAATCGAGACCGGACCGCAAGCTCGATGTCCGGCCCCTGTTCAAGGAACGGTTCGTGCTGGGCTGCTCCGTCAATCACCCTTTAGCGGAGACCGACACCGTTCGCGGCGAAGACCTCCTGGCCTTCCCGTTCGTGGATCGGCTGAAATGCGAGTTCCGCGATCAGATCCTCGATCACTTCGCTCGGCGGGAGGTGCTCGTCCGCCCTCGTTTTCGCTCAGATCGAGATGATTGGGTCCAGCGTGTCGTCGCTGAAGGGCGGGGGATTTGCATTCTGCCTGAACGATCGGCTGCCGCGCCTGGCTTGGTAACCAGACCGATTGAGGGTTTCGCCCTGGAACGTGAGGTGGTGATCGCGACCGTTTCAGGGTCCACGGCGCCGGTCGAGATACGGAAAATTGCACAACTCGCAGCGCGTTACGAGTGGAGTTGACCTCGCAAGCAAAGTGCACGGGCGGTATCAAAACTATACACACGACGTATTGGATAAAAACTGGAGCCGCTGCGATAGTTGAGGCGACCACCGCAAAGATAAACTGAACGTAGTGTGCCTGGACCTCTAACTAAGTATTGGAGACCATCATGAAGTTTGAGAAATCAAAGGAAGCAATTGAGCGCCTGACGCCGGAACAGCGCCGGGTCACCCAGCAGGACGGCACCGAGCGGCCCTTCACCGGCGAGTACAACGATAACAAGGAGGCGGGCATCTACGTCGACGTCGTATCCGGTGAGCCGTTGTTCGCGTCGACGGACAAGTTCGAGTCGGGCACCGGCTGGCCGAGTTTCACCAAGCCGATCGTCCCGGCGCACGTCAACGAGGTTCGAGACAGCTCGCATGGGATGGTACGGACTGAAGTTCGCTCAGTACACGGCGACAGCCATCTCGGTCACGTGTTTCCGGATGGTCCGTCCGACCGCGGCGGCCTGCGCTACTGCATCAACTCAGCAGCGCTTCGCTTCATCCCACGCGATGAGATGGAAGCCGCGGGCTACGGTGAATATCTCGATCAAGTAGAGGAGGCCTAACATGCAGCAGCGCGCTGTTCTCGCAGGCGGGTGCTTCTGGGGTATGCAGGATCTGATCCGCAAGCAGCCCGGAATCGTCTCGACCCGCGTGGGTTACACCGGTGGCGACGTGCCAAACGCCACCTATCGCAATCATGGCACGCATGCCGAAGGGATCGAAATCATCTTCGACCCCGAGGTGACGAACTATCGCAACATCCTGGAGTATTTTTTCCAGATCCACGATCCGACCACGAAGAACCGTCAGGGCAATGACCGCGGACTCTCATACCGGTCGGGCATCTACTACGTCGACGACGAACAAAAGCGCGTCGCAGAAGACACGATCGCTGATGTTGACGCATCCGGACTGTGGGACGGCAAGGTGGTCACCGAAGTCGAACCCGTTGGGGATTTCTGGGAAGCAGAGCCAGAGCACCAGGATTATCTGGAGAAGCGGCCGGGTGGCTACACCTGCCATTTCCCTCGCGCAAACTGGGTGCTCCCCAAACGTAATGACGCTGGCGACACTCAGCGCACCGCCGGAGAGGCAGCGGAATAGCTGCAACGGCCAGCGCGGCTAAGCCCCTGGATCGTAAGCATCGGGACCGCATCGACCAGCGATGCGGTCCCCGAGCCAGCCAATCAGGCGGTCACGCTTCTTCGCTGAAATCACGTTGTGGGATCGCCCAGCATGCCAGACCTTTCATCGTTTCCGATCACTCAGCGCTGGCCCGCCTCCAACACTGATCTGTTGCAGCTCTATGCGGCTCCGACGCCAAACGGCGTCAAGGTCTCCATCATGCTGGAGGAGACCGGCCTCCCATACGAGCCGCACTTCATCGACATCAGCCGGAATGAGACCAAAGACCCGGCTTTCGTGTCTCTAAATCCCAACGGCCGCATACCCGCGATCATTGACCCATCCGGTCCGGACGGTGAGCCGCTCGGTCTTTGGGAATCCGGTGCGATCCTCGTCTATCTTGCCGAGAAGACCGGCCAACTGATCCCAGCGGCGGCAGCCAGGCGTTACGAAGCGCTCAGTTGGGTATTTTTCCAAATGTCGGCGATCGGCCCGATGTTCGGTCAACTGGGTTTCTTCCTGCGTTGGGGCGGCAAGGACTATGAGGACAAGCGGCCTCAGCAGCGGTTCGCCGACGAGTCCAAGCGCCTCCTGGGGGTGTTGGATCGCCAGCTCGAAGGGCGCAACTGGATCGTCGAGGACTACTCCGTCGCCGACATTGCGACGCTCGGCTGGGTCAATGCCCTGGTCGGCAGCTATGACGCCGGCGACCTGCTGCGCCTTGACGATCACCGGAACGTCCGAGCGTGGCTAGACCGCGGCCTTGCTCGGCCAGCTGTGCAGCGGGGCCTGCTCATCCCGGCGAGGCCGGCATGAGCGTCATCGCCGCGTATTACTACAACGAGGGTCGGCGGATCCGCGAAGTCGCGATCGACGAGCGCGTCGAGCTCGACAAGAGCCGTTCGGGCTTCTGCTGGATTGGGCTCAGCGAGCCGTCAATAGGCGAACTGAAGACGCTTCAGGCGACCTACAATCTGCATCCATTGGCGATCGACAACGCGATGCACCCGATGTGCCCGCCGAAGCTCGAAGTTTACAATGGCGAGCTTTACGTCGTCGCCCAGACGGCCGAGCTGGTTGGAGATCGCATACGCTACGGCAAAACGGCGATCTTCACTGGCCATAACCACCTCATCACCGTGCGCCACGGCAACGCCGGGGCATTGGGCAATCTTCGAGAGCAACTGGAGGGCTCGCCCGCCCAGTTCGGAAAGGGCGTCGATTACGTCCTTCACGCGATCCTGCACCGGATCGTAGATCAGTATCTTCCCATCTTCGAAATGATCGAAGATGACGTTCTCGAGATGGAGAGGCGGTCGCTCGACGATTTCCTCGGGCGAGAGGAAGTCGCCCGCATCTTCGGCTTACGATGCGAGCTAACGCGCTTTCAGCGTACGCTCGGCGCTATGGCGGAGCTGGTGCGCAAGCTCGTGCGCGGACACTTTCCATGCATCAGCGCTGAAGTTCGCCCCTACTTCAACGACGTCGCGGACCATGTCGATCGCGTTCAGTCCATGGTCGACGGCCTCCTCCAGGTGTTGTCCACTGTTTTCGAATTCAGCAGCCTGCTGGAAGCGCAGAGAACAGGTGTCATCACGCGCCAACTCGCGGCCTGGGCGGCCATCCTTGCGGTCCCGACGGCCATAGCGGGGATATACGGGATGAACTTCAGGAACATGCCTGAGCTGGATACAGCCTACGGCTTGTTGATTGCCACTGAGATCTGACCCGGGATTTTCATCGAGAAGTGACCCGGGTGATGGTTATGTCCCGCGATGCGGGCGGTGGGTCAAGCGGGTGATTTTTCCTTTCTGGTTTTGGGTGCTGCCGAGCTGTCCCTGAACCGGAAGCTGTCATTGCCGGTCTCGAGGATGTGGCAGTGGTGAGTGAGCCGATCGAGCAGCGCGGTTGTCATCTTGGCATCGCCGAACACGCCGGACCATTCGCTGAAGCTGAGGTTGGTCGTGATGACGACGCTGGTGCGTTCGTAGAGCTTGCTGAGCAGATGGAAGAGAAGCGCGCCGCCTGATGGGCTGAACGGCAGGTATCCCAACTCATCCAGGATGACGAGGTCGAGACGCAGCAGGCGCTCGGCAAGCTGACCGGCCTTGTTCATGGCCTTTTCCTGTTCCAGCGCATTGACCAGATCGACGGTGGCGAAGAAGCGGACCTTTTTGCGATGATGCTCGACGGCCTGCACGCCGAGCGCGGTGGCAATGTGCGTCTTGCCGGTGCCGGGCCCACCGATGAGCACCACGTTGTCGGCGCCATCGATGAACTCGCCGCGGTAGAGTTGGCGAACCATGGCCTCACTGATCTCGCTGGAAGCGAAGTCGAACCCGGCCAGATCCTTATAGGCGGGGAACCTGGCTGCCTTGATCTGGTAGGCGATGGACCTGACCTCTCGTTCGGCAAGTTCGGCCTTGAGCAACTGCGAGAGGATGGGGACGGCTGCAGCGAATGCGGGCGCCCCTTGCTCGGTCAGGTCACTGACCGCCTGGGCCATGCCGTACATCTTGAGTGCGCGCAGCATGACCACGACGGCGGCACTGGCGGGATCATGACGCATGACGCAGATCCTTGTTCCGCAGCGTGTCGTAGCGCGCAACGTTGGCCTTGGGTTCGCGCCGCAGGATCAGAGCCTGCGGGGCATCGATCCTTGGCGGAGTAGCGTCCTTGCCGTCGATCAGGCGGTGCAGGATGTTAAGGATATGGGTCTTGGTCGGCACGCCGGCCTCCAGCGCCAGTTCCACGGCACGCAGCACGGCCTGTTCGTCATGGTGCAAGACCAGCGATAATATCTCCACCATCTCCCTGTCGCCGCCGGGATGCCGCAGAAGCTGGCCCTGTAGCTGCCGGAACGCTGTCGGCATCTCGGTGAAGGGGGCGCCGTTGCGCAGGGCACCGGGCTTGCGCTGGACCACCGCGAGGTAATGCCGCCAGTCATAGATCGTCCGTCCCGGTTGATCGTGGGATCGCTGGATGACCCGTCCATGTTCGCACAGGATCTGTCCTTCGGCCGCTACGACAATGCGTTCGGGGTAGATCCGCACGCTCACCGGCCGGTTGGCGAAGGAGGCGGGCACGCTGTACCGGTTGCGCTCGAACGATATCAGGCAGGTCGGGGATACCCGCTTGGCATGCTCAACGAAGCCGTCGAAGGGCCGCCCCAGCGGCATCAGGCTGGCAACCTCGGCGGCATGCACATCGGCAATGGTCCCGGGCAGAACACCATGCTGGATCTGGCTCCACTGCGCGATGCAATGCGCCTCGAGCCAGGCATTGAGCGCATCGATATCCGGGAAGGCAGGCATCACCTGCCACAGTCGCCGCCGTGCATCCTGAACGTTCTTCTCGACCTGACCCTTCTCCCATCCCGAGGCCGGGTTGCAGAACTCGGGCTCGAACAGATAGTGGCTCGCCATGGCGGCAAAGCGGGCGTTGACCTGGCGGGCCTTGCCAGTGCCGATCTTGTCGACTGCGGTCTTCATGTTGTCGAATATCCCGCGCTGCGGCACGCCGCCCAGAACCCGGAAGGCCTGGGTCATGGCGTCGAACAGCATCTCATGGGTCTGGAGCGGATAGGCCCGCACGATGAAGGCCTTGCTGTGCGCCAGCTTGGTGTGTGCGGCCTGCAGCTTGGTCTGCTTGCCGGCGATTATGGCCCAGTCCTCGCTCCAGTCGAACTGGAATGCCTCGCCTGGCTGGAACACCAGCGGCACGAAAGTCCCGCGCCCGCTGGTCTGGGCGTCGCGTTGACGGTCGGCCTTCCAAGCCCGCACGAACGCCGCTACTCGGTTGTAGGAACCATCGTAGCCCAAAACCACGAGATCCGCGTGCATCTGCTTGGCCGTGCGCCGCTGCTTGCGCGACTTGCCGGCGTCGATCCGCAGCCAGGCCGATAGCTTCTCCGCAAACGGGTCCAGCTTGCTCGGCCGTGCTGGAACCTTGAACTTCGGCTCGACCGTATCCGCCCGCAGGTACTTGCGGATCGTGTTGCGCGACAATCCCGTGCGCCGTTCAATCTCTCGGATCGGGATGTGCTGCCGGAAATGCCAGCGTCGGATTACACTCAGTAACGCCATGTCGATCACTCCTCGTTCCCCCGACACCAAAGCCAGGGGGAAAGGTCAGAACATGGGTCACTTCTCAGTGGAAATTTATGCCCCTCCCGGGTCAGATCTCAGTGGCAATCAACACGCTGGCTATCGAATGCTGCGCCTGTTCTTGCTGCGCCAGCAGTAATCGGCGGCTTTGCCTCTGAGGCAGAAGAGAACGAATTGGTCGAGCTCAATGCATGGGTGCAAAGTCGCGGATTGGCGGAGGGCTTATTGGGCTATGAGCTGGTGGATGATGCCACCGGCGAACAGCGAGCCGTTCTCGACATTGCGTGGCCTCAGGGCGTCCGACAGGAGCTGACCGAGGCAGTCGCGGTCCTGATTGACGAAAGCGCCGAGTTAATGTCTTTGGCCAATTCAGCTGGGTTCAGATGCTTTACTACAGCAGATGCTTTCCGTCAGTATGTGGTTCATGAGGTTGAGGGTGAACCAGTGTCATGATCGATACAAAGACGCGCCTGACCGATTACCCTTTTGCCTTGCAATCAGAGCTCCAGGATGCTGCTAACGAGCATGGCTATCGTATAGCTCAGGGGCAGGCAGCTGGGTGGCTGTTCTTTTCGTCTGCCTCGGCTCCGGGTGAAATAGCCGTCGCAGCTACAAAAAACGGCATGTCTGGCCCCTTCTTCCTATCCGTCGCTCACCCTGGGGCTGCGCGGGAGCTGAAAGCTGAACCGGCGCAACCATGTGCAAAAGGTCATTCAGGCGCCTTTGCCTTTCCAGATCGGGGCGCGCTCTTCGAAGCAGTCAGTATCGTGTACCGCCTGTCACTGAGCCTTCCGACATTGCCGTATGAAGAGTACCTCAGGGATATCGCTGGCCTGGGAGACACAGAGGCAGAACGACTTCAGAAAGCTCGCATAGGTCAGGATCGCTTCCGATCTGCCTTAATGGACTACTGGAATGCGGCCTGCCCATTGACCGGAATCAGGGAGCCTGCACTCTTGAAGGCCTCCCATATTATCCCATGGGCAGAATGCCATACGGACCAAGAGCGCTTGAACGTCCACAATGGCCTATTGCTCTCAGCCCTTTGGGACGCGGCCTTTGATAGCGGCCTTGTAACATTTGATGATCGCGGGCGTGCAGTACCTTCGCCGCGCCTGGGGGGAAGTGCTCAAGAAGCCCTAGGGATAGCAACGTCGCCGACACTCGTGCTTTCCGATGAGCACAAAAGTCGGCTCGAATGGCACAGAAATCACATTTGGATCAGTGCATAGTTGCTGCCATCTGGGGCCGAGGCATAGAGCGGAGTTGATGATGGGGCGTGCTCGACGAATGAGTGCTTATCTCAAAATTTCAACCAGAATGTAAAATAAGTTCTTCACTTTCAATGCGATAAGATAATCCACTAAATTAGGTCCGGTCGAGAGCTTCGGAGAATATCGGGCTGAAGAGAGCAAATTTGCCCCGGCACCGCAGATGTGCGGTGGAGAGGCTGTTGCCTATAACCCTTGAAATGCACGGGATTTTTCGCGCAAAACCCATGGAATAGAATGATTCCAATGGGATGAATGGCGGAGAGGGTGGGATTCGAACCCACGTTACCGTTGCCGGTAAACCGCATTTCGAGTGCGGCGCATTCGACCACTCTGCCACCTCTCCGCGAGGCCTGTCGCGCGTCTTGGCGCCGCGTGGTCGGTGCGGCAGGCGACTGGAAGCGCGCCCGTTAGCCCAAGCCCTGCGGCTTGCCAAGTCCTGTCGCGGCATAAAATGCGGGCATATCTTGGCTCCGCGCAGGACCGCCGCTTGTTTTGCCGCAGCGACGGTCCATATTGCAGCGCATGGACCGCGCAGAGTTCTTCTCGATGCAGGCAGGGCGCACCATCATCGCCCCGCGCCAGACCCGCGCCCGCTTCGGCATCGGCGATGTCGTCCGCCACCGGCTGTTTGCCTTCCGCGGTGTGGTCTTCGATATCGATCCGGTGTTCGCCAATAGCGAGGAATGGTACCAGTCGATCCCCGAAGAGATGCGCCCGCCGCGCGACCAGCCGTTCTACCACCTGCTCGCCGAGAACGAGGATTCGTCCTACGTCGCCTATGTCAGCCAGGGCAATCTGGTGGCCGATCCGCAAGGCGGGCCGGTCGATCACCCGACCGTGCGGCAGCTGTTCGACAATTTCAAGGATGGCCGCTACCGGATGCGCCGCTCGCTCACGCATTGATCTGTCTTGCGCCGTCCCGTCCGGGTTGGCGGCCCAACACCATCAATTCTTGAGTTTCCAGCCCGAGCGCAGCAGCGCGTAGACGGCAGCAATCATCACAAGATTGAGCGCCAGCAGGCCGGCACCTGCGGCCAGCACATGGCTTTCCGCCCCGATGTCGCTTGCCCCGAGAAAGCCAAAGCGGAAGCCCGAGATCACGTAGAAGAACGGGTTGGCGCGGCTGACCGCCTGGAACACGCCGTGAAGGTTCTCGATCACATAGAACGTACCCGACAGCAGCGAGAGCGGCGCGATGATGAAATTGGTGATCGCGGCGTTGTGATCGAACTTTTCGGCCCAGATCGAGGTCGCCAGCCCCAGCGTCGCGAGCATCAGCGATCCCATCAGCCCGAACCAGATCACCGCCCAAGGATGCGCCATGCCGAGCGAAACCCCCGGCCACAGCGCCATCGCCAGCCCGACCGTGAACCCGACCGCGATCGCGCGGGTGATCGCGGCGCCAAGGATGCCGATCATCAGCTCGCCCGAGGATAGCGGCGGCATCAGCAGGTCGATGATCGTCCCCTGCATCTTGCCCGACAGCAGCGAGAAGGAGGAATTGGCAAAGGCGTTCTGCATCATCGCCATCACGATCAGCCCCGGTGCGACGAAGCTGGCGAAGGGCACGCCGAGCACCTCGCGCCCCTCTCGGCCTAATGCGACGGTGAAGATCACCAGAAACAGCAGCGTCGTGAAGGCCGGAGCCCAGATCGTCTGCGTCTGCACCTTGAGAAACCGGCGCACCTCCTTCATATAGAGGGCATACAGACCCACGCGGTTGAGCCCGGTAATCACCGGCACGCCGTGCGGACTGAACCGGGTGCTCCCGCCGGTCTTGTCATCGGGCGTCTTTTCGGTCACGGGAGCAGCGTTCGCGACAGGGTTTGCAGGAGCAGGTTCGGCCATGGCACAGGTGCCTAGGCCGCGCTGGCTTCCATGACAAGCACCGGCCGCCAACACGCAAGCGGGCACAGGAACAGGTAAAACACATGAGCTGGACGGACGAGCGCATCGCGACGCTCAGGAAAATGTGGGAAGGCGGCGCAACCGCCAGCGAGATCGCCACCGAACTCGGCGGGGTCAGCCGCAATGCCGTGATCGGCAAAGCGCACCGCCTGGGGCTCAAGGCCCGCCCGTCCCCGGTCAAGGCCAACGAGAAGAAGAAGGCCGCTGCGCCTGCGCGCAAGCCGGCCAACGCCCCTGCCCGTCCCGCGCCCGAGCCGCGCACCGAACCGGCTGAGCGAAGCGCTGCCGCCCCGACGGCCGAACGCGCCGCTCCCCGCGCAGCCGCCCCCGCAGCACGCGACACCGCCAACACCGAAGCGGCTGCCTCGCCCTCGCAGCCTGTGCCCAATCCGCAGGCCGATCTGCCCAAGATCGTCTCGGTCGGCCCCGGCGGCTTCCTGCGGCAGGGCCCGGGTGACCAGCAGGCTCCGATCCCCCCTGCCCCGCCGCGCCGTCTGGTGCCGGCCAAACCGAGCCCCGAGATCGCCGGCAAGACCAGCCTGCTCGATCTGTCGGACAAGGTGTGCCGCTGGCCGATGGGCCATCCGGGCGAGCCCGATTTCCACTTCTGCGGCGAGCAGGTGAACCCCGGTTTCCCCTATTGCGTCGAGCATTGCGGCCGCGCCTACCAGGCCCAGCTGCCGCGCGGCGTGCGCCGTCCGCCCCCGCCGCTGCCGTTTGGCGGACCGCGGGTGCGCTAATCGCAGACGGGCGCGTGATGAAAATCGCTCGCCTTGCCGGCGCGATTGCCGCGCTCGGTCTTGCGCTTCAATCCGGCGCTGCGTTGGCCGCGCTCCCGGAGTCTGTGCGCGCGATGATCGATGCCGCCATCGCGACCGGTGACGAGACCAAGGTCCGCACGGTCATTGATCTGGCGCGCACCACCAATCCGGCTGATAGCGCCGAGCTCGATGCGATCATCGCGGCCTACGACGTGCAGCTCGCCGAGGCCAAGGCCGCCGCTGCCGCCGCGAAAGAGCAAGAGGTCCGCACCGCGGGTCTGTTCGAGAACTGGTCCGGCAAGGGCGAGTTCGGGGCGTTCCGCGCCACGGGCAATTCGTTCAACACCGGCATCACCGCCGGGCTCACCGCCGACCGGCAGGGCATCGACTGGCGCCACCGCCTCACCGCCCGCGTCGATTACCAGCGCGCCAACGGGGTCACCACGCGCGAGCAGTTCCTTGCACGCTACGAGCCCAACTTCAATCTCTCCGGCAACGTCTACGTCTATGCGCTGGGGCAATATGAGCGCGACCGGTTCCAGGGGTTCCTGGGTCGCTATGCAGCATCGGGCGGCATCGGCTATCAGGTGTTCAACGCCGATGACCTCAAGCTGTCGGTCAAGGCCGGCCCGGCTTACCGCGTCACCGAATTCACCGACGGCCGCAGCGAAAGCCGCATCGCGGGGCTTGCCGGCGTGGATTTCGACTGGAACATCACCAAGCGGCTGACGCTGACGCAGGATACCAATGCGGTGGCGGAAACCGGCGGATCGGCGGTCGCGATCATCGATTCGCGCAACACCACGCTCGATCTCATTACCGGCCTCAATGCCGCGATCAGCAGCAAGCTATCGGCACGCTTCTCCTACGCGGTCGAATATGACAGCAACCCGCCCCCGGGCGCGGTGCAGACCGACACCCTCAGCCGCGTGACGCTGATCTACGACTTCTGAGCGAACCAGATGATGTGATGCGCGCCCTTGTTGTTGGGGCGCGATCGCACGTTCCATTCGGTCACCGTCAGCCCCGTATCGTAAAGCCGCTTGCGGAACGCGGGGTCAGGCCCGGCCGACCACACCGCAAGGATACCGCCCGGCGCGAGGGCATCCCGCGCTTTCGCAAGGCCCGTGCGCGAATAGATCCGGTTGTTGGCATCGCGCACGATCCCGTCGGGCCCATTGTCGACATCGAGCAGGATCGCATCGAACTTGGCACAGGTGCCATCGTTCGCATCGTCGATCAGGGCAGCGACATCGCAGATCTTCAGGTCGAGGCGCGGGTCCGACAGGCCCTCACCCGTCAGCGCCGCCATCGGCCCCTTGGCCCAGTCGATGATCGCCTCCGAGATTTCGGCGACCACGATCTGCGCCTTCGCTCCCAGCTTGGTCGCCGCAGCACGGTAGGTGAAGCCCATGCCATAGCCGCCGATCAGGATACGGGCGTTGTCCTTGCCGAGCCGGTCCAGAGTGAGGTCGGCGAGCTGTTCCTCGGAAAAGCGCATCCGCGTGCTCATCAGCTCGTTGCGCCCCATCACGATCATGAAGTGACCCGCATGGGTGTAGAGTTCGAGAGTGACACCGTCCTCGATCTGGGTGGTGTCGATCAGTTCGCGCTGGAGCATCTGTCACAATTCCAAAAACAAGGCCGCCCGGATCGCTCCGGACGGCCGTTGTTTGTGCCTCGGATGAGGCGATCAGTCCTTCAGGAAGTCAGGCAGACCGGCCGGGCCGCTGTCGCGATCACGGCCGCCGCGGTCACCGCCGCGTCCACCACGATCGCCGCCGCGACCACCACGGTCACCGCGCGGACCACGACGATCACCGCCGCGGTCACCACGATCCCCGCGCGGCTCGCGCGGTTCGCGCGGCGGACGGGTGTCTTCCAGCTCTTCGCCGGTTTCCTGGTCAACCACGCGCATCGACAGGCGGACCTTGCCGCGCTGGTCGATCTCGAGAACCTTGACCTTCACTTCCATGCCTTCGGAGACGACATCGGTCGGCTTTTCAACGCGCTCGTTGCGCATTTCCGAGACGTGCACGAGGCCGTCCTTGCCGCCCATGAAGTTCACGAACGCACCGAAGTCGACGATGTTAACGACCTTGCCGTTGTAGATCTTGCCGACTTCAGCTTCCTCGACGATGCCGAGGATCCACTTCTTGGCCGCTTCGATCTCGTCGAGGTTCGAGGACGAGATCTTGATCACGCCTTCATCGTCGATGTCGACCTTGGCGCCGGTTTCAGCGACGATCTCGCGGATCACCTTGCCGCCGGTGCCGATGACATCACGGATCTTCGACTTGTCGATCTGGATCGTCTCGATGCGGGGTGCGTGCTTGCTGACTTCGGTCCGGGCACCGGTCAGCGCCTTGGCCATTTCGCCGAGGATGTGCATACGGCCGGCCTTCGCCTGCTCGAGCGCCTTGGCCATGATCTCCTGCGTGATGCCGGCGATCTTGATGTCCATCTGCATCGTGGTGATGCCTTCGGCGGTCCCGGCCACCTTGAAGTCCATGTCGCCGAGGTGATCTTCGTCACCCAGGATGTCCGACAGAACGGCAAAGTCGCTGCCTTCGAGGATCAGGCCCATCGCGATGCCCGACACCGGCGCCTTGATCGGCACGCCTGCATCCATCATCGACAGACAGCCGCCGCACACGGTCGCCATCGACGACGAGCCGTTCGACTCGGTGATGTCCGACAGAACGCGGATGGTGTAGGGGAAGTCTTCCTTGCTCGGCAGCACGGGGTTGAGCGCGCGCCATGCGAGCTTGCCGTGGCCGACTTCGCGGCGACCCGGCGCGCCGAAGCGGCCCACTTCACCGACCGAATAGGGCGGGAAGTTGTAGTGCAGCATGAAGCTGGAATAGCTCAGGCCTTCCAGACCATCGATCATCTGCTCGGAATCCTTGGTGCCGAGCGTGGTGGTGCAGATCGCCTGGGTTTCGCCGCGGGTGAACAGCGACGAGCCGTGGGTGCGCGGCAGGAAGCCGACGATCGCTTCGATCGGGCGAACCTGATCGAGCTTGCGGCCATCGATGCGCGAACCTTCCTTGAGGATGGCGGTGCGAACGATGTCGGCTTCCACCTTCTTCATAGTCTTGATCGCGACCATCTGGGTCTGCGGGGTTTCGTCCGCGAACGCAGCCTTGGCCTTGGCCCGCGCCTCGTTCAGCGCGTTCGAACGCGCCGACTTGTCGGTGAGCTTGTAGGCGGCGGCGATATCCTTGCCGACGAGGTCCTTGAGCTTCGCCTTGATGTCGGCGGTGTTGTCCGAAAGATCGACAACCCACGGATCCTTGGCAGCCTTTTCGGCCAGTTCGACGATCGCGCCGATGACCTTGCGGATCTCGTCATGCGCGAACATCACCGCGCCGAGCATTTCGGCTTCGGTCAGTTCCTTGGCTTCGGATTCGACCATCATCACGGCCGTGTCGGTGGCAGCGACGACGAGGTCGAGGCGGCCTTCGGCGAGCGCCTTGTCCTGCTTCGGGTTGAGCGTGTATTCGCCATCGACAAAGCCGACGCGCGCAGCGCCGATCGGGCCCATGAAGGGCACGCCCGAAATGGTCAGTGCAGCCGAAGCCGCGATCATCGCGACGATATCGGCCTCGGTCTCGCCGTCGAACGACAGGACCTGCGCAATCACGTTGATTTCGTTGTAGAAGCCTTCGGGGAACAGCGGACGGATCGGACGGTCGATCAGGCGGCTGGTGAGCGTTTCCTTTTCGGTCGCGCCGCGTTCACGCTTGAAGAAGCCACCTGGGATGCGCCCGGCAGCCGAGAACTTTTCCTGATAGTGCACGGTGAGCGGGAAGAAGTCCTGCCCTTCCTTGACGCTCTTGGCGGCAGTGACAGCGCACAGCACCACGGTTTCGCCATAGGTCGCCAGCACGGCGCCATCGGCCTGACGGGCAATACGCCCGGTTTCCAGAGTGAGGGTCTTTCCGCCCCACTCCAGCGATACGGTTTTCGTGTCGAACATTGGTTTTCCTTCTGACCCGCGCGGCCATATTGCCGGGCGGGGCCTCTAGTGCCGGGGAAAGAACCGTCCCGGTCCGGTGCGGGGCACTGGTGTGGCCCCAAGGCGGGCAGACCGGATGTCTGCTGGCCCCAAATGCGAGAAAGGCGGCCCATCGAGCCGCCTTCCTGCGAAACTCTTACTTACGCAGACCCAGCTTCTGGATCAGGGCGTTGTAGCGCTCGACATCCTTCTTCTTGAGGTAGGCGAGCAGCGTGCGACGCTTGTTCACCATCATCAAAAGGCCGCGACGCGAGTGGTTGTCCTTGTGGTGATCCTTGAAGTGCTCGGTCAGGTTGCGGATACGCTCGGTGAGGATCGCGACCTGGACTTCGGGGCTGCCGGTGTCCTTGGGATCACGGGCGTTCGAGGAGATGATTTCCTGCTTCTTTTCGGCGGTCACCGACATAGTATTTCTCTCTTACTCAGCGACATCGGGAAGATTGAAACCCCGGACGACCGTGGCCGTCCCATCCGTGATTTCCATCAGCGCGACCGGGACAGTGCCCAGCTTCGCCAGATAGAGCCCGGATGATTGGGGCATGCCAGACAGCACCCGGCCCTGTCGGACCGCCTGCGCGCTTGTCTGGTCGAGGTGAAGGGCCGGGATGTCGTCCAGCCCCGCCTCCAGCGGCAGGAGAAGGTGTTCAAGGCTCGCGCCCTTAGCGGCTTCCTCCAGTTTGTCCAGCGAAATCGCCGTTTCTTGTAGGAAGGGACCGGCCTTAATGCGCCGCAGATAGGTCACGTGGCCGCAGGTTCCAAGGGCATGGGCGATGTCCCGCGCAAGCGAGCGGATATAGGTGCCTTTGGAGACATGGGCGACCAGAGTGACGTCATCTGCGGTCACCCCTTCGAGCGTCAGCGCATGGATCGTCACCGCCCGCGACTTGAGCTCCACCGCCTCCCCTGCCCGCGCCAGATCATAGGCGCGCTGGCCGCCAACCTTGAGCGCCGAGTAGGCTGGCGGCACCTGTTCGATCGGGCCTGTAAATCGCGGCAGGATGGCTTCGATCTCGGCCAGCGCCGGGCGCACATCACTGGTGGCGATTACCGTGCCTTCGGTATCGAGCGTATCGGTCTCCTCGCCGAAGCGGAGCGTGAAGGCGTAGATCTTGTCGCTATCCAGCATCCTTCCGGCAAGCTTGGTCGCCTCGCCCAGCGCAATCGGCAGCACGCCTTCGGCCAGCGGATCGAGCGTGCCGCCATGGCCGACCTTGGTCTTGGCATAGCCGTTCTGGCGCAGCACACGCTTGACCGCGCTCACGCCCTGCGTGCTCCCCAGCCCGCGCGGCTTGTCGAGGATCAGCCAGCCGGAAAGGGGCGCATTCATCCGTTAAGGGCCTTGGAGAAATGCTTGCGGCACAGCGCGACATAGCGGTCGTTGCCGCCGATTTCGGTCTGCTGGCCCTGTCTGACCGCCCTGCCCTCGCCATCGACCCGCAAGTTCATCGTCGCTTTGCGCCCGCAATGGCACACGGCCTTAAGCTCGACCAGCGCATCGGCGATCCCCAGCAACACGGCCGATCCGGGGAACAGCGCCCCCTGAAAGTCGGTGCGAAGGCCATAGCAAAGCACCGGAATCCCCGCCTCGTCGGCCAGCCGCGCGAGCTGCCACACCTGATCAGGCGTCAGGAACTGCGCTTCATCCACCAGCACGCAATCGAGCGTTGCCGCAGCATGGTCGGCGGTGACCGCGGCCCACAGATCGGTATCGGGATGGAAACGATGGGCATCGCGCTCGAGCCCGATCCGGCTTTTCACCTGCCCGCCCGAACGGCTGTCGAGCGCGGCGGTCCACAGCATGGTCGCCATGCCCCGCTCGCGATAATTGAAATCGGCCTGCAAAAGGTGCGAGCTTTTGCCTGCGTTCATACTGGCATAGTAAAAGTAGAGCTTGGCCATGGGGCGTGCCTAACCGTTCGTCGCGCGCGCGGCGAGCCGGAGAATGAACCTTTTGCCCGGTTGGAGCGTATCTTGAGCATGACATTCGACAGAACCTTGCTCCGCCTGCTGGTGCTGCCGCTGCTGGCCATCTTCGCGCTCGCCAACACGATCGGGACGCCGCAGCGCTACACGCTCGATGCATCGGCCAGCAATGTCTCGGCCAAGGTGCCGTTCTTCGGCCTTGCGAGCAAGACGGCGCGCTTCCCCAAGATGCAGGGCGCGGTAACGATCGTTCCCGGAGCGCCCGAACGTGCCGTGATCGACGTGACCTTCGATGCCACGGCGATCGAAGCGCCCGATCCGGTCACACTGGGGCGCCTGCGCGGTGAGAAGTTCTTCTGGGTCGAGAAATACCCGTCGATCCGCTTTGTGGGCCGCTCGCTCAAACTGTCGAGCGCGACCCGCGGGACCGTGAGCGGCGAGTTGACCGCGCGCGGCGTAACCCGCCCGGCGACACTGGCGGTGACCTTCGACAATGACCCGACGGCAGTGACGGGCAAGCCGGTCAGCTTTACCGGCACGACCACGATCGACCGGCGCGAATACGGGATGAAGAGCTATCAGCTGGTCGTCGGCAACAAGGTCGACATCACATTGAAGGCGCGGATGCTGCCGCAATAGGCGGGCTTATTCGTCCTCGCCCCCGAGATCGCGCAGCACCTTGGGATCGCGCAGCAGCGCCTCGATCCGGTCCGCCTCGGCAAAGCTTTCGTCCGGCTTGAACCTCAGCTTGGGCGCGAATTTGAGGCCGAGCCGCTGGGCGACTTCGCGCTGGAGGAAGGCGGTGTTCTGGCGCAAGGCATGGACCACCTCACCCTCGCCCGCGCCGAGCAGCGGCTTCACATAGGCGGTGGCGTGACGCAGATCGGGGGTCATACGCACCTCGGTCACCGAGATATGCGCCGCGCTCACCACATCGTCATGCACCTCGCCGCGCGCGAGCAGTTCCGACAGGATGTGCCGCACCCGCTCGCCCACCTTGAGCACGCGGACCGATTGCTGTTCGGCGGTGAAGGGTTGTTTGGCGGCCATGGCGTCAGTTCATCTTCGACAGGAGGTTCTTGAGCGAGTTCATGTTGCGCGCCGTGCCCTTGCAGCGGAGCCTGCGCTCCAGCGTCTTGTTCGACAAGTCCGATAAACCCACCCCGTGGACATAGTCGAGAAACAACACGCGGTCACCCATCGCCAGACGTTCGCTGCCTCTGGCGCGGTGATCGGCCACGAGCTGGTCGAAATCGGCCGGGTCAGGCTGCTGGCTCAGAAAGATCGAGTGCACCATCTTGTCGGACCCATGCTGCGGCCCGGTGCCGTGGAACGGGTTTTCGTCAATCGCGGCGCGCACTTCATCGCGGGTGCGGACCATGGCGCAGGACTTGAAGCCGTAGCGCGCGGCGATCACGCGCTCGAGCGCGATTTCGATCATTGCCGGATCGCGGTGGTCGGTCAGGATGACATTGCCGCTGGCCGCCACCGTCACCACTTCGCGAAACCCGGCGTCCACAAGCGCTTGCTTGAGGTCGGCCATGGCGATCCGGTTGCCGCCCACATTGATGCTGCCCAGCAGCGCCAGATAGCCCCGGTCGCCCTCGGGCATCAACGCCCCATCCCGGTCTGTTCGGGCGTGGGTCGCGGCGTGGGGATCGCGGTGGAGGTGGAGCGGGCGTAGACCGTCCCGTCTTCCGCCAGCAATTCGCCTTCGAGGAAGATCACCCGTTGCCCGGCCTTCACCAACCGGCCCTTGCCGATGATGGTCGCGCCTTCGGGGATCAGGCGGATCAGGCTCATCGAAATGTCGAGGTTGAGCGGCGCCATGACGCCGCCGGTGGCCGCGACATAGGCATAGCCCATCACGTCATCGAGATATCCCGCAACCAGCCCGCCCTGCACGCCGCCGCGCCAAGTGCAGACCTCGCGCTTGACGGTGAAGCGCATAGTCGCCGTCTGGGTCGCTTCGTCGAAGCTGACGAACTGCGAGCCGAGCAGCGCCGTATGCGGCGACTGCCCGGCATCGTCTGGGTAGTGCGGGTCGCTTAGGCTCACAGAGTCCGCTCACGCTCCTCGACCGAGAAGACTTCGAGGTTGTCGCCCGGCTTGATGTCGTTGGTGTCTTCCAGCACCACGCCGCATTCGAGACCGGCGCGGACTTCGTCCACATCGTCCTTGAAGCGCCGCAGCGAGGCGATCTTGGTCGCCGAGACGATGACATCCTGACGAGTGAGACGCGCAAACAGGCCCTTGCGGATCGCGCCTTCCAGCACGAGCAGACCGGCTGCCTTGTCCTTCTTGCCTGCCGGGAACACCTGCTTGACCTCGGCACGGCCAACCACGGTTTCGATCCGCTCCGGCCCGAGCTCGCCCGCCATCTCCTTGGCGACTTCGTCGGTCAGGTGATAGATGACATCGTAATACATCATCCGCACGCCATCGCGCTTCACCAGATCGCGCGCCTTGGCATTGGGGCGCACGTTGAAGCCGATGATCGGCGCCTTCGAGGCCGCCGCCAGCAGCACGTCGCTTTCGGTGATCGCGCCGACACCGGCGTTGAGCACGCGCACCTTGATCTCGTCGTTCGAGAGATTGTGGAGCGCATTGACGATCGCTTCGACCGAGCCCTGCACGTCGGCCTTCACCACCACCGGGAATTCGATGACGTTGGAGGCGAGGTTGTTGAACATCGTGTCGAAATTGGTCGGCGCGAGGGCCGTGCGCTTTTCGGTCGCGATTTCCTGACGATACTTGGCGACTTCGCGGGCGCGCTGTTCGTTTTCGACCACGGTGAGGTTGTCACCGGCCGACGGCACGCCGCCAAGACCAAGCACCTCGACCGGCATCGAGGGGCCGGCTTCCTTGAGCTGCTGGCCCTTGTCGTCGACGATCGCGCGGACCTTGCCGCTCTGCGTGCCGACCACGAAGGTATCGCCGCGCTTAAGCGTCCCGCGGGTCACCAGCACGATCGCGACCGGACCACGGCCCTTGTCGAGCTGCGCTTCGATCACGGTCGCCTCGGCATCGCGGTCGGGCCGCGCCTTCAGTTCGAGCAGTTCGGCCTGGAGGTTGATCGCCTCGATCAGCTTGTCGAGCCCCGCGCCGGTCTTGGCCGAGACTTCGACATCCTGCACGTCGCCCGACATCGCTTCGACCACGATTTCGTGTTCGAGCAGACGCTCGCGGATCTTCTGCGGGTTGAACTCGGGCTTGTCCGACTTGGTGATCGCCACGATCATCGGCACGCCGGCCGCCTTGGTGTGGTTGATCGCCTCGATCGTCTGCGGCATCAGCCCGTCATCGCCGGCGACCACCAGAATGACGATGTCGGTGACGTTAGCACCGCGCATCCGCATTTCGGTGAAGGCCGCGTGGCCGGGGGTGTCGAGGAAGGTGATCTTCGACTTGTCCTTGGTGGTGATCTGGTAGGCGCCGATGTGCTGGGTGATGCCGCCGGCTTCGCCCTTCACCACATCGGTCCCGCGCAGCGCGTCGAGCAGGCTGGTCTTGCCGTGATCGACGTGGCCCATGATCGTGACCACGGGCGGACGCGGGCGCAGCGTTTCTTCCGGATCGGTGTCCTCGCTGGTGTCGATATCGACATCGCTCGCCGAAACGCGGGTGATGTTGTGGCCAAACTCTTCGACCAGCAGCTCGGCAGTGTCCTGATCGATGGTCTGGTTGACCGTGACCATCATGCCCATGTTGAACAACGCCTTCACCAGGTCGGCGCCCTTCTCGGCCATGCGGTTGGCGAGTTCACTGACAGTGATCGCCTCGGGAACGACCACATCGCGCACCTGCTTCTCGCGCGGCTTGGCCGGGCCGCCCTGACCGCGGCGTTCCTTCTCGCGGGCACGCTTCAGCGCGGCGAGGCTGCGCGCACGGCGGCCTTCGTCCTCGTTGAGCGCACGCGTGACGGTCAGCTTGCCCGAACGGCGGTTGTCCTTGCCTTCGTCGCTCGGCGCGGCGCGCTTGTCGTCCTTCTTCTTGCCCTTGACCTCGGGCCGCTTGGGCTCGGGACGTTCAACAGGCGTGAAGCGGCGCGCAGCGGGCGCGGCGTCAGTCTTGCCCGCGACGGCTTCCGGAGCGGCCGTTTCGGCAGCGGAGTCTTCTTCCGGCTGGGTTGCAACCGGCTCTTCGCGCTGCTTTTCGGCGGCTTCCTCGGCGCGGCGGTTTTCTTCCGCACGGCGACGCTCTTCTTCTTCGCGCTGACGCGCTTCGAGTTCATCACGCTTGCGCGCTTCCTCGGCCAGCCGCAGCCGCTCTTCCTCGGCTTCCAGCTGGAGGCGCTTCACGCGCTCCTGCGGGGTTTCGCCCGCGGGGGCAGGCCGTGCCGGAGCCGGAGCCGGAGCCGGCTTGGGTTCGGGCGCAGGCGCAGGGGCAACTGCTACCGGCTCGGGCGCGGGCGGCGGGGCCGCTTCACCGGGTTTGCCGAGCACGCGGCGGCGCTTCACCTCGACCACGACCTTGTTGGTGCGGCCGTGGCTGAAGGTCTGCTTGACCTCACCCGCATCGACCGACCGCTTGAGGCCCAGAGGCTTGCGGGTGCGCTGGTTTTCGTCGTCGCTCATTATCGCTCGTCAATCCTTCACGTATTCATCACATTGCGCCGATCCGCCCGCAGGCAGTTCGGCCTTGCCGGACGCATCCCGGCCATCATTCTCGCGCGTGCTCGCTGTTTCGCTCCCGCGGAACTGCGCGAGCCGGGACACCGCATGGCGTACCCGCTCGGCCGCACGCATGTCGCCCGGATGTCCGGCGACGCCGAGGTGCACCACATTGTCGCGGCCCATTGCCACAGACAGCGCGGTGCGGTCCAGAGGCAAGACCTGCCCGCGCATCCCCGAACCTTCCGCATCATTGCCGACCCGCCAGGCCTGATCGAGTTTGCGCCGGCCATCCTCGCTGCTGTCGCTGGCGTGGAGCACTGCGGCCAACCGCCCGGCGCGCGCCTGTTCTTCGATCCTTGCCGACCCGAGCACAATATTGCCCGAGCGCAGTTCCAGCCCAAGGCGATCGCCAAGGTGCCGCGCCAGCGCCGCGTCTGCCCGTGCGGGCAGATCATCGGGAATGGTGAGAGGCGCGCCCTTGAACGCGCGCATCAGGGCTTTGCGCAAATGGCCGTCGGCCAGCGCTTCTTCAAGCGCGGCGCGGCTCACACCGATCCATGCACCCCGCCCGGGCGCCTTGGCCCCGGCATCGGGCAACACCAGCCCGTCAGGCGAAATCGCCAGACGTAGCAGGGTGTCCCGCGCCGAGGTTGCCCCGGTGAGGATACAGCGCCGCTCGCTCCCCGTATCGGCGGGAAGCTCAGGCTCGACGATGTCGGACGTCAGGCGCTCATTGTGTGGAGTCCGCATCGGCGGCCTCCTGAGTTGCCGGTTCGTCTTCGAACCAGTGCGCGCGCGCAGCCATGATGATCTCGTTGCCCTGCTCTTCCGAGAGGCCATACTCGCCCAGCACGCCGCCCTTGTCGGTTTCACGCTGCGGGCGACGCTGCGGCGGGCCGTCGGTGTTGTTCCGGCGGCGCGGCGCTTCACGCTTCTTGGCGATCAGTTCGTCGGTGGCGAGATCGGCGAGGTCATCGAGCGTCTTGATGCCCGCCTTGCCGAGCGTGACGAGCATCGCTTCGGTAAGGTGCGGGATTTCGGCGAGCGCATCATCGACGCCAAGGCCGCGGCGCACTTCGCGGTGTGCGGCTTCCTGACGCTCAAGCGCTTCGAGCGCACGGCTCTGGAGTTCTTCGGCGAGTTCGTCGTCGAAGCCTTCGATGCTCGCGAGTTCGGCAAGATCGACATAGGCCACTTCTTCCAGCTCGGCGAAACCTTCGGCCACCAGCAGCTGCGAAAGGGTTTCGTCGACGTCGAGCTCTTCCTCGAACATCTTCGAACGTTCGGCGAATTCCTTCGAGCGCTTCTCCGAGGCTTCTTCCTCGGTCATGATGTCGATCTGGTGGCCGGTCAGCTGGCTTGCCAGCCGCACGTTCTGGCCGCGGCGGCCGATGGCCAGCGACAGCTGGTCGTCCGGCACCACCACTTCGATGCGGCCATCGTCTTCATCGAGAACGACGCGGCTGACGGTGGCAGGCTGGAGCGCGTTGACCACGAAAGTCGCGGTGTCTTCCGACCACGGAATGATGTCGATCTTTTCGCCCTGGAGTTCCTGCACGACGGCCTGCACGCGGCTGCCCTTCATGCCGACGCAGGCGCCGACCGGATCGATCGAGGAATCGCGGCTGATCACGCCGATCTTGGCGCGCGAACCCGGATCGCGGGCAGCGGCCTTGATCTCGATGATGCCGTCGTAGATTTCGGGCACTTCCTGCGCGAACAGCTTCTTCATGAAGTCGGGGTGCGCGCGGCTGAGGAAGATCTGCGGGCCGCGGTTGTTGCGTTCCACCTTGGTGATCAGCGCGCGCACGCGCTCGCCGGTACGGGCGGCTTCGCGCGGGATCTGCTGGTCACGGCGGATCACGCCTTCGGCACGGCCGAGGTTGACGATCACGTGGCCGAATTCGACCGACTTGATCACACCGGTGATGACTTCGCCCTGACGGTCCTTGAATTCTTCGAACTGGCGCTCGCGCTCGGCATCGCGGACCTTCTGGAAGATCACCTGCTTGGCGGACTGCGCGTCGATACGGCCGAGATCGACCGGGGGCAGCGGATCGACGATGAAATCGCCGACCTTGGCACCGGGCTGGAGCTTTTCGGCCTGCTTGAGATCGACCTGCTTGAAGTAGTCTTCGACCACATCGACCACCTCGACGACACGCCACAGCGTCAGATCGCCGGTCAGCGGATCGAGCTTGGCGCGGATGTCGTTTTCGGCCCCGTAGCGGTTACGCGCCGATTTCTGGATCGCTTCTTCCATCGCCTCGATGACGATCGACTTGTCGATCATCTTTTCCGAGGCAACCGCGTTGGCGATTGCGAGGAGTTCGGCCTTGTTGGCGGAAATGGCACTCATCAGTCGTCTGCCTTCTCTGTATCTTCGATGAGTTCGTCAGCCCCGCTGGTATCCAGCGGGCGGGTGGCGGCGATGAGCGCGTCGGTGAGGACGAGCTTCGCAGAATGAATTTCGGCAAGCGGCAGGCGGACGTCGCCCGCCTTGGCTTCGGCGACAAGCACCATACCATCGACAAGCCCGCCGAGCACGCCCTTGTTGACGCGCTGGCCGTCATAGCCCTTGTCCATGACGATGCGGACTTCGTGGCCGGCCCAGTTCGCGAAATCCTTTTCGCGGGTGAGCGGGCGGTCGATGCCGGGCGAGGAGACTTCGAGGTGGTAGGCCCCCTCGATCAGCACTTCGTCCGCTTCCTCGGCCGCGTCGATCACATCCGAGACACGGCGCGAGAGCGCGGCGCACTGGTCGATCACCAGCTGCCCGGTTGCGGGATCTTCGGCCATGATCTGGAGCGCCATGCCGCCATCGCCTGCCTCGGAAGGCAGCATCGCCACGCGCACCAGTTCAAACCCGAGCGCGGTGGCCTCGGGTTCGATCAGCTGGGTCAGGCGGGCAATGTCGGTCATCGGGTCCAGTCTTGAGCACGTTCAGGACAAAGCCGATCGGGGCCGGCCCCTTGCGGCGCCAGCATCCAAACCTTGATCGACAATGTCGGGATGGGGCGCAGATAGGCGCAGGAAATCGCAAATGCAATGAAAAAGGGCCCGGCAATTGCCGAGCCCTGCTTCCTTCACGCAGCCAGAGCGTGATCAGTGCGTATGGTCGCCGTGGCCATGGTCGCCATCCGGCACCCAGGTGACATGGGTGACGAACTTGTAATTGCCGATGATCCGTTCGAACCGGAACGGCTTGCCATTGGGCAGGAATGCGGTCGGGCGCCCCCAGCTTGCGGGCGTATTGCCGACCGATGGCAGAGCGACTCGGTTACGTCCCTTGCCGCCACCCTTGGTCGGCTTGGTGCCGCCGCCATCGGTGGTCGCGGTGCCATACATCCGTGCCAACTCCTCGTAGTCATGGAAATCCGGCCCTTCGTTGCCTTCGGGCTTGTTGGTGTATTCCATGCAGGAGGTCGTGAGGTCGGTGCTGAAATCCTCGTCCTGGTGACCCAGCCCATAATCGTGGCCGATTTCCTGGCAGGTGACCAGCTGGCGCCACGTGTCGTTATTATAGGCGTCGCGGTTGAAGTAGTTATCGTTGAGCTTGGTCGATCCGGCGACGATCTTGCCGTTGCTCAGGCTGATCGTGGCGAGCCCCAGCCAACCGTTTGCCCCGTAATCGGCGTTGCAGACTTGGATCGTCCCGGTGACCATCGTACAGCTTGAATTGTTGCCATATTCGATACCCGACTGGATGAAAGGCGAGGCATTCCAGTCGCCGTTTGCCCGCGCGACATGGCCGTTCCAGCGGCTGCTGGTGTTATCGACCAGAGCCGGGGTGATCGGATTGGTTCCGTCGGCCACCCAGGCGTAGGTCCCCCATTGGTGATGGGCGAACACCGGTGCCGTAGCCAGTCCGATGGCCATCACGGCGACCGAAGCCGCAATCCCGCGCGAGACATTGAATTTCATGGCTGCTCCCCGTTCGTCTTTTCGATGAGAATGGGGTCTGAAGGCAAACAGCTTACAACCGCCGAACGGCTACGGCTTACGGATATTGCTAAAGGGCGCTTAAGCATGGTGTCGCGCGCACCCGGCGCGATCGATCACTTTTCCCCCGCAACCCATTTGCGGACCTGTTCGCGCAGGGCAAACCGCCGCGATTGCTCGAAGGTCTCGGCATGGTGCCGGGTCTCAAGCACCTCGGCGTTGGTCAGCGGATCATCGAAGACCAGCCCGTTCAGCCCCCCGCCGGCGCCATTCATGGCGCGCACCGCTTCGCAGAACACCTCTAGCCGCCCGATCCTGAGATAGCCGCCCTCGCCCACCGCCAGCGGCTCGGCCAGGGCAACGCGCGCGCCTGTCCGCGAGAGATCGAGCAGAATGCAGTCATGCGTGGCGTAGATCGAAACCAGCTGTGCCGGGATCGAAAGCCGCAGGCGCGCAGCTGCGCGGCGCCCGTAGTTCGCGACGTCCTGCTCACACGATGTGGTTGCGGCTTGATCCAGCATGATGCCGGAATTTTCCGCGATCTTGGTGAACCGGTCCGAAGCGTCCGGCTAGGGAAGATCGCGTAGGCGGTGTCTAGTCCTGCCCTTCCATCAGCCCGTGCTTGCGGATGCAATGGCGCAGCTGATCATAGGTTAGCCCCAGCGCCCGGGCAGTCTGGCGCTGGTTCCAGCGATGCTTGCCGAGCGCGGTCTGGAGGATCGCCCGTTCATGCGCGTCGACCGCGGCGCGCAGGTCTTCCACCGCATCGAGATTGGCCATCGCCGGCGCCGGGCTGGACGCCGCACTGGGCGAAGGCGCAGCGGGCGTGCTGCGCCGGTGCTCGGGCGGACGCGGGCGCCACGGACTGTCGAAGGGATCGAACTGGACATGCGCGATCGGCCTTTCGGGATCGGCCCAGCGATAGACCGCGCGTTCGACCACGTTGCGCAGCTCGCGGACATTGCCGGGCCAGGGATGCTCCTCGAGCGCGTCCTTGATATGCGCGGCGAAGCCCGGCCAGCGGTCCCAGTCGAGCTCGGCCGCCATGCGCCGCCCGAAATACTCTGCCAGCACCCCGATATCGCCTTCGCGCACGCGCAGCGGCGGCAGGGTGATGACCTCGAAACTCAGCCGGTCGAGCAGGTCGGCACGGAAGTCGCCGCTGGCGGCGAGCGCGGGCAGATCATCATTGGTCGCCGCGACAATCCGCACATCGACCCGGATCGGGCGCGAGGCACCGATGCGCGTCACTTCGCCATATTCGACCGCGCGCAGCAGCCGCTCCTGCGCGCCCATCGACAGCGTGCCGAGTTCATCAAGGAACAGCGTGCCGCGATCGGCTTCTTCAAAGCGGCCCGCGCGCGCCTTGGTGGCGCCGGTGAAGGCGCCCGCCTCGTGTCCGAACAGCTCGGCTTCGATCAGGGTTTCGGGAAGCGCTGCGCAGTTCATCGTCACCAGCGGCTCGTCCCAGCGGCTCGACAGGCGGTGAAGTCGTTCGGCGATCAGTTCTTTACCCGTGCCGCGCTCGCCGATCACAAGCACGGGGCGGTTCATCGCCGCAGCGCGCGAGGCACGCTCGACCGCGTCGAGGAAGGCCCCGGATTGGCCGATGAACTGGCTTTCGAGCTTCATGTCCAAACTATAGCGAAAAACGCCAATGCTTGGCAAGATAGACCAACACTCCCACCACAGAGCCCGCGAAAAGTCGCGGATTTCCGCCATTTTCGCGATTTGGCACGGCGGTTGCAAAATACCGGGCAAGACCACGGACACCACTTGGGAGGCCCACTATGATCAACCAGCAACCCGCCGCCAGCGCCTTCTGGAGCTCCAAGCTCGGGCACGCCGCGATGGCCAGCATTGCCGCGATGGTGATGATGATCGCGCTGTCCTCGCAGATCCAGCCGGGCGCGGCCAGCGCCGCCCCGCTTGCCCACCCCGTGTCGGAAGCCGGCGCGATGATCGAGATCGCCTGACGTGGGCGACCCCTTTGACCCCCTCGGGCCGGAGCGCCCCATGCAGGACGTCCCCCCGCAGATGCTGCAGGTGGCGCACGCCCCACACGCGCCAACCTGGACAGCGATGCTCCGGCCCACCCCTCCCGCCTGCTGTCGTCGGGACGCCTGTCGCGGCTCGACGAGGAAATCGAAGCCTTGCGTCGCAGCCCCACCCCGACGCAATCTGAAGGACGCACCGGCGAATCCGGGAGCGCCCGCATGACCGCGCGCGACCGCGCCAATACGTTTCTCGATGGAGTAGCCTTCATGGGCATTTTCAGCCGCACCCGTGACATCATTGCCGCCAACTTCAACGACATGCTCGACAAGGCAGATGATCCGGCCAAGATGATCCGCATGATCATCCTCGAAATGGAGGAAACCCTGGTCGAAGTCCGCGCCAGTGCGGCGCGCACCATCGCCGATCAGAAGGAAATGCATCGCCACTGCGTCAAGCTTGACCGGCTTCAGGCCGACTGGGCCGAGAAGGCACAGCTCGCGCTCAGCAAGGACCGCGAAGACCTCGCCCGCGCGGCGCTGGTCGAGAAGAAGAAGGCCGGCGATATGGCCGACCAGCTCAAGACCGAAATCGCCGTGCTGGACGATGCGCTGCGTGCCTACGAGGACGACATCCAGAAGCTCCAGCATCGTCTGCGCGAAGCCCGCAGCCGCCAGACCGCGATCGCCGCGCGCCTCGAAAGCGCCGAGAACCGCGTCAAGCTGCGCACGCTGATGAGCACCGAACGCACCGACGAGGCGCTCGCCCGCTTCGACCAGCTCGAACGCCGGGTCGATTACGCCGAAGGCCGTGCCGACGCGCTGCAGATCGCGGAAAGCAAAACCCCGTCGCTCGCCGATGAAATTGCGGCACTCGCCGGTTCGGACGCGATCGACGACGAATTGGAAGCCATGAAGAAAGCGCTCGGCAAGGCCGACGACAGCGCCAAAGACCTTGGGGGAGAATAAGCCATGCCGTTTGAAGTCGTACTCGTTGTTGCAACGCTCTTCATCGGCCTGCCCTGGCTGGTCCTGCACTACATGACCAAGTGGAAGACAGCCCCCACCATCACCGCCGATGACGAAGTGCTGCTGGAGGAACTCTACAACCTCGCCAAGCGCCTCGATCAACGGATGGAAACGGTCGAACGCCTGGTCGCCACCGATGACCCGGCCTTTACTCCGGCCCGCCGCCTGATCGCCGAACACGCCGACGACAACCAGCAGCTCCGCGAGCTTGAACAGCTGATCGCCGAGAAGAAAGGAACCCGCGCATGAACAGCCCCCGCACAACGCTTTACCGCGACAAGCACAATGCCAAGCTGATGGGTGTGTGCTCGGGGATTGCCGACTACACCGGCGTCAATGTCCTGTGGGTCCGCCTCGGCACGCTGGCACTGGCGATGGGTCTGGGCTGGCCGATCTTCGCCTACTTCATCGCCGGTTTCGTGCTCAATAAGAAGCCGCCCTATCTCTACCGCGATGCGAACGAGCAGAAGTACTGGCAGTCCGTCCGCCAGAGCCCGCGCCGCACCGCCCGGGAGATCAAGGCGAGCTTCCGCGACATCGACCGCCGCCTGGCCGCAGTGGAAGCCCACTACGTCAGCAGCAACCCGCGTCTGACCGCCGAGATCGAGCGGCTGCGCTAATCCAGAACACTGCTTACAGGGACTAGGACAATGGATCCTTCGCAGATTGCCGTGATGATCCCGATCGTCGCCTTGATGATCCCGATCGTCGCGATCTGGACCAGACATCAGCAGCGCATCGCCGAAATCCAGATCGGTGCCACGGCCGAGCAGACCGCGGAAAAGGCGGCGCAATATGCCAGCCACATCCAGCGGCTCGAAGATCGGGTGCAGGTGCTCGAACGCATCGTCACCGACGGCGGTTACAATGTCGCCGCCCAGATCGAGGCGCTGCGCGATACCCGCCGGGTTGATGAAATGGATGCCGGCGTACCGCTCGGCCTCGAGAAGAAGGAACGCGTGTAATGCCCTTCCACGACCCCGGCTTCGTCGTCGCCATTGTGATCGTCTGTACCCTCGGCTGGCTCGCCAACAACTGGATCCGCGCCAAGCACGGCTACCCGCTCGAAGACGAATGGGGCGGTAAGACCGAGCGCAAGGATAACGCCGAAACCCAGCGGTTGAAGGCCGAGAACAAGTCGCTGCACGACAAGCTCGATGCCATGCAGGATCGCATGATCGTGCTCGAAAAGATCGTCACCGATCGCGGCTATTCGCTCGCCGAGGAAATCGAAGCACTCCGCGATACGCGGGCCAAGGATGATGCCGGCGTGCCGCTAAACCTCGGCAAGAAGGAGCGTGCGTGATGGAAAACATTGACGTGTTCCTTCCCTATGTCGGCTGGATCATCACTGCGGGCTTCGCACTCGGCGCGATGGGGATCATCGCCTCGTTCCAGACCACCCGCATGAAGATCAAGAACGGCTATCCGCTTGAAGGCATGTGGGGCCAGTCCCTGAAGCCGGGCTCGGACAAGGAAACGGCGCACCGCGTGACCCTGCTGACCCAGGAAAACGCCGAGCTGCGCGCCGAGCTGGGATCGATGAAGGACCGGCTCGCCAATGTCGAACGGATCGTCACCGACGGCGGCTATCACCTCGGTGCGGAGATCGACGCGCTGCGTGACCGTGCGCTCGAAAACCTCTCGGACAAGGGCAAGGCGTAATGAGCAGCTGGGCCATCGTCGCGCTTGTCGGGATTATCGTCATCGGTCTGGTCGAGTTCGCCAAGACCCGCGCGGGCATCGTCAAAGACAAGCACGGCAACGAGCAGTTTGCCCCGCGCGATAACGGCCAAAGCGATGCGGAACTGGAAGCCGCCCGCCGCGAGCTTTCCGAACTGCGCGAACGGGTGAAGGTGCTCGAACGCATCGCCACCGACAGCAATACCGGCGAAGCCCGCGAACAGGCGCGGATCGCTGCCGAGATCGAAGCGCTGCGGGGTCTGCCCGCGGCAAGACAGGAGAAGAGCGAATGATCACGTCCTTGCTCGACCCAACCCTCATCATGACGGGCGGAAGCCTGATCGGGCTTATTGTCATCGCCGCTGCCTTGCTGCGCGGCTGGCAGGGCTGGCTCGATCTGAAGCGGCAGGAGCTTGACCGCACGGCTGTGCCTGCGGCGCAGGACGAAGGGTCGAGCTTCGGCACCGCCCGTATCGAACTCGCCGACCTCAAGGAACGCATCCGAAAGCTCGAAGCCATCGCCAGCGGTGTGGAGCTGTGAGCACCGCACGCAACACCGCCGCGCAGGCCGGGATCAGCCTCGGCACGGCGATCGCGGTCGCGATCAGCTGGAGCGTCAACAAGTCGATCATCTGGGCGATCGTCCACGGCTTCTTCAGCTGGTTCTACGTGATCTACTACGCCTTCACCCGTCCGGGTGGCCTCAGCGAATAATCCCGCCTTTGCGTTGGCGGCGCGCCCCGTTAAAGGGCGCCCCATGCGCACCCTTTCCGACATTCTCGAGGAGTACGAATTCCTCGAAGGCGACGAACGCTATGGCCTGCTGATCGAGCTGGGCCGCAGCCTCGAACCCATGCCCGATGCCCTGAAGACCGATGCAACGCTGGTGCGCGGCTGTTCGGCCGCCGTGTGGGTCTATCCGGCGGGGACGGACGCGGAAAAGCTGCACTTCCTCGCCGATAGCAATGCCGCGATCACCAAGGGGATCGTCGCGCTCGTCATCGCCGCGGTGCAGGACAAGCCCGCCGCCGAAGTCGCAAGCATGGACGTGATGGGCGCGCTCGGCCCGTTCGATCTCAAGAACCAGCTCTCGAGCAACCGCACCCAGGGCGTGCCGAACATGATCGCGCTGGTGAAGGAACACGCTGCCCGCCTTGCTGCGGGGTGAGTGGTTGGCGCGCGGCTGGCGATAGCGTAGGTTGCGCCGGCAACGGCTGGACGAAGCCAGTCGCCTCCATGGGGGAGAACCGGCATGCTGACCAACGCCAAACCCGTCTGCTTTGTCCTCGCCGCCGATCTGGCCAAGGCGCGCAGCTTCTATACCGACACCCTCAGCTTGACCGAGACCGGCGAGGATCCCTTCGCGGTCAGCTATGATCTGGCTGGCACAACCTTGCGACTGACGAAGGTCGAGGGCCATCAGCCAAACCCGCATACGGTGCTCGGCTGGCAGGTTGCGGATATCGAAGCGGAGATCGATGCGCTGATAGCCAAGGGCGTGGCCTTTGCGGTCTATGAAGGCTTCGGACAAGATGCGCGCGGGATCTGGACCCATCCCGGGTCGGGCGCGAAGATCGCCTGGTTTCATGACCCCGAGGGCAACAACCTTAGCCTGACCCAGTTCGGCGGCTAGGCTTCACTAAGGCCCATTGTTCCACGTGGAACATGGGGCAAACGGGGTCTAGAGGGGGTCTAAGGGGGGTCTAGCAGGGGTCTGGCGCGGCCTAGAGATTGCGGCCGACAACCTCGAAGCCATCGTCCCCGGCGCCCACTGCATCGCGCACAACGGCCAGGCCCGCTTCCTTCTGCGCCTTCAATTCCGCCTTCAGCTTGGCCGGATCGCGCGCGAAGACGAAGCCGAAGCTGACCCCGCCCTCTTTCCCGATCGTCGCATGGTGCAGCTTGTGCGCCTGCACCAGCCGCTTGGCGTAGCCCTTGCGCGGCACCCAGCGGAAATAACGCTGATGCACCAGGCCATCATGCACCAGCGTGTAGATCACGCCGTAGAGCGAGATGCCGACAGCGAACCACCACAGCCAGTCCCAGTAGAGCGAGCCGTAGATATACATCGCGGCATTGATCGAGCCGAACACCACGGCGAACAGATCGTTCTTCTCGAACATATTGTCGTGCGGTTCGTGGTGATCGCGGTGCCAGCCCCAGCCCCAGCCGTGCATGATGTACTTGTGCGCCACCCAGGCGAACAGCTCCATCCCGATCAACGAGGACATGACGGTCAGGAACACTTCGAGCCAGCTCATGCGGGCACCTTCTCAGTCAATTCTACCTTGCCCACCCCGGCCCGGCGCGCACCGGGTAGCGCCCACCACGGCACGTCGGGGCGACGGTGGTGTTCGAGATGATAGCCGAAATGGAAGCACGAGGCGAGGCTTGCGAGCGTGCCGAAATCCTCGCTGCGGGTGTTGTGCCGGTCGGCGAAACCCGTCCCATCCTCGCCCGCTTCATGGCGGTGCGGACGGAAGGTGCCGAAGTAGAACAGCTGGAGCGAGGAGGCGAGCGCGGGCAGCCCGTAAAGCAGCACGATCTGGATCATGGGAATATCCAGCACCAGCCAGTAAATGCCGACCACGGTGTGCACGAACAGGATCGAACGCCAGCCGAAGTAACGCCGGAAAAAGGTCGCATACCAGCGTCCGAAATGCGCCGGATTGTGCTCGTCGAAATCGGGGTCGCCGGCGTGGCCCGCCAGCTTGTGGTGCGCGAAATGCGCGTCCCTCAGCTGCCGCCATGCAAAGCCCGCATAAAGCGCCAGTAGAACCGCGCCGATCGCGCCGTTGATTTTGGGATGGCCGGGAACAAGGCTGCCGTGCATCGCATCATGGCATACGATGAACACGCCGACCGAAAGCCAGCATTGCACCACTGCAACTGCCAGCGCGAGCGGCCAGTTCGACCACGTCAGTTCGAAGACAAAAATCCCCCAGGCGTGGATGCCGAGCCAGCTTCCGGCAATCGCCAGCGCCAGCACCAGGCCGACAGCGCGCTGCAAAGACCGCGCGGGCAGGACGAAATGCGGGCTGCTCATGCCGGATATACGCACGGAAGGGCCATCCGGTTGCCTATAAAGGGCAACCGCAAAACGGCAATTGCGTTTGCGACAATGGGTGGATGCGTGCGACGGGACACCCCTGGCACGCACGGGAAGAAGCGGGCGCCCGGCGCGAAGGCCGGGCGCCGCCGATCAGTTCACGATCCCGATCGTATCGGGCTTGCCATCCGGATCGAAGTTGACGATGCCGCCATTGCCGACCGGCCCCTGCAGCAGGATTCCGGCGAGGTGCGGCGTTGCCATCGAGGTCCCCGAGATGGTGTTGTAGGTGCTGCCGATCCAGGTCGACTTGATCGACGAACCGGGCTCGGCGAAATCGATCGGCGGATTGCCGTAATTCGAGAAGCTCGACCAGCTGTCACCATTGGCGAACGAGGACACCGTGTAGACATTGGTGCCGTTGGCGCGGGCGGGCGAATAGTTGGCCGCGTTGGCCGAGCTGTTGCCCGCAGCAACCGCAAAGCGCACGCCCGTCGCCGCAGCGTTGATCACCGCCGTATCGAGCGCCGAACTCACGCCGCCGCCAAGGCTCATGTTGGCGACATCGCCCGCGCGGCCGTTCTGCGCGACGTAATCGACACCCGCGATCACGCCCGAATTGCTGCCCGAACCGCGCCGGTCGAGCACGCGGACCGCGACCACTCTGGCGCCAGGTGCGACACCGACGACACCGATCGTGTTGTTGATCGCTGCGATCGTGCCGGCAACGTGCGTGCCGTGGCCGTTCGCATCATTGGGCGAGGTGTCGGTCAGGAAGCTGCGCGAACGTGCGGTGTCGACGTTGAGATCGGGATGATCGAGCTGGATTCCGCTATCGATCACCCACGCGGTCGCAAAGGTGCCGGCCGCGCCGCCGCGCACGCGGGTGATGCCCCAGGGCACTTCCTGCGGCGGCTGGGTGGTGGTCCCGCCGCCCGGCTTGCCGCCCTTGGTCTGGATCGCGGTGACGACCTGATCCTGCTCGCAATAGCGGATCGAGGGGTTCTTCGCGCGCATATTGGCAATGCCCTGCGCCGAGGCCCGCACCGAAAAGCCGCGCAGGGCCTTGGTGTAGACATGGCCGACCTGACCCGTTGCCGCCTGCGCCGCGCCGCGCGCTGCGGCAGGAACGCGGTCCGCCGTCACGCTCGCATCGAAGACGCAGATATAGGCGTCGGGAATCTTGTCGCCCGCGCGTTGCGCGCTCGCCGGCACTGCGAGTGCGGCGATGGGCAGGACTGCGAGAATGGAAAACGGCTTCATGCCAATCATGTGCGAAACCCCCTTGGATTGCTGCGCCTCTCCCTTGGGCGCGATGGCGGGAGGCTATCGCGTGTCGCGGGCGGAATCGAGCGGAAACTATCCCCAACGGAAGTTCACCATAAGAATTGAAGTTGTTGATACCGGTGCGCGCCCAAGGTCATCGGTGCGAAGGGACAACTCAGCGCTTGCGCTTTGTGGCAGCGCGGTGGATTGTAGCGGTGAACATGATGTTGCTCTTGAAATCCGGAAATGTGACGCCTTGAAACCCGATGTGATGACCGACCGGCCGATGACCGCCGGCGGTGAGACTGCCGCGATCGATCCCCGCAGACTTGCCTATGCGCTGGTGCCCTTCACCAAGGTGCGAACCGCGCGCAGCGTGTGGGAAGTGGCGGCGACGCTGGCGCCCTTTGCCGCGCTGGTGCTGGCGATGCTGTTCGCGCTTTCGTACGGTTACATGATCGCGCTGGCGCTCGTCCCGGTGGCGGGGTTGCTGCTGCTGAGGGCCTTCATCATCCAGCATGACTGCGGGCACGGGGCGTTCCTCAACAAGCGGGCGAGCAATGATTGGCTCGGCCGGGCGCTCGGGGTGCTGACCTTTACGCCCTATGATTGCTGGCGCCGGTCGCACACGCTGCACCATGCCAACACCGGCAATCTCGACGCGCGCGGGTTCGGCGATGTCGATACGCTGACGGTGAAGGAATTCCAGTCGCTCGGCTGGCTCCAGCGCCTGTTCTACCGCGCCTACCGCCATCCGGTGGTGCTGTTCGGCATCGGTCCGGCCTATCTCTTCCTGCTGCGCCACCGCCTGCCGATCGGACTGATGAAGGAAGGCACGCAGTACTGGGTCAGCGCGATCGGGACCAACCTTGCGACCGCCGCCGTTCTGGCGTTGCTGATGCTGGCTTTCGGGATCGGCAACACGCTGCTGGTTGTCATCCCCACCATCCTGATCGCCGCGTCGACGGGCGTGTGGCTGTTCTACATCCAGCACCAGTTCGAACACGCGCACTGGGACAAGCGCGAGAACTGGGAGTTCCACGATGCGGCGCTCAAGGGCAGCTCGCACCTCGATCTGCCCCAGCCGCTGCGTTGGTTCACCGGCAATATCGGGATGCACCATGTGCACCACCTCGCCAGCCGCATTCCGTTCTACCGCTTGCCGAAGGTGCTCGCGGCCTTTCCGGAGCTGCACAGCCTCAACCGCTTCACCATCGCGCAGACGTTCCGGCCCCTGACACTCGCCCTGTGGGACGAGGATCAGCGGCGGCTTGTCTCGTTCCGCGAGGCCGCCCGCCGCGCGGCATCGTGATGCGGGGTTAAACCGGGGGCGCGGCGCCCGGGTGCTTCACTCCCCCTTGGGGAAGAAGAATTCGCGCAGGTGTTCGCCGATGCGCGCCGGGCGCAGGGTTTCGGCATCGATGCAGCACCAGCTCGATTGCACTTCGGCCAGCACCTCTTCGCCGCGCTTGATGAGCGTCGAATAGAACGCGCGGGCGCCGTTGAAGCTTTCGAGCACGGTCTGCGCGATCACGTCGTCTTCGAGGAAGGCGGGCTTGCGGTAGGTGATCTCGTGCTTCAGCGCGACCCACGCCTTGGCCGCCACTTCCTCGGCCGGGGCCAGCTTGTTCCAGTGCGCCAGCACCGCATCCTGCACCCAGTTGAGATAGCGGGCGTTATTGACGTGCCCCATGAAATCGATGTCGGCCGCTACGACCTTGATCGGATGGAGAAACGCCGAAGCGGGAGGAGTGGTTGCTGACATGGGTGTAAGCTAGCGCACAATTGTTACAATTTCCACCTCTGTTCTGCGGGAAATCGCCGCAATCTTGCCACGGCTCGCGGAACAGGATTATGGGCGTGTCGTTTCAGCCGCACTCCCCCTCCTCCAATCGATGGAACCGATCATGGCGAGCCGCCCCCGCACCCTCTACGAAAAGATCTGGGACGCGCATGTCGTGGAGACCCGCGATGACGGGACGGCGCTGATCTATATCGACCGCCATCTGGTGCACGAAGTCACCAGCCCGCAAGCGTTCGAGGCGCTCAAGGTCGCCGGTCGTCCGGTGCGCCGCCCGGAACTGACGCTCGCCGTGCCCGATCACAACCTGCCCACCACCGCGCGGGTGGATGCCAGCGGCAAGCCCGTCCCCATCGCCGATCCCGAAAGCGCAGCGCAGCTCGCCGCGCTCGAAGTCAACGCCCCCGCCTTCGGCATCCGCTACATTCCCGCGACCGCCAAGGAGCAGGGGATCGTCCATGTGGTCGGCCCCGAGCAGGGCTTCTCGCTGCCCGGCACCACCATCGTCTGCGGCGATTCGCACACCGCCTGCCACGGCGGCCTCGGCGCACTCGCCTTCGGCATCGGGACGAGCGAGGTCGAGCACGTGCTCGCCACGCAAACCCTGCTGCTCCAGCAGTCAAAGCCGATGGAAGTGCGCGTCGAGGGCGATCTCGGCCCCGGCGTCAGCGCCAAGGATCTGATCCTCCACATCATCGGCCGCATCGGCGCGGCAGGCGGCAGCGGTTATGTGATCGAATATCGCGGCCGCGTGTTCGAGGCGATGACCATCGAGGAGCGCCTCACGGTCTGCAACATGAGCATCGAGGCAGGCGCACGCGCCGGCCTGATCGCGCCGGACGACACCACCTTCGCCTATCTCAAGGGCCGCCCGATGGCGCCCAAGGGTGCCGAGTGGGATGCGGCGGTTGCTTACTGGCGCACGCTTCATTCGGACGAAGGCGCGGTCTTCGCCAAGTCGGTGACGATCAACGCCGCCGATGTCGAACCCAGCGTCACCTGGGGCACCAGCCCTGAAGACGTGGTGCCGATTGGCGGACGCGTGCCTGCGCCGGAGGATTTCGCCGACGAAAGCAAGCGCGTCGCCGCACAGAAATCGCTCGATTACATGGGCCTCACCCCCGGCATGGCGATGACCGAGGTCGCAATCGAAAACGTCTTCATCGGCAGCTGCACCAACAGCCGCATCGAAGACCTGCGCGCCGCCGCTGCGGTGCTGAAGGGTCGTCACAAGGCCGACAACGTGCGCTGGGCGATCGTCGTCCCCGGGTCGGGTCTGGTGAAGGCGCAGGCCGAGGAAGAAGGCCTCGACAAGGTGTTCATCGAGGCTGGCTTCGAATGGCGCGAGCCGGGCTGTTCGGCATGCCTCGGCATGAACCCCGACAAGGTGCCGCCGGGCGAACGCTGCGCCTCGACCAGCAACCGCAACTTCGTCGGCCGACAAGGCCCGGGTGCGCGCACCCACCTCGTCAGCCCCGCAATGGCCGCCGCCGCCGCTGTGACGGGGCGGCTCGCCGACGTGCGCGAACTCGTTTGACGCCTCCCCCTTGAAACCACCCCCGGCAAGGCGCATTGATCCAGCCATGACTGACAAGCCCAAGAACAACACCGCCCGCAACGCCGCGATTGCCGCTGCGGGTGCCATCGGATCAGCTGCGATTGCTGCGGCGCTGCTCTATGCAGGCAAGCGCAAGAAGAAGGCTGAAGACACCGCCGAGCCCGGCCCGATCCCCTCGGGCGAGCCGCCCCAGACTGACTGAGGACCAATCCCGATGCAGCCCCTTACCCGCGTCGAAGGCCGCGCCATCCCGCTCGGCCTCAAGAATGTCGATACCGACATCATCATCCCGGCCAAGTGGCTCAAGACCATCAGCCGTGAAGGCCTTGGCGCCGGCGCATTCGAGGTGCTGCGCGCGGAACCGGGCAATGTTTTCGACGATCCCGCCTACAAGGGCGCGCCGATCCTGATCGCGGGCGACAATTATGGCTGCGGTTCGAGCCGCGAACACGCGGCGTGGGCGATGCTCGATCTCGGTATCCGCGTGGTCATCGCGCCAAGCTTTTCCGACATCCATTCGGGTAACGCCGTGAAGAACGGGATCCTGCCGGTGGTGCTGCCGCAGGAAGCGGTCGACCGGCTTATGGAGGTGGCGCGCGAAGGGCTCGAGATCACCGTCGATCTCGAAGCGCAGACCGTCACCACCCCCTATCAGGATCGCTTCACCTTCAATCTCGATCCGTTCCGGCGGCATTGCCTGCTGAACGGCCTCGATGAAGTCGGCCTGACAATGGCGCGGGGCGAGGCGATCGGTGGCTACGAAGCCGCGCGCACGGCTGCCCAGCCGTGGCTGATGCGCGGCACCGAGGCCGCCTGACACAGATTACTTGGGAGAGGACACAATGAAAGCCATTCGCACCCACCAGACCGGCGGGCCGGAAACCCTGATGCTCGACGAGGTCGACAATCCGACCCCCGGCAAGGGCGAAGTGCTCGTCGCGGTCAAGGCCTGCGCGATCAACTATCCCGATGGCCTGATCATCCGCGATCTCTACCAGTTCAAGCCGCAGCGCCCCTTCTCGCCCGGCGGCGAGATTTCGGGCGTGATCGAAGCCGTGGGCGAAGGGGTTGAAGGCTTTGCTGTGGGTGACCGTGTGCTCGCCGGGATCGGCAATGGCGGCCTTGCTGAAAAGGTCGTTGTCCCCGCCGGGCGGATGTTCAAGGTGCCGGACGGCGTGCCGTTCGAGAAGGCAGCCAGCCTGCTGATGACCTACGGCACCACCATCCACGGCCTCAAGGACCGCGGCCATATCAAGGCGGGTGACACCGTGCTGATCCTCGGCGCGGCGGGCGGCGTGGGCCTTTCCGCCATCGAACTCGCCAAGGCCTTCGGTGCGCGCGTCGTGGCCGCTGTCTCCTCCGAAGCCAAGGGCGAGGTTGCCCGCAAGGCCGGTGCGGACGCGGTCGTTATCTACCCGCGCGAGGCGATGGACAAAGATGCCTCCAAGGCGCTTGCCGATGCCTTCAAGCAGGCCTGCGGGCCGGAAGGCGCAAACATCGTCTACGACATCGTCGGCGGGCAATATTCCGAACCCGCGCTGCGTGCCATCGCGTGGGAGGGCCGCTTCCTCGTGGTCGGCTTCCCCGCCGGGATCGCCAAGATGCCATTGAACCTCACGCTGCTGAAGTCCTGCGATATCTGCGGCGTGTTCTGGGGCGCCTTCACAGCGCGCGAGCCCGAAGCCTTCCGCGCGCAAGTGGCCGAGCTGTTCGATCTGATGAAGGCCGGCAAGATCGATCCGCTGGTGAGCGAAACCTTCCCCCTCGCCCGCGCGGGCGACGCGATCGCCAAGCTCGAAGCGCGCGAGGCGGTGGGCAAGCTCGTGGTGACGATGGATTAGTGCGCTGGCCGCTTGAAGCCGCGCCCGCCCGCCTCTATCGCTGGCGGTAGATCGTATCCGAAGGGACACTCACACATGACCGATTTCAAAGACCGCGAACGCGCAGAGGAAGCCCACTTCGCGATGGAAGAAGAAGCCGCTTTCCGCGTCGCGGCCCGGCGCAACCGCCTGCTGGGCGAATGGGCGGCGGGTCTGATGAAGCTCACCCCCGAAGAAGCCGACGCCTATCGCAAGGCGGTGGTGCAGGCCGATTTCGAGGAATCGGGCGACGAAGACGTGATCCGCAAGCTGCTCGGCGATCTGACCGCCGCACAGGCCGACATCAGCGAGGCCGATATCCGCGCCAAGCTGGAAGAAATGACCATCGAGGCCCGCCGCCAGCTGCTCGGCGGGGCCTGAACCATGCCGATGAGCGCCGCTGCCATCGAACAGGCGATCCTTGCCGCCCTTCCCGGCGCCGAGATCGCGCTGACCGATCTGGCGGGCGACGATGATCACTGGGCGGTGACTGTCACGGCGCCGCAATTCGCGGGGCTCAGCCGGGTGGCGCAGCACAAGCTGGTCTATGCTGCCTTTGGCGGACGCATGGGCGGCGAACTGCACGCCTTGCAAGTCACCACCGTGGTCCCCAAGTAACCTCGCAACGAACAAGCCAACCCGCAAAGGCCGCACCCGCCATGTCCGACGTCAACGCGCGTATTTCCGATCTCGTCACCAGCAACGATGTGGTGCTGTTCATGAAGGGCACCCCGCTGTTCCCGCAATGCGGCTTTTCGAGCCGCGCGGTCGCGATCCTCGATCATTGCGGCGTGGCCTACGAAAGCGTCGATGTGTTGCAGGACATGGAGATCCGTCAGGGCATCAAGAGCTTCTCCGACTGGCCGACCATCCCCCAGCTTTACGTGAAGGGCGAATTCGTCGGCGGCAGCGACATCATGATGGAAATGTTCGAAGCCGGCGAATTGCAGGCGCTTCTGAACGAACAGGGTGTTGCGAAGGTTGGATAAGCGCACAACGCGCTGACCCCTGATTTCCGCACTATTCGGCCCGAAGGGCCGCAAGCCCGAACGCGCGTCGGCCGGTCAGGCCGGTAGCCAAGCGGGCCGGACGGCCCGCGCCGGCGCCTGAGGCGCAAACAAACAACGCCCAACAAAAAAGCGCTCCGCAGGACCAGTGCGGAGCGCTTTTGTTTTTCGGGGAGGCGCAACCCGGAGACCAGGAAGGGTCGCGCCTCTCGTCGAAGACCATTTGGGACCGCACCATGCTATGCACGGGCCATGCCAAACCTGAAAATTGGCGGAAATCCGCCATTTTTCCTACTCGGCCAGTGCTCCCGGATGGCACAGGTGTAAGCCATTCCGACACATTTACCCCAAGCTGGGCAGGATAGAGCCGCAGGCCTAACCAATCCGGCAGGGGAGTGCCTTGGCCCTTGGCAAGCGCTTGCCGCAGCGCCATCCTCTCCGGCAATGAGCACCGATTCCGCACCCCAGGGCATCCCTGCCGCCACCATCATCATCTTCCGTAACGCCCCCGATGGCGGCGCGCCGGAAGTGCTGATGACCGTGCGTTCGCGCAACATGACCTTTGCCGGCGGCATGGCGGTGTTCCCCGGCGGCAGGGTCGATCCGGCGGACTACGCGCTGGGCGAAGCCGTGGCCGCCGCCCACGCCATTGCGGTCGATGAAGTCGCACACCAGATCGCCGCCGTGCGCGAGACGCTGGAGGAAACGGGTCTCGCGCTGGGCCTTGCGGGCGATATCGATGCGGCCAGTGCCGCTTCCGCGCGCGCCATGCTCGCCGAGACCGGCGCGCTCGCCCCGGTGCTCGATGCCTTTGGTTGGCGGCTCGATCTCGGCCAGATCACGCCCTTCGCGCGCTGGTTCCCCAAGAACGAGAACATCGCCCGCGTCTATGACACGCGCTTCTACCTCGCTAATCTCGGCACCGGCGCAGTCGAAGTCTCGATCGACCATGCCGAGAACACCCGGCTGTTCTGGACCAGCGCACAAGGCGCGCTCGACGCGGCCGAGCGGGGCGAGATCAAGCTGATCTTCCCCACCCGCCGCAATCTCGAACGGCTCGCGCTGTTCGCCAGCTACGAGGAAGCCCGCGCCCAGGCCGAAGCGATCCCGGTCAAGACCATCGTGCCGCAGGTGGTCGAAGATGGCGGCAAGCCATGGCTGACCATCCTCGGCGACGCAGGCTACCCCGTCACCGCCGAACTGCTGGAAACCGTCGCGCGGGGGTGATGGGATGAGTGCGCCGGCCTTACCGGCCAAGCGCTTCGACTGTCTGCGCGAAGGGCATCTGATCGACCATAATCGCACCCGCACGCGGCCGGTCGAGATCGAGAATGACTCCGAACGCCAGCGCAGTCAGCAGATAGAGCGTGGTCGAGGCGACCCGGTGGCGGGCGCGTGATCCGGCGAGCGCATATCCCAGCATGGCGGCCGAGATCACGGCATAGGCTGCGAGCAGCCACAACACCCGTGCGGGAAGGTGCGCCTGCGAGAGCGCCTGACGGCGCACGGCCGTATCCTCGATCGCGTCATAGGCACCCGCCAATGCCACCGGCAGCGGCCCGGGCGTTCCCTCGCGCAGCACCGCGCGGACGTGGGCTGCAACCGGTTCACGCAAGGCGGCGGCGCGCTCTGCGGCAGCGATGCGCGCTGCGCCGTCAGCCATTTTCGCAGCCTTGAGCCGGGCGGCCGCGTAGGTCGCCAGATCGGCCTTGAGCGCACGCGCCTGCTCCTGCGGTAGGCCGTCCGCCAGCATCGCAAGGTAACCAACTGCGCTGGCCTCCTGCAGCATCAGATCGCGCCGTTCCTCGAGACGGTTGAGCGCCATGGAAAAGGAAAACGCCATCAGCAGCGCCAACAGGCCGAGCACGCCCGAGAGGATAAACCCCTCCTCGCTGCTTACCCCATCGCTCTCATGCGATTTCGCCATCAGACGGAGGTGCAGCCGCATCCCGATCTCGTGGGCGACAATCATCGTGCCCAAAAGCAGCGGCACCACCGCGACAAGCGACCAAGACCAGAATGCGTCCAAGATCTTCCCCATGATCCTTTGGCGCGCCCGGCAGGACTCGAACCTGCTGCCTCAAGATTAGAAGTCTCGCGCTCTATCCAGATGAGCTACGGGCGCGCGCCGCGATGGCCAATAGCGCGCTTTGCGGGCCAAGGGAATCGCGCTAACCCTCGCCGCGATGGAAAACACCTCTCCCGATCCCGCAGCCGCCTTCGACCGTGACCCGACCGACGGCATTATCGCCACCAGCCACGCTCCGGTGACCTTCCGCTATTACGACCTCGTAATGGCGGCGTTCGTGGCGATCCTGCTGCTGTCGAACATCATCGGTGCGGCCAAGCTGACCTTTGTCGACGTGCCGTTCTGGCCCGAAGGCTGGTGGCCCGCACCCGATGGCACCTTCATCTATGGCGCGGGGATCCTGTTCTTCCCGCTGGGCTATGTCATCGGCGACGTGCTGACCGAGATCTACGGCTTCGCCAAGGCGCGGCGGGTGATCTGGGTGGGAACGGCGGCGATGCTGTTCCTTGCCTTCATGTCCTATGTCGTCACCGCCCTGCCCCCCTTCGGCGGATGGGAATGCGCGGCGAGCGGCTTCGGCGGGCCGCGCCCGATCACCTCGACGCTCGATCCGGCGGTCCCCGGCGGTGCAATCTGCCAGAGCACCTATGAAAGCGTGTTCGGCAGCACCTGGCGGATCGTCGTCGCCTCGATCACCGCGTTCTGGGCGGGTGAATTCGTCAATTCCTTCGTGATGGCCAAGATGAAGGTCTGGACCAAGGGCCGCGCCTTGTGGACCCGCACCATCGGCTCGACCTTCGTCGGACAGGGCGTGGACAGCCTGATCTTCTACCCCGTCGCCTTCTACGGCATCTGGACGACCGAGGCGGTGATCACCGTCATGATCACCAACTGGGCACTCAAGGTGGTGTGGGAAGCCGTGCTGACGCCGGTGACCTATGTGGTGGTGAACAAGCTCAAAGCGGCAGAAGGGGTCGACCTGTTCGACATCGACACCGATTTCTCGCCCTTTGGGAGCGAGAAGGCGGACGCGCGCTAGACATCGATTTCCGGCACGATTTCGCACCGCCAGCCGACCCCCAGACGCCCGGCAAGCAGGCGCAGATCCTTTTCGGTCGGTTGGCCGAACAGCGCCGCGTGGCTCTGTGCGAGGCGCAGCACCAGCGCGCCGTCCTCCACCACCAGCCGGCTCACCTCGAGCGAGCGGCGCGATTGTGCGCCCAGCCTGCGCGCCAAGCGCAGCGCAAGGCCCCAGCGCACTGCTTCTTCCAGCGCCTCCGGGCTGGCCAGCGCGCGCACTTCGGCGGGCAGGGCGAGCTGGTTGCCATTGGCCGAAATCGCCGCGGCCAGCATCGCCCGCCCCTTGCCGTCGATCCCGACCCAGCGCTTGTGCAGCGCCCAGTTGATTGCCTGGGGCAGACGGATGTTCGGTTCGATCTGCATTGCCGCAAGCGCGAGCATGGTCGCGGCCAGCCGCAACCGTTCGCTGCCGTGATCGCGCGCAGGCGCTGCGTCCAATGTCCAGGCCGCCATGCGCGTCGCCAGCGTCGGGGGGCTGCCGCGGTTGCTGGAAAACACCGCGACCCCGGCCAGCAAGGGATCCTGCGAACGGCTGTGCGCGGGCAGGCTGTCATAGAGCAGGCCTTCGCGCAGACCCCATGACGAGAACACCACCTTTTCGGGCGCAAGACGGATCAGCAGCGCTTCGAGCAGCACGGCGGCATCGGGCAGCTTTTCCGCGCGCATAGAGGAAATCCGCTCGCGCCCCTTGAGCGCATCGCTCTCGCTGATGGCAAGGCTATCGGCCAGCGCCAGCGCGGCGCTCGCCGGGAGTTCGTAGCCATGCGGATCGGACAGCGGATAGCCGCGCTGGGTCATCGCATAGACCGCCATCGCACGCCACGTGCCGCCGACCAGATAGAGCGCGCCGTTCTGCGCGGGGGACTGAGCGGACAGGTCCCACCCGCCTGCGCGGATCGCCTTGTCGAGCGCCTTCTTCATCTCGGCGCGGCCGCCCTTGCGGTAATCGGGCAGACGCAGCGTGCCGAGCGGCAGCGTGCTCGCGCTGTCGGTCTGCCCCCGCGCCACGCGCACCAGTTCGAGGCTGCCGCCGCCCAGATCGGCAACGATCCCGCGCGCATCGGGGAAGGCGCCGATCACGCCGTGGGCGCTGAGCAGCGCTTCTTCCTCGCCCGAAAGCACGCGCGGGCTAAGGCCGAGACCCTGCAATTGCGCGACGAATTCGGGGCCATTGGCGGCATCGCGCACCGCCGCAGTCGCGACGGTTTCGACATCGCTGATCCCGAGATCGGTGAGCAGCAGGGCGAACCGCTTCAATCCGCGCAGCGCCAGCGCGATGGCTTCGTCCGCCAGCTTGCCGGTGCTGGCGATCTCGCGCCCGAGCTTGGCCGTCACCTTCTCGTTGAGCAGCACCGTGGGCGCGCGCATCGTGCCGCCATAGACCACCAGGCGCACCGTGTTCGAACCGATGTCGATGATCGCGCGGCCCGGCGTGCTGCCGGCAATCTCCGCATGGCGCGCGCTGCGCCGCTGGTTGTAGCTCATCCGGCGGCTCCCCGGCGCAAGGACAGCTTCGGCACCGCCCCCGCTTCGAGCGCCCCGCCCCGCCCGGAGAGCGAGGGGTTGGTCATGAAGTAGCGGTGGCAGTTGAACGGCTTCGCGCCCACGCCCTCGTCCGCCTCGACCCGCGAATAACTGCCATCGGGGTGCAACCACCAGCTCTGCTCGGTATCGAGCATGTTGGCGAGCAGCACCTGCTGCAGCACCTGATCATGCACCGTCCGGTTGAGGATCGGGATCAGCGTTTCGACCCGGCGATCGAGATTGCGGCTCATCATGTCGGCCGAAGCGATGAACACCGCCGCATGGGCGCTCGGCATCGCATGGCCGTTGGCGAAGGCATAGATGCGGCTGTGTTCGAGAAAGCGGCCGATGATCGACTTGACGCGGATGTTCTCCGAAAGGCCCGCAATCCCCGGGCGCAGGCAGCAGATGCCGCGCACCACAAGCTCGATCTGCACGCCCGCCTCGCTGGCTGCATAAAGCCGGTCGATCACGCCTTCATCGGTCAACTGGTTGCACTTGAACCAGATCGCTGCGGGCTTGCCCGCCTGCGCGTTGGCGATTTCGGTGTCGATGCGGGCGTAGATTTCGCCGCGCAGATCGATCGGGGCGATGTGGATGCGTTCAAGGCTGTGCGGCTGGACATAGCCGGTGACGAAGTTGAACATCTTGGCCACATCGCGCCCCAGCTTGGGATCGGCGGTGAAGAAGCTGAGATCGGTGTAAACCTTGGCGGTCACCGGGTGATAATTGCCGGTTCCGAGGTGGCAGTAGGTGCGGAAACCATCGCCCTCGCGCCGCACCACCATCGCCACCTTGGCGTGGGTCTTCCAGTCGGTGAAGCCGTAGATCACCTGCACGCCCGCACGTTCGAGCTTGCCCGCCCATTGCAGGTTCTGCTCCTCGTCGAAGCGGGCCTTCAATTCGACCACGGCGGTGACCGATTTGCCCGCCTCGGCCGCCTCGATCAGCGCGTTGATCACCGCCGATTGCGAGCCTGCGCGGTAGAGCGTCTGCTTGATCGCCACGACATCGGGATCGGCGGCGGCTTGCCGGATGAAATCGACCACCACCTCGAAGCTTTCATAGGGGTGGTGGATGATGATGTCCTTTTCGCGGATCGCGGAAAAGGCATCGCCGTCATGTTCGCGGATGCGCTCGGGAAAGCGCGGGGAATAGGCATCGAACTTCAGATCGGGGCGATCCTCGGCGACGATTTCGGCAAGGCCATCGATCCCGATCATCCCGTCGGTCTTGATCACGGCCGCCTCGTTGATGCCGAGCTGATCGAGCAGCAGGCTTTCCGCCTCGGGATCGAAATCCTCCTCGATCTCGAGCTGGATCACCTGCCCCCTGCGGCGACGCTGGATCGCGCTGCGGAAGGTGCGCACGAGGTCTTCGGCCTCTTCGGCGATTTCGATATCGCTGTCACGCAGCACGCGGAACAGCCCGTCGCCCTTGATGGTGAAGCCGGGGAACAGCGCCTCGGCATAGCGCTGGATCAGCCGCGCGATCGAGATGTAGAGCGCCCCGCCCTCGCCCGTGCTCGCGCCGGTCACCGCGTCGGGCACGCGCACGAAGCGCGGCAGCGCGCTGGGGATCAGCACCATCTCGGTCAGCTGTTCGCTTGTCCCCTCGCGCACGAGCGTGAACAGCAGCCCCATGCCCTCGTTCTGGACGAAGGGAAACGGATGCGCCGGATCGAGCGCCTGCGGGGTAATGATCGGCAGGATTTCGTTGAGGAAGTAGCTCTTCAGCCACTTGTGCGCGGCGGCGCTCACGCGCTCCTCATCGGCCACGTGAATATCGGCTTCGGCCAGACCGGCTCGCACGCTACGCCAGATCGTCTGCTGTTGCTGCGAAAGATCGACCAGCTTGGCGCGGATCGCGGCGAGCTGCTGCGAGGGGCTACGCCCGTCGATCGAAGGCGTCGCCAACCCGCGCTGCACCTGCCCGACAAGCCCGGCGACGCGGATCATCATGAACTCGTCGAGATTGCTGCCCGAGATCGAGAGGAAGCGCAGCCGTTCGAGCAGCGGGTAGCTTTCGTTGCAGGCCTCGGCCAGCACCCGCTGGTTGAACTGGAGCCACGAAAGCTCGCGGTTGAAATAGGGCGATTCGTCGGAGGCAAGCTCCACCATCTGCGCCAGCCCCGTGCTCGCGGGCCGGGGTTCACTGCCGATCGGTGCCGTACTCATCGCTTTCCTGTTCCGCATCGCGCCACGGGCATGGGCGCGCCGCCCCGCAAACGCATCTGTTCGCTTGCCGGTGCGGTGTAAATCACCTTGCTGCGCGTGTCATACAAATGTCAATTTGGGAGTGCCCGCGCCGCGCTCAAACCAGATCGCGGCTGTCCGCAATGCTGGTAATGCCGCGCTTGCCATGGACATCGCGCCCCAGCTGCACGATCACATCGATCACGCTCGCGGCATAGGCGATGGTATCCTGCCGGGTCAGCCCGATCCCGGTCTGCATCACCATCAATGACAATTGCTCGAGCGCACCGCGCAGGGAGTTGGCGTGGATGGTCGAGAAGCTGCCCGGGTGGCCGGTGTTGATCGCGCGCAGGAAGCTGACGCTTTCGGCGCCCCGCAATTCGCCCAGCACGATGCGGTCGGGGCGCAGGCGCAGCGCGGCTTGCAGCAGCTCGTTGGCGGTGACCTTGGCCTCGCCCAGCTCGCCCTTAACCGCGACCAGGCCGACCGCGTTGGCGCCCGGGAACTTCAGCTCGGGCGTATCCTCAACCAGCACCACGCGTTCATCGCGCGGGATTTCGCCGAGCATGGCGTTGAGGAAGGTGGTCTTGCCGGTGCTCGTCCCGCCGGAAATCAGGATCGTGCGCCGCGCGCGGATCGCGGCGCGCAAGTAAGCGATCGGCTCACGCTGCGCGTCGGGCAGCGCGACATGGCCCTCGCCCGCCAGCGGCCCGGTGTCATAGGCATCGAGCGGCAGATCGAGCCTGCGGTGGCGGCGGATCGCCATGACCCAGTGCTTGCGGCTCGCGGGCGGGCCGCAGAACTGCACGCGCGCGCCGTCCGGCAGGGTTGCGCCCAGCAACGGATGTTCGCGGTTGATCCCCTGATGGCTGACTCGCGCGACCTGTTCGGCAAGGCGCTGCACCAGCCGGTCGTCGATCTCGGGGGTCTCGATCCGCTGCATGCCGGGGTTTGCGGCATCCTCGATCCACACCTCGCCCGGGCGGTTGACCATGATCTCGGTCACGGTGTCACGGTCGAGCCAGCGGCGGAACGGGGCGAGATAGGCGTCGAGATAGACCGAACGCTCCGCCGAAAGCGGTGCAGCGCTCTCTTCGCCCGAGCCCAGCCGGTGGATGTCCGCGCTCATGCGACGCTCAATTGACCGCGCTGAAATCGAGATCGCGCGCGGTGAACACGCGGATCGGCTCACCCATGCGTACGCGGATGGTGGGGCTGATCTGGCCCTGCGATTGCACCGCCGAATTGGCCGCGCCCTGCGCACCGCCCGCAACGATCACGCCGCCGATCCCGCCGGTCGCCACCGCACCGAGGCCGCCGACCACCGACAACAGCAACCCCGAACCGAAGCGCTGGAAGAAGTGGGTGTTTACGTCGCCCTCAAGCCCGGTGGTGCCATCGAAGGCGACCGCAGGCGAGGCAAGGCTGACCGACACGCCATCGGGCCGGATCAGCCGCGTCCAGATCACATAGGCACGGCGCTGGCCCTGCTGCACGCCCGCCTGATACTGGCCAACGAGGCGCGAGGATCGCGGGATCAGCACGCGCTTGCCATCGAAGCTGCGGACGTCCTGGCTCACCACCGCGCGCACGAAGCCCGGCACATCGGTGTTGATCGCGGTTTCGAGGATCGCGGGGATCAGCGTGCCTTCGGTCACCGTGGTCGAGGGATTGACCATTGTGCGCGCCTGCGCGGGGCCACCGCCCACACCGCCAACGCGGGCCGCAAAGTCCGCCGCGCCGCCCATGCCGCCGACAGCGCCGCCGGGAGTGGGTGCAGGCGCGCCGACAGGCGCTTCGGCGAAGCGGGAGCCGCGCGCGCTGCTGCCATCGAAAATCAGGCTGGGGCTGGCATAGGGATTGACGCTCGCCTCGGGCACACTCCCCGGATTGACAGCGTAAACCGGTGAAGGGGCCGGATCGACCGGTGGCACCACCGGCGCGATGCCGGGCTGCTGCGCGGGATCGGTTATCGGTTGCACCACCACCGGAGGGGCCACCGGCGGCGGCGCGACGGCCGGATTGCCGATGCCCTGCGGTTCGGGCTGGCGCGCGGAATTCATCGCCCAGAAGGTCACCGCGCCAAGCAGGCCGACCACCGCCACGCCCGCGGCGAGGCCGAGCCCGTCGCCCTTGGCCTTGCGGTCGGTGACAGCGGGGAAGGCCGCACGACTGGCCAGATCGATGATCTCGGCGCTTTCGCGCTCGCGCGGATCGAGCCCGTCCTCGCCGCCGCCATCGCCCTTCTTCGGGGGCAAACGCATCGCCAGACGCATCAGTTGTTCTCCGTTTGCGGCGCGGTGGGTCCGCGCGCGGCCTGCCGGGCGGTGGGCCGCACCGGGCCGGTGTTGGTGAGAGTTGCGGTCTCGCGTCCAACGCGCAGGATCAGCTGCGCGGGCACGCCATCGACGATTACCGTCGTGCCGCGCGTGGTGTAGTTGACCGGGCCTTCATCACCATCCTCGTTGGCGACCAGAATGGCCGGGATCGCGGTGCCTTGCGGCCAGGTCAGGAACACTGCCGCGCCATCATCGAACGCGCGGCTCGGCATCAGGGCGGTTGCGCCCGCGCTGGCCCAGGCGAAGTTGAGCTTGGACGGGTCGATCACCGCATAGGGATCGGAGGCTGCGGCCAGTTCCTCGGGGCTGGCGGCGGCGCGCTGGGCGGCGGCTTCGGCCTCGGCCGCCGCGGCCAGACGCGCTTCCTCGGCCGCCTTTTCCAGCTCGGGGTAGCGGAATTGGAGCACGTAGACGGCGGGATTCTTGGGGCTGGCGACCAGATCGAACAGGTATGTGCGCTTGTCGGTGACCACCGTCATATTGGTGCGCGCCGCGGGGGCGAGCGGCTTCACGAACAGGATCGTCTGGGCCTTGTTGGGCTGCACCTGCCATGCCCCGCTGTCGCCGATCGCGACATTCTCGATCGCTTCGTCGGGGGCGAACTTGATGGTGGTCTGCACCTTCACCCGGCCATCGATCCGCACCACGGCGTTTTCATCAAACACACGCGTTTGCAGGCGGTTATCCTGCGCGATGGCGGGCGCAGAGAGGCCAAGGGCAAGCGCGGCGAGAAGCACGGCGCGGATCATTGATAGGTCTCCGGAGGGGTCATCTTGGGGAGCGGCGTGCTGGCGGCAGAGGCGGTGCGGAAGCGGTTGCCGATGCCGCGGGTGCGGGCAATTCCGGTTCCCGGGGCCTGCGCTGCATCGCCGCTGCTGGTGGTGGCGTAGACCCGTGTTTCACGTGGAACATTCCCCGAAGTCCCTGCGTCATTGGCGGCAAGCACAGGCAAGACGGGGGCAAGGTCGACCCTGCGCGGGGCAAGGCCCGGGCTGGACGGCACGATATTGGTGCTGCGCGGCGTGCCCGAAACCGGCACGGGCTGCGGCACAGCGCGCGGGCCATCGCTCGTCCGCGTCCGCTCCTGGCCCGGCACGAGGCCGAACACCTGCCAGCCCGAAACCATCGTGCCGGCGACCTTCAGGGACATGAACATCAGCGCCATATGCACCGCGCCGACAAGGAAGAATGCCATCGCCGCGTTCTGGTCGATCTGTCCCGGCACCCGCACCAGCGCGGCAAGGATCGGCACGGACAGTTCGAGCATGATCGACCCGCCCAGCACGGCGAGCAGCGGCGCCAGTGCCAGCATCACCAGCCCCTTGAGCCAGCCGGTGAACAGCCCGCGCGTGCCCTCGAACAGGGCCATCACCACGAAGATCGGCCCCGTCGCCAGCAGCAGCGCGAGCGCGATCCGCGCCGTCACCAACAGCCCGACCGTGCCGAGCAGCAGCAGCATCGCGCCGAACCACATCATCCCACGCGGAGAGAAGGCACTGATATCATTGGTATCCCCGCTCGCCTTTTGGACCGCCTGGAACACCACATCGAGCTTCTGCGCGAACACCACCGTGGCGCTTTCGTTCTGCGTGCCGGTGAGAATGCCTGCAATCTGGTCAGGCCCGCCGATGAAGACGTTGTAGAACACCGTCGAGAAAGCGACGAAGCTGGTGGCGAAGGTCAGCACCAGCCCCAGCGTCATCATCTTGGGCAGCAGCACCCGCACCGACAGGTTGGACCGCCCCAGCATCAGCGAGATGCCGAAGAAGGCGACATAGAGCCCCAGCAGCAGCGTCAGCGCGAAGGCGAGCTGGCCCTCGGTGCCGAACAGGCGGTTGAAGGCCTGTTCGGATACGCCGCTGGCAATGCAGTCCACCGCAGTCAGCGCCGAGGAGACCCCGGTGCCCATCGCCTCGGCGGCAAGATCGCAGGCGGTGGTCATTCGGCAGCCTGCCACACCGGCGCGGCGGCATCTTCGCCCGTGCCATCGGGCCAGGCCCGGCCGGTCAACGCGGGATACCACGCCGAAGGTTCATCCCCCACCGCCTCGCGCAGGAGATCGAGGCGGCGCACCGCGCTTTCGCGGCCCGACAGGATCGTCAGCACTTCGGGCGCGCCCGACAGATCGAGCCGCACCACCACGCTCGCATCGGGCTGGCGCACGAGGAAGCAGCGCGAATGCGCCGGAAGCGAGCGGATCAGCGCAAATTCGTGCGGGGTAAGGCCGAAGCCGTCGCAGTAATCCTCGGGCCGCGCGCGCGAATTCGGCATGAACACCATCGTCGCGGTCTGTTCGACCAGCGCGGTCGAAATCCGGCTGTCGAGCGCATCGCGCGCCGACTGCGTGGCGAAGCCGACCAGCGCATTGCGCTTGCGCAGCGTCTTGAGCCAATCGCGGATGCGTGCGGCGAAGACGTCGTCGTCCAGCGCCTTCCAGCCTTCATCGATCAGGATCATCGTCGGCTGCCCGTCCAGCCGCTCGTCGATGCGGTGGAACAGGTACATCATCACCGGCGTGCGCAGGCGCGGATTTTCGAGCAGCGCGGTCATGTCGAAGCCCAATACGCGGGTTTCGAGATCGAGCCGGTCGCGTTCGTTGTCGAACAGCCAGGCGTGTTCGCCGCCCTGCCCGGCAGGGCCGCCGATCCACGCCGCCAACCGGTCGGCCAGATCGCCCGGCTGCGGGCGCCTGGCACCGGCAAGCAGTTCCTTGAAGTGCCGCAGCCGCCGCAAGCTCGGATCGTTCGCGTAAGTCGCATCGACCGCCGCGCTGATGGTGGCGAATTCCTCCGGCCCCTCGGCCGCCAGCAACACGCTGAGCCAGTCGCGCAGGAAGGCACGGTTGGTGGGCGTATCGGGCAGCGCAAGCGGGTTGAAACCGGTCGGCGCGCCGGGGCTGATCCGGTCATAACGCCCGCCGATGCCGCGAATGAACAGCTCTGCCCCGCGATCCTTGTCGAACAGGATGGTGCGCGGTCTGAACTTCTGCGCCTGAGCCGCGAGGAAGTTCATCACCACGGTCTTGCCCGATCCCGACGGGCCGATGACGCTGAAGTTGCCCAGATCGCCGTGGTGGAAATTGAAGAAGAACGGGGTGGCGCTGGTCGTTTCCAGCAGCGTCACCGCATCGCCCCAGTGGTTGCCGCTCGCCTGCCCCAGCGCAAAGCCGTGGAACGACCCGAAGCCCGCCATGTTGGCCGAGGAGATCAGCGCGCGGCGGACGATATATTCCTCGTTCCCGGGGAACTGCGCCCAGAAAGCGGGTTCGAGATTGGTGTCCTCGCGCACCGCGATTGCGCCTGTGTCGGCGAGCGCAGCGGCGCAGGCGGCCATCGCGTCATCGAGACGCGGCAGGGTCTGCTCGCGCACCAGCACGGTCAGGTGGTGATCGCCGAAGCCCACCGCCCCGTTGCCCAGCGCATCGCGCGCGGCGAGCATTTCGGCACGCTCGGCAGCAGCTTCCTCGTCCACCGAGCGCGAACGGCGCAGGGCCAGATCGATGCGTTCCTTGGCCGTGGTGCGCTCGTTGGGGGCGTAGCTTTCGGTGACGACCATCTCGAACGGCAGGCGCAGCAGGTTGTCGAGCAGGCCGGGCGAAGTCGCCTCGGGGTAATCCTTGAGGCCAAGGATCGCGGCGAAATCGGGGGCGGCAGACCCGCGCAGCTCCATCGCGTCCAGACCAAAGCTGGCCCTGCGATAGGGCAGCATATGGCCGATATCGGTCTCGGGCGCAGGGCGGCGCACGGGGCGCATCTCGCCATTGTAGAGCGCCGAGAGCAGCTCCAGCATTTCCGAATTGGTGCCCTTCGCCGAACCGGAGGCCTGATAATCCCCCAGCACCGCCGCGCCATAATTCTGGAGCGAGGCGACAAGCCCGGTGATCGCAGCCTTGAGCGAACGCAGGTCGCGCGGGTCGGCTTCCGGCTCTTCCTGTCCGGCGCGCGAGAACATCTTGGAGAGACGCTCGGGCAAGCCCGTCTTGCCGCGCGCGGGGCGGCGGATCAGGGTGACGAACTGGTCGTTGATGAACAGCGATCCGCCGGCCAGCCGTTGCTTCCAGCGCGCATCGATATGGCGGCTGAGCGGATCGGGAAACTCGGCATCAAGTTCCACCTCCACCCGGCGGCGGATGACGTGGTGATACATCACGAAGCGCGCATCGAGCGTCGAGCGCAGCATCACCTCGCGGGTGGCGGCGTGGGCGTTCAAAGCATCGCTGTCTTCGGTTTCGAACAGCAGACCCGGCACCTGGATCGCGCTCATCACCGAACCATCGCGCAGAAGCACGGTGTTCTCGTCAATCAGGCGGGCATAGGGCAGCCGGTCGCCGACGCGGGCTTCCTTCGCGCTCCATGCTGCGGCACCGATCCACTTACGGGGCATAGGAATTGCACCCCCAACGCTTGAAATTGGGAACGCGTGGGCACTTCGAAACCTTCGTGATCCAAAGGTCAAAAATGCGCGGTTCGCGCAGCGACGCGAAATAGCCGATCACGTGCATCACCGCCGGAACCGGCAGGATCCACCAGCTCTTGAGGATCAGGAAGGCGATCGTCGTCACCATCAGATTGATGATGAAGAAGTTCATCGTCACCCCCGCAAACATCTGCGGGCGGGTGAGCGCACGGTGCACCGGATGACGGACGAGATCGGTCACGCTGATCAGCCGGCGGCCGACTGGATACCGGCGACGATGGTGGTCGCGCCGAACAGGATGAACACGCCGATGATCACGGTCGCACCGAAGCGCCAGTTCATCCGGCCGGTCAGCATCATGAAGCCGATCGCGGCGACCGCCATCACCGCGACAGTGGTGGCGACCGTGCCGAGCAATGTGCCTTGCAGCCACAACAGCGCGTTGTTGATCGGGCCGGAACCGGCCGGATCGGCGGTTTGCGCCATGGCAGCGCTCGGCACCAGCGCGAGCAGCGCGATCAGGCGGGAAGGCAAACGCAGCATCGAATTCATTATCCTGTCCAGTTCCTCAATTTTGTCTTGCAGCGACTGGTTACTGGCCAGCCGGACGCGAATGATTGGCAAGCCGCCCGAGAATGGCGGCGACATATTGGCGGGTCTCGCGGATATTGGGAACGCCCCCTGCCCGCTCGACCCGGCCGGGGCCGGCATTATAGGCTGCGAGCGCCTTTTCCAGATCGCCGCCGAACCGGTCGAGCTGTTCGCGCAGATAGCGCGCCCCGCCTTCGAGGTTCTGGTAGGGATCGTCCGAATTGACGCCGAGATAGCGCGCGGTGCCCGGCATCAGCTGCGCCAGACCGCGCGCGCCGACGGGCGAGACCGCGTTTTCGTTCCAGCGGCTTTCCTGCCAAACCACCGCTTCGAGCAGGCTGGGGCTGAGATCAAACCGCGCGGCAAGATCGGCAATCGTGGCGGCATAGCGCGTCGGAACCAGCGCGGCGTTGCGCGCGGGATCGGCAATGGCGTGATCGGGCAGGCCGGTGCCCTCGACCGACACGAGCGGAGCAGGCGCACCGGCAGCCCCGGCTTCGGGCACGGCGGCACGGCCTGCGAGCGGCCCTGCCACCCAGCGCGCGCCATCGGGGCCAAGTTCAAGCACATCGGCCTGCGCCTCGACAGCGAGCCCGAACAGCAGAACAGCAATCGTGACGCGGCAAGCCGCGGCGAGAATCATCTCTCAGCCCTCCAGAGTGCGACCCCTTTGTCTAACCTAAATGACAGAGAGGTGACAGCCTTGTGCTGGCCTCTGGCCGATGCAGGTTGCGCGCGGAACGCAAAGCGGGCGGGCCGCCCCCTGGCAACCCGCCCGCAAGCGGCATCTGGATGCGACCCGAAGGGCCGCCATGCCTTTAAAGTAATATGTTGCGGATCAGTTGCTCGCCGCGACGCGCACCGGGCCGAATTCGCCGCGCGCGAGCATCTTGAGCGCCTTGCGCGCCAGCCGCCGCGAATCGGTGGCGGTGCCATCGGCGGTGTCGAGTTCGATCACCTCGTGGCATGCCGCCGCCTGTTCGAACGCAGCACGCGCCTTGGCTTCATCCCCTGCCTGCGCATAGGCAATGCCGAGATTGATCAGCACCGCCGGATCATGCGGGTTCGCCGCGCTGGCGCGTTCGAGCAGCGGGAGAGCCTGATCGGCACGACCGGCAGCCAGCGGTTGCGCCGCCAGATCACCCGCTTCGGCAGAAGCAGCCATGGCAGCCCCGTGCTCGATCTGCGGCAGCGGCGCGAAAACCAGCGCAAGTGCAAAGGCGGTGACGGACATCGGCAAGTCTCCCTCTTCCAACGCTGTGCAGTGTGCCGGAGTCGGAATTGAAGTGCAACAAAACTGAAACATTGTAATTTTTCTGTAATGCAACGCATCAACACTTTGTTTTTGCCATGTAGTTTTGTGAAAATCGCGCCAGCCTCGCCCTTGCCCGTCTTGTCATATTTGTCACGTTAAAGTCTTAGTTCAGTCACTGACACGTGACTGTAATCCTGCAAGAAATCTGTCACGCCGCAACCCTACCGCACCTCCAAGCGCCGATTGGCCGCGCTTGTCCGATTCTCGGTTTTGCAGGGGATGCTCGCAGTGAAAAACGTTCAACGCCTTCTTGTTCTGGGTACCAGCCTTGTCGCTCTGGCAGGGTGCGGGGCCGATGAAATCGTCTCGCCGGGAACCGGCGGCAACATCATCATCAACAATCCCACGCCGACCCCGACGCCGACCCCGACCCCCACGCCGACCCAGTCGCTGGTGACCCCGGCCGCCGGCTGTCCGACGATCGCCACCACGGGCGGGCTGATCGACGCCGGCACCATCACCGGCCCGACCGGCACCTATCGCGTTTGCCAGCTGCCCGCGCGCTTCACCTCCACCGACACCCTCGCTTACATCCGCGGCCTCGTTTACCAGATCAACGGACGCGTCGAAGTCGGTACCGACCGCGGCTTTTCTAGCACTGGCACCACGATCACCCTTACCGTGGAGCCGGGCGTGATCTTCTTCGCGCAGCAGGATTCCTACCTCGTCGTGAACCGCGGCAACGCGATCCAGTCGAACGGCACGGCTGAACGTCCGATCATCTGGACCAGCCGCGACAACATCATCGGCCTTGCCAATGACAACAGCCAGCAGCAGTGGGGCGGCGTCGTGCTGCTCGGCCGCGCGCCGGTTTCGGATTGCTCGAACGGCGTGTTCAACACCGCCGCTGCGCCGACCAACAACGCGACCTGCGAAGGCCGCCTCGAAGGTGCGGCGGTCGCCACCCCGTTCGGCGGCGCCAACGCGGCGGACAGCTCGGGCTCGTTCCGCTTCAACCAGATCCGCTTCTCGGGCTTCGAACTCGCGCCCAACAACGAACTCCAGTCGCTGACCACGGGCGGCGTGGGCTCGGGCACCACGATCGAGAACCTCGTCTCGTTCAACAGCTCGGATGACGGCGTGGAATTCTTCGGCGGCGGCTTCAATCTCCGCAACCTCGCGGTGATCGGCGCTTCGGACGATTCGCTCGACGTCGACACCGGCGCGCGCGTCAATGTCGACACCATGATCGCGGTGCAGCGTTCGACCACCGGTGACCGCCTGATCGAACTCGATTCGCCCAACGTGGCCGACCGCACGCCGAGCAATGCCATCCCGCAGACCATCCTGCAGGTGAACAACTTCACCTATGGCGTGCGCGATGCCGCGCCGCAGGTGATCCAGGCGCGCGGCGGTGCGGCGCTCGGCCTTACCAACGGCGTGATCAATGCCGGCACCAACCACTGCTTCCAGATCGACGAGCCTGCGACCCTCGCGGCGATCATAGGGGTGGATTCGGTGGTCGGCGATTGCCCGGCGGTCGATCCGATCCGCGGCGGCGGCGGCAACACCAACGCCGATGTCGCCACCCGCATCAACGCTGGCACCAACAACAACTTCGCCTTCGCCATCACGCTGACCAACAATGTGGTCAACGGCGCGGGCGAAACCGGCCGTACCGCCTTCAACGCCAACACCCGGTCGACCTTCTTCCCGACCCGGACCTTCATCGGTGCGATCCAGAACGCCGCGGCGCTGACCACCATCTTCGGCAATTGGACCTGCAACTCGACGATCCAGAACTTCAGCAGCGCGACCGGTTCCTGCACCTCGCTGCCGGTCTATCCGGCCTGAGGCTCGAGCCTGTGACACCTATCGGGGGAGACGCCGCCACAGCGCTGCGCCTCCCCCATTTTCGCATTCTAGACTGACCCAATAACGAGAAAGTCCTCACCCATGTTGACCCGCACGCGCCTTGCAGGGCTGCTGCTCCTCACCACCTCGCTGACCTTGCCGTCGGTGCTCCACGCCCAGGATATGCCGCAGGACGAAGCTCCCGCCGATACCGAGGCGCTGGAAGCCGAGGCGCCGCAGGACGAGGCAGCACCGGACGAGGCTCCGGCCGAGGACCTCCAGAGCGCCGATGTCTCGCTGCCCGGCGGCGGGATCATCGTCACGGGCCGGCGCAACCGCGATCCGGCACGCAATTCGGGTCAGGTGCTGAGCGTACTGAGCGAAGCCGACATCGCCCGCACCGGCGAAGGCGACATCGCCGGCGCGCTCGGACGGGTCAGCGGCCTTTCGCTGGTCGGCAATGGCCGCGTCTTCGTGCGCGGTCTGGGCGATCGCTACTCGCTCGCGCTGCTCAACGGCCTTCCCCTGCCCAGCCCCGAACCGCTGAGCCGCGTCGTGCCGCTCGATATCTTCCCGACCAGCGTGATCGCCTCGAGCCTCGTGCAGAAGACCTATTCGGCCAACTTCCCGGGCGAATTCGGCGGCGGGGTGATCAACCTCACCACCAAGGCGATCCCGACCGAGGACTTCCTTACGCTCAGCTTCACCGGCAGCGGCGATACCGAAACCACTTTCCAGAACGGTCTGACCTATTTCGGATCGAATCTCGACACCTTCGGCTTCGACAATGGCAACCGCGATTTCCCGACCGCGCTGCAAGCCCTGATCGCCGATGGCACCCGCATCAACGACGCCTCGACCGCGGCACAGCGCGAGCTCGCCGGGCAGATCATGCCGCTCAACCTCGTGACGCTGCAAAAGAACGATGTGCTCCCGATGAACTTTTCCGCCAGCATCACCGGCGGCGGTTCGTTCGAGGTGGGTGATGGCAACTACCTCGGCATCATCGCCACCGCCGGGATCACCAACACCTGGCGCAACCGCAATGTCACCAGTCAGCAGTTCGGCGATGCCGAAGCGGGCCAGATCCTGTTCGATTCGCAGAACTTCATCACCGACAATAAGGTGCTGGTGAACGGCTTGATCGGCGTGGGCCTCGATATCGGCGAGCACACCATCCGCTGGACTAACCTCTACATCCGCGACACGCTCAAGACCGCGCGGCTTGCGACCGGCACCGACAGCTTCACCGATGTCGCCCGCCCGTTCGATTTCCAGACCCAGCAGACCGGCTGGTTCGAACGCCAGCTGATGGATTCGCAGCTGGTAGCCGAATTCAATTTTGACCGGTTCGAGCTGGATCTGCGCGGCGGCTATGCCCGCACCGACCGCGAGGCGCCCTACAACGCCATCGTTCCCTACATCCGCACCAACATCCCCAACGACCCGTTCGGCAACCTTTTCGTGGTCGATGTCGGCGCGCTGGTCGGCGGGACCGAGCGCATTCAGGTCGGCTTTGAAGACCTGACCGAGGAACTGTGGTTCGGAGGCGCGGACGTGACCCTTGAAGTCACCGACAAGCTCTCGCTGACCGCGGGTTACAGCTATTCGGACACCGCGCGCCGCTCGCTGTCGTTCATCATCCGTCCGCTGGTGGGCTCCTCGGCCGAGTTCACCACCGCGCTGCGGGCGCTGGGCCTGCGCCAGCCGGGGCAGATCTTCAACGAGGCGACCCTCGGCTCGCTGCCTGACGGCACGCCGCTCTTCAACATCACCGTCTCCGACCCGACGCCCTTCCCGGTGTTCGATGCCGCGCTGACAATCCACGCCGGCTATGGCCTTGCGCGTTACCGCCCGACCGATCGCCTCTCGATCGAGGCCGGCCTGCGTTACGAGGACGGGCTCCAGTCTGCCGCGCCCGATCCGACCTTCGGCGGCACCAACCTCGCCAACCCGACGCTGATCGCCAATGATTACTTCCTGCCCTCGGCGACGATCACGTGGGAAGCGATCGACGATCTGCAGCTGCGCCTTTCGGCCTCGCAGACGATCGCCCGCCCGCAGTTCCGCGAGCTGGTGGAGCAGACCTATTTCGATCCGGAATCGAACCGCCGTTTCCGCGGCAACCCGTTCCTGCAGGACAGCGAGCTGATCAACCTCGAAGCGCGCGCCGAATACTACATGGGCGGGCCGAACCGGGTGAGCCTTGCGGGCTTCTACAAGGAAATCGAAAACCCGATCGAAAACTTCCTGATCACCGCGCCGGGGATCATCGAAACCAGCTACGCCAACGCGCCCAAGGCCGAGCTCTACGGCGGCGAGTTGGACGTTGCCTACGGGATCGACCTTGCGGACTGGGGCAGCTTCTTCGAGACCAAGCAGTTCCTGATCCTCGCCAACTACACCTACACCCAGTCGAGCATTTCGGTGGGGCCGACCGATCTGGCCCCGATCCCGGGCGCAACCGGACAGCTGGCCAACCAGCTGTTCGACAATGGCGCGCCGCTGGTCGGCCAGTCGGACCATGTCGCCAATATCTCGTTCGGGATCGAGGACACCGACAAGGTCCAGCAGCTTACTTTGCTGTTCAACTACGCGAGCGAGCGGGTCACCCTTCGCGGTGGCGCACTGCCTGATGTGGTCGAGGATCCGGGCCTGACCATCGATCTGGTCGCGCGTTCGGAAGTGAAGCTGGGCGGCGTACCGCTCGAACTGAGCTTCGAGGCACGCAACCTGACCGGCCGCGACAACTTCGAATTCCAGGCGATCAACGGCAATCGCGCCGAGATCAACACCTTCGACGTTGGCACCAGCTTTGCGATTGGTGTGAAGGCTGAATTCTGATGCGGGAGGGGCGGAGCAATCCGCCCCTTTCGTCACCCCGCGCCTGACACGGGGTTAGGCTCTCTTCGGACCAGACCCGGAAAAAGTCAGCCAAGCCCCGTGTCAGGCACGGGGCGACGAGGCTTGGGATTAGTGTCCGTTCACCCCAGATCGAAGACGTAGCCGAGCGAACGCACGGTGCGCAGCGGGTTGCCGCCGCCCGACGCCTTGATCGCGCGGCGGAGGCGGCCGATCCACACATCGACGGTGCGTTCGTCAATCGGGGGTTCGCGCTTGCCGAGACCGCCGATCAGATCCTCGCGCGTCAGCACGCGGTTGGGGTTTTCGGCGAAGTAGCGCAGCAGGCGGAATTCGTTGGGGCGCAGCACGATCGGCACGCCGTTCCAGCGCGCCTGCAAAGCGGCCATATCGATCACCAGCGCGCCGCGTTCGAACAGGCGGGTGGCATTACGCTCGGTGCCACGCGATTGCAGCGCGAGCACCCGGTCGAGCACGGCGGTGCGGGTGAGCGGGCCGATCACATAATCATCCGCCCCGGCACGCAGCGCGCGGCGACGGTCTTCCGCATCATCGGCTTCGAGGACCATGGTCACATGCGCGTCAGCCGTGCGCGGATCGGCGCGCAGGCGGCGGCACAGCTCTAGCCCGGCAAGATCAGGCAGCACCCAGTCGACGAAGGCCCACATCGGCCCTTCGACCAGCCGCTTCGGCCCGTCCGGCCCCAGCCGGTCGAAGGTGAAACAGCGGTGATCGTGGACGAAATCCTCAAGGCTTTCACCCAGATCGCTGGTCAGGAAGATATTGACGACATCCATGTTGCGATTGCCCCGGTTCTCCACCGGATTGACCGAACGATGTGACGCGATTGTGACTATGTAACCTGCGGATGTAACAATTCTGGGCGGTTACGGTGCGAGCAACGAAACCTTGTCCATCGCCGGCATAGGCATCCCCATGCCGGTCGGGAATTTGGGGCGATAGGGCGCTTCCAGCGCTGCGATTTCCTCGCCCGTCAGCGTGATGTCGAGTGCGGAGACGGCATCGGCGATGTGCGCCGGCTTGGTCGCGCCGATGATCGGGGCGGTGACCTGCGGCTTGGTGAAGTGCCACGCCAGCGCGAGGCTCGCCATCGGCACCCCGCGCGCGGTGGCGAGGCGCTGCACCGCGTCCACCACCGCCTGATCCGCCGCATCCTCGGCATTGTAGAGCGCCTTGCCGACCACATCCGTGGTGCTGCGCACGGTATCCTCGCCCCATGGCCGGGTCAGCCGCCCGCGCGCGAGCGGACTCCACGGGATCACGCCCACGCCTTCGGCGGCGCACAGCGGGAGCATCTCGCGCTCCTCCTCGCGGTAGAGCAGATTGAGCTGGTTCTGCATGGAAATGAACCGCGTCCAGCCATTGGCGCGCGCCACTTCCTGCGCGCGGGCGAACTGCCACGCATACATCGAGGACGCGCCGATATAGCGCGCCTTGCCCTCCTTCACGATGTCGTGCAGCGCCTCCATCGTCTCCTCGATGGGCGTCACGTCATCCCAGCGGTGGATCTGGAACAGGTCGACATAATCCATGCCCATCCGCGCGAGGCTGTCGTCGATCGCCTGGAAAAGCGCCTTCCTCGACAGCGCACCGCAATTGGGGGCGTTGCGCCACACGCCGAAGGCCTTGGTGGCGACCACGATCTCGTCACGCCGCGCCATTTCCTTGAGCAGCTTGCCGGTGATCTCTTCCGAGGTGCCGCCCGAATAGATGTTGGCGGTGTCGAAGAAGTTGATCCCCGCCTCCAGCGCCTCGCGGAAGAACGGCCGCGCGGCATCCTCGCCCAGCAGCCAGTCGCCGTGCCAGCCCTTCGAGGTATCGCCATAGGACATGCAGCCAAGGCACAGCCGCGAAACGGTGAGGCCCGATCGGCCGAGGCGGGTGAATTGCATGGATCGTTCTCCTTCAGGAGAGGGTGAGGCCGCCGTCGACCACCAGTGTCTGCCCGGTGATGTAGGCGCTGAGCGGCGAGGCAAGGAACAGCGCGGCGCCGGCCATATCTTCGGGCGTACCCATGCGGCGCAGCGGGATCGACTTGAGGCTCGCTTCGAGGCGCTCGGGGTGATCGGTGGTGACGCTGGTGAGCTTGGTCGGCACCAGCCCCGGGGCGATGCCGTTGACCCGGATGCCGTCGCGCGCCCAAGCCTCGCCCAGCGTCTTGGTGAGGCTCGCTGCGCCCGCCTTCGACGCCGCATAGGCGGGCGTGCCGATGGTCGATTTGAACGCCGCGACAGAGGAGACGATAATGATCGCGCCCTTGCTTGCTGCCAGCGCGGGGTGGAAGGCGCGGGCGACATCCATCACCGAATTGAGGTTGATGTCGACCACCGCATCCCAGCCCTCGCGGGTGAACTCCTGCCGCCCGTAGCGCACCGTGCCTTGGGAGAGCACCAGCACATCGAGCGGGCCGAACTCCGCCGCCAGCCGCTGCGCCGCGTCGCGGTCGAACAGGTCGATCTGGCGGTAGGAAAGGCCGGTGAAGTCGCTGTCCTCGGCCTCGCAATAATCGCCTTCGTCAGGCCGCGTGCCGGTGACGGTGACAATTGCTCCGCGCGCGCGGAAGCCGTGAGCGATGCCGTTCCCGATCCCGCTCGACCCGCCGATGACGAGGACGCGTTTGCCGGTAAAGTCGAGCGGTTCGGTCATGTCAGGTCCCTTAGATCGAGCGCGAGATCACTTCCTTCATGATCTCGTTCGTGCCGCCGAAGATCCGCGTCACGCGCGCGTCGCGCCACAGGCGGGCGATGGCATATTCGTTCATGTAGCCCGCCCCGCCGTGGAGTTGCAGCGCGGTGTCGCAGGCTTCCCACTGGAGGTCGGTGTGCCACAGCTTGGCCGCGGATGCCTCATCGGTGGTGAGCTCGCCCGCGAGGTGCTTGCGGATCGCCCAGTCGAGGTGCGCCCAGCCCACTTGCAGCTTGGCCTTCAGGTCGGCGAGCGTGAACTTGGTGTTCTGGAATTCGAACACGGTCTTGCCGAAAGCCTTGCGGTCCTTGGTGAACTTCACCGCTTCATCAAACGCGCGCTGCGCCGCGGCTTGCGCGCCGACCGCGATGCCGAGCCGTTCCTGCGGCAGCTCTTCCATCAGGTGCACAAAGCCCATGCCTTCCGCGCCGAGGATATTGGTCATCGGCACGCGGCAATCGTTGAAGAACAGCTCCGAGGTATCGGCGGCGTGCTGGCCGATCTTGTCAAGATTGCGCCCGCGCTCGAAGCCGGGGGTGTCGGCGTCCACCAGCACGAGGCTGATGCCCTTGGCCCCGCGCTCGGGATCGGTCTTGGCGACCACGATCACGCAATCGGCATTCTGGCCGTTGGTGATGTAGGTTTTCGAGCCGTTGATGACGAGGTGATTGCCGTCCTTCTTGGCGGTGGTGCGGATGCCCTGAAGGTCGGAGCCAGCGCCGGGTTCGGTCATCGCGATCGCGGTGATGATGTCGCCGCTGACCATGCCGGGCAGGTACTTGGCGCGCTGTTCGGCATTGCCGAGCCGCTCGAAATAGTTCGCCGTGATATCGTTCTGGAGCGTGAAGCCCGCCGAGGAACCGAGGTAGGACAGCTCCTCAGTCAGCACGCAGTTGAAGCCGAAATCGAGGCCGAGGCCGCCGTTCTCCTCCTTCACCGTCATGCACAGCATCCCGGCATCACCCATCTTCTTCCACACATCGCGCGGCACGATGCCGTTAGCCTCGTGCTCGTCCATGTGCGGGGTCAGATGTTCGGCGAAGACCTTGCGGACAGTGTCACGGAAGGCCTCGTGGTCTTCGTTATAGGCAGTGCGATAGGAGGTCGCGAGCATGGGAGTTCTCTCCGGCAATTGGGTTTCGATTTGCCACGATAGAACAGCGCGCGCGGGCGGGGGTCAAGCGCGAAAGTGGGGGTGGGGGCGAGGCGCGATTGCTGGCGACCCAATACTTGTGGCAGACGTTCCGCATGAATATGCCCAGCCCCGCCGCATCGTGCCTTCTCATTGGACTCGTAGGGGGTGTGATACTCTGGTTGCTGGGCGAAAGGACTACAGCGGTTATACTATTCGCAGTAGAGGCCCTGATGTGGGCGGGAATTCATGCGGCGACAGCGACAAAAGAAGATTGACTGTCGTTGATCGCCTCAAGACCTGACGACAGCGTCTCGCCGACTGAGCCAAGCGCGTCATCCCAGCGAAAGCTGGGACCTAGGGCGGCAAGCGCTGCTCTGTGCGGCTTTAGGCCCCAGCTTTCGCTGGGGTGACGGGAGTGGTTCGCACGCCAAAATCTCGTCTTCCCGGGCTTGACCCGGGATCCCGCTTCTTCCTCGCGTCGGGCTGGAAGGCAGCGGGGCCCCGGATCAAGTCCGGGGAGACGATAAGGGGAAGAAATTACCCCACAAACGCGCGTTCGATCACGAACTGCCCCGGCTTGTTGTTCGCGCCTTCCTCGAAGCCGCGGCGTTCCAGATCAGCCGCGTGGTCCTTGATCATCGCCATCGAGCCACACAACATCACGCGGTCTTCCTCCGGCACGAAGCGCTGCGGGCCCTTGCTCTGCTCGAACAGCCGCCCGTCGTCGATCAGCGCCTGGATGCGGCCCTGGGTGCGGAAGGGCTCGCGGGTGACGGTGGGGACGTAGATCATCCGCGCGCGGTCTTCATCCTCGAGCAGCGGGTCGCCTTCGAGCTTGCTCTCCAGCAGCTCGCGATAGGCCAGCTCATTCACGTTGCGGACCGAGTGGACCACGATCACTTCCTCGAACATCCCGTAAACCTCGGGATCGCGCACGAGGCTCATGAAGGGCGCAAGGCCGGTGCCGGTCGAGAGCATGAACAGCCGCTTGCCCGGCAGCAGCGCGTCCGTGACGAGCGTACCGGTCGGCTTCTTGCCGAGGTAGATGGGATCGCCCACCTGAATGTGCTGGAGCCGCGAGGTCAGCGGGCCGTCCTGCACCTTGATCGACAGGAATTCGAGCTCCTCGGCATAGGACGGCGAGGCGACCGAATAGGCGCGCAGCAGCGGCTTGCCGTTGTCCCCCGGCAGGCCGATCATCACGAACTCGCCCGAACGGAAGCGGAAGCTCGCCGGGCGCGTCATCTTGAGGCTGAACAGCCCGTCGCACCAGTGGTGGACTTCGGTGATGGTCTCAACAGAGAGCGCCGCGCTTTCGGTGAACTGGTCGCGGGTCAGGGCGGTTTGGGTCAAGACAGGCCTCGGATACAGGTCAGCGCCGCCCGGAACGGACGGCTGGAATGGGGGCGCAAATGGACGACAAGCGCGCCCCCTTCAAGACAGTTTAGTGATAAGGGCTGAAAGCGGGCCTTGATTGGGCGCAATCAGTTCCAGCGCGCGGCGTTGTAAAGCTCCACCGCGCGGGCCTCGTGCTTGCCGATTTCGGACGGCGCGAGGCTATCGGGCTTGAAGCTGCCGAGGGCCGCAACGGCGGAGGTCGGGGCGATGCCCTTGGCTGCCGGATATTCGTTGTTGGCGTTGGCGAGCACCTGCTGCGCGCTTTCGGAGCTGAGGTATTCGAGGAACTTCACAGCATTGGCGCGGTTGGGTGCGGTCTTGACCACGCCTGCCCCGCTCATGTTGACGTGGGTGCCGGTGGTCGCCTGATTGGGGAAGATGATCCCGATCGCGTCCAGCACCTTGCGCTTCTCCGGCGTATCGAAACGCGCGAGGTAGTAGGTGTTGACCAGCGAGATGTCGCATTCGCCGGCTGCCACCGCCTCGATGTTCGACATGTCGTTGCCCTGCGGCGGGCGCTGGAAATTGGCGACCACGCCCTTGGCCCAGGCCCCTGCCTTCGCCTCGCCGTCATGCGCGATCATGCTGGCGAGCAGCGCGATGTTGTAGACGCTGGAGGAGGAGCGCATGCAGATGCGGCCCTTGAATTCGGGCTTGGCGAGGTCGGCATAGGTTTCAAGGCCCGCCGGCTTCCCCTTGGCCTTGTTGTAGATGACGATCCGCGCGCGGGTGGTGAGGCCGAACCAGCGATTGCCCGGATCGCGCAGGTTTGCCGGGATACGGTCGGTCAGCACCTCGGAATCGACGGCTGCGAGGATCCCCGCCTGCTCGGCGCGCGACAGGCGCCCGGCATCGACCGTGACGAACACGTCCGCCGGGCTGAACTCGCCTTCGGACTTGATCCGCTCGATCAAGGCATCGGCATCAGCCTCGATCCGGTTGACCTTGATCCCGGTTTCGCGCGTGAAATCCTCGTAGAGCGCCAGATCGGTGTCGTAGTGGCGCGAGGTGTAGAGATTGACCTCGCCGGTGATCGGCGCGGCCTTGTCACCGCCCTGCTGGTCGCTGCCGCTCTCGGCGCAGGCGGCAAGCCCGCCCAAGCTGATGCAGGCGATGGCGGCGAGGAGAAGCTTCTTCATCGGAGTCGGGGTCCTGTGTCTATTTGCAAATGACTTGCAATAGAAACACGGCCCACGCAAGACCTAAGTGCGGGCGAAGGCGCGCACGCTGGCGGGTTGCGGGATTACCCTGTAGCCCTGACCAGCGGCGGGCGGCGATGCCGTCTCGACCGTGATCTGGGTGCCCCCTGCCCCTTCGAGCAGAACCCGCGTGGTCGCGCCCATCGGATGCACATCGCGCACGGTGCAGCCATCGGGATCGGCCACCAGATCGAGCCGGTCAGCCTGCACCAGCAGATCACAATCGGCTGCATCGGGCAGCGCGCCGGCAAGGCTGGCGGCGGGCCACAGCCCGAAATCAGTGGTCACATCCCCCTCGCCCGTTCGCACCCCGGCGACAACCTGCGCGCCGCTGAAGATCGCGCCGACAGCGGCAGTGGCGGGGGCGTGGTGGAGTTCATGCGGAGTGCCGAACTGGACGATCCGCCCCGCCTCCATCACCGCGATCCGGTCCGCAATATCGAGCGCCTCGGCGGGATCATGCGTCACCAGCAGCACCGTTGCCCCGGCCTCGCGCAGCAGAATGCGACAATCGCGGCGAAGCTTGCGGCGCAGCACGAAGTCGACGCTGGCGAAGGGCTCGTCCATCAACAGCACGCGCGGCCCCGGCGCCATCGCGCGGGCGAGCGCGGCGCGCTGTTGCTGCCCGCCCGAAAGCTCGTGCGGATAGCGCGCGCCCATCCCCTCAAGCCCGACCTTGCCGAGCCAGCGCTCCGCCTCTCCGGCCCGCGCCTTGGGCAGGCCGAACGCGACGTTGGCGGCGATGGTCAAGTGCGGGAACAGCGCGCCGTCCTGGAACACCAGCCCCACGGGGCGGGCTTCGGGCGGCGGGCTGCGGCGTTCATCGGCCAGCACCTCGTTGCCGAGCGCAATCGTGCCCTGCTGGACAGTGAGCATGCCGGCTGCGAGGCCCAACAGTGTTGACTTCCCGCAACCCGACGCGCCAAGCAGGCACGTGATCTCTCCGGCCGGGGCGCTGAACGTGATGTCCGCCAGCGCCTGCACCTGACCGTAAGCATGGGCAATATGACGAAATTCGAGGCTCAATGGCTGATCCTGCCCATGTTTCCAGGGAACTTGCGGTGAGCCGCCTTAGGCAATTTGCCGCGGAACGCGCAAGCGCTAGCCGCTGGAGCATCGCTGCGCTGGTGCTGGCGGCGCTCGCCGGAATGCCGCTTGCCGCGATCAGCTGGGCCGCGCTGAGCGGTGCGGGCGGCGGCGAGGCGCTGGGCGATCTCGCCCGCACGGTGCTGCCGACCTACATCGCCAACACCGCGCTACTGATGCTGCTGGCAGGCGGGCTGGCCGCAGTCACCGGCACCGGCTGCGCGTGGCTGGTCGCCGCGTGCCGCTTCCCCGGCCGCCGCGTGCTGGGCTGGGCGCTGGTGCTGCCGCTGGCGCTGCCGGCCTACATCGCCGCCTATGTCTATGCCGATATGCTGGGCTATGCCGGGCCGGTGCAAAGCGCCCTGCGCGAGGCGACCGGCTGGGGTGCGGGTGCATACTGGTTCCCCGATATCCGCTCGCTCCCCGGCGGCGCGCTGGTGCTGGCGAGCGTGCTCTACCCTTATGTCTACCTCCTTGCCCGCACCGCCTTCGCAACGCAGAGCGCGCGCCAGTTCCGCGCCGCGCGCAGCCTTGGCGCGAAGCCTGCGCGGGCCTTCTGGCAGGTCGTCCTGCCCGCCGCGCGCCCCGCCATTGCAGGCGGTCTTGCGCTGGTGCTGATGGAGGTGCTCGCCGACTTTGGCGTCGCCGAATATTTCGCCATCCCCACCTTCTCCACCGGCATCTTCCGCAGCTGGCTGGCGATGGGGGACAAGGAAGCGGCGCTCAAGCTGGCCGCGGTGATGCTGGTCTTCGTCATCGTGCTGGTGACGATTGAGGCGGCAACGCGGCGCGGGCGGAGCGACAGCCGCGATGGCCTCAGCCAGCAGCGCGCCGACGCGGAGCCGCTGGTCGCGCTCTCGCCGACCGGACAGGCACTCGCCTTCCTCGCCTGCCTCGTGCCGGTGCTGATCGGCTTCATCCTGCCCGCCGGATACCTCGCCTCGATGGCGATGACCGACACCGCTCAAGCCGCGACCGGCGATCTTGCGACCTATGCGCGGTCAAGCCTGTGGCTCGGCCTTGCGGCGGCCGGCCTGTGCCTTGCCTGCGCGCTGCTGCTCGCCTTCGCCCGCGCGCGCTCGCAGTCGCGCATCACCGCCAGCGCGATCCGACTGGCGACGCTGGGCTATGCGCTACCGGGCGCGCTGCTCGCCGTCGGCCTGCTCGCCCCGCTCGGCGCGTTCGACCAGAGCCTCACGCGGTTTGCGCGCGATAGCCTGGGCTGGAGCGGCGGGCTGCTGCTGACGGGGACCAGCGCGATCCTCGTCTATGCGCTGTCGGTGCGGTTCCTAACGGTCGCCTATAACAGCGTGAGTGGGGGTCTTGCGCGCATCCCCCCCGGCCTTGATGCCGCCGCGCGCAGTCTGGGTGCAGCGCCGTCGCGGGTGCTGGCGCGGATCTATGCCCCGCTGCTCTCCCCCAGCCTTGCCGGAGCCGCCGCGCTGGTCTTCATCGATACGGTGCGCGAATTGCCCGCAACGCTGATCCTGCGCCCGTTCAATCTCGAAACGCTGGCCACCCGCACCTATCGCCTAGCAGGCGACGAGCGGCTGATCGAAGCCTCGATCCCCGCGCTGATCCTGCTCGCGGCGGGGCTTCTGCCTGTCCTTGTTCTCAACCGACTGGGCAAGCGTTAGCAAAAACTGTCCAACCAACTTGTCACTTTAGCTTGTCCAAAGCCGCCCGAACGTTCACAAGGTAGGCCACATGGCACGCTTCCCTTTCTCCGCAATCGTCGCTCAGGACGAGATGAAACAGGCGCTGCTGATCGCCGCCGTCGATCCCGGCATCGGGGGCGTGATGGTGTTCGGCGACCGCGGGACGGGCAAGAGCACCGCCGCGCGCGCGCTCGCGGGCCTGCTCCCGCCGATCATGGCGGCGGACGGCTGCCCCTATGGCTGCTCCAAGGACGATCAGGCGCGCTATCCCGACGTCTGCGGTCAAGGCAAGATGAAGAGCCGCGCCGTGCCCTTCGTCGACATGCCGCTGGGCGCGACCGAGGATCGGGTGATCGGCAGCCTCGATCTCGAACGCGCGCTGCGCTCGGGCGAAAAGGCGTTTGAACCCGGTCTGCTCGCCAAGGCGCACCGCGGATTTCTCTATATCGACGAGATCAACCTGCTCGAGGATCACCTCGTCGACCTGCTGCTTGATGTCGCCGCCTCGGGCGAGAATGTGGTCGAGCGTGAAGGCCTCTCGGTCCGCCACCCGGCCAAGTTTGTGTTGATCGGCAGCGGCAACCCCGAAGAGGGCGAGCTGCGCCCGCAATTGCTCGACCGCTTCGGCCTGTCGGTCGAAGTGCGCACGCCCAAGGATATCGAGGTGCGGATCGAAATCATGCGCCTCGTCGCGGCGAGCGAGGCCGATCCGGAAGGATTTGCCGCGCGCTGGGCGGGCGAGGACGAGGCGATCCTCAAGCGTGTTGCCAAGGGCAAGGCACGCCTGCCCAAACTGGTGCCGGGCGAGGATGTGTTGCGCGATGCCGCCAACCTCTGCCTTGCGGTCGGCGCGGACGGGCTGCGCGGTGAACTTACGCTGATGCGCGCCGCCCGCGCGCTTGCGGCGCTGGAGGGCGCGAAGAAGGTCACCCGCAAGCATCTGATCGCGATTGCCCCGTCTGCCCTGCGCCACCGGCTGCGGCGCGACGTGCTCGACGAGACCGGCTCCACCACGCGCATTACCCGGGCGATTGCAGAGCTGTTCGGATGACGCCCGCCCCCGCCGATCCGCTGGAAGATGCGGTGCTGGCGGCGCGGCTGTTCGCTCTCGCCCCGCAGGTGTTCAAGGGGCTCCTGCTGCGCGGCAGCAGCCCGGCGCGCGAGGCGCTGGTCGCGGCGCTTGGCGCCCGCATGGCGCTCCGCCGCCTGCCGGGCCATGTCGATGACGAGCGGCTGCTCGGCGGGATCGATCTCGCTGCCAGTCTTTCGGCCGGCAAGCCGGTGCGCCAGCGCGGACTGATCGAGGAAGCCGAAGGCGGCGCTTTGCTGGCCGGCATGGCCGAGCGGATGGACAGCGGGATCGCCGGACGACTGGCGCAGGCGCTGGATGAAGGGCACGCGGCGCTCGTCCTGCTCGACGATGCGGCCGAGCCCGAGGAAGCCCCGCCCGCCAGCCTGACCGAGCGCCTCGCCTTCGCCTGCGACCTGGCCGCCTCGCGCCGCTGGGAGGGGGTCGATCTGGCCCCGCCCCAAGGAACACTCGCCGCCGTCGCGCCGCTGGATGATGCCGCCCTGCGCGCGCTTGCGGCTACAGCCGAGGCGCTGGGGGTGGAGAGCGTGCGGGCGCTGATTTTCGCCGGAGAGGCCGCGCGCGGACTGGCTGCGCTCGCAGGGCGCAAGGCGGCCGAGGCGGGCGATCTGGCCGGAGCGGTGCGCCTCGTGCTCGCCCCGCGCGCCACGCGGTTGCCGCCGCAAGAACAGGACACCGCGCCCGACAACCAACCGCCCCCGCCCCCCGATGGCGAGCCGGACAGCCAGACCGACAGCGATCAGCAACAGCGCGACCCCGATCTGTCCGAGATGCTGGTGGACGCCGCCAAGGCCGCGATTCCCGCAGACCTCCTCGCCACGCTGGCACAGGGCAAGGCGCCGCGCCGTTCATCCAGCAGCGGTTCGGGGCAGAAACGCAAGTCCGCCATGCGCGGCAAGCCCTTGGGAGCGCGGCCGGGAATGCCGCGCGGCGGGGCACGGCTCGCGCTGATCGATTCCCTGCGCGCCGCTGTGCCGTGGCAGTCCGTGCGGCGTAGAGAGCAAGGGGGCGAAGCGGGCACGGACGCGGACTCCCCGATCATCATGCGCAAGGAAGACCTGCGCATCCGCCGCTTCGAGGAACGCGCCGCGCGCGTCACGATCTTTGCGGTCGATGCCTCGGGTTCGGCAGCAGCAGCGCGGCTGGCCGAGGCCAAGGGCGCGGTCGAGCTGATGCTCGCGCAGGCCTATGTCACCCGTTCCGAAGTCGCGCTGGTCGCCTTCCGGGGCGAGAGTGCCGAACTGCTGCTGCCTCCCACCCGCTCGCTCACCCGCGCGCGGCGGCGGCTCGCCGAACTGCCCGGCGGTGGCGGCACCCCGCTGGCGCTGGGACTCAAGGCCGCGCGCGAGGTGGCCGAGAGCGTCATCGCCAAGGGGCGCAGCGCCGCGCTGGTGATCCTGACCGATGGCCGCGCCAATATCGCTGCCGATGGCGCGCCGGGTCGCCCCCAGGCGATGCAGGATGCCGAGGCCGCCGCCAAAGCTATCGCCGCGCGCGGGATCGACGCGCTGGTGGTCGACATCTCGGCCCGCCCAGGCCCCGAGGGCGCGGCATTGGCGGGCGCGCTGGGCGGACGCTTCCTCGCCCTGCCCCGCGCCGACGCACGGATGCTGCAAGCCGCGATCAACGCCGCGCAGCCGATGCTGGCCGCATGAGCCGGCTCGACTGGCAACGCGAAGGACGGATCTGGCCCCACCGCGAGGCGAGCCGCTTTATCGATGTTGGCCCTGCGCGCTGGCACGTACAACGCATGGGCGCCGGCCCGCCGCTGCTGCTACTCCACGGCACCGGCGCGTCGGTCCATTCGTGGCGCGGGCTGATGCCACTGCTTGCCGAGCATTACGACGTCATCGCGCCCGATCTGCCGCGCCACGCCTTCACCACCGGCCACGATGCCTATGCGATGAACCTGCCCGCGATGGCGGGGGAGGTCGCCGCGCTGCTCAAGGCGCTGGAGGTCGATCCCGCCGCGATCATCGGCCATTCGGCGGGCGCGGCGGTGGCGCTGCAACTGGCGCTCGATCAGGGTTATGCAGGGCCGATCGTAGGCCTCAACGCTGCGCTGCGCCCCTTCCCCGGCGCCTTGGCACAGATCTTCCCGGCGATCGCAAAGACGCTGTTCGCCAACCCGCTGGTGCCGCGCTTGTTCGCAGGGACCATCGACCTGGCTGGCGGCGCGCAGCGGTTCATGTGGCGCTCGACCCATTCACGCATCGATGCCGCGGGGATGGCCTGCTACCGCACCCTCCTGAAGAACCCGGACCACGCTGGCGGGGGGCTGGCGATGATGGCGAACTGGGACTTGCCGGGCTTGCGCGCACGGATGGGCGAGGTCGCCAATCCGGTGCTGCTGGTGCACGGCAGCAATGATCCCGCGATCCCGCTCGACTGGGCCAGGGATGCCGCCGGTTGGCTTCCCGATGCACGGCTGGAACTTCTCCCCGGCCTCGGCCATTTGGCTCACGAGGAAGCGCCCGAAAAGGCCGCCGCGCTGATCGCCGCTTTCCTCGCGCAGGAAACCTTGGGAGCGGATTGATGGGCAGCGGGAACTTCGGCTGGATCGAGATCGTGCTGTTCTACGGCGGCGCAATCGGCTTTGGCGTGTGGCAGTTCTGGAAGATGGACCGGATGCTGAAAAAGACCCGCGCCGAACGCGAAGCAAAAGAAGCCGCCGAGCGCGAGCGCGGCGGGCCACCCTCCGTCTAGCGCCGATTCCGCGAGTCCCTTGGCACGGGGCCGCTTTTCCGCCATGTGAGCGACACTGTCAGGCGCAAGCGTGCTCCTGAAATGCCGGAAGATCAGCTTCGGCAATCATTCCGGATCACCCTGTTTTTCATGAACATTCAGGCAGATATACTAGCGGGTGACGTTGAGGTCGTGACGACTTCGGCGCGGTTCAATCCCTTGGCGATTGCCGGAATCCCCGAACTTCTGCTCGCCTTCACCTTCCTGGCGACCGCCATGACCTTCGGCTGGGCCTTCGACCTGCCCTTCATGGTCCCATCGGGTGACGCGCTGGAATTCACCGGCATGAGCTATGGCGTGCCGCTGTCGCTGATCGGCATGCTCGGCCTCTATCTGGTGGTAACCAAGCAGACGCAGCGGCTGGTCTATTATGCGCTGGCGGGGGTCGCCTACGGGGTGATCATCATCTCGCACTTCAACGTGAAGATCTGGATGAGCCTGATCAATCCCGTCTTGTGGGATGATTTCTACTGGATGACTGACGAGGCGCTACGCCCCCTGGTCAGCGCCGCCTTCGCCCTGCACAGCGGGGTCGAGACGATCATGCCGTTTGGCGATCACCTGTATCTCTTCGCCTTTCTGGCGATGTTTGCGGGCAGCACCATCGTCCATTCGCTGCAGAGCTTCATCGTGTTCCGCAAAGTGCTCTTCACCGCGATGCTGGTGCATGTCCTTGGCGCGCTGAGCTATCTGGTGATGCCTGCGGTCGGGCCGTTCCTTTACGAGCAAGGCGCCAACGCGCTCGAAACCGCGCGCCAACAGCATATGCACGAAGGTTACATGGCGCTGATGGCAGGCGGCCGGACGTGGCTCTCCAGTGAGGGCAGCCAGTTCATGTTCGCCGCCGTGGCCGCGATGCCTTCGCTCCATGTCGCCTCGTCAGCGGTGTTCGTCCATTTCGCGTGGAAGCATGCGCGCTGGCTGGGTGTCGGATACCTGCCGCTGTTCGTCTTCATCATCTTCGAGGCCGTGGCGACCCGCTGGCATTACTGGATCGATGTGGCCGCGGGCCTTGCGCTGACCGCGCTGGCGATTGCGATCACCACGGCACTGTTCCGCCCGGTCGAGGCGCAAGAGGCCGCCCGCGCGGCCTAGAGCCTGCCCCTATCGTTTCCGTCGCGGCATCCGGTAGGGCAGCATGAACTGCACCAGCCGCGAGGAGAAGCGCCGCATGTCGAGGCTCTCCTGCACCGCCACCACCTCCTCGCCGAGGAAGCGCGAGGCCAGCTCGCTGCGCGCGTAGAACGGGGTATCCTCCCATGTCCGGCGCACTTCGGCGACGCCGATGTCGCTGCGGGTGCGGCGGGTGATGCCCCACTTGCTTTCGGGCAGGGCAGCGATCGGCGGCAGCTCGACCGGCTCGGGCACGCCATGCGCGTCGAACCGCAGCGCGCTGGCAAACAGCGATCCGTCACCGCGCTCGCCCTCGTAGCACACCAGAGCCCCCGCCTTCAGGTGCGCGCGCGACCAGTGCCAGGTGTTGAAGCCCGTTTCGAGCGGCTCGGCCCCGCGGTTGTGATCGAGATAGGCCTTGCCGCTCCACCGGCAGGCGGGCGAGGTCATCTCCACCTCAATCCGCGCGCAGGGGGCAAGGCAGTGCCAGATGTGGCTTTCCTTGGGATCGAGCGCGAAGGCCGCGCGGTTGAGCGCCTCGGGATAGACCCGCACGGTGCCTGCGACCTTGCGCTGCCACGGCACGAACAAGCGCGTGTCGCCTTCGAGGATGTCGATGGTGAGCGCATCGCCATCCCAGCGCACCGCGCTCGGCCCGATCACGAGGTTGCTGGCATCGCGCTCCACCGCGCTGCGCCCGCGCTCGGTCATTACCCAGCGGTGCTGCGGGCCATAGAGCGCGACGTTCAGGGAACAGTGGTTGAGCGGATCGCCGCGCCCGCTCTTCTTGTAATAGGGCGAGAACACGCTGCCCAGAAAGGCGATGATCGTCAGCCCGTGCTGCCCGTCGTCGCTGATGGCATCGACATACCACCAGGAATAGCCGCCGGGCGGGACGTCTTCATCGAAGCGAGGTCCTTCGCGATTACCCGCGCTGCCAACTGCCCGGACAAGGCTGCCATAGGGACGCCGGCCGCCGGATGGGTCGCCCCGCCCGTGCAGTAGAGCCCCGGCAAACGGGTCTTCGGCCCCTGCCGTTGGAAGGAGGCCGCCCAGCCGTGCGACGCTCTGCCATAAAGGGCGCCGCCCGTGGCCGGGAACAGGTGCTCCCAATCCTGCGGAGTCATGAGCTGGTGCGCCAGCGGTTCCTCCAGCGCGAGGCCGCAGCGCCTCAGCGTGGCCATCATGGCGTTGGTGCATCGCTCTCTCTCCTCGGGTGAATAGGCGTGAACGTCTCCATTGGCGGGGGCGTTGACGATGATCTGAAGGCGCTCGCGGCCTTGCGGAGCCGGATCGCCGGGCCGCGCGCCGCGGTCGATCGCGCAGACATAGACAGTGGGCTCGGACGGGGTGCCGCCGGCGCCGATCTCGCGGAATTCGCGGGCGTAATCGCGCGAGAAGAAGACGTTGTGGTGGGTGAGCTCGACGCCTTGCGTCTTCGTATGGGCGTACCACACCAGCGCCGAGAGTGAGCGCTTGGCGCGCGGGATCGCAGGCACCGCACGCGCCGCCGTCTGGCCGAAGCGCCCCTCGGCAAGCGCAGCCGGATCGCCGTTGCAGATCACGATATCGGCGGGAATCACCTCGCCGCTCGCCAGCCGCACGCCGCTGGTGCGGCCATTGGCGGTGAGCACCTCCGCGACGGGCGCATTGCAGCGCACCCGCGCGCCCTGCCGTTCGGCAAGGCCCGCCAGCGCCTTGGCCAGCGCATGGATCCCGCCCTCGATCAGCCACACGCCCCGCGCTTCGAGATGCGCGATCAGCATCAGCGTGGCGGGCGCCTTGAACGGCGAAGAGCCGCAATAGGTGGCATAGCGGCCGAACAGCTGTTGCAGGCGCGGGTCCTTGAAATGGCCGCCGAGCGCCTTCCACATCCCGTCGAAGGGACGCATGGCGAGCGCATCGCCGATCCGCCACAGACCCATGCGCCACATCATCGGCAGCGGGGTGGAGGCCTTGTCGCCGTGGAGGAACGGGTCTTCCAGCACTTCGAAGATGCGCTGTGCCTCGGCAGCGAAGGCGCGGTAGCCACGCGCAGCCTCGGCGCCTGCGAAGGCGCCGACGGCATCGGCGCTGGCTTCAGGATCGGCGAAAAGATCGAGCGTGCCGGTATCGTCCCATGCATGGCGGGCGATCACTTCGGCCTTGTGCGCGGTAATGTGATCGTCGAGTCGCGCCCCGCAGGCAGCAAACACATCGTCGAACACGCGGCGGTAAGTGAAGACGGTCGGCCCGCCATCGATTTCGGCGCCGTCAACCAACACGCGGCGCGCTTTGCCGCCGACCCAGGCCTCTTTCTCGAGCACGGTGACATCGGCCCCGCGCGCCGCCAACAGCGCGGCGCTGGTAAGGCCGCCGATACCTGCTCCGATGACGACGACTCGCGCGATGACAAGTCCTCCCTCGCTCAACCTGCCCGATTATCATTGACCTTACGCTTTCATATGTCCAATTCTTTAGACATATGGCCTGCGAAACATCCTGCCTGTGAGCTTTGGGGCCACCTTTCGCATCGGTTATGTGGCGCGTCGCAACGCGATTTTCGGCCATCCCCGCTTCCAATACTGGGCCGCGCGCCTGCCGCTGATCCGCTGGATCGCGCGGAGCCGCGCCAACGCGGCGTTCGACCTGCTGGCGGGCTTTGCCTATTCGCAGGTGCTGCGCGCCTATGTCGAAGGCGGGGTGTTCGCGGTGCTGGCAGATGGCCCCATCAGCGCGGGCGACGTTGCCGCACGGATGCACCTGAGCGAATCGGCGGCGCTCACCCTGCTGCGCGCCGGGCGGCCGATGATGCTGTCCGAGGAAGTCGCCCCTGGCCAATGGATGCTGGGCGAACAAGGCGCTGTATTCCATACCAATCCCGGCGTGCAGGCGATGGTGCGGCATCACCGGCTGCTCTATGCCGATCTGGCCGATCCGCTCGCCCTGCTGCGGGCTGACCGGCGTGATCCGACCGCGCTGTCACGCTTCTGGACCTATGCCGGCGCGCTCCACGGGGTTGCCGAACGGGGCGAGCAGACGGCCGAATATTCCGAGCTGATGGCCGCCTCGCAGCACTTCGTCGCCGACGAGGTGCTGGCCTCGGTCTCGTTCAGGGGCGCCAAGCGGTTGCTCGATGTCGGCGGCGGGCACGGCGCCTTCCTCGCCGCGATCGGCACCGCGCATCCCCACCTCGAGCTCGGTCTGTTCGATCTGCCGCAAGTTGTGGAAACCGGAAGCAAAGTGCTGGGCGAGGCCGCAGGGGCGCACCGCGTCACCGCGCATCCGGGAAATTTCTTCAAGGATTCCATACCCCAAGGCTACGACATGGTGTCGCTGGTGCGGATCCTGCACGATCACGACGATGCCCCCGCGCAAGACTTGCTCGCCAATATCCGCGCCAGTCTGACCCCCGGCGCGCGGCTGCTGATTGCCGAGCCGATGGCGCGCATTCCGGGCGCGGAGGCGATGGGTGAGGCGTTTTTCGGGCTTTACCTGTGGGCGATGGGATCAGGACGGGCGCGCAGCCCCGCTGAGATCACCGCCATGCTGCGCGCGGCAGGCTTTTCCTCCGCTCGGGTCGTCGCAACTGCGCAACCGGTCAACGCAAGCGTGATAATCGCTCGCGCCTGACGGAAAAATGTCCACATAGTTTGACAGTCTTATGCGTAAGGCGTAGCACACACTTGGGAGAACGTAGCTGCGGGGCATTCGACTCGGCGTTCGCGCCTCGAATCCACCCTGGGGAGACCGAGGAAATGAACACACTGGCTGTCATTCTCGAAGCACCGGAGCGCATCGCTCTCCGGTCGCTTGAGATGAAGCCGGTGGAAGCTGCCGACGTTGTGGTCGATATCGCCTGGAGCGGGATCAGCACCGGCACCGAAAAACTCCTGTTTACCGGACGCATGCCGCCCTTCCCCGGCCTGGGTTATCCGCTGGTGCCGGGGTACGAATCGGTCGGGCGGATTTCCGATGCCGGTGCCGATGCGCGCGGCCGGATCGGCGACTGGGTCTTCGTGCCGGGCGCCAATTGCTACACCGATGCGCGCGGCCTGTTCGGCGGCACGGCGCAGCGGGTGATCGTCCCTTCGACGCGCGCGCTGCCGATCCCCGAACATCTCGGCGAAGCTGGCGTGCTCTGCGCTCTGGCCGCGACGGCACTTCATGCGATCAAGGGCGGCTTTGCCAAGGGCGCGGCCCTGCCTGACCTCATTATCGGCCACGGTGTGCTCGGCCGCCTGCTCGCCCGACTGACGCTGGCGTTGGGCGGCGCAGCTCCCACAGTGTGGGAAGTAAATCCCGCCCGCCGCACGGGCGCTGCGGACTACAATGTCATTGACCCTGCTGCCGACGAACGCCGCGATTACCGCGCGATCTACGATGCCAGCGGCGATGCGAACCTGATCGACGATCTCGTCATGCGTCTCGCCAAGGGCGGTGAGATCGTGCTGGCCGGCTTCTATTCCGAGCGGGTGAGCTTCGCCTTCCCCGCCGCCTTCATGCGCGAGGCGCATTTCCGCATCGCCGCCGAATGGCAGCCCGATGATCTGGCCGAAACCCGCTCGCTGATCGAATGCGGACGGCTCGACCTCACCGGTCTCATTACCAACCGCTGCGCCGCCGGCGCGGCACTCGCGGCCTATCCGCAAGCCTTCAGCGACCCCGATTGTCTGAAGATGGTTCTCGATTGGAGCGAATGCTGATGTCCGTCCTCGATACCCAGACTGCCGCCTTGCGCGAAGAAGCGAGCCACGAGCCCGATCCGGTCCACACCGGCGAGGTGAAGAGCGAAACGCAAGTCATCGCGATCTACGGCAAGGGCGGCAGCGGCAAGAGCTTTGCGCTTTCCAACCTCAGCTACATGATGGCCCAGCAAGGCAAGCGTGTGCTGCTGATCGGTTGCGATCCCAAGTCCGATACCACCAGCCTGCTGTTCGGCGGCAAGTCCTGCCCGACGATCATCGAGACCTCCTCGAAGAAGAAGCTGGCGGGCGAGGACGTGCGGATCGAAGACGTCTGCTTCCAGCGCGACGGGGTGTTCGCGATGGAACTCGGCGGGCCGGAAGTCGGTCGCGGCTGCGGCGGACGGGGGATCATTCACGGGTTCGAACTGCTCGAGAAGCTGGGCTTCCACGAATGGGGTTTCGATTACGTGCTGCTCGATTTCCTCGGCGACGTGGTGTGCGGCGGCTTCGGCCTGCCGATTGCCCGCGACATGTGCCAGAAGGTGATCGTCGTCGGATCGAATGATCTGCAATCGCTCTATGTGGCGAACAACGTGTGCCATGCGGTCGAATATTTCCGCAAGATGGGCGGCAACGTCGGCGTGGCGGGCATGATCGTCAACAAGGACGATGGCACGGGCGAGGCCAAGGCCTTTGCCGAGGCTGTCGGCATCCCGGTGCTGACCGCGATCCCCGCCAACGAAGATATCCGCCGCAAGAGCGCCAATTACCAGATCATCGGGATCCCAGGCGGCGAATGGGCGAGCCTGTTCGAAGAGCTGGCGATCAATGTCGCCGAAGCCCCGCCGCTGCGGCCCAATCCGCTCGACCAGGACGGGCTGCTCGGCCTGTTCAGCCCGGATGAGACCGGCGGCAATGTCGAGCTGGTGCCTGCCACCCAGGCCGACATGCGCGGTGGTATCTTCGAAACGCGCCCCAGCCTCGAAGTAGTCTACGACGAAGCATGAGCGATCATAACGCCTTTGACGCCCAGCGCGCCCCTGACCGGATCGAGCTCGATCCGGCGCCAGCCGGTGGCTGCGCGTCGAAGGACACCATGAACGAAGCCGCGCGCAATGCCGGCAAGAGCGAAATCCTCGATCAATATGCGGCCGACTATCCGGTCGGGCCGCACGACCAGCCGCAATCGATGTGCCCTGCCTTCGGGTCGCTCCGGGTGGGTCTCAGAATGCGCCGCACCGCTACCGTGCTCTCGGGCTCGGCCTGCTGCGTGTACGGCCTGACCTTCACCTCGCACTTCTACGGCGCGCGGCGGACGGTCGGCTATGTGCCGTTCTCCTCGGAAACCCTCGTCACAGGCAAACTGTTCGAGGACATCAAGGAAGCGGTCGAGGGTCTCGCCGATCCCGAAAACTACGATGCGATCGTGGTCACCAACCTGTGCGTGCCCACCGCTAGCGGCGTTCCGCTGCGGTTGCTTGGCAAGCAGATCAACGGGGTGCGGATCATCGGCATCGATGTGCCCGGCTTCGGCATCCCGACCCACGCAGAGGCGAAGGACGTGCTGGCGGGCGCGATGCTGCAATATGCCCGCGAGGAAGTGATGGCCGGCCCCGTCGCCGCTCCGCGCGAACGGTCTGACCGCCCGAGCGTTGCGCTGCTCGGCGAGATGTTCCCGGCCGATCCGGTGGTGATCGGACAGATGCTCGCCCCCCTCGGCCTTGCCGCCGGCCCGGTCGTGCCGACCCGCGAATGGCGCGAGCTTTATGCCGCGCTCGATTGCGCGGTCGTCGCCGCGATCCACCCCTTCTACACCGCCTCGATCCGCGAATTCGAAGCGGCTGGCCGCCCGGTCATCGGCTCGGCTCCGGTCGGCGCGGATGGCACCGCCGCCTGGTTGCAAGCCATCGGCGATACGATGGGCCTGCCGCAGGACAAGGTCGACGCGGTCAAGAACGCCATGGTCGGCGCCTGCAAGGGCGCGCTCGCCGCCATGCCGATCAAGGGACGGATCACGGTTTCGGGCTATGAGGGCTCCGAACTGCTGGTCGCGCGCCTGCTGGTCGAAAGCGGCGCGGATGTACGCTATGTCGGCTCTGCCTGCCCCAAGACCCGCTGGTCGGATGCCGATCGCGAATGGCTCGAAGCGCGCGGCGTGCAGGTGCAGTTCCGCGCCAGCCTCGAACAGGACATCGCCGCGGTCGAGGAATATCGCCCCGATCTCGCCATCGGCACCACCCCCGTGGTGCAGCACGCGAAAGCGAAGGCGATCCCGGCGCTCTATTTCACCAATCTCATCTCAGCCCGGCCGCTGATGGGCCCGGCGGGTGCAGGCAGCCTCGCGACCGTGATCAACGCGGCGATGGGCAACAAGGCGCGCTTCGATGCGATGCGCGATTTCTTCGAAGGCGTGGGGACCGAGCACGCCGCGGGCGTGTGGGAAGAACTTCCCGTCGACCGGCCCAAGTTCCGCAAGAAGTACGCAGCTCTGAACGAAGCGGCACGCAAGGCATCGGAGGCGATCGGATCATGACGCTCGTCCTCGATCATGACCGCGCCGGCGGATATTGGGGCGCAACCTACGTCTTTACGGCGGTCAAGGGCTTGCAGGTCATCATCGATGGCCCGGTGGGCTGTGAGAACCTGCCAGTGACCAGCGTGCTCCACTACACCGACGCGCTGCCGCCGCATGAGCTGCCCATCGTCGTCACCGGCCTTGGCGAGGAAGAGCTCGGCAAGACCGGCACCGAAGGCGCGATGAAGCGCGCGTGGCAGGCGCTGGATACCGAGCTTCCCGCCGTGGTTGTCACCGGCTCGATCGCCGAGATGATCGGCGGCGGCGTGACGCCCGAAGGCACCAACATCAAACGCTTCCTGCCGCGCACCATTGATGAAGATCAGTGGCAATCGGCTGACCGCGCGCTGACCTGGCTGTGGACCGAATTCGGCCCCAAGAAAATGCCCGAAAAGCGCGAGCGCCGCGAAGGCGAAAAGCCCCGCGTCAACATCATCGGGCCGAGCTACGGCATGTTCAACATGCCCAGCGATCTCGCCGAGATCCGCCGCCTTGTCGAAGGCATCGGCGCGGAAGTCAGCATGGTCTTCCCGCTCGGCAGCCACCTGGCCGACATCCGCGATCTTGCCACCAGCGACGCCAATGTCTGCATGTACCGCGAGTTCGGTCGCAACCTGTGCGAAACGCTTGAGCGGCCCTATTTCCAGGCGCCGATCGGCCTCACCCAGACCACCAAGTTCCTGCGCGCATTGGGCGCGGAGCTGGGCCTCGATCCCGAACCCTTCATCGAGCGCGAGAAGCACACCACGATCAAGCCGCTGTGGGATCTGTGGCGCTCGGTCACGCAGGATTTCTTCGGCACGGCAAGCTTCGGCATTGTCGCCAACGAAACCTACGCGCGCGGCATCCGCGCCTTCCTCGAAGGCGACATGGGCCTGCCCTGCGCAATGGCCTTCTCGCGCTGTGCCGGCGTGAAGCCCAAGAACGAGGACGTGCGCGCCGCCATCCGCGCCAATCCGCCGCTGGTGATGTTCGGCAGCTATAACGAGCGCATGTATATGGCCGAATGCGGTGCGCGGGGGATGTATATCCCCGCAAGCTTCCCCGGCGCTGCGATCCGCCGCCACACCGGCACGCCCTTCATGGGTTATTCGGGCGCGACCTATCTGGTGCAGGAAGTGTGCAATGCGCTGTTCGATGCGCTGTTCCACATCCTGCCGCTCGGCACCGAGATGGACAAGGTCGAGGCGACTCCGGCCCGCAACGAAGCCCAGCTCGCCTGGGACAATGACGCCAAGGCCAAGCTCGACCAGCTGGTCGAAGCCCAGCCGGTGCTGATCCGGATTTCCGCCGCCAAGCGCCTGCGCGATGCGGCCGAACGCACCGCCCGCGCCCGCGGGTCGGACACAGTCACTGCAGACTGCCTCGCTGAGGCGCTGCTTGAAGGAGCGGGAGCATGACGATCGTCGCGCCCACCCGCCATACGCCTTTGTCGCCGCTGCGGTTCACTGCCGCCGCCGCGCCAGCCCATGCCCCCATCCAAAAGGGGGCTCTCCAATCCACGTGGGGGATCACGCGGGGATGCCGACGGGGGCCTTCGGGCTTCCACTCACACCCAACTGAACGGAGAAAACCCAATGAATGAACGCATCGGGACTCACCTGACGCCTGAAGAGGCTCAGGAAATCCACAAGGGCTTCATGGGCACCTTCACCATCTACGTGGTGATCGCGCTCGTCGCTCATGCGCTGGTCTGGGCCGACAAGCCCTGGCTGCCCATCTGATCAACAGCACTGGCCAGCCCTTCGTCATGGGGTAATCTCATGACAACCGGCTGAAACGCTGCTCTTTTTCAATTTCTCAAAGGAATTCCCCATGTGGAGACTTTGGTACTATTTTGACGTCCGTCGCACCCTCGTGGCGCTTCACGTTGGTCTCGCCGTTCTGGCGTTCACCATCCACTTCATCCTGCTCAGCACCGATCGTTACAACTGGCTTGAAGACGCCAGTGCTGCGCCGGCTGCAGCAGCCGCTCTCGAGTCGTCGGAAGCTCCGGCGGCCACGTAACGGCTTGCAAAATGTGAGGGGGCAGGTTCGCCTGCCTGCCTCCTAACACTTGTTCGGCAATTCAAGCACCCGCCCTTGAGGCGGGGAGGATGGATCTATGGCGCTCCTTAGTTTCGAGCGGAAATACCGCGTGCGCGGTGGCACATTGATCGGCGGCGACCTTTTCGACTTCTGGGTCGGGCCGTTTTATGTCGGATTCTTTGGAGTGACGACGGCAATCAGCGCCCTTCTGGGCACCATGCTGATCTTCGCCGCTGCGACGCAGGGTCCGACGCTCAATCCCTGGCTGATCTCGATCAACCCGCCACCGGTTGAATACGGCCTGTCGCTGGCTCCGCTCAAACAGGGCGGTTACTGGCAGATCATCACCGGCTGCGCTGTCATCGCCTTCTCATCATGGGCGCTGCGGCAGGCGGAGATCTCCCGCAAGCTGGGCATGAGCTACCACGTCCCGATCGCCTTCAGCGTCGCGGTGCTGGCCTATGTCACGCTCAACGTCATCCGCCCGTTGTTGATGGGCGCATGGGGTAACGGCTTCCCCTATGGCATCTGGACCCACCTCGAGTGGGTGTCCGGGGTCGGGTACGCCTTCGGCAACTTCCACTACAACCCCGTGCACATGCTCGCGATCACGTTCTTCTTCACGAACTGTCTCGCGCTCGCGCTGCATGGTGGTCTGGTGCTCTCGGCGGTCAATCCGACGGGCGGGACCGACGTCAAGTCGCCGGAATACGAAGACACCTATTTCCGGGACTTCATCGGCTATTCGGTCGGGACGCTCGGCATTCACCGGGTGGGGCTCTTCCTCGCGCTTTCTGCTGCGTTCTGGAGCGCCGTCTGCATCGTCATTTCCGGCACTCTGTATGTCGGCAGCTGGATCGAATTCTGGGAATTCTGGAAAAAGATCCCGATCTGGTCCTGAGGGGAGCCCTGAATCATGGCGACATATCAAAACATCTTTACCCAGGTGCAAGTGCAAGGGCCGCCCGAAATGGGCGTCCCGCACCTCGACGGTAGCGAGGGGCGCCTGCCCTTCGTCGGGCACAACTACTGGCTCGGTAAGCTGGGCCAGGCCCAGATCGGCCCGGTCTATCTCGGCCTGCTCGGCACGCTCAGCCTCGCCTTCGGCGGGATTGCGATCCTGATCATCGGGCTCAACTTCTGGGCCCAGGTCGGATGGAGCCCGCAAGGGTTCATGCGCGAGCTCTTCTGGCTCTCGCTCAATCCTCCGGGGCCGGAATACGGCTTCAGCTTCTTCGTGCCGCTGGAAAAGGGCGGCTGGTTCATCCTGACCGGCGCGTTCCTCACCATCTCGGTGCTGTGCTGGTGGGCCCGTACCTACATGCGGGCCAAGGCGCTGGGCATGGGGATGCACATCCCCTGGGCCTTTGCCTCGGCGATCTGGCTGTTCCTGGTGCTGGGCTTCATCCGCCCGATGCTGATGGGCGAATGGGCTCAGGCGGTGCCTTACGGCATCTTCAGCCACCTCGACTGGACCAACAACTTCTCGCTGACCTACGGTAACCTGTTCTACAATCCGTTCCACGGGCTCTCGATCGCCTTCCTTTACGGGTCGGCGGTGCTGTTCGCGATGCACGGGGCGACGATCCTTGCTCTTGGCCGTTACGGCGGCGAGCGCGAGATCGAGCAGATCACCGATCGCGGCACGGCAGCCGAGCGCGGCGCGCTGTTCTGGCGCTGGGTGATGGGCTTCAACGCCACGTTTGAATCGATCCACCGTTGGGCCTGGTGGTTTGCGGTGCTGACCACGCTGACCGGCGGGATCGGCATCCTGCTGACCGGGACTGTGGTCGATAACTGGTACCTGTGGGCGCAAGACCACTGGTACGCGCCGACCGCAGAGAACTACGATCCGAGCGGCGCCATCTCCGCATCGACCGGACAATAAGGGCAAGCGGCGGGACGCTCCCGACGGCATCCCGCCACTGCCATTACGAAGGCCGGCCCGGAGCTCTGCGCTCCGGGCCGGCTTTTGTTTGAGGATGCCGGGTTCGCCTAGTCGGGATCGCGTGGGGCCAGCCGGGCGCGCAGATCGATCAGGTGCAGCGGGAGCGAGGCGGCGAGCGGCAGGGCGATCCACCACCATGCCGCGCCGGTCAGCGCCGCGCGCAGGCCGAGTATCATCAGCACCGCCGGGCCGAGCAGCGCGGCAATCGCGCCCCAGCTCCAGCGCCGCGACAGGCGCAACCAGCCCGCCTCGATCAGCAGCACCCCGAGCACGATATCGGCTGCATGGCCCGAGGCGAACAGCCACTCCATCATGGGCGCGCCGCTCGCCGCGCTCTCAGCCGAACGGGCCGTTGAGCTGGACGACGGCCCAGTTGAGACTGGCGGCAAAGCTGACCCATGCAAGATAGGGCAACAGCAGCAGCGCCGCCTTGCGCGAAAAGCGGCCGCAATAGAGGATCATCGCGAGGATCGAGATCCACAGGAGCAGCACCTCGAAGAACGCCCAGTCGGGGCGCTGGAGGCGGAAGAAGATCAGGCTCCAGCTGATGTTGAGAAAGCCGTTGAGGGCGAACAGGCCGATCACCCACTCGGCCGCCGCCGATGTCGGGGCGGCGCGCCATGCGGTGATGCCGGCCACCGTGACCAGCGCATAGATCACCGTCCAGCCCATCGGGAACACCACATCGGGCGGGTTCCAGTCCGGCTTGACGAGCGCCTGATACCACGGGCCGAGATCGGTAATGGTGGCGCCCAGCGCGGCCACACACAGCGCCGCGATGGTCGCCACGGTGACCGGAATGATCATCAATCTGCTCATCGAAGGCAGGTCTAGCGCGTTGCGGCCCTCAAGCCTAGCAGGTGTGCAGTATCCTTGAGGAAGATCTTGACATGCGCCATCGGTTTGGCGCGCACCAGCTTCTTGTGCATGTAGGCCTGCCAGGTCAGTTCCTGCACATCCTTGTCATCGCACATGGTGACGAAGCGTTCGCGGCGCTTGTCGGAGGAATACCAGAAATACTGCATCACCCCGAGGACGCGGAACACCATGCCGTGCTCCTTCATGAAGCGTTTGCGCGCCATCCGCAGCTGCTTGGCCTCGCCGGTCTTGAGGAAGGCGGCGGCAGCCTCGCCCACCATCCGCCCGCCGACCATCGCGTAATAGATGCCCTCGCCCGATGCCGGGGCGACAATCCCCGCAGCATCGCCTGCGACGATCACATCCGCGCCGTTATCCCAGCGCTTCAGCGGCTTCAGCGGAATCGGCGCGCCTTCGCGGCGCACGGTCTCGCAGCGTTCGAGCCCGAGATCGTCGCGCATCGTCGCGATTGCGCCGCGCAGGGAAAAGCCCTTGTTGGCGCTGCCCACCCCGATGCTCGCGGTATCGCCATGCGGGAACACCCAGGCATAGAAATCGGGCGAGAGGCGGCCCTGATAGAACACGTCGCAGCGCGAGGCATCGAAAGCCTCGGTGTTGCGCTCGGGCGACTTGATGATCTCGTGATAGGCGAAGACGCAGGGCACCCGCTCGGCTCCCGGCAGGCACTGCTTGGCCACCGCCGAGCGCGCCCCGTCCGCCCCGATCACCACCCGCGCGCGCACGCTTTCGAGCGGGCCGTTGCGGTTGCGGCGGAAGGTAACGATGGGGTGGGCGTGATCATCGCGCTCGATCTTCTCGAAGGTGGCCGTGAGCCGCTCGGCCCCCGAATGGCGGGCGCGTTCGCGCAGCCACTCGTCGAACTCGTCGCGATCGACCATGCCGACATAGCCGATCTCGCCCACCGGCATATCGACCGCACGGCCCGAAGGCGCGATCATGCGTGCCGAACGCGCCTTGGCGACCAGCAGGCTCTGGGGAATGTCGAAATCGGCAAGCAGGCGCGGCGGCACCGCGCCGCCGCAGGGCTTGATCCGCCCGCCGCGCTCAAGCAGCAGCACCGAATGGCCCGCCAGCGCCAGATCGGTCGCCGCCGTCGCGCCCGAAGGCCCGCCGCCAATCACAACGGCATCATAGATCGTCTCGTTCATGCGAATACCTCCCCCTTGCGCCGTGCCTCGCTTGCGCGGACGGCCTGCGCCCCGGTCGCCTTGACCGCCAATATCGCGGCGAGCACGAAAGCCCCCGCCTCGAGCGCGAACACCAGTTCGAAAGCCGCGCCATCATCTCCCAGCAACCGCCGGGCCGTATCGAGCCCGACTGCGCCGATCAGCCCGCCGAGCCCAAAGGCAATGGCCTGACTGGCGCCCCACACGCCCATGCGGACGCCTTCGCGGGTATTCTCGCCCGCCCCGGCCAGCCCCATCATCGCGCCGATCGCGGCAACCGCGAACACGCCGTTGCCCAAGCCGAGCACGAACAGGTTGAGCGGCAGCGGCCACGGCGGTCCGCTGGTCGCGGCAACCGCCAGCGCCCCCAGCCCTGCCGCCGACGCCAGACACCCGCACACCACCCAGACGCGCAGACCATCGGGCCGCTTGCCGGTGAAGGCGCTGCCCCCGATCCCGGCGAGGATCATGCCGATCAGGATGCCGCCTTGGTGGAACTGGCCGACTGTCTTGGTCGATTCCCCGGGCGAAAGATCGAAGATCAGGCCGGTGAAGGGTTCGAGGATCAAATCCTGCATCGAGAAGGCGATCATCGAGACGAAGATGAAGATGGTGAACCGCCGCGCCGCCTGCTCGTGCCAGATCTCGGCCAGGGCAGCGCGGAAATCGGGCGGCGGCGCATCTTCGGCGGTGTCGCGGAAATGGCCCGCCTGCCGCTCCAGCCGGAAGGTCGCCAGCGCCGTCAGCGCGACCATCACCAGCGCGAGACCGCTCGCGACCTCGATCAGCCGTTCGGGCGAATAGGGTTTGAGCAGGCTGCCGACAGTGATCGCCGAAGCGACGATCCCGCCGACCATCATGATCCATGTCACCGCCGCGGCCGCGGCGCGTCGCTGTGGTGCAACCCCGCTGGCGAGCAGGGCCAGCGCCGACGTGCCGCCCGCGCCCACGCCCGCGCCGATCAGCGCATAGGCCAGCACCGCGAGCGCGATGGCAGTGCCGAAATCGCTTCCCATCATCAGCGTCGCCTGGGTCGCCAGCAGGCCTCCAGCAGCGAGCACCGCCACCCCGCCGATGATCCAGGGCACGCGCCGCGCGCCCTTGTCCGATCCGTGGCCCCACAGCGGGCGGCCGAGCTGCACCGCATAGTGCCATGCGACCAATCCTGCCGGGATCGCGGCGGCGAGCTTGAACTCCACCACCATCAGCCGGTTGAGCACGGTCGTCGCCAGCATCACCAGCGCGCCGATTGCCGCCTGCACAAGGCCGATGCGGACAATCGCCAGCCAGCCGAAGCCTGCGGGGCGCACCGGCGCGCGCGCGGGTGAGAGATCGCCGAACATCAGAAATAGCCCCCCAGTCCGAACGCCGCCCCGAGCATCCCGAGCACGTAGAGTGTCACCCCCACGCCGTTGTACCAGGGCGCATAGAGCTTGGGATCGCGCAGCAGGCGCGGCATCGCGGCGATCTGCGCGGCGAGCACGCCGGCCACGATCAGCGCGGAATAGGTCAGACCCCACAGCGCGAGCAGCACGATCACCGCGACCTGCGCCAGCGCCATGGTCATGCAGGCAAAGCGCGCGGCCCCGCTCACCCCCATCGTCACCGGAAGCGATTTGAGGCCCGTGGCGCGGTCCCCTTCGACCGCCTTGAAATCATTGAGGGTCATGATGCCGTGCGCGCCCAGCGAATAGAGCGCGAGCACGATCAGCACTTCGGGCTTGGGCAGCGCGCCTAGCATCACCGTGGCACCGGTGAACCAGCTCAGCCCTTCATAGGTAAAGCCGACCACCGCCGGCCCTGTCCAACCGCTGGTCTTGAAGCGGAACGGCGGGGCCGAATAGCCCCAGGCAAAGGCGAGCCCAACCAGCGCGGCGAGAAACACCAGCGGGCCGAGCAGCCAGCCGACCGCCGCCGATATCAACGTGCAGATGATCGCGATGTAGAGGCCCCAGCGCCCCGGAATACGTCCCGAGGGGATCGGGCGATCGGGTTCATTGATCGCATCGACGTGGCGATCGAACCAGTCGTTGACCGCCTGACTGGTGCCGCACACCAGCGGCCCTGCCAGCAGCACGCCGCCTGCGACGAACCACCAGCGCCCCTCCAGCCCGGCGCCGGACGAGACCGCCCCGCACATGAAGGCCCACATCGGCGGAAACCAGGTGATGGGTTTGAGCAGTTCGAGCACATCGCGCGGCGCCGGCCGTCCTGCGGGCTGGCGCTCTGCGCGAGTCGAAGGCACCGAATGCTCCATGGGGAAAGGCTATGCCTGACACCACAATGCGTCAAATTGTTTTGACACCGTATTTCTGTGGATTGCCGATTTTGGTACGAAAAATCGTAAATGCCGATCCCGGATGTCCATTTTGGACCAGCGCATTCGGTTGACAGTAGGGAAATGGGCTATTTCAGCGCGATTTCGCCCAGACCCACCTTAGACCCCGGTTAGACCCCTGCTAGACCCCCTCCAGGCTGGCCCAGACCCTGTGTTGAAGGGCGTTTTGGGGTATTTGGCACCCGGAGCTGGCATGCGCCGGATTGCCCTACACGTGCGGCTTATTCGTCCTCGCCGGAGAGGTTGCCCAGCCCGTAGCGGTGGAGCTTGGAATAGAGGCTCTGGCGCGAAAGGCCGAGGATCTCGGCGGCCGAAGCGCGATTGTCCGAAGTGTAGTTGAGCGCCGCCTCGATGCACAATCTCTCAATCAGATCAGTGCTTTCGCGTACAATGTCCTTGAGCGACATACGCCCGACGAGATCGGTCAACTGCTCGACCGAGCGCGGCATATCCTGCGATCCGGGCGGCAGATCACGCAGGCGGCGGCCGATCGGCCGGATCACGAAGGCGTAATAGGCATCTTCGCCCGAGGTTCTTACCGCTGACAATTCAATCGGTTCGCCGTCAACATCATGGCCCACGCGCAGCACCGTGGCGACATTGCGCGCCGCGCCGTGCTGATCGATCTGGCCCTCGATCAGATCGAGGTCGATACCCGGCCGGCCGAGCGATTCCGACAGGTGCCGTCCGCGCAGTTGATCAACGCTAGCAGCTTGAAGAAGCTCAACAAATGCGGCGTTGGCGGTGACAATTTCGAGGTCGCTATTGGCCACCACGAAGGCATCGGGCATCACGTCGACCAGCTCGAGCACCGGCGAATAATCCGTTGCTGGCCGGTCACTCGCCGGAACCAGCCGGACGAGCAGGAACTGCCCGCGATCCTGCGAGAAGCCGACCACCGATGCCATCACCTCGCGCGTCGCCTTGGCGATCCGCACGCGAACCGGGCTGACCGTATCGGATACGAGCGCCGCACCGATCAGCGACTGCATCGCATCATGCGAGTTCTTATCGATGAAAGTCAGTAGCTTCTTGCCCGGAAGACTGGCTGAGCGGGCACCCACCAGGACATGCGCGGCAGGGTTCGCCTCGCGGATGCGCAAGGTCCCTGCCTCGACGATCAGCACCGGCTCGGTCGACCGTTCGAACAGCATCCGGTAACGCGCCTCAAGCTGGCGCATCTTGAGATAGTCGCGCTCAAGCGATTGCTGGACCTGGAGCAGGCGTTGCTGGAGCTTGCCAGCTTCGCGCAGATCGCGACCGAAAGCGATGCGATGCTCGCCCCCGTTAACGCTGAGTACGGCATAGCGGATCGGCACGTCGCCATCGCGCGAGGGGTGGTTGACCTGCCGCCAGTGCTGCACTTCACCGCGCCGGGCAGCGGCAAGCATCTCCATGATTTTCGGGCGACTTTCGTCGGTTACGGTCTCGATCCAATTGGTTCCGACCATCTCGGCAAAGGACGGAAATTCGCGCGGATCGAAGGCCGCATCGAGGATGGTTCCGGTATCGTCGAGCACCAGAGTGACATCGCCTGCCACCATCGCCAGCTTCATCGCGGCATCGGCATCGAGCGAATTGAACAGCTCCGCCGCCTTTCCGAACGGATGCTTGCCTTCGATGCTGTGTTTGCGCGTGAGCATGGGCTGGGTGGGCTTACCGCAGGTTCAGATCACGGGCTGCGGAAACCTTCACCATGGAGTTGGCCAGCTCCAGCGCGGCAAGCGCATCGGGCGCTGTGCCATCTGCCCCGACCTCGATTGCCACACTCGGATTGTCGTTGATCATGCGTCCGCCAACAAGCACGAAAAGATTGGGGTTGGCCGACACATTGCGCATCGCCTTGATTAGGTTGCCGAGCGCGGCGCTAGGACAATCGCGGGCGAGGGTCAATCCGACCAGATCGAACCGTTCGCGCGTGAGTCGATCGAGCAATTCGCGCCGTTCGGGTTTGATCAGCACATCGCTTTTCCACCCGCCGCGGGAAAAGACCTCTTCGATCATGATTGCGCCGAATTGGTGGTTGTCACCCGGCATCGGCGAAAACAGCGCACTGCGCGGCGGAGCGTGGTTGTCATGATCTTCGGGCGCGCGCGCGGCAATGTCGCGCATCACTTCCTGAAGGCGCCACAAACCCATTGTAACATCGACGAAATCACATTCGTCGCGTTCCCACATCTCGCCCAGCTTGCGGGCCGCCGGGGCCAGCAGATCGATGCAGACCGTCTCGACGCTGACACCTCGCTCAAGGAAGGCGTCGATCTCCTCGATCAGTCCGGCTGCTTCGAGCTGTAGCGGGAGGCGAGCAAAGCGCGCGGCATCCTCAGGGTTGATGGCCTGGCTTCCGCGCACATAGGCACGCGCCTCGCCGCTGCTGTGGGCCATCAGCAAGCGGGGGATAATTTCAGTTTCGATGATCGTGTTGACCGAATCGGGATGATCAAGCGTCGGCCCAGTCCCCCGCCGTCGCACCCGGTCCAGCGGCGCGGAGATCACCTCGCGCCAGACCGCAGATCCGGCGCTGAACATGCTCGAAGCCCGTGACTCTCCCATTCGTCAGACCCTCCCAGGTCGTGCGGACGAACCTTCCGCAGGAGGTAGTGACCGCCCCAGAAAAGCGGCCTTGGCCCTGATCCCGAAAAGCCAGCGACTCAACCCTACGCCTTTTTCTGGCCGGGCGCAAACGTCGTCCCCGATTAGACCCAATGCGTCAATTTATATAAACGTCCAATTGAGTTGACACTTATGTTGGAACGGGCGTAGTCTCCGAGTCTGAGAGAAAAGGCTAACGCACTAAAATGACTCGGATGGATCAGGCATCCCCGGTCGAACCTGGAACCACGGTGAAAGGGGCGGGCCACGAGAGGGGCAATACCCGTGCGCTCTACACCGCGCAGGAGCGCCAGAGGCGCGACGAGTCGGTCTGGACCGTGGTTCAGGGTGTGCTGGCACCCGTGCAGTTTCTCGTTTTCCTGATCAGCCTCGGACTTGTCATCCGCACCCTTACGACGGGCGAAGGCGCCTTTGCGGCCGATGTCTCGATCGTGATCAAGACCCTCGTCCTCTACACCATCATGATCACCGGCTCGATCTGGGAGAAGGTGGTGTTCGGCAAGTGGCTGTTCGCCCCGTCCTTCTTCTGGGAAGACGTGTTCTCGATGCTCGTGCTGGCGCTGCACAGCCTCTACCTCGTCCTGCTGTTCGGCGGGATCGGAACCACGGAGCAACGGCTGCTGGTCGCCCTCGCGGGTTATGCTGCCTACGTCATCAATGCGGGCCAGTTCCTCTGGAAACTCCGCATGGCACGGCTTGAGGGCAACACCCCCTCGCGGGCGGTAGCGGCATGAGCGCGGCCGACCTCCTCGATGGCTGCGCAGCCGAACTGGCGCGTCCGGCAGCGGACAGCCAGCGCCCGGTGCTGCGTGAACGCGGCCAGCGCGAGGTGTTCTGCGGGCTCACCGGCATTATCTGGCTGCACCGCAAGATGCAGGACGCCTTCTTCCTTGTGGTTGGCTCGCGCACCTGCGCCCACCTGCTGCAATCGGCCGCCGGCGTGATGATCTTTGCCGAGCCGCGCTTTGCCACCGCGATCATGGAAGAGCGCGATCTGGCCGGCATGGTCGATGCGCAGGACGAGCTTGACCGGGTGGTCACCCGCCTGCTCGAACGCCGCCCTGACATCCGCACATTGTTCCTCGTCGGCTCGTGTCCTTCCGAAGTGATCAAGCTCGATCTGGCCAAGGCCGCGCAACGCCTCGGCGCGGTGCATATGCCGCGGGTGCGGATCCTCAACTATTCGGGCAGCGGGATCGAGACGACCTTCACCCAGGGCGAGGATGCCTGCCTCGCCGCGCTGGTGCCGGTCATGCCTGCCGCCGCGCCCGATGCAGCCAAGCAGCTGCTGATCGTCGGCAGCCTGCCCGACATTGTCGAAGACCAGTTCCTGCGCCTGTTCGCCGATCTCGGCATCACGAACGTCGGTTGCCTGCCGGCCCGCAACGCGCGCGACTTGCCGAGCGTTGGCCCGAACACGCGTTACCTTCTCGCCCAACCCTTCCTTGGCGATACCGCGATGGCGCTTGAAGGCCGCGGCGCGAAACGGATTGAGGCGCTGTTCCCGTTCGGTGTCGAAGGCACGTCCGACTGGCTGCGCGCTGCCGCCCACGAGTTCGGTGTCGATGCTGCGCTGACCGAACAGGTGCTCGCCCCCGGGCGTGAGCGCGCGCGGATCGCGCTGTCAAAACTGCGCCCGCAGCTTGAAGGCAAGCGCATCAGCTTCCTGCCGGACTCGCAGCTCGAAGTTCCCCTCGCCCGCTATCTGCAGGACGAGCTGGGCATGGAGCTGGTCGAAGTCGGCACGCCCTATCTCCACCGCGCACATCTGGCGCGCGAGCTTGAGAGTTTCGGTCCGAACGTGCGCCTCAGCGAAGGCCAGCACGTCGAGCGCCAGCTTGACCGCGTGCGTGCCGACCGGCCCGATATCACCGTCTGCGGGCTCGGCCTTGCCAACCCACTCGAAGGCGAAGGCCTCACCACCAAGTGGGCGATCGAACTCGTCTTCTCGCCGATCCACGGTTTTGACCAAGCCGCCGATCTCGCCGAACTCTTTGCCCGGCCGCTGCGGCGCCGGGACTTGCTGGAGGTCTAGGCGATGCAGCTGGCGGTCTGGACCTATGAAGGCCCGCCCCATGTGGGGGCGATGCGGGTGGCGACCGCGATGGAGAAGCTCCACTACGTGCTCCATGCACCGCAGGGCGATACCTACGCCGACCTGCTGTTCACCATGATTGAGCGGCGCGGCAAGCGCCCGCCGGTGACCTACACCACCTTCGAAGCGCGCGATCTGGGCAAGGACACCGCGCAGATTTTCCAGGACGCCGCGCAAGAGGCTGTCTCCCGCTTCAATCCGCAGGCGATCATCGTCGGCGCATCGTGCACCGCCGAGCTGATCCAGGACGATCCGGCCGGGCTTGCCGAAGCGATGGGCCTGCCCATCCCTGCGATCCCGCTCGAACTGCCGAGCTACCAGCGCAAGGAAAACTGGGGTGCGGCTGAGACCTTCTACCAGATCGTGCGCCACCTCGCGGACACCACGGTGACGCGCGAGCCGCGAGAAGGCCGTAAGGCGCGCGCGAACATCCTCGGCCCCACGGCGCTTGGCTTCCGCCACCGCGACGATCTGGTCGAGATCCGCAAGATCCTTGCCCTGCTGGATGTCGAGGTAAACCTCGTCGCCCCGCTGGGTGCCACCCCGGAGGACATCAAGAACATCGGCGCCGCCGATTTCAACATCGTCCTCTACCCTGAAATCGCAGATGAGGCCGCCCGCTGGCTTGAGCGCACTTTCGCTCAACCCTGTGTGCGGACCATCCCTATCGGCGTGGGAGCAACCCGCTCTTTCATTGCCGACGTCGCCGAGCTGGCAGGTGCAGATCCCACGCCTGCCCTCGGCGACACCTCTTCCCGGCTCCCTTGGTGGAGCCGTTCGGTCGATTCGACCTACCTCACCTCCAAGCGCGTCTTCATCTTCGGCGATGCGACCCATGCCGTCGCCGCCGCTCGGATCGCGCGCGAGGAGCTGGGCTTCGAGGTCTGCGGTCTGGGCTGCTACGCCCGCGAATTCGCCCGCGAAGTCCGCGCCGAAGCCGCCCGCTGCGGGATTGAGGCGCTGATCACCGACGATCACCTCGCGGTCGAAGACGCGATTGCCGCCGCCGCGCCCGAACTGGTGCTCGGCACGCAGATGGAACGCCACATCGCCAAGCGGCTGGGCATTCCCTGTGCGGTGATCTCTGCGCCGGTGCATGTGCAGGATTTCCCGGCGCGCCACAGCCCTCAGATGGGGTTCGAAGGTGCCAACGTGATCTTCGACACCTGGGTCCATCCGCTGGTGATGGGGCTGGAAGAACACCTGCTGACCATGTTCCGCGAGGATTTCGAATTTTCCGACGAGGCGGGCGCTTCGCACCATGCTGCACACTCCCCGCGCAAACCAGCGGTGGATGCCGTCTCGGAAGCGCCGGTCGCGGACATTCCCGCCCCGTCGCTCACCGAAGAGCATGGCTCGCTCTGGACCGCCGAGGCCGAGCGCGAACTGAAGAAGATACCGTTCTTCGTGCGCGGCAAGGCGCGCCGCAACACCGAGAACTTCGCCGCATCCGAAGGCCGCCGCCAGATCGACCTCGAAACGCTCTACGACGCCAAGGCGCATTATGCACGGTAGCGTGCCCTCCCCGTCCTCGCTGGACCCGCGTGCACCCGTCCGGGTGGTGATCGTCACGCTCGACAATCACCTCAAGGGCGCAGTTGACCGGGCGCAGGAGGCGCTGGGCGCGCAGGCAATCGATCTCAGCCTTCATGCAGCCTCCGAATGGGGCAGCGACGCCGGCGAACTGGAAGCGGTCAAATCCGCCATCGCTTCGGCCGACATCGTCATCGCGACGATGCTTTTCCTCGATGATCACATCCGCGCCATCCTGCCGGCACTCGAAGCGCGGCGCGAGGAATGCGACGCGATGGTGTGCCTGATGAGCGCGGGCGAAGTGGTCAAGCTGACCAAGATGGGCGGCTACCGCATGGATGCGCCCGCCAAGGGCCCGCTCGCCCTGCTGAAGAAGCTGCGCGGCAACGCGGGCAAGGCCGGCAAGCCGGGCGGCAATTCGGGCGCGGGGCAGATGAAGATGCTGCGCCGCCTGCCCAAGATCCTGCGCTTCATCCCGGGCACGGCGCAGGACGTGCGCGCCTATTTCCTGACCCTGCAATACTGGCTCGCTGGCTCTGACGAGAACGTCGTCGCAATGGTGCGCGCGCTGATCGATCGCTACGCAGCGGGCGAGCGGATGTATCGCCGCGGCATCACCAAGGCCGATGCGCCGCTCGAATATCCCGAAACCGGAGTCTATCACCCGGCCACCCAGCAACGCATCTCGGAAAGCCTGCGCCTGCTGCCCCGTGGCGAGGGCCGCGAGGGCGCTGTGGGCCTGATCCTGCTGCGCTCCTATCTGCTTGGCCGCGACAGCGCGCATTATGATGGCGCGATTGCCGCGTTCGAGGCGGCGGGGATGAAGGTGGTGCCCGTCTTTGCCAGCGGCCTTGATGCGCGCCCTGCCATCGAACAGTTCTTTATCGGCCCTGATGGCCGTCCCACGGTCGATGCGATCGTCAACCTCACCGGCTTCTCGCTGGTCGGCGGTCCGGCCTATTCCGATGCGGCAGCCGCGCGCGAGACCCTGGCGGGGCTGGATCTGCCCTACCTGGCCGCCCATGCGATCGAGTTCCAGACGATCGAGGAATGGGCGCACCGCCCGCAAGGCCTGCTGCCGCTTGAGTCCACCATGATGGTGGCACTGCCCGAGCTTGACGGCGCTGTCGTGCCGAGCGTGTTTGGCGGACGCGCGGGGCCGTCGGGCGAAGGTTGTTCGGGCTGCGAGCGCAAGTGCGCGCGCCCTGCCTCGCACAAGACCCGTCCGATGCAGGCCTGCCCCGAACGTGCCGAGGCGCTGGCCGCACGCACGCTCGGATTGATCCGCCTGCGCCGCGCCGAGCGCGCCCGCCGCAAGCTCGCCGTCGTGGTGTTCAATTTCCCGCCCAATGCTGGCGCGACCGGCACGGCTGCCTTCATGGCGGTGCATGAATCGCTCTACGCCACGCTCCAGCGTCTCAAGGCAGAGGGCTACAGCGTTGAAGTGCCCGAAAGCCTCGATGCCATGCGCGACGCGCTGCTCAAGGGCAATGCCGAGCGCTTTGGCAGCGACGCCAATGTCGCGCACCGCATCCCTGCCGACGAACACGTGCGGCGCGAACCCCACCTCGCCGAGATCGAGGCCGCCTGGGGCCCTGCTCCCGGCAAACAGCTTTCGGACGGCGGGCATATCCTCGTCCAGGGCGCTCAGTTCGGTAACGTCTTCGTCGGGGTGCAGCCGGGCTTCGGCTACGAAGGCGATCCGATGCGACTGCTGTTCGAGGGCACCTTCGCCCCGACCCACGCCTTCAGCGCCTTTTACCGCTATATCCGCGAGGATTTCGGCGCGCACGCGATCCTCCATTTCGGCACCCACGGCGCGCTTGAATTCATGCCCGGCAAGCAGGCGGGCATGTCGGGCCAATGCTGGCCGGACCGGTTGATCGGCAACACGCCCAATTTCTATCTCTATGCGGCCAACAACCCATCCGAAGGGATGCTGGCCAAGCGCCGTTCGGGCGCGACGCTTATCAGCTATCTCACGCCGCCGCTGGCGCAGGCCGGGCTCTACAAGGGCCTGTCCGAGCTCAAGGCGAGTGTCGAGCGCTGGCGCGCCACCATCGACGATGCTGACCATGCGGAAGAACGCGCCGATCTCGCGCAGCTCATCGCCGACCAGTGCGAAGCGCTCGACATCACCTATACAGACATCGGCGAACTGCCCGCGCGGCTTTACGAGGTGGAACAGGCGCTGATCCCGCACGGGCTCCACGTCTTCGGCCGCAACCCCTCGGGCGCGGAAGCCGAGGATATGCTCGATGCGATGATGGAAGCGGGCGCGCTTGATGGCCCCACTCCTGATCGCGCCCGCCTAGCAGCGCTGCTCGATTCCTCGGATGAACTGGGCGCGCTGATCCATGCGCTCGACGGCGGCTATGTCGCGCCCGCGCCGGGCGGCGATGTGGTGGTCAATCCCGATGTGCTGCCCACCGGGCGGAACATCCACGGCTTCGATCCCTTCCTGCTGCCATCTGCCTTCGCCTGCCGGATGGGCAGCGAACAGGCCGAGCGGCTGATCGCTCGCCATGTCGATAGCGGCGAGCCCTTCCCCGAAAGCATCGCGATGGTGCTGTGGGGCACCGACAACATGAAGTCCGAAGGCGTCCAGATCGCGCAGGCGATGACGCTGATGGGTGCACGGCCGCGGCGCGACACCTATGGCCGCCTCGCCGGCGCGGAACTGATCCCGCTCGAAGAGCTGGGCCGTCCGCGGATCGACGTGGTGGTGACCCTCTCGGGCATCTTCCGCGATCTTCTGCCGATGCAGACCCGCATGCTGGCCGAAGCCGCGCTGCTTGCCAGCCAGACCGACGAGCCGCTGGAGGCGAACTTCATCCGCAAGCACACGCTCGAGCATCAGGCGCGGCACGGCTGCGATCTCGAAACCGCTGCTCTGCGCGTCTTCTCGAATGCCGAAGGGGCATACGGCGCCAACGTAAACCAGATGATCGAGGGCGGCGTCTGGGCCGATCCCGATGAACTGGCCAACGCCTTCGAAAGCAACAAGGGCTTTGCTTACGGGGTCAGCGGCAAGCCGGTGCAGCAGCGCGAACTCCTCCAGAGCGCGCTCGGCACGGTCGATTTCACCTACCAGAACCTCGAAAGCATCGAGCTCGGCATCAACGATGTCGACCAGTATGTCGATGGCCTCGGCGGCGTGACCCGCTCGGTGGCGCGGGCGAAGGGCGCGGAAACCCCGGTCTATATCCTCGACGCAACACGCGGCAGCACCAAGGTGCGCACGCTCGCGGAACAGATCGACCTCGAAGCACGCACCCGCACCTTGAACCCCAAGTGGTTCGAAGGCCTGCTCGAACATGGCTACGAAGGCGTGCGCCAGATCGAGGGCCATGTGACCAGCACTTTGGGCTGGTCGGCCACCACCGGGCAGGTCGCCCCGTGGGTCTACCAGAAGATTTCCGAGACCTTCGTGCTCGACGCCGACATGCGCCGGCGCCTCTCGGCGCTCAATCCGAAAAGCTCCGCGCGCGTTGCCGGACGCCTGCTCGAAGCCTGCGACCGCCACCTGTGGGAGCCCGACGAAGCCACGCTCGCCGCACTGCGCGAAGCCAATGACGAGCTGGAGGACCGCCTCGAAGGCGTGTTCCCGGCCGAATGACCAAGGGATAGATCAACATGAACCTGCACACCCCCCGCTCTAACTTCACCCCGCCCGATGGCGAGGGCTCGGTTCAGGTTCAGCTCGATCCTTCCGACAGGATCAAGGGCGCCAAGGTCTTCGCGGTCTATGGCAAGGGCGGGATCGGGAAATCGACCACCTCCTCGAACCTGTCGGCGGCCTTTTCGAAGCTCGGCCATCGCGTGCTCCAGATCGGCTGCGATCCGAAGCATGACAGCACCTTCACCCTCACCAAGAAGCTGATGCCGACGGTGATCGACGTGCTCGAAACGGTCGAGTTCCATTCGGAAGAACTGCGGCCCGAAGACTACATGTTCGAAGGCTATAACGGCGTGATGTGCGTCGAGGCGGGCGGACCGCCGGCGGGTACGGGTTGCGGCGGCTATGTCGTCGGGCAGACGGTCAAGCTGCTGAAGCAGCACCACCTGCTCGAGGAAACCGACGTCGTGATCTTCGACGTGCTGGGCGATGTGGTGTGCGGCGGGTTTGCCGCGCCCTTGCAGCACGCCGAACGCGCGATTGTGGTCGCAGCGAACGATTTCGACAGCATCTTCGCAATGAACCGCATCGTCGCAGCGATCGGGGCGAAGTCCAAAAACTACGACGTGCGCCTCGCCGGGGTGGTGGCAAACCGCAGCCGCGAGACCGACGAAATCGACCGCTTCTGCGACAAGATCGGAATGCAGCGCCTCGCCCACTTCCGCGATGTCGATGCGATCCGCCGCAGCCGCCTCAAGAAGTGCACGCTGTTCGAGATGGGCGATGATCCGGAGGTCGTCGCCGCGCAGAACGAATATCTTCGCCTCGCGCAGATGCTGTGGGACGGGGTCGAACCTTCGGCCGCCCAGCCGATGAAGGACCGCGACATCTTCGACTTCCTGGGGTTCGAGTGATGGCGACGCGGCTCCCTTCCGAATATGACGACCGGCGCGAGGCGCTGGCGACCTATTTCGACAGCACCGCGCGGCAGGCGTGGATTGATCTCACGTCCGATGCCAAGGTTAGCGGCATCCGTGCCACGGTGCGGGCCGGGCGCGAGGCGATGCGCGCGACCTTGCTCGATTGGCTGCCGCTGGATCTGCGCCGCACCCGCGTGCTTGATGCCGGATGCGGCACGGGCGCCTTTGCCATTGCCGCTGCATGCCGCGGCGCGGAAGTCACAGGGATCGATGTCGCCGCAGGCCTCGTCGATGTCGCGCGCGAGCGGACACCGTCCTTCATCGGTCACGGACGGATCCACTGGCGCAGCGGCGACATGCTCGATTCCGGGCTCGGTACCTTTGCCCACGTGGTCGCGATGGACTCGCTGATCCACTACCAGCCCGATGATCTGGTCGACGCGCTTTCGGTGCTGGCCGAGCGCACCACGAACTCGATCCTGTTCACCTTCGCTCCGCGCACCACGCTGCTGGCGGCGATGCACAATATCGGCAAGGTCTTCCCCAAGTCCGACCGCAGCCCCGCGATCGTGCCGGTGGCCGAGGACGATCTGCGCGCGCGGCTGTCGCGCCTGTCGGGCTGGAGCATCGGCCGGACCGAACGTATCGCCTCGGGCTTCTACACCTCGCAGGCACTTGAATTGGTGAGACACGGATGAACCGCCCGGTCCGCCCTTCCCCGCCGCACTGGACAGCACTGGTTTTCCAGATGCTGCCGTTTGCGGACGCGGCGAGCGCGGACCTGCCGCTGCCCCGGTTGCTGCGCCTTGCCCTGTTCCAGGTCAGCGTCGGCATGGCGATGGTGCTGCTCAACGGCACTTTGAACCGGGTGATGGTGGTTGAACTGGGCACGCCTACCTGGCTGGTCGCATTGCTGATCGCGGTACCGCTGCTCGTCGCGCCGTTCCGCGCGCTGATCGGGCACAAGTCCGATACGCACCGTTCGGTGCTCGGCTGGCGGCGGGTGCCCTATATCTGGTTCGGCACGCTGATGCAGTTCGGCGGGCTCGCAATCATGCCCTTCGCCCTGCTGCTTCTCGACGAGGCCAAGGACTTCAATATCGGCCTGCTCGGCGCAACAGCAGCGTTCCTGCTGACCGGCATCGGCTTTCACGTCACGCAGACGGCGGGCCTCGCGCTCGCCACCGACCTCGCGCCCGAAGACAAGCGCCCGCGCGCGGTGGCGTTGCTTTATGTCATGCTGCTGATTGGCATGATGTTCGCCGCCTTCGTGATCGGCGGTCTGCTGGCCGATTACAGCCCCACCAAGCTGGTGCAGGTGATCCAGGGTGCAGCCGTGCTGACGATGGTGCTCAACATTACCGCACTGTGGAAGCAGGAAGCCCGCAATCCTCAGGTAACCGCGCCTGATCGCGAGACCCCGACCTTTTCCGAACTGTGGCAGGCCTTCGTCAAGGATGGCCGCAACGCGCGCCTGCTTACCGCGATCGGGATCGGCGCGGCGGGCTTTGCCATGCAGGATGCGCTGCTGGAGCCTTATGGCGGTGAAATACTCGGCCTTTCGGTCGGCGCGACCACCGGCCTTACCGGCGCTTGGGCGCTGGGTTCGCTGATGGGTTTCATGGCGTCGGGCCGCTTCCTTGCCCGCGGATGGGACCCGCTGCGCCTGGCGGGTCTGGGCCTCGTGATCGGGATCAATGCCTTCCTGCTGGTCCTGTTCGCAGGCCCCTTTGCCGCGCCGCTGATGCTCTATGCCGGCGCACTCACCATCGGGGTCGGCCTCGGGCTGTTCTCGGTGGGCACGCTGATGGAAGCGATGAACATCGCCCGATATGAAACGGCCGGCCTTGCGCTGGGCGCCTGGGGCGCGGTGCAGGCGACCTGTGCAGGTGCCGGGATCGCGCTGGGCGGATTGCTGCGCGACGGCGTGGCCTTGCTGATCGGGCACGGCGCTACCGCCAGCGTTGCGACCCGCGCGGCCGGATATGGCACCGTCTATACGCTCGAGATTGCCCTGCTGCTTGTTGGCCTCGCCGCGATCGGCCCGCTTGTGGGTCGTGCGCGAGACCACGCCCCGGATGCCGATGACCCGCTCAACCAGCCCTTTGGCCTGAGAGAGTTTCCGACATGATTACCCGTACCCGCCCGTCCCGTATCCTCACCGGCTTCGCCTCAGCCGGATTGTTGCATGAGAGGAATGTCCAATGAACGACTCCTACATCTTCGGCACGATTGACGTTGCCGCGCTCGCTTTGATCCTGTTCACCGGTTTCTTCATCGCGCTGGTGTTCTACCTCAACCGGGAGAGCCGCCGCGAAGGTTACCCGCTTGAAGAGGAAGGGAGCGGCAAGCTCCTTCCCGGCAGCCTGTTCGATGGCGAGAAGAAGACCTTCCAGCTGCCCAACGGCCGCGGCACCTATACGCCCGAAGACGTCGCACGTGACGATATCAACGTCCCCGCTGTGCAGGCCTTCAGGGCCGCTGGCGCACCCTGGGTGCCGACCGGCGATGCCATGAAGGACGGCATGGGCCCGGCCGCCTTCGCCAATCGCTCGAAGTCGCCCGACATAACCTTCGATGGCCGTCCGCGCATCGTTCCGATCGGCAACAGCCATGAACTGATCGTCTCGCCGCAGGATCCGCAGCTGATCGGCTGGTCGGTGGTGGCCGCCGATGGTGTCACCGCGGGCAAGGTCACCGACATCTGGGTCGATCAGGCCGAACACATCATCCGCTATCTCGAAGTCGAGACCAATAGCGGCAAGAAGGTGCTCGCCCCGATGATGGTCGCCGTGGTCCATGGCAACAGCCTGCTGAGCATGGTGCTGCCGACCACCAACACCGAGCCGCAATATGTCGAGATCGACGCGATCACCGCCGCGCAGTTCGAAGACGTGCCGGCGCTGGAAACCGCAGGCATCATCAGCCGCTACGAAGAAGACCGCATCCAGGCCTACTTCGGCGGCGGTTACATGTATGCCACCCCTGAAAGGGCGGAAGCATGGCTCTGAATGCCTCCGCTGGTGCGGCAGCGGCGGCAACGCCGCTGCCCGCCGGCTTCGATCACAGCGACCTTGAAAATGACGGGCCCAAGGCGTTCGGCGACCGCATGGGCACGCCTGCGCCAGACGAAAAGGTGCTGTGGAAGGGACGTCCGCACCGCGCCTTGCTGGCCCGCACGGCCTTCCACACGCGCCTGCTCGGCGCCTATTTCGCCGCACTGGTGGTGATTGCTCTGGCGATGGGAAATACCAACGCGGCGATTGTCGCGGCGGTCCTGGGGACAGCGCTGCTTGCGCTGCTTCACACGCTGGCCTGGCTCAGCGCCCGCAGCACGCTTTATATCCTTACCGATAGCCGTCTGATCATGCGGATCGGCATGGCAATCGAGACGCGGATCAACATTCCGCTCAAGCAGGTGAAATCCGCCCATCTGCGCCTGAGAAGCGCGGACCATGGCGACATCGCGCTGGAGCTTGAGGGCGAACGGCTGCTCGGCACGGTGCTGCTCTGGCCGCACGTCCGCCCCTGGATCTACGCGCATCCCCAGCCGATGCTGCGCGCTGTACCCGATGCGGCAGGCCTTGCCCGGATGATCGCCGATGTGCGCGCGCAATTCGGTGCGATCGAGCGGAATTTGACCGAGATCAAGGATGCAGCGTCGCAGGCCGGTCAGACAGGGTCGCAGCCCGCCGCCATTCCGGCGCGCATCGCTCCGGCACACCTGCGCGGCGATCAGGGTCTTGAAGGAGCGCCCGCATGATTGTGCGCGAATACGAGAAGGACGAAATCACCGTCCACAAGGTGCCGCTCTACCTGATGGGCGGGATGATCGCGGCATCGCTGGTGCTGACCGCTTCGGTGACCCTCGGCTTCTTCCCGCGCGAGGCCGTGCCGGCCGAAGCACGCGCCGCATCCGGCGTGACAGCCGCGGTAACGCGCAGCTTGCGCTTCTTCGACGAAGCCGATGGCACGGTTCGGGTCGAGGACGGCCAGAGCGCAGAGGTGCTGGCGCGGTTCGGACAGGGTGAAGGCGGGTTCGTGCGCGCCACGGTCCGCAATCTCGTCCACCAGCGCCGGATCCGCGGCCACGGCGCCGAAGTGCCGTTCGAACTGGTCGAATGGACCAACGGCGGACTGACGCTGCGCGATCCGGTGACCAAGGCGAGCATCGAGGTCTCGTCGTTCGGGCCGGACAACCGCGCAGTCTATGCCGCGATGCTGCCCCCGCGGGAGGCCCGCTGATGGCGCTCGCCTTCCTCTCTACGACCAGCTTCGAGACGCCCTGCACGATCACGGTCGAGCAGAGCTCCGAGCATTTCCACGCCCATGTCGAGCTATCCGAAGACATCGCGATCGAGCCCGGCGACAAGGTGCGCGTCCATGGCGCGCCGATCCAGATTCCGTTCGGCACCCGTCAGGTGTTCGAACGCCGGGCCACCGTGACCCGCGCCAGCCCGCTCAAGCGCGGACTGACCAAGATCGCCGCCTATTTCGATCTCAGCGAACTCTACGAAGTGAGCTTCAACGCCGGGAGGATCAAATGAACGCCTACAAGCCGATGACCAGCGAAGAAGCGATGGCAATCGCGACGCAGGACACGATGCTGACCCCGCGTTTCTACACCACCGACTATGACGCGCTCGACGCGATCGATGTCAGCCTGGTGCGCGCCGAATGGGACCAGCTGATCGCCGACATGGTGGGCGATCCGAACAAGCTGCACTTCAAGCACAATGACAGCTTCAAGGGCGTGATCGAGGGGCTGGAGCCTTCGCTGCGGCAGGAGTTCACCGATTTCCTCGTCAGCTCGATGACGTCGGAATTTTCGGGCTGCGTGCTCTATGCTGAAATCGCGCGGCGCACCAAGAACCCGGATGTGAAGCAGCTCTTCCGCCTGCTCGCGCGCGACGAAAGCCGCCATGCCGGCTTCATCAATGAAAGCCTCAAGGATGCCGGTATCGGCGTCGACCTCGGCTATCTGACGAAGACCAAGAAATACACTTACTTCAAGCCGAAGTTCATCTTCTACGCGGTCTATCTGTCGGAGAAGATCGGCTACGCGCGCTACATCACGATCTACCGCCACCTGGCGCGCAATCCGCAGCACAAGTTCCACCCGATCTTCGACTGGTTCGAGGAATGGTGCAACGACGAGTTCCGCCACGGCGAGGCCTTCGCCATGCTGCTGCGCGCGGACCCCAAGCTGCTCGAAGGCGCCAACAAGCTGTGGGTGCGCTTCTTCCTGCTTTCGGTCTATGCGACCATGTATGTGCGCGATCACAACCGCCCGGTGTTCCATGCCGCGCTGGGGGTCGATCCGACCGAGTATGACTACAAGGTGTTCGAGATCTGCAACCAGATCGCCCGCCAGGTCTTCCCGGTCGAACTCGACATCGACAGCCCCGCCTTCCGCCGCCAGATGGAAAAGCTGCGTCTCGCAGCGGCACGCATCGAGGATGGCAAGGCACGCGGCGGGATCGGCGGGCTGATCGCCCGCGCCAGCGGCATGGCCGGAGCCGGCCTCGCCTTTGCGCGGATGTATCTGCAGCGTCCCAAGTCCAACGCCCTGCCGCGCTCGATCCGGCTGCAACCGGCGTGGTGAGCTGGAGCGGCCATATTGTGCCGTTCATCGTGACGGTGGCGATCTGGTTTATCGCGACCGGGCTGATTGCCTGGGCGGACAACCGTGAACGCGCCACCTTCTCGACCAGCCTGATGGTGGGCAGCATCGCCGGAATTACCGGGCTGCTCGTGATCCTGGTCGCCTCGCTCTCGACCTCGGTGTGGGCGGTCTATCTCGCCTTCATCGGCGCGCTGATGGTGTGGGGCTGGCACGAGCTCAGCTTTCTCACCGGCGCCTCGGCCGGCCCGCGTCGTGGCCCGAGCGATCCCTCGCTCACCGGCATCGCCCGCTTCCGGCAGGCTGCGGCGACGGTGATGCATCACGAGGTCGCGCTGGCGGTGACGGCGCTGCTGCTGATCTCGCTGTCGTGGAACGTCCCCAACCAGATCGGCGCGACCGTGTTCGTGCTGATGTTCCTCATGCGGCTGATCTCCAAGATCAACCTGTTCGTGGGCGTGCCCAATTCGACCTCGGAAATGCTGCCCGATCAGCTGGCCTATCTGAAGACCTATTTCGGTCGCAACCGGATGACGGCGCTGCTGATCGCATCGATCGGCGTGATCGCTGCCGTGACCATCTGGTTCGCAGGGCTGGCGCTGGCAGCGCCGGTCGGCAGCTCGGCGATGGTGGGGGCGAGCCTGCTGACCACGCTCGCCTTGCTGGGCGCGCTCGAACACCTCTTTCTCGCCCTGCCGTTCCGTGACGGAATGCTGTGGGGCTGGGCCATGCCCAAGCGGAAGATCAGATCATGACTATGAATACAGAAGGAAACCCGATGGATTTCGAAGCCTTTTTCGCCAACGAGCTCGATATCGTGCGTGCCGACGGGCGTTACCGGGTGTTCACCGACATCAAGCGTCACCGCGGTCGGTTCCCGCACGCCACGCGCTTCATCGCCGACGAGACGCAGGCGGTGACGGTGTGGTGCTCGAACGACTACCTTGGCATGGGCCAGCACCCCGCGGTGCTCGAAGCGATGCACGAATGCCTCGACGAATGCGGCGCGGGCGCGGGCGGCACCCGCAACATCTCGGGCACCAACCACTACCATGTGGAGCTGGAAGCCGAACTGGCCGACCTGCACGGCAAGGAAGCCGCGCTGCTCTTCACCTCGGGCTATGTCTCGAACTGGGCGGGCTTGGGCACGCTGGCCTCGAAGATCCCGGGTTGCGTGGTGTTCTCCGACGCGCTCAACCACGCCTCGATGATCGAGGGTATCCGTCACAGCCGCGCGCCTTACAAGGTGTGGCGCCACAACGATGCCGAACACCTCGATGAACTGCTGTCGCAATATGGCCCCGAAGTGCCCAAGCTGGTCGCCTTCGAGAGCGTCTATTCGATGGACGGCGACATCGCCCCCATCGCGGACATCCTCGACGTGTGCGAGAAGCACGGCGCGATGAGCTACATCGACGAAGTCCACGCGGTCGGCCTCTACGGCCCGCGCGGCGGCGGGGTGGCCGAACGCGAAGGCCTGATGGACCGCATCACCGTGATCGAAGGCACGCTCGGCAAGGCTTACGGCGTGATGGGCGGCTATATCGCGGCCTCGGCCAATCTGGTTGATTTTGTGCGCTCTTTTGCCAGCGGCTTCATCTTCTCGACCGCCCTTCCCCCCGCCATCGCGGCCGGTGCTGCGGCAAGCATCCGCCATCTCAAGACCAGCAATGCCGAGCGCGAGCTTCAGCAGAAGCGCGTCGCGCAGGTCCGCCGGGCGCTCGACATCATGGGCATCCCGCACCTCGACAACCCGAGCCACATCATCCCGGTGATGGTTGGCGATGCCAAGAAGTGCAAGATGATCAGCGACTGGCTGATGGACAATCACGGCATCTATGTGCAGCCGATCAACTACCCGACCGTGCCCGTGGGCACCGAGCGGCTGCGCGTCACGCCGTCTCCAGTGCACACCGATGGCGACATCGACCGGCTGATCAAGGCGCTGTCCGAGATCTGGTCGCACTGCGAACTCGCCCGGATGGAACAGGCCGCCTGAGGCAACTGTTCCACGTGGAACATGAGGCTGGAAGGGGTCTAGAGGGGGCCTAACAGGGGTCTAAAGCCCGCTGGATGCCCCCCGGACCTGCGTCCGGCCGCGTTTACCGACAACATTGATCGAGATCTCCCTTGGACGGGAGTGGGGGCGGATGCCTTGGGGAGGCATCCGCCCTCTTTTGCATCTGTGGCCGCGGGGCAGCTTTCGGGACGCGGCAAAGGCCAGAACCACACCTTAACGCATGCATTCCGTAAGGTTTTTCTTACATTGCAAAATGTTAAACAAATTTGACGTATATGGAAAAAACTGCAACAGTCGCAGGGCATTGGGCACCAATTTCCGACTCGATGCCAGGGGCCTTCATGACGATTGTGTGAGGCGGGCCGCTGAGAATTCACGCATCTACTTGAGCCGCATGCTTAGGGAACAAGGCTGGGATCAATACCGAGTTTCCTCGAATGCCATAAATGCAGAAGGAGTTTCGCTAGATGGCAGAAATTGACACCCATGTTTACCCGACCGGCCTGACGGAAGCGCAGGCCCTGGAAATCAACGATGGCCTCAAATGGGGGACGCGCATCTATTTCGCGATCGCGCTCGCCGCCCATGCGCTGGCTTTCGTCCTGACGCCCTGGCTGCAGTGAAGGAGGATTGACGATGATGAAAGAAGGTCGGATTTTCCTCTACGTGAGCCCGAATGTGTTGCTCCCCATCATGTTCCTCGTGATGGTGCTCACTTCGCTCGCGGTTCACTACAACATCCTCAGCAACACCACCTGGTTTGCCGACTTCTGGCAAGGCAGTGCTAGCGAGGCTGTTGCGGTCGAGACCACAGCAGCCACCGTGACCGAGGTTGCAGCACCTGCAGCCGAAGCCGTGGAAGCTGCTCCTGCTCCGGCAGAGGCCGCGCCGGCGGAATAATCTTCCGCCGCCAATTGCCCGACCGGTCCGCAAAGGCAGGGATCGGGAACAAGGAAAGACCCGGCCTCTCGTGCCGGGTCTTTTCATTTGTGCAGCCCCCCCGCTCATGCAGCGGGCTGACCGCAACCGATCGGCGCGGTGGCGAAGGCTACCCCGGATGGCGGCGGCGCAGCAGCGGCACCGTGATGATCAGGGCCGCAACCAACAAGATCATTTCCAGCAGATAGACCAGGATGTAGCCGTTGGTCACCGGCGACCATGCATCCGAAAGGATGACACCGCGCCCGACATCGCGCAGCACGCCGCCAATCGCCGCCCCGAACCCGGCAGCCGTGGCCTGCACCGCGCCCCAGGCGCCCAACGCCATCCCGACCTGACCCTTCGGGGCATCGCGCATCGTCGCGGTCAGCGTGCCGTGTCCGAACAGGCCGGCCCCGCACCCCATCAGCAGCACCCCGAGCGAGAAGAGGGAGATCGATTGCGTCGGGGCCGCTGCGATGACCATCGCGAAGGCGGGCAAGCCCATCAACGCGCCGACCGCGAAGACCATGACCGGATTGCGGCCCCGGCTCAGGACATAGGATGCGATGGCAAAGCCCACCAGACTGCCGCCGGCCAAGATCGCGGTGAGCCGCGTTGTCGTGCCGACGCCGAGCCCAAGTGCCTGCCCACCGAAGGGTTCAAGCAACACATCAGACATGGTGAAGGCCAATGTCCCTACGCCGATCACTGTTAGACGGCGAATGGTTTGCGCCTGCACGATAAACAGGTCCCAGGTCTGCCTGAAGGTCATCGGCGGCGCTTGCAAGGCGGCGCTGGCAGCGGCCGGATTGAGCGCTTCCTGCTTCCAGCTGGCGACAAGGTTCAGGAACATCGTCACGACCGCGCAGCCCTGGATCACCTGGATCAGGCGACCGGGGGTAAAGTCGTTGAGGAAGGTTCCGAAGGCCAGTGCAGCGGCAATCGAGCCGAGCAGCAGGCTGACATACATCAGCCCGACCACATTGGCCTGCTGGTCTTCCCGCGCCAGATCGGTCGCGAGGGCAAGGCCCACCGTCTGGGTGATATGCACGCCCGCCCCGACCAGCAGGATCGCCACCCCCGCACTGATCTGGCCGATCCAGGCCGGCCATGACGCGGATTGCAGCGCGCCGGCCAGCACCAGCAGCGCGAAGGGCATCAGCGCCAGTCCGCCGAACTGGACCATCGTCCCGCGAAAGATATAGGGAACCCGGCGCCAGCCGAGCGCCGACTTGTGCGTATCGGAGCGATAGCCGATCAGCGCCCGGAACGGCGCGAACAGCAAAGGCAGGGCCAGCATCACGCCGACGATCGTCGAGGGAACCGCAAGCTCGACGATCATCACCCGGTTGAGCGTGCCGACCAGCAAGGTCAGCGAGATCCCGACCGAAAACTGGATCAGCGACAGGCGCAGCAGACGCGACAGCGGCAGATTATCGTCGGCGGCGTCGGCAAACGGCAGCACCCGCTTGCCCCAGCGCATCCATAGCGACATCAGCTTCTGATCGAACGATTTCACTGCTGCGCTTGCGACCCCCGGATGCGTTTGACCCCCGCCTTGTACAAAACCGAATAGATGTTGCGCCGCAAGTCCGCAACGGCATCGTTGGCAGACCTTCCGCCGGTTAGGGTGACGAGGTCCATGCCGCCGCCACCCTTCGGAGGGAGGATCACTTCACCGGCACGAACCGCACCGCCACCCCGCCCGAGGCTGCGAGGTGCACCGACCACGTATCGCCGCCGGTCACCACCTTTTCCTCGATCACGATATCATAGGGGTTGTAGTCCCAATGCGCGTGCGGGCCGTCGCGGTAGATCTGGGCGCGGTATTTCTTCCCCTTCTCGAGGAAGGTGAGCGCCAGCGACAGATCACGCGGGTTCTCGTCGGTCACCGCGCCGAGGAACCATTCCTTGGACTTCCTGCCCTGCCGCGCCATCGCGACATACTGGCCAACCTCGCCCGCCAGCGCGATGCTCTCTTCCCAGTCGGCTTCGACGTCCTTGATGAACTGGAAGGCGTCCATGCGCTTCTCGTAGTTCTCGGGAAGGTCTGCGGCCATCTGGAGCGGCGAGTAGATCGTCACATAGGTCGCAAGCTGCTTGGCGAGCGTCGTCTGCGGGCGGTTCTTCGGGTCGCCGCGCTTCATGTCGGGGCGCACCGGCGGGCGCTCGTTGGGGCGCAGGTCGAAGATGCCGGGGGTGTAGTCGAAGGGACCTGCAAGCAGCGCGGTGAAAGCGAGCATCGGCTCGTGGCTGGGCGGGTTGGGCGGCGATCCCCACGCGTTGAACTCCATGCCCCGCGCGCCTTCGCGGCTCATCCAGTTGGGATAGGTGCGGCGCAGGCCCGTGTCCTTGACCGGTTCGTGCGTGTCCATCGCGATCTGGCGCTCGGCCGCAGCCTTGATCACCTTAAGGTGGTGATCGATCATCCTCTGGCTGTCGTAATATTCGTAGTGGCGGATGCCCTTGTCATCCACCCACACCGCATCGCCCGCGTCCGAGACGTAGCCGGTCTTCACGTAGTTCGAGCCGATCTTCCTGACGAGGTCGAGCCCCGCTTCGAGCTGCTTTTCGTAGTTCGTCAGGTTGGCCGAGGTTTCGTGATGGACGATGATCTCCACGCCCTTGGACGCGGCATATTTGCTCAAGGATTCGATATCGTAATCGGGATAGGGCTCAGTGAAGCTGAACAGGTCACCATTGTTGAACCAGTCGCCGTCCCAGCCCTTGTTCCAGCCTTCCACCAGCACGCCGGAAAAGCCATGCTTGGCGGCGAAATCGATGTAGCGCTTGGTCTCGGCGGTGGTGGCGCCGTGGTACTTGTCGCTCGCCCAGGTGCGATCATTGATGTGCATCGCCCACCAGATGCCGATGTACTTGCCGGGCTTGGCATAGGACACATCGCCGAGCGCGTTGGGCTCGTTCAAGTTGAGCACGATGTCCGAATTGATCAGGCCCACCGCATCGCGCGCGATCTGGATGGTGCGCCACGGACTCTTGAACGGGGCCTTGGTCTTGACCTTCGGCCCGCCCGCCCAGTTCCTGAGGTTCGCCTGGAAGTTGCCGGGGCGCAGCTGATCGAGCGACATCGAGGAATAATTCTCGAGCGCCGCCTCGTGGATCGCCATGTGGATGCCGCTGGTGGTGCGGAAGGTCGAAGGCGTGTGGGCATCGTCCACCTGCCCGGCAGGTGCGACGCGGTAGATGTATTCGTTGCGGTTGAACTCGTCGGACGGGGTGTACCACATGGTGGTCTTCTCGCCGACGCCGAACTGGGTCAGCTCCTCGACAATCGCGACATCGCCCTTCAGCGCCTCCTGCTCGGGCAGTTCGTAGCGGAAACCGATGCCGGTATCGAAAGCGCGGAAGCGCACGGTCATGCTGCGTGCGGGGCCATCCTTGGCGGTGTTGAAGGTGACCGCGAGTTCATTGTGCTGATCGCGCACCACGCGGCGTTCGCCCCAGGGCTGTTCCCAGCTGGTGTTCTGGCTAGCACGGGCCGATCCGGCGATGGCAAGGCCGCGTTCGAAGCCGTGATGCTCGGCAAACAGCATGCCGAGGCGCGAGGGCGCGATCACCTGTTCGCCTTCGAAGCTGACAGCATAGGTCGCAAGGCCGCCATCGTCGCTGACGGTGACGGTGATCTTGCCGTCGGGCGAGGCCAGCGTCAGGCTTTCGGCGTGGGCGGGCGCAGCGGCCCACGCGATGGCCGCCAGCGTAACCAGCGATTTCCAGTGCTTCGTCATCATCCCTCTCCTTGCGGCCCCCGGGGGCGGCCGCCTCACTTGGTCTCTGTGTAAATCCGGTAGCCCCATGCGGGCAGATCGAGCGTCTCGCCGCCCGCGAAGCTGGCCGCCTCGCCCGACAGCGCATCGGTATAGGCACCGAAGTGGCGCGCGTGCTTGAAGCTGATGGTGTGCGCGCGGGGGCTGAGGTTGAACACCGCGAACACCCGCTCGCCCGGCTTGCCTCGCGTGAAGGCATAGACATCGGCGGTCCGATCGGTCGGCACCTCAAGCATGGCTGCGCCGAAACGGCCATTGTGCAGCGCCGGATGCGCGGTCTTGAGCGCGATGAGTTTGGCGAAGAGCGCAGCGTGGCGGCCTTCCTTCCACACGATCGGATCGCGCTCGAAGAACTTCAGCTGGCGGTCGTTGTCAGCTTCCTGCCCGTTGTAGATCAGCGGCAGGCCGCTGCCGGTGAAAGACAGCGCAATCGCCGCCTCGTAAGCCGGGCCGTAGATGGTGCTCGCCACTCCGTCCCACGAATTCTGATCGTGGTTTTCGGTATAGACCATCCGCATCGCCGCGCGCGGCCAGGTCTCATACTGTCCGGCATAATAGCCGCGCATCGGCCCTGCCCCCTCGCCGCTTTTGACGAGGCGCTGCATCGCTTCCTTCCAGCCCCAGCCGTAGGTCGCATCAAAGGCGCGCCGGTGGAGATCGCGCTGCTCCCATTCGGCGAGCATGAAGACGGGCTTGACCTTGTCGAGCTGCGCGCGCGCGGTCTCCCAGAAATCGGTCGGGACATAGCCTGCGACATCGCAGCGGAACCCGTCGATCCCGAATTCGCGCACCCAGTAGACGAGGCTTTCGGTCATGTAGCGGCGCAGGCCGGGCTGGGCGTAATCGAAGTCCGCCACGTCCGACCAGTCGGTTCCCGCCGGGCTGGTCAGCGCGCCTTCGGGAGTGCGCGTGTACCATTCGGGATGGCTGAGGGTCAGCGGATTGTCATAGGCGGAATGGTTGGCGACCCAGTCGAGGATCACCTTGAGCCCCAGCCGGTGTGCCTCGTCAACGAAGGCACGAAACTCGGCCTCGGTGCCCAGTTCCGGATTGACCGCACGGTAATCGCGCACGGCATAGGGGCTGCCGAGCGAGCCCTTGCGCTCCACCTCGCCGATCGGGTGGATCGGCATCAGCCAGATGATATCGACACCCATCTTGGCGAGGCGCGGGAGCTGCGCCTGCGCAGCCTTGAAGGTGCCTTCAGGCGTAAACTGACGGGTGTTGAGCTGGTAGAGCACCGCATCTGCCGTCCAGTCGGCATTGGTCAGCTGAACCTCGGGGCGCGGGGTATAGGCAGGCTTGGCCGCGACCGGCGCAGCGGCCAGCGCGGCGAGGACAAGGGCGACCCCGGCACGCATCACGCCGCGTGTTCCTTAACCAGCAGCGTCGCGCCCGCCGCCAGCACAAAGCTGACCGCCGCAATCACCATCGCATAGATCGGCTCGCCGCCGAACAGGTTGGTCACGAGGAAGCCCAGCAGCGTCGCCGCCAGCAGTTGCGGCACCACGATAAAGACGTTGAACACCCCCATGTAGATGCCCATTTTTTCGGACGGGACGCAGCCGGCGAGGATCGCATAGGGCAGCGAGACGATTGAGGCCCAGGCAATGCCGAGGCCGATCTGCGGGATCCACAGCAGCGCCGGATCGCGGATCAGCAGCACCGCGGCAAAGCCCGCCGCGCCCAGCATCAGGTTGATCGCATGCAGCCGCGTGCGGTCAATCTTGGCGGCGACAACGACGAAGCCGAGTGCGGCGGCAGCGGCAAGCCCGTTGCGTACCGATCCCATCAGGCTCCACCAGTCGGCCCCGTCCTGATAGGCGCTGCTCGCCGCGTCGCTCGCGCCGAAGTGGTATTCGGTGACCCCCGGCGTGCCGTAGATCCACAGCGCGAACATCGCGAACCAGCTGAAGAACTGCACCACGGCAAGCTGGCGCATGGTGCGCGGCATGGCGAACAGATCGTTCACGACCTCCATGAAGCCGCTGTCATTGCGGCCCTGCCCGCGCAGCATTCCGGCAGCGAGCTGGATCACGCCGAACCCGCCGAGCAGCGCGGCTAGGACATAGAGATCCTTCGCCACCTCGATCGTGCCGAGGAAGGCGGGTCGGCTATCCCCCCGCGCCACCGCGACCAACGCGGCGACCGCGATGCCGGCGATCATCCACACAGTGCCGCCGCTCAGGAACTGGCCGGCGCTGCGCTGGATGGTGGCGCGGGCCACCTTCTCCTCGCCGCTCGCCGCCTCGAATCCGGCCATTTCTTGAGGCGAATATTCGCGCGTGGTGAACACGGTCCACGCGACCGCCGCCAGCAGCGCCGCCCCGCCGATGTAGAACGACCAGTGCACCGTCTCGGGGATCATCCCCTCGGGCGCGGTATTGCTGAGGCCGAGCCAGTTGGTCATCACCCACGGCAAAGCGCCCGCCATCACCGCACCGGTGCCGATAAAGAAGCTCTGCATCGCATAGCCGCGGGTGCGCTGGTGATCGGGCAGATTGTCGCCGACGAAGGCACGGAACGGCTCCATCGTGATGTTGAGCGAGGCGTCCATGATCCACAGCATCCCCGCCGCCACCCACAGCGCGGGCGCATTGGGCATGACGAACAGCGCGAAAGTGGCCAGCAGCGCGCCGATCAGGAAGTAGGGCCGCCGCCGCCCGAAACGCGGGCTCCAGGTCTTGTCGGACAGGTGACCGATGATCGGCTGGACGATCAGGCCCGTCATCGGCGCCGCAATCCACAGGATCGCCAGCTCGCCGACATCGGCTCCCAAAGTCTGGAAGATGCGGCTGACATTGCCGTTCTGCAGTTCGAAGCCGATCTGGATTCCCAGAAAGCCGAAGCTCATATTCCAGATTTGCGCAGCACTCAGCGCAGGCTTTTGCCCAGCTTGGGTCATCGTCAACCTATCCCTCTCCCCCGCGCCCGCCCATCGGGCGTGACGCGGCTCAATGCAGGCTGTAGTATCCCGAGGTCTGGTGCCCGGTGATCCCGTCAGGCCGTCGCATCACAGTCTGCCCGCCCTGCAAAAATTTGCAAGAAACTTTCCGATCCGATCCAATAAATTTGTCCGCTGACCCAAATTATCTGTATTTTATCCATTAAATATAGGTATTTGCTTCGGACGATAGGCCATCGAGGCGCGTTTCACAAAGATTTGCAAATTCCTGCTCTTGGTGTCACAAACACGGTTGGAGGGAATTGGGATATGACGCGAATCTTCGTGCGCCTTGCGGCTGCGCTATGTGCAGGCACCGCGATTGCAGGCACAGCGATTGCCGGAGGGCCGGCCATGCCCGCCGCACCGCAACCACAGGCCGCACCCGCCCCGATTGCCGAGCGCCAGCTTGAAGACGAGATCATCTACTTCGTCCTGCCCGACCGGTTCGAGAACGGCGATACCGCCAATGATCGCGGCGGCATCAAGGGCGGCGCCTTTGATCATGGCTTCGACCCCAAGCACAAGGGCTTCTACCACGGCGGCGATCTGAAAGGACTGACCGCGCGGCTCGACTACATCCAGGGCATGGGTGTCACCGCGATCTGGTTCGCCCCGATCTTCAAGAACAAGCCCGTGCAGGGCAAGCCGGGCGAGGAAAGCGCAGGCTATCACGGCTATTGGGTGACCGATTTCACCAGCGTCGACCCGCATTTCGGCACCAATGACGAGTTCAAGGCCTTTGTCTCCGCTGCCCATGCGCGCGGGATGAAGGTCTATATGGACATCATCACCAACCACACCGCCGATGTGATCGGCTACAAGGAAGGCGAGAAGACCGGTTACGCCTATCGCAGCAAGGGCGATTATCCCTTCTCGCGGGCCGGCGGGCCGAAGGGCAAGCCGATCAATCCGGGCTTTGAGGGGGACGAGAATCCCGATCCCGCCAATTGGGCCAAGCTGACCGATCCTTCCTTCGCCTATACCCCGCAGGTCACAGAGGCCGAGCGGAACGTGAAGGTGCCGGCGTGGCTCAATGACGTCACGCTCTATCACAACCGCGGCAATTCGCACTGGATCGGCGAGAGCAGCGTTTACGGCGATTTCTCGGGGCTGGACGATCTGGCGACCGAGCATCCGCGCGTGGTTGCGGGCATGATCGATATCTTCGGCAGCTGGATCGATAACTACGGCATCGACGGTTTCCGCATCGACACCGCCAAGCACGTGAACCCCGAATTCTGGCAGGCCTTCGTCCCCGCAATGCAAGCGCGCGCCAAGGCCAAGGGGATCGATCACTTCCACATCTTCGGCGAGATCGCCTACGAGGAACCCACCGCCACCATCGCCGCGCAGGTGATGGCGCAGAGCCACCTGCCCTATGCGCTCGATATGGGCTTTGCGAAGGCCGCGCAGCTGGTCGCCAGCGGCAAGGCGGGCCCGCGTCTGATGGCCGAGTTTCTTGCCCAGGATGCGATCTATCCCGGCGGGCCGCAAACCGCGCTGGGCCTGCCGACCTTCCTCGGCAACCACGATTTCGGGCGCTTCTCGATGTACGTGCGCCAGATGAGCGGATCGGATGACGAGGCGACGCTGCTCGCGCGCGTCAAGCTCGGCCATGCGATGATGTTCCTGCTGCGCGGCGTGCCGACGGTCTATTACGGGGACGAGCAAGGCTTCATTTCCGACGGCAATGACCAGCTGGCGCGCGAGGACATGTTCCCCAGCGTGACCGCGGCCTATAACGACAACAACCTGATCGGCTCGGACGCGACCACCGCGCAGAGCAATTTCGATCCCTCCCACCCGCTCTACCGCCTGATCGGCGATCTGGCGCGGGCGCGCTCGGCCAGTCCGGCCTTGCGCCGCGGCCTCAGCACGGTGCGGGCCTTCGCCGAAACCGCCCCCGGATTGCTCGCGGTCGAGCGGTTCGATCCGGCCAGCGGGCAGCGCGTGCTGGTCATGTTCAACACCGGCGCATCGGCGCTTTCCCAGAACGTCGAGGTAAGCTACCGGGCCAGCGCGATCACGCCGCTGGCGGGCAGCTGTCCGGCAGCGCTGGTCGCCCCCGGCGCGGTGCATGCCACCCTGCCGCCGTTCGGTTTCGCTGCGTGCATTCTGGAAAGCGAGAAGTAATGGCTACCGCAATGGCCGAGGCCGCCCCGATTGCCAGCCCGCAGCCCGAATGGTGGCGCGGCGCCGTCATCTACCAGATCTATCCGCGCAGCTTCCGCGATACCAATGGCGACGGGATCGGCGATCTGGCCGGGATCGTCGAGCGGCTCGACTATATCGCCGCGCTGGGTGTCGACGGCATCTGGATTTCGCCCTTCTTTACCTCGCCGATGAAGGATTTCGGTTACGATGTGGCCGATTACTGCGGGATCGATCCCAGCTTCGGCAATTTCGATGATTTCGACCGGATCATCGCCAAGGCCCACAGCCTCGGCCTCAAGGTGATCATCGATCAGGTCTATTCGCACACGTCGGACGAACACGCCTGGTTCCAGGAAAGCCGCAAGGACCGCACCAATCCCAAGGCGGACTGGTATGTCTGGGCCGATCCCAAGCCCGATGGCTCGCCGCCTTCCAACTGGCAGTCGGTGTTCGGCGGCTCGGCATGGCAGTGGGATGGGCCGCGCAAGCAGTATTACCTGCACAACTTCCTCACTTCGCAGCCCGATCTCAACGTCCACAATGTGGAAGTGCAGGACGCGCTGCTCGATGTCGCGCGGTTCTGGCTGAACCGGGGTGTGGACGGGTTCCGGCTCGATGCGCTGAACTTCTCGATGCATGACCCGGAACTGCGCGACAATCCGCCCAGCGACGTGCCGATGGAGCTGGTTACGCGGCCCTTCGACATGCAGATCAAGCAGTTCAACCAGTCGCACCCCGACATCACCGGCTTCCTCGAACGCATCCGGGCAACGATCGATGAATTCCCCGGCCGCTTCACCGTCGCCGAAGTCGGCGGGCCGGAGCCGCTGGCCGAGATGAAGGCCTTCACCGAAGGCGGAAAGCGGCTCGATTCCGCCTACAACTTCGATTTCCTCTACGCCCCGCGCCTGACGGCGGGCGTGGTGCGCGCCAGCCTGTCGCAATGGAGCGGCGAGGAGGGCGAAGGCTGGCCGAGCTGGGCGTTCTCGAACCACGATGCCCCGCGCGCGGTGACCCGCTGGACGCTGGATGGCGACATGGCCCGCGCCGCTCGCCTCAATCTGCTCCTGCTGCTGTCCTTGCGCGGCAATCCGATCATCTATCAGGGCGAGGAACTGGGCCTGCCACAGGGCGAGGTCGCCTTCGAGGATCTGCAAGACCCCGAAGCCATCGCCAACTGGCCGCACACACTGGGCCGCGATGGCGCGCGCACCCCGATGCCGTGGGCTGCATCCGCCCCGCAGGCCGGCTTCTCGAGCGCAAACCGCACCTGGCTCAAGCTCGATCCGGCGCACGTCGCCTATGCGGTCGACAATCAGGAAGCGGCCACGGCATCGACCCTGTCATACGCCCGGCAAATCCTCGCGCTGCGGCGCTCGCTGCCCGCGCTGGTAAGCGGGGAGATCACGCTGCTCGACGCGCCTGAGGACATTCTGGCCTTCACGCGCACCGCGACAGGCCAGCAGGATGTGCTGTGCGTCTTCAACCTCGGCGAAGCACCCGCACAATGGTCGCCGCCCGCTGCCATGGGGAAGGTGGAGGTGATCGCAACCGAGACGCTTGCCGGCAATGTCTCGAGCCTGCGTCACACGCTTGCCCCCGGCACCGGCTACTGGGCCACCGTAAAGGGAGGCTGATGGCCGACAACCCGCCTCCCACCTCCAAGCGCAGCGCCACGCTGGAGGATATCGCGCGCGAGGCGGGGGTTTCGATCTCGACCGTGAGCCGCGCGCTCAACGACAGCCCCTCGGTCAAGCGACGCACCAAGCAGCAGATCTGGCAGATCGCGCGCGCGCATGATTACGAGTTCCGCGCCAGCATGCCGAGCGGGCCGATCGGTGCCGATGCCACCATCGCGGTGGTCGTCCCCGCTCCGCAGGCGCGCGACAGCCGCGTGTCCGACCCGTTCTTTCTCGAACTGCTGGCCGGGATTGCCGAGGCCGCGCGCGAGCGCAACGCTGACCTCATCATCAGCCACCTGAGCCCCCGCGCCCATGGCGATCTCGACTATGCGATGAGCACAAGCCGCGCGACCGGCGTGATCTTCATCGGGCAAAGCTCGCTGCACCATGAATTCAACGCGCTTGCCGCACGCGACAACCGCTTCGTGGTATGGGGCGCGGAGTTTCCTGACGCGCAATACTGCGTGATCGGATCGGACAACGTCGCTGGCGGACGGCGGGCGACGGCGCACCTTGCGCGGCTCGGGCGCAAGCGCATCATGTTCCTCGGCGATACCGAAGCACCCGAAGCCGAACAGCGCTTCCGCGGCTATCGCCAGGCGCTCGAACAGGCGGGGATCGCTGCGGATGACGAGCTGATCGTTCCGGCCCATTTCGAAGTCCATTCGGGCGAGGCCGCGGTGCGCAGCGCGATTGCGCGTGGTTTGCGGTTCGACGCGGTGTTCGCCGCCTCCGATCTGATCGCCATCGGCGCGATCCGGGCGCTGACACGCTCGGGTCTGCGGGTGCCGGAAGATGTCTCGGTGGTCGGTTACGACAATATCCCCGCCGCCCGCCTCGTCACCCCGCAGCTCACCACCATCGATCAGGACGCGAACCTTGCCGGGCGGATGCTGGTGTCGAAGCTGATCGACAAGGGCGATGGCCCGGCGATTTCGCAGCGGCTTGAAACCAGCCTGCTGATCCGCGAAAGCTGCGGCGCATGAGCGATGCGCCTGCCCCTCTCAAGTCGATTGTCATCGTCGGCGGGGGCAGCGCCGGCTGGATGACAGCCGCCGCGCTGGCCGAAGCGGTGGGGCCGGATTGCGCCATCACCCTGATCGAGAGCGAGGCGATCGGCACCGTCGGCGTGGGCGAGGCGACGATCCCCCCCATCCGCCACTTCAACCAGCGGCTCGGCATCGACGAGGCAACCTTCGTGCGCGAGACGCAGGGGTCCTTCAAGCTCGGCATCCAGTTCGTCGACTGGGGCAAGCGCGGGCACAGCTACTTCCACCCCTTCGGCCAGTATGGCGCGGAATTCGACACCGTGCCGTTCTACCACCACTGGATGCGCGAAAGCCTCGCCGGGCGGATCGACGGGCCGATTGACGATTTCTCGATGTGCTGGGCGATGGCCAAGGCGGGCAAGTTCGCCCACCCCTCGCCTGACCGGCGGATGATCCAGTCAACCTTCGACTATGCGTATCACTTCGACGCGGGGCTTTACGCCGCATTCTTGCGCCGCTTTTCCGAGGCGCGCGGGGTCACGCGGATCGAGGGGCGCGTGGTCGATGTTGCCCTGCGCGGCGAGGACGGCTTCATCGAGAGCGTCACGCTCGACAACGGCACGCGCATCGCGGGCGAATTTTTCATCGATTGCAGCGGGTTCCGCGGACTGCTGATCGAGGAGGCGCTGCACGCGGGTTACGATAACTGGCAGCACTGGCTCCCCTGTGACCGCGCGGTGGCAGTTCCCTGCGAAAGGGGCGAGTTCACGCCCTACACCCGCTCCACCGCGCGCGAGGCGGGGTGGCAGTGGCGCATCCCGCTCCAGCACCGCACCGGCAACGGCTATGTCCATTGCAGCCAGTTCATTTCCGAGGACGAGGCGGCGGAAGTGCTGCTCGCCAACCTCGATGGCAAGGCGCTCGCCGATCCGCGCCCGCTGCGCTTCGTCACCGGCAAGCGCAAGCGGTTCTGGGAGAAGAACTGCGTCGCCATCGGGCTTTCGGCGGGGTTCATGGAGCCGCTGGAATCGACCAGCCTGCACCTCATCCAATACGGCATCCTGCGCCTCATCGCACTGCTGCCGGACAGCACCATTTCGCCGCTTTTGTCGAACGAATACAACGCGCAAACCGCCCGCGAATACGAGCTGATCCGGGACTTCCTGATCCTCCACTACAAGGCAAGCGAGCGGGACGATTCCGAGCTGTGGCGCTACTGTGCCGCCATGCCGATCCCCGACAGCCTGCAATACAAGATCGACCATTTCCGCTCCCACGGGATGCTGGTTGCGGACGGGCAGGAGCTGTTCGCCAACCCGAGCTGGATCGCGGTCTATCTCGGACAAGGGATCGTGCCTGATCGCGCTCCGGCGCTGGCTACCATGCGTTCGCAGGTGCCGGTGGCGGAACGGATGGGGCAGATTGCCCGCGCGATGGACGAGGCGGTGGCCGCGATGCCGAGCCATGGCGAGTTCATCGCCCGCCACTGCGCCGCCCCGCCGCTCGCCGCCTGAGCGGCAAGAGCGCCAAGGTTCCACGTGGAACATCGACCAAACGGGGGTCTAAGGGGGGTCTAGCAGGGGTCTAGACGCCGCAACCACCCACGCGCGCGCTCCCTGCATCCCTTTGCGCCAGCACCCCAAACAAAAAGGCCCGCCATTGCTGGCGGGCCTTTCCTGAAACCCTGGTGCGACCCGAGGGCGTCGGTATCAGAACGACTTGCGGATCGTGAAGTTGAACGTCCGGCCGTAGATTTCGTGACGGCTCGGGAAGGTCCCGACATTGTTGCCGCCCGCATCGAACAGATCGTTCTGGGTGACGAAGGGTTCGTTGGTCAGGTTGAACACTTCCGCGAGGATCTGCACGCCGTTGAGGAAGCCATCGGCCTTCTCGAAGGTGTAACCGATCTGCGCGTCAAGGATCGTTTCCGACTGAGCGTCGGCACCCGAGAGCGAGCCGTCGAAGTTCTGCACTTCCGACAGGAACCCGGCGCGGTGACGTGCAGCCAGCTTGGCGCGGATACCATTCTTTTCGTAGAAGATATCGCCCGACCAGGTGATGTCCGAATAGCCCGGGATCGCAATCGGGTTGAAGTTCTGGTTCTGCACTTCGGCATCCGAATAGGTGATGCTGTAGAAGCCGCCGAACCCGTCGAGGGCGTCAACCAGATCGCCGAAGTTCAGGCGCACCGTGCCTTCAACGCCGGTGATGTTGCCATCGGCGAAGTTGACCGGACCGCTGAACACACCGGTGGCGAGCTGCGGGGCGCCGGTCAGGATCGCGCCGAAGCCGGCATTGTTGATCGACTGGGTTAGATCCACGACTTCGCTGAAGTCGATAACCCAATCCGACAGATCCTTGTGGAACGCGGCAACGATGATCGCCGAACCCGGGGTAAAGTACTTCTCGACCGAGATGTCATACGACGTCGAGCGGTACGGCTGCAGTCCCGGGTTACCGCCACCGAGGTTGAAGCACACCAGCTGCGGCGGGTTGAAGCCGATCACCGTGTCGGGAACCTGGTCGCCGTTGGTGTCGGTGCAGCTCAGCGGGTTGACGGTGATGTTCTGGTTCGCCGTCATCTGGTCAAGCCGCGCGCGGGTGATGGTCTTGGCCGCCGCCACACGCAGGAACAGGTCCGGCATCACCTCGAAGCTGAGGTTCAGGCTCGGCAGCCAGTTGTCGTAGCTAGCACCCACGGTGTTGAGCAGGCCGCCGCCGATGGTGCCGGTCGATTCCTGTTCGGTGTCGGCATAGCGCAGACCGATATTGCCGCGCACCGGAACCGAGCCGAGGTCGCCATCGATATTGGCCTGGATGTAGAAGTTGTGGACCTTCTCGCCGACCACCCACTGGGTGTCGAAAGTGGCCTTCTCGACCCGATAGGTCCCGTCGGTCAGGAAGCTCGAGGGATCATAGGCGAGAATGTTGTTGCCGAGGCTGCCAGTGTTGGTTTCGCCGACAATCGCCGAGACGGGAATCGCAAGGCCGTTACCGAAAGCGGCGGTCGGACGCAGGAAGCTTTCGTTCGAGTCGAAATCCTTCTGGCGGTCGGTGTAAAGCCAGCCCACGGTGATCCGGTCGATCAGCCCGCCATCGAATTCCCAGAAGGCTTCGGCGCGCAGCTGGTTCAGTTCGTCATTGATCTTCGGCTGCTTGATGAAGCCGACCTGACCCCAGCCACCCGGATCGGTGAGCAGCACGTTCACGGCGCTGGTGTAATCGAGCAGGCTGTCGATCGAATATTCGCCATTGGGCGCGAAGGTGAAGGTCATCGTATCCTGCGCGCCCGAACGGGCACGGCCGGTACCGGCGTAGGATTCGTAGTCGATGTCATCGCGATCCAGCGTCGAGAAGCCGTAATCGAGCACGAAGCCGAGGTTGTCGGTCGCCATCCACTCGGCATTGGCGCCGATGGCGAAGATTTCCGACTCGGCACCTTCGGTATCGGTGCGAAGAATCGGCACAACGCCGGTGTAGGTCGCGGTTTCGGCAAACGGGCCGCTGCCGGTGGCACCCGCGAACGAAGCACCGCTCCACGAAGCGATCGGGGTTTCGGTACCGCGGAAGATGCCGCTGTCCTTGGTGCTGGTGTAGAACGAGTCGACCGTCAGCGAGAAGTTGTCGGCCGGTTCGAACTGGAGCGCACCGGTGAGCGAGGTACGCTCGAAGTTGCGGCTCACCACGCCCTGACGCGGGTTGTCGGCCGGATAGATCACGCCGCCCGCGGTGCGGCCGACCTGGAAGCGGTTGGTCTTGAGCTCGCGCGAGATGAACTGCGTCGGGATCGACTGGATCGTCGCGCCGAGCGACCAGCCAACGGTCCCTGCCTCGTTCTGGTCGATGTAGCTGCCGAAGAAGCGGTAGCCGTCATCGGCGAAATCGGGGTTGAGCGAGCCGTTGTCGTTGATCGTGTAGGTGCCCGACAAGGTGATCTGGCGCTTCTTCGAATCGAGCGGACGCACGGTGCGCAGGTCGACCGCGCCGGCGATGCCGATTGCGGCAAGCTGGGCGTCGCCGGTCTTGTAGACCACACCCGAAGCGACAAGTTCCGAGGGGAACTGGTCGAATTCGATCCCGCGGTTGTTACCCGCCGAAACGACTTCGCGGCCATTGAGCAGCGCGAGGCTGAAGTCCGGGCCGAGGCCGCGGATCGAAACCTGCTGCGAACGGCCGCGCACGCGCTGGGCGGTGACGCCGGGCAGACGGGCAAGCGAGTCGGCGATCGACTGGTCAGGCAGCAGGCCGATGTCTTCCGACGCGATCACTTCGACGATCGAGGTCGCGTTGCGCTTGGCATCGAGCGAGGTCTGGATCGAGCTACGGATACCGGTGACGATAATGTCGCCTTCAGCCGGCTCTTCGGTGACAGCTGCCTCTTCGGCGTCCTGCGCCAGAAGCGGCGCGGCCGTGGTGGCGAGCGCCAGAGTCGCGGCACCGCACAGCAGGCGCGCGCTTACATTGATCCCGTTCTTCTTCATCGAAAATCCCCTCCGCCAAGCGACATCAATGTGCGCTTTTGCAGGTTTTTTCATAGCCCAACATGAACCTCAGGTAAATCGCCAATCTGCGCTTTGATGACAGCGCTGTGAAAAATGGTCATTATTACATTATTTCATAGCTTTATGGCACTTATTGTGAACGTTATCAGGGTTTTTGCCCACTAGCTCGCGCCAGAATGTTGCCCGATGGACACAGTTTTGCGCACGATTTGCAGGGCGCAGCCCGATCCGGAGGCACAATTCCCGGCGGACAAGCGCTTTCTTCAACCTTTCCACGCATTTACAGACATTTAAGCATACGCCTTTGCCTTCAGAGACGGATTTGATAGGCTTCGCTCCATGGTCGATGACACCCCTTCTTCTGCTGCAAATGCCCTTGAAGGCTGGGGAATCCGCGTCGGCCAGCCCGCGCTTTCGACCTTCTCGGCGCAGAGCCACCGCCTGGTGACGATCGACGGCCTGCTGGAGACCCCCGAACAGGCCCTTTCCCAAGCCGTTTTGCAAAATTTTGCAAAAATCACGCCGCAGTATCCCGGGGTGCGCGCAGCCTTGCCGCCGCAGGTCTGTGCAGGCTGGCTGGCGCAGCTTGGGCCGCTGCTCGATCATTGGTTCGGCGCGGCGCCGCACGGGTGGGAGATGCAGGCGTGGTATTCGCTGGTAACCTCCCCGCCCGCCGCGCTACTGCCGATCCAGCGGCTGCCGCATGTCGATGGCACCGATCCTGCGCAGATCGCGATGATGCTCTACCTCCACCGCACCGGACACGGCGGGACGGCCTTCTTCCGCCACCGCACGACCGGACTCGAGTCGCTCTCGGCCGAGACCTATCCGCGCTATGCTGCCGCGCTCCATGCCGATGTCGCGCGCACCGGCCTGCCACCGGCCGCCTACCCCACCGACGGCGCACCGCATTTCGAGCGCACCCATGTGGTGCCGGGCCACTTCAACAGCGCGGTGTTCTATCGCGGCAACATCCTGCATAGCGGGGTGATCGACAATCACGCCCCCCTCAGCGCCGACCCGCGCGAGGGGCGGCTGACCATCAACGCCTTCTTCCGCCCGGCAGCGGCGTAACAGGATACAGGGATGAGCGATGACTGAGGGATCGGTGCGCAAACTGGTGATCGTCGGCGGCGGCACCGCCGGATGGATCACCGCTGCGGCCTTCGCGCGGCTGCTCGGCCAGCGCTTGGAGATCGAACTGGTCGAGAGCGAGGCGATCGGCACGGTCGGCGTCGGCGAGGCGACGATCCCGCAGATCATCCGATTGAACACCATCCTCGGGATCGACGAGCACGATTTCCTGCGCCGCACCTCGGGCACCTTCAAGCTCGGTATCGAGTTCGTCGACTGGGGCAGCCTCGGCAGCCGCTATCTCCACACCTTCGGCGATACCGGGCTGAACCTCGCCGGGGTTGCCTTCCACCATTACTGGCGGCGCAGCATGGCTAGCGGCGCGCAGAGCAGCCTGTGGGACTTCTCGCTGCATCAGGCGGCGGCTGATCAGGCGCGCTTCGGCAAGCTCGACCGCGTCGGCAACACCGCGATGACGGGGCTGGCCTATGCCTATCACTTCGATGCCAGCCGCTACGCGCTCTATCTGCGCGACTATTCCGAACAGCGCGGCGTGACCCGCACCGAGGGCATCGTCGAGAGCGTCGAGCGCGACGGGACGAGCGGCGATATCACCGCGATCAGCCTCAAGGGCGGCAAGCGGGTGGCGGGCGATTTCTTCATCGACTGCACCGGCTTTCGCGCGCTCTTGCTCGGGCAGGAACTGGGCGTTGGTTATGACGACTGGTCGCGCTGGTTGCCGTGCGACCGCGCGCTGGCCGTGCCGAGCGAGCGCCTGCCAACCATCGTGCCCTATACCCGCGCCACCGCGAAGAAGGCGGGCTGGCAGTGGCGAATCCCGCTCCAGCACCGCACCGGCAACGGCCATGTCTATTCGAGCGGGTTCATTTCCGACGAGGCCGCCGCTGACACGCTGCTGGCCGGGCTCGACACCAAGGCGCTCGATGATCCACGCCCGATCCGCTTCACCACCGGACGGCGGCAGGCGTTCTGGTCGCACAACTGCGTCGCGCTGGGGCTGGCGAGCGGGTTTCTCGAACCGCTGGAATCGACCAGCATCCACCTGATCCAGTCGCACGTGAGCCGGTTGATCCAGCTCTTCCCGCGATCAGCCCATGCCGAAGTCGAGCGCGCCGAATACAACCGCCGCTGCACCGCCGAGTTCGAGCAGATCCGCGACTTCCTGATCCTGCACTACCACCAGACCGCGCGCGAGGATTCGGAGTTCTGGCGCTACTGCAAGAATATGGATGTGCCCGACAGCCTGACCCACAAGCTGGCGCTGTTCGCCGCGTCAGGCCGGGTGGGCCGCGATGTCGATGATCTGTTCCGCGATGCGAGCTGGGTGCAGGTGATGCTGGGCCAGGGCATCGTGCCGGCCGATTACGATCCGATGGCCGACCAGATCGAACCCGCGCAGCTCAGCGAATTCCTCGCCAATCTGAAGACGCTGATTGCGCGCAGCGTGGCCGGCCTGCCTAGCCATGAGGACTATCTGCGCCAGCACTGCGCCGCCGATCCGGCCAGCCTCGCGGCCTAGGACAGAGCCCCAACGAAAAAGGGCGGCGTGGTTGCCCACACCGCCCCTTCGATCGCCTTGCGGCAATAGCTTACTTCTTGGTGCTGGCGAGATAGGCCACCAGGTTGGCACGATCCTGATCGTCCTTGATGCCCGGGAAGGCCATCTTGGTGCCGGGCATGAAGCCCTTCGGATCCTTGAGGTATTCGAACAGGGTCGCTTCGTCCCAGGTCACGCCGCTGTTCTTGTTGGCGTCCGAATAGGCGAAACCGGCAACCTGGCCCGACTTGCGGCCGACCACGTTGTAGAGCGACGGGCCGACGCGGTTCACACCTTCGTCAAGCACGTGGCACGAACGGCACAGCGCGAACACCTTTTCGCCGGCAGCGGCGTCGGTGGTCATGCCGGCAAATTCAACCTTGGCACCGGCTTCAGCAGCAGGCGCAGCCGGTTCGGCAGTCGGAGCAGCCGCAGCAGCTTCGGTCGCTTCGGGGGCCGGAGCTTCCGCTTCCTTACCGCCGCAGGCCGAAAGAGTAGCAAGGCTGGCCAGCGCGGCTGCCCCCATCAGGAAATTACGCTTCATGGTCGTGTGTCCTCTGAACAACTTGTTCCTCCCGCATCCCCGCGGGCCATAAACCAGATTTTCGGGCATGGAAAGCGGGACTTCACGCTACGGTTGCCCCCTTCTCCACAATCCGTAAGCGCTTAATCGCGGCGACGCGAAAGGGTTCCCGGCGACCTTCGAAACCGGCGCATTATTGCCTTGTGCTCCAGCCGCGCTAAACACGGGGCCATGATCAAGAAACTGCCGTGGCACACCAAGGCCATTCTCGCGCTTGTGGCATTCATGCCGTTCTATTTCGGGATTGCCGCGCTCGGCACCAAGATCGGCCTGTGGGGCTGGCAGACCGGCCTCTTGGCACTGACGATGGGTGGCGGGGTGATCCTGCTCGGCCTCGTCTCGCTTGCCGCGCTCGTTTCGCTGGTGCTGGGCGTTCGCGCCGTGCCGCGCTCGAATGGCGTGCTCGCGATCGCGATCATCGGCCTGCTGATACCTGCGGCGGTGTTTGTGCTGTTTTTGGCGGCGGGCAGCAAGGCGGCGGACAATCCGATCCACGACATTGCCACCGATACCGCCGATCCGCCGGCGTTCTCGGAAGCCACGATGCGCGCGCGCGCCGAAAGCGGCGCCAATCCGCTCAGCGACTACCAGACCCCGCTCGGCCGGCTCGAGGTGTTCAAGGATGTGGATCCCGAACTCGCGGTGAAATCCCACGCACAGATCATCACCGATCGCCCCGATCGCCCGGCGCCGCTGCCGCTCGGCGGGGCGACGCGCGAGGATGGTGTGCGCGCCGTTGCCGCGGCGATGGCGGAAATGGGCCTGCGCGACATCCGCAGCGACTTTGCCGCCGGGACCGTGGAGGGCGTGGCCGAAACCTTCTGGTTCGGGTTCAAGGATGACGTCGTGGCGCGCGTGGGCGATGCGGAGATCGATTTCCGTTCGGTCAGCCGTGTCGGGCGCAGCGATCTGGGCGCGAACACCGCGCGCATCATCAAGCTGCGCGAGCTCACCGCCGCGCAGCTCGGCAAGGCTAGTCGCTGAACGCCACTACCGCCATCGCGCTGCGCTGGAAAACGGTCAGCACGCATAGTGCGGCATAGGCGTAGGCGAGCCCTGCGAACCACGCTGGCATCAGGCACATGGCGATGAAGACGAGGATCGTCTCAGTGCCCTCGGCCAGCCCGGTCGAATAGAAGAAGCTCTTCTTGCCATGCGCCTCGGTGGTCGCACCGCGTTTGCCCGCGATCACGGCAAAGGCGAGGAAACTCACCCCCGTCAGCACGAAGCTGGCGACCAGCACCAGCGCAGGCAGAGCGTTGGCGGGCGCGAGGATGCCGAAGCCGAGCGGAATGCTCACATAGAAGGCGAAGTCCGCGACGATATCGAAATAGCCGCCAAGGTCGGAAGGCCCGCGCACCCGTGCCACCGCGCCGTCGAGCCCATCGAGCAGCCGGTTGGCGATGATCAACGCGAGGCCCCAGCCGATATGGCCAAGTGCAATAGCAGCGGCTCCGGCAAGGCCCAGCGCAAGGCCGGTAAAGGTCAGCGCATTGGCGCTCACCCCCGCCCCGGCCAGCGTCCGGCCGATGGCATTGAGCGGCGGGTCGATCAGCGGGCGCAGCTTGGCGTCAAGCATAGGTGACCAGCCCGATCCACGCCCCCGTCATCGCGCTGGCGAGGTTGCCGGAAACCCAGCTCTTCATCCCCAGCGCGGCCGCTTCGGCGCGGCGTTCGGGGCAGAGCGTGCCGATGGTCGACACCAAGAGGCCAACGCTGGCAAGGTTGGCGACGCCGCACAGCGCATAGGTGACAATCAGCATCGAGCGCGGCCCCAGCGTGCCTGCGGGCAGCGCAGCGAGTTCGAGATAGGCGACATATTCGTTGAGCACCGCCTTGGTCCCCATAAGGCCGCCCGCCGCGCCCGCCTCGGCCCAGGGCACGCCCAATAGCCACATGAAGGGCGCGAGCACCCAGCCGAACAACCGCTTGAGGCTGATCGCCTCGCCATCGACCAGCGGCAGTGCGGCCAGCGCCATATCAACCAGCGCCACCAGCGCAAACACGGTGATGATCACGGCGATCACCGCGAGGAACAGCTGCATCCCGTCCATCGCACCCTTGATGACCGCGTCGATGCTGCTTTCGTACCGGAGGCCGGGGTCCTCCTTTTCGACCTCGGTCGCGGTGTCCTCGGCTTGGCCCGGCACCATCAACCGCGCGATCAGCAGCGCGGCGGGGAGCGAGATCAGCGAGGCGGAAATCATGTGGCCGACGGCATCGGGTACGGTGGCCTTCAGCGTCGTCGCATAGAGGATCAGGATCGCGCCAGAGATCGTCGCCATCGTCAGGGTCATGATCTGGAACAGCTCGGAACGACTGACGCGCGCGAAATAGGCGCGGGTCACAAGCGGCGCTTCGACCACGCCGAGGAACACGCTCGCCCCGCCCGACAGGCCGACCACGCCCGATACACCGAGCGAACGGCGCAGCAGGAACGAGAGGCCATTGACGATCCAGCGCAGCACCCCCCAGTGCCACAACAGCGCCGCAAACGCCGAGAACACAATCACCAGCGGCAGGATCTGGAAGGCGATCACCAGCGGCGGCTGTGCGCCTTCCTTGAGCGCAAAGGGAAGCTCCGCCCCGCCGAGATAGCCGAACATATAGGACGAGCCCTTGAGCGTCGCCGCCTCGACTGCGCTGACCGCGTCATTGACGAGCCCGACCGCCGCCCACACCACCGGCACGCGCACGATCACCACCGCCAGCAGCCCCTGCATCAGCAACGCGCCCGCGATCCACTTCCAGCCGGGCAGGCTACGGCGGTTCTCGCTGAAGCCCCACGCGAGGCCCATCAGCACCGCAATGCCGATGATCCCGCGGAATTGGTCGAACAGTTCCATCGCTCTCAGCCGCGCCGCCAAGCGTGGTAGCGCTCGACCCACTTGAGCACGCCTTCGGGCTTGTGCGCCTTCTTCCAGTTTCCGGCCGCGAACTTGTTGGCTTCCACCATCGTCGGATAGGCGTGGATCGTGCCGAGGATCTTGTTGAGCCCGATCCCGTGCTTCATCGCCAGCACATATTCGGCCAGCAGTTCCCCCGCATTGGCGCCGACGATGGTCGCGCCGAGCACCGTGTCCTTGCCGCCCGCAGGCGTGAGCACCTTGACGAAGCCCCTGGTCTCGCTCTCGGCAATCGCGCGGTCAAGATCGTCGAGTTCATAACGGGTCACCTCTACCGCGATGCCCTGCTCCGCCGCCTCGCGCTCATTGAGGCCGACGCGGGCGAATTCGGGATCGAGGAAAGTCACCGCCGGGATCACGCGGTAATCGGCCTTGAACTTGCGTAGGCTCCCGAACAGCGCGTTGACGCTGGCGTACCACGCCTGATGGCTGGCGGTGTGGGTGAACTGGTAAGGCCCTGCCACGTCTCCGGCGGCGAAGATGTTGGGGAACTTGGTGGCGAGGAATTCGTCGGTCACCACCGTCTTGGCGGTGTCCACCCCGATATCCTCCAGCCCGAAGCCGGTCAGCCGCGCCTTGCGTCCGACCGCGACGATCAGCGCGTCGAAGGGGATCGGCACTTCCGCCCCGCCCGCCTCGGCGATCAGCATGCGGCCTTCGATCCGCACCGCCGTGTGGCCGGTCAGCACCGTGACCCCGTCCGCTTCCAGCACCGCCTTGGCGAGCGCGGAGACATCGGCATCCTCGCGGCCCAGCAAGCTGCCTGCCATTTCCACCTGAGTCACTTTCGAGCCGAGCCGTGCAAGCGCTTGACTCAATTCGCATCCGATCGGCCCGCCGCCCAGCACCGCGACCCGCGCAGGCGCCGCGTCCATCTGCGCGAAGGCGTCCCACATGGTCTCGCTGGTGAGGTAGCCCGAGCCTTCGATCCCCGGGATCGGCGGCACCACCGGTTCGGCCCCGCTGGCGATCACGATAGAGCGCGTGGTGAGCCGCTGCGTGCCGCCATCGTTGCGGGCGATTTCAACCGTCCATGGATCGATGATTTTCGCATAGCCCTTGACCACATCGACCCCGAGATCGGTGTAGCGCTCAACGCTGTCATGCGGCTCGATCGCCTTGATCGCGTCCATCACGCGGGCAATCACCGCCTTGAACGGCACCTGCGGCTCGGCAGGCGTCAGGCCATACTTGTCCGCACCGCGCATCATCGCTGCCACCTTGGCGCTCTTGATCAGCGCCTTGGACGGCACGCAGCCTGTGTTGAGGCAATCGCCGCCCATGTCCCTGGCTTCGACCAACGTCACCTTGGCCTTCACCGTCGCGGCGATATAGGCCGAGACCAGCCCCGCCGCGCCTGCTCCGATCACCACCATATTGCGGTCGAACTTTTTGGGGCGCTTGAATCCGGCATAGACCTTGCGCCGCTGGAGCGCGCCGATCACCAGCTTGGCAAACCACGGCGCAATGCCGAGCAGCACAAAGCTCCCCAGCACCCCCGGCGAGGCGATGCCCTTCAGGCTGTCGATCCGCGCCAGCTGCGTGCCCGCATTCACATAGACAATCGTGCCGAGCAGCATCCCCACCTGGCTGACCCAGACATAGGTCAGCGTGCGGATACGGGTGAGGCCCATCACGAGGTTCACCACGAAGAACGGGAAGGCCGGGATCATCCGCAAGGTGAACAGGTAAAACGCCCCGTCGCGGTCCACCCCCGCGTTGATCGCTTTGAGCCTCTCGCCAAACCGCGCCTCGATGGAATCGCGCAGCACATAGCGGGCCGAGAGGAAGGCAAGCGTCGCGCCCAAAGTCGAGGCGAAGGAGACAAGGATCGTCCCCGTTACCACCCCGAACAGCGCGCCTGCCGCCAGTGTCATGATCGCCGCGCCCGGCAGCGAAGCCGCCGTCACCGCGACATAGGCAAGGAAGAAGGCCGCCAGCACCGCGAGCGGGTTCTCGGCGTAAAACGCCTCCCACTCGCCGACCGCCTGCTTGATCCCCTCAAGCGTCAGATATTGCCCAAGGTCGAAGACGAAATAGGCAGCAATGACCGCCGCCAGCGCGGCAAGGATGAGAAGCTTCTTCACAGGCGATCCCTTACTGACGCGGCAAGCGCGGCGTATTGCCGGACCCAGCCTTTGTCGATCCGGTGCTTGAGCGCAAGCACCCACGCCCCTTCTGCCGTCCACCGCCCGTAGCTGGCAATCGCGCGGCCATCGCCGGTGTTGATCAGATAGAGGTTGTGGCGGCGCGGGCGATAGGTGGCTTGCGGCGTCTCGCCCGCCAGTACGCTACGCAGATTGGCAGCGAGCACCGGCCCGGCCTTCACCGCATGGACGCCCGAATGCACCAACGCCCGGTCGGCCCGCGCGGCGATGTCGCCTGCGGCGAGGATATGCGGATACGAGAGCGAGACCTGCCGTGCATCCACCAGCGCAAACCCCTCCCGATCGCACGCCAGCCCGCTTGCCCGCACCCAATCCGGCGCGGCGCTGCCGGTCGCGGCGATGATCGCATCGACGGGTTCGAGCGGGACGTCCCCCGCCATGATCGCGCCGTCTTCAAAGCGCGCGTCATCCACCACTAGCGCGATCCCCTGTCGCACTAGTGCCGCGGCAACTCTGCGGCGCACTGCAGGCGCAAAGTGAGGCAGCAGGCCCTCCCTGCCGCTGACCAGCGCGACTTCGGGGCGCGGCGCGGCTCCGGCAAGGTTCCTGAGCGCAAAGGCCAGCTCCACGCCCCCTGCCCCGCCGCCCGCAATGACGACGCGGCGCGGTTCGGGCAAAACGGCAATCCGCTCGGCAAAGCCCTCGATGGGCCGCACATCGATGAGACGCGGATCATCGCCCAGCACGGCTGCGGCGTGCCCGATGCCGCCGGTATCGAGCGAGGCCATATCAAAGGGGATGCTCTGCCCGCCTGCGGTATGCGCCACCCGCGCGTCGGGATCGAGCGCGGTCAGCCGGTCGAGCACCAGTTCGGCGCCTGCGCGCTCGGCCAGCGCCGCCAGATCGACCAGCCCGTCGTCCTTGCCATGTTGCCCCGCCAGCCAGCCCGGCACCATGCCCGAATAGCGCAGGTGCGGGTGCGGGGTCAGCAGCACCAGCCGCGCATCGGGCGGAGGCCCGCGCCGGATCCAGTCGGCCAGCACCGCGACATGGGCGTGCCCGCCGCCCACCAGCAGCAGCCTTTTGCCCTGCGCCGTGATTGCCTGCCCCGCCATGTCCAGCCCCACCATCGCCCGCCGTTCAGCAAGCCGCAAGCTTTGAACGTTATCGGCGGCGGATACTTTATTACCTCTCATTTACGTTCCACGAGAACGACCCTACTGGAGCATGAACGTGCTACCCTTGCCGGAACCGCGCGCGGTCTGGGCGATTGATAGCTTGCGGCGCGTCCGACTTGCATCCAATGCAAACGGACGCCGGCGTTCGCTGTCCGGTCGGGATACGGGTTGCATGAACACGGTTTTCGGACGGAAGGGCTGCCATGGCAGGTGAAGGCCAATCATATGGCTCGCAGATTTCGCTGGTGAAATTCTTCAGGATTTTCTTCGATATCCTGAAGCCCGAAGCGAATTTCTACTGGCTGGCCGCGGTCTATGGCGTGGGCATCAGCCTGCTGAGCCTCGCCACGCCGATTTCGGTGCAGATGCTGATCAACACCATCGCCAACACCGCGCTGACCGCGCCGCTGGTGGTGCTGTCGCTAACGCTGTTCGGCCTGTTGACCGTTTCCAGCCTGATCTATGCCCTGCGCGTCCACCTGATGGAGCTGTTCGCGCGGCGCTTCTACGCGCGCATGGTGGCGGAGATTTCGCTGATCTCGGTCTATGCCCAGAACCCGTTCTTCGGCGACGTGAAGAAGAGCGCGCTGTTCAACCGCTATTTCGATGTGGTCTATGTCCAGACCGCGATCCCGATCCTGTTCATCGGCGGGTTCACCACCCTGCTCCAGATTGCAGTCGGGTTTGTGCTGGTGAGCCTCTACCACCCCTATTTCCTCGGCTTCACGCTGGTGATGATCGCGCTGATCTGGATCGTCTGGCTGTCGTGGGGCGCGCGGGCGCTGCGCACCGGGGTCGATCTCAGCCACGCCAAGCACAAGACCGCCGCCTGGCTGCAACTGATCGGCAGCTCGAACGGCTTCTTCAAGTCGCAGCGCCGGATCGACTACGCGCTCGACAAGACCGACGATTTCACGCGGGCCTACATCACCGATCGCCGCCGCCACTTCCGCCACCTGTTCTCGCAGACCATCGCCTTCCTGCTGATGTATGCCGGGGCCAGCGCCGCGTTGCTGGGCTTGGGTGGCTGGCTGGTGATCCAGAACCAGCTGACGCTCGGCCAGCTGGTCGCGGCCGAACTGGTGCTGTCGGCCGCCTTCGTGGGCGTGTCGCAGTTGGGCAGCTATCTTGGCTATTTCTACGACCTGTTCGCAGCGGTCGAGGAAATCTCCCATTTCTACGATGTCGAGCAGGAACAGCCCAAGGGTGAAGATCCCTTCGACGGGCCGGATCACACCATCACGATGAAGGGCGTGCGCGGACACGCGCGGCAGGAACAGGCGCAGTTCGATCTCGAAATCCCGAGCGGCGCGATCATCATGGCCGCCGCCAGCCAGCATGGGGTGCAACGGCTGTTCAACAACCTGCTCAAGCGCCACGTGCTGCCGCAGGGCGGCTATGCGACGCTGGGCGGGATCGACATCATGGATATCGAGCCGCACCACCTGCGCAAGCACGTCCACGTGCTCGACCGTCCGACCTTCGTCGAGATGACGATCCGCGAATATCTCGCGCTGTCGTGCAAGGACACGGCCTCGCAGCGCATGGTCGCGGCGCTGGAAACCGTCGGCCTTGCCGGCACCATCGCCAGCTTCGAAAAGGGGCTCGACACCCCGGTCGCATCGACCGGCTATCCCTTCTCGGCGGTCGAACTCCAGCAGCTGAAACTCGCCAACGCGCTGCTCGAACAGCCGCGCATCCTGGTGCTCAGCCGGCTGTTCGATCTGCTCGACCCCGAACCGCTCCAGCGCGCGATCAACGAATTGCGCAATCAGGCCTATTCGACGGTGATCTACTTCTCCAACCGACGGATCGACCTCGGCTTTGACCGCTTCCTCTACCTAGAGGCGAACAAGCAGCGATATTACGACAATTTCGATGCCTTCTGCGCCGCAGTGGATCAGCGCGCCGAGGCCCTCCCCTTCTATGGTTCGGACGGGGAGGCCTGATCATGGCGACGCTCAAGGAAGACATGGCGCACTTCACCACCCTCGCGTCGATCAAGACGCCGCGGGTGATGCGGGCGGTGTTCGTGATGCTGCTGGTGGGGATCCTCGCCATGGTGGCGTTCCTGATCTTCGTGCCGTGGGTGCAGACCACCTCAGGGCGCGGCGTGGTGACCACGCTCAGCCCCAATGAACGCAAGCAGGATATCAATGCGCTGGTGCCGGGCCGGATCGAGGAATGGTACGTGCGCGACGGATCGTCGGTGAAGCAGGGCGATCCGATCGTCCGCATCGCCGATATCGATCCCCAGCTGCTCGACCGTCTGCAGGCCGAACGCCGCCAGATCGAACTGCAATATCAGGCCGCGCAGTCGGCGCTCGCCACCGCGCAGATCGACGAACGTCGCTCGCGCGAGCTGTTTCAGGCCGGCCTTGCCGCGCGGCGCGATTACGAGCTGGCGCAGATCAAGGTCGCCGAAATGCAGGGCAAGGTCGCCGCTGCGCAGGCCGATCTCAACCGCGCCGATGTCAACATCTCGCGCCAGTCGGTGCAGATCGTGCGCGCACCGCGTGACGGCTTCATCCAAAGCCTCAACGCCGGCGATGCCGCGACCTTCATCAAGGCCGGCGACGTGCTGGCCACCTTCGTGCCCAAGAACGCCGAGCGGGTGATCGAGATCTTCATCGACGGGCGCGACGTCGCGCTGGTGAAACCCGGCGACAAGACCCGCATCCAGTTCGAAGGCTGGCCTGCGGTGCAGTTCTCCGGCTGGCCCTCGCAGGCGATCGGCACCTTCGGCGGAAAGGTTATCTCGGTTGACCAGTCGGCGCAGACCAACGGCCGCTTCCGGGTGCTGATCGCCGAAGACAAGATCGATGGAACCGGTTGGCCGGAGGAACGCTACGTCCGCTTCGGCGCGGCGGTGCAGGCCTGGGTGCTGCTTGAAACCGTGCCGGTGGGCTACGAAATCTGGCGTCAGCTCAACAACTTCCCGCCCGAACTTCCGGCCGCGGACAGCACCGGGAAATCGGACTGACGATGACCCGGCGGCCTGCCCCGCTGTATCTTGCGCTGCTGCTCGGCGGAGCGGCGCTGCTCGTGCCCGGCGCGGGCGCAGCGCAGAATATCGAGCCGGTCGGCGCGCCGCTCGATCAGGCGCTGACCACCGGGCCGTTGCTGCCCGAAGAGGTGCTGCGCTCCTCGGCGCTGACCTTCCCTTCGATCCTTGAAGCCTTCGAGCGCGAAGCCGCCGCGCGATCCGACCAGCTGACCGCCGACGGCGCCTTCGACTTGATGCTTAAGGGCGAATACTACGACCGCTTGACCGGCTTCTATTCGGGTGGATTCGGCAAGGCCGAGGCACGCCAGCCCTTGCGTCCCTATGGCGCCGAGGTGTTCGGTTCTTACCGCGTTTCGGACGGCACTTTCCCGACTTACGAGAACTACGATTACACCAGCGCGCTGGGCGAGGTGAAGGTCGGCGCGCTGTTCTCGCTGCTGCGCAACCGCGACATCGACAGCCGCCGCTTCGGGATCGAGGACGCGCGGATCGCGGCGAGCCAAGCCAAGCTCGACGTGATGCTGGTGCAACTGAACGTCCAGCACGAAGCGCTGCGGGCCTATTGGCGCTGGGTCGCGGCGGGCGAGGAAATCCGGGTGTTCGAGGAGCTGCTCGAAATCGCCGAAGCCCGCCAGATCGGCCTCACCCGCGAGGTGAGCGAAGGCGCGCGTGCCCGCATCGCGCTGACCGAAAACGAACAGAACCTGCTGGCGCGCCGCTCGCTGCTGGAAGATGCCAAGCGCAACTTCCTCACCGCCGCCAACAGCCTCGCCTTCTACCTGCGCGGCAGTGACGGGCAGATGGTGGTGCCGACACGCGAGATGCTGCCCGATCTTGGCCGCGTGAAATCGATTGCGCCGGTCGAACAGCTGGTGGCGGCGCCGGTGAGCGAGGTGATCCAGCAGCGCCCCGAGCTCCAGACCTTCAAGCTGGCGCTCGAACGCGCGAACAACCGCGTGGCGCTACGCCGCAACGACCTGCTGCCCAAGCTCGATGCCAGCGTCGAACTGTCGCGCGATTTCGGCCAGATCGGCCCCGGCGGGCCGGGCTTCGATTCCACCGACACCGTGGTCGGCCTGACCTTCACCGTGCCGCTGCAACGGCGCGAGGCGCGCGGGCGCTTGCAGCGCGCCGAGGCCGAACTGCGCGAAACCGAGCTGCGCCAGCGCCGCATCGCCGACCAGATCACGACCGATGTCGGCAACATCCTCGTCAACCTCGACACCGCGCTTCGTCAGGCCGAACTGGCCGATGCCGAGGTCAAGCAGGCAAACGCCATGGTGCAGGCCGAACGCACCCGTTTCCGGCTGGGCGCGGGCGAGTTCTTCCTCGTCAACGATCGCGAGGAAACCGCCGCCAACGCCCAGATCAAGGCGATCCGGGCGAAGCTGGCGGGGCGGCTCGCCGAAGCGAGCTACAACGCGGCGACGATGAACCTTACTGCACTGGGGCTGGAGTAGGCGCGGGCGGCGCGGCCACCGGCTCGGCCGGTTGCGTTGCCGCAGGCGTTTCCACCTCGACCGTCCCCGACAGCCCGACCAGATCGATCGGCACGTCGCGGTCGTAACCCAGCACCCCCGGCACCGGCGGCAACCGCCCGACAAGCGCGCGCAGGAAGTTGTTGCGCTTGCCCGCAGCGCGCAGTTCGGCCTTGGCGTTGGGATATTGCGCCAGCGATTCCGGCACGCTCCAGTCGGTCGGCTTGGCGGGCCGGTCGGCCAGCATTTCGCGCTCGATGGTCGCCATCTCCAGCGCCTCGCGATCGGCCCAGCCCTGGCTGAGGAAATCGCCGAGCGAGGTGATCTGCCCCGCCTTCGCCTGGAACTTCACCGAGCCCATGCAGAAGCAGGTGCCGAACACCGGCGTGCCGGGCAGATACATGATCGGGCCGAGATAGGTGTATTCACCCGGCTCGACTTCGATCAGGTAGCTGAAGCTCTTTTCGGGCGCTTCGGTCTTGTCGAATACGAATTGCGGGCCGAAGGACACGATCATCCGCAAGTCGATCGGATCGATCGCGAAACTTTCCTCAGTCGGCTCGACCGGCTTTTCCTTGGGCGGGCGGCCGGCCTGCTTGGCGACCTCGTAACGCTTCAGATCCTTGGGATAGTCCGCCTTGGCCTCGGCGAACTCCTCGCGCCACTTGGTCTCGTAATTGGCGATTTCCTCGGGGCTCGGGGTCTTGAGGAAGATGCCCTGCGCGCGGTTCTGCGGGCTTTTGATGTAGATATAGGCCTTGGCCGGATCGATCTTGGCCTTGCCCGAGACAATGTTCTTGAGCTCGATCGCCTTGGCTTCGGCGACATCGGGCTTGAGCTTCTCGGCTGCGGCGGGGGTGGCGGCCAGCGCCAGCGCGCCGGCGATCAGGGTAACGATGCGCTTCATGGTTCGAGCACCTCCAGCTGCGGCTTGGGACCGGATGCGACACGCGCCTGCTTGAGCAGCGCAGCCTCGCGATCCTTGGCGTTTTCGCGGCTCAGCCCTTCCTCGAAATGGAACTTCTGCCACAGCTCCTTTTCCAGGCCATAGCGGTCATAGCCCTTGTAATACATGCAGTTGCGCAGATTGATGCGCTTGATCCGGCGGCGTTCGGCGCTGCCGAAGATGGCATCGGCCATGAGGCTGCCGAGCGCCCCGCCGATCGCCCCTGCGGCGCCATACTGCATCACCGCGTTCTGCATCGCCCAGTCCGAACCGCCCATGTAGAAATTGATCCCGCTTGCGAGCGAATCGCATTCGGTGATGTCGGCATAGGCGTGGTCGAAATCGGTGTCTGGCCGGTGGAAGAAGAAATACTTGTCGAAGTCCTGCGTGATCGTCGGATCGGGCGTGTAGGCAAGGCTCGGCATCTCGATCGCCTCGACTTGCGCCGCGGTGAATGTCTTCATTGGCGGTTCGGTCTTGATTGCCTGCGCCTGCGCGACGGCTGGCATCACCGCCAGCAGCGCGAGCGCGGTGTAACGCAACGATTTCATGGCTGTGCGCCCCCTTCTTCCAGAACGCAGGAAGTGACAGAGCGCGGGGCGGCCCGCAAGCCGGATTTTGCCGCGCCCTAAATCTTCCCCCTGAGCGCCTGATAGGCCGCCGCCGACACCGTGTTGGCGAGGTTCAAGGAACGGATCACGTCCGAACGCATCGGCAAGTGGAACAGCCGCTCGGGATGCGCGGCGATGATCTGCTTGGGGATGCCCTTGGTCTCCTGCCCGAAGACGAGGAAGGCATCATCAGGGTAATCCGGCTCGTAGAAGCTGCGGCTGCCGAACTCCTCGAACAGGAACAACTGGTCGGGGCGCGGAGTGCGGGTGGCGATGAAGGCGTCCCAGCTCGCATATTCGGTGAGCCGCACATGCGGCCAGTAATCGAGGCCGGAACGCTTCACCCGCTTGTCGCTGATCTCGAAGCCGAGCGGGTGGATCAGGATCAGCTCCATATCCAGCGCCACACAGGTACGCCCCACCGCCCCGGTGTTGCCGGGGATTTCGGGCTGGACGAGGACGATAGAAGTCATGCGAGCGTCTGCGTTTCGAGATAGTGGCCCAGCATCGAGAAGTGCGAGAGGCCCGCGATCAACGTCACCTCGGGGCGCGAAGGTAGCGCCGCCGCTAGCGCTTGGGCCATGGCGGGCGGGGTCCAGTCGTCCTCGCTGCCCTGCCAGATCGCGACCGGTTGGCGCACCTCGGCCAGCACCGGCGCCCAGTCGGAGACATAGGCGAGGATCTCGGCTGAGTAGGCGGCGCGCTGTTCCAGCAGGCTGGTGCGCAGCGATTGCGCGAGCGCCGCGATGAAGAGCGGATCGGCGGCGAACGCGCGGTCCTCCCCCTTGGCCTCGGCCATCAGCGCAGCGGCCATGCGCTCGGGCGCGATGCGCGCGACCTGCGCCTGCACGAAAGTCAGCGCGGCGAAGGGCAGGCGCCCGGCCTGCGCGGCGCGGAACACAGGCGCACCGGCCATCCCGTCCAGAAAATCCCCAAGCTGAAGCGGCGCGGCGGGCGACACGAGATCAATCTGCGTCACCCGCTCGCCCAGATACGGTGCAACCCGCAAGGCGGCGTGAGCGCCGAGCGAGAAGCCGACGAGGTGCAGCGGCTCATCGGGGAACTGCGCAACGATCCGCCCGGCGAGGCGCGCGAAGTAGCCCTCGCCCGCAGCCCCGTGTCGGGCGACGACATGCAGATGCCCTGCCTGCGCAGCGGTACCCGGCCCGATGCCCGCCAGCTCCGCCGCTGATCCCGGCAAGCCGTGGAAATAGAGCGTGGCGGGCTGCACGGGCGTGGCTCCGGAGCTTAGCCCAGCTTGTCCTTGAGCAGCTGGTTCACCACCGCGGGGTTGGCCTTGCCCTGCATCGCCTTCATCGTCTGGCCGACGAAGAAGCCGAACAGCGCTTCCTTGCCGCCGCGGTACTGTTCGACCTTGTCGGCGTTGGCGGCGATGATCGCATCGACTGCAGCTTCGATCGCGCCGGTGTCGGAGACCTGCTTCAGCCCCTCAGCCTCGGCGATTTCAGACGGATCGCGGCCGGTCTTGAGGACGATCTCGAAGATCTCCTTGGCCTGCCCGCCGCTGATTTCGCCCTTTTCCTGCATCGCGAGGATGGCAGCCTGCGCGGCAGCTGTGGCGTTGGCGGCGTCAGCTTCATCGCCCAGCGCCTTCATCACGCCCGGCGCGACCGAGAGCGACCAGTTGGCGACCTGCGTGGCTACCTTGGCTTCGTCCTTGCCGATCACCTTGGCCGTTTCGGCCAGCAGCGTCTCGAACCGCGCGAAGGTTTCGACCTCGGCGGTCAATTCGCGGGCGTTGTAGGGGGTGAGGCCCAGCACCTCGACATAGCGCTTGCGCTTGGCATCCGGCAGTTCGGGGAGCGAGGCGCGGCATTCGGCAAGGAAGTCTTCCTCCAGCACCAGCGGCAGCAGATCGGGATCGGGGAAGTAGCGATAATCGTGCGCGTCTTCCTTGCTCCGCATCGTGCGCGTGGTGCCGGTGCCGGGGTCGAACAGGCGGGTTTCCTGCACCACGCTGCCGCCCGCTTCGAGCACATCGACCTGACGCATCGCCTCGTGCTCGATCGCCTGCATGACGAAGCGCACGGAGTTCACGTTCTTGGTCTCGGTGCGGGTGCCGAAGGGCTCGCCCACCTTGCGCACCGAGACGTTCACGTCGGCGCGCATCGAGCCTTCTTCCATGTTGCCATCGCACGAGCCGACATAGCGCAGGATCGCCCGCAGCTTCCTGAGGTAAGCCCCTGCTTCGGCGGGCGAACGCATATCGGGCTTGGAGACGATCTCCATCAGCGCCACGCCCGAGCGGTTGAGGTCGACATAGGACATGGTCGGGTGCTGATCATGCATCAGCTTGCCCGCATCCTGCTCCACGTGAATGCGCTCGATCCCGATGACCTTGTCTTCGGGAATGCCGGCCTTCTCGTCCGCCTCGATCAGCAGCGAGCCTTCGCCCACAAGCGGATGATAAAGCTGGCTGATCTGGTAGCCCTGCGGAAGATCGGCGTAGAAGTAGTTCTTGCGGTCAAAACGCGACCACGCGTTGATCTGCGCTTCAATGGCCATGCCGGTGCGCACCGCCTGACGGATGCACTCGCGGTTAGGCACCGGCAGCATCCCCGGCATCGCGGCATCGACGAGGGAGACCTGTGAGTTCGGCTCCGCTCCGAAAGCGGTCGCTGCGCCGCTGAACAGCTTGGAGTTCGAGGTGACCTGCGCGTGGACTTCAAGGCCGATCACGACCTCCCATTCGCCCGTGGCACCCTGAATGCGGTAGTTGCTCATTGTCTTTACCTTCGTGATCTCCTGCGAAAGCAGGAGTCCAGTCCAACGCTTGGCCGCTGGGCTCCTGCTTTCGCAGGAGCGCACAGGGCCTTACTGTCCGTCCTCGTCCTCGATCACCTTGCCATCCGGCCCAAAGCGCAGCTCGCCGTGATCAACGTTCTTTCTCACCCAATTGGCGACCATGAAGGTCACCGGCACCGCAAGGGCGATGCCGATACCGGCAAGCCACAGCGGCGTGTCGGCGTTCACCACCATTTCTCCGGCTTCGCGCTGAAGCCTGCGCGCTGCTGGATCGCGAGGCCTGCGTTGAGCACGCCCTGCTCGTCGAACGGGCGGCCGACCAGCTGGAGGCCGAGCGGCAAGCCGTCGGCGTTGATCGTGGCGGGCACGCTCATGGCGGGCAGGCCTGCGAGCGAGGCGGGCACGGCGAAGACGTCGTTCAGATACATCGTCAGCGGGTCGTCGGTCATCGAACCCAGCGGGAACGAAGCCGTCGGCGTGGTCGGCGCTAAGATCACGTCGCACTGTTCGAAGGCGCGCTCGAAATCGCGGGCGACCAGCGCGCGGACCTTCTGCGCCTGCGTGTAATAGGCGTCGTAGAAGCCGGCCGAGAGCACGTAGGTGCCGATCAGGATGCGGCGCTTGACCTCGTCGCCGAACCCGGCGGCGCGGGTGGCGGCGTACATGTCCTGCAGGCCGACGCCATCGGGCAGATCGCGCAGGCCGTAACGCACCCCGTCATAGCGGGCGAGGTTCGACGAGGCTTCGGCGGGGGCGACGATGTAGTAGGCAGGCAGCGCATACTTGGTGTGCGGCAGCGAGACATCGACGATCTCGGCGCCTGCATCCTTGAGCCACGCCTTGCCCTGTTCCCAGCTATCGAGGATCGCCTGATCGGTGCCCTCCATGCGGTATTCGCGCGGGATGCCGACCTTCTTGCCGCGCAGGTCGGCGTTGAGAGCGGCTTCCCAATCGGGCACGTCCATCTTGAGGCTGGTCGCGTCCTTGGGGTCAAAGCCCGCCATCGCGCCGAGCATGATCGCGCAATCTTCGACACTGCGGGCCATCGGGCCTGCCTGATCGAGCGAGGAGGCGAAGGCGACGATGCCCCAGCGCGAGCAGCGGCCATAGGTCGGCTTGATCCCGCAGATGCCGGTAAAGGCGGCAGGCTGGCGGATCGATCCGCCGGTGTCGGTGCCGGTCGCTGCGGGCGCGATGCGCGCGGCCACGGCCGAGGACGAACCGCCCGAAGAACCGCCGGGCGACATGGCGGCATTGCTGCCCGCCTTCTTCCACGGCGAAGTGACGTTGCCGAAATAGGAGGTCTCGTTCGAGGAACCCATCGCGAACTGGTCAAGGTTGAGCTTGCCCAGCATCCCCGCGCCCGCGTCCCACAGCTTTTGGCTGACAGTCGATTCGTAGCGGGGGGTGAAGCCTTCGAGGATGTGGCTCGCGGCGGTGGTCTGCACGCCGTGGGTGGCGAACAGATCCTTCATGCCGATCGGCACGCCCGCCATCCGGCCCAGCTCGCCGCCCGCAGCGCGCGCAGCATCGACCTTGTCGGCAGCGGCCAGCGCGTGATCGGGGGTGGTGACGATAAAGGCGTTGAGGCTCGCGGCTTCGGCCACGGCGGTGTTGAAGGCTTCCGCCACTTCGCGCGCGGTGAAGTCGCCCTTCGCCACGCCGTCGCGGATATCCTTGACACCCAGAGAGGTCAGGTCAGTCATATTACTCGATCACCTTGGGCACGCCAAAGAAGCCATGTTCGGCAGCGGGCGCATTGGCGAGCACATCGGCCTGCTTGCCGCCGCCGGTCAGCGGATCGGCATCGACCACATCGTCGCGCAGGCGCAGCGTGTTGGGGATCACCGCCGCCATCGGCTCGATCCCGGTTACGTCCACTTCGCCGAGCTGTTCGACCCACTGGAGGATGCCGTTGAGTTCGGGCACCATGCGTTCCAGCGCGGCATCATCCATGCGGATGCGCGCCAGCGAAGCGATCTTGGCGACAGTTGCCTTGTCCACCGACATGGGCTGCGCGCTCCCTTACTGCGCCGGAGCGGGTGCCGGAGCCGCGCCCGGAGCGCCCTGCGGCCCACCCTGCTGACCCATCTGGGCCTGCATGGTCTGCTGGAGGATCGCAAGGTTCCGGTCAAAGGTCTGGCGGCTCATGATGTCGATCACCTCGATATCGAATTCGAGATCGGCATTGGCCGGGATGGGCGAGCCCTGCGGCGGTTCGGCGCCATAGGCCTTATCTGCGGGGATGAAGAGCGTGTACTTGCCGCCCTTCTGCATCTGCTGAAGGCCTTCGAAGAAGCCCGGGATGGTGGTGCCTTCCTCGATCGGGAATGGCGTGCCCTTGGGGAACAGGCCTTCGATCGGCAGCGGAATTTCGCGCGATTCGTCGAACACCGTGCCATCGGCGGCAAGCTTGCCCTTGTAGGTGATGAACACCACGTCGCCCGCCTTGGGCATTTCGCCCGTGCCGGCGGTGATGGTGTCGAGATCGACGCCGCGCGGAATGGCCGACCAGGCCAGACCCCCGCCCACGGCAACGGCAAGCGCCACGCCCAGCCACAGCTTGGTCAGCGAGCCCTTGGCAACGGGCTGGATCGGAACGCGGGTAATCTCGGTCATGGTGAAGTCCTGACTGGCAGCGCGATGTGCGCGGCGTGATGACGACAAAAGGGCGCGGAATGAAACCGCGCCCTGATGGCTGATCGGAAAGGGGGATTCAAGCGCTTCCGGCGTTCGGCAAGCACCTGACGACGGGATTACTTGCTCCCGTCGCGCTCCATCCGCTTGCGCTCCATCTTGCGGGCGCGGCGCACGGCAGCGGCCTTTTCGCGGGCGCGCTTTTCCGAGGGCTTTTCGTAGTGGCGACGCAGCTTCATTTCGCGATAAACGCCTTCGCGCTGCAGCTTCTTCTTGAGCGCGCGCAGGGCCTGATCGACATTGTTATCGCGAACCATGATTTGCATAAACGACGACTACCTCATGTTCAAACGCCCAGAGCCCCGCTGTGATTCTGCGCGGGGGTGCGCGGTGAAAATCCAATGAAATACGGGCGATTCCCACTGGGAGCCGCCCTTCAAACGTGGCCCCGTTAGTCCAACAGCGGGAAAATGGCAAGCCGCCAGAATGCATTCGTTCGGATTGACGTTCCCATCAGCCGCCGCGCGCCCACGCTAGGCAGACCGCCATACCCTCGCTAAAGGCTCCCCATGTCCGGTGAAATCTCCCCTCTCATGGCAAGCCTCAATGTCGCCGCTGGCGGCGCGGTGGGCTCGATGCTGCGCTATCATGTGGGGCGCCTTGTCGGTGGCCTTGCCGGGCCGGGGAATGCCTTCCCGTGGGGGACGCTCGCGGTCAACGTCATCGGCAGCCTGATGATGGGCGCGCTGCTGGGCTGGCTGGCGCGCGGCACGCTGGCAGCACCCGCGAGCGAATCCGCGCGGCTGCTGATCGGCGTCGGCCTGCTCGGCGGGTTCACCACCTTCAGTGCTTTCAGCGCCGAATTGGTCACCATGCTCCACCGCGGGCAGGCAGGCATGGCGGCAGGCTATGCCGCGGTCTCGCTGATCGCCGGGATGGCCGCGATGATCGCAGGGCTGGTCGCCGCGCAGAGTGTCGCGGCATGACCGGCACGCCCGCCCCTACCGACAACGTCCGCCAGTTCACCGTCGGCGAGGATGACGACGGCATCCGGCTCGACCGCTGGTTCAAGCGCAATCTGCCGCAGGTGGGCTTTGCCACCGTGTCGCGCTGGGCGCGCACCGGGCAGATCCGCGTGGATGGCAAGCGCGCCAAGCCGGAAGACCGGCTCGAGGCGGGGCAAGTGCTGCGCGTGCCGCCGGGCGGCGAGGATGCCCCGCGCCAGGCGGCCAAGCCAAAGGCACGCCCGCTCACACCCGAGCAGATCGCCGAAGCGCACGACATGGTGATCCGCGAGACGCCGACCGCAATCGTGCTCAACAAGCCCCCCGGTCTTGCCACACAGGGCGGCAGCAAGACGACCAAGCACGTCGACGGGCTGCTCGATGCCTTCGTCACCGACGAGAAAACGCCCCGCCCGCGCCTCGTCCACCGGCTCGACAAGGATACCTCGGGCGTGCTGCTGATCGCCCGCACCCCGGGCAGCGCGGCAAGCTTTTCCAAGCGTTTCGCCAGCCGCTCGGCGCGCAAGGTCTATTGGGCGCTGGTGGTCGGTGTGCCGCAGCTGTCCGAAGGCGTGATCGACGCCCCCCTCGCCAAGCAGCCGGGCACCGGCGGCGAGAAGATGCATATCGACGAGGAAAACGGCGCAGCGGCAAAGACCCGCTACCGCGTTGTCGACAAGGCCGGCCAGCGCGCGGCCTGGGTGGAGCTCGAGCCGCTCACCGGCCGCACCCACCAGCTGCGCGTCCATATGGCAGCGATCGGCCACCCGATCGTGGGCGATGGCAAGTATGGCGGGCCGGATGCCTTCCTGACCGGTGCGGTCAGCCGCAAGATGCATCTCCACGCCCGCCGCTTGATCATTACCGAGCCCAAGGCGGGCGAAGGCTCAGGTGGCAAGCTCGATGTCACCGCCGAACTGCCCCCGCACTTCGCGGCGAGCATGGAGGTGCTTGGCTTCGATCCGGGCCTGTCCGATGCCTCGCCCTTGCGCGAGGACATTCCCGAAAAGTCCGCCGAAGAGAAGAAGCAGGCCGCCCGCCGCCACTTCAAGCAGGCGCGCAAGGAAACCCGCAGCCCCCGCCGTGCGCGCGGCGCTGCCAATGCCAAGGCGAAGCCCAAGGGCAAGCCCAAGCCCAAACCGCCTGCCAAGCCGAAATCCGGGGGTAAGCCCAAGGGAGCAGGCCGCAAGCCGACCCGCTGATGCACCCCAACCCGCTCTACCGCACCGACGACCGAGCCCTGTGCGAAAGCCTGATCGACGAGATCGGCTTCGGCATGGTGTTCGCCGCCACACCCGACGGGCCGCGCGTGGCGCACACCCCGCTGCTCAGCACGGGTGACGGAGCCGTCCAGTTCCACCTCGCGCGCGGCAATGCCCTTGCCCGCCATCTCGACGGGATGACCGCGCTGATCGTGATCAACGGGCCGGACGCTTATGTTTCCCCGCGCTGGTATGCCAATCGCGATACGGTGCCGACGTGGGATTATGTCGCGCTCGAACTGGAAGGCGGGGTGCGGCGCATGGATGACGAGGGCCTTGAAGCCTTCCTCCACGCCGCCATCACCAAGCACGAAGACAAGCTGGACGGCGCGCCGTGGCTGGCGGAGGAATCCTCCGAGAAGGTGTGGGGCGGCCTGTTCCGCGGGATCGTCGGCTTCGAGCTCGAAGTGCAGGCCTGGAGGCCGACGCTCAAGCTGTCGCAGAACAAGCCCGCCGAAGATCGCGCCCGCATCGCTGATGGGCTGGATGCCGCCGGGCACGCCGCGCTCGCGCATCTGGTGCGGAGCCTTGAGGCATGAAGCTCGCCGTATTCGATTGCGACGGCACGCTGGTCGACGGGCAAGCGGATGTCTGCTGGGCAATGGAACGCGCTTTCACCCGCGCTGCCCTGCCCGCGCCCGATGCGGCAGCGGTGCGGCGGATTGTGGGCCTCAGCCTGCCCGCCGCCGTACGCGCTCTCGCCCCCGATCTCGCCGAGGAGAGGATCGCGGCGGTGACCGAATTCTACCGCTCCAGCTTCCGCGCGCGGCGCGAGGAAGGGCTGCTCGACGAGCCGCTCTATGATGGCATTGCCGAACTGCTCACCGGCTTGCACGATGCGGGCTGGCAGCTCGCCGTCGCCACCGGCAAGTCCGACCGCGGCCTTGCCGCCTGCCTTGCGAGCCACGGGATCGCCGATCTGTTCGTCTCGCTCCAGACCGCCGACCGCCACCCCTCCAAGCCGCACCCCGCGATGCTCGAAGCGGCCATGTTCGAGGCCGGGGTCGACCGTAGCCAGGCGGTGATGATTGGCGACACCAGTTTCGATATGCTGATGGCCCGCAGCGCCCGCGTGACCGCGATCGGGGTCAGCTGGGGCTACCATACGCCGCACGAATTGCTGGCTAGCGGCGCCGTGCAGGTGGCAACCAGCGTGGCGATGCTGGCACAATCGCTTGAGGAGGCCCTGCCATGACCCAATCCCCGCGCGAAGCCGCCGAAGCGCGCGCCCGCACCGGATATTTCGTGATCACCGCGCTGCGTTTCAGCGGGATCGCGCTGGTGATGCTCGGCTTCGCCATCACCGGCAAGCTGATCGACCTGCCCTGGGCCGTCGGCGCAGTGATCGCGGTGGTCGGGATGCTGGAATTCTTCTTCCTGCCGCGCATCCTCGCGCGGGCGTGGAAGGCCGGAGACGACAAGCGCCCATGATCCGCCGGTTCTACAAGGATGTCACGCTTGGGCAGCAGCCGGGCGGGTTTCAGGTGCTGCTCGACGGGCGCGGGGTGAAGACCGTTGGCGGTGCGCCCCAGATCGCCCCGACCGAGGCACTTGCCGAAGCGCTGGCCGCAGAATGGCGGCGACAGGGCGAAAAGATCGACCCCGCCAGCCTGCCGCTGCGCGACATGACCGATTACGCGATCGACGTGGTCGCGCCCGATCAGGCCACAATCGCGCGCGGTCTTGTGGCCTATGCCGAAACCGACACGCTGTGTTACCGCGCCGACCCCGACGAGCCGCTCCATGCGCGCCAGCAGGCGGTGTGGGAGCCGCTGCTCGGCGCCTTCGAGGCGACGCACGGGGTTAGTCTGGTGCGCGTCAGCGGGGTGCTCCACCGCCCCCAGCCGCCCGAAACGCTGGCGAGGCTGCACGACCGCCTGCTGACGCTCGATCCCTTCGCGCTCGCAGGCGTCGAGGCGATGACCAAGCTGGCCGCCTCGCTGGTGACCGGCCTCGCCGCGCTCGATGCGCGCCACGAAGGCGAGCCGCTGGCGCTGTGGCAGGCGGCGTGTCTGGAAGAGGAATGGCAGGCCGAACTTTGGGGCCGCGACTGGGAAGCCGAAGAACGCCGCGAGCGGCGCGAGGCCGATTTCCTGCGCGCCTGCGCCTTTGCGAAGATGGCGCGGGCGTAAAGATAACCGTTCGGGCTGAGCTTGTCGAAGCCCTGCCTTTACTTCGAAGCTCGTGCGTCTTGAAGAAAGAAGAACAGCCCTTCGACAAGCTCAGGGCGAACGGAGTTTGGAGGGATTACCCGCCAGCCACCCAGTCCGCGACTTCGGCTGCGACCTTGTTCGCCGCGACATTCAGCGCCGCGCCCACTGCGCGCGCTTCGGCCGGAACCCCGGTCTCGCGCGCTTCGAAGCGGCGGGTGCTTATCTTGCCTTTGCCATCGACCCGCACCGCATCGAACCGCACCACCGCAGCGGAGGATTGCGCGTCGTAACCCATGTCGATCAGCGTGCCGTGGAGCGTGGCGGTAGCGATCGTTACGCTGTCATCGGCGTCGATCACCATCGCAGTCCCGCGCGCGCGGATCGTCTCGCCCACAAGGCGGCGGAACAGGCTGGCGGGCTTTTCGACCCAGAAGGCGTCTTGCAGATAGGCCAACTCGGTATCGCTCACCGCCACCGGCACGCGCAGCACATCGAGCTTGGCCGGCGTGGCGAGCGATTGCACCGCGATTACCGGCTGGGCGCTGCCCGCCGAAGCGCCGCTGCCTGCCGACGCACGCGACGTGGCGCTCAGCGTCAGCAGGCTTTCGGGCGGCGGACCGCCAAGGCTGATGCAGCCCGAAAGCGCCAGCAACAGCGGCAGGGCGAACAGGATCGGCCGGTGTGTGATAGTCATGCGATCAGTCCCTTATTCCGGCTTGTAATCGGGCAGCGTCTTGCCGCCCACCAGCGCGCCTGCCCCTTCGCTTTCGAGCTTTTCGGTGATCGCGCGCAAGGCCCGGCTGGTGGCGCGCAGATCCTGCAAGGTTGCCTCGGCATTGGGTAGCGTGCTGGTGCGCAGCTGGCGCGCGGCGGGGCGCGTGTCTTCCAGCATCGCCGACAGCGAGGCGAGCGCCTTGTTGGCCGAAGCGAGCGTGCTGGTGAGTTCGCGCGCGAGCGGCTGGCCTTCGTTCTTGATCAGCGCATCGCTGCTGTTCGCCACCTGCTCCAATGCGTCCATCGTCTGGTTGAATTCCGCCATCGTGGTGCGGAATTCCTTGAGGTTCGCGGTCAGTTCCGGGGTCGCATCGGCCAGCCCGCCGGTGAGGCGATTGGTGTTCCGGAGGATTCCCGAAATCTCAGCCTGGTTTTCCGGCCCGAGGATGGTGTTGAGCTGTTCGGTCAGCGTCGCCAGCCGTTCGAGCAGCAGCGGCGCGTTGGCGACGATCTCGCCAAAGCCCCCGCGCCCGGGCGGGATCACCGGACGGCCCTCGGGGCAGGCGGTGGTCTCGCAGGTGATTTCCGGTGCGCCCTTGCGCGCGCCATCAAGCAGGATGGTCGACACCCCGGTAAAGGTCGCCTGGATGGTCGCCTGTGTGCCGACGAGGATAGGCACATCTTCCTTCACCTTGATCCGCACCCGCACGAATTCGGGATTGCCTTTGGCCAGCGCGATTTCGGTCACCTGCCCCACCGGCACGCCGGCGAAACTGACCTGGCTGCCGTTGGCAAGGCCATCGACCGACTGGTTGTAGAAGATGTCGTATTCGTCCTGCGCGCCCTGTCCCAGCCGCGCGATCCAGACGATGAAGGCAGCAAGCGCCGCCAGCAGCACCAGCGTCACCGCACCGACCCACAGATGATTGGCTCTGGTCTCCATGTGCGTTCCCTATGCAGCCCGCGGGGGCGTGGTGTCCAACATAATCCCGTTCATTCCGCCCCCCTCATGTGTGCGGCGTGTGCGGTGCGTCCGCGCGGGCCGTTGAAATATTCCTCGATCCACGGATGCCCGGTGGCGATCAGTTCGGGGATGGTGCCGACCGCGATGATCTTCTTGTCGGCGATCACCGCCACCCGGTCGCAGATTTCGTAAAGCGTATCGAGATCGTGGGTGATCAGAAACACGGTGAGGCCCAGCGTTTCCTTGAGCTCGCGGGTCAGCCGGTCGAACTTGGCCGCGCCGATCGGGTCGAGGCCCGCCGTGGGTTCATCGAGGAACAGCAGTTCGGGATCGAGTGCCAGCGCACGGGCGAGACCGGCGCGCTTCTTCATCCCGCCCGAAAGTTCCGCAGGATATTTGCTGATCGCGCTCTCCGGCAGGCCGGTGAGGATCACCTTATAGCGCGCGATCTCGTGCCGCAGTTCCTCGCTCAATTCGGGGTAATATTTCCGGAGCGGCACCTCGATGTTCTCGCCCACGGTCAGCGTCGAGAACAGCGCCCCGCCCTGGAACAGCACGCCCCAGCGACGGCGCACGCCGATGCCCTGATCGAGATCGAGCTCGGTGATGGTGCGCCCCAGCACGTCGATCCGCCCGGCGCTGGGCCGCTGCAAGCCGATGATCGAGCGCATCAGCACCGATTTGCCGCTGCCCGAGCCGCCCACCACGCCAAGGATCTCGCCCCGCCGCACGGTCAGGTCCAGCCCTTCGTGGACGGTGAAATCGCCGAAGCGGTTGACCAGCCCTTCGACCACGATCGGCGGTGCCTCGTCGGGCGCGTGATAGTGCTGCCCGCTCATCAGCCCCAGCCCACTTCGGTGAAGAATACCGCGAAGAACGCGTCGAGCACGATCACCGCGAAGATCGCCGAGACCACCGCCATCGTGGTGCGGCGGCCGACCTCTTCCGAATTGCCGCGCACCTGAAGCCCGTTGTAGCAACCCGCCAGCGCCACGATCAGCCCGAACACCGGTGCCTTGATCAGGCCCACCCACAGGTCATGCTCGGGCACAACCTCCTGAATGCGCGACAGGAAGGTCCAGAACGGTATGCCCAGCGTGAGGTCGCCCACCACCGCGCCGCCGACGATCGCCACCACCGAGGAATAGAAGCCGAGCAGCACCATCATGAAGGTCGCCGCCATGATGCGCGGGATCACCAGCACCTCGATCGGCGAGATGCCGATGGTGCGCATCGCGTCGATTTCCTCGGTCAGCTTCATCGTGCCGAGTTGCGCGGCGAAGGCGCTGCCCGAACGGCCCGCCACCATGATTGCGGTCATCAGCACGCCCAACTCGCGCAGGGTGATGCGCCCGACCAGATTGACCGTCAGCGCCTCGGCCCCGAATTGCTCCAATTGCACCGAACCCTGCTGGGCGATGACGATGCCGATCAGAAAGCTCATCAACCCGATAATCGGCAGCGCGGTCACGCCGACCAGCTCCATCTGGTGCACCAGCGCCTTGATCGGAAAGCGGCTGGGACGGCGCAGCAGGTTGGCCGCGCCGATCAGGATCTGCCCGAAGAAGCCGACCACGCCGTAAGCGCCGCGGCGTCCGGCATAGATCTGCTTGCCGAGCGCGATCGGCACCCGTTCCCACACTGGCGGGAGCGCCGGGTGCATCTCGCCGCGCGCATCGATATCGCGCACCGCCGCCAGCAGGCGCTGCGCCTCGACACTGGCCCCGGTGATTTCGGCACTGTGTTCGCGCGCAGTGCGGCACACCAACCATGCGCCGACCGTGTCGATTTCCGCGATACCGGCAAGATCAATCGTGCGGATCGGGCCGGCGAGCTGTTTGAGATCGCGTTCGAGCGGGGCGATGCTCGCCAGTGTGACCTGCCCCGACAGCACCAGCCGGGTGCCGTCCGCGCCCTGATCGTCCAGCAAGTATTGCGCGGCGTCCTGCATCACCCACAGCTATGGGGAGATTTTCGCCCCCTCGCAAGGCTTGGCAAGCCCGCAAGTGCCTCGATCATTGCACCGCAGCATTGTTGCTGGCATGGCGCCCGCCATGACGAGCACCACTTTGCCCACCACCTTCGACCCCGCCGATATCGAGGCGCGCTGGTATGCCCACTGGGAAGCGAACGGCTGTTTCCGGCCCGAACGGCCCGATGCCGAAGCCTTCACCATCGTCAACCCGCCGCCCAATGTGACGGGAAGCCTGCATATCGGCCACGCGCTCGACAACACGTTGCAGGACGTGGTGATCCGTTATGAACGGCTGCGCGGCAAGGATGCGCTGTGGGTGGTCGGCACCGATCACGCCGGTATCGCGACCCAGATGGTGGTCGAACGCCAGATGGAAGCGCAGCAGGACAAGCGCACAAACTATTCGCGCGAGGATTTCGTGGCGAAGGTGTGGGAGTGGAAGGCCGAAAGCGGCGGCACCATCACCAACCAGCTGCGACGCCTCGGCTGCTCGATGGACTGGAGCCGCGAGCAGTTCACGATGGACCCGCATTTCACCCGCGCGGTGATCAAGACCTTCGTTGACCTGTATAACGACGGCCTGATCTACCGCGACAAGCGGCTGGTGAACTGGGACCCCAAGCTGAAGACAGCGATTTCCGATCTCGAGGTGGAAACCCAAACCATCGCGGGCGGCTTCTGGCACTTCAAATACCCGCTCGCGGATGGCGCGCGGCTGGCTGACGGGCGCGACTATATCGAAGTCGCCACCACCCGGCCCGAAACCATGCTCGCCGACATGGCGGTCGCGGTGCATCCCGATGACGAACGCTACAAGTCGGTCGTCGGCGCGCAGGTGATCCTGCCGCTGACCGGCCGCCGCATCCCCATCGTCGCTGACGAGCACGCCGATCCCGAACTGGGCTCGGGCGCGGTGAAGGTGACGCCGGGGCATGACTTCAACGACTTCGAGGTCGGCAAGCGCGCGGGCTTTGCGCCTGCCGAGATGCTCAACATGCTCGATGCCGAAGCCAATGTCTGCCAGACGGCGGACGGGCTGGTGCCGGCGGAGTTCATCGGCCTCCACCGCTTCAAGCGCGACGGGGTGGACGGCGCGCGCGAGCTGGTGGTTGCGCGCATGAAGGAACAGGGCTTCCTCATCCCGCACATCACCAAGGACAAGGAAGGGAACGAGGTCGAGAACGACGCCGAACCCCGCCAGATCGCGACCCCCTTCGGCGATCGTGGCGGCGTGGTGATCGAGCCGTGGCTGACCGACCAGTGGTATGTGAACGCGGCGGAACTCGCCAAGAAGCCGATCGCCGCCGTGCGCTCGGGCGATATCCAGATCGTCCCCAAGACCTGGGAGAAGACCTTCTTCAACTGGATGGAGAACATCCAGCCGTGGTGCGTCTCGCGCCAATTGTGGTGGGGTCACCGCATTCCGGCGTGGTTTGCAGATGATGGCCGCTGCTTCGTCGCCGAAACCGCAGAAGCCGCGCAGGCGCTCGCCGGTGAAGGCGTGAAGCTGACGCAGGACGAGGACGTGCTCGACACTTGGTTCTCCTCGGCGCTGTGGCCCTTCGCCACGCTGGGGTGGCCGGACAGCGACGCGCCGCTCCTGCAAAAGCACTTCCCCAACAGCCTGCTCATTTCCGGCTTCGACATCCTCTTCTTCTGGGATGCGCGGATGATGATGATGGGCTTCTACAACATGGGGCAAAAGCCCTGGGACACGCTCTACCTCCACGGCCTCGTGCGCGCGGCGGACGGGGCGAAGATGTCGAAGTCCAAAGGCAATGTCGTCGATCCGCTCGGCCTCATCGACCAGTATGGCGCGGATGCGCTGCGCTTCTTCATGGCGGCAATGGAAAGCCAGGGCCGCGACATCAAGATGGATGAAAAGCGGGTCGAGGGCTACCGCAACTTCGCCACCAAGCTGTGGAACGCGGCGCGCTTCTGCCAGTCGAACGGCATCGGTGCGTCGAACAGCATCAAGGCTCCGCAAGCACGCCTCGCCGCCAACCAGTGGATCATCGGCGAAGTGCAGGCGTGCGTCACCGAGATCGAACGCGCGATGGACGACCTGCGCTTCGATGCGGCGGCCAACGCGATCTACCAGTTCACCTGGAGCAAGTTCTGCGACTGGTATCTGGAGCTGATCAAGCCGGTCTTCGCCGGGGACGCGGACAGCCCGCCCGCCGTGGAAACCCGCGAAGTCGCCGGCTGGGCGCTCGACCAGATCCTCGTCATGCTCCACCCCTTCATGCCCTTCATCACCGAAGAGCTGTGGCACAAGCTGGGTGAGCGCCCCTATGATCTGATCGTGGCGCAGTGGCCCAAGCCGGAAGCCGAGGTGAGCAAGGACGCGACCGACGCAATCGACTGGGTGATCGACCTCACCACCAACACCCGCTCGGCCAAGAACGAGCTCGGCATTGCGCCGGGTGCGAAGCTGGCGGCGTGGGTGGCGGCACCTTCGGACGTGGCGAGCCGCACCATCGAGCGCTCCAGCGCCGCGATCGAACGCCTAGCACGCCTGACCCCGGTGACCATCGGCGAGGCCCCCGCAGGCCCCGCGATGCAGGTGACTGCGGGCGAGGACGTGTTCGTAATCCCGCTCGAAGGCATCGTCGACATCGCGGCGGAAAAGGCCCGTCTGGAAAAGGCGCTGGCCGCCTCGCAGAAGGAAGCCAAGAGCCTCGAAGGGCGTCTCGGCAACCCCGCCTTCGCCGAGAAGGCCAAGCCCGAAGCGGTCGAAAAGGCCCGCGCCGATCTCGCCCATCACACGGGCGAAGTCGAGCGGCTGACGGCAGCACTGGCGCGGCTGGGGTAGGCGGATGCTGCGCCGCCTCATCGCCGGGCTGGAACTGCTTTCGCCCTCGGCGCTGATGGCGCAGGCCGACAAGGATGCGATCGTCATCACCGGCGTCGTCGATGGCATCGGCGGAGGCGGCGGCATGCAGTCGCGCGGGGAGACGGCGTGGACCAGCTCGGTTCACCTCATCGCGTGGCGCGAAGGCGAAGGCCCGATCCGCACCGAGACGCTGAGGGTCGACATCCCCGACCAGCGCGAAGGCGACCTCGCCAAGTGGGGCTCGGTCTTCCCGGCCCGCAAATTGGTGCGGCTCGCGATCCGCGACGCTGTGCGCGAGGAGAATGGCCGCGCGGTAGCGACCTTGCGCGCGCCGCTGCCCGCCATCGAGGACGCCGCCCTGATCGCTGCCGCCGATCCGCTGCTGAACCCGCCGCCGATCATCGATCCGCAATTCGGCACCTTCACCTCCGATCCGCAGTTTCCCCAGTGGTTCAGGCAGACACGCGACTGGCAGGGGCGCGAGGTCAGCGTGACGCTCGCGCTCGATTACGCCGGCCCGCCCGGCCCAGACGCGCCGCAGCAGGCGCTCAGCACCATGCGCGCGGTGTGGGAGAAGCGCGAGGAGTGGGACGCGCGGATGCGCGAAGCTATCGCGGAAGAGTATTACGAGGTCTGGCTCGATAACTGGCGCGACGAGAATGCGCCGCTGATCGACCGCGAGACATTCAAAGCGCGGTTCGTTCTCGACGACCTGTCATTCGCGCCCGACGGGTCGTTCAACATCATGTTCGGCGACGGCGACCTCTTCTGGGGTCACGGCATGTCGGTGAGCTACGCCCCGCAGGCCGACGCGCTCTATGCCGAGATGTTCGGATGAACCTCACCCTCGCCACCGACGATACCGGCGGGCCGGAGATTTTCGCCTCGTTGCAAGGCGAAGGGCCGAGCGCCGGGATGCCGGTCGCCTTCGTGCGCCTGTCGCGCTGCAACCTTGCCTGCACGTGGTGCGACACGGCTTACACGTGGCGCTTTGAAGGCGATAACAGGCCGCACCGCGACGGCATCGCGTTCGAGCGCAAGGCCAGTCAGGTGACGCTCTCGCCGGAAGAAACCGCTGCGCGGATCGCGGCACTCGGGCAGAAGCGCCTCGTCATCACCGGGGGTGAGCCGCTGCTTCAGGCGGGCGCGCTGGCCGAAATGCTCAGCGCTCTGCCCGACATCGCGGTCGAGATCGAGACCAACGGCACGGTTGCTCCGCCTGCGCGGCTCGATATTCGCGTGGACCAGTACAATGTCAGCCCCAAGCTCGCGCATAGCGGGAACCCTGCCGATCTGGCGCTGATCCCCGAGCGGCTCGACGCATGGGCAGCAGACAGCCGCGCGTTCCTGAAATTCGTGATCGCCAGCTCCGACGACGTTGAGGAGGTGCTGGAACTCCAGCGCCGCTACCGCTTCCGGCCCGAACGGGTGTTCCTGATGGCCGAAGGCACCGACAGCGCCACCCAGCGCGAACGGCAGGCGTGGCTATCCCAGGCGTGCCTCAAGCACGGCTTCCGGATGAGCGACCGGCTGCATATCCACCTCTACGGGGATACGCGGGGGACGTAGTATGTGTGCGTGCCCGCCCCCGCGCGTTTTTTGTGTTCCGCATCGCATCCGCGACGCGAATTCCTCGCTCATGCGACCTGAAGGTCGCGTCGCTGCGGGCGCCCGTTCGGGCTTGCGGTCGCTGGCGCGACCGATTTCAACGCATCCCATTCGTATTGGAATTGGTTCGGCCCGCCGCAGGACGGGCCGCAAGGCCGAAAGGCCGCCCGCAGGCGCCCGGAGCGGAGCGGAGGAATAGCGCCGAGGACGTCCGCGCGGAGGCGCGGTCGCAAACAAGAATCACCCCTGCGCGCGCCAGCGCATCACGACGCGTTCGACCAGTTCCTGCTCGCCGCCGTCCTGGCTCCACAGCTCGACGAAGCTCGGGTCTTCCGAGGCCGGGCGCTTGTATTCCTCAAGCGTGTCGAAGGTCACGCGGATCGGGATGGCGACACCTTCGCCGCAGATGATGCATTCGCGGTTGCGCAGCGCGGGGATTGAATCGAGGAAGCCGCGCGCGCCTTCGGGCATGGCGGCCTTCACGAAGGCCTGGTCGCGGTCGTTGTTGAGACGCATCGAGATGATCGTGCCGCACTGCGAGAGCACGCCTTCGGCAAGGTCGGACGGACGCTGGGTGATGAGGCCCAGCGAAATCCCGTACTTACGGCCTTCCTTGGCGATACGGCTGAGGATCTTGCCGACCGAGGAGCCATCGGCGTTCTTCTCGTTCGGCACGTAGCGGTGGGCTTCTTCGCACACCAGCAGCACTGGACGGGTCTTTTCCTCGCGGCCCCAGATCGCGAAGTCGAACACCAGACGGCTGAGCACCGCAACCACGGTCGAGGTGATGTCCGAAGGCACGCCCGACACGTCGATGATCGAGATCGGCTTGCCGCCGCCCGGCATGCGGAACACCTTGCTGATGAAATCGGTCATCGTATCGCCGACCAGCATGCCGGAGAACATGAACTGGTAGCGCGGATCGGCCTTCAGCTCGTCGAGCTTCTGCTTGATCCGCATATAGGGCGCGGACGAAGTCGCCTTGTCGAGTTTGCCCATCTCGTCCTGCAGGATGTTGCTGAGATCGGACAGCAGATAGGGGATCGGCGAATCCACCGTGATCTTGCCCATCGTCTGCGCCAGCCGGTTGCGGGTGCGCGCGCCGAGGAGGCACTTGGCAAGAATGTCGGAATCGACCTGGCGTTCGTTGCCGCTGCTCGACAGCAGCACTTCGCAGTGTTCCTCGAAGTTCATCAGCCAGTAGGGCATCTGCAGGTTCGAGACGTCGAGGATCTGCCCGGTCTGGCGGAAGGCGGCGGAATATTCGCCGTGCGGGTCGATCATCACGATGTGACCATTGGGCGCGGCCTCGCAGATGCGGTGCAGGATCAGCGCGGCGCTGGTCGATTTACCGGTACCGGTCGAGCCGAGCAGCGCGAAGTGCTTGCCCAGCATCGCGTCGATATAGAGGCCGGCGCGGATGTCCTTGGTCGGGAACACCTTGCCGATGGTGATGCTGGCGCGGCCATCGCTGGCGTAGATCTGTTCGAGATCCTTGGTGGTGGCCGGATAGATCATCGCGCCCGGCACCGGATAACGGGTGACCCCGCGCTTGAACCCGTGGATGCGCCCGGTCAGCTTTTCTTCGGCGCCTTCGCCAAGGAAGTCGATATGGGCGATGATGCCGCTGTCGCTGCGGCGATCCTTGCGCTGGTCGCGCACGCTGGCGAGCAGCCAGGCATCGCCGACGCGGATCTTGATCTGGCTACCCACCTGACCAGCCAGCGCAACCGAGGGATCGGCATCATCCATGCATTCGTTGAGGCGCTGGATATCGAGCGCGATCTGCGAACCCGAGCCGGAAATCTCCAGCACCACGCCGATCGGCAAGCGGGCATTGTCGGGGCCACGGGCCGATGCAGTCGCTGCGCCGGCCTGCGCGTCCGAAGGAGCGCTGCTCGCCGGCTGGTAATCGTGCCTCGGTTGATCGGTCATTTACGGGCTTCCCTGCGCCAAGAATGTCAGGGCAGCAGCGATAGCCAAAGGCGGTTAAGATCGGGTCAACGCTAAGCTTCAGCCACGTTCAGGGGCGGGCGAACAGTCGTCCCGCCACCCAGCCCATGCCAAGCGACAGCGCGATTGCGCCAAGCCCGTAAAGGAACGACCAGCGCTGCGCGGCGCTCACCACCTGGCCTTCCAGCCCGGCCTTGACCACTTCGATCCGCGCGGTTGCGCTTGCCAGCACCCGGCCGCGCGAAATCGCAAAGGTTTCCGCGGTATAGCGTCCGGTGGTGACGTTGGACGGCAGGTTGATGCGGGCCTGATACAGCACCTTCTCGCTGATCCGCACCCCGCCGGGGTTCTCCTGATACAGCCCCTGCCGCTGGCGCAGTTCGACAAGGCCGCGCGCGAAGCGGGCCTGTTCTTCGGGCTCGATCTGGCCCGAAGGGCTGAGCTGGATGAATTCGGTGCCGAGTTCGAAGATCGCGGCGGTGCGTTCATCGACAATCTCTTCGATCGGGCGCGAGGAGGCGACGGCAAAGAACGAGGGCGCGGAGCGGAAATCGGTGTCCGCGGCGTTCATCCAGATGCCCGCGATGCGGTCCTTCTCGCGGATCCGCACCGGCTCGGTCGGGCCTTTGAGCACCACCACGATGTCGTAATCGCCCGCACGCCCGCCGCCTTCGGGATCGACGACCGCGCCGTAGAGCAGCAGCTTCGCGCCGGTGAAGCCCTGCCGCACCTCGATCAGCGACTGGCTGACCGCGGGCACCAGCACCGGTTCGCGCTGGGCGGTCAGCGCCGTCCACGCAACCAGCAGCAGGCACAGGCGCGCGGCGATGTTCACGGCAGCCTGCTCATAGAGGGGTGACCGTGTAGATTTCGTCGGGCTGCACGCCGAGGCCGTAGAGCATCCGCAAGGCGATCACGAGCACCAGCGCGGCGAGTGCGAGCCGCAGGTATTCCGGCCGCGCCTTCAGGGCGATCTGCGTGCCGAACTGCGCGCCCAGCACCGATCCCAGCAGCAGCAGGCCCGCCAGCACCAGATCGACCGCGCGGGTGGTGAGCGCGTGGGTCATCGTCGTCACCATCGTCACGAACAGGATCTGGAACAGCGAGGTGCCGACCACGACATTGCCGCTCATGCCAAGGATGTAGAGCATCGCCGGCACCAGCAGGAACCCGCCGCCGACCCCCATCAGCATCGTCAGTACGCCCACGCCCAGCCCCAGCAGCATCGGCGCGAGCGGCGAGATGTAGAGCCCCGAGGCATAGAACCGCCAGCGATAGGGCAGGCTCGCCACGATCGGATGGTGGCGGCGCTTGCGCACCGGCGCGGCGGCCCGCCCGAGCAGGCCGGGGCGCACCGCGCTGATCGCTTCGCGCATCATCAGCGTTCCGATCGAGCCGAGCATCAGCACGTAGAGGATGCTGATCACCACATCGATCTGGCCGATCGATTGCAGCGCGCGGAACAGCACCGCCCCGATCAGCGCGCCGATGATCCCGCCGCCGACCATCACCGCGCCCATGCGGTAATCGACACCCTTGCGCCGCGAATGGGCGATCACGCCCGATACGCTCGCACCCGTGACCTGCGTCGCGGCCGATGCGGCGGCGACTGTGGGCGGAATGCCGTAGAAGATGAGCAGAGGCGTTGTCAGAAACCCGCCGCCGACCCCGAACAGACCCGACAGGATCCCCGTCAGCCCGCCAAGCAGCACGATGTAGAGGCCGTTGACCGAAAGATTCGCGATGGGCAGGTAGACGTCCATGCCGCAGGGTCTAACCGAGGCAGGCGGGCGATAAAAGCCGCAGGGTCGCGGTAGTTGTTGAACGCGCCCCCTGAGCGATCAGTGCGCTCAGAAATGGGTGGAAAGCGTTGCCGCGATGCCCGATTCCGGCCCGGCGTTACCGGCAACGCGCTCGCGCCAATCGACCGAGAGGCGCGCGGGCACATCGCCGACGCTGAGATCGAGCCGCATGGTCGGCCCCACATCGACCCGCTCGGCATCGCGCTGCGCCCCGCCCCACCCGGCCGCGCCGAGGCTGAGGCGCATCCGGTCATTTGTCGCCCGCGCAACGCCCCCGATTTCGCGGGTAAGGCTCGCCTGCCCGTCGGCAAAGGCTGTACGCGATGCACCGCCGACCCAGCCCGCCTGCCCATAGGCCTCGAACTGCGCGCCCAGCGGCAGCGCGACCGGCGGCAGCTCGGTCACGGCAAAGGCGGCGGGGCGCACTTCGTTGGTGAAGGCGGCGTCGGTATAACGCACCTCGGCCGCCGCGCGCAGCGGCAGGCGGGGGAAGGGCCGCAGCGATGCGCCAAGCGAAACCTCGCTCTCCCCGCGTCGCACCAGCGAGCGGTAGGCGCGGGCGAACAGGCGCGGGTCGCGGCGCGAACCTTCCTGCGCGAGGCGGTACTGAAACACCGCTCCGATCTGGCTCGCGCCGTAGATCGGAACGCGGCCCTGGGAGATCGGGGTCGAATCCGAACCCTGCCGCCAGAACGCCCAGCCATCGACCGACCAGCGCCGCGACTTGCGCCGCGCCGGATCAGCGGCGGGCAGGAAGGGTGCGCTCGTCCGGTCGCCCAGCGCTGATGCATCATCGCGCAGCCCCGCTCCGACCGACGCCGGCCCGCGCGCACCTGCGCGCAGCAGCAGCGCATGGGCCGCGGCAAGCTGCGGGGTGGAAGGTGCCGCACGGCCAAAGCCACGCGGATCGGAGGCGGGAAAGGCCATCGCCATGCCGGTCTCTCCCAGACCGGGGTCAACGCCGCGAAAGCGGATCTGCGGCAGGGTCTGAAGCGGCACGCGGGCGATGGCAGGGCCGCGCAGGGGATTAGTCAGGGCATCGGTCACGCGATCGGATGCGCCTTGCGCGATGGGGCCGATCACCGGCCCCAGAACCGGGGCCAAGGCATCGCGCACCGGCGGAAAGGGGTTCTCCCACCACAGCGCCCGCGCCCCCGTCCATGCCGTCAGCAGCGCGGCGAGCATCACCAGCGGTGCCCCACGCGGGGCCCCACGCGGGACGATGCGGTGGGCCCGCACCGTCATCGCGGTGCCGCTCCGGCCAGCGTCAGCTGCGTCGGGTGGACATCATGCTCGGTCTTGTCCCACGGCGCAGTGCCGCCCAGCAGCGTGCCGACATAGGTGAACACCGCGCGGCGCCCGGCGATGATCGCGATGACATTGGCGAGCGGAATCCGCAGCACCGCCCAAAGCCCCTCGACCACGCCATATTCCCGCATGGTGAAGACTAAGCGGGAGCCGACCCGCCAGACAAAGGCCAGGGTATTGGCCGCCAGCAACAGCTTGAGCACCGGGGTCAGCGGCAGCGGATCGGCGAGGCCCAGCAGGATGCCGATGCCGAGCAGTCCGGTCAGCACCAGCAGCAGATAGCCCGCCAGCAGCACCAACGCGGTCAGCGGCCCGCGCCGGTCGCGCGCCCGCATCCAGCGTTCGATCGCCCCGCCCGACCAGCCGACACGGTCCCAGCCGAGCAGGGCAATGCCCAGCACCCAGCGGCTTTTCTGGCGCACCACGGCGTCGAAGCGGTCGGGAAACAGCGCGCGGGTGGCGATCAGCCGCCCGTCCTCGCCGCGCATCCGCACGAAGCGGCAGCGCCCGCCGGTGGCCGCAATGGCAAGGCCAAGCTCGTAATCCTCGGTCAGTGAATCCTCGGCGAAGGGGCGGCCATCGCCGCGCTTCTCGGCCAGCCGCGCCAGCGCCCGGCGCGATGCCGCACAGCCCACCCCTGCGCCCGGCAGGGCCGCGCGCAGCGCATCGCGCACCACCAGCGCCTTGGCATGGGATTCGGCGAATTCCTCGCAATAATGGCTGCCGATATGCCGCGCGAACCACCCGCGGTGGCGCACCACCAGCGGCTCGACCGGCAGTTGCACGAAATCCGCGCCGGCAGCGACCGTCTCGTCAAGCAGGCCGAGAGCGCCGGGATCGACCAGATCCTCGGCATCGTGGAAGACGACGCTGGTAAAGGCGGTGCCAGAACGCGCCTCGTCGATCGCCAGCGCGGCGTAGAGGCGGTTGAGGCAATCGGCCTTGGTGCTCGGCCCGTCGCGGTCGTGGATCACCAGCCGCAGCCGCGCATCGCCGCGCGCCGTCGCCATGCCCGCTGCCAGCGTCGCGGGGTCATTGCGATAGCAGCCGACATAGAGGCGCAGTTCGGGATGGGGCCAGCTGTCCAGCAGATGGCGGATGGTCTGACCGATCACCGCGGCTTCCTGCCAGGCGGGGATCAGCACCGCGACGGGGCCGTGGAGCTTGCGGCTGCGCAGAACCGCCCGCGAGGCGCGGCGAGTGACGATCCGGCCCGTCGCTTTCAGCCACAGCCAGACCGCATCGACCGCCAAATCGTCGAGTGCACCGAGGAGGAAAAATACCCCCGCGAACAGCAATAATTCATGCTGGAACAGTGAAAGCCACTGCCACAGACCAAGTTCCCCGAAGGACAAGGCGACCCCCCTTCCCCAAGTAAGGTGTCAACCTATTATGCCTTGCCCTTCGGCGCAACAGTGCTTTTTATTTTAGTGGTTTAGGCGCGATTCACCGTTAGCGGCGGGTTAAGCCGCGCGCCTCACCAGGAGCCGACATTGGGCATGCTGACCCAGGGTTCGGCAGGCTCGAGATGGCCTTCCTGAAGCAGCTCGACCGAAATCCCGTCCGGCGATTTGACGAAGGCCATGTGCCCGTCGCGCGGGGGGCGGTGGATGATGTGTCCGGCATCCGCGAGGCGCTGGCAGGTCTCGTAGATATTCTCCACCCGGTAGGCGAGATGCCCGAAATTGCGCCCGCCGGTGTAGTCCTCGGCCGGGCTGCCATCGGCGGGCGGCCAGTTATAGGTCAGCTCGACCTCGGCCACCCCGGCCTGCCCCGGCGCGGCGAGGAAGATCAGCGTGAAGCGCCCGGCCTCGACCTCGAAACGGCGCACTTCCTCAAGCCCGATGAGCTTGAAAAAGGCGACCGTCGCATCGGGATCGGTCACGCGGATCATCGAGTGGAGGTATTTGACCACGGGGCAGGTTCCTTCTCATTCAAACTCGGTTCATCGACGATATTGCACAACTCGTCGCACCAACTCTCTGGGGAGACAATGCGATGAGCGGCGATGATGTGCAACCGGACAATGCGGCTATCAGTGCCTTGAAGGAGCCGAACACCCTGCGCTGGTTTGGCACCGCCGCGATTGTCGCAATCGGCATGGTCGCGGGCGGATACCTGCTCGGCGACGGGCTGCTGCGCGCCAAGAACGCCGAACGCGCTGTGACCGTGCGCGGGCTGGCCGAGCGTAACGTCACCGCCGATCTGGCCACCTGGACGATTTCCTATTCGGCCTCCTCGACCGATCTCGGCGAGGCGCAGGCCAAGGTCCGGCGCGATACGGCCGCGATCGAGGCCTTTTTCAAGGAACTGGGTTTTCCCGCCAGCGCGCTCCAGCCGACCGGCGCCAATGTCTCGAGTTTCACCAACGAAGGGCTGACCACCTACACCGTGCGCCAGCGCCTCGCCCTGCGGACCGAAGACATCGCCCGCGCGCAGAAGGCGGTCGCACGCCAGTTCGATCTGGTCGGGCGCGGCGTGTTTCTCGAGGAAGGTTCGGGCATGGCCTACACCTTCACCAAACTGAACGACATCAAGCCCGCGATGGTCGCCGAAGCCACCCGCGATGCGCGCGCCTCGGCCGAACAGTTCGCCAAGGATTCGCATTCAGGCGTCGGCAAGATCAAGGATGCGACACAGGGCTACTTTGAAATCGAGGCACGCGACGGCGAGGCCGGTGGCTGGGGGATGGCAGACAGTCCGTACAAGAAGGTCCGTGTGGTGACGACGGTGAGCTTCACCCTCGATTGAGGGGAAGTGGTCGCAGCCGAGTTGCCGCCGGTCGCGCGCGCGGGTATGCGGCGCGGCTTGACGGAGCATAGTCGCCAAATCAATCCTCCGTCAGCGCGCCGAGCCTTTGTGGCCCAACCGGAACACCCTTGTCGTCATGCTTGAGCAATTACGCGACTATTTCTGGCCCCGGCCCTCGCCGACCCTGCCCCCGGCGCCGACACCGGTGGTGCCGCGGGGCACGCGCTATTACGTGATTGGCGACATCCACGGGCGGCTGGATCTGTATGACGCGCTGATCGCCAAAATCGAGGAAGAGATCGCGGCGAGCCGCGGAGTTGAAATCCGTATCGTGCTGCTCGGCGATCTGGTCGATCGCGGGCCGGACAGCGCCGGCGTACTTGTGCGCACCCGCGAATGGCAGGCCCACCGCAATGTCCGCGTGCTCGCCGGCAACCACGAGGAGATGTTCCTCGCCGCCTTCGAAAAGCCCGAGGCGCTGCGCCATTTCATCAAGCACGGCGGGCGCGAGACGATCATGAGCTACGGCCTATCGGCCAAGCGCATCGCCACAGTGCCGATCGACGAACTGTTCGAACGCCTGCCCAAGGTCGTCCCGACATGGGTGCGCGATTACATCGCCGGGTTCGAAAACATGATCATCGCGGGCGATTACGTCTTCGTCCATGCCGGGATCGACCCGGAGCTGCCGCTCGACCAACAGAAGCGCAGCGATCTGCGCTGGATCCGCGACCGCTTTCTCAAGCACGAAGGCTCGCTCGAAAAGGTTGTGGTGCACGGCCATACCATTTTTGAACAGGTCACGGATTGTGGCAACCGGATCGGCATTGATACTGGCGCCTTCCGTTCGGGTGTGCTTACAGCCCTGGTGCTGGAAGGCGACCAGCGACGCATTCTCCAGGCCTGCGCCACCGGCGATGGCCAGATCGAAGTGGTTGAAGGTGAGCGGCAACGCTGACCGCGCGGGTCGCCAAGGGCCTAATTCTGATGTCGCTTAGGGGCAGGTGTTCATGAAGATTGCAATGGTGGGTTCGGGCTATGTCGGCCTTGTGTCCGGGGCATGCTTTGCCGATTTCGGTCACGATGTCGTGTGCATCGACAAGGATCAGGGCAAGATCGATCGCCTGCACGCCGGGATTATGCCGATCTACGAGCCTGGCCTCGATGCGCTGGTCGAAAACAATGTGAAGGCCGGCCGCCTCAGCTTCACCACCTCGCTCGCCGAGGGGATCAGGCAAGCGGACGCGATCTTCATCGCGGTCGGCACCCCCAGCCGCCGGGGCGATGGCCATGCCGATCTCACCTTCGTCTATGCCGTGGCGCAGGAAGTGGGCGAGAACCTCGCCAATGACGCGGTGATCGTCACCAAGTCGACCGTGCCCGTCGGCACCGGCGACGAGGTTGAACGGATCATCCGCGAAACCGGCACGAAACAGCGTTTCTCGGTCGTCTCGAATCCCGAATTCCTGCGCGAAGGCGCGGCCATCGGCGATTTCAAGCGCCCCGACCGTATCGTCATCGGCGCCGAGGACGAGTTCGGCCGCGAGGTGATGCGCGAAGTCTATCGCCCGCTGTTCCTCAATGAATCGCCGATCCTGTTCACCTCGCGCCGCACCAGCGAGCTGATCAAGTACGCCGCCAACGCCTTCCTTGCGACCAAGATCACCTTCATCAACGAGATGGCCGATCTGTGCGAGAAGGTCGGCGCGAATGTGCAGGACGTGTCGCGCGGGATCGGGATGGACAACCGCATCGGTTCCAAGTTCCTCCACGCCGGCCCCGGCTATGGCGGCAGCTGCTTCCCCAAGGATACGCTCGCGCTGCTCAAGACCGCCGAGGATTACGACAGCCCGACCCGGATCGTCGAGGCGGTGGTCAAGGTCAACGACAGCCGCAAGCGCGCGATGGGCCGCAAGGTCGTGGACGCGCTCGGCGGGATCGAGGCGGCGCGCGGCAAGAAGGCCGCGCTGCTCGGCCTGACCTTCAAGCCCAACACCGACGATATGCGCGACAGCCCCTCGATCGCGGTGGCGCAGACGCTGATGGACGCGGGCGTGGCCGTGGCCGCCTATGATCCCGAAGGCATGGAGCAGGCCGCGCCGCTGCTGCCGGGTGTCACCATGTGCGAAAGCCCCTATGCCGCCATCGAAGATGCCGACGTGGTGGTGATCGTGACCGAATGGGACGCCTTCCGCGCGCTCGACCTGAAGCGCGTCAAGGAGCTGGCCAAAGCGCCGGTGATGGTCGACCTCAGGAACATCTACAACCCCGACGACATGCGCGCAGCGGGCTTTGCCTATACGAGTGTGGGAAGAAGCTAGGCACCCGCCCCGGGCCTGACCCGAGGCCCCGCTGCCTTTGTGTGCGAACGCGCCTCCGCGCGTTCGTCCTCGGTGCTGTTTCCTTCGCTACGCTCCGGAGCACCTGCGGCTCGCGCGCGTGCGCTCGCGGCTCGTCCGCTGGCGAGCCGGACCAGCAATGCAAGATACGTCAACGCGGGCTGAGATCGATCCCCCCATCGAAGCTCGCCCGCGCGCCGCAACTGATGAACTCGCTCGCCTCCTCGGACGTATCGCCCATGTTGCCGCTGTAGCGCAGCACGATCCGCCGTCCCTCGATGCGGAACAGCGGCACCTTGCGGCCACCCTCGCCGGTCGCGCTCCACCAGCCGGTCGCGGGATCGAAGCGGGTCGCCTCTGCGCCCAGACCGCAGGAATGGGCGTTCGCCCCGACCGCGAAGCCTTCAACCGCAAGGCTGCCATCGGGATTGCCCGTCAGCGTGATGCTCTGCCTGCCCGCCGCCCGCAGCGCCGGCAGGATGCGCGTGTAGAGTTCGCCCGTCCGCATCGCCTCGGGCAGGGGCAGGGGATCATCGTCATAGGTCACGCTGGCGCCGGGACGCAGCGCGATGCCGGGGCCGAGCGCGCCGCGCAGCACCGCGATCCGCGCCTGATAAAGGTCGGCGATGCACCCCCCGTCATCCCCGCACTTCGCCCGCGCGGCGAGCCATCGGCGCTGCGCGGCCAGATCGCCCTTCCCTGCCGCCCGCGCCGCCGCCCATGCATCGGCAAGGTCGCGGTCGAGCGCGCGCAGGCCGGATTCGTACTCGCCGCAAAGCAGCTTCTCCACCGGCGCGGCCGCCTTGGCGCAATCGAACGAGGGGCGATCATCGTTCGCCCGTTGCTCGGCGCGGGTCGCGTCGATCAGCGCGCGCGCTTCGGCGGCGGTGATGGCGACGACGACCGGCTCTTGCGGCGCTTGGTCCGGTTCGCTCGGATAGGGCGAGGTGAAGCTGTCCGCCAAGCGCAACCCGCGGGTGATCCGCGCTTCTTCAAGATAGAAGAGCGAGGTTGGAGAGACGATCGCATCGTCCAGCACCGCGCCCGCGATGGCCTTCGGGTCCCATAGCCCCAGACTGCTTAGATCGGCTCCGGTCAGGTCGGCCCCGACAAAATCGGGCGGGCCATTGACGCACCACACATCGATGGTGATGCCGCAGGCGAAGCTTGCGCCCGCGAGGTTCGCGGCGCGCAAGGACACGCCATCGAAATCCGCGCCCTGCCGGGCCGCGACAAAGCGCAGCCCCGAAAGGTCGGCGCCGGTGAAATCGCTGCCCTGCAAATTGACGCCGTGGGTGGACAGCCCCGGCCAGCGCGCACGAGCGGCCTTGGCTCCGGTGAAGTCGATGTTCACCAGCCGCAGGCCGGGGATCGTGGTGCCTTCCCAATGGGTGCCGTCCAGCTCGGTTTCGACAAGGCAGGCATTGGCGAGCAGCGGTGCGAGAGCGCGCATATCGGCCCCGCTGAAACTGCCGCCACGCACCACGCGGCGCTTCCCCGCAGGGGCAGCTTTGAGGGCATCGGCAAGGTCGGTGAGCGAATACATTTCGCGCGCGTCGATCATCGCCCAGCCCCCGCGCACGGCGGCGGCATCCTCGCCGGGCAGCGCGCAGAGATCGGTGGCAGGCGGGTCTTCGGGGAGCGTGGCCTCTCGCGCAGCAAGTGCGAGCGCGGCGGCGAGCGTGAACATTGGCGGCAAGTCCTCCCGATCAATGGTTTACGCTATGGGACAGCGTGCAGGAAACAGGAAAAGCGCGGCCCCGGGTCAAGCCCGGGGCGGGGAGAGACGCTCAAGTATCAGGGTGATCCGGCCCTCAGGGCCGCGAGGCCACGCGGCCGAGCCGCAGCGGGTCCGTAGCGAAGCGAAGGAAACAGCAGCGAGGACGCTCGCCCGGAGGGGCGAGCGAAACATTAAACAACATCAGGGGGCCATCATAAGCCGGGTTCTGTCTCCGCGCGCGATCTGCCCGAAGGCATCAGCCGCGCGGTAGCAGCCATTCATCTGGGCGGCGGATTGCTCCGACGCTCTAGCAGCCAACCCGGGTCTCTCGGCGCGAAACACGCCTACCCTTCTTGCGAAAGGCGCGAGACCCCTATTCGGCCTTGCTCCGGGTGGGGTTTGCCATGCGGTTGCCGTTGCCGGCCCCCCGGTGCGCTCTTACCGCACCCTTTCACCCTTGCCTGTGCGCCCGAAGGAGCCATCGGCGGTTTGCTCTCTGTGGCACTTTCCCTTGCGCCCCCGAAAGGACGCCGGCGGGCGTTACCCGCCACCCTTGTTTCGTGGAGCCCGGACTTTCCTCGCGCTTTCGCACGCGGCTGCCTCAGGCCCCCTGACGCGAGCGCATATAGGGCTGCACTGAGGAAATAGCAAAGTTACCGCGTCCGTCCCTGATCGCGGTCGAGCAGCAATTGCCACAGGATCGCGGCGATCTCGCCATCGGGGATGCCGGTGATGTGTTCGGGCCGCCAGCGCCGCTCGAACGCCTCGACCGCCTTCGCCTGATCGGTAATGTCGTAACCGAAGCGTTCCAGCGCGAGGAAGAACGAGCCTTCGTTGTGGAACGGGTTGCCGGCCGCAAGGCAGGTCGGACGCGGCAGGCACAGGCGGTACTCGGCGAGGCGGTCCCACGGAAACAGCTCGCCCGGGTCCACCTTGCGCATCGGCGCAACATCGGAATGGCCGACGACATTGGCGCGCGGAATGTCATAGGTCTTCACGATCCGCGCCAGCAGCGGGATCAGCGCATCGATCTGGGCATCGGCAAACCCACGATAGCCAAGACCGTGGCCGGGGTGATCGAGCTCGATCCCGATGCTCGCGGAGTTCACATCGGGAATGCCGCGCCAGTAGCTCGCGCCTGCGTGCCACGCGCGGCGATCCTCGGGCACCAGCCGGATGACCTCGCCTTCCTCGGTGATGCAGTAATGCGCGCTGACCGAGGATTCCGGATCGCACATCCGTTCCAGCGCGGCTTCGACCGGCTTCATCTCGGTGTAGTGCAACACCACCATGCTGACGGGAAGCGTCCGCTCGCCATGGTTGGGCGAGGGAACCTCGCGGTGGATCAGTTCGTCGCCCTCTATGCCCCCCGACATCGCGGCGATTACCCGATCATGCCCTCAGGCTCGGGCAGCACCGCGCCCAAGACCAGCGCGCCATCGCCGAGCTTGTACTGGAGGCCGCCTTCCATCTCCTCGGCGAGCACCGCGATCATGTGCGCGGCCGCCGTGCGGCTGGTGATCTCGCCTTCATCGAGATCGCCCTGGAGCGCGCGGCCGATGGTCTCGTCAAAGGCGATCCGGTCGCCCCGCGCACGCGCCACGATCTCGACCGCGCCCTCACGCCGTTCGGCCCCGATATCGAGCGTGCCGCCGCGCACCAGCGCATCGATCGCGATCTGCGCAAGGTTGAGCAGCACCTTGACCGCAGGCTTGGGCAGGCTCGGTTCGGCAATCGCCCAGTGCACTTCGACCCGCTTGGCATTGGCGGCGAGCGCATCGATCACCGCCTTGGCTTCCTCGACCGGGATCGCCTCGCCGAAGCCGCCAGCCGCGCCGAATGCGAGGCGGAAGAACTTCAGCTTGTCGGTGCTGGTGCGCGCCGATTGTTCGAGCAGCTCCACCACCCGCGCGCGCATTTCGGGGTCTTTCTCGTCGGCGAGCAGTTCGAGCCCGTTGGCGAGCGCCCCCACCGGCGAGAGCAAATCATGGCACAGGCGCGAACACAGCATCGCGGCAAGATCGGTCTGGGAAATCATGCGCTAACCCTAGCCATCGATCACCGCAAAGGAAAGTGCGCTGAAGCCCGCTTCCCCGTCCCGCCAGAACGTCACGTCGTCGCCTGCAAGGATCGCCCACACCCGCCCGTCACCCGAAGCCGAGGCGCGGTCGGTGGCAGAGGGCGCAGCGGTGCCCACAGGGTGCGAGTGGAAGTAGCCGATCACCTGCGGAGCGCCCGCGTGGCGCGCGGCGCGGTGGGCATCGATCAGCGCCTGCGGATCGATCTCGAAATGGGTCTGCGGGGTCGGATGGACATTGGCGGCGGGGCGCGCTTCGGAAATGCACCCGCCCTCCCCCATCAGCATCCCGCACGCCTCGCGCGGGTGCGCAGCAGCAGCAGCAGCGCGCATCTGGCCAAGGGCCTCACTTGTCACTTCGATATCCATCGCGCATGGCCATACCATGTCCGAACCCGAAATCATCACCGGCACGATCCCTGCTCCCGCCCGCCTCGACAAGGCGCTGGCCGAAGCGACGGGGCTCAGCCGCGCGCGGGTGCAGGGGTTGATTGACGAGGGCCGCGTCGATGTGGCGGGCAATACCGCGACCGCCGCTTCGATGAAAGTTGCCGCCGACACCCCGTTCCGCATCATCCTTGCCGCCGCCATGCCGGCCGAGGCGCTGCCGGAGGATATCCCGCTCACCATCGCCTACGAGGACGCGCATCTGATCGTGGTCGACAAACCGGCGGGGATGGTCGTGCACCCGGCGGTGGGGAACATCACCGGCACGCTGGTCAATGCGCTGCTGCACCACTGCCGCGGTAACCTCTCAGGCATCAACGGGGTCGCACGGCCCGGGATCGTCCACCGGATCGACAAGGACACGTCAGGGCTCTTGGTGGTCGCCAAATCCGATGCCGCGCATGAAGGCCTTGCCGTGCAGTTCGCCGCGCACACCGTCCACCGCCGCTATATCGCGGTCTGCGCCGGCCACCCCTCCCCGTCCGAAGGCACGATCAATGCGCGCGTCGGACGATCGGACGCGGACCGAAAGAAAATGACGGTGCTCCCCAACATTTCCTCGCGCGGCAAAACCGCGATCACCCATTACAAGGTGACCGAGAGGCTGGATGAAGCCGCCGTGATCGAATGCCGGCTGGAAACCGGGCGCACCCACCAGGTGCGCGTTCACTGTGCGTCAATCGGCCATCCGCTATTGGGAGACCCTGCCTATGGCCGTACACCCAAATCCTTGCGCCCGTGCCTCGAACGACTCGGGTTTGCGCGTCAGGCGCTGCACGCCGCCGAACTGGGGTTCGTGCACCCCGTGACCGGCGAAACACTGCGGTTTCAGAGCGATCTGCCGCAAGACATGATGGAACTTATCGACCAACTGCGAATTTCTAATCGATGAAAAGCGCTGAACTGCGCGTGCAAATGGTCTATATGTAACCCCGTGGCCCAGAGCGACGGATGCCCATCAGGGGTCCTCGACAAGCGGTCGACACGAGAAAGGTTAGGTAACCAGTGACCAAGTCCAAGACCAATACGGTCCCGGCGCTGAGCGGTGAGCAGAGCCTCAATCGCTATCTTGCCGAGATCCGCAAGTTTCCCGTGCTGACGGCCGAGCAGGAATACATGCTCGCCAAGCGCTACCAGGAACACGAGGATCCCGAAGCTGCCGCGCAGCTCGTTTCCAGCCACCTGCGGCTCGTCGCGAAGATCGCGATGGGTTACCGCGGCTATGGCCTGCCCGTCGCCGATCTGATTTCGGAAGGCAATGTCGGCCTGATGCAGGGCGTCAAGAAGTTCGAACCCGATCGCGGCTTCCGCCTCGCGACCTACGCGATGTGGTGGATCAAGGCCTCGATCCAGGAATACATCCTGCGTTCGTGGAGCCTCGTGAAGATGGGCACCACCGCCGCGCAGAAGAAGCTGTTCTTCAACCTGCGCCGGATGAAGAAGAACCTCGATGCTTACGAGGATTCCGATCTTCACCCCGACGATGTGACCAAGATCGCGACCGATCTCGGCGTGCCCGAGCAGGAAGTCGTCAACATGAACCGGCGGATGATGATGGGCGGCGACGGCTCGCTCAACACGCCGATGCGTGCGGGCGAGGAAGGTTCGGGCGAATGGCAGGACTGGCTGACCGACGATCGTCCGCTGCAGGACGAAACCGTCGCCGAGGCCGAAGAATCGCAGATGCGCCACGAAATGCTGGCCGAAGCGATGAACAGCCTCAACGAGCGCGAGCGCCACATCCTCACCGAACGCCGGTTGAGCGACAAGCCGCAGACGCTCGAGGAGCTGAGCCAGGAATACGACGTCAGCCGCGAACGCATCCGCCAGATCGAAGTGCGCGCCTTTGAAAAGCTGCAAAAGGCGATGCAGCGGATCGCGGGCGAACGCCTGCTGCCGGGCGTCGCGTAACACGGGAAAAGTAGGAAGGGGCCAGGCTGCGCTTGACCCCTTCTAGACCCCCCTTAGACCCCCTCTAGGCCCCTCTTGCCTTCGCAGGGCAGAGGCTAGCTGCGCGTTGCGGCGGTGTTGGATCACTTCTCTCAAACTCGTCCGCCCTGAGCCTTTGGAAGGGCTGCATTTTCTTCGCTTTTGAGGGTCTAACTCCCTGAACGAAAAGCAGTTCTTAGACAAGCTCAGGACGAGCGGGGTCTGGGGTAAGGTGCAAGCAATCCAACAAAAAGAGGCGCCGCGAACCCGTCGCAGCGCCCCCTTTTCAATCCACACATGGCAAAATGTTCCACGTGGAACATTTGCCGAACGATTACTTCTTCGGTGCGAGATCCAGCACAGCCGCGACCATCGCCCGCGCACCCAGCGTGATGCTTTCGCGCGGCGCGACCTGGAACAGCGGCGAGTGGTGTCCGGCAATCGGTGCACCGCCCGCCTTGGCCGCCGCGATCCGTTCGGGCGTGGTGCCGCCGACCGCAAAGTAATAGCCCGGCACCCCCGGCCCTTCGCCGACGAAATAGGTGAAGTCTTCCGCCCCCATGTTCTTCTGTTCGAACGGCACCACCGCCGCTTCGCCCAGCGCGCGCTTCATCGCGCCGTTCAGGCGGCGCGCCAGCGCAGGGTCGTTGCTGGTGACGGGCGTGCCCTCGATCACCTTGACCGTGACCGGGCGGTTCGCCGGCAGGCCGTTGGCCTCGCCGATATTCACCGCGATCCGCTCGATCGCGGCGATCACCTGCGCGCGGGTCGTCTCGTCATTGGCGCGCACTGTCACCTGCAACTTCGCCTCGTCCGAGATGATGTTATGCTTCGATCCGGCATGGAACGAACCGACCGTGACCACCACCGGCTTCATCGGTGAAATCTCACGCGAATCAATGGATTGCAGCGCAGTGACAATCTGCGAGGCGATATAGACCGGGTCCTTGCCGAGATGCGGCGCGGCCCCGTGCGTGCCGACGCCGGGCACGATGATGTCGATCGAATCCGAGGAGGAATACTGGATCCCCTCCGAGGCCGAAACCTTGCCCGTTTCCAGTTCGGCAGCGACGTGGAAGGCGAGCGCATAGTCGGGCTTGCCGAAGCGGCCATAGAGGTTGTCGGCCATCATCGCCTTGGCCCCGCCGACGCGTTCCTCGGCCGGCTGGACGATGAACATCGCGGTGCCCTTCCACTGGTCCTTGATTGCCATCAGCCGCCGTGCGGTGGCGAGCATCGCGGTGATGTGGGTGTCATGCCCGCAGGCATGCATCACCGGATATTCCTTGCCGTCCTGCCCGGTCTGCATCGCCTTGGAAGCATAGGCGAGGCCGGTCTTCTCCTCGACCGGCAGCCCGTCCATGTCGGCGCGGATCAGGATCAGCGGACCCTTGCCGTTCTTGATGAGCCCGACCACGCCGGTGCCGCCGACACCCTCGGTCACTTCCAGCCCCGCCGCGCGCAGTTCGGCCGCCATCTTCGCCGCCGTGCGGTTTTCGAGGAAGGAGAGCTCGGGGTTCTGGTGGAAATCGAGGAACAGCGGGGCGAGGTAGCTGTCGTATTCCGCCTCGATCGCGCGGGCGGTCGCGGTGTCTTCGGCCAGCGCCGGGCTGGCGATGGCCAGCGCCAGAAGGCTGGCGGCGGCGGTGTGGAACAGGCGCATCGGATTGGTCTCCCCTGGTGACAGAACGCTAGCTAGCCCTGCCTTGGCCCCGCCTGCAAGCGGTGATGCTTTCCCGCCGCGCCGCTTGTCGCTAAGGCGGTAGGAATGATCGCCCGCATCGCCCGCTTCGCCGCCAAGTTCGTCGCCGGATTCATGGTGCTGACCGTGGTGCTGGTGGTGCTGTTCAAATGGGTTCCGGTGCCCGTCACCGCGACCATGGTGATGGACGGCAAGGGCATCACCAAGGACTGGGAAAGCCTCGACAATATCGACCGCAACCTCGTCTCGGCGGTGATCGCGGCGGAGGATTCGCGCTTCTGCGAGCACAGCGGTTTCGATGCCGAGGCGATCGAGCAGGCGATGCGCGAGAACCTCGAAGGCGGTAGGATCCGCGGCGGCTCCACCATCTCGCAGCAGACCGCGAAAAACGTGTTCCTGTGGCAAGGCGGCGGCTTCTTCCGCAAGGGGTTGGAAGCCTGGTTCACCTTCTGGATCGAACTGGTCTGGGGCAAGCGCCGGATCATGGAGGTCTACCTCAACGTCGCCGAAACCGGGATCGGCACCTACGGCGCGGAAGCCGGGGCGCAACGCTATTTCGGCCACTCTGCCGCGCGCCTCAGCCGCGACGAGGCGAGCCGCATGGCCGCCGCCCTCCCCAGCCCGAAGAAGCGCGCCGTGAAGAACCCCGGCGGGTGGCTCGCGCGCCACGGCAACCGCATCGAACGGCGGATCGGCATCGTCAGGCGTGACGGCCTCGATGCTTGCGTCTACAACTGACCGCAGCATGGCCCACGCGCACGCCCATCATGATCATCATCACCATGCCCACGGGCATGACCACGGGCATCACCACCATGCGCCCGCCGATTTCGGCCGCGCCTTCGCCATCGGGATCACGCTCAACCTCGCCTTCGTGCTGATCGAGGCAGGGGCGGGGCTGATCTACGGCTCGATGGCGCTGATCGCCGATGCCGGACACAACCTGTCAGATGTGCTGGCACTGGCGCTCGCATGGATCGCGAGCATCGCCGCCAAGCGCCCGCCACAGGGCCGCTTCACCTATGGCTACAAGAGCTCGACCATCCTCGCCGCGCTCGCCAATGCGCTGCTGCTGGCGGTGGCGATCGGGGCGATCCTGTTTGAAACGCTGCACCGCATGATGAACCCCATCGAACCGCAAGGCATGGCCATGGTCGTGGTTGCCGGGATCGGGATCGGGATCAACGCGTTGACAGCCATGCTGTTCTTGAAGGGCCAGGACGATCTTAACATCCGCGGGGCCTATCTCCACATGATGACCGATGCGTTGGTCTCGCTCGGCGTGGTGGTGGCAGGCGTGCTGATCCTCGTCACCGGGCTGGTGTGGATCGACCCGCTGGTGAGCCTCGTTATCCTCGCCGTGATTGCGTGGGGCACCTGGGGCCTTGCGCGTGACAGCCTAACAATGGGCCTGCTCGCCGCGCCCGCCGGGATCGACCTTGGCGAGGTGCGCCGCCATCTCGCCGGGTTCGAGGGGGTGAGCGCGGTCCACGATCTCCACGTCTGGCCGATGTCGACCACCGAAATCGCGCTGACCGCGCATCTCGTGATGCCCGGCACACCCGCGCCCGACAGCTTCCTGCGCGATGTCGCCGCCTCGCTCCAGGAACGCTTCGGGGTGGGCCATGCGACCTTGCAGATCGAACGCGGCGATGCGCCCTGCGTCCAGCCGTGCGGAGCCGATTGCTGATGGCCGCACGCCCTCGCCCGGCTGACGAGGACGCGCGCGAGGCGCTGCGCGAGGCCATGGCGCGGCTGGCTGCGGGCGACCAGTCCGCGCTGGAGGACATCTATCGCGCCACGCGGGTGAAGCTGTTCGGTATCTGCCTGCGTATCTTGGGCGACAGAAAGGAAGCCGAGGACGCTTTGCAGGACGTCTATGTCAATCTGTGGCAGCGGGCTGACCGCTATGACCCGTCCCGCGCGAGCCCGATCGCGTGGCTGGCGGCGTTTGCGCGCAACCGCGCGATTGACCGCCTGCGCACGGGCAAGGTGCGCGGCGGAGCGGTTCCGGTCGAGGAAGCCGCACCGCTCGCCGATGAAAGCCCGCTCGCCGATATGCTGCTGGTCGATGCCGAGCAGGCGGCCCAGATTCACAAGTGTTTGGGCGCGCTCGACGACCGCACGCAGGGCCACATCCGCGCCGCCTTTTTCGAGGGCAAGACCTATGCCCAGCTCGCCGAAGCTGCCGATGTCCCGCTGGGGACGATGAAAAGCTGGATCCGCCGCGGGCTGATGCGCCTGCGCGCCTGTCTTGAAGCGAGCGAGGCCGTATGAGCACGCCCGACAACACGCCCGAGCCTGAAGTGAACCGCGATGACCCGATGATCGCGGCGGAATGGTCGCTCGGCCTGCTCGAAGGCGAGGAACTGCTCGCTGCGCGCGGGAAGTATGCGACCGATCCGGCCTTCGCCTGGCGCAAGGAATGGTGGGACGACTGGTTCGCCCCGCTGACCGATGCGATTCCGGGCGCGGAGCCGGGGGAACACGTGTGGGGCAGCATCGCCGCCCGCGTCGCCGCCGCGCAGGCAGCAGCGGCTCCGGAAGGCCCGGCGGCCCCAGCGGCCAAAGTCGTCGAACTTCAGGCGAAGGTGCGCCGCTGGCAATGGGTCGCAGGGATATCCTCGATGGCTGCTGCCGTCGCGCTGGCGCTGTTCCTCTCCTCCCCTATCGGCAGCCCCGTCGCGCCGCCCATTCAGGTCGCCGCCGCCGCGCCGATGGTGGCCACGGTGCCGATTGGAGAGACCGGCCTCAGGCTCGATGTCACCTATATCCCCGAAAGCGAAAAAATGCTGGTCGCCGCGATCGGTCTTACGGCTGACGGGGTGCACGATCACGAGTTGTGGCTGGTGCCCGCCGATGGCAGCGCGGTGCAATCGCTGGGCGTGGTGAAGCCGGGCGAAGTCGCGTCGATGACACTGCCCGCCGCGATCACCGCCAAGATGGACGACGGGGCCAAGCTGGTGCTGACCCGCGAGCCGATCGGCGGCAAGCCGGAGGGGCAGGACGCCGGCCCGGTGGTCGCCAAGGGCGCCTTCACCCGCGTCTAAATGGCCGGCGCCTTGCCGCAACAACGCGGCATTTCATCCACCTAAATCGCCGGGATGCATCCGCTGAAACGCGGGGTGCGTAGCTGTTCTTGCAAGCGGGAGGGGCTTGCAGACGTGACGACCCCCGAGAAAAGGAGATCCCCTGTGACCCCCAAGACCACCCTGACTGCCATCGCCGCCGCTGCGCTCGCTGCCACCACCGGCCTCGCCGCAATCCCCGCCCTTGCCCACCAGCATGGCCATCACGCCAGCACCCCCGCCGCGCCGACCATCGTCGATGTCGCAGTGAGCACCGGCGTGCACAACACGCTGGTCGCTGCGGTCAAGGCCGCAGGTCTCGTCGAAACGCTGTCGAGCCCCGGCCCCTTCACCGTTTTCGCGCCCACCGACACCGCCTTTGCCAAGCTCCCCGCAGGCACTGTCGCGACTCTCGTGAAGCCGGAAAACAAGGGCACCCTGACCGGTATCCTCACCTACCACGCGGTGGCGGGCAAGGTGACCAGCTCCGACCTCGTCAAGCTGATCAAGAGCCACGGTGGTGAAGCGACGCTGACCACTGTCGCGGGCGGCAAGCTCAAGGCACGCCTTTCGGGCGACAAGATCGTGATCACCGATGCCGCCGGACGCGCGACTGCGGTGACGCAGGCCGACGTGGTGACCTCGAACGGCGTTGTCCACGTGACCGACGGGGTGTTCCTCCCCGCCTAAGACGAATTCCCGGTTAGCGCCGTCTCTCATCCCCCATCCCCTCCCAATCGAGGGGCGGCGCTTCTCTCGACCCCGTCCGGCCTTCCTCCAGGGCCGGGCGGGGTTTTCGGTTATTGGGGGGAACGTCTTTTCAGCGCTTGTTAGCGCTTTGATCATCTACCGCAGCCGCTTTTGCGGCAATGGCGCGCTTACGGGCCTGTTCAGTGGTATCGGATGTCCATGTTTTCAGCTCGTCAAAAGCAGCCTTAGACGCTGTCTTGTCGCCATTACCCTCACCTCTAAGGTGATGCTTCCCCAGCAGATCCCGGATAAACGAGAAAACAAAAGGCCCCGCTGGGTTGCCCTTGGCAGAAACGATGACAATGCTTGCCCCGTCATCGCAAGCGTAGACGAGCCACTCATTCCCCCCGATCAATCGCTTGTCGGGGCCTACATCGCAGTTCAGCGGAGACGGCTTTTCAGGCCAGCGCCTGACGGTGTCAGCAGAAGCCTGAGTTGCAAGGCACGCCGCTGCTAGGGCAAGCGCGCCTCGCAGCATTAAGCCGCTTCTTCCTTCTTCTCTTCGCCGCCGATCACGCGGATCGGTTCCTTCTTGCCCTCGACCACTTCCTTGTCGATCACGATTTCGGTGACGCCTTCAAGGTCGGGCAGATCGAACATCGTATCGAGCAGCAGGCCTTCGACAATCGAGCGCAGGCCGCGTGCGCCGGTCTTGCGCTTGATCGCGCGCTCGGCGATCGCCTGGAGCGCATCGTCGGTGAAGGTCAGTTCCACATCCTCAAGCTCGAACAGCTTGCGGTATTGCTTCACCAGCGCGTTCTTGGGTTCCTTGAGGATCGTCACCAGTGCCGGAACGTCGAGATCGTGCAGCGTGGCGATCACCGGCAGACGGCCGACGAACTCGGGGATCAGGCCGAACTTGAGCAGATCCTCGGGCTCGGACTTTTCGAGCAGCTCGCCCACGCGGCGCTTGTCCGGATCGGCGACATGCGCGCCGAAGCCGATCGAGCGCTTCTGCAGGCGGTCGGCAATGATCTTGTCGAGGCCGGCAAAGGCGCCGCCGCAGATGAACAGGATGTTGGTGGTGTCGACCTGCAGGAATTCCTGCTGCGGATGCTTGCGCCCGCCCTGCGGCGGAACGGAGGCGGTGGTGCCTTCCATCAGCTTGAGCAGCGCCTGCTGCACGCCCTCACCCGAAACGTCGCGGGTGATCGAGGGGTTTTCGGCCTTGCGGGTGATCTTGTCGATTTCGTCGATGTAGACGATCCCGTGCTGCGCCTTCTCGACATTGTAGTCGGAAGCCTGAAGCAGCTTCAGAATGATGTTCTCCACGTCCTCGCCCACGTAACCGGCTTCGGTCAGCGTGGTGGCATCGGCCATCGTGAAGGGCACATCGAAGGTGCGCGCCAGCGTCTGCGCGAGCAGGGTTTTTCCCGAACCGGTCGGGCCGACGAGCAGGATGTTCGACTTCGCCAGTTCGACGTCGCCCGCCTTGCCGGAGTGCTTGAGCCGCTTGTAGTGGTTGTGCACCGCGACCGAAAGCACGCGCTTCGCGCGGTCCTGCCCGATGACGTAATCATTGAGCGTGGTGAAGATGTCCATCGGCGTGGGGATCTCGCCGTCCTTCTTACCGGCGATCCCTGCCTTGGTTTCTTCGCGGATGATGTCGTTGCACAGCTCAACGCATTCATCGCAGATGAACACGGTCGGGCCGGCAATCAGCTTGCGCACCTCGTGCTGCGACTTCCCGCAGAAGCTGCAGTAGAGGGTGCTCTTGCTATCGGATCCGCTCAATTTGGTCATTCCTGTGTCCTCGAATCCAGCCCTTCACGCAGCGCGCAGGCGGGGCCGGATTCGTCAAGTGTATCGTTGGCACCAGATGAATCAACATATGGCGCAAGAATTCGTGTTGTTACCATAGCGCCCACACACGCCAATGCGCGCGAAAGATAGGCCTTTGCGGTGCCTGTCCCGCTGCGGTGCGGGTCGTCGGCGAAAGCTTATTCAGGCGCGCCGCCCGAACCGTCTTCGCTGCCGGTTTCCTCGCTGTCGGGGCGGGTTTCGAACACCTTGTCCACCAGACCGAAGGCCTTGGCTTCCTCGGCTTCGAGGAAGGTGTCGCGGTCCATCGCCTTCTCGATCTCGTCGAGCGAGCGGCCGGTGAACTTGACGTAGAGATCGTTCATGCGGCTACGGATACGCAGGATTTCGCGCGCCTGGATCTCGATGTCGGAGGCCATCCCGCGCGCCCCACCCGAAGGCTGGTGGATCATGATCCGCGCATTGGGCAGGGCAATCCGCATGCCCGGCTCGCCCGCAGCGAGCAGGAAGCTGCCCATCGAAGCGGCTTGACCGATGCACACGGTCGACACGCGCGGCTTGATGTACTGCATGGTGTCGAAGATCGCGAGGCCGGCAGTCACCACACCGCCCGGCGAGTTGATGTACATGCTGATCGGCTTCGAGGGGTTCTCGCTTTCGAGGAACAGCAGCTGGGCGACGATAAGCGAGGCCATGCCGTCTTCCACCTGCCCGGTGACGAACACGATGCGTTCGCGCAGCAGGCGGCTGAAGATGTCGAAACTGCGCTCACCGCGGCTGGTCTGTTCGACGACCACGGGTACCAGCGCGCCGGTCACCGGATCGCGCGTGAATTGTCCCTGGGTGCCGTAGGTTTCGTGCGAGTTGCCGAACAGATCGATCATGGGAAGTGGGTGTCCTTCATGGGTTTCGATACGGCTATGTCGGACTGAGGGGGGCAATTTCAAGGGCGTTTACCCTGTCCCTGTGAATTGCCGGGGTGATTACGGCGTTTTCCCCCTTGCCGCAGGGCCTGCGCGTGGCAAACCCTGACGTCATGACCTCACGTTTCCTTGCCCGCCCGGCACTCGCCCTCTTGCTGACCACCACCGCAACCGCCGCGCTCGCCGATCCGGGGCATGATGCCGCTGCCGAAGCCGAAGCGCAGCTCGCACGGATTCGGGCGCTCGACGATGCCGGGCCGATGCTCAATTCGGTGATCGTCTACGAACCCGAAGCACCCAACTACGCCAACGAAGTGTCCGAAGGCGTGCCGCTCGGCGGGCGCACTGTGCTGGTGAAGGACAATGTCGAGACCGCCGAATGGCCGACCACGGCGGGCAGCCTCGCGCTCAAGGACAACCTCACCGGCCGCGATGCCCCGATGATCGCCCGCCTGCGTGCGGCAGGCGGCGTGGTGATGGGCAAGACCAACCTTTCCGAATGGGCCAATATCCGTTCGGACAATTCGACCAGCGGATGGAGCGCGGTCGGCGGGCTCACCCGCAACCCCTACGCGACCGATCGCAACACCTGCGGCTCCTCGTCCGGGAGCGGGGCGGCGATTGCGGCGGGGTTTGCCTGGGCTGCGATCGGCACGGAAACCAATGGTTCGATCAGTTGTCCGGCCTCGATCAACGGCCTCGTCGGCTTCAAGCCCAGTGTCGGGATCGTCAGCCGGACCCACGTCGTGCCGATTTCGAGCACGCAGGACACCGCCGGGCCGATGACGAAGACCGTCTATGATGCAGCGCTGCTGCTCACCGCGATTGCCGGTGAAGACCCGGCGGATCCCGTCACGCTCGAGGCCAAACGGGTCAAGGACTATACCGCCGGGCTAGAGACAGCTTCGCTCAAGGGTGTGCGGATCGGCGTGCTGCGCAGCGCGATTGGCAGCCGCGCCGATGTCGCCGCGCTGTTCGAAGCGGCGCTCGCCGATCTGACCCGGGCCGGCGCGGTGCTGGTCGATGTCGAATACGCCCCGCCGGGCGAGCTTTGGGGCGCCTCGTTGCCGGTGCTGCTCTACGAGCTGCGGGTCGAGATGGACAAGTATCTGAGCACCCGCCCGATCAGTGGCGGACCGCGCAGCCTTGCCGATGTCGTCGCGTTCAACAAGAAACATGCCGCGGAGGAAATGCGCTGGTTCGGGCAGGACCTTTTCGAACAGGCGCTCGAAACCACCGACGCGCAGGCCTATGCCAAGAACCTCGCCACGCTGCGCCGCCTGACCCGCGCCGAGGGGATCGACAAGCTGCTGGCCGACAACAAGGTGGCGTTCCTTGTCGCGCCCACGCAAGGGCCTGCGTGGAGTACCGACCTCGTCAATGGCGACAATTTCAACGGGCGCATCGGTGCGGGCTATCTCGCTGCGATTGCGGGCTATCCGCATATCACCGTGCCGATGGGCGCAGTCGAAGGCCTGCCGATCGGCTTCAGCATCATGGGCGGCCAGTGGCAGGACCACGAAGTGCTGAAGGCAGGCGCGGCCTACGAAAAAGCGCGGACAGCCAAGCTGCCCGCGCCTTCGTTCAAGCCATGGGAACCGGCGGGGGAGTGATGCCCCCGCACAGCGCCTGATTACTTCTTGGCAGCGGCCTTCTTGGCCGGAGCCTTTTTGGCTGCCGGCTTTTCAGCCGCATCGTCCGCCTTCTTCGCCGGAGCCTTCTTGGCAGGCGCCTTCTTGGCTGCGGGCTTTTCCTCGGCCGGAGCTTCTTCCGCCTTCTTGGCCGGGGCCTTCTTTTTGGCAGCAGCCTTCTTCGGCGCGGGCGCGGCTTCGGCGGTTTCGTCCGCTTCGATCGCGGCCTGAAGCTCTTCAACAGTCACTTCGCGGGTCGTGACGTCGGCCTTGTCGAACAGGAAGTCGACGACCTTGTCTTCATAGAGCGGGGCGCGCAGCTGGGCAGCGGCCATCGGCTCCGACTGGATGTACTGGACGAAACGCTCACGATCCTCGGCGCGATACTGCATCGCGGCCTGCTGGATCAGCATGTTCATTTCCTGGCCGGTCACTTCCACGCCATTGGCCTGGCCGATTTCCGAAAGCAGCAGCCCCAGACGCACGCGACGCTCGGCGATCGAACGGTATTCGTCCTTCTCGTCCTCGATCTGCTTGAGCGCAGCGGCCGGATCGGCATCGTTGGCCGCTTCCTGCTGGAGCTGGGCCCAGATCTGGGCGAATTCGGCTTCGACCATCGAGCCGGGAACTTCGAAGCTGTGGCCGGCGGCGAGCTGATCGAGCAGCGCGCGCTTCATCTGGGTGCGGGTCAGACCGGCGGTCTGCTGCTCCAGCTGGGCCTTCATGATTTCCTTGAGCTTGTCGAGGCTGTCGAGGCCGAGGCTCTTGGCGAAGTCTTCATCCAGCGTGGTTTCGGTTTCGACCTTCACCGCCTTCACGGTGATGTCGAAGGTCGCTTCCTTGCCCGCGAGATGCGCGGCCTGATATTCGGCCGGGAAGGTGACGGTGATGGTCTTTTCCTGACCGGCCTTCACGCCGACCAACTGGTCTTCGAAGCCGGGGATGAAGGTGCCCGAACCGATAACCAGCGCCGCGTCTTCAGCCTTGCCGCCGTCGAATTCCACGCCGTCGAGCTTGCCGACGAAATCGATGATGAGCTGATCGCCGTCGGCCGCCTTCTTGGTCTTGGGCGCGTCCTTGTAGCTCTTGTTCTGCGAGGCAATGTTGCCGAGCGCTTCGTCAACCTCGGCTTCGGTCACCGGCACGACCAGCTTTTCAAGCTTGAGGCCGTCGATGCTCGGCGCTTCGATTGCGGGGAGCACTTCAAGGCTGACGCTGACGACCGCGTCCTTGCCTTCTTCATAGTCCTCGTTGAGGCCGACCTGCGGCTGCATCGCGGGACGCAGCGCTTCGTCGCGCAGCAGCTTGTCGACCGATTCGCGGATCGTGTCGTTCACCACCTGGCCGTGCAGGGCTTCGCCGTGCATCTTCTTGACGAGATTTGCAGGCACCTTGCCGGGACGGAAGCCGGGCATCCGCACCTGCGGCGCAATCTTCTTGATCTCGGCGTCGATCTTCTTGGCGAGATCGGCGGCGGTGATCGTGATCAGATAGGCGCGCTTGAGCCCTTCGTTGACGGTCTGCTGGGTCTGCATGGGAACTGGTCTGAAGCCTTCTTGCGAATAATTCCGTGAGCCGGGCCGAGAGGTGCGAATTTGGTGCGGGCGAAGGGACTCGAACCCCCACATCTTGCGATGCCAGAACCTAAATCTGGTGCGTCTACCAATTTCGCCACGCCCGCATGCCCGAACGAAGCCGCGCGGGAAGCCGGATAGCTCCCCGCGCGTATCAGCGAGCGCCCTTATCCCCCCTCGCCCAAAAGGGCAAGTGGAACACGCTTGAAGCTGAAGCAAACCACGGATAAGGGCGCGGCCATGACCGAAGAAACCCCCGAAATCGCCCCCCAGACCACCACGAGCGGCGCGGATGTTCCGCCCGATCACCTGTCGGTCAATCCGCGCAGCCCGTTCTTCGACGGCGAATTGCTGCGCCGCGGGGTCGGCATCCGCTTCAAGGGTGCGGTTCGCACCGATATCGAGGAATACTCGATCTCCGAAGGCTGGGTGCGGGTGCAGGTCGGCAAGACCGTTGACCGCAAAGGTCAGCCGCTCACCATCAAGCTCAACGGCCCGGTCGAAGCGTGGTACGAAGACCTCGGCGATAACCCGCCGGTCGCCAAAAAGGGCTAAGGCTTTGGGGGTTTAGCCCCCCAAGCTTGCCAAAAGCAGCGATTGCGCCCACTTGGGCGCGGCTATGTCCCTCCCCAAGAAGCCTGAAATCGTCATCATCGGCCGTCCTAACGTCGGCAAGTCCACGCTGTTCAACCGGCTGGTGGGCAAGAAGCTCGCGCTGGTGGACGATCAGCCCGGGGTGACGCGCGACCGCCGGATGGGCGATGCGGTGATCGCGGGGCTTCACTTCACCGTGGTCGATACTGCCGGGTGGGAGGATGAGGACGAACTCAGCCTCCCCGGCCGGATGCGCAAGCAGACCGAGGCGAGCCTCGCCGGCGCGGATGCCGCGCTGTTCGTGATCGATGCGCGCGCGGGCCTCACCCCGCTGGACGAGGAAATCGCCCGCTATCTGCGCGAGCAGGAAGTCCCGGTGGTCGTGGTCGCCAACAAGGCCGAAGGTGCGGCCGGGGAAAGCGGCGCGATGGAAGCCTATGCGCTGGGCCTCGGCGAACCGCTCGCCATGTCGGCCGAGCATGGCGAAGGGATCGCCGATCTGTTCGGCGGGCTCTGGCCGATCATCGGCGCCAAAGCCGAAGAATGGGAAGAGGCCAACGAGCTTACCCGCGCCGAAATCGCTGCGATGGACGAGGATGATCGCCCGTCAGGCCCGTTGAAGCTGGCCATCGTCGGGCGGCCCAATGCGGGCAAGTCGACGCTTATCAACCGCCTGCTCGGCGAAGATCGGCTGCTGACCGGCCCCGAAGCCGGGATCACCCGCGATTCGATCGCGATCGATTGGGAATGGACCGACCCGAAGTCGGCCGAGACCCGCGAGATCCGGCTGATCGACACCGCCGGGATGCGCAAGAAGAAGAACGTCACCGAAAAGCTCGAAAAGCTCTCCGTCGCCGATGCGCGCAGGGCGGTGGACTTTGCCGAGGTCGTGGTGCTGCTGCTCGATGCGACGCAGGGACTTGAACATCAGGATCTCAAGATCGCCTCGCTAGTGCTCGAAGAAGGCCGCGCGCTGATGATCGCGATCAACAAGTGGGACGTGGCCGAGGACGCGAGCAAGCTGTTCAACGGCATCCGCGCGGCGCTCGACGATGGCCTCGCACAGGTGCGCGGGCTGCCGCTGTTCGCCGTGTCTGCCAAGACCGGCAAGGGGCTGGATCAGATGCTCTCCGGCGCCTTCGAGCTGCGCGAGGCATGGTCGAAGCGCGTGCCGACTTCGGCGCTCAACCGATGGTTCGACGATGCGATGGAGGCCAATCCGCCGCCTGCCCCCGGTGGCAAGCGGATCAAGCTGCGCTACATCACGCAGGCGGGAACGCGCCCGCCGCGCTTCGTGATCTTCGGCTCGCGGCTCGACCTGCTGCCCAAGAGCTACGAGCGCTATCTCGTGAACGGCATCCGCGCCAAGCTGGGCTTTGACGCGGTGCCCGTGCGGGTGACGCTCAAGACCAACAAGAACCCCTACGCCAAGGAGTAGCGCAGGTGCTGCTGCTGGACATTCTGGCCTCCGCTGCCGAGCAAGCGCACCGAGCGCCCTTCGCCTTCGAAATCATCGAGCGCACCGCCTCCACCCCGCGGGTGCAGCAGGTGGTGGCGCTGAGCCTTGCGCCTGCGTTCCTGCTCTCGGGCATCGGCGCGATCATGAACGTGATCATGAGCCGCATGATCTGGATCGCCAAGCGGGTCGAGACCATCGATGATCGCCTCGAAGAAGAGCGCACCGCCAAGCAGTTGCTCGAGCATGGCTGGCTGATGCGGCGGCGCAAGCTGGCGCAGGGCGCGATCCTGTTCTCGACTGCAGCGGCGGTGATAATCAGTCTGGTGATCGGCCTGCTGTTTATCTCGGCCTATATCACTGCCCAGATAGGTACCGTGATCGCGGGGCTGTGGGTGCTGACGGTGGTGCTGCTGGTGACGGGTCTGGTGTTCTTCCTGCTCGAAACCCGTCTGGCAGCCATCGGCGCGCAGCCGCCCAAAGACTAGCGCGCAGGCACGAAAAAGGGGCGGCAGCCTCTCTAGGCCCCGCCCCTCTTCGGCCGGCCCATTGGCGAGAGATCAGCCCTCGCCGGCAGCCTGGCTCTGGAGCTGGCAGTAATTGTGCAGCCCCATGCGCTCTATCAGCTCGAACTGGGTTTCGAGGAAATCGACGTGCTCTTCCTCGTTCTTGAGGATGTAGGCGAACAGATCGCGGCTGACATAGTCGCGCACGCTTTCGCAGTGTTCGATCGCGTCCTTGAGCAGCGGAATCGCTTCATGCTCGAGCGCAAGGTCGGCCTTGAGCACTTCCTCGACGTTCTCACCAACCTTCAGCTTGTGGATCGCCTGGAAGTTCGGCAGCGCTTCGAGGAACAGGATGCGCTCGGCCAGCTTGTCGGCGTGCTCCATCTCCTCGATCGATTCGTGGCGTTCATAGGCGGCGAGCTTCTTGAGGCCCCAGTTGTCGAGCACGCGGTAGTGCAGCCAATACTGGTTGATCGCGGTCAGCTCGTTGGTGAGCGCCTGGTTGAGATAGTCGATGACCTTGGGGTCGCCCTTCATCGGGATGCTCCTTGCGAAATATCAAAGCCGGGTTGCGGCGTTGCGTCCTAGATAGACGCTGCCGGGGCCTGTCCGCAAGGGGAGTGAAGAATAAATTCTTTGAGAATCAGCGACTTGCGAGACGTTCGCAATCGCGGATCAAGCCGCCTCTACTGCGAGGAAGTCGCACTTCGCAGCCGCGCGCTCGGCGTCAATGATTTCCTGCGCTTCCTCAAGACATTGGCCGCAATTGGGTCGCTTACCCATGCAAGCATAGGTGGCTTCCGCGTCGCCATCGCAAGTCAGCGCGGCTTTACGCAAATCATTCTCACGGATCGCATTGCAGATGCAGATGTACATGGCCGCTCGAATCACTCCTGCGAAGCGTTTGCAAGAGCGAAGATATGCGAACCATTCTTAATAACAAGTGCCTTTTTGTGCTCCGCATCGCCTCCGCGATGCGAAATCCTTGCTCACACGCCCTTCGGGCGCGTGGCTGCGGGCGCGCGGTCGCGCTTGCGTTCGCCTACTGCGACCGGATCAGCGCATCTCCAAGAGTGCCTTCACTTGCGCAGCGGAAACACCGTCCGATAGGTCAGGCAGCGCCACAGCCATTCGAGCGGGCCGTACCGATAGCGTTCGAGCCACGGCTTGGACCAGGCCAGCATCAACACCCATGCCAACGCCACCACGATGTAGAGCTGCGGCCGGTTGAGCTGGCCGAACAGACCAAGCGCCCAGCCGTGGAAGACCAGCATCATCACCACCGATGTACCCAGATAGTTGGTGAAGGCCGCCCGGCCCGCCGCGCGCACCCGCTCGCCCAGCCAGCCCGTGGCCGAAGGTGCATAGACCACCATCAGCGCGGCAAAGCCCAGCACCATCCACAATCGCGGCAACGGGCTCCAGCCGATCAACGCCGCCATCGTGCCGTAAAAGGTGAAGCCACCCGCTTTGATCACCAGTCCCATGGCAAGATGGGCCAGCGCTCCAAGGATCATTCCGACCCAGCCCCAGCGAACCATCTTCGCACGATCAAACGCTCCGCTAAAGAAGCCCATCCGGTAGAGGGCCACGCCGATCAACATCAATGGGAAGGTTTCAAGACTGAACAGCACCAGATTGACCAGCGGCAGGTGCCATTCCTCGGTGATCCGGTGCATCACCAGCGCGCCGTAATCGCCGGCGATGATCGCGCTGCTCGACACATCGCCTGCCGCCAGCGACTTGTCGATCTGCGCCAGCAGGTTGCTGCGCTGCTCGGCAAGACCAGGTGACGAGGTTCCGAACGGCGTATCGGCGATCAGCCACTGCATGGACATCGAAGCGGCGTAAAACAACACGCCGATCATGTAGCCGCCAAGACCGACCCAGAGCTGGGTCTTGGGCCGCCAGTTGAGGCAGGCAAGCACAAGGAACCCGATCGCGGCATAGTAGAACAGAATATCGCCGGGCCAGATCAGGAAGTTGTGGATCACCCCGAACGCCATCAGGATCGCCAGCCGCCACGCCTGAAGCCCGCGGGTCGCGCCCTTGGCCCACGCCTTCTCCATGAACAGATACATGCCCGCGCCGAACAGCAGAGTGAACAGACCGCGCATCTTTCCATCGATCAGGATGAACTGCGCGATCCACATCCACCCGCCCGGATCGCCCGCATCGACCTTGAATGCGGTCGGATACATATAGGCCTCGAACGGCTGTCCGAAGGCGACGATGTTCGCCGCGAGAATGCCCATCACGGCAAGGCCGCGGATGAAATCCAGCGTCTCGATCCGGGAGCCCTCGGTCACCGGAGCAACCGCAACGCTTCCATCTGCGCTCATGCCTTCGGCCGCGCTAACACTGAGTGCCTCATTCATGGCCGATCCCCCTGCCCTATCCGGGGCGCAGTCTAGCAGGCCTCAGCCACTTGGAAAGACTGTAGGATCAGCGTTGGTCGGACGGTGAACCGGGTTTGCCGATCTAGCCCTGCCCGGCGACGAGGCAGGCCTGCCCCTGCTGCTTCAATGCAGCGCAGGCGCGGGTGGCCTCGCCTTCGCTGGCAAATCCGCTGGCGAGCAGGCGGGTAACCTTGCCGCTGGGGATCAGCGTCTTGGTGGTGCCGGACAGTGCGGGCATGCCAGAAAGCTGCTTCCACATCCGGTCGGCATTGGCAGCGACCCCAAAGGCGCCAAGCTGGACGCGCCACTTGCCCGTCTTACGGGCCGGAGCCGGTGTTGCCGGGACCTTGGCTAAGGGGCGTACGGGCTGTGCCGCTGCAATCGCCGGCGGCTTAGGCAATGTCGTCTGGACCGGTTTCGGGCTCGGGATTGCCGTCGCACCCTTGCCAGACGCCGGGACGGCCGACGGGACAGACGTCACCGCAGGCACGGATGCAGGAGGTTGCGTAGTCACTGCGGGGCGGATCGCCAGATCGACAGCGGCCAGATCGATACTGCGCTGCGAACGGGCAGCCTCGTCAATTTGGCGGGCCAGCGCCTGCGCCTGGCTGCGCTGGGCCGCCGGGACATGAACATCCATCTGCGCCAGCGCATCACGCGCCTGCGGCAGGCCGGCACCATTGGCCAGCGTCATCAAGGCATAGGCGCGCACCCAGTCGCGCGAGGCGTATTCCGCATTGAAGTGCGACAACCCCAGCACATACTGCGCACGCGGGTCGCCGCGCTCGGCTGCGGCCCGGATCATCGGCATCGCCCGTTCCTGCTCGCCCTGCTGGAACAGCATGAGGCCGAAATTGTCGGCCGCTTTCAGGTGGCCACGCCGGGCTGCTTCCTCATAAAGCGCGCGAGCGCGGGCGTTGTCGAGCTCGACTCCGCGACCGAGCCGATAGGCCTGGGCAAGATTGAACAGTGCATCGGGATCGCCGGCCGCGGCCGGAGCCTGCCATTCGCTCACAGCGCGCGCATAATCACCCGTACTCCAAGCGTCGACCCCGTCCTTGACGTCGGCCAAGGCCGGCCCCGCCAGCAGTGCCATACACGCAGCAGTAGCCACGCCAGCCCTCTTCCATGCCATCGTCCGTGTCATGATTTTTTGTCTCGTGCGCCCGTATTCTTGTTGATGAAGCTAGTCTTAACCCGATTACGGTTAGCAAAGCGTTGCCAACGGTCTCGCGATGCCCTGGGCAAGCCGCACAGCAGCCATGGCATCGGTCTGCGCGATGCAGGAAAGCCGTCCTCATTAACCTAAAATTAGGGGTATCCTGCGATCCCGTGGTCATCCAGCCGTTGTCAGGCGTCGCAATAGGGCGGCCCGCAGCGGTTCAATCCAGGGGGACCCAAGCGTTGCGTGTACTCGCTTTGGCATCGCAGAAAGGTGGATCGGGCAAGACCACTCTGTCCGGACATCTCGCCGTCCAGGCCCAGCGCGCTGGCGCTGGCCCGGTGGTATTGATCGACATCGACCCGCAAGGCTCGCTCGCCGACTGGTGGAACGAACGCGAGGCGGAATATCCCGCTTTCGCGCAAACCACAGTGGCGCGACTGGCCAATGATCTTCAGGTGCTGCGTCAGCAGGGCTTCAAGCTCGCGGTCATCGACACGCCGCCGGCCATCACCATGGCGATCCAGTCGGTGATTTCGGTTGCGGAGCTGATTGTCGTTCCGACCCGGCCGAGCCCGCACGACCTGCGTGCCGTGGGTGCCACGGTCGATCTGTGCGAACGCGCCGGCAAACCGCTGGTGTTTGTCGTCAACGCGGCCACCCCCAAGGCCAAGATCACCTCGGAAGCCGCGGTCGCGCTGTCGCAGCACGGCACCGTCGCTCCGATCACTCTGCACCACCGCACCGACTTCGCTGCCTCGATGATCGACGGCCGCACGGTGATGGAAGTCGATCCCGAAAGCCGCAGCGCTGCCGAGATTACGGCCCTTTGGCGCTACATCGCCGACCGGCTCGAAAAGAATTTCCGCCGCACCGTGTTCGCTCCGGCTCCGAGCGGCCAGGCGCAGATGGGCGGCGTGCCGCGTCCCGCCGGTGGCTTCGGCCGCCGCGTGGCGCAGTAATCGAGAAGGAACAGGGCGATGTCCGAACCCGGCTTTGCTTCGCTCGGCCCGACCCTCCTCGCTCGCAAGGGCGGCGCCAAGCCGGCCATGCGTCCGCAGGTGGCCCCGCTCGTGCAGGGCGGCGCCAAACAGGCTGCACTTGCCGAAGACCAGCTTGAAGATCTCGGCTGGAACGACATGGGCGAGTCCGAAACCGAAAGCGGCGCTGACATCGTGCCGATCAACGCCGATGTCTCGCCCCGCCGCTTTACCCGCAACGCTGGCCCCGTGGTTCGCCGTCACCAGAGCCGCTTCGAAGAACGCGTACTCGCCGATGCGGCCATGACCGGCCCGGAAGACCGCGTCCCGCACGAAGATGCTGATATTGAAGCCACCCCGGCTCGCACCTCGGCAATCGCCGCTGGCCGCCGGGCAGCCTTCACGCTGCGGCTTGATGCCGAACGCCACCTCAAGCTGCGGCTCGCCGCGACCATGCAGGGCGTGAGCGCCCAGACGCTGCTGACCGAAGCACTCGATACCATGCTCGCCGAGTTCGACGAACTCGACGTCATCGCCAAACACCTCAAGCGCCACTGATCGGCGCCCGACGACCACCTACGCCACAACACTTTGAACCAGCACGACCCAAGGGGGAAATGACAATGGACCGCAGCATCAAGACCGGACGCAACACCGCGCCGCGCCTCGCGCTTGCCGTCTCGACCGCGCTCGCAAGTGCAGCGCTGGCGGGCTGCGCGGCCTCCGCGCCGCCTGCCGAGATGTCTTTCGCCAGCGCCCAGACGGCGCTCGGCAAGGGTCATGTCGACCGCGCCATCAGCCACGCGGAAGCTGCGGTTCTGGCCGAACCGCGCAACCCAGGTTACCGCGCTCTGCTGGGTGCTGCCTATATGGAAGCAGGCCGTTTCCAGTCGGCTGCGACCAGCTTCGGCGATGCCCTTGATCTCGGCGATGAAAATCCGCGCACCGTGCTCAGCTTCGCCCTGGCGAAGGTCGCTATCGGCGAAGGTCAGGCCGCCGCTACGGTTCTGGATGAATACGCCCATCTGATTGATCCCGCCGATCTCGGCCTTGCGCTGGCGCTCGCCGGACAGCCCGAACGCGGCGTGCACGTGCTGGTGAACGCGGTGCGTGCGAGCGAAACTGCCTCGCCCAAGCTGCGCCAAAACCTTGCTTACACCTATGCCCTCGCCGGCAATTGGCGCGCGGCGCGGGTGATGGCGGCGGAAGATGTGCCCGCAGACCAGCTCGATCAGCGCCTTACCGAATGGGCCGCGATGGCCGCTCCGGAAATGTACGCCGAACGGGTTGCCACCCTGCTCGACATCACCCCGCGCGAAGATGGTGGTCAGCCCCAGCAGCTGGCGCTGGCCAACTTCCCGAGCGATGCCGTGATGGTGGCCGATGCCGCGAGCCAGAGCACCGCGGACGTGTCGGCTGAAGTTTTTGCCGAAGCCGAAGCACCGGCTCCGGTCAGCACCTTCGCACAGGCCTTTGAAACCCCGGCTCCGGCGATCGAGACTGTCGAACCTTCGGCCCCGGCGATCCGCTTTGTTTCGAATCCGGTGGTGCAGGAACTCCCCGCTCCGGCCGTACGCCGTGCGCCTGCCGCGCCGCGAGTGGCTGCTGCCGCACCGCAGCGCCGCATGGCTCCCGCTGCCGAAGCTGCACCCGCCCCTGCCGCCGTCGCGACTCCGGTCGCCGCTGAAACGCTGTCGGGCACCCACCTCGTCCAGCTTGGCGCGTACAGCAGCAAGGCTGAAGCCGAGCGCGGCTGGAACACGCTGAAGGCCAAGTTCCCGCAGCTCAAGGATCGCAACGTTGTCATCACCGAAGCACTGGTGAACGGCCGCACCTTCTTCCGTGTCGCTGCTGACGGTTTCGGCGCGCAGAGCGCCAAGGCGATGTGCGGAACGGTCAAATCGTCGGGTGGTGGCTGCTTTGCCTATGCCGCTTCGAGCCCGCCGGCCGGCGCGGTCAAGCGCGACGTCCGCATGGCCTCGCGTGCCCGCTAAGACTTTCTGGACTCTCCCAGATACTGCTCCCGGAAGGCCCAGCTTTCCGGGAGCTTTTCTATGCGCCGAGCTTGACCCCGCCCTTCCACAGGCCAAGCACGCGGCCTTGCGCACCCTGCCGGTCGAACGGGGTATTGTCGGCGGTGGCCGCCATCTTGCGGCGATCGATGATCCACGGCGCGTCCGGATCGATCAGGGCAAGATCTGCTTCGTACCCGGGGGTCAACTCGCCCGCAGGCACGCCCAGCAACCGCGCCGGATTGCGGGCCAGCAGATCGAAGGCGCGAGCGGTATCGATCACACCATCGCGCACGAGCGTAAGCGTCATGGCGAGCAGGGTTTCGGCACCGGCCATGCCGGGCGCAGCATCCGCGAACGGCAGGCGCTTGTCTTCTGGCCCGCGCGGGTCGTGTCCGCTGGCGATCACATCGATGGTGCCATCGGCGATTGCAGCGAGTGCAGCCTGCCGGTCAGCCTCGCTGCGCAGCGGCGGCGAAAGACGCGCGAAGGTGCGGAAATCAACCATGGCGAGGTCGGACAGCATGAAATGCGCTGGCGTGATCCCGCAGGTCACCGGAAGACCGCGCGCCTTGGCCTCTCGCACCAGCGCAAACCCGCGTGCGGTGGTGACCTGACGGATGTGGAGCCGCGCGCCCGCCAATTCGGCCAGCGCGATGTCGCGGGCGATCGCCAGCGCCTCGGCCTCGGCAGGCGCAGCGGGCAGGCCAAGTCGGGTGGCGATCTCGCCTGCAGTCGCAGCCGTACCTCCGGTCAGCCCGCCGTCCTCGGCATGGGTGACGACCACCAGATCGAGCATGGCGGCATATTGCAACAGCCGCAGCATCACGCCCGAATCCGCGATCCAACGCCGTCCGGTGGCGATTCCGCGGGCACCGGCATCATGCATCAGCGCGATTTCGGCCAGTTCGCGCCCTTCGAGCCCGCGGGTCGCCGCCGCGAGCGGATGCACCCACAGATCGGGCTTACCGCTCTTGGCGATGAACCCGATGCGGCTCGGCAGATCGAGCGGGGGCGACTGATCGGGCATCAGCGCCGCGCGGGTGATCCCGCCGAAGTGGAATGCCGGCTTGTCGACTGCAAACACGCCGAAATCGACGATGCCGGGGGCAACCAGCCGCCCGCGCGCGTCGATCAACGCGTCGTCATCTTCCGCAACCACACCGGCTCCCGCGGCAACAATCACGCCATCGGCACAGCGGACAGCGCCGTTGACCAAGCCGGCCGGCGTGACCAAATGGGCATTGCTGATGGTAAGGGCGCGCGCCTGCTTCATGCCGCCCACCCCTCAACCCCTCGCGCGCCGCGGGTCAGGACGTCGAGGCAGGCCATGCGGATCGCAACCCCCATTTCCACCTGACGCGTAATGAGCGAGCGGTCGGCAAGATCGGCCACTTCGCTGTCGATCTCGACGCCGCGGTTCATCGGTCCGGGGTGCATCACCAGCGCATGCGGCGCGGCGCGTGCCAGCCGCGCGGTGGTAAGCCCGTAAAGGTGGCGATATTCGCGCGCCGAAGGGATGAACTGTCCGCTCATGCGCTCGGATTGCAGTCGCAGCATCATCACCACGTCCGCTCCGGCGAGTGCGGCATCGAAGGCGTGATACACCTCGACACCCATCGCCTCGACCCCGGCGGGCATCAGCGCAGGCGGCGCACACACCCGCACCGTCGCGCCCAGCGCGGTGAGGCACAGGATATTCGATCGGGCCACCCGGCTGTGCAGGATATCCCCGCAGATCACGACCTTGAGACCGGTGAAGTCCTCGCTTGCCTCACCCCGTTCTGCGAGGGCGTGGCGGAGCGTCAAGGCATCGAGCAGAGCCTGCGTGGGGTGCTCGTGACTGCCATCACCCGCATTCAGCACCGGACAATCTACCTTGTCCGCAATCAGACCGGTGGCGCCCGAGGATCCGTGCCGGATCACAATCGCATCAGCGCGCATCGCATTCAGCGTGATCGCGGTGTCGATCAGCGTTTCGCCCTTCTTCACCGAGCTTTGGGCGGCGTGCATGTTGACGACGTCCGCCCCCAGCCGCTTGCCCGCGATCTCGAAGCTCAGGAGTGTCCGGGTGGAGTTCTCGAAGAAGGCATTGATGATGGTGAGGCCCGCCAGCAGATCGGTGTGCTTGGCGCTTTGCCGGTTGAGCGCGACCCATTGTTCGGCCTGATCGAGCAGATAGAGGATCTCATGGCGTGCCAGCCGCCCGATCCCGGTCAGATCACGATGGGGAAACGCCAGTCGCCCAGGCGGAAAGCGGCCCGAAGGCGCTGAAGGTTCGCTCGCACTCATTAAAGCAATGCCCTTAGTCGAGCCTCATCCGTCGCTCAACCCATGGCGTAAGCTTTCCGATAGAAGTTGCGGTGCAAAGCCCCTAGATCGGCTCAACAGATCGCTGGGCCAGGGCAAGAAGGGATGTCTGGATGAGTTTCGTGGGCAAGGTGTGGAAGGTGCTGGTCGGCATCAAGGACGGGCTCGTGCTCCTGTTCATGCTGCTGTTCTTCGTTGCGCTGTTCGGCATCCTTTCGGCTCGCCCCAACTCCGGCAAAGTGCGCGATGGCGCGCTGCTGATCGAGCTTGACGGGACGGTGGTCGAGGAAAAGTCCCTCGTCGATCCGATTTCCGCACTTCTGTCCGGCACAGCGCCGGTGCAGGAATACCGCGCCCGCGATATCATCCGCGCGCTTGATGCTGCAGCGACTGACGACCGCGTGAGGGCGGTCGTGTTCGATCTGACCACCTTCCTTGGCGGCGGACAGGTGCATCTCACCGAAATTGGCGAAGCGATGGAGCGGGTGCGCAAGGCCAAGAAACCGGTGCTCACCTACGCGCTGGCCTATGCCGATGATCACTTGCTGCTGTCCTCGCACGCCAGCGAAGTGTGGCTCGATCCGCAAGGCCTGGCCATCATATCCGGCCCGGGCGGCAGCAATCTCTATTACGCGGGCCTGCTCGAAAAGCTCAGCGTCAACGCCCGCATCTACCGCGCAGGTGACTTCAAGTCGGCCGTCGAACCCTATTCACGCAGTTCGATGTCGGATGAGGCCCGCCAGAACGTCGGCGGGCTTTATGGCGCGCTGTGGGAAGAATGGCAGGCCAACGTCAAGAAGGCCCGCCCGAAACTGGCTGTCACCCGTGTCACGAGCGATCCGGTCGGCTGGATCAACGCGTCCGGCGGCGATCTGGCAAAGGCTGCGCTGGAAGGCGGGCTGGTCGACAAGCTGGGCGACCGCGCCCAGTTCGGTGCCCGCGTGGCGGAAATGGCGGGCGAAGATCCGTGGAGCAATAAACCCGGTGCATTCGCCTCGAGTGACCTCACGGCCTATCTCGCCGATGCCGGGCAGAGCCGGGCTGGCAAGGCAATCGGTGTCATCACGATTGCCGGGGAAATCGTCGATGGTGAAGCCGGGCCGGGCGTCGCCGGAGGCAAGCGGATCGCCGACGTGCTCGACGAAGCGCTCGATGATGATCTTGGCGCACTTGTGGTGCGGGTCGATTCACCCGGCGGCTCGGTGACCGCGTCCGAGGAAATTCGCCGCGCCATCCAGCGTTACCGCGATCGCAAGATCCCGGTCGCGGTCTCGTTCGGCAACGTCGCAGCGAGCGGCGGATACTGGGTGTCGATGTCGAGCGACCGGATCTTCGCTCAGCCGGAGACAATCACCGGATCGATCGGTGTGTTTGCCGTCGTGCCGACCTTCGAGAAGACGGCCGCGCGCATTGGCGTCAATGCCGATGGTTTCCGCACCACGCCGCTCTCTGGCCAGCCAGACTTCATCGGCGGCTTCTCGCCGGAGATGGACGCGATCATGCAAAGCACGATCGCCGGAACCTACAAGGATTTCCTCGCGCTGGTCTCGCGCGGGCGGCGGATGCCGGTCGAACGGGTCGATGCGATTGGCGGCGGCCGCGTATGGGACGGCGGCACGGCGCGCCAGATCGGTCTGGTGGACGAATTTGGCGGGCTTGAGGACGCGCTGGCATGGGCCGCCGCCAAAGCGGGGGCCAAGGATGGCGAATGGCATGCGGTCTATCTCGGCGAGCAGATGGACAATTATGATTCGCTCATTCGCCAGCTGCTGACCGACCGGGCGGGCGAGGCAAGTGCCGCACTGAGTGGCGATATCTTCGCCCTCACCGCGCGCCGCAACGATGATCTGATGACCCGCATGACCCGCGATGCCGAACGCCTGCTGGGCGTGCGCGGCGTGCAGGCCGTCTGCCTCACCTGCCCCGGCGTGGCACCGTCTCGCGCACGGCCTGCGAGCCTCATGCGCGAGGGCCAACTGCCCGGTTGGCTGGCGTGGCTGGCGCTACGCTGAGCCGCCTTCCAAGAATTTGCACGCCCTCCTGCCGCAGTGCTTGCCAAGGGGGTGAGGCCGCATTAAAGGCGCGCGTCTGTCCCTGCCATAAGGCCAGTTCGGACGGGCGCGTAGCTCAGCGGTAGAGCACACCCTTCACACGGGTGGGGTCACAGGTTCAATCCCTGTCGCGCCCACCATCTTTTCAATTCCAAGGGAAAGATGGTGCCAGTTCTGTTGAATGATCTGGTCTAGACCGCGGCGAAAAGCTGCCTCCCTTGCCGCAGTCAATCTCTGGCGATCGCCAGAAAGCCCGACCAGTTAGGCCAAGATTTTGCTTCTAGCCCCTCACGGCCCTTTGTCATAGGCCAGCCGGAATCCGACATTCGATGCTCCCATGCCCGGATCGCGACCCTGACGGCTTTCCGGGCGATAACGGCGGCAATAGTTCGGTGCGCACAGGTAGCTTCCGCCCTTCATCACTCTGCTGGTGAAACCGGGATTGAGCGGATCGTAGGCATCATTCTCGCTCGGCCCGCGCGGATTGTCCCGCCCGGCCGGGTCATGGCCGGGGCGATAGAAGTCAGCCGTCACTTCCCAGACATTACCGACCATGTCGTATAGCCCGAAGGCATTGGGCTTAAAGCATCCGACCGGCGCGATGCCCTTGAATCCGTCCTTGGCGTCGTTGACGACAGGAAACACGCCCTGCCAGCTGTTGGCGCGGGCAGGATCCGGCTGCTCGACATATTTGGAAGCGCCTGCGCTGGCGGCATACTCCCATTCGGCCTCGCTCGGCAGCCGCCCGCGGCGCCATGTCGCATAGGCTTGCATGTCGTCCCACGCGAGATGCACCACCGGTTGATCGGGGACGGCGTCAGGCCCTGACGGGCCATAGGGCTTTCTCCAGTTGGCACCGGGCACATAATCCCACCAGTCGGCATAGTTGCGCGATGGGCGATCAGGCGGGGTAAATACAGCCGAGCCTGGCTCAAGCATGTAGGCGGGGATTTGTTCGACGGGCACGCCGAACTGCGCCGGATCGACGGGTTTTTCAGCGACCGTGACATAATCGGTTGCTGCCACGAATTGCGCAAACTGGCGGTTGGTCACCTCGTGCGGATCGATCCAGAAGTCCTGCACCTGCGTTTCGCGCGGCGGCCCCTCCTCGGCATAGACTTCGCTGCTGCCCATGACGAATGTGCCGCCCTTGATGTAGACAGGTTGGGAAGGGGGGGATGGACAGGTAGTCGCAGAGGCGAAGTCGGCAGCCGACTGCGGTGGAAGTGGATCATTCTGGGTCCCGCCACAAGCGGCAAAGACCAAGGCAAGTATTAGCAGTCCGCCGATTTGTGGGCTTGCGACCCCCGAGAGGGCACGCACCTGATTGAGCTGCAAGGGAAGCTTCCTCTGCCAGTGCCTCATATCAGCTCCCTCTCCTCAAAACCGCCTGCCGACTGACGTTTTAGAACAAATGATTTTCATAAACATGCGCCAAGATAGCGCAATTCACAATCGCGCTCGATGACAGAGACTATTCCACATTACATAAAACAATTTTCTTTACAGGGATGCTATGCACGCTATCATCCCGCCCATAAACAGGACTGCCCCGCCGGCGATATCCAAGCGGAGAACAGGACCGATGAGGGGGACATGGGATGGAAAGCAACAAGCCGTCGGGCGATTCTTTGGGGTCAGCCGCGAGCAGCAGCGTGCCGGCTTCGGCCAGCACGCAGTTCGCCTTTGCGTCGGTCACTACGTTGTTCTTCGCCTGGGGCTTCATCACTTCGCTTATCGACCCGTTGGTCGCAGCGGTAAAAGGAATTTTCAGCCTCTCCGACTTCGAGGCGCAACTGAGCGCGTCGGCCTTTTTCATCGCTTATGGTGTGATGAGCCTGCCTGCCGCAGCGCTGCTGGCGCGCCGCAAGTCGGTGGCAACAGTTCTTATCGCGCTCGTCACGATGATCGCTGGCTGTATGCTGATGCTGCTGGCTGCCAATCTTGCGATCTACGGGCTCGTGCTGCTGGGGCTGTTCATTCTCGCGAGCGGGATCACCATCCTGCAGGTCGCCGCCAATCCGCTTGCGGCGGTGCTGGGGCGACCCGAGCGCAGCCACTTCCGTCTCACTCTCAGCCAAGCGTTCAATAGTCTAGGTACCTTTATTGGTCCCTACCTCGGTGCCCTGCTGTTCCTGAAGGGGGTTGAGGTCAAAGAGGGTGTGGCGATTACGGCGGCGGTGCGTGATGCTGCATTGACCGGGATTGATGCAGCCTTCCTGTGGATCGCGGTGCTCATTACGCTTTTGGCGTTGTTCATCTGGTTTGCCCGCGGCCTGATTACCCGTGCCATGCCCGATGCGTCATCCGATGGCGACCAGCGCTCGGTCTTCGCGATTCTGGCCGAGGCGGCCTCCTCGCACTGGGCGCTGCTCGGCGGCGGAGCGATCTTTCTTTATGTCGGAGCAGAAGTCGCGATTGGCACACAGATGGCGTTGTTCCTCAATAGCGACGATGTGCTGGGAATATCGCTTGAGCAGGCTGGCAAGATGGTTAGCCTCTATTGGGGCGGAGCGATGATTGGGCGGCTGATCGGGTCGGCGCTGCTGACACGCGTTCCAGCGACGACACTGTTAGCCGCTTTCGCAGGGGCGGCAGGGGCCATCTGCCTGTTCGTCGCCGGCGTCGGCGGATCGGTGGCGGGATATGCGGCGCTTGGGATCGGGCTGTTCAATTCGATCATGTTCCCGGTGATTTTTACGCTGACGCTCGAACGGTCGAGCGCAAGCGAGGAGGCCACCTCGGGGTTCCTGTGTTTCTCGATCGTCGGCGGTGCAGCGGTGCCACTGTTGGTCGGGCTGGCATCGGGAGCGACCAGTTACGCGACAGCCTTCGTCGTTCCGGCGGCATGTTATGTGGTTCTGCTGGGCTTTGGGCTCGCTGCCCGCCGCGCCGCGGTGCTTCGCACCGGGTCGGCCGCTTCGTCGGCTGGACACTGAGGAGCAGAACAATGGCTATCCGGCAACTTCAGGGGCAAGCGGTCGAGAAGGTCTGGGGTCAGACTGCGATCCCCGCCATCTATGGCGAGGCTGCAAGGTCGGAAGAACCGATCGGCGAAGTCTGGTTTGCCGATGAGGCAGCGGCGAGCCTCTTGGTGAAGCGTCTTTTTACTTCCGAGAAGCTCTCGATCCAGGTTCATCCCAATGACGAACAGGCGCGCGCGAGCGGCCATGTGCGGGGCAAGGAGGAGGCGTGGTACGTGCTCTCCGTCGAACCCGGTGCCACTATCGGTGCAGGCTTCACGCACGACCTCTCGCCCGAACAGCTTCGCGCCGCCGCGCTTGATGGCAGTATCGAGGAGCTGATGGTCTGGCATCCGGTCAAGCCGGACGACTTTTTCTACGTTCCCGCAGGCACAGTCCATGCGATTGGCGCGGGGCTCTCGCTGCTCGAGATCCAACAGAATGTCGATCTGACCTACCGGCTTTACGACTATGGTCGCCCTCGCCCGCTACATCTCGACGATGGCATCGCCGCTTCGGTGGCCGGGCCATTCGCGCACCATCCGATCCGCGCGGTAGGTCCGTCGCGCGAAGTGCTTATCGAGGCCCCCAAATTCGTGATCGAACGTCTGCGGGGACCATACGATCATCACATTGCGGCCAGCTCTTCCATTCCGGTTTGGCTCATGCCGATTGCGTCGGTTTGCATGGCCGATGGGACGGAACTCGTGCCGGGAACGGTATGGCTGGCCGATGCGGCAGTCGATGTGATTTTGGAAGCCGGTGGCGCAATGCTTATCGCATATGGAAGAGACGCGCAGGCATGAGAATTACGGGCTGCAACACGCCCGCCGCAGGAAAGAGGTAGAGGATGGCTATGACCGGAATTCGCTCGCTTTGCAGGACGGCCTTTGCCGGCTTCGCGGTTGCGATGATTGCCCTTTCGGTAAGCGCCATGCCGGAGACTGCGGTGGCGCAAGCGAGCAAGCCGCGCCCCCAGCCCAACATAATTTTCATCCTCAACGATGACCAGCGCTTCGACGCGATGGGCTTCCTCGATCCGGCCTTGAATACCCCGAACATGGACCGGATCGCACGCGAAGGCGTGTATTTTCCCAACGCCTTCGTCACCACTGCGCTGTGCAGCCCGAGCCGGGCCTCGATCCTCACCGGGCAATATATGCACAACCACGGCATCGCCGATAACAACATCAAGTTCCGTCCCGGGGCTTTCTTCTTCCCGATGGCCCTGCAAGCCGCAGGCTACCGCACCGCTTTCATCGGCAAATGGCACATGGGCGGCCACAGCGATGATCCCCAGCCGGGGTTCGACCGCTGGATCAGTTTCAAAGGCCAGGGCGAATATCTGCCCGATGACGGCAAGGGCGGCCCGCGCCATACTCTCAATGTCGATGGCAAACGCGTGGAACGCCAAGGCTACATCACCGATGAGCTCAACAGTTACGCGCTCGACTTCCTCAGGAAGCAGCGCAACGACAAGCCCTTCTTCCTTTATCTCAGCCACAAGGCAGTGCACGCCGACTTCATCCCGGCGAAGCGTCACGAAGGCACGCTCAGCCGGGACGCGATCAAGCTGCCCGACAGCATGGCCGATACGCCGGAAAATTACGCCGACAAGCCACGCTGGACCAAGGATCAGCGCAATTCCTGGCACGGGGTCGAATTCCCTTATCACTCAACGATGGACGTGATCGATTTCAAGCTACGCTATAACCAGACGCTCTCCTCGGTGGACGAAGGCATCGGTGAAATCATCGCGACGCTGCAGAAGAAGGGAATGCTCAAGAACACCATCGTGGTGATGATGGGCGACAATGGCTTCATGTTTGGCGAACACGGGATGATCGACAAGCGGAGCGCCTATGAGGAATCGATGCGTGTGCCGCTGATCGCCTTTGGCGGCGGCATGCCAAAGGGGCGTGTGGTCAACCAGATCGTTGCCAATATCGACATTGCTCCGACCTTCCTGGCGCTCGCCGGCGTAAAGGCGCCTCAGGGCGTCCGTTTCGACGGTATGAGTTACGCCGATCTGTTGCTGGGCCGCCCGTTCGATGGGCCGTGGCGGACCTCACTCAATTACGAATATTACTGGGAATACAATTACCCCCAGACCCCCACGACCTTCGCGCTGCGCGGCGATCGCTATAAGTATATCCAGTATCACGGCATCTGGGACACCGAGGAGCTTTACGACCTCCAAGAAGATCCCAAGGAGATGAAAAACCTGATCGCCGATCCCAAACTACGGCCGGTGGTCAGGAAAATGCGTGCGGACCTGTTTGCCGGGCTTGATCCGCAGCAGGAACGATCGAGCGTGACCTTTACCGAGCGGACAGACGAAGGATCGGTTCTGCGGAACCGGAACGGTTCGGGACCGGGAAGCTTTCCCGATCGCTGGCTGCGCGACGGGACAGAAGGTGATTTGAGAAACGGGATGAAGTCCGAGGGCGGAAAGCCTGCCCCGCATTAAGATAGGACCGTCTCGGCAATTGCGAAAAATTGCACTAACGAGGCCAGGCGACTAGAGCCGTCGTAGGATACGCCGGCCCGGAACTGGAGAAAGCGCACCAATGTCGACAACCGAACGCAAGGCTTCAGGCGTCGGTTTTTCTGCGCGCGACCGGGTGAACCTGCTCAGCTCCGGCCTGTCTGGTACCAACCTCGAGCGCGGCAGCTCGCACAACCAGCGAGTGACGTTGCAGGCAATTCGGCTCAATGCGCCGGTAACCAAGGTCGAACTGGCCGAAATCACCGGGCTTACCCCGCCCTCGATCACCAACATCGCCCGCAAGTTGTTTGCTGATGGTCTGATCATTGAAGCAGGACGGCGGCGGGGTGAACGCGGCCAACCCGCGCTTAAACTTGCGATCAATCCTGACGGGGCATTCTCAATCGGCGTCAATATCGACCGCGATCACATGACGATGGTTGCGCTCGATTTCCTGGGCGAGCTGCGGCTTCGGATCGTCGAGAACATCCAGTTCCCGATGCCCGACCAGGTGCGGGATTTCGTCAGCAGGAACCTCGAATCGATACGCGCGGCTGGCGTGATCGACATGGGTCGGATTGCCGGCATCGGTGTGGCCATTCCGGACGATTTCGGCGGGGTCGACCTGCCCCACCGTCCGAGTGAATTCGCCATCTGGGAAACCGTTGACCTGAAGCAATTACTGGGAATGCACGGCCTCGAAGTCACTATAGAGAACGACGCAACCGCCGCGGCCATCGGCGAGCTTCAATTCGGACACGGGAGGGTCGCACAGACCTTCTTTTACCTGCTGGTCAACGCCGGGCTGGGCGGAGGCTTGGTGATCGACGGCCACTCCGTCACCGGTTCGTCCGGCCGAAGCGGCGAAATCGGCTTCTTGCCGATCGGTCGGACGCGGCGTAATCCGGTCGTCTTGCAAGATGTAGCTTCCCTGTCAGGCCTTTATAGTCACCTTGCCGAGACCGGATTTCCTGATCCCGGCCCGCTGGACCAGCTCAGTGGCGCACAGAGCGAAGCCGCGAGCCAGTGGATCGACAAGGCGGCCGATCTGCTGACTGAACCGATGATGGTCATCAATGCGGTCATCGACCCTGCCGCGATCTTCATTGGTGGGCGACTGCCGACTACGTTAGTCGATCAACTCTGCGACCGACTTGCGCTGAACTTCCGGCACCGCGGAGCGTCGCTGCCGGCGCGTGCGCCAATCCGCCGTGCCGAGCTTTCTGAGGACGCAGCGGCGATAGGCGCGGCTATCCTGCCATTCTCCAGCCGTTTCCTGCCCAACCGCACAGCGCTAATGAAGATCGACGCCTGATAGCAGGCTCAAGCAACTGCGGCAGGGCGCCGGGTTGCCTGTCCGGCAAGCGCTGCGGCAAGTGCGATCGGGCCGAGAGGGCCTGCCAGCGTGCCGAGCCCCGGCGGGGTGATATATTCTTCGATGCGATCGAGCTCGGGTGAGCTGACATAGCCGTTCAGGCTCGCCTGCAATTCGCGCCGTATGATCGGAAAGAGCTGCGGCTGCGCGGTAATCACACCACCGCCCAGGAATATCCGCCGCGGGGTCGCGCTCAGCACGATGTTGTGTAGCATTTGCGCTATAGCATGACCGACGAGGGTCCAGATCGGATCATCGGTCGCAATCAGGCTGGCGCGCATACCCGAACGACTGATGATAGAAGGGCCGGCAGCCAGCCCCTCAACACAGTCGCCGTGATAGGGACAGGATCCCGGCCAGGTATCGCCTGCCACGCGCGGGATACGCATATGACCCAGCTCAGCATGGCCGAACCCGCAGATCGGCGCACCGTCGACGATCAGTCCCACGCCCACTCCCGTGCCAATGGTGACATAGGCAAAGTCGGCAAGGCCGACAGCCGCGCCCCAGCGCATTTCCGCCAGAGCTGCGCCGTTCACGTCGGTATCGAGCACCGCCGGCACGCCGAGGCCTGCGCTGAGTTCCTGCACGATGTCGACGCCGGTCCAGCCCGCCTTCGGGGTCTGCCCGATCTTGCCCCACCCCGGCGAAGCCTTGTCCACATCCACCGGCCCGAACGAGGCGATGCCGAGCGCAGAAATGTCGCGGCGGGTTTCGAACCACTGGTGCAGGATCGCCTTAATCTGCGGCAGGGTGACATCTGGCGCGAGCGTATCGACCCGCTCCTGTGCGAGGATTTCGCCCGTCGGGGTTGCAAGCACGCAAACGCACTTGGTTCCCCCCAGTTCGACACCAGCCAGTATTGAAGTCGCCATCACCACCCCCACCGTTGAATCGCTCTCATTCCGCCACTTGCGATGTCCTCGCCTCGACATTCCAGCCCCGCACGCTGATCGTATGCGGCCTTGATGCGGACTTCGGCGACCGGATCGTCACGCTGCGCATTTCGCCCGGCAGCAAGGACACGTAATTGTCGCTCCAATATGCCGGCAGCACCCGCTCGCCCGCTGCATCGAGCAACGATAGCTTCACCAGCAGGGCCGGATGAGCGCTCGCGTTAGACAGCGTCGCCACGATTTCGTGTTCGTCGGCATGTGCCGTTTGCTTGGCGGACACGCTTACGTTTGCCGCCTTCATCGTGTCCATCGCGCGATAGCCTGAAGGTTCGCGGGCAAGCCAGTAGAGGTTCTCGCTCAGCAGGCGATCATCCTTGTCGAACAGTTCAAGCTTCGTGATCACCACTGGGGTGCCGTTAAAAAGCGTATCGGGCACAGCAGCGCCAATTTCGGCAACCGCGTAGGCCGCGACTTTAGCGGCGATCATGCGGTCATCGAGCAACCGCCCGTCGAAGGCGTAGTTGCGGACCCGTACCTTGCCCGCGCCAATCGCATCGCCAAGACTATTGACCACCGCCACAGAGTGTTCCGGCAGGTTTATCTGCACGTGAACCGGCTCCGATCCTTTCTTCGATCCGAAGAAGGCAGCGTGCGTGTCGTAGTCATAGCTATAGATCTGCCACGTCGTGCTCGGCCAAGCGGGATGGGTCATCCACAGCAGACGACCGCTGTTGCGTGTGAACAGGCCTGCATTCATGCCTTCGAAGATGGCTCGGTGGGCTTCGTAGTTCAGAAGCTGCGCCTTGTTCTCGAAATCGACCAGATCGCTTGCAGCACCTAGGCGGTTCTGCATCGCCTTCATGAAGCTTGCGACATCACCGGCCTTGCCCTGGTGCCAGTCGTGATAGGCCCAAGTGTCGCTGATCGGCCACTGGTCCTCAGCCGGCATCATCGTCCTGAAGGTTTCCAGCGTCGGGAAGGATGGCGTGCCGACCTCAGTGGAGAATCCTCGCCCGATTCGAGTGAAATAGGCTTCCGGCGGCTGGTAGTTCCACGGGCCGCTTCCGGCCATGTTCACCTCGCGTGAATTGGGCAGGTATGCGCGGGTGCCATCGATCTCGCGCACCAGCTTCTCAAGTCCTGTATTGAGCATGGGAGGCGGGACACCTTCGTTGCGTCCGATCCACAGCGCGATCGAGGGGTGATGCCGAAACTGGCTGATCGTGTCGGCGGCATTGGCTAGGAACAGCGCAGTATCGCCCGGTTCGCCATTGTGATCCTGGGTCGAAATCCAGAAGTCGTTGAGGACCAGCAGGCCGTATTCATCGGCAAGATCGAAAAACACGCGCTCGGTACTCTGACCCATCCAGTTGCGAATGGTGTTGACGTTGGCATCGCGGTGGAGCCGGAAAAAAGGCTCCATCCGTTCGCGCGTAACGCGTTTCATCCAGTCGTCCATGCCCCAGTTGCCCCCGCGCACCGCGATCGGCACGCCATTGACTCGGATCAGTAAGTGCGGCGCGAGAGCGTTATCCGCGACCGGAGCGAGCGCGGGGGACCCTGCCACATCGCGCGCCAGCGAAACGGCCCAACCGCCGGGCACCTTGCGGATACCCTTGTGCGCAACATCGAGCAGCTGCTCACCCATGCTGCGCGCCGGCGCGACCGCGACACGCTGCAATTCCTCGGCAGAATCGACCAGCGACAGCTCGTAGCTGATCTCGCGAATGCCGAAGCGGATGTCACGGGTGTCGCTAACGGCCCCATCGACGCGCGCGGTCAGAACGAGGGTATGCAGCACGGGCTCACCATAGCCGTTCGGCCACCAAAGCTTCGGGTTGCGCAGGCGCAGCTGTGCGAATCTATCGGGCGCAAAACGAACCGTTGAATTTGCCATCGGGGCAAGGGTTGCGGTCTGGCGCAAGGTAACATCGCCGAAGCGCGCCTCGATTTCGACCGCGCGTTCGGAGTCCGCATCATTGATGACCGGAACTTCGATGGTCAGTTCAGCCAGTGAATTATCAGGATTCGGCAGCACCGTGCGCACATGCGGATCGCCGATCCGAGCATCGCCGGTCGCCTCGAGCACAACCTCCTGCCACACGCCGGTATTGCGGTCGCGCACGCTCGGGATCCAGTCCCAGCCCTGACTCGCACTGAAGGTGGGGCCGTCGATCGCCATCGCCCCCCCGTTCTGACCAGGACCTGCGGTGAGCGATTCCTCATGCGGCAGATCCGGATGCGGCGGGGGCAAGACTCGGACGGCGACCGCAATGCGCTGTCCGGTCTGGAAGCGCGCCGGTAACACAAAGCGGCCGCGGATGAACGCGCCCTCGGTCATGCCGAGCCGCTCGCCATTGACCCAAATTTCGGCGGCATAGTTGATGCCGAGGAATTCCAATGCCTGCAGTTCCCGTTGGCCGCCATCGGGACGTTCGAATTCGGCACGCAGCCAGTAGTCCTGCTGGTTCAGGCTTTCGGGAATAAGCAGGTTGTTGAGGCCGTAAGCCGGGTCGGCATAGACCCCGTTGGCGACATAGGTCGCGAGGATGGTGCCCGGCACAATGGCAGGCAACCAGCCGCTAGCATCGAAGTCGGGTCGGGAAATTGTTGCGGGCGCCGTGCTCACATCCGGTGCGGCCGCAAGTCTCCATGCACCGACCACCCAGCGCCCTTCACCCGCAGGCGTCAGAGCGGCAGTTGGTGCAGGCTTGGCAGCCGGAGGCCCTTTCGCATCTGGCGCGCGACTGACCGGCAGGCTCGCGGGATCCTGCGGCGATGCCAGTCCCATGGTCTGCTTGGTCTGTAGTGGCCAGGTCGGGCTGCCGGTTTCAAACTGGATCAGCCGCTCATCTGGCTTGCGCCAATCCGTGCGCGCCACTAGCGGCGGATTACCCTGCCACATCGTCAGACTGGCGATCGCCCCGCGGAACACATCCTTGCCTTCAGCGCGCGGCGCCATGATCACAGCAACTGCCGCCGCGCTGGGCTGAAAACGCGACCTGACAACTCGTTCCCCGCTGACTTGCAGGGCAAGACCAGTGCTGTCCGCCGTAAGGGTGACCAGCAACCATTCACCCGGCTTTCCATGCACGGAAGACACGGCCCTTCCAGCCGCGCTTTCAGCGAAAATCCGACCGGAACGAATACCCACGTCGACCACAGCGTTGCCGCCTTGGTCGATAAGAGAAAGGACCGTTCGTGCGCCATCCGACGGCAAATCGATCCGGACCCAGCTCTTGATCGTCCAGGTAGACTGCGGATCTACAGCAACGGGAAAGTCTTTGCGGATGGCATTACCTGCCGGCGGAAAGACTGCATTGAGTGGGCCAGCAAGAATGACACCTGCTGTTGCTGCCTGAGCGCTGGCACTGGTGACCGGAGCCGCCAGGGCGCCAAGCACGAGCAGGAAGGCAAGAGCCTTGCGCAGCCAGACCATCGATTTCCTCCCCTCAACGAGTCGATACCCGCCATCATTTATGAAAACCATTTTAGGTATAGTTGTCACCTGAGGTCAAGTGACAATGGATTGCCACACACCCTGGTCGGCCAATTTGCCTAGATTCACCCGTCCATCTTTATGAGTTTCTCGAGGCCGGGCTCGAACCGACAGGTCAGGCGTCAAGTGCCTTCAGTTTAAATGAAACAAATTTCTTTACTAAAGCCATTATGTCGGTGTAGTCTCCAGGTCGAGGGGTAAAGAGGACGCGGTCAGAATGCACGCTGGATCATTTGATCCGGGTTTGGCGCATCGACCGATAGGGCTCGGCAGCCTTCAACAAAAAATAGATGTCGAGAGAGCCTAAAATGGCTGGGGGAGTGAAAACATGAAGCAGCATCTAGTCGCGTCGGGCTCAAAGCTGGCCCTAGTCGCAGGCGCCTTGGGCCTCGCATGCTCAGCAGCATCAGCGCAGGACAGCGCTCCTCAGAGCCCGGAAACGCCGGCTGCCGAGGTTGCAGATGCTGCGACTGACAACGTCATCGTCGTGTCGGGTGTGCGTCAGTCAATCGAAAGCGCAATCGACGACAAACGCCGAGCATCAGAGATCAAGGATGTCATCAATGCCGAGGACATCGGCCAGCTTGCCAACGATAACATTTCCGAAGCACTCCAGCGCATCACAGGCGTGCAGGTCAATCGCGGCAACGACGGCGAGGGCCGGCAGGTCCAGGTCCGGGGCCTTTCGGAGAATAACGTCACCGTAAATGGTGCCATTGCCTCGGGCACAGGCGATGTCGACCTCAGCAACGGCAATGACCGCAGCGTCAACTTCCAGGACCTTCCGGCCGAGCTGTTCGCTGGTGTCGAGATTCTCAAGGCGCTGACGGCGGATCAGATCGAAGGCTCGCTTGGCGGGACGATCAATCTTCAAACCCGCGCGCCGCTTTCCGGCAAACGTGATTTGATCCTCAACCTTTCGGGCACTGCAAAGCGCGCCGAGGTCGGTGATATCAATCGCCAGGACGGCAACCTCTTTTTGCAAAAGAAGTTTCTCGATACGCCGCTTGGCGATTTCGGTGTGATCGTTAATCTCGGTTACAAGGAGATTGCGAGCTACGCCTATGTCTATGGCGGCAACGAGGTGATCGACGCGCCGGGCATCTGGACGCGCCGGATCGGCAATGTCGATGCACCGCCCAGCCAGGGCACGAACCAGACCGCGCTCAACTACAACTTCTTCCAGCTCGCCACGATTCCCAATGCCACCGGTGGCGGATCGCGGCCCAATCCGTATCGCTATGCCGTTGACGATCCCAACGGGGACGGGCTGAGCGACGCCAACGATGTTTACTACATTCCCGGCGCCTTCGGCGTGTCCGAGCGCGTGCGCGACGATACCCGCAAATCGTTCAACGGCACGCTGCAATGGAAGCCCGCGTCCAATCTCGATATCCGCTTTGATGCGGTGCTGACCGATCTAAACGAGAGTCTGACCGGGGCGAACATGAACATCGTCTCGAACATCCCCCGTTCGGGGATTCTGGTCGGCGGCCCTGGTGCAACTTTTGAGCAGCTGGGTACCTCGGCTGGGTTCGGCGATGTCTATGTCCTCACCGGCGGCCGGCTGGCGTCGTTCACCACCCGCGTTGGCGCTGCGCCTTCGATCAACGAGATCGCACGGGAATCGCAACAGTTCTCGGCCGAGGCGACGTGGGACGCGACTGACAGCCTGACCCTTCATGCCAAGGCCACGACCTCGCGCGGAACGGCTAACACGCTCGATTTCGGTCAGCTCAGCGCCAGCATCGAACAACAGGGCGGCACCAATCCGCGCTTCAACAACCAGGATTTCTACAATTTCGTCGACTATCAGCGCGGCGACAACCTGATACCACTCGTCACCTTCTACGAAAACCCGTTCCCGTCGTCGGCCTACGGGGTCAATTCAGTGGTGGACGAGGCCAACCTGGTCACCCTCAACCCGGGCGATCTCAGCTACCGCCGCTACCGTTATCGGCAATTCCAACGCAATGCGGCCGATACCGAGAACACCGACGACTCCATCCGCTTTGATGCGACGTGGGAGCCTGACATGGGCTTCTTCGAATCCTTCCAGGCTGGTTTCCGTTGGGCCGAGCGCAGCTTTGAGCGCGCTCGGTATGAAAACCCCAACGAAGGGGGCGGCGTGACCGCCGTCCTTGGGCAGGGCGTGCGCGATCCGGTGCAGTCGATCAACATCTGGGCCGTGCCGCTCAACCCGGCCAACACCACTGATCCAGGTGCCGCGGCAACCGCAACCTTCCTCAGCTCATGTCTGACCACGGCCGGCAATCCCGACATTCTCGCGCGTTACGGCGGCAATCTCCCGATGACCTTCGGATCGACCGCCGGGTGTGATGTGACCGGTGTCGCGAACTACTTCAACCTGTTTGACATCCGCGCTGTAGACCCGGCGGCGGGCTCCGGGTTCTACGAAGTGGAAGACGAACGCTTCCGCGTCACCGAGCAGACCATGGCGGGATATCTGCGCGCCAATTTCCGTACTGATCTGGGCAGCGTGGCGATGTTTGGCAATGTCGGCCTTCGCTATGTCGAGACCAAGACAACCTCGTCGGGCTATCTGATCAATCCGGGTACGCCCACCAGCTACAGCATTGTCACCTTTAACAACACATATGACGACTGGCTGCCCTCGGCGAACGTCAATTTCGGTCTGTCCAAAGACCTCGTTGCCCGCGTCGCCTATTCGCGCACGCTGGGGCGCCCGGCGCTGACGCAGATCTCGCCGGGACTGGAACTAACCCGATCCGACGTCGATCCTGATTTCGCCGGCTTCGGGGTGGCGGGCAATCCGTTCCTCAATCCGGTCCACTCGGACAACTTCGACACCTCGCTCGAATGGTATTACGACAAGGGCAGCTATCTGTCGGTCGCGGCCTTCATTAAGAACATCGACACCACGATTTTCCGCGATCCGGTGCCCACGTCCCGTGATATCAACGGCGAGGTGTTCTCGGTCACCACCTTTGGCAATTTCGGCGGCACAAAGCTTAAGGGTATCGAACTGGGCGCGGCCCATGCCTTCACCTATCTGCCGGGCTTGCTGCGGCACTTGGGGATAACGGGCAACTTCACCTATATCGACGAGACAAGCGACCTTCGCGATCAGGAAGGCGATCCGATCGGTCGACGGGGCTTGTCGAAGTACACCTACAATGCCGGCGCCTTCTACGACGACAAGAAGATCAACCTGCGGCTCGCTTACAATTGGCGGTCCGCCTTCACTCGGCGTGAGATTGTGCAGCTCGGCTTTGCCCGGCCTGAGGCCCTGCCGGAAATCGAAGCAGCACGCGGACAGCTCGACTTCGCGGCGCGCGTCAATGTGAACCGCAACCTGCGCTTCACTCTCGATGCCGTGAACCTGACGAACACCGGAACGTTCCGTTACCTCAAGTACGAGCAGCTCGTGAACTACGTCTCGCTAGCTGGTCGCAGGTTCAACGTCGGCGTTGCCGTGAGCTTCTGATGTCTCGCGGGCGGACCATCACTGCCATCAGGCAGGCGAAGGCCCGCCCGGAGCAGCGTCGCTCCCATGAAGAACGGAGAAACGCAGTGACATTGCGGGCATTTGAGACCCGCTGCATCGCCGGACGGTTAGGCTTTGCGATAGTGCTCGCAGTGGCAGTAACGAGCCACCCAGCTAGGGCGCAAGCCGAAGCCAGCTGTGCCGCATCCCCTGAAGCTGCCGCACGCGGCTACAATTATATCCTCGGCACTCAGGCGATTGGCGGCCCGTACCAGCACACCAAAGGCAACCGTCTGATCGAGCAGGCCGAGAATGTCAGGGGCATGGGCTCGAACCTGCTCAAGATCTCGCTCGCGCAAGGGGCCGCGCCGAATTACGGTTCGCAGGAAGCCGCCCGCAAGGCCAGGTCCACGCTGGAGTATTTGCAGGCCTCGCCCGCTATCCAGCAAGCGCTCGACAAAGACTTCACCTACTATCAGGCGTGGGTCCACTCCTTCACGGGTGCCAACTGGCGCGACGGGGTCAATATGACCGAGGCGCGCCAATACTACGACGAAATGTATGCCCTGACGGCATGGCTGCTGGAACGCTACTCCGGCACCGGCAAGGTCTTCATGCTCGGGAACTGGGAGGGCGACTGGCTGCTGCTGGGCCGCCAGAACCGCGAACTCGATCCTTCGCCAACCGCGGTTGACGGCATGATCGCGTGGATGAAGATCCGCCAGCTGGCTGTCGACAATGCCAGGGCCGCCGTGCCGCACACGGATGTCGGGGTATATCACTACATCGAGGCCAATCTCGTCAAGAAGGCGGTGGAGGGCCGCCCCAGCATCGCCCATAGTGTGCTGAGGGAGGTCAATCCCGATCTAGTGTCCTATTCCGCCTACGAAGCGATCAAGGCATCGCCCAAGCCCGATCTGGAATCGATCCGTCAGCCACTGACCCAGACCCTCGCCTATCTCGAAGGGCAACTGGCGCCAAAGCCGGGCCTGCTCTTTGCGCGGCGGGTTTTCATCGGCGAATACGGTTATCACGCCGACAAGTCCAAGCCGCTGACCGTGAAGCAGCAATACATGAAAAGCCGCTTCGTAATGCAAGTCGCAATCGAGCTGGAGCTGCCCTTTGCGCTGATCTGGCAGATGTACAACAACGAGTACGCCGAGGACGGCACTTCCAAGGAAATGTCGCTGATTGATGAGAGCGGGCGCAAACGGGCGCTCTATCACCTTCATCAGCAATACTTCCAGACAATGCAGGGCTTCGTCGCGCAGTCGTGCCGCGACACCGGAGCGCCGCCTTCGCGCGAAGCCTTTGAAAAAAAGGCGTTGCAGGTGCTCAATGGGCTTGGCTTCGAAAAGATGCAGGCGCTGGGTGAAGCACCTGCGGGCTGACGGCGATCTTACCCGTCGTTTCGGGCGATATAGCCGAGCGCGGCAAGGAACGCGTCCATCGCGTCCAGCGTCTTGCGGTAATAGAGCTTGGATCGGCTCTGTCTAAAGAAGCCGTGCGGCTGACCTTCATAGAGATGCAACTGGCACCCCGATCCGGCCGCACGTACCTTGTCGCAATAGGCCTCGCCCGTTGCGACCGGGATAAGCTGATCGTTCGTGCCGAGCATGATGATCGTGGGTGGGTGGCCGCGCGTGATATTGTGGGCCGGCGAGAATTGGCGCCAATATGCGGACACCCGCTCGAAACCATAACCGTTAGGCCCGTTGTCGATCACCGGATTGAAAAGCACGAGCGCAGAAGGACGGTAGGTCACTTCGCTGGCTTCGTCCGGATCCTCGAACCCGTGGGAAGTCGCCAGCGCAGCGGCGAGGTGCCCGCCGGCCGATCCGCCGCCGGCGGCAATACGTTCGGGGTCGATCTTCAATGCTCTGGCATGGGTCCGCACATAGCGCATTGCCGATATGGCATCCGCCAGTGCGGTGCGCGGGTCGGTACCGTCGGTCTGTTCAAGGCGATAATCCGCAGAGATAGCGACCATGCCCTGTTCCGCCAGATGCCGCGCCTGATCGTACATGATCTGCGCATTGCCTTCGACCCACCCTCCGCCGTGGAAGAAGATGATCGCGGGTCTTGTGCCAGGAAAAGCCGCCGCATCAGGGTTGAAAACATGCAGAAAGAGTTCGCGGCTTGCAGTCGACTTGTAGCCAATCAGCTGGGGCTCGACGGTCGCTGCTTCTATCGGCGTCGGCGCGGAGACAACGTCGCCCTCTCCCCCCGGCTCTGCGCGCGTCGCCGCGCAGCCGAGCAGAACGGAAGCGATTACAAGCATTCCGGCAGACCGTTTCAATGACATTATCGATCCTGCCCCCAAGCCCGGACCACGCCCGCTTTACTTTCCTCAGCATACTATGCGGGTTTGCAGCAAGATCGGCAATGGGGGCTAGCGTAGCCGGCGTCTTTCGCAATCGCTTCGCTTTTAACCAGCGGACTTTGAGGTGCTGCGTGCCTGCATTGCAATGGAGAACGCCATGACGTTTCTTGCCCGTCTTATTGCGCTTGCGATCGCGATCTTTGGCGCCACGCTTGCCGTTGCCGACCAGCCTGATGCGAGCCGCGTCAACATCCTCATCATCACGGTCGATGACATGAACTGGAACTCGGTCGGTGCATTCGGCAGCCCGGTCAATGACATCACCCCAAATATCGACGCTTTGGCCCGCAATGGCCGCAGGTTCGATCGCGCCTACGTGACCGCATCGAACTGCTCGCCCTCACGCGTCGCCCTCCAGACCGGCCTCTATCCGCAGCAGACCGGTGCGACCGGCTTTTTCTACATTGACGATCGTGACACGCCCTCGATCGCGTCCGAACTGCGACGGCAAGGCTATTTCACCGGCGTGATCAACAAATCTGACGACACCAACGCCTCACCCGACCACCGTCTATATTGGGATATCCGAAAGGAGCTCGGAGCTGCGGGGAAATATTCGGCCCGCAAGATGGGCAAGGCCAGCGCTGGCTTTTTCGAGGCGGCGCGGACTGCACAAAAACCCTTCTATCTGGTGGTCAACATCGCCGATCCCCACAAGCCGAACTTCAATGATGACGCGGCCAAGGCATCGAGGGCTGATACCTATCTCCCCAGCCGGATCATCGCCGAATCCGAAGTCCCCGTTCCGGCCTTTCTGCCTGATCTTCTGGGCATCCGAAGGGATGTGCGCAACTACTTCAATTCGGTCAGACGCGCAGACGACACCGTTGGCGAAATCATGGCGTCACTGCGGGCAAGCGGTCTCGAGGAAAATACGCTGGTCATCTTCCTGTCTGACCATGGGATGCCGTTCCCATTCGCCAAATCGTCCGTCTACGACAACAGCCTGAAGACGCCGCTTGTGATGCAGTGGCCGGGCCGGATCACACCCGGCAGTGCCGAGGCCGGCCTCGTTTCAGCCGTCGATCTGATGCCCACCGTTCTGGAGGCAGCGGGCGTCAGTATGCCGGCCGGACCTCGCTATCTCGGCAGGTCGTTACTGGCGCCTTCATCGCCACCGCCACCCTATGTGTTTGGCAGCTTTGACGAGAATGCCAGAGGCTATCCCGTGCCAATGAGAGCCACGATCGGACAGGACTGGCTCTATGTCTTCAATGCCTGGTCCGATGGCGAGCACGCAATCAAGAACGACGATATGAACCACCAGTCCTATCGCCAAATGGTGCGCAATGCGCCCGCCGATCCTGCGATCAAGGCGCGCCTAGACTACTATCTGGGGCCGCCCGTTGAGGAATTGTGTCACTTGCAGACTGATCCCGATTGCCTCGTCAATCTTGCGGGTCTCCCCGCCTATGCCGGGGTGCTTGAGGAATTCCGGCAAGCGATGCGGGCCCAGATGCTCAGAACCGATGACTATCTGCTCGAGGCCTTCGATGTTCGCAGCGATCAGGCGAAACTCCGCACTTTTATGCGCCGCCTGAATGATGCCGCACAGGAGCGGGCGATGCGGCTGCAATGGAAGCGGCCAGATAACATTGCGGGCAGCGCGCGGGCTAACCGTCAATTGTTCCTCAAAAAGCAAAATCAATAGCTTGCTCGCCAGCCTTGACCGAGAAAATATTCAATCGGGGTGATGATGTCCGTAAGGCAATGCATTGCCAGGATTGAGGTTGCCCCGGCATATTAGAGGCCGTCAGTGGCAACCTCTTCATGGTCAGATCCGCCTACGCGCTCCAGTTCCATGAAGTGTAGACAGTACAGAGCAAGTTTGATGGCGGGGGGAGTGTGTTGGTCAAACTCCCTTCAGAGAAGGCGACGATCACCTGCTCCAGCTTCGGGTGGCAAAAGAGCGCGCAGCGCATAGCCTTGTAGTTGGCAAGTGTTGTGGTGAGCTTAGCGAATTCCACCGCCTTGGCCCAGCGGGATTAGCGCGCCGACCTTCGTCATTCACCCCTCCCCGCTTGACCGGCCTCGCGAATTCGCGGCAAGGCATGGGCGTCACGCGCCGTCATGGCCAATCGGGGAATCACTATGCGTATCGGAATGATGGGCCGCTGGCTCGCGGGTCTGGCGATGGTCTGGGCTGCGGTGCAACCGGCGCAGGCGCAGTCCTTTATCGAGGGCAGCTTCGATCCCGCCATCCCGACGCTCACCGCGACAGTGGGCCATGCCCCCGGCACGCGCATCACGACGCCCGATCAGACCTATTCCTATCTCAAGGCGATCGCCGAGGCCGCGCCCGAGCGTGCGAAGCTGGTGCAATATGCGACCACATGGGAAGGCCGCCCGCTCTATTACCTGATCCTCTCTTCGCCCGAGAACATCGCGCGGCTTGATGCCATCAAGGCCGACATGGCCAACATCGCCGCCGGACGGCCCGGCAATGGCACCGCGCGCCCGGTCACCTGGCTCGCCTATGGTGTGCACGGCAACGAGATTTCCTCGACCGATGCCGCGCTGATGACCGCATACCACCTGCTCGCCGTGAAGGACGATGCGCGCGCCGCAAAGATCATGGCGGAAACGATCGTTGTGATCGATCCGATGCAGAACCCGGACGGGCGGGCGCGGTTCATGAACAACTTCCTCGCCTCGACCGGGATCGTGCCTGCCGCCGACCGGCAGGCCGCCGAGCATGACGAGCCGTGGCCGAGCGGGCGGGTGAATCACTACATGTTCGATTTGAACCGTGACTGGTTCACGCTTTCGCAGCCCGAAACCCGCGGCAAGGTCGCGGCGATCCGGCAGTGGAACCCGGTCGTCGTGGTCGATCTTCACGAGATGGGCGGGGACGAGACCTATTTCTTTACCCCCGCAGCCCAGCCCTTCAACCCCAATCTCTCGGCCGCGCAGGTCCGCGCCTACGAGCTGATCGGCCGCTATAATGCCGCCGCCTTCGATGCACGCGGCGAGCCCTATTTCACCCGCGAGGTCTATGACCTGTTCTACCCCGGCTATGGCGATACGTGGAACGCGCATCAGGGCGCGATCGGCTCGACATATGAGCAGGGGTCGGCGCGCGGGCTGGTATTCGCGCGGCGCGACGGGACCGAGCTGACCTATGCCGACGGGGTGATGAACCACTTCACCACCAGTCTTGCGACTGCCTCCGCTGTGGCCGACAATCCGGCGCGCTTCCTCAGCGATTTTGCCGCCTATCGCAGCGGCAATGCAAGCGGGGCTGCGGGACGCGGGAGCTATGTGATCGATCTCGCCAAGCGGCGCTGGAATGCCGAAAGGCTGGGCCGCCGCCTTGCCGAACAGGGCATCACCGTGCTGCGCCGCGATGGGGCAGCAACGCTGTGCGGCAAGTCCTATCCGGCGGGTTATCTGGCCGTGCCGCAGGCCCAGCCCGCCGCGCGTCTGGTGAAGAGCCTGCTCGACCGCGATACCCCGCTGCCGCCCGATTTCCTTGCTGAGCAGGAGCGCCGCCGGTCGCAGGATTTGCCGCACGAACTCTATGATGTGACCGCCTGGTCGGTCGGGCCGATGGCCGGCGTTGACGTTGCCCTCTGCGCTGGCGCGGCAACCGGTGAGCCCCTGCGCGCCGATGCCCCGATCGCCCCGAAGCAGGACGGCAGCGGCACCTTTGCTATCGCCGTGCCGTGGACCGATAGCGGTCAGGCGCGACTGGTCGCACTCGCACTGCGCGAAGGGATCGAGGGGCGCGTGACCGACCGCGCGTTTGTCACGGCGGGCCGCACCTTCCCGCGCGGCACCGTGGTGTTCCCGACCGGCGCCAACACGCCCGCCAAGATGGAACGCCTCGCCGAACTCGCCCGCACGGTCGGCGCCGAGACTGCGGCGCTGGACAGCGGCTGGGTTGAGAGCGGCCCGAACCTCGGCAGCGAACACTTCGTCCGCCTGACCTTGCCCCGCGTCGCGATGGCGTGGGACGATGGCACCTCGCAGCTTAGCGCCGGCGCGATGCGCTATGTGCTTGAACAGCGGCTCGGCCTGCCGGTGGTGCCGATCCGCACCAGCCGCCTCGGCCGGACCGACCTATCGGACTATGACGTGGTGCTGATGCCCGAGGGCGACCCTGCGGCGGCTCTGGGCGACGGCGGGCAGCGCGCACTCCGCAGCTTCGTCCAGCGCGGCGGGGTGCTGGTGGCGGTGGGCGAGAGCCTCGAAGCCTTCAGCAGCGGCGACAATCCGCTGCTCGCGGTCAAGCGCGAGGCAGCGCTCGGGCGTGAACCTTCAGCGGCAGGCGGCGACAAGGGCAGCCTTGCAGCCGCCCGCGAAATCACCAGCGATGCCGAATATCGCGAGGCGATCAAGGACGAGCAGGCCCTGCCCGATACTCTGCCGGGCGCTCTGCTCAATACCGTCGCCGATCCGGATCACTTCCTTTCGGCCGGCTATGATGATGGCGCAGTGGTGCTGGCGACGGGGACGCAGATCTTCACCCCGCTCGATCGGGCACAGGGTTTCAACGTGCTGCGCTTCGCTGCGCCCGGCAAGCTGATCGCCAGCGGCTATGTGTGGGACGAGAACCGCCGCCAGCTCGCCTACAAGCCCTACCTGATGGCCCAGCCGCAGGGCCGCGGCTTGGTGATCGGCTTTGCGCATGATCCCTCGACCCGCGCCTATCTCGAAGGGCTCGATCTGATGATTGCCAATGCGGTGCTGGTCGCCCCGTCACGGGTGCGATGATGCGCTGACGCTCCTCGAGGATGATCTAGGAACTGGACACTTAATGTGTCATGCTGGCTTGCATGACGCTGTTCGAAGTCATTGTTGTGGGTCACGTCATCACCGGCGTGGTGGGGCTGACCGCATTCTGGGGCCCCATCGCCACGCGCAAGGGCGCGGCCAATCATCGCAAGTGGGGCAAGGCGGCCTGCTACGGCTTTCTGGGCGCGGGCGCGCTGGCGATCGCGATGGCCCTGTTGTCGCTCTACGGGCCGGAATACCGCCACCCGGAAATCGCCGACCGGACGCTGTTCGACGGCCTGTTCGGGTGGATGATGCTCTATCTCGGCACGCTCACCATCGGCTTTGTCGACTATGGCCTGGCGGTGGTTCGCCACGCGCGCGACCGCACAGCACTGCGCGGCCTGCGCTATCAGGCGATGATTGTGGCGGTGGTGACGACGGGGGCTTGGTGCGGCTATTTCGGCGTCAAGGTCGGACACCCGCTGATGGTGCTGGTCGCCTTCATCGGCATCGTCGCAATGCTGATCCAGCAGCGTTACATCTGGCGGGCGGCAGACTTTCCGCGCGGCACCCACGTCGGCGAACATTTCCGCGCGCTGATCGGCATGGGGATTTCCGCCTACACCGCGTTCCTTTCGGTCGGGCTGATCCGGCTGATCCCCGAACACGTCTTTAACCCCGCAATCTGGGCCGGGCCGAGCGTGATCGGGGTCAGCCTGATCCTCTACTTCACCATCAAGGGCAAACGCGCCAACGCGCCCAAGCCATCAGGGGTGCGCCCACATCCGCAACAGGTTGGCGATGGTCTTGTCTAGCGTCAGCAATTCGGCCGATTGAGCAGGCAAGCTCGCGCGCAATGACGCGCGCAGGTTTTCCAGATCGAACAGCATTTCCCGCTGTGAGAGATCGGTGATCAGGCTTTCGATCCAGCCAACGCACACGATCCGCTCGCCCCGGGTCACCGGCCTTACTTCGTGGATGCTTGTCGACGGATAGAGCACCAGCTGCCCTGCCTCTGGCTTGACCTCTTGCGTCATGCCGGACGCATCGATCGCCAGTTCGCCGCCGTCATATTCGTCGGGAGATGACAGGAACAGCGTGAACGACAGGTCGGTGCGGATCCGGGCCTTACCCGTCCCCATCAAAGCGTTGTCGACATGCGCGCCGTAGCCGCCGCCAACGCCCGTCTTGCTGATCAGCAGCGGAGAGAAGCGGCGCGGCTGGGCAGCGGCCCTGACCACCGGATGCTCTGCGACGATCGGGAGGAGCTCGTCCTGCATCCGCCGCCCTTCGGGGGTATCCATCGCCGCCTGCTCGTTGCGCTTGACTTGCCGCGCCACCGAACCGGCAGTCTCGCGCCCGTCGCGCCATTCGAGCATGGCGATGCGTTCGCGCAGCGCCGCGAGGTGTTCGGGATCGTCGAGAGCGTTGATGACCAGGATCATGGCTGCGGGCTGTATCGCGGGAGGCCACCCAAGGAAAGCGGCGCGCGTATCAGCGGCGGGCGATCCCTTCGGCCAGCAGGCGGTTGACCCCGGCCGCGACATCCTCGGGGGTCAGCTCGGCATTGCCCCACACCACATAGCGCAGGCCGACAAAGACGTTCATCCCCATCAACGCCCAGGCCTCAAGCTCGCCCAGCCCGTCGCGGAAGGCGCCGCTCGCGCTTCCCGCCCGCAGGCGATCGTGGATGCGCGCCGCGATGGTTTCGTAGTGTTCGCGGTAACTCGCCGGATCGACGAATTCCGCTTCATCGATGATCCGGTAGACTTCCTTGTGCTCGGCCGCGAAGCGCAGGAATGCCGCGAGCGCCGCGCGTTCGATTTCGAGCGCGCCCATGCCTTGATGCAGCGCCGAGCGCGCGCTGGTGCGCACCTTCTCGCTCATGTCGGCGACCAGCGCCCGGAACAGCGCGTCCTTGCTATCGAAATAGGTATAGAAGCTCCCCAGCGCCACGCCCGCGCGGCGGGTGATCGAACTGACCGAGGCTTCGTGAAAGCCCTTCTCGCCGAACTCCTCGGCAGCGGCATCGAGCAACTTGCGCAAGGTCCGGCGGCCGCGCTCGGTGCGCGGTGCCTTGGGGTCGCTGCCCGCGACCGGTGCGACCTCCGCCGCGTTGCCCTGAGTGTTGCCCATCAGCATCTCCCTCCACGCTTTCGGTAAGCCGCGCAAGGGTCAGGCACAAGTCAAAACTTGAAACATGGTTCAACTTTCAATATCACTCCTCCCATACGAGGGCAGGAGAGGACCAAACCCCATGACCAAGACATTCTACAGCCGCGCATTGCTGCTGGCCGGTTGCGCCGGAATCGCCACCTTTGCCGCGCCCGCCATGGCGCAGGATGCGGTGGACGATACCGCCAGCGTCGGTGAACAGGCGGAAGAAGGCGTCATCATCGTCACGGCACGCCGCCGCGAAGAGCGCCTGATCGATGTGCCGCTGTCGGTCACCGCGCTCACCGGCGAAGCGCTCGCCCAGCAAGGCATCCAGGATCTGACCCAGATCGCCCAGCAGGTGCCGAACATCACGCTCGAGGTGAGCCGCGGAACAAACACCACCCTCACCGCCTTCATCCGCGGTGTCGGCCAGCAGGATCCGGTCGCCGGATTCGAAGCGGGCGTCGGCCTCTATATCGACGACGTCTACTTGAACCGCCCGCAGGCCGCAGTGCTCGATATCTACGATGTCGAGCGCATCGAAGTGCTGCGCGGGCCGCAGGGCACGCTCTACGGTCGCAACACCATCGGCGGGGCGATCAAGTATGTCACCGCCGCTTTGCCGGACGACACCAGCCTGATGGTGCGCGGCACCTATGGCTCCTATGATCAGGCCGATCTGATCGTCAGCGCCTCGACGCCGATTTCAGACAGCCTCAAGATCGGCGCGAGCGGCGCGCGGCTTTCACGCGGCGGCTTTGGCGACAACCTCACGCTCGGCACCGAAAACTACAACAAGGACGTGTGGGCCGCGCGCGGGACGATCGAATTCGACAACGGGCCGCTGAATGTGCGCCTCTCGGGCGATTACGTGAAGGACAACAGCGAGGCGCGTCAGGGCCACCGCTTCATCCCCGGCCTCGTGAGCGGCGCGCCGGTGCTGGACGATGTGTTCGATACCCGTGCGGGTCTCAACATCGTCGATCAGGAAGTCGAGGCCTATGGCGGCGCGCTCAATATCGCGCTCGAAGTATCCGACACGATCACGCTGAAATCGATCACCGGCTACCGCGAGGACTCCTCGACTACCCCGATCGACTTCGACAGCCTCGCCGCCGTCGATCTGGACGTGCCGGCGATCTACGAGAACGACCAGCTGAGCCAGGAGCTGCAACTGCTCTATGAAGGCGACAGCCTGTCGGGCGTGCTCGGGTTCTATTACCTCGATGCCAACGCCTTCACCGCCTTCGACGTGGCGCTGTTCACTACCCTCAACGGGTTAACCGCGCAGACACTGGGCGATGTCGATACCGAAACCTGGTCGGTGTTCGGCGATTTCACCTATGATCTGACCGACACCATCAGCGTGTCGGTCGGCGGGCGTTACACCAACGACAAGCGCACCAGCCGCGTGCTGCGCACCACGTTCCTCGGCGGGTTCTCGAACCTGTTCGGCGGGACGGGCGTGCCGATCGCGGTGACCAGCAACTTCAACGGCAGCGCCACCTTCAAGGATTTCAACCCGCGTGCCTCGATCAGCTGGCAGCCCAATGCCGATCACAACCTCTATTTCACCTATTCGCAGGGCTTCAAGGGCGGCGGGTTCGATCCGCGCGGCCAGACCACCGCGTGCCGCAACAGCCGCGGCGGGGCCTGCACCGCGGACGAAGTGTTCGACTTCATGGCGTTCGACCCCGAAACGGTCGACAGCTTCGAGCTGGGCTGGAAGGCCTCGCTGCTCGACAACCGCGTGAACATCAGCCTTGCGGGCTTCGTGGCGCAGTACAAGGACGTGCAAATACCCGGGTCGGTCGGCTTTGACGCCAACGGCGACGGGGTGAACGAAAGCTTCATCGGCATCACTTCGAACGCCGCCGATGCCGACGTCAACGGGATCGAGTTCGAAGGCAACGCACTGGTCGGCAAGGACTTCGCCGGCGACGGCAGCCGCTTTAGCGTCAACTGGTCGCTGGGTGTGCTCGATGCCAAGTTCAACACCTTCATCAACGCCTTCGGCGTCGATGTCGCCGACCAGCGCGTGTTCCAGAACACCCCGGATGTGACCGCGCATATGGGCTTCAACATGGGCCTGCCGGTGGCGGACGGGATGCTGGACTTCATCGGCACCGCATCGCTGCGTTCCGATGCCAGCCAGTTCGAAGTGCCCAACCCCTTCCTCGATCAGGACGGCTTCGTGCTGGTCGATGCGAGCATGGTCTACACTGTCGACAGCGGCCTGTTCTCGATCGGGCTGCACGGCAAGAACCTGTTCAACAAGGAATACATCGTGGCGGGCTACAACTTCGTTGCGGGCGGTACGCCTCCGGGCACGCCGTTCGTCTCGACGCTGGGCCGCGAAGGCACGCTGACCGGCTTCTATGGCGATCCGCGGCGCATCTTCGTGACCGCGCAGGTCAACTTCTGACCCTCCCCCGAAGGGGCGGCGGCCTCTCTCGAACGCTCACCGCCGCCCCTTCCCTCTTTCCTTGGCTCGCCTGAGCAGGCATAGGCGCGGGCCATGCATGATATCCGCCTGATCCGGGACAACCCCGAAGCTTTTGACGCCGGCCTCGCCCGCCGCGGCCTCGCGCCGCTCGCTGCCGAACTGATCGCGCTTGACGAGGAACGCCGCGCGGCAGTGACCGAAGTGCAGGTGGCGCAGAGCCGCCGAAACGAGGCCTCGAAGCTGATCGGTGCCGCAATAGCCAAGGGCGACAAGGACGGTGCCGAGGCGATCAAGGCCGAAGTCGCTGCGCTCAAGGACACTATGCCCGCAATGGAAGCCCGCGCCGAGGAGCTGGCGGGCAAGCTCAAGGCGGCGCTGGAGATTATCCCCAACCTGCCCGCCGCGGACGTGCCCGATGGCGCAAGCGAGGAGGACAACCGGGTCGAGGCCGAATGGGGCGAGAAGCGCGCCTTTGACTTCACGCCCCGCGAACACGCTGACATCGCGCCTGCGCTTGGCATGGATTTCGAGACCGGCGCCCGGCTCTCCGGCGCACGCTTCACCTTCCTGAAGGGCGGAATGGCCCGCCTTCACCGCGCGCTCGGCCAGTTCATGCTCGACGTGCAGACCGGCGAGCATGGCTATGCCGAATGCAACCCGCCGGTGCTGGTGGGCGACGACGCCATGTATGGCACCGACAAGCTGCCAAAATTTGCGGACGACAGCTTTCAAACAAACATCAGCTACTCGAAGTGGCTAAACACCATGTTTGAAGAAGTTGCTGCGGAAATACTTGCTGACGATCCCCATCTGCTGGAAGAAGTTAGAAAGCAAACCTTTCAACAATCGGTTGATCGAGTTCGAGAGCGCTGGCGTGAAAAATATGAAAGACCCGAGCTAACGCGCCGCTGGCTCATCCCCACCTCGGAAGTCTCCCTCACCGCAAGCGTCATGGGCGAGCTTCTCGACGAGGCCGCGCTCCCTATGCGCCTCACCGCGCTCACCCTGTGCTTCCGCTCGGAAGCGGGCGCAGCAGGGCGTGACACGCGCGGGTTCATCCGCCAGCACCAGTTCGAAAAGTGCGAGCTTGTCAGCATCGTGCGCCCGGAAGATTCCGAGGCCGAACACCAGCGGATGACCCGCGCTGCCGAGACGATCCTCGAGCGCCTCAACCTGCCCTATCGCAAGCTGCTGCTGTGCACCGGTGACATGGGCTTCGGCGCGCGCAAGACCTATGACCTTGAGGTCTGGCTGCCCGGACAGGGTGCCTACCGCGAGATCAGCTCGTGCTCGAACACCGGCGACTTCCAGGCCCGCCGCATGAACACCCGCTACCGCGTGGCGGGCGAGCAGAAGACAACCCAGTTCGTCCACACCCTCAACGGCTCCGGCCTCGCGGTCGGGCGCACGCTGGTGGCGGTTATCGAGAACTATCAGAACGCGGATGGCTCGGTGACGGTGCCCGCGGCACTGCTGCCCTATATGGGCGGCGTCACCCGGCTGGAGCCCATCGCCTGATGCGCATCCTCCTCACCAATGACGACGGCGTGCACGCCCCCGGCCTAAAGGTGCTGGAGCAGATCGCGCGCCAGTTTTCGGACGATATCTGGATCTGTGCGCCGTCCGAGGAACAGTCCGGCGCGGGCCACTCGCTCACGCTGACGCGCCCCGTGCGGCTCCAGAAGCTCGGCGAGCGGCGCTTTGCCGTGACCGGCACGCCGACCGATAGCGTGATGATGGCGCTGCGCACGGTGATGGACGGCGCGCCCGACATCATCCTGTCGGGCGTCAACAGGGGTGCCAACCTGGCCGACGACATCACCTATTCCGGCACTGTCTCGGCCGCAATCGAGGGCGCGCTGGCGGGCATCCGTTCGATCGCCTTCAGCCAGGTCTATGCACGCGAAGGCATGGGCGATGACGTGCCCTTTGGCGCGGCGCTGGAGTGGGGGCCGAAGGTCCTCGCCAAGCTGATCGACGCGCCGATGGCCGACCGCACACTGATCAACGTCAACTTCCCCGCAATTGCGGCCGAGGACGTGAAGGGCATCCGGGTCGTGCGTCAGGGCTTCCACGACTATTCGCGCGGCACCATCGTCGAAGGGCGTGACCCGCGCGGCTATCGCTATTTCTGGTTCGGGCTCGACCAGATCGAGCACACGCTCGACCACGGCACCGACCTCGAAGCGATCGAGGAAGGCTATGTCGCGGTGACGCCGCTGCAGCTCGACCTCACCCACTATTCGACCATCGGCATCCTTGCCGAACGGTTCGGCGACTGATGCCGGACGCAGCCAGCCGCAACCCGTTCAAGCGCAAGCCGCGGCTGGCCGACCAGTTCCAGCCCTTGCGGCGGCAGGTGAAGATCCCCGTCTGGGGTGATCTCGGCATCCGCATGGGGCTTGCCCTCGGCCTGATCCTGCTGGTGATCGCGATCCACTGGTGGGATCGTGCGGGGCTGAAGGACAATTACGATAACCACATCAGCTTCATCGATGTGGTCTATTTCACCATGATCAGCATCACCACGACTGGCTTCGGCGACATCGCGCCGATCACCGACCGGGCGAGGCTGATCGAGGCGGTGATCGTCACGCCGGTACGCATCGCCGTGCTATTCATCTTCGTGGGCGCGGCCTACGATTTCGTCATCAAGCGCAGCTGGGAGAAATGGCGCATGGCCCGGATTCAGGAACAGCTCACCGGTCATGTCGTGGTGCTGGGCTACGGCGTGTCCGGCTCGCAGAGCGTGGGCGAACTGATCGAGCGCGGGGTCGAACCGCGCAGCATCGTAGTGATCGATCCGTCCCAGGATCGCCTCGCCGAGGCAGAGAAGCTTGGCGTCAATGTGATGGCCGCTGATGCGACCCGCGACGAGACGCTCAAATCAGTCCGGATTGCCGAGGCGCAAAGCGTGCTGGTCTCGGCTGGACGCGACGATACCTCGATCCTGATTGTGCTGACTGTGCGGCACCTTGCCCCCGATGTGCCGATCAGCGTGGTGGTGCGCGCCGACGATAACGAACTGCTCGCGCGGCAAGCCGGGGCGAATATTGTCATCAACCCGGTGCGCTTTACCGGGCTGCTGCTCGCCGGTAGCGTCAAAGGCGCGCACATCGCCGACTATCTCGCCGATCTCGCCAGCGTTGGCGGCCGGGTGCAACTGGTCGAGCGGGTGATCGGTCCGGACGAATGCGATTGTTCGATCGACAATCTCAAAAGCGGCGGTCAGGGCCTGCGCGTCTATCGCGACGGCCGGCCCATCGGCTTCTGGGAGGACGAGTGCAAGACACTCCAGCCGGGAGACGTGGTGGTGGAGATCGTCCCGACAGCAGGCAGCGAACAAGCCTAGGCCGCGCTCAGCTCCTGAACCACACGAACACAGCCCCCATCGCTGCCATGCCGACAAGGAAATGGCCGGCATCGATCAAGAACAGCGCCAGCGGCTTTCGGAGGTAGAGGTAATTGATCCCGATCGACGGGATCATCACGCCAACCGCAAAACCGATTGCCATCATCATCACGACATGGGGCGCTGGGTCGGTGCGGGCGATGAGGTGCCACAGCACCATCGCAATCAGCATTTCGAGGGCGAAGGACAGCGCGAAGATCACGCCCATGTTGCCCTGCCGCAGCTGGGTGTTCGAAAGGCCGGCAGCGCGCTGCCATGGCGTGCCGAACACCACACCATACCAGATCGCGCCAACCGCGAAGAAGGCCGCGGTCCCGGCCAGCACTGGCCACAAGGCAAAATCACTCATGCCCGGTCTCCCTTGCCGTCCGGCCATTCCAGCACGAACATCGCGCCCTCAGGCGCAGCTGCCCACTGGTCGCAGAATTCATCGATCGCACCACGGATAGCGCCAAGCCGTTCGGGCACACCTTGAGGCACGGACACGTGCGAGGTGGCCCATGCCGGTTCAGCCATGGCCATGATCGCCGGGTCGTCCGCGCCGCCGCCCCAGCTGGCAGCCTCGAAGCATTCGACCAGCCGCTCGGCCTGCAAGAGTTCGACGATGCCGGCATCAGGGGCCGCCGCCCGCTTGGCGCTAGCATGGCCGCCCGCCAGCGCGAGCGCCTGCACCGCATCCGGCTCCATCCCGCTCGCCACAAGCCCCCAGAATCCTTGATTCATGCCCAGTTCGCGTTCGATGAAGTAGTGGAACGCGTCGTGTGGATAGGGGCCTTTCTTGGGAAAGGCGAAGGCTGCCTGCGAGCCGTCAGCCCGCGTCACCGCGACATGATCCTGCGCTGCGCCCTTGGTGATCGCGATCTGCATGACCGGTGTCTAACCCAAGACGCGCCCGGAGTGTAGCCGGCGCCGCCTAAATGACGTAGGCGAATTCTTCTTCGGCCGGCGTTGCCTTGCGGCCGCGCATTTCGGCATCGAGCTGCACCACCGTGCGGCTTGCAGTCTTGACGAACAGGCCCGGAACCACGGCATGAACCATGCAGGCGATGCCGCCCACCATCATGCGCCAGCCGAAGCTGAGAGCGGTGCGGGCGTGCTGGCCATAGGTCTCCCCGATGGCGCGCGGATGGTCGATGAAAAGCCTTGTGATCATGGCCGCATGGATGCCCGCAGAGCCCCCCTGCGGTCAAGCCTAGCGCGAACGGCCTACACAGTGTAGGGGCGCGGCCGAAATGAACACCCCCACGATCCTCCCGGACCAGAAGAAAATCGGCATGGTCAGCCTCGGCTGCCCCAAGGCGCTTGTTGATTCCGAGCGGATCCTCACCCGCCTGCGCGCCGATGGCTATGCCTTCGCCGAGGATTATGCGGGCGCCGACGTGGTGCTGGTGAACACCTGCGGCTTCCTCGATTCCGCCAAGGAAGAAAGCCTCGCCGCGATCGGCGAGGCGATTGCCGAAAACGGCCGCGTGATCGTGACCGGCTGCATGGGTGAGGAAGCCGACGCGATCCGCGCCGTCCACCCGCAGGTGCTCGCGGTCACAGGTGCTCATCAATACGAACAGGTGGTCGAAGCCGTGCACACCCACGCCCCGCCTTCGCAGGGGCCGTTTGTCGATCTGATCCCGCAGCCGTCCGACACCGACATCAAGCTGACGCCACGGCACTACAGCTATCTGAAGATTTCCGAGGGCTGCAATCACTCCTGCGCCTTCTGCATTATCCCCTCGCTGCGGGGCAAACTCGCCAGCCGCCGGATCGATGCGGTGCTGCGCGAGGCGGAAAAGCTGGTCGCGGCGGGCACGAAGGAACTGCTGATCATCTCGCAGGACACCAGCGCCTACGGGGTCGATATCCGCCACGAGCAACGCCAATGGCACGGCCGCGATGTGCGTGCGCACATGACCGATATGGCGCGCGAACTGGGCCAGCTTCGCACGCCGGACGGACAGACGCCCTGGGTGCGGCTGCATTACGTCTACCCCTACCCCCATGTCGATCAGGTCATCCCGCTGATGGCCGAAGGGCTGCTGACGCCCTATCTCGACATCCCGTTCCAGCACGCGGCGCCTAAGGTGCTGAAGCTGATGAAGCGTCCTGCCAATGAGGCGAAGGTGCTCGAACGGCTGAAGTCGTGGCGCGAAATCTGCCCGGATATCGCGATCCGCAGCTCCTTTGTGGTCGGCTTCCCCGGCGAAACCGAGGAGGACTTCCAGTACCTTCTCAACTGGCTGGAAGAAGCGCAGCTCGACCGCGTCGGTGCGTTCCGGTTCGAACCGGTCGAAGGCGCGGCGGCCAACGTCCTGCCCGATCAGGTGCCGGAGGCAGTGAAGGAAGAACGCTACGCCCGGATCATGGAAGTGACCGAGCGGATCAGCGCGGCCAAGCTCGCCGCCAAGGTCGGCCGCACATTGCCCGTGATCATCGACGAGGTCGGCGAGCCGGACGAGGATGGTGACATCGGCGCAACCGGCCGTAGCCAGGCCGATGCGCCGGAGATCGACGGTGCGGTCTATCTGCGCAACGTCCCCGCCACGCTGGCACCGGGCGATATCGTCCATGCCCAAATCGAGGATGCCGACGCCCACGACCTGTTCGGCGTGATCGCGCCGACGCGCCGTTAACCCGCGCCCCCTGCCCGTCCCCCAGAGGGACGCGGCATGGTAAACCGCTGGTAACGCTGCGGCAGACGCGGCATAATCGCGGGCATGATCCGAACCCGTCCTTTCGCGCTGGTGCTGAGTGTTCTGGCCGCTGTTGCAGCGATGGCGATGCCTGCCGCCGCACAGGCCAATGGCGGCGATCCCTTCGTGGTGAAATCGATCCTGCCGATCGAAGGCACCATCCGTTATGGCGACTGGTACTGGGACGAAAGCGCTGCTCCCGCTTCGGGCAAGCTCGTGATCACTGTCGACCTTGAAGCGCGCGTGATCAGCGCCTTTCGCGACGGGCACGAGATCGGCACGGCTGTGGCATTGCTGGGAACGCCTGCCCATCCGACTCCGCTCGGCACCTTCCCGATCCTGACCAAGGAACGCGACAACGTCTCCGAGAAATATGATAACGCACCGATGCCCTGGACGCTGCGGCTTACATGGGAGGGCGTCGCGATCCATGGTTCGCCGGTGCTCAACGGCTATGCCAGCCAAGGCTGTGTGGGCGTGCCGGATGAATTCGCCGCCAAGCTGTTCGCCGCCGCCAAGCGCGGCGACAAGGTCATCATCACCCGCGGCCGGATGATCGGAGTCGGCGACAAGGTGATGTGAATTTGGCCTAGTGGCCTGCGCTGCGCGGCGGCTCGGGCCGGAAGCGCCAGACGCGCATTGCCACGCCCACTTTCTCGACCCGCTCGACCGAAGGCACCGCGAGCACGCCGCCGAGCGAGGCATTCTCGCCCGCCCACAGCCGCTCCCATGCTCTTGCAGCTTCGCCCCGCGTGGCATGACCGCCAAGTTCGCCGATGATCCTCAGCAGCGTTTCGATGGCGATCACCCGCGGCACGTTGGCGCAATAGGTGAACCCGAGCCCGCCGTGCGCGTCGGGATCGCGCATCACCATCTCGTGCCAATCGAGCTCGGCATACCAGCTGAGCGCCTGCCAGCCCTCGGCCAGATTGGCAGCGCTCGCGGCCAGCTGCACCGGGTCGAGCCAGTCGGCCTCTGCCAGCGCTTGCCGAATGCGGACGCGATCGAAATCGGCATTGGCGTTGGAAGGGTCGTATGCGGGGGTGATCCCCGCTGCGGCGACGACCTCGGCCAGCTCGACCCTGCGCCAGCCGAGCAGGGGGCGCAGCAGAATGGTCTCGCTGTCCTCGATCGTCGAACGGCTTCGGACACCCGCCAGTCCCGCCAGCCCGCTGCCACGATTGAGCCGCATCAGCAGGGTCTCGGCCTGATCATCGGCATGGTGCGCGGTTGCGACTGCTCCCAGCCCTTGCGCGCGCGCCCACTGCGCCAATGCGGCGTAACGGGCCTCACGCGCCCGCGCTTGCACATTGCCGGGCGCCACCTTGACCGTGATCGGGGTGAAGGGAATGCCGCGCTCTCCCGACACCCGTTCTACCAGCGCAACCTCGCCGGCAGCCTCGGGGCGCAGACCGTGATCGATGCTGGCGACGGCGATCCGCCCCGGCATCGCGGCATGGGCCAGCAAGAGCAGCGCGAGACTGTCAGGCCCGCCCGATACCGCCAGCCCGAGCGAGCCGGAGCGTTCGTCCTCCGGCCACACCGCCGCAAGATCGGCGGCGAAGCGCGCGGCGGGTTCAAGACCCTGTTTCATTTAGGTGGAAGCATTGGCACGGAGCCGATTTTGGCTCGGCGCGAGGCGCGAGGAGGGAGCGATGCTTGCCCATCGTGACCGACGAGCAACGTGGCGCTGGGCCAAAATCGGCCCGCCCCTCCGGGGTCGTGTCAGAAGACCCGCTGGCTTCGTCGCGGCACTTGCAGGGGCAACCAGCCCCTGCTGCGCGCCACTCCTGTCCAGCGGGTCTTCTGACACGATGCGAATGTTTCCACCTAATTGAAACAGGGTCTAGTTGCACGTCACCTTGGCGCGGTTGGCCTGATAATCGCTGGCGAGACGCCCGGATGCGACCAGCGGATAGGTCTCAGCAAATTCGGCTAGCGCGATACAGGCACGCTTGGTATCCTTCAGCGCGATCATCGAGACGCCCAGATAGAGCAGGCTGTCCGGCGCGCGGTCACCGCTCTTGTTGGCCTGATAGTTCTTGAGGAACCACTGCGCCGCCTCTTTGGGCATGTTGTCGTCAAGGAACGCGCGGCCAAGCAGGTTGCGGCCGAAGCTGATCCGTGCGTGATTGGGATACTGCTCGACGAACTTGGTCAGCTGCTGGCGCGCTTCGGGATAGAAGCCCGCGTTCCACAGGCGGAAACCATAGGAATATTCGTCATCACCCGCGTCCGCCGTCTGCGGCTTGGCGATTGCCTGCACGGCGGCAAGCCGGGTTGCACTGGGCGCGGCGGTGATGGTGACAGGCGGCGTGGCGGCAGGTGTTGACGGCGGCGGCGCAGTCGTCACCGGTGCGGTGCCGGTCACAGCGCGCACGACCGGCGGCGGAGCCTGCGTGGTGGGAGGCGGTGTGATGGCGAAGGTCGTGGTCGTCGTCGCCGGCGGCAGGCTGGCTGTGGTGCTCGGAGCCGGAGTCGGGGCCAGGCCGGCAGGAACCATCGGGGCACCAGCCGCCGTTTCGAGTGCAGCGAGCCGCCGCTCCATCAGTGCAAGAGCATTGGCCTGCTCTTCCGAACGCGCGGTGAGCGCCTGGAGCTGGGCTTCGAGCGCATCGAGGCGGACGAGGATATCGGTCACCGCCGTTGTCGAAGGCGTGCTGACAGCAGGCGCGGCGGTGGTTGCGGGCGTGCTGCCGGGCGTGATCTGCGGCTCGAAGAAGCGCCCGTCGCCGCCCGGGAAGACCTTGCGCTGGAGTGCGCGGATCTCGGATTCGATCTTGCGGATGCGCGCTTCGGCGGCGGTATCCTGCGCGATCGCAGGAGGCGCGGCGGTCACGGTCACGGCGGCAGCGAGCGCTATGCCGGCAAATCGAAGAGGAAGGATCCGGAGGGCGGTGGTCATGGCTCGTCAGGCTCCCTGGCAATGGTCGCGCCGGTTTGTCGCAGCGCACATGAACGTGAGGCGAATCCCTGCTCCCTCGCATGACTCAAGTCGAGAGCGGCAAGCCCCTAATCAACTGGAAAAAGCGCGCAGGCCGCGCTCAATTGGTGATGCGGTCGGCTCCGGCAGGCGCCGACGTTTCGGTCGGCGCAGGTGCCTGATCGGCTGCGGGAGCTGCCGAAGGCACCGGAGCGGGTGCGGCAGAAGTGCTGTTACGGCGGACAGCAGCGCGCGTTGCAGTCGGCACTGGCGAGTTCGTCACAGCCGGCGTGGGAGCCGCAGTCCGTGCGACCAGCGCAGCCGCCGAGACCGAGGCTCCGGCTATTGTCACCGGTTGGTCCGCTAAGCCCGGCACCACCTGCCCGCCGATGGTGATGACCAGCGCATCGGGCCTCCCGGTATTGATACGCGGATCGGCCGCCGTAGCAGGAACCGTGACGCTCTCGCCGCGCTTGAGGGCGCGTTCGAACAACCGCTCGCCGCCTTCTTCATAAAGCCGCAGCCAGACCCCGTCCTCGGTGGCGGTCAGCACGACCGGGCCGGCAGGAACCGCAGCGGTTGCCGCCGGGCTGGGCGCGGCAGCAGTGGTCGGGGTCGGTGCGGGCTTGGGAGCGAGCAGCGAGCCGGGTTCGGTCCCGGCGCCGAAATAGCTGTTGTAGAAGGCAAAAGCGCCGACCGCCAGGATCAGCGCGGCAAGCGCGCCAGCCCAGGCGACACCGCTCGACGGCAGGCGCGCCGGATCGCCCGGCTCCATCCCGGAGGTGGGAATGACGCGCTGCATCGAGCCATTGGCCAGTTCACCGCGCACCGCATCGGTGATCGCAGCCTCGTCCAGCCCCACAGCCTTGGCATAGGTGCGCGAGAAACCGATGGCATAGGCGCGCGAGGGCAAAGCTTCAAAATTGCCGCTTTCGATCGCCTGGAGATGGCGCAGCGGGATGCGCGTTTCAGCCGCAATATGTTCGAGATCAAGACGGCGCGTTTCGCGCGCGGCGCGCAGCCGCCCGCCCACTCCGGCAAGGGGCATCTCTTGCGCTGCTCCGGCGCTGCTTTCGTCTTCGCTATTCATGACCCGGCTCCGCCCCTTGTAACGGGGCTTTTGTGTTGGCGTGAGCGCATTTTGCTCTTGCATTCAAGTCGACTGCCGAGGGCATCACTGTCAAGCGCCCTGCGTTCCTTGCGACGCATGGCGAACACAGTCAGCCGCATTCGCCATCAATCATATTCGATTTCGCGTGCATCGGCCCAGGCCGACAGTTCGGCCCGCAGGTTGCGACCCGGCTCGGCCAGCCACGCGGTCATTGCTGCCGTAAGTTCGGCCAGATCAACCTTGCGCACCAGTTCCTTGATCGGCCCGACCGCAGCCGGGGTGATCGAGAGGCGCCGATAGCCGATGCCCAGCAGCGCCAAGGCCTCAAGCCGCCGCCCGCCCATCTCGCCACACACGCCGATATCGACGCCGCTGCCGATGCTGTTCTGTATGACACGTCGCAGGAACCGGAGGATCGACGGGCTGAGCCAGTCGTAACGCTCGGCCAGTTTCGGATTGGCCCGGTCAGCCGCAAACAGGAACTGCGTGAGATCATTGGTGCCGATCGACAGGAACGACAGCTTGGGCAGCAGCAGATCGAGCACTTCGGCAAGCGCTGGCACTTCCAGCATCGCGCCGAAATGGATGCGCTCGGGCAGCAGCTTCTTCTGCCCGCGCAAATGGGCGAGTTGTTCGTCGAACACCGCCTTGGCCGCATCGAACTCCCACGGCTCGGACACCATCGGGAACATGACATAGAGCGAGCGCCCCGCCGCCGCTTCGAGCAGCGAACGCGCCTGGATCTTCATCAACCCTTCGCGTTCGAGCGCGAGGCGCAGCGCACGCCAGCCCATCGCCGGATTTTCATCCTGCGCCGCAATCTCGCTGGCGAGGTAGGGCACCGACTTGTCGCCGCCGATATCGACAGTTCGGAAGATCACCGGCTTGTCGCCCGCCGCGTCGAGCACATCACGATAGAGCCGCGTCTGGCGTTCGCGCTGCGGCAGGGTGGCCGACACGAGGAACTGGAACTCGGTGCGGAACAGGCCCACGCCGTCCGCGCCGGTCATGGCGAGCGCGCTCATATCGTCGCGCAGGCCCGCGTTCATCATCACCTGAATGCGCGTGCCGCAGCGGGTGAAAGGTTCGACATCTCTCAGCGCCGCATAGACCGCCTGCTTCTCGCGGCTCTTGGCAAAGCGCGCCTGGAACGCATCGGCGACCTGCGGCAGCGGCCGCACGATGGCGCTGCCCGCGGTGGCATCGAGCAGGATCTCGTCGCCTTCCCGTACCGTGGTCCGCACGCCCTTGGCCCGCCCGATCACCGGCACGTTCATGGCGCGGGCAACGATCACGACGTGCGCGGTGAGCGAGCCTTCTTCGAGGATCACGCCCTTCAGGCGGCGCTTGTCGTATTCGAGCAATTCCGCCGGGCCGAGGTTGCGCGCGATCAGGATGGTATCGCGGCGCAGGCCTTGCGACGCCGCCGTTCCGACCTGCCCGGCGACGATGCGGAGCAGGCGGTTTGCGAGGTCTTCCAGATCGTGCATCCGGTCGGCGAGCAACGGATCGTCGATCTCGCGCATCCGCATCCGGGTGTGCTGCTGCACGCGCTCGATCGCGGCTTCGGCGGTCAAACCGCTATCGATCGCCTCGTTGATCCGGCGCGACCAGCCTTCGTCATAGGCGAACATCTTGTAGGTCTCGAGCACCTCCTCGTGCTCGCCCCCCACGCCGAATTCCGCCTGACTGGCGAGCGTGTCGATCTGTTCGCGCATCCGGTCAAAGGCGCGGTAGACCCGCTGGCGTTCGGCCTCAATGTCATCGGCCATGACCTGCGTGATTTCGACACGCGGCTGGTGGTAGACGGCGTATCCGGCCGCCAGACCTTTGACGAGGGTCAGCCCGGCGAGGGTCTGCGGGCCGGTCTGCTCCTGCGTCAGCCCGCGCGCTTCTTCCTCGTCGACCAGTTCGGCATTGGAGATCAGTTCACTGAGGACCATCGCGGTGGTCTGCAGCGCCTCGATCTCGACCTCTTCGTAACGGCGCGGCTCGACATGCTGGACGCACAGCACGCCGACCGCGCGCTCGCGGTAGACGATCGGCACTCCGGCGAAGGAGTGGAACTTTTCCTCGCCGGTTTCGGGGCGATACTGGAAGTCGGGATGCGCCTTGGCCTCGGCGAGGTTGAGCGTCTCGACCTTCTGCGCGATCGCGCCGGTCAGCCCTTCGCCGATCGCCATGCGGGTAACGTGGACCGCGCTCTGGTTGAGGCCGCGGGTGGCGAACAGCTCGAGCATGCCTTCGCGCAGAAGGTAGATCGAGCACACTTCGCTCGACAGGCATTCGCCGATAATCTCGACCACCTGATCGAGCTTGCCCTGCGCGTGCAGGCGCGATGCCATGACCTCGGTCAGGCGTGTCAGGATCTGGCGGGCGGCAGCAGCAGCGGTCATCACCATGCGGGTCTATTCACTCCGCACGGCAAATGCAAAAGCGCGAATGACGTAATTCGCTCCGCCGCCCGGTTGCGGCGATCAGTGACCGGCAATTTCTTCCTTCAACCGCAGCTTCTGCTTCTTGAGCAGCTGGATCGTCGCAGTGTCGGGCACGGGCCTTGCCATTTCGTCGCGCAGGCGGGCTTCGATCCCGGCGTGCTTGCTCTGGAGGGCGTGGAGGTGGGAAGACACTGCGGTCGATGCCATATTGCGTTCTCCTGTCGTGCGCGGGGATGCCCGCGGAAACAGCGACTCGGCAACGGGGCGGCCGGGCCGCTGGGTTCAATCAAACCACATGCAGCATGGAATGCAATGGCCTGATGAAGTGTGAATCGCCGCCTTCGTCTTTTCCTGCGGTGAACCGATTGCGGGAAAGATATTCAAGCCACCTTACCGAATCGGCCAGGAACGCGTAGCGCGACGGGGCATTGCGGAATCCGAAGGGGACACAGGCACACATGACCGAGGAGGAGCTGCGCAAGAAGCTCGAACTGCTCAAGACCGAGCATCGCGACCTCGACGCCGCGATTGCCGCCTTGACCGAGGCTGCGCGCGGCAGTGCTTCGGCCGACATGCTCCAGATCGCCCGCCTCAAGAAGCGCAAGCTGCGCCTAAAGGACCAGATCGCGATCATCGAGGACACCCTGCTGCCCGACATTATCGCCTGACCGCAGGCCCACGCAGTTACCTGTCATGGTTACCGGAAGGCCCGACTGTTCCGGGCCGGGACGAATTCAAAAATTGCTTGGAAAGTAACCATGACCCAGTGGCGGAGGGGCTGCGGGGGGCGTATTTATCCGCGCACGATGGCCCGAACCACCAACCTGTCCCGCCCGATTATCGAGGCGCTCTACACCGAAGCCCTTGTGCTTGCTGATGAAGTGCGCGCGGTGTTCACCGCTGGCACGCGCGAGCCTGCGATCGGTGAGGATGCCTATGTGCGCCTCGCGCTTTCGACCGAGGGGCTCAAGACCACCACCCGCATGATGCACGTGCTGGCATGGCTGCTGAACCAGCGGGCGCTGTTTTCGGGCGAACTCAGCGAAAATCAGGTGCGTATGCACGGCGCGCTGCCGCCGGACCGGGCGGCGGACGAGAGCCAGCTGGCCCTGCTTGAACCGGAAACCCGCGAGCTGATTGCCGATACCGAAAAGCTGCATCGGCGCATTGCCCGGCTGGACGAGGCATGGCGCCAGCATTTCGAGATGGCATCGCCTGCCCGCGCCTTCCAGGACCGGATCGGCCGCGAACTCGGACGGTTCGGGTAACCACTCGAACACCCCATGTTCCACGTGGAACATCCACGCTTTGGGGGTCTAGAGGGGGTCTAAGGGGGGTCTAGCGCAGGCTGGATCGGCCCGCACCACCCCTCACGCTGCGCCCAAAGCCTTGCGCCAGCGCCCCAGCCGCTCCTGCCGCACACCATCGTCCATCTGCGGTTCGAACCGCGCCAGCCGCCCGCGCATCGCCTGCGCTGCCGCATCGAGATCGGGGTAGAGCCCTGCCCCCGTCGCCGCCAGCATCGCGGCGCCCAGTGCCGTCGTCTCGACGAAACCGGGCCGTTCGACCGTGATGCCGAGCATGTCGGCCAGATCCTGCGCCATCCAGTCGTTCGCCGCCATGCCGCCATCGATCCTGAGCGACTGCCACGGTGCGCCATCGGCGGCGAAGGCGTTGGCGAGATCATGGGTCTGGTGCGCCATCGCCTCCAGCGCCGCGCGCGCCAGATGCGCCTTCCCGCTCGCGAAGGAGAGCCCCGCAATCACCCCGCGCGCTTCGGCCTGCCAGTGCGGCGCGCCCAAGCCCGACAGCGCCGGCACGATCACCACCCCGCCGCTATCGGGGATCGAGCGCGCCAGCTCCTCGGTCTGCGAGGCGACATCGACGATGCCGAGCGAATCCCGCAGCCATTGCACCAGGCTGCCCGCGACAAACACCGAACCTTCGATCGCATAGGTGCGCTTGCCGCCTAGCTGGGTCAGCACCGTGCCGAGCAGGCGGTTGGTCGATTGCGGGATCGCCTCGCCCTGACAGGTCAGCACGAAGGCGCCCGTGCCATAGGTCGCCTTGGTCTGGCCCGGCGCAAGGCAGGCCTGTCCGATGGTCGCGGCCTGCTGGTCGCCCGCAAACCCGGTGATCGCAATCGCGCTGCCAAACAGGTCAGGATCAGTGGCCAGATCGCCGCCCGCACAATCGATGATGCGCGGCAAGGCGGCGCGCGGCACGCCGAGCAGATCGCACAGGCTCTCGTCCCAGTCCGCGCCTTCCAGCGGCAAGAGCAGCGTGCGGCTGGCGTTGGTGGCATCCGATACGTGATGGGCATGACCGGTGAGCTTGAAGGTCAGCCAGCTTTCCACCGTCCCGAAGGCCAGCGTGCCCTTGTCCGCCGCCGCCTTAACCTCGGGCACATTGTCGAGCATCCAGCGCATCTTGGTGCCGGAGAAATAGGGATCGAGCAGCAGGCCGGTGCGGCGCTGCACGTGCGGCTCATGCCCTGCCGCGCGAAGTTTGGCGCAGAACGGCTCTGTGCGGCGGTCCTGCCAGACGATGGCGTTGGTCAGCGGCTCACCGGTGGTGCGATCCCACGCCACCACGGTTTCGCGCTGGTTGGTGATGCCGATCGCCGCAACGCTCGCAGCCCCGCCCGCCTTGGTGATCACGTCCCGCGCACAGGCGAGGGTCTTGTCCCAAATCTCGCGCGGATCATGCTCGACCCAGCCGCTTTGCGGATAATGCTGGTTGAGCGGCGCCTGCGCGCTCGCCGCCAGCGCCCCGTCGCGCGCGAACAGCATGGCGCGGGTGGAGGTCGTGCCTTCGTCGAGCACGAGAATGTAATCGGACATGAAAACCCTCTCCGTCTTTTTGTCTTCCTAGCCGCCGAAGTTGCGACAAGTCGAGATGGCGCGAGCCACTTACACTAACCGTCTCCCCGGGCTTGATCCGGGGTCCCGCTGCCTTCTCAGGATGGTCCCGCTGGCAAACAAAGCGGGACCCCGGGTCAAGCCCGGGGAGACGTAGGCGTATCGGCGTGTTGCCAAGTCTCTTGCCGATGCCTCCACGCAAGGCCAAATGGGAAACATGGTCACGATCCCCGAAAAGCCCTGGCCCACCGGTCTTGCCGAAGATGTCGAGCCGCTGGTGCGGCGCGTGCTGGCGCCCAATCCCTCGCCTTATACCTACACCGGCACGCAGACCTATGTGGTCGGCATGGCGAATGGCCCCGATTGCGCAGTGATCGATCCCGGCCCGAACGAGGCCGATCATATCGCTGCGATCATCGCCGCTGTCGCCGGTCGCAAAATCCTCGCGATCATGTGCACCCATACCCACCGCGACCATTCCCCCGCCGCCGCGCCGCTCGCCGGGCAGACGGGCGCGCCGATTGTCGGCTGCGCGCCGCTGGTTCTGGCGGTGGATGGGCCGCGCTCGGACGAAGCCTTCGACCCCACTTACGCGCCCGACCGCGTGCTGGAAGATGGCGAAGGGATGCGCGGCACCGGCTGGACGCTCACCGCAGTTGCCACGCCGGGGCACACCTCGAACCACCTGTGCTATGCGCTGGAGGAAAGCGGCGCGCTGTTCACCGGCGATCACGTGATGGGCTGGTCGACCAGTGTGGTCATCCCGCCCGATGGCGACATGGGCGATTACATGGCGAGCCTCGACAAGCTGATGGCGCGCGATGACCTGCGCTATCACTCGGCCCACGGCGCCGCGATCGAGAAGCCCAAGCAGCTGGTGCGCGGCATGATCGGCCACCGCCGCCAGCGCGAAAACCAGATCCTGCGCCTGCTGGGCGAGACCGCGCGGCCTGTCAGCGCCTTCATCCCCGATATGTACAAGGGGCTGGACGAGCGCCTGATCCCGGCCGCCGAGATGAGCGTCACCGCGCATCTGCTCGATCTGGAAAAGCGCGGGATGGTGCGGCGCGACGGCGAGGTCTGGCACCCCGCCTGACGCAGCCGACTTGCGCCCCCGCGCAATCCGTGGTCCATTGCGGGCCGAGGGACATTGTCGGGGGGATCGGACCAATGGCAACTTTGGCGCAGCGCGGCGGAGCCGCTGAAGGCACGCGTTTCTTCACGATCATGGCCTTTGTGATGGCCGGTGTGATCGTGGCGGGTTTCACCTTCAATCTGGCGATGGGCCGGTCGAGCTTTTCGCTGCCGCTCGCCTTCCACGTCCACGGCATGATCTTCATGGGCTGGCTCGGGCTCTATCTGGCGCAGGTGGTCACCATCGCGAGCGGCAACCGCGCGCTGCACGTGCGACTGGGCAAGCTCGCCTATCTCTGGATTCCGGCGATGGTCGCCGCGGGCACGATGATCATCATCGTTTCGGCGCGCACCAGCGGGGGGCCGTTCTTCTTCGCCAAGAACGAATTTCTGGTGAGCAATCTGGCCGGACTGTGGGCGTTCGGCGGACTGGCGCTGTGGGCGCTGCGGGTGCAGCGCTATTCCGGCTGGCACCGCCGGCTGATGCTGGTGGCGATGAGCATTCTCACCGGCCCCGGCCTCGGGCGGCTGCTGCCGATGCCCCTTTTCATCCCCAACGCCTGGACCATCACCATCCTGCTGACCTTCATCTTCCCGGTAATCGGTATGATCGCCGACAAGCGCCGCGATGGCTGCGTGCATCCCGCCTATTGGTGGGGCCTCGGGATCGATGCCGGGGTGTTCGTGCTTTCGATGGTGATTGCCTTCTCGCCGCTCGGCTATGCCTTCACCGAATGGGTGGTGGCAGGCTCGCCCGGTGCGGAGAGGCCGATGCAGGCCTTCCTGCCGCCGGGCTTTGCGATGTAGGCGCTTTTCGCTCGAAAATCGCGCGTCAGTGCCTATATCCCGCGCACACCCAACAGCGGGATCAGACCTATGAGCGTTCTCACCAAAGTCCCCACCGGCGCCGATCTGCTGGCCGAGATTGACCGCCTGCGTAAGGAACGCAACGCGGTGATCCTCGCGCATTATTACCAGACGCCCGATATCCAGGACATTGCCGACTTCGTGGGCGACAGCCTCGAACTCTCGCGCAAGGCGGCAGCGACGGATGCGGACGTGATCGCCTTTTGCGGGGTCAAATTCATGGCCGATACCGCCAAGATCCTGTCGCCCCAGAAGACCGTGATCCTGCCCGACATGGACGCCGGATGCAGCCTTGAAGACAGCTGCCCGCCCGAGAAGTTCCGCGCCTTCCGCGAAGCCCACCCCGATCACATCGCGCTGACCTACATCAACTGTTCGACCGAGGTGAAGGCGCTCTCGGACGTGATCGTGACCAGCTCGAGCGCCGAGACGATCCTCGCCCAGATCCCCAAGGAGCAGAAGATCATCTTCGGCCCCGACCGGCACCTCGGCGGCTATCTCGCGCGCAAGTTCAACCGCGAGATGCTGCTGTGGCCGGGCGTGTGCATCGTGCACGAGGCGTTCTCGGAGACCGAGCTGCTCAAGCTCAAGGAGCAATACCCCGGCGCGCCCATCGCCGCGCACCCGGAATGCCCGCCGACGATCATCGACCACGCCGATTACGTCGGCTCGACCAGCGGCATCCTCGCCTTTGCCAAGGATTTCGAGGGCGACACGCTGATCGTCGCCACCGAGCCGCACATCATCCACCAGATGGAAAAGGCGCTGCCGAACAAGACCTTCATCGGCGCGCCCGGCGCGGACGGGAACTGCTCGTGCAACATCTGCCCCTACATGGCGCTGAACACGATGGAGAAGCTCTACGTCGCCCTGCGCGACCTCTCGCCCCAGATCGAAATCGAGGAAGGCATCCGCCTGAAAGCCAAGCGCAGCCTCGACCGGATGCTGGACATGGCCGGCGGGACTGTCGGGCTGGGGGATCTTGGGAAGGTGCCGTTTAGCGGGGACTAGGTCGCCCGCGCCCGGCTCACCGCGAGCGCCGCGCCTACCAGCACCATCCCGACAATATCCATCGGCGACAGCACTTCCCCGAACGCCAGCCAGCCGTAGATCGAGGCGACCGCGGGCTGGGTCAGCAGCGCGAGGCCGACGATCAGCGGGGGGAAATATCGCAGCGCGAAGACCATCAGCCCCTGCCCGACCAGCTGGCTGAGGATGAACAGGCCCACCACCGGCCCCCACGCCTGCGGCCACACCGGCTCGCCGAGCGCGAGCGCGATCACCAGCAGCACCGGCGCGCCGAAGACGCTGACCCACACCAGCAGGCTCCACGACCCGAAGGCCCCGCGCGCGTTCTGAAGGGTGAGCAGATACACCGCGTAAAGCAGCCCCGCCGCGACCGAGAACAGGTCGCCGATCAGGGTCTCGTTCGAAATCTCGAGGCTGCGCCCCATCAGGATCGCCGCGCCCGATAGCGCGAAGATGATCGCCAGCCACTCCAGCCGCCCCGGCAGCGTGCGCGCCATGATGAAGCCCCAGAACAGCAGCACGATTGAGCCGGCATTGCCGAACAGCGTCGCATTGCCGAGCCGAGTCATGCCGATGCCGATGTGCCAGCTGGCAAGGTCCAGCGCGAAGGTCACCGCGCCCAGCGCCACCAGCGCCAGCGTCTTGGCCCCCATCCCCGTCAGCCGCTGGCCGTTCGCCCGCGCCAGCACCACCATGAAGGGCAGCGCTAGAAACAGCCGCCAGAACCCCGCCGCGACCGGCCCCGTATCGGCCACCCGCACGAACCACGGCCCGATGGCGAGCGCCACGTTGCCCCCGAACAGCGCGAACAGCAGCAGCCACTGCGCCGGGCGAGCAGGTTCGCGGACAAGATCTTCTTGGAGGGCACCCTCATTTTCCATGCTTGCGCCCTAGCCGCGCGCGCCCCAAGTGGATAGCCAATCAAAACCCGTTCAAGAGGATTTCCGCACATATGCACGACGCTCTGTTCCAGCCGCTCCAGATGGGCGCGCTCCATGCCAAGAACCGCATCCACATGGCCCCGCTCACCCGCGGGCGCGCAGCCGAGCCGATGTTCGTCCCCAACGAGCTGATGGCGCTCTATTATCGCCAGCGCGCAGGCGCAGGCATGATCCTGACCGAAGCGACCGGCATCAGCCGCGAAGGCCTCGGCTGGCCCTCGGCTCCCGGCATCTGGTCGGACGAGCAGACCGAAGCGTGGAAGGCCACCACCAAGGCCGTGCACGAAGAGGGCGGCCTCATCGTCATGCAGCTGTGGCACATGGGCCGCATCGTCCACCCCGTGTTCCTCGATGGCCAGCCGCCCTTCTCCGCCAGCGCCACGCAGGCTCCGGGCGAGGCGCACACGCCCACCGGCAAGCAGCCCTATGCCGTCGCGCGCGAAATGACGCACGAGGATATCAAGCGCACGATTGGCGATTATCGCCGCGCCGCCGAAAACGCCAAGAAGGCCGGCTTTGATGGCGTGCAACTGCACAGCGCCAATGGCTACCTTGTCGACCAGTTCCTGCGCGACAAGACCAACCTGCGCACCGACGAATATGGCGGCTCGCCGGAGAACCGCACCCGCTTCATGCGCGAAGTGCTCGAAGCGCTGATCGATGTGTGGGGCGCAGACCGCGTCGGCATCCGCCTCTCGCCCAATGGCGATTCGCAGGGCACCGATGACAGCAACCCCGCCGCCACCTTCGGCGCGGCTGCCAAGGTGTGCGAAGAACTCGGCCTCGCCTTCGTCGAACTGCGCGAGCCCGGGCCGGACGGCACCTTCGGCCAGACCGACGTGCCCAAGCAAAGCCCGTTGATCCGCCAGATCTACACCGGCAAGCTGATCCTCAATTCGGACTACACCGCCGAGGAAGCCGAAGCCGATGTGACCAGCGGCAAGTGCGACGCGGTGAGCTTTGGCCGCCCCTACATCTCCAACCCCGATCTCGAAAAGCGGATCGCGGCGGGCGCGCACTGGAACCCGAACAAGGACGTGCCCAAGAGCTGGTACTTCCCGATCCCCGAAGGCTACGTCGACTACCCGACGCTGGCGGAAGAACAGGCCGAAGCGGCGGAGTAAGGCTTAAGCTCCCGGCAGTGTCCGCTTCGGGCGCTGCCGGGAGAAAAGCTGCCGGTCGGGAAACGACCCCGAAGCAGACATGAGAAGCTAAGACATCCAACGCACCTCTTCTCTCACGAACCGCCATTCTCCGTTCTTGCCCTTCGAATAGATTGCTAAAATGCCTGCGCCTTGTAAGCCGCCCGTAGACTTCGAAGCGAAGATGACCGCTTGTTCTTGGTCCGCCGTAAAGACAGGCATTGCAATTGAAAGTACGTGCGCGTCCCATTCGTCACCCGCGGCGAGCGAATTGATGCGTTCATCGTTCGATATAACCCCTTGTTCGGAAAGCGAGGATTTCAGTCCGACACATGCATCAAGGACGCTTTCGTCAGAAAGCTTTGTGACGCTGCGCCAATCAGCAACTTCAGGCAAAATTTCCAGCCAATCTCCCTCGACGGGACCATCTTTAGTAATGGCCGGAAGCAACTGGTAAGGCGCCTCTCTTACCGCGATATGTCGAGGAGCATCGGCGTATTCTGTTCGCAACCTCTCTGCTTCGACCACGAACCGCCCCACGTAGTCAGTGGCGACTTCACACGCGACTTGGTGGGACGGTTTTTGCCCGCCGCTAGGGCTGCAGCCAGCCAAAAAACTCGCAAGTGTCGCCAAGCAGAGGACATGCCGTCGCATTGGCTAATGCTACTGATTTGGGTAAGAAGACACAATGACCGCTTACCACCCACTTGCGGTCATTCAAACCAAACTTGCCCCTTCCCGAAACCTGCCGCGTGAATGCGTTTAGGAGCGAAAGAAAGCCCGACCCCGTGTCAAGCACGGGGTGACGATGGAGGTGTGGCGGCCTATTCCTCCGGGGTGGCGGCAGTGGGGGGCGCGGCGACTTCGGCGCTGGCCGCTTCGCCTTCACCCTCGACACCCTCAGCCGGTGTCACTTCGGGCTGCTCGGCATCGAGGTCTTCAGCGCTTGGGCCCTGTCGCGGGGCGAGGGGGGCTTGCGAGGACACTTCGTCGAGCGGGATCATCGCGTCGCTGATCTCGCCGCCCAGCACCTCGCCCGCGGCCTTGCCGCCGCGCTCGGCGGGGCCGGAGGGCTTGTCACCGCAGGCAGCCAGCAGCAGGCAGGACACAAGGATCAGAGCGCGTTTCATCGGCACGCTCTTTTCGCCGCCGCATCGAGCGCGTCAAGGAAATCATCGCTCGTCGCCATCAGCGCGGCGTCCCATTCCTCGGGCGAAACGGTCAGCCCCAGCCGCGCAAGGCTGGTGACCCCGTATTCGGCGATGCCGCAGGGCACGATCCCGCCGAAGTGGGAAAGGTCAGGATCAAGGTTTACCGAAAAGCCGTGCATCGTCACCCAACGCCGCACGCGCACGCCGATCGCGCCGATCTTGGCCTCGCTGCCGTCGATGTCGCGGGTCCAGATGCCCACGCGGCCTTCGGCGCGCCAGCTTTCGACCCCGAAAGTCGCCAGCGTAGCGATCACCCAGCCTTCGATCGCATGGACGAAGCAGCGCACGTCCTTGCCGCGGTCGGCGAGGTTGAGCACGAGATAGCCGATCCGCTGGCCCGGCCCGTGATAGGTATAGCGCCCGCCGCGCCCGGCCTCGACAACTTCGAAGCGCGGATCGACCAGTTCGGCCGGGTCAGCGCTGGTGCCGGCGGTGTAGACCGGCGGGTGTTCGAGCAGCCAGATCAGCTCGCGCGCTTCGCCCGCATGGACCGCCGCATTGCGCGCCTCCATTTCGGCCAGCGCGGCGGCATAGGGCACTTGCGTGGCGGAGCGCCGCCATTCGATGTCGGAAGCCGATGAAGTTGCAGGAGCCACGCTTGCCATGCCGCACCGGTGGGGGCATTGAACGCGGAGATCAAGAGGCGATTATGCGCGCTCTTGTCGCACTAGGGATCGGAAAGGGCAGCATGACAAACCGCAAGCTCGACATGGGCAAGGCCTGGACGCAGGCGACCGCGCTGATGGGCAGCAACAAGGACACGATCAGCGCGATTGCCGGACTGTTCTTCTTCCTGCCCGGCCTGTCGGTGGCGCTGTTTGCGCCCGAGATGGTGAACCCCGAACCGGCTGGCCCGGCGGGCGGCAACCCCGAAGCGGCGTTTCAGGCGATGATGGCCCAGATCACGCAGGCCTATACCGAAAACTGGGTGCTGCTGGCAGCGGTCACCATCGCGCAGTTCGTCGGCTCGCTGAGCCTCCTCGCGCTGCTGACCGACCGCGGCCGCCCGACCGTGGGCGAGGCACTGGCAACCGGGCTCAAGAGCAGCCCTTCCTATCTTGCCGGGCAAATCATCAGCGGGCTGGGCATCGCGCTGGTGATCGGCTTGCCGCTCGGCATCGCCGCTGCTGCCGGATCGGTGATGACCACGGTGCTGATCGGCTTCGTGCTGGTTCTCTTCGGCCTTTATGCCTTCATCAAGTTCAGCCTGCTCGCGCCGGTCGTGGCGATTGACGGGGAACGCAATCCCTTCAAGGCGCTGGCACGCTCGTGGCGGCTGACCAAGGGCAACAGTGTGCGGATCACGGTGTTTCTGGCGCTGCTGTTTATCACCATCGGCATTATTGCCGCGCTGGTGGCCGGCATTCTCGGGCTCGTCATGTCGGCGCTCGGATCTCAGATCGCGACCATCGGCAACGGCATCGTCAACGCGGGCGTGAACACGCTGATGGGCGTGATCTTCCTCGTCGTGATCGCGGCCATCCATCGCCAGCTGGCCGGGGAATCGCCGGAAGGACTTGCGGCGACGTTCGAATAGGCGCGCCATGACGCAAGGGCCGCCGCCATCACCACCTGCCGAAACGCGCCCCGCGCCGACCGGGGCGATCCCGCCGTCGCGCATGGCGCTGCTGTTCATGGTGATGCTCGTCACCGCGGCGGGGAACACCGCGATGCAATCGGTGATGCCATCGATCGGCACCGCCCTGCAGGTGGAGGATGTGTGGATCAGCCTCGCCTATTCGTGGTCGGCGCTACTGTGGGTGGTGTGCGCGCCATTCTGGGCGCGGCGGTCGGACCAGCGCGGGCGCAAGGCGATGATGGCGCTGGGGCTGGTCGGCTTCATCGTCTCCTTCGTGCTGTGCGGCGCGGCGTTGTGGGCGGGGCTGGCGGGGTGGATGTCGGCGCTGTGGACGCTCGCCGCCTTCGCCGCCGCGCGTAGCCTCTACGGCGGGTTCGGCAGCGCCGCGCCCCCGGCGGTGCAGGCCTATGTCGCCTCACGCACTCCGCGCGCCGAACGCACGCAAGCGCTGTCGCTGATCGCTTCGAGCTTCGGGCTCGGCACGGTGATCGGCCCGGCGCTGGCACCGCTGATGGTGTTCCCGTTTCTCGGCATCGGGCTGACCGGCCCGTTCATCTGCTTTGCCGCGATCGGGCTTGTGGCGCTGGTGCTGCTGCGCTGGCGGCTGCCCAACGACGAGCCGCAATATGCCGCGCGCGGGCAGGCGGTGGCCTATTCGTCGAGCGGATCGGGCGCACCGCTCGATCCGCAGGAGGCATCGGAGAGCGAGGACGCCGCCGAACCGCCGCGCCTGTCATGGCGCGACCCGCGCCTGCGGCCGTGGGTCTTCGCTGGGTTCTTCGGCGGCCATGCGCAGGCGATGGTGCTGGGGATTTCGGGCTTTCTGGTGCTCGACCGGCTGGGACTGCGCGAGACGCCCGCCGAGGGCGCCGGGCCAGTGGGCCTAGTGCTGATGAGCGGCGCGATCGCCACGCTGCTGGCGCAGTGGGGGCTGATCCCGCGCTTCGATCTCGGCCCGCGCGCTGCGACACTGTGGGGGATCGCCACAGCGGCCTTCGGCACGGTGGTGCTGGCGGTGGCGGGCGACCTGCACCTGATCGCACTCGGCTATGCCATCGCCTCGCTAGGCTTCGGCCTGTTCCGGCCCGGCACCACCGCCGGCACCTCGCTCGCGGTGACCCGCGCCGAACAGGGGCAGGCGAGCGGCATCGTCGCGAGCCTTGCGGGGGCGAGCTACATCTATGCGCCGGCTCTCGGCGTGTGGCTCTACGGCCATTCGGACTGGCTGGGCTTTGGGCTGATCGTTGCGCTGTGCGCCGCCGTGCTGCTGCATGGGTGGACAGCCTTGCAGGCAGATAAAGAACTAACGAAGGACCGCACCTAACCTGGGTGCGCTGGTACTGGCGGCGCAGCTGCCGCGAGGCCACGCGGCCGAGCCGCAGGTGCCCCGCAGCGCAGCGGAGGGAACAGCGCCGAGGACGCACCCGCAGAGGCGGGTGCGAAAATCAAAGTATTTTTAGAACTTCGTCCTGCGGCCTGCACAGCCGCACGCCCTTGTCGGTTTCGACCAGCGGGCGTTCGATCAGGATCGGATCGGCGACCATCGCTGCCAGCACAGTCGCATCGTCCGCATCGGGCAGACCGCGTTCGGCCGCATCGGTGCCGCGCAGGCGCAGGCCCTGCTGCGGGGTGATCCCGGCATCGCGATAGAGTTGCGCGAGCTTTTCGGCGCTCGGCGGGGTCTTGAGATATTCGACCACCGTCACCTCGACCTTGCTGAGGTTTTCGAGGATCGCCAGCGTCTTGCGCGAAGTGCCGCACGCCGGATTGTGCCAGATGGTCGCTTTCATTGCCGTCTCCAGTCAAACATCGCGCTGCCGCACCTAACCGGTTCGAACGCGCAATTCCACCGGCTCGAAAAGTCGCCACCTCGATATCTCGCAAGACTTGCATATGCGAGTGATTTGCAATAGCTGAAATGCCGACTCCACCGGAAGGCCCCAACATCATGCTTCGAATTGCCCGTACTGCCCTGCTCCTCGGCTGCGCCATCAGCGCCTTTCCCGCCCTCGCGGCGAGCGATACCGAAGCGGGCGATGCGGCGGCGACAGAGAGCAGCGCGGCTGACAGTGCATCGGCGGAAGGCCCGAACATCGTCGTCACCGGCAATGTGCTCTATTCCGACCAACTCAACGCGCTGAAGACCCCGACGCCGATCATCGACGTCCCGCAATCGCTCTCGATCACCACCGCCGACCAGATCGTGCGGCAGGGCTTCGACAGCATCGCCGATATCGTGCTTTACACCGCAGGCGTGAGCAATTCGCAGGGCGAAGGCCACCGCGATTCGGTGATCTTCCGCGGCGTGCGCTCGACCGCAGACTTCTTCGTCGACGGGGTGCGCGACGATGTCGAATACTACCGCGGCCTCTACAATCTTGAACAGGTCGAAATCCTGCGCGGCCCCAATGCGCTGCTGTTCGGGCGCGGCGGCACCGGGGGCATCCTCAACCGCGTGACCAAGAAGGGCGTCATTGGCGATACCTTCGCCGGATACCGCGCCTCGGTCGACACCTTCGGCGCCTATGACATCTGGGCCGATCTCAACCTTGCGACCGGCGACAATTCGGCGCTGCGGCTCAACGCCGCCTATGAAAGCCTCAACAATCACCGCGATCTGTACGAGGGCGAACAGATCAGCTTGAACCCCACCTTCCGCACGCAACTGGGCGGCAACACCACGCTCGATCTGTCCTACGAATACATCAATCACGATCGCTTCGTGGATCGCGGCATCCCGACTGATGATGCCGGCAATCCGGTGCGCGCGCTGCGGCGGATCACCTTTGGCGATCCGGCGAACAATTACACCACCTTCGAAGCCCACGTGCTGCGCTCGACGCTCCAGCACAGCTTCTCCGATGGGCTGAAGGGCAACATCACCGCGTCCTGGGGTGACTATGACAAGGTCTACGCCAATGTCTTTCCGGTCGGCTACAACCCGGCCACCAACGTGGTAGCGATGGATGGCTACATCGACAGCAACCACCGCCAGAACCTGATCCTGTCGGGCAATCTGGTGGGTGAATTCGCCACCGGCGGGATCGAGCACACGCTGATCGTCGGCGGCGAATATATCGACACCAGCAACGATAATGACCGCTTCAACGCGGTGTTCGATACCGCCGTCGCCGATGGCCGTCGCGCCGATGTCGAGTTCTTCCGTGCGGTGCGCCCCTTCCCCTTGCGCGGCGGGGTCGGCACGCTGGCCGATGGCCGCACCACCCGCCTCGCCTTCTCCTCGCTGAACGATGATACCGAGGCCGATCTGACCGTGTTCTCGGCCTATATCCAGGACGAGGTGAAGCTTGCCGATTGGCTGCGCGTGGTGCTCGGCGCGCGGTTCGACAGCTTCGACATCACCGTGCTCGACAACCGCAACGGGGCCGTCCGCACCCGCAAGGACAAGGAGGTGACCCCGCGCCTCGGCCTGATCCTCAAGCCGCGCGAAAACCTGTCGATTTACGGCAGCTATTCGGAGAGCTTCCTGCCGCGTTCGGGCGACCAGTTCGCCGACATCAACCCGCCCAATGATGCGCTGGAGCCCAACACCTTCTCGAACCGCGAGATCGGGGTGAAGTGGGACTTTGCCCGCGATCTGGCGCTGACCGGCGCGGTGTTCGAAATCCGCGAGCGCTCGCCGCAGGTGTCCGACAGTGACCCCGGCACGCTCGACGTGCTAGAATCCAAGATCCGCGGGTTCGAGGCCCAGTTGCAGGGCCACGTCACCGAGGCGTGGTTCCTGACCGCAGGCTATTCCTATCTCGACGGCGAACAGCAGAGCCGCACCGGCCCCACCGGTCGCCGTCTGCGCGAACTGCCGCACCACAAGTTTGCGATCTGGAACACGGTTCAGGCAACCGATCAGCTCGGTTTCGGCCTTGGCCTGACCGCGCAGGACGAAAGCTTTGCGGACAACGCCAACTCCGCGACCCTGCCCGCCTATGCGCGGGTCGATGCGGCGGTGTTCTATGACGTGAACGACAAGGTCCGGGTGCAGCTCAATGTCGAAAACCTGTTCGACGAGCTCTACTTCCCCAACGCGCACTCGGCCGATGAATTGACCGTCGGCGCGCCGCTCAATGCGCGGTTCACGGTGACCGGAAGGTTCTAACAGGCACCGCTATTCGGGTTCGGGCACACGCAGCGCGGGGACAGCCCTTGCGGCGTCCTCGGCGCTGATGCCCGGCGCGGGTGCGGCGCTGATCCGTTCGCGACGCTGCGCCACCCGGCCGGCCTGCTCGACCGCGCGGATCAGGCGCGGATAGACCCCGCAGCGGCAGATGTTCGGAATCGCGGCCTCGATCTCCTCGCGGGTCGGCGCAGGATTGCGCTGGATCAGCGCGGCGGCGGCGATGGTGATGCCGGGGGTGCAATATCCGCACTGGATCGCCTGCTGCGCCACCATCGCCTGCTGCACCGGATGCGAGCGGTCGTTCGAGAGGCCCTCGATCGTGGTGATGATCCGCCCCTCGCACTCGGCCAGCGTGATCGCGCAGGATCGCAGCGCCACCCCGTCGACCAGTACCATGCACGCGCCCGAACAATCTCCGCCGCCGCACGCCTTGGTGCCGGTGAGGTTCATCGCCTCGCGCAAGCCGTAAAGCAGCGGCGTCCGGGGATCGAGATCGAACTCGACCGGCCGTTCGTTGACGGTCATGCGCGACATGGCGAGCCCTTATGCGGCGCTTACTGGCGCCAGCTGTCGTCGATCTTGTCGATCCGGCGCTTCCACGCCTCGAAATCGAACAGCCCTGCGCCGCCCTGCCCACTCATCACGGCCAGATCGCGCTGATGGACGTCGACCACGTCCTGCGAAATCATGATCGGATCACCCATGCGGAGCGTCGCCACCTGAATCTCGCAGGCGCGCTGGAGCGCCCACATCTTGACGAACATGCCCTGGATGGTGCGGTCCATCACCACGGGGCCGTGGTTGCGCAGCATCAGGATGGTGTGATTGCCAAGGTTCTGCACCAGCCGCTCGCCTTCTTCGGGACGCACGGTGACGCCCTCGAAGTCGTGATAGCCGATCTGGCCCTGGAAATTGCAGGCGTAGAAATTGGTCGGCAGCAGCCCGTCCTTGTGGCTGGCGACCGCCATCGTCGCGGTGGTGTGGACGTGGCAGATCGCATCCGCACGGCCGCCCAGATGCTTGTGGAAATAGGCATGCTGGGTGAAGCCCGCCTTGTTCACCATATAGGGCGAACCGCCGACATTATTGCCCTCGACATCGATCTTCACGAGGTTCGACGCGGTCACTTCGCTGTAGAGCAGACCGAAGGGGTTGATGAGGAAGGTATCCTTCTCCCCCGGCACCTTCAGCGAGATGTGGTTGTAGATCGATTCCGACCAGCCGAGGTGGTCGAAGATGCGGTAGCACGCCGCCAGATCGAGCCGCGCCTGCCACTCTTCCTTGCTACATTCGATTGTGGGTTTGAGCTGGGTCGCCATCGGGCCGTTCCTCTCCGTCTGTCTGTTGATCATGCTATCGCACGCGCAGGGAATGCTTTGCAAGCCGGGCAAGGCCCCGCTACGCCTCGTCACGATGAACGCGCCCGCCCCTTCCGTTGCCAAGCTGGTGAGCGGCAGCATCCCGGGACACCTGGTCAGCCAGACCATCCCTGCGGTGATCGGGGTGGCGGCGCTCATGTCGGTCGGGATCGTCGATGCCTATTTCATCGGCCAGCTCGGCAGCGCGCCGCTGGCTGCGATCAGCTTCATCTTCCCCGTCACCGTCGCCAGCACCTCGCTGGGGGTCGGGGTGATGGTCGGGATCAATTCGGTCGTCGCCCGTGCGCTGGGTGAAGGCGATTTCGAAAAGGCCGCCCGCCGCGCCAATTTCGGGATCGTGTTTGCCGCGCTCGTCGGGATGATGATGGGCGTCATGCTGTTCGCGCTGATCGAGCCGATCTTCGCTGCGATGAACGCGCCTGACCACCTGATGCCGCTGATCCGCGCCTATATGGCGCCCTTCGCCGCAGGCTTTCCGCTAAGCCTGATGATCATGGGTCTCAACGGCGTGCTGCGCGGTCAGGGCGAGGCCAAGCGCACGAGCACGATAAACATCACCTATGCCGCCGCCAACTGGGTGCTCAACCCGATCCTGATCACCGGGGCATTTGGCTTCGAGGGATTCGGGATGGCGGGATCGGCCTATGCCACGATCACCGGCTGGGCCATCGGCGCGCTGGCGGGGCTGTGGGTGCTGCGCGGAACATCGCTGCCGTTCAACCCCGGCCTGCTGCGCGAATGCAGCCTGATCGATCCGGCCAAGGCGATCATCAAGGTTGGTCTTCCGGCGGCGTTTTCCAACGCGATCAACCCGCTCGGCCTGTCGGTACTGACCGCAAGGGTCGCGCTCGAGGGCGAGGCCGCGGTCGCGGGCTTCGGGGCGGCGGGGCGATTGCAGAGCTTCGTGATCGTCCCGCTGCTGGCGCTTTCGGGCGCGATCGGGGCGATTGTCGGGCAGAACTGGGGCGCGGGCCGGTATGACCGGGCGCGCGAGGCGGCGCTTTACGCGGCGGGCTTCTGCGTCGTCTGGGGGCTGGCGGTGGCCATCGGGATAATCGCTGCGGGCGAGAGCTTTGCCCGGCTGTTCACCGACGATCCGGCGGTGGTGGCGGAGTTCGCCGCCTATCTCCGGATCGCGGCGTGGGGCTATGCCGGGTTCGGACTGCTGATCGTGGGCAATGGCATCATGAACGCGGTCGACAAGGCAGGATTTGCCCTCGGCCAATCCATCGTGCGGGTGTTCCTGGTGATGCTGCCGGTGGCGCTTGTGCTCCAGCCGGGCATGGGGAGCGCCGCGATCTACACCGCCGAACTCGCCGCCAACCTGTTCGGCGCGCTTTCGGCGGTGGTGCTGGTGCGCCACATTTTGCTCAAGCGCGAGCCGGCCTGGAGCGCGCGCTAGGCGCTTGTTAACCAACCTTCGCGCATAGCGTGCCCGATATAAACAAGGGCGCGCACCTGATGGACGATCTGCTGGCGGAATTCATCGCCGAGACCCGCGAGATGTTGGAGGCTTCCGGCGGCGAACTCGTCGCGTGGGAGGCCGATCCAACCGATCGCGCGCGCCTCGATACGATCTTCCGCTTCGTCCACACGGTGAAGGGCAATTGCGGCTTCTTCGATTTCCCCCGCCTTGCCGAGCTAAGCCATGGCGCCGAGGATGCGCTGTCGGATTGCCGCGCTGGGCGGCGCGAACCCGACCAGCAACTCGTCACCGCAGTGCTCGCCATCATCGACCGGATTGCCCACATGATCGATGCGATCGAGGCGGGCGAACCCTTCCCCGAAGGGGGTGACGAAGCGCTGATCAACGCCGTCAATGTTCCACGTGAAACATCCACTGAAACGGGCCTGGAGGGGGTCAAGCAGGGGTCTAGCGGGGGTCAAGACGCCCCTAACCACCCGCTCCACGCGCCTGCGAGCGCGCTGCTCGAACGCGCCGACGATCCCTCTGCCCCGTTCCGCCGCAGCGATGCCGCCATTGCCCAGCGCACCATCCGCCTGCCGGTCGAACTGCTCGACCGCGTCATGAGCGGCGTTTCCGACATGGTGCTGGCGCGCAACGATCTCGCCCACCGGCTGCGTCAGGCCGGCACCCAGCCGACCATCGACGGCCCGTTCGAACGCCTCACCGCGATCCTTTCCGACGTGCGCGACGCGATCACCCGGATGCGGATGCAGCGCATCGAGACCCTGCTCGGCGTGCTGCCGCGCATGGTGCGCGATCTCTCAGCCGAACTCGGCAAGCAGGTGATGGTCGATACCGACGGCGGCGATGTCGAGCTTGACCGCGAGATGATCGAGACGATCCGGGACCCGCTGACCCACATCATCCGCAACGCCATCGACCACGGGATCGAACCGCCCTCGGCCCGCCTCGCCAATGGCAAGCGCGAGATCGGCATCATCGCCATCGCCGCGCGCCAATCGGGCAACACCATCAGCATCGTCATCAGCGATGACGGGCGCGGGCTGGATGAGGAACGCATCGCCGCCAAGGCGATCGCCACCGGCCTCATCACCCCTGCCGAACGCACCGCGATGAGCCGCGAGCGTATCCTCAACCTCATCTTCGAACCCGGCTTCTCCACCGCCGAGACGATCAGCAATGTCTCCGGGCGCGGGGTCGGGCTCGACGTGGTGCGCCAGAACCTCGAAAAGGTGGGCGGTTCGATCCGCGTTGCCAGCCAGCCGGGTCATGGCACCCAGTTCACCCTGCAAATCCCGCTCACGCTCAGCATCATCGCTGGGCTGACAGTCGAGGTTGGCGGGCAGCGCTTTGCCATCCCGCAGAACTATGTCGAAGAAATCGTCCAGTCTTCGGCGCGCACACTCGATCTCACCCATATGGGCGAGACCGCGCTCATCACCTTCCGCGGCAACCGCGTGCCGTGCCTGACGCTAGCCGATGTGCTCGGCCTCAACGATGCCGCGCCCGCCAAGCGCGATCCCACGATCCTGATGCTGCGCCTTGCCAGCGGCGATCTGTTCGCGCTGGCGGTGGACCGCATCCACAATCACGGCGATCTGGTGGTCAAGCCGCTCGCGCCTGCGGTAATGCGGTCGGGCCTCTACGCCGGATCGACGCTGCTCGATGATGGCCAGCCGGTGCTGCTGCTCGACATCGCCAACATCGCCGCCGCGCATGATCTGGTGTCCGAAGCGCGCGCGCGCCTGCGCCAGCTGCCTGAGTCGGTCGAGGCCACCGCCGCGAAGGCGCTCGACCGGGCGATGCTGTTCACCGATTTCACCGGGCGGCGCTCGGCGGTGCGGCTGGAACTGGTGCAGCGCATCGAAACCGCACCGGTCAGCGCAATCGACATGTCCGGCCCGCGCCCGCGCGTGGTGATCGACGGGATGATCCTGCCGCTGGTGGGTCTGCCCGAAACCCCGCTCACCGCCGCCAAGGTGCGACTGCTGCGGCTGTCCGACGGGGCGAGCGAACTGCTCTATGCCGTGCGCGAGATCGAGGATGCGGTGGAACTGGACGGCGAACTGCGCCCCGTTCCCGAAGACCCGTTTGCCGAAGCGGTAACGCTGGTCGAAGGCCGACCGGTCACGCTCATCGATGCCCATGCGCTGTTCGCGCGCTTCGGCGAAGCGCCGCTTGCCGCCAACCGCCCGCGCTGCATCCTGCCGCAGGACGACTGGGCGCAGACCATCCTTGCCCCGCTGGTGGGTGCGGCCGGTTACGATATCGTGCCGCCCGATGCCGCCGATCCGGCCACCATCACTGTGGTGTTTGACGAGGTATTCGAAGTCGCCGAAGCGCTGGGCCGCGCGCCCGTTGGCCCGGTAATCCGCCTGCGCGATCAGGCCGATGCGCCTTCGGGCAGCGATACGATCTACCGCTATGACCGCGACAGCCTGCTCGCCGCGCTGGCCGCGGCTGCCCACGGGGTGACCAAGGCCGGAGGCCGCGCATGACCAACACGTTGCTCCTGATCGCACAGATTGCCGGGCGCCGCTGCGCGCTTGATGCGCTCGATGTGAAATCGGTGATCGAACTGGGTGCCATCACCCCGATCCCGCGCGCGCCCGCCTATATTGCCGGGATCACCGCGCTGCGCAGCCAGACACTGACCGTCATCGATTGCCGCCTAGCGCTGGGCCTTCCGCAGCAATCCTGGCCGACCGATGATCGCGCGGCGGTGGTGGCCGAAGGCGGCCATGCCTATGCGCTGATGGTCGATGCGATCGAGGATATCACCACCGCCGTCGGCGCGCCGGGGCAAGTGCCGGGCGGGTTCGGCGCGCAGTGGTCGCGCGCGGCCAGCGGGATGATCGAGACGATGATCGGCCCCGCGCTGCTGCTCGATCTGCCCGCGCTGCTCGCCGGGCCTGATACGGGCCGAGGTGAAATCGGGGCGGCGGCTTAATCCAATACTTACCAAACGCGCCTAGGATCATGTCATCAAGCGCAGGAACCACCATGAAGACATGTCTGATCGTCGATGATTCCCGGGTCATCCGGAAGGTTTCGCGGCATATCCTCGAAACCCTCGGGTTTGCAGTGGAAGAGGCTGAAAACGGCCAGGCCGCGCTCGATGCGTGCGCTGCCGCCATGCCCGATGTCGTGCTGCTCGACTGGAACATGCCGGTGATGACCGGGATCGAGTTTCTGGTGCAACTGCGTGCACGCCCCGGCGGCGATACGCCCAAGGTCGTGTTCTGCACCACCGAGAACGACGTCGCGCATATCCGCGAGGCGATCCAGGCTGGTGCCGACGAATATGTGATGAAGCCCTTCGATCACGAGACCCTGCAGATCAAATTGCAGCTCGTCGGGTTTGCGTGACCGACGCCACGCCCTTTTCGCGGGCGCCCTTTTCCTCCGGCGCTGACCGCCCCTTTGCCCAGCGCGGCGCGGCCGCTGCGATCCGGGTGATGATCGTCGATGATTCGCTCACCGTCCGCACAATCTTCAAGCGAATGGTCGAAAGCGATCCCGCGATGGTGGTGGCAGGCACCGCCAGCAGCGCCGAAAACGCGCTGACGCAGCTCGCTGTGCAAGGCGCCGATGTGGTGCTGCTCGATCTCGAAATGCCGGGACGCGGCGGGCTCGATGCCCTGCCCGCGATCCTCGCCACGCCCGCCGAGCCGCAGGTGCTGGTCGTCTCCTCGCTCACCGCCGACGGGGCCGAACATACGCTCTCGGCGCTGTCGATGGGCGCGGCGGACACGCTGCTCAAACCCCGCCCCGGCGGTTTCAACGAAGATTACCGCGCGCAGCTGCTCGGCAAGATCCGCGCGCTCGGACGGCGCCGGGGCGAGGCCGCACCTTTGGCCGCCCGCCCCGCCGATCCGGTGCCCGCCCCTCCGCTCGCCGGCCGGCGCGTCCTGCGCAGCGATGTCGTCGCGATCGGCGCTTCGACCGGCGGGATCCACGCCCTGGGGCTGATGCTGCGGCGGCTGACGGCAAGCTTTGATGTGCCGATCCTTATCACCCAGCACCTGCCCGCCTCGTTCATGCCGGTGTTCGCACGGCAGGTCGAAACCGCCTGCGGGCGTCCCACTGATATCGCCACCGACGGGCTGGAGATCCTGCCCGGACGGGTGATGATCGCACCCGGCCATGGTCATCTTGTGGCAGAGCGGCGGGGCGAACGGCTGGTCGCGCGCATTTCCAGCATACCTGCGCCGAGCGGGTGCATGCCCTCGGTCGATCCGATGCTGTCGAGCCTTGCCTCGGCCTGCCACGGCCGCGCGCTCGGGGTGATCCTGTCGGGCATGGGCCGCGACGGGGTGATCGGCGCGCGCGAACTGGTCGAGGCCGGCGGCACGATCTACGCACAGGATGCCGAAACCAGCGCCGTATGGGGGATGCCCGGCGCCGTGGCGCGGGCGGGCCTTGCGAGCCTGATCGCTGCGCCCGAACGGCTCGGCGATGCGCTGCTGGCGCAGGCCAGCACGCTGGGTGTGAGGTAAGGCGCGATGGAAGTCAGCGAAGCCTCCCACCAGATCATCGCCGAACTGCTCGCCGCGCGCACCGGCCAGCACCTTACGGAGAGCCGCCGCTGGCGCGTCAATTCGGCGCTCGCCGGGCTGTTCCGCGAGCTGGGTATCAGCAATGTCGACCAACTCGTCTGCCTGCTCGCCGCGCCGCCCGCGGGGCTCAGCGGACGCGACCTCTCGCAGGAGGTGGTCGAGGCGCTGCTCAACAACGAGACCTATTTCTTCCGCGACAAGCCGACCTTCGACCAGCTTCCGGCCGAAATCCTGCCCGAACTCGCGCACCGCCGCCGCGACACGCGCCGCCTGTCGATCTGGTCGGCGGGCTGTTCGACGGGCCAGGAGGTCTATTCGCTCGCCATGCTGTTCGCCGACCAGGCCGACCGCTGGGAAGGGTGGAGCATCGACATCCTCGGCACCGATGTCTCGCACCGCGCGATCAACGCCGCGCGCAGCGGGCTCTACAGCCAGTTCGAGGTGCAGCGCGGGCTCGGCGTGACGCAGATGCTCACCTACTTCGACGAAACCCCGCGCGGCTGGCAAATCCGCGACGAGGCCCGCGGGATAGTGCGCTTCCAGCAGCACAACATGCTCAGCCCCCATCCCGGCCGTGCGCCGTTCGATCTGGTGCTGTGCCGCAACGTGCTGCTCTATTTCGATCAGTCGACCCGCGCCGAAGCCTTCGCCCGGCTCGCCAGCGCAACCATGCCCGATGGCTTCCTGATGCTGGGCGCAGGCGAGACCGTGGTCGGCCAGACCGACCGCTTCGGCCCCACCGCCAAGCGCGCCAGCTTCTTCGAACCGCTGGTGCAGGTCGCCCCGCCGGCCCGCAGAAAGACCGCGTGAGCCAGCGCTTTACTCTTCCTTAGCCGCTTATGTTTAGAACGTTTTGGACAAGCCGGCGCTGAGACCGCGCTCTTCGGGGAAACGTCGATTGTGATTGCGGTGCAGCTACCTTTGCGAATGACACCCGCCGGACTGGTGGTGACGCCGCTCGTCCTGGTGAGCGTGCTGGGAGCGCTGGTGGTGGCTGCCATCAGCTTCAGCGACCGGATCGAGATCGTCTCTCCCGGCGCGCTGCTGATTGCGGCCATCCTGCTTTATGCCGCCGCACTGCTGTTCCTTGGTCGAAGCGGCATCGCCGTGGTCCACGCGCTCAAGGCCCGCGCGGTGATCGATCCGATGACCCGCCTGCCCAACCGCCACGCCTTGCACGAGGATATCGAACGCCTCTCGCTGGGCGGCGACGAAGTCGCGCTGGCGATCATCGATCTCGACAGCTTCAAACAGGTCAACGACCACTACGGCCACGACCTCGGCGACAAGCTGATCGAAGCCTGCGCGCAGATGATGCGCGAGGTCTGCGGCAGCGAGGCCCGGTGCTACCGCCTCGGCGGCGATGAATTTGCCGCCGTCATGTCGGGCAAGGTTGCCGGCACCATCCTTGAAGGGATCTGCCGCACCCTGCTTGAACGCATGGGCGCACCGCTCGACGTGAGCGGGTATCTGATTTCGGTCGGCGCCAGTATCGGCCTGTCGCGCAGCCTGCCCGGTGAACGCCTGCCCTCGTCCGAAATGCTCCGCCGCAGCGACGTGGCGATGTATCAGTCCAAGCGCGGCGGCAAGATGCGCTGCACCTGGTTCAACGAAAGCTTCGACCGCCGCCGCGAGCGTGTGCGCGCGATCGAGGACGAGATCCGCAGCAGCATTGCCACGGGCGAATTCAACCTCGCCTATCAGCCGCTTGTGGATGCCGATGACGGGCACATCGTTGCGGTCGAGGCGCTGCTGCGCTGGGATCGCGGCACCCGCCCGCCGCTCGGCCCCAATGTGTTCATTCCGGTCGCCGAGGACTCGGGCCTGATCAACCCGCTCGGGCTGTGGGTGCTGCGCCAGGCGGTGTGCGACGCGCTGCGCTGGGACGGCATCACGCTGTCGGTCAACATTTCCGCCGCGCAGCTGCGCAACCCCGAATTCCCAATCAAGCTGGGCGAAGTGCTGGAAGAAACCGGCTTCCCGCCGCACCGGCTGGAGCTGGAAGTCACCGAAACCTGCCTCGTGCTCGATCCGGTGATTGCCGAACGCACGCTCGACGTGATCCGTTCGTTCGGCGTGCGGATTGCGCTCGATGATTTCGGCACCGGTTATGCCTCGATCGGCTTCCTGCGGCGCTTCCGCTTCGAAAAACTGAAGCTCGATCGCAGCCTTGTCGAACTCGCCGGCGTGGATGATGCCAGCCGGGCGATGATGCTCTCATCGATCGCGCTGGCCCGCGCACTCGATATGGGGGTGACGGCCGAAGGGGTTGAGACACAGGAACAGGCTGATCTCGTGCGGCTCGCCGGGTGCGACCAGATCCAGGGCTGGCTCTATTACCGCGCCCTGCCCGCCGCCACGATCGACCAGCTGATCGCCGATCAGAACGCAACGCGCAGCTCGGCCAACGATCAAGCCGCGTGAGCCCCGATCCTGGCCGGGCGTGCTTAACATGCTGTGCGCTTGAAACTCCGGTTTCCCCGCTATCGGGCAGCCTCGGATCAAGCATTTGGAAAGGATTTTCCTTCACTAATGCAAGGATAAAAGCCCGAGGGATTGCGCCATGAACATGATGAGCAAACTGGATCACCGCGAAGCCGAGGCGGTGCCGGATTATGTGCGCGATATGCGGGCCGATATCGGTCAGGAAGAGCTCGACCAGGCGCATGCCGCCGCGCTCGAAGCCGAACGCATCACCCTTCTCGAACGGATCGGCTGGTTCCGCGATCTCACACTTTCGGGCAAGATCAACGCGATCTTCGGCACCTTCCTCGGTGTCGGCGTGCTGATGGCGCTGGTGCTGGGACTGGGTCTGGGCGAACTCTGGAACCGCTACAATGCCACCGCACGCGTACAGGAAACGCTGGTCGCGGCGGGCGATCTGCGGGTGACTGTGGGCGAATATCGCCACGATGCGGTGCGCGCGCTCTATGATCGCAGCGCCAGCGTCAAGGCTGAACGCCGCGCGAGCGAAGATGCGCTCGATACGCAGACTGCCGCCATCGGAGCCGCAATCGCCGCCAACGCGCCAGACCTTGCGCCGCGCTTTGCCGAGGTGCGCGAGTCCTTCTCAGCCATGCAGGACAGTGTCGAACGCGCAGAAGATGCCGTGCGCGATGGCGCTGCCGCCGGCCGTGCCGCTGCCGCTGTCGACAAGCAGGGCGAAGCGATGATCGCAGCGAGCCAGCAGTTTGCCGCCGACACCGCTGCCCGGGCCGAAGCCATGGAAGCCTCCGGCATCAGCTATTTCTTCAACATGATCCTGATCATCGCTGCGCTGGCAGTGGTGGGGGGCGTGGTGCTGCTGCTGGGGATCGCCTATCTCTCGCGTGATTTCTCGCGCAAGATCATGGAAATCGCTGCGGGTATGAAGAGCCTCGCCGAGGGCGACCGCAACTTCGTCATCGCCGGGCACGACCGCAAGGATGAGATCGGCGCGATGGTGCGCTCGCTCGAACTGTTCAAGCGTGCCAACAAGTGGATGGAAGCCCGCGCCCGCGAACGCTCCGAGAAGATCGAACAGGAACTGCAGCTTCAGCAAGAACGCGAACGCGAACGCGCCGAGGCCGAAGCCCGCAAGGCCGCGCTGCTTGATGATGTCGCGCGCCAGCTTGAACGCACCGTCGGCGACGTTGTGAACGGGGTCGCCGCTGCTTCGAGCCAGCTTCACACCACCGCCACCCGCATGGCCGCCAGCGCCGAGGAAGCCAGCCGCCGCACGGGCGAAGTCGCAGCCTCGATGGAAGAAGCCAATGCTGGCGCCACCGCCGCCGCCGCCGCGAGTGACGAATTTGCGCTCTCGATCAGCGAAATCAGCCGTCAGGCCGCCGCCTCGAGCGAACTTGCACGGCTCGCCACCGATGCCACCGGCGAAGCGGATGAAACCATCTCCGCGCTCGCCGCTTCGGCCGAGGAAGTCGGCCAGATCGTCGAACTGATCCAGACCATCGCCCAGCGCACCAACCTGCTCGCATTGAACGCCTCCATCGAGGCGGCGCGCGGGGGCGAGGCGGGCCGCGGCTTTGCAGTGGTGGCGAGCGAGGTCAAGGAACTGGCGATGCAGACCAGCCGCGCGACCGAAAAGGTCGCCGACCAGATCCGCGCGATGCAATCGACCACCGGTGCCAGTGTCAAGGCGCTGCGCGCGATTGCCGGGCAGGTGCGCGATCTCGAATCCACCGCTGTCTCGATCGCCACGGCGGTCGACCAGCAATCGGTCGCGGGCCGTGATCTGGCACAGAGCATTGATCTGGCCGCGCGCGGCACCGAGAAAGTCGCAGGCCACATCGAAGATGTGCGCCAGCTCTCGCTTTCGACCGGCGCGGCGGCCAGCCAGGTGCTCTCCAGCGCCAACGAACTGGAAGCCCAGGCCGCCCATCTCAGCGATCAGGTGCGCGGGTTCCTCGGTCGCGTGCGCGCGGGGTAGGATTTGCCGCGCATGGCGGCTAGGGGGTGGGCATGCCCTCCCCCTTCATCCTGTTCCAGCACCTCGCCCCGCAACACGCGCTGACCCGCTTCGCCGGCAGTATCGCCGCGAGCGAGCAGCCGTGGCTGCGTGAGCGCATGATCCGCCGCTTTGCCGCAGCCTACGGCGTCGACATGAGCGAGGCCGCGCGCGGGTTCGGCGAATTCGCCAGCTTCAACGACTTCTTCACCCGCGAGCTGAAGCCCGGTGCGCGTCCGCTGGCCGATGCTGACGCGTTCATCCTCAGCCCGGCCGATGGCGCGGTGAGCCAGCTTGGCACGATAACCAATGGCCGGATCTTCCAGGCCAAGGGGCGTGATTATACCGCCGCCGAACTGCTCGGCCACGGCGCCGAGGCGGCTGCGCGGTTCGAGGGCGGGAGCTTCATCACGATCTACCTTTCCCCCCGCGATTATCACCGCGTCCATATGCCCGCCGCCGGGAGCCTCAGCTCGACCGCCTATGTCCCGGGCGACCTGTTCTCGGTCAATGGCGCAACCGCCGAAGGGGTCGATCGCCTGTTCGCCCGTAACGAGCGCCTCGCCTGCCTGTTTGGCGGGCTGGACGGTGCCTTTGCCAGCGTCATGGTCGGGGCGATGATCGTCGCGGGGATCGATACGGTCTGGCCGCACCGCTTTGCCGGACACGCCCGCAGCGTGGTGCGAGAGGACTTCGGCTCCGGCGCGGTCGATCTGGCCGCTGGGGACGAGATGGGCCGCTTCTACCTCGGCTCGACCGTGGTGCTGCTGTTCGAGCCGGGGCGCGTCGAATGGCTGGAAGGCCTTGCCGCCGGCGATCCGCTCCGCATGGGTCAGGCGATCGGGCGCAGGGTCTAAGCCGTCTTCGCCAGCGCCGAAGCGGTTACCGGCTGACGGAAGAAGCCCAGATCGGGCGTGGCGAAGCGGCCGATATTGGGCGCGACCGAGGGCATTTCCGAAGCCGAAACCCCGAACCACTTGGCCAGCGTCGCCGAGAATTCGTCGACCGACGTGCTCGGCAAGAGTCGTCCGCCGCCGACCTGATCGTCGCTGGTGACCGACACCTGTGGCGCACGGCCATAGAAGCGCCCGCCGCGTACATCGCCGCCGACGATGAAGTGATGCCCGCCCCAGCCGTGGTCCGATCCATCGCCGTTCGATTCCAGCGTGCGCCCGAAATCCGATGCGGTGAAGGTCGTCACCTTGTCGGCCACGCCCAGTTCGGCGGTCGCCTGGTAGAACGCATCGATCGCGAAATCGACCTGCCCGAGCAGGTTGTCATGCGAGCCGATCAGCCCGTCGTGGTGATCGAACCCGCCAAGCGAGACCATGAACACCTGCCGCGTCACCCCCAGCGAAGCGCGCGCCGCGATCAGCTGGGCCACCACCTTGAGCTGGTCGGCCAAGCGGTTGCCGGTGCCGAAACTGGTACTGAGGCTCACGCCGCGCAGGGCGTTGTTGACGAAGGCGCCATACTGGATCGAGCGGTCGTTGATCCGCGCATAATCCGCCGCCAGCACGTTGCCGCTGCCCGAACGCAGGATCGTATTGAGCGCCTGCGAGGCCACGGCGGAATTGAACAGCCGCCCGTTCTGGAGTGGGTTGAACAGCGTCGCCCCGGCAGGTGACACCTGATAGGGAATGGCATTCTGGCCGCTCAGAAACACCGCGTTGCCGGTGGCGTTGATGGCGGTGAACATCGAATTGGTGTTGGATGTCAGCGCCAGATCGCCCATTCGCCCGCCCCACCCGGTCGGTGCGCCTTCCGGCTGCGAGCTCTGCCAGGTCGATTGCTGGTCATTGTGCGAGAACAGCTTGGCCGGGCGCGGCACTGAACCGCTGTCATATTGCGCGCGGGTCAGCGGGGCGAGCAGCGGGCCGACATTAAGCAACGGCGCCATCACCCCCTGATCGAAGCGGGCCTTCAATCGCGGCATCGTCGGCGCAAGCGCATAGGTGATGTCGTCGGTCAGCCGCTGGTCTGTCGGAGTCGCCAGCACGGTGTTCTGGAGCGAGGCGCGGGCGAGCGCGATCCCCGCCGCCGCTTCCGAACCTGCCTCGCCGCGGATCGCAGCATAACGCGCATAGTTGGTCGAATCGAAGGGGATCAGCGTGTTGCCGTGATCATTGCCGCCATAAAGGAACACGCAGACCAGCGCCTTGTAGCCGCCACTGCTGTCGAAAGCGGCGGCTTCCGCCACGCCGGCGAGCCCCATCGCATAGGATGATGCCGCCCCCATCATCGCCAGCTGGCTGGAGCGCTGGATGAATGCGCGGCGCGAAATCTCGTTGGCCTTGCCGATGAACATGTCTGCAGTCCCCTGTGGTGTTCGGTTGCGGGTGTCGGCGGGCTTATTTCTGGATCAGGTAATCGGTCGATGCGAGGATCAGTGCGACCCCGATCCGCACGCGGCGCAGGCGATCATCGGCTGCGGTGGCGGTGGTGATCGGGACGTCGTCGATCGCCTGCTTGATGGTGTCGCGCACGCTGGTGCTCAGCTGCTTGCCTGTCAGAAGCAGATCGAGCCGGTCGAGCAGCGCCGTACTGTCATTGGCGATCGCCGCCTCGTCGGCGTAATCGAGCGCAAGATCGCTCACCGGCGCGCGCTGCCCTTCGACCGCGCGTTCGATGAAATTGACGTAGCCGGCAACCGAGGTTTCGTTGACCAGCTGGAACTCGGGCGCGAGGAGCCCGCGGTTGGCGATTTCGGAACCGGTCGGAAAATAGCCGGGGCGGAAGAAGTTGAACACCGAAGGCGAGCGCAGCGGGCTTTGCCCGAGCGCGGTCGCCGGATCGCTCAGGTCCGCGATACGCCAGCTGCCGCTGAGCGAGCGTCCCTTGAAGGTCCGCGCATGCTGGGCAAATCGCAGGATCGGTTCGCGCAGCTTGCCGAAATTGGCATTGGTGACATTGGCCGGGTCGAGCGCCTCGGTATCGAGCAGGATCGCCTTGAACACCGCGGCGAGATCGCCCCGGCGCCCCGAACCATTGTTGGCGAAGATATCGGCAACGCGCTTCACATAGGCGGGCGAGGGATTGCTGGTCACCAGACGCTGGATCATCTGCTTGGCGAAGAAGGGGCCGACGTTGGGATGGTTGAACAGGTGATCGAGCGCCTGGCGCAGGGTTTCGGTCGCATTGGTGCCGGCCGGGATGGTCAGGCCGAGGAAGGTCTTGGCTTCGGTCGAATGGAAGCCGGTCGTGCGGGGGAACTGCCAGCGCGTCGGATCGCTCGTCATCGGACGGCGCACGACATCGGGATGCGGGATCTGCCGCGTGCTGCCCACCTCGGTGGTGTAGGTATTGCCGGTAAAGTCGAGTTCATAGCCGGTGAAGACCCGCGCCAGCCCGCTGACATCGGCATTGGTGTAGGTCTCGATCGGCCTTCCGCCCGATTGTTTCAGCGTCCCGTCGGGATTGAGCTCGAACAGGCCGATGGTGAACAACTGCATGACTTCACGCGCATAATTCTCGTCGGGCACCCGCCCGGTGCGCGCATCGGCGGCACGGTTACCGCGGGTATTGAGGAACACCCCCATCGCCGGATTGAGCGTGATGTCGTTCAAGAGATCGCGGAAATTGCCGAAGGCGCGGCGATTGAGGATGTCCCAATATTCGGCAATGGCCGGACCGCGCCAGATGATGTTGATGCCGGTGAGCGAGACCACGAAGAATTCGGATAGCGCCAATGCGATGCGCTTGCGCACGGCGTTGCCGCCCGACAGCAGCTGCGACCAGATCATGTAGTCGCCCGTAATCAGGCCGTCGTAGTAGCGGTTGGCATCGACCTGATCGAAGCCGCGCGCGGTGAGGAAGTCCTTGCCGCTTTGATCGTTGGCCGCGGTAATCTGGCGATCGAGCCATGGCTCGTACCCATCGCTGCGCAATTGCTGGATTGCGGCTGGGCTGGCGGAGAAGGAGGCTTGCAGAAGGAAGCGTGCGGCCTCGCCATCAGTCTGCGGCTTGCGGACATTGGCGACCGGCCCACCGCCGCCGGAGCTCGACCCGCCACCCCCGCCGCAAGCGGCAAGCGCGAGCGAAAGGCCCGCAACAGCAGCCCCCTGGGCGGGCGTAATGGCGGGTTTCGGGAGTGTATCAGTCACGGGAGGGGCGGCGCTGGCGAGGTCTTCGCACTCGTCGATCTCCGGATGATACATCTGCGCTCGCTCCCCTTCATATGGTTGGCGAATGGTGGTCGCCACTTCGTTACCAGCACCTCAAGGTTCAACGTTAAAACGCGTCACGACGGCAAACCCTTCGCGCGATCTCCGGCCCCCATCGTGAAATCCCCGCATCGTCACGCTTCGAAGCGCGAATGCCAGTCTGATCGACAGGGATGAAGGCCAAGGATCGCGCGGCTGAACGCTCGACTTTTACCCGCGATCGATGATTTGACCAATGCGTGACACGCGCAAGCATGCGCATCCGAGCCTGAAGTTGCCACATGATGGCGCGTTCGGCTGCTTCGCCTCGTCGTAACGGGCGATGAATGTCCTGATGAAGGGGGATCTGGCCAGTCGGCCTTCGGTGGTTGCGGGAGTTGGATTTGAACCAACGACCTTCAGGTTATGAGCCTGACGAGCTACCGGGCTGCTCCATCCCGCGATACCGATGCTGCGTCTCGCACCGAAGCTTAAGACGCCAAAAGGGCCGCCCTTGCGGGACAGCCCTGTTGACTTTGTGAATGGGTTATACCTGCTTCCACTGGCTGCAATGCCTGGCGACGACCTACTCTTCCAACGCTTGAGCGTTAGTACCATCGGCGCGGTCTGGTTTCACGGCCGAGTTCGAGATGGGATCGGGTGGGTCACAGACGCTATGGCCACCAAGCAATGGAGCCAGTGGATGCGGGTTTTAAATCGATGCACACTCACTTGGGTGAGTGGTTAAGGGCGTATCTGGCTGGAGAAATTCTCCGCCGACGCAAGCCGCCAGAAGGCAGGCCTGTCGTTGACAGTGCGAATTCTCAAGCGCGATATGAACTATTAGGACCGGTTAGCTCCATACATTACTGCACTTCCACACCCGGCCTATCAACGTGATGGTCTATCACGGTTCAAAGATACCTAATCTTAAGGGAGGCTTCCCGCTTAGATGCTTTCAGCGGTTATCCCGTCCGTACATAGCTACCCTGCGGCACCCTTGGCAGGATGACAGGTACACCAGAGGTACGTTCACCCCGGTCCTCTCGTACTAGGGGCAACTCCTTTCAAGTATCGACGCCCACGGCAGATAGGGACCAAACTGTCTCGCGACGTTCTGAACCCAGCTCACGTACCACTTTAATTGGCGAACAGCCAAACCCTTGGGACCTGCTCCAGCCCCAGGATGTGATGAGCCGACATCGAGGTGCCAAACGATTCCGTCGATATGAGCTCTTGGGAATCATCAGCCTGTTATCCCCGGCGTACCTTTTATCCGTTGAGCGATGGCCCTTCCACGAGGGACCACCGGATCACTATGACCGACTTTCGTCTCTGCTCGACTCGTCAGTCTCGCAGTCAGGCAGGCTTATGCCATTGCACTCTAACAGACGGTTTCCAACCGTCCTGAGCCTACCATCGCGCGCCTCCGTTACTCTTTAGGAGGCGACCGCCCCAGTCAAACTACCCGCCACAGAGGGTCCCTACACCGGATAACGGTGCGAGGTTAGATATCAGAAAACAGCAGGGTGGTATTTCACCTATGGCTCCACGACAGCTGGCGCCGTCGCTTCAAAGCCTCCCACCTATGCTACACAACTCTTTCCTAATACCACTCTGAAGCTGCAGTAAAGGTGCACGGGGTCTTTCCGTCTAACCGCGGGTACTCCGCATCTTCACGGAGAATTCAATTTCGCTGAGCATATCCTGGAGACAGTGGGGAAGTCGTTACGCCATTCGTGCAGGTCGGAACTTACCCGACAAGGAATTTCGCTACCTTAGGACCGTTATAGTTACGGCCGCCGTTTACTGGGGCTTCAATTCGGAGCTTGCACTCCTCCTCTTAACCTTCCAGCACCGGGCAGGCGTCAGACCCTATACGTCGTCTTGAAGCCGACTTAGCAGAGTCCTGTGTTTTTGATAAACAGTCGCTACCCCCTGGCCTGTGCCCCCCACCAAAAGTTGCCTTAAGATGGGGCCTCCTTCTTCCGAAGGTACGGAGGCAATTTGCCGAGTTCCTTCAGGATACTTCTCTCAAGCGCCTTGGTATACTCTACCTGACCACCTGTGTCGGTTTCGGGTACGGTCTATACGGTGGGGCTATTTCCTGGAACCTCTTCACCGCCCGACCAATCCAATAAGGTCGAACAATTTACGAGATCCGTCACACACCACCAGGCCCACGAATATTAACGTGGTTCCCATCGACTACCCCCTTCGGGCTCGTCTTAGGGGCCGGCTCACCCTACGCTGATTAGCATTGCGTAGGAACCCTTGGTCTTTCGGCGACAGGGTATCTCACCCTGTTTGTCGCTACTCATGTCAGCATTCGCACTTCCGATACGTCCAGAGTCGGTTACCCTTCTCCTTCACTCGCCTACGGAACGCTCCGCTACCGCTGCAGTAAACTGCAACCCTAAGCTTCGGTGCATATCTTTAGCCCCGTTACATCTTCGCCGCAGGAACCCTTATTTAGACCAGTGAGCTGTTACGCTTTCTTTAAAGGATGGCTGCTTCTAAGCCAACCTCCTGGTTGTTTTGGGATTCCCACATGCTTTCCCACTTAGATATGACTTGGGGACCTTAGCTGTAGGTTAGGGCTGTTTCCCTTTTGACGACGGACCTTAGCACCCGCCGTCTGTCTGCCAGACAAGACTCGATGGTATTCGGAGTTTGGTTAGGTTTGGTACCGCTCGCGCAGCCCTAGCCCATCCAGTGCTCTACCCCCATCGGCATACATCTGACGCTCTACCTCAATAGATTTCGCGGAGAACCAGCTATTTCCCGGCTTGATTGGCCTTTCACCCCTAAACACAAGTCATCCGAGCATTTTTCAACATGCAACGGTTCGATCCTCCAGTGCGTGTTACCGCACCTTCAATCTGCTCATGCCTAGATCGCCGGGTTTCGGGTCTAATCCAACATACTCAGTCGCCCTATTCAGACTCGCTTTCGCTTCGCCTACACCTAACGGCTTAAGCTCGCATGCTAGATTAAGTCACTGACCCATTATGCAAGAGGTACGCTGTCACCCCCTATGGGGCTCCAACTGCTTGTAAGCATCCGGTTTCAGGTACTGTTTCACTCCCCTAATCGGGGTGCTTTTCACCTTTCCCTCACGGTACTGTGTTCGCTATCGGTCATGTACGAGTATTTAGGCTTAGAGGGTGGTCCCCCTATGTTCAGACAGGATTTCACGTGTCCCGCCCTACTCAAGTCCTTCATCATCACTTTCGCATACGGGACTGTCACCCGCTATGGTCACACTTTCCAGAGTGTTCTGCTAGTTGAAATGAAGGCACTGGCCTGGTCCCGGTTCGCTCGCCACTACTACGGGAATCTCTGTTGATGTCTTTTCCTCCGGGTACTGAGATGTTTCAGTTCCCCGGGTTCGCTTCACCAAGCCTATATATTCAGCTCGGTGATACCTTATCCACCTCGCCCGGTTGGCCCGAAAGCCAACTGGAAGAAATGGTGAAGGTGGGTTTCCCCATTCGGAAATCGCCGGATCAAAGTTTGCTCACAACTCCCCGACGCTTATCGCAGCGTGCCACGTCCTTCATCGCCTGTACATGCCAAGGCATCCACCAAATGCTCTTACCTCACGCTTGAGAATCCACACCATCAACGACAGGCCTGCATAAAAGCCTGACCGCTTGGAGATGGTGGGAGAATTATCTCAGCCAGATAATCAATTTGATTGATTTGTGATGCACGATCGCCCGCCCAGGCCGAAGCCTGTTCGATACAATCCATGCGCCACGGCATCGATTTAAAAACCCATTCACAATGTCAAAGAACGGCAACCGAAGTCGCCTGACCCGCCGTAGCGGGATCCGCTTTCGTTTCATCTATCGGATGTGTCGAGCGCGCTGGCCAAGGCCGCGCTGCGTCGTGTGTACCTGGTGGAGCCTATCGGGATCGAACCGATGACCCCCTGCTTGCAAAGCAGGTGCTCTCCCAGCTGAGCTAAGGCCCCTTAAGGTAATGGTGGGCCTGAGAAGATTCGAACTTCTGACCTCACCCTTATCAGGGGTGCGCTCTAACCGACTGAGCTACAGGCCCACACCACCGCGTCCGGCCGCCATTCCCGAAGGAACAGGCTGCCGCATGGGCGTGAGCCGGCTCAGGCACACAACCTACCGCTGGCGGCAGGTTGCATCCGATTGATGAAAGGACATGAGGACGACGGCAATGTTCTTTGGAAGACCGCGAAGCTCTTCCGATGGCTAGCACCGGCGCTTTCGCAAGTATCCTTAGAAAGGAGGTGATCCAGCCGCAGGTTCCCCTACGGCTACCTTGTTACGACTTCACCCCAGTCGCTGAACCCACCGTGGTCAGCTGCCTCCTTGCGGTTAGCGCACTGCCTTCGGGTGAATCCAACTCCCATGGTGTGACGGGCGGTGTGTACAAGGCCTGGGAACGTATTCACCGCGGCATGCTGATCCGCGATTACTAGCGATTCCGCCTTCATGCCCTCGAGTTGCAGAGGACAATCCGAACTGAGACATCTTTTGGAGATTAGCGCATCCTTGCGGAATAGCTGCCCACTGTAGATGCCATTGTAGCACGTGTGTAGCCCAGCCTGTAAGGGCCATGAGGACTTGACGTCATCCCCACCTTCCTCCGGCTTATCACCGGCAGTTTCCTTAAAGTGCCCAACTTAATGATGGCAACTAAGGACGAGGGTTGCGCTCGTTGCGGGACTTAACCCAACATCTCACGACACGAGCTGACGACAGCCATGCAGCACCTGTCACTAGGTCCCCGAAGGGAAGAAATCTGTCTCCAGAAGTCGTCCTAGGATGTCAAAGGCTGGTAAGGTTCTGCGCGTTGCTTCGAATTAAACCACATGCTCCACCGCTTGTGCAGGCCCCCGTCAATTCCTTTGAGTTTTAATCTTGCGACCGTACTCCCCAGGCGGATAACTTAATGCGTTAGCTGCGCCACCCAAGTTCCATGAACCCGGACAGCTAGTTATCATCGTTTACGGCGTGGACTACCAGGGTATCTAATCCTGTTTGCTCCCCACGCTTTCGCACCTCAGCGTCAATACTTGTCCAGCGAGTCGCCTTCGCCACTGGTGTTCTTCCGAATATCTACGAATTTCACCTCTACACTCGGAATTCCACTCGCCTCTCCAAGATTCTAGCTTCCCAGTTTCAAGGGCAGTTCCGGGGTTGAGCCCCGGGATTTCACCCCTGACTTAAAAAGCCGCCTACGTGCGCTTTACGCCCAGTAATTCCGAACAACGCTAGCTCCCTCCGTATTACCGCGGCTGCTGGCACGGAGTTAGCCGGAGCTTATTCTCCAGGTACTGTCATTATCATCCCTGGTAAAAGAGCTTTACAACCCTAAGGCCTTCATCACTCACGCGGCATTGCTGGATCAGGCTTTCGCCCATTGTCCAATATTCCCCACTGCTGCCTCCCGTAGGAGTCTGGGCCGTGTCTCAGTCCCAGTGTGGCTGATCATCCTCTCAGACCAGCTATGGATCGTCGCCTTGGTAGGCCTTTACCCCACCAACTAGCTAATCCAACGCGGGCCCATCTAAAGGCGATAAATCTTTGGTCCGAAGACATTATCCGGTATTAGCTCAAATTTCTCTGAGTTATTCCGAACCTAAAGGCAGGTTCCCACGCGTTACGCACCCGTGCGCCACTAGACCCGAAGGTCTCGTTCGACTTGCATGTGTTAGGCATGCCGCCAGCGTTCGTTCTGAGCCAGGATCAAACTCTCAAGTTGTGTCACACACCAAACCGGCATGGGGATAACCCCATCGACCAGCATGGCATGAGCTGCAAGGAGCCGATACCTGCACTGTCAAACGTAATGGATACGAATGAACATGCTTGCCATCCGGGCAGGCGTGGAGCCTGCGATCGGATGTGGCTATCGGCTTAAATTAACCGGTTACCGGAGCCTTGAGGTCCCCGGACCGGGCGCCGTCGCCCACATGTCCCTTCATCAAAAACCAACAATGTCAAAGAGCCGCCAGACAGTAATAGCGGACAGCGCTTCGTTCCCCGATTTACACCGGGGGACCGGCTATCCGATTGTGTTGGCGACCGAGCGTTGCGGTGGCGGTGGAAGCCGTCAGCGCCGCGTCGGTGAGGGCCATATATGGGGGGTCTCAGATTCGGTCAACGGCTTTTTGCAATTTTATTTCACGAGACCCGCAAACCCTTAGAATTCCGCCAGTTTTTGCCTATTTTTCGCTCGGAAACGGGCCTCACGGCATCGATTTGACCCATCTGAAACACGCGAATCCGGCGCTTTGGGGCCGTGAATCGCGCTTTTCCCGGCTGGCGCTGTTGGAGACTCACCCTACCGTGCTCGCCTTTTATAGATCGCGCCACGCTGTGCCGTAGGGTTAGGCACTACCCCCTTAGCGCCGTTGATTCGTATACGCCGCTTGGGCCTTCTCCCGGAGAGTGATAGCTTCACGCCTGCCGGATCGGGAGCAAACACCCGTCCGCGTGGGAGAGTCGGATGTCCATATCAATCAAGGCTGCGAGCGCGGCATTGTTATGGTCCATGATCGCCGGAGCCGCTGTGGCCGGGAATCCGGACAGTGCGGCTGCAACGCCATCCGCTACCTCGGGTCTGGTCGATCCAGCGGCTGCCGATGTTCTTTCGCTCGATCAGGAGCGCAACCGGCGGCTTACCCTTCCCGTGAGCATCAACGGCAATGGCCCGTTCGACTTCCTTATAGACACCGGCAGCCAGGCCACCGCGATTACCCACGAGATCCGGACGAACCTCGCGCTCGAATCAGCCGGCACCGCCACGCTGGTCGGCATGGCGAGCCGGCGGGAAGTGGAAATGGCGAAGGTTGCCCGCATCGATATCGGTGCCAACAGCTTCACGGACTTTGATGCACCCGTGCTCGCGCGCGAGCATGTCGGTGCAGACGGGATCATCGGGCTCGATGCCTTGCAGGACTTCCGGGTGCTGCTCGATTTCCGCAAGCAGACCATCGCCGTCGAGGACACCGCCGGTAAAGGGAGCAATGCCGGGTTCGAGATCATCGTGCGCGCGCGCCAGCAGCTCGGACAGCTGCTGATCACCGATGCGCTGGTCGAAGGTGTGAAGGCCACTGTCATCATCGATACCGGCGCGCAGGCGAGCCTGGCCAACAATGCGCTGCGCGAACGCATCCGCGCCAAACGCGCAAGCGAGGTTGTCACGACCGACGTTAACGGGGTCGATCTGGTCGGGCAGGTGGCGGTCGTGCGCTCGCTTGCGATCGAAGGACTGGCGCTGACCGACGTGCCGCTCGCCTTTGCCGACACGCCTGCCTTTGCGGCGCTCGGGCTCGCCGACAAGCCGGTGCTGTCGCTGGGCATGCAGCATCTCGCACTGTTCGACCGGGTGGCGATCGACTTTGCCCGGCAGCGCATCCTGTTCGATGTCCCGCGCGATGTGGCGCGCGCGATGCGCGAGGCGAAGAACGCCAGCAGAATAACGCCCCGCTTCTAGATAGGGCTGCCATGCTTGCGGTATTGCCTGCGCGCGCCCACATGGTGACGCGACATGCCGCCTGACATCCCCTCACCCGCCCCGTCCGCAACCGCCAAGCGCGACATCGAAAGCTGGGCCACGCTCAGGCGCTTCCTTCCCTATCTCTGGCCGAAGGACAATCCGGGCCTGCGCACCCGCATCGTGGTGGCGATGGGGCTGGTGCTTGCCGCCAAGGGTGTGACGCTGGCGCTACCCTTTGCCTATAAGGGCGCGGTAGACGCGATGGCCGGATCGGCCGACGCGGGCCTCACTGTCGCACTGGCGCTGGTTGCGGCCTATGCGCTGGGGCGGTTCACCTCGGTCGCCTTCGACAACCTGCGCAACATCGCGTTCGAGCGGGTCGGGCAGATGGCCTCGCTGAGCCTCGCAGAGGACGTGTTCCGGCGGCTGCACCGGCTCTCGTTGCGCTTCCACCTCTCGCGCCGCACTGGCGAAGTCACCAAGATCATAGAGCGCGGGACCAAGAGCATCGACCAGATGCTCTATTTCCTGCTGTTCAACATCGTCCCCACGATCATCGAGCTGATCGCTGTCGGCATCATCTTCTATATCAATTTCGGGCTGACGCTGGTGGCGGCGACCGCGGCGACAGTGGTAGCCTATGTCTACGTCACCCGCTGGATCACCGAATGGCGCACCAAGCTGCGGCGCGAGATGAACGATCTCGACGGCGAGGCGCTGCACCGCGCAGTGGATTCGCTGCTCAACTACGAAACGGTGAAGTACTTCGGGGCCGAGCGGCGCGAGGAAGAACGCTATTCGCGTGCGGCGCGCGCCTATGCCGAAGCGGCGATCAAGTCGGAAAACTCGGTCGGCCTGCTCAACATGGCGCAGTCGGTCATCACCAATGCGCTGGTGGCAGGCGCAATGGCCTATACCGTATGGGGTTGGAGCAAGGGCACGCTGACGGTGGGCGACCTGGTGCTGGTGAACACCTACCTGATCCAACTCTTCCGTCCATTGGACGTGCTCGGCTGGGTCTATCGCACCATCCGCCAGGGACTGGTCGACATGGCCGAGATGTTCCGCCTGATCGACACCGATATCGAAGTGCAGGATCGCCCCGGCGCGCCGGCACTGATCGTCCGCACGCCCACAGTCGCGTTCGACAATGTCACCTTCGGCTACGAGCCGGGCCGCACAATCCTGCATGGCCTGAGCTTCGAAGTCGCCGCCGGCACCACAACTGCGATCGTCGGCCCTTCAGGCGCGGGCAAGAGCACCATCGGGCGGCTGCTGTTCCGCTTCTATGATCCGCAATCGGGCCGCGTATTGGTGGGAGGCGAGGATATTGCCACTGTCACACAGGACAGCGTGCGCGCGGCGATCGGCATCGTTCCGCAGGACACGGTGCTGTTCAACGACACGCTGGCCTATAACATCGCCTATGGCGCTGAAGGGGCCGATCAGGCCCGGATCGAACAGGCCGCCCGCGATGCCGCGCTCACCCCGCTGATCGAGCGCCTGCCTGATCGCTTCGCCACTATGGTGGGTGAACGCGGGCTCAAGCTGTCGGGCGGGGAAAAGCAGCGCGTCGCCATCGCCCGCACGCTGGTGAAGAACCCGCCAATCCTGCTGCTGGACGAGGCGACCAGCGCACTGGATACCCGCACCGAGCAGGAAATCCTCGGCACCCTGCGCCGCATCGCCAAGGGCCGCACCACCATCGCGATCGCCCACCGGCTGTCGACCATCGCCGATGCCGACCGCATCCTCGTGCTCGATCATGGCCGGCTCGCCGAAAGCGGCAATCATGCAAGCCTGCTGGCGCATGGCGGGCTCTATGCTGAAATGTGGGCGCGCCAGGCCAACGAGCGGCGCGAAGAAGACACCGACCTGGCTGCCGAAGCCGCCGAATAGCGCCCGTCCCGCCGCCCCTTGCCTGCCAGCGGGGTGAACGATACCTCTCATCCATGGCCTCCGTCCGGAGGTTGTCCCCATGGAGAGAGACACACCGATGCGTCACGCCCGACTGCTTGCCCTGCTGCTTGCCAGCGCCGCCGTTCCCGCCGCCGCACAGGAAGCGCCCGCGCCTGCGCCCGCCGCACCTACCGTGCCAGTCCCGGCCGCTCTGACCGCCGAAGAGATGCCCGCGATCCCGCTCGCGCTGGTCGATGATGTGCGCCCCTATCTCGAATCGCGCGGTGCGGGCTTTGCCGGATGGGATCCGAACACCCGCGCGGTGCTGATCTCCACCCGCTTCGCAAATGTCAGCCAGCTCCACCGCGTCGCCATGCCGATGGGCGCGCGCACCCAGATCAGCTTCGAGGCCGAAACCGTGCGCGGCTCCTACGCGCCGACCAAGGGCGACGTGATCGTCGCCAGCAAGGATAAGGGCGGGGACGAGTATTTCCAGCTCCACACCCTGAAAGACGGCCGCCTGACTCTGCTGACCGACGGCAAGAGCCGCAACCAGATCAACGCATGGAGCCAGGACGGCAGCCTGATCGGCTTCAGCTCGACCCGCCGCAACGGGATCGACAGCGACCTCTACATCATGGACCCGCGCGATCCGTCGTCCTCGCGGATGGTGCATGAAAGCAAGGGCGGCGGCTGGGCGCTGGTCGCCTTCTCGCCCGACAACACCTTCGCCTATGTCGCCGATTACCGCTCGGTCGAGGATGTCGATCTCTACCGGCTCGATCTGGTGACCGGCGTGATGACCCCGATCGGCGATCCTGCGGCCAAGGTCGCCTATAGCGGGCTCGATGTCGCGCCGGACGGGACGATCTGGGTGACCAGCGATCAGGGATCGGACTTCCAGCGGCTGGGCCGGCTTGACCCGGTGACGGGCGCGTTCAGCCCCGTCACGCGCGAGAAATGGGATGTCGACGGGTTCGACGTCTCGGACGATGGCACCATGATCGTCTATGAGGTGAACGAGGCAGGGTCGGACCGGATGCGTCTGCTCGATGTCGCCACGGGCAAGGTCACCAAGGTCGATGCGCTGCCCGCCGGACAGATCGGCGGCTTGCAGTTCGCGCCGTGGGGCGAGATCGGCTTTTCCTTCTCGAGCGCCAAGAGCGCGTCGGACGTCTGGTCACTCGACCCCAAGACCATGCAGCTCACCCGCTGGACGCAAAGCGAGACCGGCGGGCTCGATGCTTCGGTCAATGTCGAACCGCGCATCTTAACGGCCAAGAGCTTTGACGGGCTCGAAGTCTCCGGCCTGCTCTATATGCCGGACCCCAAGAAGTTCCCCGGCAAGCGTCCGCTGATCGTCGATGTGCACGGCGGCCCCGAAGGGCAAAGCACAGCGGGCTTCATGGGGAGCGACAACTACTACCTCAACGAGCTCGGCGTCGGCATCTTCTTCCCCAATGTCCGCGGCTCCACGGGTTACGGCAAGACCTTCGTCAGCCTCGACAACGGGCCGTTCAAGCGCGAGGATTCGGTCAAGGATATGGCCGCGCTGATCGACAAGGTGCGCGCCGATCCGGCGGTCGATCCGGCCAAGGTCGGGCTGACCGGCGGCTCATACGGCGGCTACATGTGCTATGCGGCTGCCGTGCAGCTCAAGGCCAAGCTGACTGCGACCCAGTGCACCGTCGCGATCAGCAACTTCGTCAGCTTCCTCGAAAACACCAACCCCTATCGGCAGGACCTGCGCCGGGTGGAGTATGGTGACGAGCGCGTGCCCGAACAGCGCGCCAAGCTGATGGAAATCAGCCCGCTCACCCGCGTGAACGAGATCACCAAGCCGATGTTCGTGATCACCGGCGCCAATGATCCGCGCGTGCCCAAGTCCGAAGCCGACCAGATGGTCGCAGCGATCCGCGCCAATGGCGGCGAGGCCTGGCATCTGGTCGCCGCCGACGAAGGCCACGGCTTCCGCAAGAAGGCCAATTCCGATTACGCTTTCCTTGCCCAGCTGGTGTTCTGGAAGAAGCACCTGCTGGGAGAGTAATTAGACCGATGACGCGAGGCGCTGGAGGATTGCCAGCGCCTCGTCGCGCCGCTCCCACGGCACAAACAGGTGATCGTGGTGGAACCCCGCCACGACATTGCAGGCAATCCCAGACCCAGCGAGCGCCGCCGATACGGCTGCGGTCAGCCCCACGCCTTCAAGCGCAGAGTGCACTTGCAAGGTGATCCGCGCAAAATCCCCGCCCGCCTGCGGTACAATCGCGGTGGTGCCTTCCTCCTCGCGGATGATCGCAAAGGCATCGGCGGGGGCATCGCCTTCGACGAGCGTGAAGCTCCACCCGCGCGGGTCGAGCACCGGTGCCATCCCGGCCAGCATGCCCGCCAGATCGCCGACCGGCCCGCCGGTCACAGGATGTATTTCGACAGGTCGGTGTTGCCCGCCAGCCCTTCGAGCCGCGCGCGCACATAGTCAGCGTCGATCCTAATCGTCTCGCCCGCGTGATCCTCCGCCTCGAAGCTGATTTCCTCGAGCAACCGCTCCATCACCGTCTGCAAACGCCGCGCACCGATATTCTCGACTGTGCCGTTCACCTGCGCCGCGATGCGGGCGATTTCGGGAATCGCATCGTCGGTGAAATCGAGCGTCACTTCCTCGGTGCCGAGCAGCGCCTTGTATTGCGCGACGAGATTGGCGCGGGTTTCGGAGAGGATCCGCACGAAATCGGCCTCGGTCAGCGCGCGCAGCTCGACGCGGATCGGCAGGCGGCCCTGCAATTCGGGCAGCATGTCGGAAGGCTTGGCCACGTGGAACGCGCCGCTCGCGATGAACAGCACGTGGTCGGTCTTCATCGGGCCGTACTTGGTGGCAACCGTGGTGCCCTCGATCAGCGGCAGGAGATCGCGCTGCACACCTTCGCGGCTGACCGATCCGCCGCGCACATCGGAGACCGCGATCTTGTCGATCTCGTCGAGGAACACGATCCCGTTGGTTTCGGCATTCTGGAGCGCGGCGCGCGCGACATCATCCTGATCGAGGCGCTTGTCGGCCTCTTCATCGACCAGCCGGTCCCAGGCTTCGGGCACACGCAGCTTCTGGCGGCGGGTGTTCTTCCGGCCCAGCGCCTTGCCCATCATGTCGCTGAGGTCGATCATCCCCATCTGCCCGCCCATGTTGCCCATGTCGAACGGGGTCGCGGGCGTATCGCGCAGCTCGATCTCGACTTCGACATCGTTCATCGCGTTCTGGACGATACGCTGGCGGAAGGCTTCGCGGGTGGCTTCGGAGGCATTGTCACCCACCAGCGCGGTCAGCAGCCGGTCCATTGCGGCCTCGGACGCGGCCTCGCGCACCTTCTCGCGGCGGCGTTCCTTTTCCAGCCGGATCGCCTCTTCCACCAGATCGCGCGCGATCTGTTCGACATCGCGGCCGACATAGCCGACCTCGGTGAACTTGGTCGCCTCGACCTTGATGAACGGGGCCTCGGCAAGCTTGGCCAGACGGCGGCTGATCTCGGTCTTGCCGCAACCCGTCGGGCCGATCATCAGGATATTCTTGGGGGTCACCTCGTCGCGCAGATCCGCGCCCAGCCGCTGACGGCGCCAGCGGTTACGCAGGGCGACGGCGACCGCGCGCTTCGCCTCGGCCTGACCGATGATATGTTCGTCGAGCGCGGCGACGATGGCCTTGGGGGTAAGCGCCTGAGGAGCGGTGGAGGTGGTCATGGGGTCTTTCTGCTTGTGTCCTCGCCGCTATGTGGCGCGGCCAGCCGCCGGTTCAAGGCCAGCGTCATCGGCCGCTCCACATGAGTGTAGAACAGCCAGCTGATCCCGACCGCTGCGATCACGGCGCTCACCAGGTAATCCCAGGGGCCGGGATCGAAGAACGGCACGCGGGGCCAGAACCACAGCCAGAACCATGCGACCGGCACGTGAAGCAGATAGAGCGCATAGCTGATGTCGCCCGCGCGGTTGACGAGGCCCGCCGCAGGCAGCGGCAACGGCCCGGCGAGCGCCGCCAGCGCGATCAATAGCGCCGGCGCGCCGCACCAGAGGAGGTAATTCCAGCCGAGCGCGCTCGGCACGTCGGGCACCGGCACCGCCCACAGCAGCACGCCGCCAGAGAGGAGCGCGAGCCAACGCCACACCGCGCCCCACTCTCCGCCCCGCGCGCGCCATAGCGCCAAAACCATCCCGGCGACGAACATCACTGAAATCGGCCTTGTCGCGGCGAACAGCGCAGGATTGACCGGCGGCACCCAATGGCCAGCGATCACCAGCACCGCCAGCACCGCCGCCACCGCAAGGATCGCCCGCGCGCGGGGCAGGCCGATGAACAGCCCGAACCACAGGTAAAACATCATCTCGTAAAACAGCGTCCAGCCCACCCACAGGAACGGCAGCGGACGCAGGAATTCATTGTCGGGCCAATAGGGGATCAGCGCCAGCGACTTGGCGAGCTTCGCCGGATCGATCGGGGTCGGGAACAGCGTCAGGAAGATCGCGGCGAGCATCAGGCTCGCGATCCAGTAAGGCGGCATGATGCGGATGATGCGGCGCCGCCAGAACAGCGTGCGCGCGCCCGGCCTGCCGAACTGGCGCTCGGCCGCCACCACCATGACATAGCCCGAAACGATGAAGAACAGCATCACCGCCAGCTGCCCGCTCACATCCCCGCGCCATGTCAGCCCGAGGCCGGGGCCGAGATGATCGGCAAAGGCAAAGGCGATATGCCCTGCGGCCACTGCCAGTGCAGCAACCGCACGCAGCAACTGGATCGCGGTGATCCGGTCGCGCTGCGCCTCGGCACTGTCACTGTTGCTGTCGATTGTCCCGCGCTCCGCCCTCACGCTGAAGCGGATAGGGCTAAACCGTTTCGAGGGTCAAATTGCCGTTGGTAAAGACGCAGATATCCGCCGCCACGGCCATCGCCTTGCGCGCGATCACCTCGGCATCGGCCTCGTAATCGGCGAGCGCGCGGGCGGCGGCGAGCGCATAGTTTCCGCCCGATCCGATCGCGGCGATATCGCCCACCGGTTCGAGCACATCGCCATTGCCGGTCAGCACCAGCAGCGTGTCCTTGTCGGCGACGATCATCAGCGCTTCGAGATTGCGCAGATACTTGTCGGTGCGCCAGTCCTTGGCGAGCTCCACGCTCGCGCGCATCAGCTGGCCCGAATACTGCTCGAGCTTCTTTTCGAGCCGTTCGAACAGGGTGAAGGCATCCGCAGTCGCGCCGGCGAAACCGGCGACCACGCTGCCATTGCCGATGCGGCGTACTTTGCGCGCGTTGGGCTTCATCACGGTGTTGCCCATCGACACCTGCCCGTCGCCCGCGACGACTGTCTTGCCGCCACGGCGCACGCCGATGATGGTGGTGCCATGCCACTGAACGAGGCCGTGGGCCGAAGGATCGTTGCTCATGCCCGCCAATATGGCGCGCGCGGCAAGCGGTTCAAGCGGATTACTGTCCGTTCGGCCCGCCGCCGCCTGGCACGCCTGCCCCGCCGACCTGGCCGATATTGCCGAACAGGTCTTCAAGGAAGCCGCGTTCACGCCCGAGGGTCGGGGTCTTGTCGCCATCGGGATCGAGGAACACGACCTGATCCACGCCAGAGCGCTTCACATTGATCACCCGCCCAGCGTCATCGAACTGCACAGCGAGCACGCTGTGGATCTTGATCTTCGGGCGGTTGAACGGGCGCTGCCCGGTCACGCTCGAGACATAATACCATGTCGGCGCGCCGAACTGGCTGGTGAAGGTCGGGCGGCCCAGCGTGCCTTCAACCGATTGCTGGTTGTCGATCCGGGGCTGGATTGCGTCGGTCAGCAGCGGATCGACGATATAGCCGCGCGATTCGCGGATCGACGAGCAGGCCGGCAGGACTACCGCCAGCACCGCGAGCAGCGCCGCTGTTTTGAGCGAGCGCTTGCCAGAAATTTTCGGGCCTGCCTGTGTCATCTGCGCCAAACCGTGTTCGTCCCGTCATTGATCGCGCAGCTTTGCGCGTTTGTCCCTTGGGCGATGCGCTTTAAGGGGCTAGGCGCAAGCTTGCAACGCACCATATGGCAGCGGCGGTGGAGCATCGGGGTTGAACCCTGCTTGAACGCATCCGCGCCTCGTGCGTTTGCGTAACACCGCGGGGTTCGACCGGCCCTGCAAACTCCTGTGGAATGAACGCGCGAAAGGCCCGTATCCGATGTCCTTCCTCTCCCGCCTGCTCGGCACGGCACCCGACCCGCGCGAAGGCGTGCGGCCGCTGTGGCACCGCGTGATCGAACTCGCGCGCGAGCCGGCCTATTATGCCGAATGCGGCGTGGCGGACACGATCGCCGGGCGGTTCGACATGATCACTGCTGTGCTCAGCGCGGTCATGGTGCGGGTCGAAGCGTCCGATCTGCGGGCCGAAAGCGCGCTCCTCGCCGAGCTGTTTGTCGAGGACATGGACGGCCAGCTGCGCGAATTCGGGATCAACGACGTGATCGTGGGCAAGCGCATCGGCAAGCTGATGAGCGTGCTCGGCGGGCGGCTCGGGGCCTATCGCAGCGCGCTCAACACCGGCGACATCGACAAGCTGACCGCCGCAATCCAGCGCAACGTCACCTTTGCCGAGGGCGCGGACGAAGCCGCAAGCGCGCGCGCCGTGGCCGAACGCGTCATGAAGCTGTTCGAGCGGCTCGGCCGGTTCTCGGATGCCGAGGTGCTGAAGGCGAGCGCGATCTGGTGAGCGCGGCCCTTCCCCCTTCGGAACTGCCGCGCATGATCAAGGCGCGCCCGCTACCTGCGGGAACGGTGGTGATCGAGGCAAGCGAGACAGAATGTGCCGCGCTCGCCGCGCGCTTCGGCCTTGGCGCAGTCGAGCATCTGCGGGCCGAAGTGGCGCTCGAACAGAAGCCCCGCGCCATCCGTGCAACCGGGCGGCTCACAGCGGCGATCATGCAGCCCTGCGCGATCAGCGGGGAAGACTTCCCCGTCACCATCGACGAGCCGATCGACCTCAGATTCATCGAGGAAAACCGGCGTCCTGCGGCCGATGACGCGGACGTCGAACTCGAACTCGAAGCCGATGATTGCGACGAGATCGAATATTCAGGCGAGATGTTCGATCTGGGCGAAGCGGTGGCGCAGACGCTCGGCCTCGCGATCGATCCCTATGCCGAAGGGCCGAATGCCGATGCGATGCGCAAGGCTGCCGGGATCGTGCAGGAGGGTGAGCAGGAAGGCCCGCTCGCAGCCTTGCTGGCGGGCCTCAAGAAGGACTGAGCCGGCGCCGCAAGCCCGCAATGTTCCACGTGGAACACAGGGCAAGAGGGGGTCTAAGGGGGGTCTAGAGGGGGTCTAACCCCGGTCTAGCCGAACCTCGGCCGGTCAATCGGCCGTCCACGGATTGAAAAAGATCTGCTCCACCGGAACACTGAAGAAAGCCGCGATCCGGTAGGCCATCGGCAACGAGGGATCATATTTGTCCGCCTCGACCGCGATGATCGTTTGCCGCGATATCTCCAGAGCGTCAGCCAAGTCGGCCTGATTGAGGCCGCGCGCCTTGCGTAGCTCGCGCAGACAGTTCTTCACTCCGACACCCCTCGGCCACGCAGGCGCCAGACCAGCCAGAGCACGACGAAGCCGGCTGCCTCGGCGAAGAAGAGATAAGTCGCGCCAATGGTGAGGTCGCTATGGCGGCCGAAGAACACGGACAGATAGACGAGCATGACCAGCGCGCCAAAGGTCCCGCCCCAATACCAGCTGATCAACTGACCTTGCTGTTGCAGATCGTCGGTCTTGCGCCACCACAGCCAGCTAGCCCACATCACGGCCGCGCAGACCCCGAGCAGGAACGGGAAGATCAGAGTCGCATTCTCGCTCGCATGACCTGCGGGGACGGTCTTGCCGATGATGATGCCCGCCATCGTCGCCGCGCCGAAAGCCAAGGCACACAGCAACCAGTATTTCATCCGATGCGACATCATCTCTGCTCCCTTGCAATCATCCAATGTTTAGATGTTTTTACATTTCGAGGGCAATGTCAAACTCTTTTAACATTTTCTAGCGCTCGGACACAAAGAAAAGGCCCCGCAATCGCCTGCGGAGCCTTTCGATTTCAGGGCTTTCCTTTGAATCAGAACGGAATATCGTCGTCGAGATCGTCGTAGCCGCCAGCCGGAGCGCCGCCGCCAAAGCCGCCGCCCGAGCCGCCCGACGAACCGCCGCCCTGATCCCAGCCACCGCCACCACCACCGCCGCCGCCGTAGCTGCCGCCGCCTGAGCGGCCGGCACCGCCGCCGCCCATGCCGCTACCGCCACCGCCACCGCCATCAAGCATGGTCATCACCGAGTTCGGGCCGCGCAGCACGACTTCGGTCGAGTAGCGGTCATTGCCCTGCTGGTCCTGCCACTTGCGGGTCTGGAGCTGGCCTTCAATGTAGACCTTGCTGCCTTTCTTGAGGAAGCGCTCGGCAACGCCCGCCAGACCTTCGTTGAAGATCGCCACGGTGTGCCATTCGGTGCGTTCCTGCTTTTCGCCGGTGTTGCGATCCTTCCAGGTTTCGCTGGTGGCGATCCGCAGGTTGCACACCTTGCCGCCGTTCTGGAACGTCCGCACTTCGGGATCGGCCCCGAGATTGCCGATCAGCATGACCTTGTTGAGCGAACCCGCCATCGAAATACCCTTCCCGTCAAAGCTTTGCGCGCGCAACCGCGCGACTCTTGCAAGCTTCATAGGACATCAAAGCGGGCGAGACGACAAGCCCCGTCGGGCTAATCCCCGACTTACCGCGCCGGATAGCGCAACCGGCCTAGAAAGCGCGTCAGGCTCGGCAGTTCGCGGTCCTTGCCCAGAAACTGGGCCTTGGCCTTTTCGAACTTCATCACCCCGTCGATCCGCCGCTCGAGGAAGGCGTGGGTATCGGCCTTGCCCTCGCTGTCGTCATTGACGAACACCGCCAGCGTCGCAGTGTAGATCCCGCCGAGGATCGCGCGCTTGGTGTAGTGGTTGTAATCGGTCGCGGTGTCGCCCGCGAGCCGCCACATGATATCCGCCGAATGCCAGCCGAGCTTCAGTGCGCGGGGGGCGTTCTGCGGCTGCGCCATCACGGCGAGCGCGCGGCGCACCGCCTCGTCGATGTCCGCGACCGCATCAAGCCGGAAGGCGACCAGCGTGCGGATGCGCTCGCGAATCTTCAGCGTGGCAAGCTTTTCGGCGGGCCATGCCGCTTCCATCGCCTGATCGACGCTCGCGATCCACGCCTCGATCATGTCCATCGGCCTGGCGCCCGGAAAGGCGAGCTTGGCCACATCGACATCGCAGCCTGCCATTTCGGCGGCAGCGACCAGCGCGGTTTCGTTCCAGCCATCAAAGATCGCGGAAGCCGCGATATCGGGGGCCAGCGCGACGCGCAGTTCATCGAGCGTCAGATCAGCAAAATCGGTCATGTCAGAAAGAAGGCCCGTAGTTCTTCTTGGTTCCCGCCGCGGCGCGTTTGGCATCGGCGTTGGTGAATTCCTGCTTGAGCAGCGTGTTGCCGCTTTGCAGTTCCATGTAGTTGCGCGCCGAGCGGCCCGAATTGTCGTTGTGATCGGGATCCGCGCCCTTTTCCAGCAGCAGCCGCACCATCGCCACGTTGCGCGCGTGGACGGCAGCGATCAGCGGGGTTTCGCCGGTCTGGTCGGAGATATTGACGCTCGCCCCGCCCTTGATCAGCGCCTCGACCCCGTCGGTAAAGCCCATCGCGGTCGCCAGCTGAAGCGGGGTGACGCCCTTCTTGTTGCGGATATTGGGATCGCCGCCGCGTTGCAGCAGGAAGCGGACCCACAGCGCGTCGCTGCGCGCGACCGCAATGTGCAGCCCGGTATCGCCGCTGGTGATATCGCGCGAGTTGACGACCTGCGTGCCCGGCTTGTTGAGCATGTCGGTCGCCTCGTCGCCCTTGCGCTCCTTGACCGCTTCGAGAAACTTGTAGCCTTCCGACTGGAACTGCGCGGCCACCGGTGCCGCCGCCAGCAGGCCCAGGGCCGCCAACGCGGCGCTGGTAAATCCGGCGCGCATTCCTAACTTGCGCAAAACATCGGCCAGCACGGTTTGATCCTTTCGCATTACCTGCCACACATCTGGTGTGTGGTATCGAGCGGGGCAAGCCCGCCCTCTCGCAAGCCTTCAGTTAGCAGACCATGAACCGCAGCAACAAGTCCTACCCCGTCCTTCCGATGCTGATCGCGGGAGCGCTTGCGCTTAGCGGCTGCGATGCCTTCGCTCCCGCGCCCGAACCGCCGCTGGCCGGCGCTGCGATCGGCGGCGATTTCGCGCTCACCAACAGCAAGGGCGAAACCGTGCGCTGGGGCGATTTTGCGGGGAAGTACCGTATCGTCTATTTCGGCTATGCCTTTTGCCCCGATATCTGCCCGACCGATATGCAGCGCGTGGCGCAGGGGCTGAAGGTGCTCAAGGCTAAAGATGCGGACAAGGCGGCGAAGATCACGCCGATCTTCATCACCATCGATCCCGAACGCGATACGAGGCAAGTTGTGGGCGAATTCGCCGCCGCTTTCTCCCCCGATATCGTCGGCTTGACCGGCACCCCCGAACAGATCGCCGCCACGGCCAAGACCTTCAAGGTGTTCTTCGCCAAGGGTGAGCCGGTCGAGGGGGGTGGCTATCTAATGGACCATTCCAACATCGTCTATCTGTTCGGCCCCGATGGCGCCCCGCTGGCGACGCTGCCGGTCGATCAGGGGCCGGACGCGGTGGCCGCGGAACTGGACAAATGGGTGAGCTGAGGGACCGCTTCTGGGAGCTGCCGCTGGGCGAGCTGACCCGGCCCGAGTGGGAGGCGCTGTGCGACGGCTGCGGCCGCTGCTGCCTGCACAAGATCGAGGACGAGGAAACCGGCGAAATCCACGATACCAACATTGCCTGCCGTCTGCTGGATACCGGCACCGCGCAATGCAGTGACTATCGCAACCGCAAGGCCTTCGTGCCCGATTGCCTGCGGTTGACCTTGCGGATCGTCGAACAGGTGAGCTGGCTGCCTTCGACCTGCGCCTATCGCCTGCGCGCCGATGGCCGGTCGCTGCCGGGCTGGCACTATCTCCTCTCGGGTGATCGTGATGCCGTGCGCCGTGCCGGGGCCTCGGTCATCGGGCGGGTGGTGAGCGAGGTCGACGCCGGCCCGATGGAGCATCACATCGTCGAATGGCCCGCCGCGCGCGGGGTGACTGGGCCGACACGGCGGAGGAGCAGGCATGATCGACTGGCTGCGCCGCGCCCCGCTCGAACCCGAAATCGAACTCGGCGGCAAGCGCATGCCGATCGTGCTCAAGCGGATGCACAATGCCCGGCGGCTGACCTTGCGGCTCTCGCCCGATGGCAGCGCGGTCCGGATCACCCTGCCCGCCTGGGCCGAAGCGCGCGAGGCGATCGCCTTTGCCCATGCCCGCACCGATTGGCTGGCGAGCCAGCTGGCCGCTCTGCCCCAGCGCGTCACCCCGCAGCCCGGCGGCGAGATCCGCTATCGCGGCGGCGTGCTGCAGCTGGCGTGGCAGGCCAGCGCCCCGCGCCGTCCGGCGATCGAGGGCGAGACGCTGCGGATTGGCGGGCCGAGCGCGGGTCTCGAAGCGCGGGTGCGCCGCTGGCTCGAAGCCGAGGCGCTGCGGCTGTGCGAGGCCGATATGCACGAATATTGCGCCGCCGCCGGACTCGATCCGGTGCCGGTCGGTCTGACCCGCGCCCAGCGCCGCTGGGGCTCGTGTTCGGACACGAGCCGCATTCGCATCAACTGGCGGCTGGTGCAGGCCCCCGATCACGTGCGCCGCTCGGTGGTCGCGCACGAAGTCGCGCACCTCGTCCATTTCGACCACTCGCCCGCCTTCCACGCGCTGCTTGGCCGGATCTTCGAAGGCCAGATCGCCGATGCCGACCGCTGGCTCAAGGAGCATGGCCGCGCGCTCTATGCGAGCTTCGGCTGACGCGAAGCGATTGGCGTTCGGCCTGCGGCGGCCTATAATGGGCGGATGCTATCCAATTCACGCTTCAATCCGGGTCCGGGCCTTGCCGACTTCTGGCGCGAGATTCGCCGGCCCAACCCCTATCGCTGGCCGATCCTTGCGCTGTCGGTGATGCCGGTGACAGGGATCCTCGCCTGGGCGTTGGAGCAGGAATATTTCGGCGAGCCGGAACGTCCCAAGATCGAATACATCACCACCCTCGATCCGACGCGCACCGATGCCGAGATCGTGGCCGAAAACCGCGCCAACCAGGAAATCAAGGACCTGCGCGCCGCCGAGGAAGAACGGATCGCGGCGGAAAAGCGCAAGATGTACAAGTCGCTCGGCGCGGCGACCGGGCTTGATGTCGAGGCGATGGAGGCCAAGGCCGAAGCCGAGCGCGCCGCCAAGGCCGCTGCCGAGGCCAAGCGCCGCGAAGAGCTGCTCAAGCAGGCCGGTCAGCCAACGACACAGGGTTCCGGGCAATAGCGGGACCTGCGACCCCGACGGATCGCGAATGGATGGCGGCTGCGGCCAGCCTCGCCCAGCGCGCGCGCCCGCTGGCCCGCCCCAACCCCGGCGTCGCGGCGCTGGTGGTGCATCAGGGCCGCGTCATCGCGCGCGGCTGGACGGCGGCAGGCGGCCGGCCCCATGCCGAAGCCGCGGCGCTGGCCGGACTCGCGCCTGCGCTGATCGCCGAGGCCACGCTCTACGTCACGCTGGAGCCTTGCGCCCACCAGTCCCCGCGCGGGCCATCCTGCGCCGATCTGATCGCCGGCGCACAGCCTGCCCGTGTGGTGATCGGCCAGATCGACCCCGATCCGCGCACCGCCGGACAGGGTATCGCGCGGCTCGAAGCAGCGGGCATTCCCGTCACCGTGCTCGGCGACCCCGCTTCTGCCGCCAGCCTTGCGGGGTTCCTTGCCCGCCAACGCCTTGGCCGCCCGTGGGTAACGCTGAAGCTTGCGACATCGCTCGATGGCTGCATCGCGCTTGCCGACGGTACCAGCCAGTGGATCACCGGGGAAGCCGCGCGCGCCCATGTCCACGCCCGGCGCGCCCGCAACGATGCGATCCTCGTCGGCGGCGGCACATGGCGCAGCGACAACCCGCGTCTCGATGTGCGGCTGCCGGGCCTCGAAGACCGTTCGCCGCAGCGCGTGGTGCTGACCCGTGGCGCGGCTCCCGAAGGCGTGACAGCGATTGCCGCACCGCAAGACATCGCCGCGCTGGAGGGCGTGCAATATCTCTACGTCGAAGGCGGGGCTGCCACTGCCGCCGCCTTTATCGCCGCCGACCTCGTCGATGAACTGCACCTCTACCGCGCCCCGATCCTGATCGGCGATGGCAAGCGCGCCTTGGGGCCGATGGGCCTTGCCGACCTTCCGCAAGCGCATGGCCGCTGGCAGCAGAGCGACCACCGCCAGCTTGGCAGCGACGCATTCACCGCCTATCTGCGCCGCCGCAATTAAGAGGAACCCTGCGCCCATGTTCACCGGCATCGTCACCGCCATCGGCACCATTGCCGCCGCCGAGCAGCGCGGCGACCTGCGCCTCAGGATTACCGCCCCGCTCGATCCGGCGCGGATCGATATCGGCGCCTCGATCGCGTGTTCGGGCGTGTGCCTTACCGTGGTCGAGCGCGGGGGGACGGCGGGCGATGCATGGTTCGATGTCGACCTGTCGGGCGAGACGGTCAGCCGCACCGTTCAGGGGATGTGGAACGCGGGCGCGAAACTGAACCTCGAGCCTTCGCTGCGCCTCGGCGACGAGCTGGGCGGACACATCGTCACCGGCCATGTCGATTCGGTCGGCGAGGTGGTGAAGGTCGCACAGGCCGGCGGCAGCTGGCAGGTCGCCATCCGCGCGCGTGCCGAAATGGCCCCGTTCATCGCGGAAAAGGGCTCGATTACGGTCAACGGCGTGTCGCTCACCGTCAACGACGTGCGCGACCGGACCGATGGCACCTGCGATTTCCTGCTGAACATCATCCCGCACACTGCCGCGGTGACAACGCTGGGCGACCTTGCCGAGGGCGATCAGGTCAACCTCGAGATCGACGTGCTGGCGCGGTATCTCAAGCGGATGCAGAGCCTCGCCGCCAAGGGGTGAGCGGGGGCGGACGGCGCGCTGCTTTCACTGAATGCCGCCGCTGCGCTTGCCAACTCATACCCATTGGCAAGGTTGGCATTCTTGCCGCTACCCCCAATATATTGCCGATGACTTCGGCAGCCCATGCCTCGCAACCATCGCATTCAGCCGGCGCTTTCGGGCCGATCGAACGCGTTGCCAACCGGGTGGTCGGAGCAGCGTTTTCGCCGCATCGGCACGATACCTATACCGTCGCTCTGACTGTGGCCGGGGTGCAGGCCTTCAACTATCGCAGGGAAGTGCGGTATTCGTTGCCGGGTCAGGTGCTCGTTCTTCATCCCGACGAATTGCACGATGGGCACTGCCATGATGAGGCTGGTTTCAGCTATCGGGCGGCCTATGTCCCGCCCACGCATATCCAGGCCGTTCTTGGTGGCGCGCAGCTGCCGTTTGTTGTGAATGGCGTCTCGACGGACCCCGGTTTGATCGCGGCAGCCTTCAGCATGGTTGTCGACTGCGCAGCAGACGACGATCCCGCAGCCTACGAAGACGCGCTCTACGATCTCGCCCATGCGATGAACATTGCGGCTGGCAGGAACACATCCGGGCGGACCGCCAACCGGACAGCCGTGATGCAGGCGCGCGAGTTTCTTGAAAGCGCCGTCGTCGTCGGCGCCCGGCTTGAGGAGCTTGAACGCGTTTCTGGCTGCGATCGCTGGCAGCTTTCGCGCGATTTCAGGGCGCTGCTTGGCACCAGCCCCTATCGCTATCTGCAATACCGGCGGGTTGATTTCGCCAAGCGCCTGTTGCGTGAAGGCGCGACGCTGGCCGATGCTGCGCATGGCGCAGGCTTTGCCGATCAGAGCCATTTTGGCCGCACATTCCGCAAGGCCGTCGGCCTCACGCCAAAGGAGTGGCTGCGTTCGGACCTGTTCCGCACGATCGTTCTATAGCCGTCGTCGGCGGGCGGTTAGCCTGCGCGACATGACACAGATGATCTTTTCCGACGAGACCTCAAAGGGCTGGATACCGCCCAGCATCGCCGCCCCCTTTATCTGCATTTTCATTCTTGTCGTCAGCATGTTGCCGGGCGATCTCGGGCTCGCCCACCTCGGCTTTACCGAGCCGACGGGCGCACCGCGCGGGCCCTTGGGCTTTTTCCTGATGTTGGTGTCATTCATCGCCTTGGGGCTCGCGGTATCTGGCTGGATTCGCTGGGTCGAAAAGAGAAGCCTCGCAAGTGCCGGACTTTGCGGCGACGGGGGGCTCAAGAAATTCCTGGGCGGACTGGCCGTTGGCGTAGCCATGATGGGCGCGATCGTGACGGCGATAGCCCTTTCCGGCGGATATCGTGTTGTTGATCTGGCCCCCGCCTTTGCCAGCCCTGCGGCGCTCGGCTGGATCGCTCTGCTGCTCGCCGGCTTTGCCGTGCAAGCGAGTGTGGAGGAGTTCGCTTTCCGGGGCTGGCTGTTCTCAGCCGTGATGCGGCGCTGGAACATGACCGCCGCCTTCATATTGAGTTCCGCCGCTTTCACCTTTGTGCACTTCTCGCCCAGGGCAGAGTTGCTGCCGATGGTCATGACCTTCGTCTTCGCGATTTTCGCCTGCGCCTGGGTGCGGCAGTCGAATTCGATCTGGGGGGTGATGGGCTGGCACGTCGGCTGGAACTGGTTTGCCGGCGCCGGTTTTGACGTCCCGATTACGGGCTTGGACACCGGCCTGCCCGCACTGATCGTAAAATTGGTGCCTGTCGGGCCGGAGTATATCACTGGCGCTGGAGAGGGACCGGAAGGGAGCGTGTATACGCTGGCCCTGCTGACTGTGGCGGGCCTGATCCTCCTTCTGCGCCCGATGCCGCAAGGGCCAAACCAGGGCGAGCCGTCAGCGGACCTGCCGCAACCCTAGCCACGTCCCCCCGTCAGCCCGCCAGAGGGCCCTTCGCAAAGCTCTCGCGCGTGATCGCGTAGGTCAGGTGCGGGATCACCGTGCCATCCGCCATGATGCGCTCCTCGCGCCGGTCGGTAAGCTGCGCGCCGATGCGTTCGAGCGCGGTGCGCGAGCGGGTGTTGGTCTGGCCCACCAAGAAGCGCACTTCAGCAACGCTCGCCAGCGCGTGGGCGAGCATCAGGCGCTTCATCTCGTGGTTCCAGCGCCCGCCCCAGTGCGAGCGGGCAAGGAAGGTCCAGCCGATCTCGACCGAGCCGCCGCCTGCCGCGTCCAGCCCCTGAAAGCGCGACGAGCCGATCACCGCTCCGGTCTGCGCGTCGATCACCACCAGCGCGCCCTTGTTCGCCAGCGCATCGTCGAAGAAGGCGCGGAACACCGGTTCCTGCCAGCGGTCGTGCGCGGGATGCTGCGCCCAGATCAGCGGATCGGAAGCGACCGCGAACAGCGCGTCCCAATCATCGGGGCGCAGCGGGCGCAGGCGGACGTGCTCGCCCTCCAGCACCGGCTGGCGGTCGAGCACCCTGGCGGCCTCAGCCCGTCACCGCGGCGAGCGCGGCGATGAACTTGGGCAGGTTGGCATGCGTCAGCCCCGCGATGTTGATGCGGCCCGAGGCGGCCATGTAGATCGCGTGATCTTCGCGCAGTTTGGCGACCTCGTCCTTGGTGACGGGGAGCATCGCGAAGAGGCCGTTCTGGCTCGCCAGCGGGGTCAGGTCGATCCGCCCTGCCGTACCCGCCGCTGCCAGCGCATCGCGCACGCCGCGCATCCGGGCGCGCATATCGTCAAGCTCGGCCAGCCACGCCTTGGTCATGCCCGCATCGCCGAGCACGATCCGCACCACCGCACCGCCGTGATCGGGCGGCATCGACCAGGCCGCGCGGGCCAGCGCGTTGGCGTTGGAGAAGGCGGTGTCGAGCGCACCTGCCTCCTTCGCCAGCACGTAGAACGCGCCAACGCGGTCACGATACTGGCCGAAGTTCTTGTCGCAGGAATAGGCGATGAAGGCTTCGGGAACCTTGGCGAGCACCTCGCGCATACCGGCGCCGTCCGCTTCAAGCCCGTGGCCGAGCCCCTGATAGGCGGCATCGATGATCGGGAAGGTGCTGGAGGCGGCGAAGGAATCGGCGATTCTCGCCCACTGGCCGGCGGTATAATCGATCCCGGTCGGGTTGTGGCAGCAGGCGTGGAGCAGCACCGCCTCGTCGGCGGCGGCGCCATTGATCGCGGCGAGCACGGCATCGAGGTTGGCGCTGCCGTCAGCGTTGGCGTGATCGAAGGGCGCCAGTTCCATGCCGAGATCGGCGAGAATCTGCGCGTGGTTGGGCCAGCTCGGCACGCCCATGTGGACGCGCTTCACGCCGGCCTTCTGCGCCAGCGCCAGCGCGAGACGCACCGCGCCGGTGCCGCCCGGGGTCTGCATCCCCTGAATGCGCCCGCCCATCGTGGGGTCCGCCCCGAAGATATAGGGCATCAGCGCGGCGACCATGCCCATGTCGCCTTCGGGGCCGAGATAGGACTTGGAGTCCTGTGTATCGACCAGCACCTGCTCAGCCGCCTTGACCGCGGCGAACACCGGGGTCGCGCCGTCTTCGGTGCGGTAGACGCCGACGCCGAGGTCGATCTTGTCGGCCCGCGGATCGGCGGCATAGAGGCGGATCAGGGCGAGGAGGGCGTCAGGCGCCTGCGGTTCGAGTCGGTCAAGCATGCGCGAGCGCATGGCCCCCGCTTGCGGTTATCGCAACCGGCTTTTCGTATGCAGACGCGAAAATCCTTAGATCAGAAGGGCGACCACTTCTGTTCCTTGGAGAACTTCATGTAGCCCGCGTTGATGCCCAGCCGCAGGCCTGCGCCGACGCGGATCGGGATCAGCACGATATCGCCGCGCCGGAGGTAGCTCGCGGTCAGCCCGCCGACGAAATAGGCCTGCCCCTCACCCGCCGGGAAGCGCTTGAACAGCTCCTCGGTGTCGTAGAGGTTGTAGACCAGCACGAAGGTGTTGGCGGCATTGGCTCCGGCATCAAGCCCGATCGAGGGGCCGGTCCAGTAGACCTGCTGGGTGCCTTCGACCTTGTGGTGCAGCGTGCCCGAACCATAGCGCGCGCCGACGATGAACGCCCCGCCCGCCTCGCGCCCGACGATGTAGCCATTGGGTTCGCCCTGATCCTTGAGCAGATCCTGGATCAGCTTGGCGAGGCCTTCCGCGCCCTTGCCGAACAGACCTTCGGCGGCACCGATAAGGTCATCTTCGCCATAGGTTGCCGCGGTGGCGGCCGGTGCCGCTTCACCCGCAGCGGGCGCAGTGCCGGTCGCATCGGTGGTGGTCGCGGTCGCGGTCGGCTCGCCTGTCGCGGCAGCAGCAGCGGTATCGGCTGCGGCAGGCTCGGTCGGCGCGGTTTGTTCGGCGGGCGGCGCAAGATCGCCGTCGATCGCGCCATAGGCCTGATCGGGATCGACCTTTTCCACGTCCTGCGCAGCCAGCGGCGCGGTGAATGCACCCAGCGCCAGAACAGCCATGACAAAGCCCGTCAGAGCGCGAAGGGGATAAGAGAAGCTTGCCGACATAACCCAGCCTTTGCATGGGGACACACAGGTCCCGGATTGTCACACGAGGCAGCAGAATCGCTTCCGCGCAGGCCCGCAATCGCTTCTCGCCGGAGCGAATCGAAATTGCGACGAGCCGACCGCTGGCTAGAGGGCCGAGCCTGAATGCGGGCCGAACTGATCGCCGACCCGGCGCACGCACAGGCGGCAAACCGGCAAGGAACGGATTTTCTTGCAAGCCACCTTGCCGCTGCCGCAAGGGCCGACTATAGCGCCGCCCTCACAGCCAATGCTGAGACCCGGAGACGTGGGTGAGTGGCTGAAACCAGTTCCCTGCTAAGGAACCGTACTCTATCAGGGTACCGAGGGTTCGAATCCCTCCGTCTCCGCCACCTTTCAATCGCGTAACGACAAAGTCGCCCCCTTACGGGCAATCCGACCCGTTTAGTCTCGGAAACGGGAGCGCGGCAAGCGGATATTGCGGCTTGGTTCGGATCGCATCGGCAATCCGCCATTGGCCTGTTCCGCGCGTCCTGTTCGCTGTTCCCCTTTGCCGGAGGCTGTGCCACTACTCGTAACTCACGATCCAAAATGCCTTTGACCGGATGCGCATGAACAACAGCGAGGGAATGCAGGCGGCCGCGCCGCCGATGCCCATAGCGGAACTGGCGCGGCGCGATCCGCTGGCGGCGATTGCGCACTTGCGATCGGTCACTGCCCGCAACCCCGCCAATGCCGGCGCGCATCGCATGCTCGGGCGGGTGCTGCGAACGCTCGGTCGGGACGAGGAAGCGGCCGCTGCGGAAATGTCGGCCATCCGCGCGACCACCCGCGATCCCGAAATGATCGCCATTGCTCAGGCCATGATGGACAGCGATCTGGCTCAGGCCGAAGCCGGGCTGCGCGCGCGCCTTTCCGCTCAACCGCTCGATGTGGCTGCCATTCGGATGATGGCGGAACTCGCAGGCCGGCTCGGGCGCTACAAGGATGCGGAGAACCTGCTGCGCCGGGCGATCGAACTCGCGCCCTCCTTCACCGCAGCGCAGGCCAATCTGGCCATGGCACTCTACAAGCAGAACCGGTACGGCGAGGCGAGCGCGGTGCTGGAACAGGTGCTAGCCCGCGATCCCGTCAACCCGGGCAATCGCAACCTCCTCGCGGCAACACTCGGGCGGATCGGCGATTATGACGAGGCGCTGGCGATCTACGGCGAACTGGTCGAGACATTCCCGGATCATGCCAAGCTCTGGATGAGCTATGGGCATATGCTCAAGACCGTCGGCCAGCTCGAACAGAGCATTGCCGCCTATCGCCGTGCTCTGGCAGCCGAGCCCCACCTCGGCGAGGTGTGGTGGAGCCTTGCCAACCTCAAGACCATCACCTTCGACGATGCCGATATTGCCGCAATGGAAGCGGCCCTGGCGGCAGGTGTTTCCTCCGATGATGCGCTGCATCTGCATTTTGCCTTGGGCAAAGCCTATGCGGATCGCAGCGAGGTGGCCGACAGTTTCCGCCATTATGACGCGGGCAATGCGCTGCGGAGCGAGGAGTTGGGTTACGAGCCCGAAGTGATCACACAGCAGGTCGACCGCATGATCGAAGTGCTGACCCCGGAATTCCTCGCGCAAAAGCAAGGTCTGGGCGACCAGACACCGGACCCCATCTTTATCCTCGGCCTGCCGCGCGCAGGCTCGACATTGCTGGAGCAGATCCTGTCGAGCCATTCGCAGATCGAAGGGACGATGGAACTGCCCGATATCCCGGCGATGGCCATGCGCGAGGCCAAGGCGGCGGGCAACGATCTGCGCGATTGGCCCGATGCGGTCGCGGATATGCCCGCCGAACGCTTTGCCGAACTGGGGGCGGAATTCCTTGAACGCACCCGCGTGCAGCGGAAGACCGCCAAGCCGTTCTATATCGACAAGCTGCCCAACAACTGGAGCTATGCCGGGTTCATTCACTTGATCCTGCCCAATGCCAAGATCATCGACGCGCGGCGGCATCCGATGGATTGCTGCTTCTCGAATTTCCGCCAGCATTTCGCCAAGGGGCAGGCCTTCTCCTATTCGCTCGATCACATCGGGCGCTATTATGCCGACTATGTGCGGGCGATGGATCACTATGACCGTGTCCTTCCCGGGCGCGTGCACCGCGTGATCCACGAACAGCTGCTGGACGATCCCGAAGCCGAAGTGCGCGCCATGCTCGGCTATCTCGGCCTGCCGTTCGAGGACTCCTGCATGGAGTTCCACCGCAATGCGCGCGCGGTGCGGACGGCGTCATCCGAACAGGTCCGCCGCCCGATCAACCGCGACGGGGTCGGCCAGTGGGAGCCCTATCGCGCGTGGTTAGGGCCGCTGGAAGAGGCGCTGGGCGACTTGCCGCAGACCTACAGGCGGCTACCGGACTGAACCTTCGCGGCTGTGACCAAAATGCCATGGTTGACACAAAAGGGCGTCAACTTCCTCTGCCAAATACAATCCGGCACTTGGCATTGCGCCCGCTTTATGGCGGAAAGCGTATCAGGGGACGTTCGGGAGAACCAAATTGTCAAAATCTAACACGACATGGCGTCGCGCATTTGTCGCCAGCCTGATGACGGGTAGCGCGCTTACGGTGGCCTCGCCCGCGCTGGCGCAACAGGAAGAGAGCGCCGCCGACGATAACGTGATCATCGTCACCGCGCAGAAGCGCTCGCAGAATCTGCAGGATGTGCCGATTGCGATCACCGCGCTCGGCACCGAGGCGCTGGACGACCTGCAGGTCAACGAACTGCGCGATGTGGCCAAGTTCCTGCCTTCGGTGACGGTGCAGACGGCTGGTCCCGGTTTCAGTCAGGTCTATTTCCGCGGCGTTGCCAGCGGGGAGAACGCCAACCACTCGGCCTCGCAGCCCACGGTCGGCATCTATCTTGATGAAATGCCGATTACGACGATCCAGGGCGCGCTCGATATCCACGCCTACGACCTTGCCCGGGTCGAGGCACTGGCCGGGCCGCAGGGCACGCTTTACGGCGCAAGCTCGATGGCGGGCACGATCAAGATGGTCACCAATGCGCCCGACTATAAAGACAGCTACGGCGCGATGGATGTCGAGCTGAACAGCGTCAATCGTGGTGACTTCGGCGGTGTGCTCGAAGGTTTCTACAACGCCAAGCTTTCCGACAATGCCGCGCTGCGCGTGGTGGCGTGGTATCGCCGCGATGGCGGCTTCATCGACAACATCGCCGGTAGCCGCACCTACCCCACTTCGGGCATTACCCAGAACAACGCCGAATTCGTCGAGGACAATTACAACGACGTCGACACCTATGGTGCGCGCGTGGCGCTGGGGATCGAGCTCAACGACAGCTGGACCTTGCGCCCCACCATCATGGGCCAGATCCAGAACGCCGACGGCAGCTTCGCGCAGGAACGCAGCAGTGCCGTCACCCGCTCGTTGCAGACCGTGCAGTACAATCCCGAATTCTCGAAGGACAAGTGGCTCCAGGCCGCGATGACAATCGAGGGTAAGATCGGCAGCTGGGACCTTGTCGCCACCGGTGGCCAGCTTTGGCGCCGTACCGACACTGCCTCTGACTATTCCGACTACGCCTATTTCTACGATGCACTGTACGGGTACGGCGCTTACTTCACCGACAATGACGGCGATCTGGTGAACCCCAACCAGTACATCGAGGCCAATGACCGGTACCGCCGCTCCTTCGGTGAAATTCGCGTTTCGAGCCCGGCTGATGCGCCGCTGCGCTTCATCGGCGGTGTGTTTGCTCAGCGCCAGTACCATCGCATCACACAGAACTACATCATCGACGACATTGCCGATTCGATCACCGTGACGGGCACAGAGAGCAACATCTGGCTCACCCGTCAGGAGCGTGTCGATCGCGATTATGCCGCCTTCGGTGAACTCAGCTTCGATGTGACCGACCAGCTTACGCTGACCGGCGGCGCGCGGCTTTATAACTACAAGAACTCGCTCGTCGGCTTCTTCGGCTTCAGCGACGGCTATTCCAGCCGCACGGGCGAGGCGGCTTGCTTCGGTCCTGCGCAGGTGGCGGGTTCGCCCTGCACCAATCTCGACAAGGTCACTTCGGACACCGATGCGATCTACAAGCTCAATGCGACCTACAAGATCAACCCGGACTTGCTGGTCTATGCCACGTGGTCGCAGGGTTTCCGTCCGGGCGGGATCAACCGCCGCGGCACGCTGCCGCCCTACCTCGCGGACACGCTCGACAACTACGAGCTCGGTTGGAAAACCCGCTTCGGCGATGTCACCTTCAACGGCGCGATCTATCAGGAGGACTGGAATGAAATCCAGCTTTCCTTCCTGGGCGAAAACGGGCTGACCGAAATCCGCAATGCAGGCATCGCGCGGATCCGGGGGATCGAATCCGATTTCACCTACCGTTCGAACGGGCTCACCCTGACGCTCTCGGGCAGTTACAACGATGCCACGATTAGGCGCGATTTCTGCCGGATCGCCAACCCGGCCTTCGATTGTACCTTCGATCCGGGCGACGGACGCACCAACGCGTTGCTCGCCGAAGCAGGGACGCAGCTTCCGGTCACCGCGAAGTTCAAGGGCAACGCGATCGCGCGTTATGAATTCGCGCTTGGTGGGTGGGACGCGCATGTCCAGGGCGCGGCCGCCTATATCGGTCGCCGCCGCAGCGACCTGCGTGATGTGCAGAATGACATCAAGGGCGAGTTTGATCCGTACACCACGGTTGACCTCAGCTTCGGCGTCAGGAAGGACAACTTGCGCTTCGAGATCTTTGCCACGAACCTCCTGGACGAGCGCGGCATCATCAACAGCGGGGTGCAATGCGTCGAAACCACCTGCGGCGATCCGGACGGGATCAGCGGAACCGGCGGCGCGTTCTATGACGTCGTGACGCGGCCTCGCATCATCGGGATCAAGGCCGGCTTCGATTTCTGATCCGGTGAACCCGAAAGACCAAAATGCGAAAGGGCCGGGCCGCAAGCTCGGCCTTTTTGCTGCCATCGCCCTTGTGATGGGCAACATGATCGGCTCGGGGGTGTTCCTTCTCCCGGCCAGTCTTGCGCCTTATGGCTGGAATGCCGTGCTCGGCTGGATCGTCACCACCGCCGGAACGCTGGTGCTGGCCTGGGTGCTCGCCGCCCTCACCCGCGCGCGGCCCGGTGCGAGAGATCCGGCCGGCTTCGTGGCCGAGGCTTTCGGCGAGCTTCCGGCCTTTCTGATGGGGTGGATCTACTGGGTCTCGGTGTGGACCGCGGTGGTCTCGATCGCGGTTGCGGCAGTGAGCTACCTTTCGGCCTTCGTCCCCGCCATCGCCAGCACCCCGATGATGCCGGCGCTGTGCGCCATCGCACTGGTTTGGGCGATGACGCTGGTGAACCTGCGCGGCGTGCATGCGGCGGGCAATTTCCAGATCGTGACACTTCTCCTGAAGCTCGTCCCGCTGGTCGCGGTGATCGTCATCGCGGCGGCTGTGCTTGGGGCCGGCACGGGCGAAATCCGCCCGCTGGTGATGAGCGAACTCAACGGGACGGACCTGCGCGGCGCGGCGGCGCTGACGCTGTTCGCGCTGCTGGGGTTCGAATGCGCGAGCATTGCAGCAGCGCGGGTTGAAAACCCCGCCGTCAACGTGCCGCGCGCGACGATGTGGGGCACGGGCCTTACCGGGCTGCTCTATCTGCTGGTGTGTTCGGCCATCGCGCTGATGCTGCCCGAGGCGGTTGCCGCCACCTCGCCTGCCCCCTTCGCGACCTTCGTCGAGCGCAACTGGAGCGCGGGGCCGGCGGCGCTGGTGACGGTTTTCGCGATCGTCAGCTGCGTCGGCGCGATCAATGGCTGGGTGCTGCTGCAAGGCGAACTGCCGCGTGCCATGGCCGAGCGCGGGATGCTGCCGCGCTGGTTCGCCGCCACCGACCGCCACGGCACCCCGCGCCGCGCGCTGCTGCTCTCCAGCATCATCGCCACGGTGTGCCTGCTGCTCAATGCGAGCAGGAACATGCAGGGCATCTACGAATTCGTGCTGCTGCTTTCGACCAGCGCGGCGCTTTGGCTCTACCTCGCCTGCGCGCTGGCGGCGTGGCGGATGAAGGTCGCGCGGGGCTTCGCGCTGGTGGGCGCAGGCTATGCGCTGTGGACGCTGTGGGGCGCAGGGGTGGAAGCGAGCGGCTGGAGCCTTGTGCTGATGGCGGCGGGCCTGCCGCTCTACCTGTGGGCGCGGCGCGGCGGTCAGCCGTCACCCGCCTGAGCGGTCAACGCGTCGAGCCACTGGGCGGCGAGCGCCTCGGCCTCCTCGGCACTGAACGGCGCTTGCCCGAGCGAGAGTTCCAGCCATAGCCCGTCGATCAGCGCGGTGAGCGCGACAGCCATCACCCGCACGTCCGCGAGATCCGGTCGATAGGCGCGCAACAGCCCTTCGAGCTCGCGGCGGAAACTCCCGTAAACCTCGGCGCGCACCGCCGCGACCGTCGGATCGCTGCCGGTCAGGCTCCAGAACGCAACATAGCTGGCAAGCAGTTCGGGCGAGGCAATCGGCGGGCGGAAGTTGGCGGTGATATAGGCCAGCAAACGGGCGCGCGGGTCAGGCCCTGCGGCTTCCACCGCCTCCGCCAGCGCGGCGTCGATCATCGCGCCGGTCGAGCGATAGGTCTCCGCAATCGCTTCCGAGATCCCGCCGAAATAGTGCCGCAGCAGGCCCGGTGATACGCCCGCCGCCGCGCAGATCGATCGCACCGAGATGCCCGCTGCACCCTTGTCGGCCAGCACGCGGGCGCACGCCTCGATCAGGCTCTGGCGGCGCGCGTCGGGATCGGCGCGGGTAAAGGCAGGTTGCGGGCTCATTTCCGGCTTGTTATACGGATGTATAGCAAGGACTCGCACATGGCAACGCAGAGCATTCCCTCGGCCGCACCCGACCCGCTCGACGGGTGGAGCCTGCCGGCGTGGACCTATCACGATGCGGAATTCCACCGCCTCGAAATCGAACGCGTGTTCCGCCCCAGCTGGCAGGTCGTCTGCCATGTCAGCGATATTCCCGCCGAGGGCGATTGGCACACGCTCGACTTTTGCGGCGAGAGCGTGATCGTGGTGCGCGGCAAGGGCGATGCGCTGCGCGCCTTCACCAATGTCTGCCGCCATCGCGGCTCGCGGCTGGTCGACGGCGCAAGCGGCTGCGCGAAGAAGCTGGTCTGCCCCTACCACGCCTGGACCTATGATCTCGACGGCCGGCTGACGGGCGTGCCCGACAGCGCCAGCTACCCGACGCTTGATCGCGATGCTGCCGGGCTGGTTCCGGTGGAGCTGGAGATATGGCGCGGCTTCATCTTCGTCCGGCTGGAGGATGATGGCGGGCCGAGCGTTGCCCAGATGATGGCGCCCTATGAAGCCATGGTCGCGCCCCACCGGTTCGAAGACCTCACCGCGCTCGGGCGCGTCACGCTGCGGCCGCGCGCGGTCAACTGGAAAAATGTCGGCGACAATTATTCCGACGGACTGCACATTCCGATCGCGCATCCGGGCCTCACCCGCCTGTTCGGCAAGAGCTACGGCGTCGAAGCGAGCGACCATGTCGATCGGATGTGGGGCGACATGGTCGAGCGCGAGAGCGCCAACTGGTCGGAACGCCTCTACCAGCGGCTGCTCCCGCCGGTGCAACACCTGCCCGAGCACTTCCAGCGCCACTGGATGTATTTCAAGCTGTGGCCCAATGTCGCGTTCGACATCTATCCCGATCAGGTCGATTTCATGCAGTGGATCCCGACCGGGCCGACCACCTGCCTGATCCGCGAAATCTCCTATGTCCTGCCCGATGCGCGCCGGGAAATGCGCGCCGCGCGTTACCTCAACTGGCGCATCAACCGGCAGGTCAACGCCGAGGACACAGCTCTCATAACCCGCGTGCAGGACGGCATGGCGTCGCGCAGCTTCAGCATGGGGCCGCTCAGCGACAAGGAAGTCTGTCTCAAGCATTTCTGCCGCCGGATGCGCGACATCATCCCCGAAGCGCGGCTGGAACAGCAACCCAAAGCCGGATGGAGCCGCGCATGACCAAGCAATATGATGCCGTGATCATCGGCGCAGGCCACAACGGGCTGGTGTGCGCCTTCTACCTCGCGCAAGCGGGGCTCAAGGTGCGGATGGTCGAGCGGCGCAATGTCGTGGGCGGCGCGGCGGTCACCGAGGAATTCCACCCCGGTTTCCGCAATTCGGTCGCCAGCTACACGGTCAGCCTGCTGCAACCCAAGGTGATCGCCGACATGCGGCTGCACGATCATGGCTACCGCGTGATCGAACGGCCGATCTCGAACTTCCTGCCGCAGGAGGATGGCGGCTACCTGAAGCTCGGCGGCGGGCTGGAGCGGACCCAGGCGGAATTCCGCAAGTTCTCGAACCACGATGCCGAGGCGCTGCCCGCCTATTACGACGCGCTGGAAGGCGTCGCGCAGGTGCTGCGCGACCTTGCGCTCAAGAGTCCGCCCAATGTCGGCGAAGGGCTGCGCACGCTGCTGGCCGGGGCCGCGCAAGGCTGGGGGATGGCGAAGCTCCCGCTCGAGGCCAAGCGCGACATCCTCGACCTCTTCACCAAGTCGGCCACCAGCTTCCTTGGCAGCTGGTTCGAAAGCGAAGCGGTCAAGGCCGCCTTCGGGTTTGACGCCGTGGTCGGCAACTACGCCTCCCCCGATACGCCGGGCAGCGCCTATGTGTTGCTGCACCACGTGTTCGGCGAAGTGAACGGCAAGAAGGGCGCCTGGGGCCACAGCGTCGGCGGAATGGGCACGATCACGCAGATCATGGCCAAGGTGTGCGAGGCCTGCGGGGTCGAAATCAGCCTCGAAGCGCCGGTTGACCAGGTGCTGGTCGATGGTGACCGGGTGGCCGGTGTGCGCCTGCAAAGCGGCGAGGAGATCGCGGCCAAGCGGGTCATCGCCAATGTCGGGCCGAAGCTGCTTTACGGCACCATGCTCGACGAAGCCCACCAGCCCGAAGACTTCCGCCGCCGGATGCGCGGGTTCAAGGCGGGCGGCGGCACCTTCCGCATGAATGTCGCGCTGAGCGAGCTCCCGAAGTTCACCTGCCTGCCCGAGCCGGGCGAACATCACCAGTCGGGCATCATCCTCGCCCCGACGCTCGACTACATGGACAAAGCTTTCCTCGACGCCAAGGCGCATGGCTGGTCCAAGGCACCGATCGTGGAAATGCTGATCCCGAGCACGGTGGACAGCACCCTCGCCCCCGAAGGGCAGCACGTCGCCAGCCTGTTCTGCCAGCAATTCGCACCCGAACTGCCCGACGGCCGGAACTGGGACGACGAGCAGGATGCCGCCGCAGATACGATCATCGACACCGTCGAAAAGCACGCACCGGGCTTCCGCGCCTCGATCCTCGGGAGGCAGGTGCTCAGCCCCAAGGGGTTGTTCGACACCTTCGGCCTCGTCGGCGGCGATATCATGCACGGGCACATGAGCCTCGACCAGCTGTGGTCGGCGCGCCCGGTGCTGGGTAATGGCGCCTATCGCGGGCCGGTGAAGGGTCTCTACATGTGCGGCGCGGGCAATCACCCGGGCGGCGGCGTGACCGGCGCACCCGGCCATAACTGCGCGCGCGAGGTACTGGCCGATGGCGGCAACTTCCGGCGCTTCAACATGGTCTAGCGCCGGTCATCCACACCCGGTTAGAGCGAACCTGCATCGCCACCTACGCTGCCGCTTCTCCGCAAAATCAGCGATAGTTCGCCGGCTTCAGATCATACTTCGCCAGCTTGTCGTAGATCGTCTTGCGCGGGGTGCGCAGCATGGTCTGCAGGCTTGCGACATCGCCCCTGCATTGCCGCAAGGCCTCTTCGAGCACGGTTCGCTCGAAATCGGCAACGATCTGCTGCAATGGGCGCTGCCCGACCTGCGATGCACCGGGCGATTCAATGTCCGCAAGGCCCAACACGAATGCGCGGGCATAGCCGCTCAGCTCGTGCAGGTTGCCGGGCCAGTCATACGACTGGACGCGGCGCCATTGCTGCTCGCCGATAGGCGGAGCGGGCAAGCTCGCCTCGCGCGCATGGCGGGCCACGAACAGGCGGAAGATTTCCGGCACATCGTCGCGGCGCTCGACCAGCGGCGGAAACGCAATCTGCACCGCGCCAAGCCGGTGCCACAGCGGATCGCGGCCACTTTCGCCCGGCTGCTCGTCAAGGCGGGCGATGATGATCCGGACATTCAGGCGCCGCGCGCTCGACGAACCTATCGGCCAGACCTCGCGCTTGTCCATCAGCGACGCGAGACGCTTGATGAGCACGCCCGACGCCACGGCGATCTCGTCGAGGAACAGGGTCCCGCCATTGGCGCGCTCGATCAGGCCGGTTCGGGAAAGCCCCCCGCCCGATGGCCCCGAACCGGGATCGCGGCCAAACAGCAGCAGTTCGGCATCCTCATGCGCCAGCACCCCGGCATCGACCGCAACGAAGGGGCGAGCCCGGCGCGGGCTCAGATCATGGATCAACCGCGCCGCGTGGCTCTTGCCGGTGCCGTGCGCTCCGGTGAGCACCACGTCGATTTCCGATCGCGCGACCCCTTCGATGACGGAGCGCAAACGCTGTGCGACGGGAGAGCTGCCCGGAATGGCGCCCTGCGCGCTACGCCCCGTCTCCTCGCGCAAAGCGCGGTTTTCGAGCGCCAGCGCGCGCCGGACACTCGCCGCCCTGACGGCCCGGATCAGATCGGCAGAAGCATAGGGCTTGGTGAGGAAATCGGCCGCACCGTTCTTCATCGCTTCGACCGCCATCGCGACATCACCGTGACCGGTGGTCAGGATCACCGGTAGATCAGGGTCGATGTCGCGCAGGGCGGCAAAAAAGGCGATCCCGTCCATGCCGGGCATCCGCACGTCGCTGACCACAACGCCAGCGTAGTCGCAGGTCAGCCATCCGAGCGCAGCGCGAGCATCGGGAAAGGCGGTGACCTCGACCCCTTCGAAGGCCAGCGCCTGTACAGTCGCATCGCGCAGCGCAAGATCGTCTTCGACCAGCGCAACATGCAGCGGAAGGGGCGACGCGGGTGTGTTCATGCGGCGGGCATGACCATGATGAAGCGCGCGCCTTTCGGCGTATCCTCGTGCAGCAGATCGCCGCCGAGCTGGCGCATGATATCCTGCGCGATTGCAAGGCCGAGGCCGATGCCCTCCGCCTTCGATGTGACGAAGGGCTGGAACAAAGTATCGCGCAGAGCCGCGGGTACGCCGGGGCCATCGTCGCTGACGCTGAGGCGCACGGCCTGCGCATCGGTGGTGACATCCAGCACGATTGTCCCTCCCTCCCCGCAGGCCTGCACAGCGTTCTGGAGCAGGTTCACCAGCACCTGTTCCAGCTGAACATGGCGCGCGCGCACCGTGGCGGCGGCGGTCTCGGCAGATGGCAGGGTGAGGGTGATGCCCTGCTGACGGATCTGGTCGCGCAGCAGCAGGAGCGAACCGTCGATCACCTCGGCAAGCCGGATATCGCGCGGCTCTTCGGCAGAGCGGCGGCTGAAGTGGAGTTGTTCCTCGGTGATCTCCCCGATCCGCGCAGCCAGCCCCGCAATCTTGGCAAAGTTGCCCGCCGCCTCGTCGGTGCGGGTTGCGGCGAGGAGGCGCTCTCCAGTCTCGGCATAGACACGCATCGCGGCGAGCGGCTGGCGGATTTCGTGCCCGAGCCCGGCGGTGATCTGGCCGAGCGTGGCGAGGCGATTGGCCTGCCGCAGCTGTTCGCGCAAATGGGCGGTCTGAGCCTCGATCTCGGCGGCGGCGCGCGCCTGCCGCTGGCGGCGCCACATCCATGCGCCAGCGCCCGCCAGCGCAAGCAGCGCGAGAATGCCGACCCCCGCAAGGCGGGCATTGGCGAGCGCAACCGAAAGCCGTGCGCTGGGATCAGCGAGCAGGTGCAACTCCCAGCCAGCGGGCGCGATCGGCTGGATCTTCTCGATCATCCGTACCGGTTGCCCGGCCTGGCCGCCGCCCGGCAACTCAAGCGGTTTGGGGTTCGCGACCCCGAAGCGCATCGCATCGCGCTTCGGATCACGGGCGCCCCCCTCGCCTGCGCCTCCTGCGCCTTGGACTGCGCGGAAGCGCCATTCGGGATTGCTCGCAAGCAGCACAATGCCCTGCCGGTCGGTGACGAACACCATGTCCTGCGCATCGCGCCACTTGGCTTCCAGGCTGTCGAATTCGACCTTCACTGCCACAACCCCGAGCGGCGCATTTGCCGGGCCGACCCGTTCGGCAAGGTAGAGTCCTGGGCGGCGGCTGACCGTGCCGAGCGCGAATTCGGTCCCGGTTCCGGCGCGCATCGCGCCCGCGAAGTAATCGCGGAACCGGTAATTGGAACCGATAAAGCTGTCGGGCCGTCCCCAGTTGCTCGCCGCCAGCGTAAGCCCGCGCGCGTCCATCAGATAGATCGCCGCGGCCCGCGTTTGCCGCGCCAGTGCCTCCAGCCGCCGGTTGAGCAGATCGCGCTGGCCTGCATTTCCGCCGAGCAGTTCAGCCACATCCGGGTCCGCCGCCAGGACGCGCGGGACAAGCGTGAACTTGTTGAGCTCGCTCTCCAGCCCGGCAGCAAGGATCGCGGCCTGTCCGTCGGCAGCCGCGCGGGTGTCCTCGAGCGCCTGCACCCGCACCGCCCGGTCAAGCACCAGCATCGCAAGCCCGGCAAGCAGGATCACGGCGACCGCCGCGACACTCGCCAGATACCAGCGGCCCAGCCTGCCCTGCACGTGTCGCGCTCCTTTCGCCCTCGAACACACGAGTGTGCGGATTTCCGCACTCGCGGCAAGGAAATTGTGCGGATTCCCGCAAGGTTTCGGCTCGATCATACGGTAAATTTCTGATTTTATGAGACTGTCCCGGCTCCGCCTACAAACCTTGCATCACAGGCCCGCGCACCCGATCCTCCGACACGGAGAGATTTGCACCGGGGAGCGCCGCGACCGATGGGTTCGCACACAGCCTTAGAATCCGGCCTTGCAGCAGGGGTAAGCGCCCCAGCGGCGAAGAAGCCGTTCTACCGCCTGCTCTATGTGCAGGTACTGGCGGCGATTGCGCTGGGCGCGGCTGTTGGCCATTTCTCGCCCGAATTCGGCGCATCGCTGAAGCCGCTCGGCGATGCCTTCATCAAGCTCGTCAAGATGATCATCGCGCCCGTGATCTTCGTCACTGTGGCGACCGGCATAGCCGGGATGCGCGATCTCAAGGCGGTGGGCAGCGTCGCAGGCAAGGCCTTCGCCTACTTCCTGACCTTCTCCACCCTGGCGCTGATCATCGGCCTGGTCGTCGCGAATGTAGTTCGCCCCGGTGAGGGACTGAACATCGACCCCGCCACGCTCGATACCGCTGCCGTTGCGGAATATGCCGACAAGGCCGAGGCGACGACCATCACCGGCTTCCTGCTCGGCATCATCCCCGAAACACTGTTCAGCGCAGTGACCGACGGGCAGATCCTGCAGGTCCTGCTGGTGGCCATCCTTGCCGGCGTGGCGATTGCCGCGACCCGCCCTGCGAGCGACCTCGTCACCGACGTGCTCGCGTCTTTCGGGCAGGTGGTGTTCAAACTCGTTCACATGCTGATGAAGCTTGCCCCGATTGGCGCATTCGGGGCGATGGCCTTCACCATCGGCGAGTTCGGGATCGGCAGCCTTGCCAATCTCGCCGCGCTGGTGGGCACCTTCTATCTTACCTCGCTGCTGTTCGTGCTGGTGGTGCTCGGGCTGGTCGGTTGGGCGGGTGGCTTCTCGATCTTCGCACTGATCCGGTACCTGCGCGAAGAGCTGCTGCTGGTGCTCGGCACCTCGTCCTCCGAAGCCGCATTGCCGAGCCTGATGGAGAAGATGGAGATGGCAGGCTGCCGCAAGGCGGTGGTCGGCCTGGTGGTACCCACGGGGTATTCCTTCAATCTCGATGGCACCAACATCTACATGACACTAGCCGCGCTGTTCATCGCGCAGGCGGTTGGCGTGGAGCTGTCGATTGCCGAACAGCTGACGTTGGTGCTGGTCGCAATGGTCAGTTCCAAGGGCGCAGCAGGCGTAACAGGATCGGGCTTCGTCATCCTCGCCGCGACGCTCTCGGTCGTGCCCGGGGTGCCGGTGGCAGGCATGGCGCTCATCCTCGGTATCGACCGCTTTATGAGCGAATGCCGCGCGCTCACCAATTTCATCGGCAATGCCGTGGCGACGATCATCGTCGCACGCTGGGAAGGCGCGCTCGACCGCGAACGGCTCGCTGCCGCGCTGGCGGGGGCGCCGCTGCCACTGCCCGAAGAGGATATCGAGCGCCATGAGCGTAGCGGCCCGGTCAGCGAAACAATCGCCAAAGTCCTGGAGAAGGCACCGTGATCCGGCGTCTGGCCCTTGCGCTTGCGGCCGCCTTGGCGCTGCTGGCTCCGGGCCTTCCGCTCGCGGCCGAAACAATTGCCACGCGTCAGGAAATCCTCCTTTGGCCGGGCACTCCGCCGGGCCATGGCAAGGTGACCGGCGAAGAGAAGATCGGCACCGAAGGCGCAGGTCTCGGCGCGATTTCGAACATCGCCGTCCCGCGCATGCGGGTCTACCGCCCGGCCACGCCCAACGGCGCGGCGGTGCTGGTCGCAGGCGGGGGCGGTTATTTCCGTATCCAGCTCAAGAAGGAAAGCACGCCGGCTGCCGAATGGCTTGCCTCGCAAGGCTTCACCGTGTTCGAGCTGATCTACCGCCTGCCGAACGATGGCTGGGATGCCAGCACCCCATTCATGGACGCGCAGCGGGCGATGAAGATCATCCGCACCCGCGCGGACGAGTTCGGCCTCGATCCGAAGCGTATCGGGATCATGGGCTTTTCCGCCGGGGGGCATCTGGCGGGCTTCACCGCCTACCAGCCAGACCGCGCGCTTTACGAGGGCAAGGACCGGTTCGAGAGCGTCTCTGCCCGGCCTGATTTTGCGGTGCTGCTGTTCCCGGTCGTAACCTTGCGAAAGCCTTACGATACCACCCGCACCCGTCGCGAGATCATAGGCGACAAGCCCGATGCCGCTGCCGAGACGGCATGGTCGCTCGACACGCACGTCAGCAAGGACGCGCCGCCGACGATTATCTTCGCTTCCGCCGACGATCCCACCACGCCGCCGGGGCACGGCATCCTGCTGTTCCAGAGCCTGATCGCGGCCGGGGCAAGCGCGGAGCTGCACCTGTTCCGCGATGGCGGGCACGGCTGGGGACTCGGGCGGCCGGAACAAGTCATCAGCCAATGGCCCGGACTGTTCGCACACTGGGCAAAATCACTTCAGATCACGGAAAAACGGGGAGAATGAGTATGTCGACAAGGATTATCGGGCGATTTGCCCTGATGTGCGGCGCGAGCCTTATCGCCGCCACGGCCGTGCAGGCACAGGAAGTGGTCACGCCGCCTGCCGCACCTGCGGATGATCCGGCGCGCGAGATCATCGTGACCGGCACCCAGATCCAGGGCGCGAAGATCAACGACGTGCTCCCTGTGACCGTGGTCGACGAGATCGACATCCAGAACGTCGCCGCAACCTCTGGCGACGAGTTGTTCCGTGCCATTCCGCAGGCAGGTTCGGTTGCGTTCAACGAACAGAACGATGTTACCTCGAACAACGCCCGCGGCGATGCGGCCTCGATCAACCTGCGTGATCTGGGCACCGGCAACACGCTGCTGCTGATCAACGGTCGGCGCATGGTGCTGAACCCCGGCTTCCAGACCGAGCTGCTGGTCCCCGTGGTCAGCCCCGACACCAACGAGATCGCGCCGGGCTCGGTGCGCCGGCTCGAAGTGCTACGCGACGGCGCCTCCGCGATCTACGGCGCGGACGCGGTGGCGGGTGTGGTCAACACCGTGCTGCGCGGCAACCGCAGGGGCGGCTTCGTCGAAGGAGAGTTTCGCCTTTCGGACGGCACCAATGCCTATTCGACGCAAGTTAATGGCGGCTATGGCTTCGACTTCGCTGATGGGCGCGCGAACCTGACCATCTATGGCGGCTATTTCCACGAGAACGCAACGCCCGCCTCTGCACGAGCTTATTCGGCCGATGACGACAAGCGCCCGCTGCTCGTCGGCACCGATTTCGAAGGCGATACCCAATTCAACAACCGCAACACCTTCGGGCCGTTCGGCCAGTTCGACATTCAGGCTCCAAGCACCGCCACGCCGATCCGCGACGATGACTTCTATATCCAGCCATCGACCATTACGGGCTGCCGTTTCGATCTGGGCAACGGGCTATGCGCGCGCAACGGCGAAACGCCAGCGGTTGATGTGCGCTACAATCGCGCTTTCGGCACCACGCTGATCAGCGAGAAAACCCGCATCAATGCCGCGATGCTGCTCAACTACGAGTTCAGCAACAATATCGAAGGCTATTTCGAAGGCACCTACTACCGCTCGGAAAGCAGCCGCAACATCACCCCGGCGGCGATCCTCAGCGCGGTACCGGTGGGGATTTCGCGCAATGCCTACTGGAACCCGTTCGGGCCGGTGACCTTCCCCGGCGGCGCGCCCAACCCCAACCGCCGGCCGGGAACGACGATCTCCACGAGCGGCGCAGACCTCATCATGGAGCGTTACCGCTTCGTCGATGCCGGCAACCGCACAGTCGATGTCGACAAGGACTCCTACCGTCTCGTCGCGGGGCTGAAGGGCAATTTCGGGAATTGGGATTTCGACACCGGCTTCGTCTATTCCGAAGCCGAGGCGACCGACCTTGAAGGCAACCGCGTGTCGCTGACCCTGCTGCAGCAAGCGATCAACCGCTCGACGCCGGACGCCTATAACCCCTTTAACGGCGGGTGTTTGACGGATCCGGCCAATGGCGATTGCACCCCTAACCCTGCAAGCAGCATCGATCCGTTCCGCATCAGCGTGTTCCGCACGGGCGGCACCAGCCTCGCGCTGGCGGATTTCAAGGTCAGCAACAGCGAGCTGTTCAGTCTGCCGGGCGGCGCTGTCGGCGTGGCAGCCGGGGTCGAGTGGCGGCGCGAGACATTCTTCGATGATCGCGATCCGCGTATCGATGGCACCATCACCTGGACCGACAGTGTCACTGGCGTATTCGACGGCAGCGACGTTGCAGGTACCAGCGCATCGCCCGACACCAGCGGCTCGCGGGAGGTTTATTCGGCCTTCCTCGAAACCTTTGTCCCGCTGGTTAGCGAGGACATGGACATTCCGCTGGTCGAATCCCTCAACCTCCAACTCGCCGGGCGAATGGAGCACTTCCGGGACATCAGGGAGACTGCCATCGTCCCGCGCGCCGCGGCATCGTGGACCGTGGTCCCCGGCATCATGGTGCGCGGCGCATGGTCGCAGGGCTTCCGCGCGCCGAACCTCGTGCAGGTCAACGATGAAGGCACGACCCGTTCCAACACCCGTGACGATTTTGTGCGCTGTCAGGCCCAGGTCCAGAAGGGTCTGCTTGCCGACCTCGGCGCCTGTCCGGGTGAAGGCGTGATCAGCTTCCGGTCGGGGACCGACCAGCTGCGCCCCGAAGACAGCGAGAGCATCAACCTGGGTCTCGTGTTCGAACCCAAGTTCATACCGGGCCTGACGCTCACGGCGGACTACTGGCGCGTGAAGCAGACCGGCCTTGTCGGCACCTTCGGCGATGACAACGCCATCGCGCTCGACCTGCTGCTCCGCCTCAACGGCAGCAGCAATCCCAACGTGATCCGCGCTGCGCCCACGCAGGAGCAGATCGATCTCTACGCCGGCACCGGGCTTGCGGCAGCGGGCGACATCATCCGGGTGCTCGACCCCTATCTCAACCTCGACAGCCGCGTGTCGAAGGGCTGGGACTTCGGTCTTGCCTATAACGTCCCCGATTTTGGCGCTGGCAAGATCCGTCTGCGCGCCAACGCAGCGCGGCTGGTGGGCTTCGTTCAATCCGCCGGGCCTGACGGGCAGACGTTGCTTGATGCGGTGGCGGACGGTGAGCTGCCGCCGGAAGTGCGGATCGAAGGGCTGGGCGATCTGCTCGAGCTCGACGGGCGGCCCAAGTGGCGCTTCAGCGGCTCGGTCAACTGGGGCAGCGGCCCGATCGACCTTGGCGTGTTCGCCAGCTATGTCGGCGAGGTGTGGAACACCAGTGTGACCCGCGACGTGCCGATCGTGTCGGATGATCCCAACGCGAACTTCTGGCGCGTCAACGACATGCTGACGATCAACACCACCCTCACCTTCACCATCAATACCGATGGTCCGCTGGATGGCACGCGGCTGCGGGTGGGCGTGAACAACCTGTTCGACAAGGATCCGCCGCTGGCCGACGAGACCTATGGTTTCCTGAGCCAGCTGCACTCGCCGCGCGGGCGGGTGGTCCGGTTCGAAGTTCGCAAGAGCTTCTGATAGAACTCCGGCCCATGGGAATTGTTCATCGATACCTGTGGGCCAGTGTTGCCCTGCTGATGGTGGGGGGCTGCGTCCCGGCGGCGCGCCCCAAACCCGTCGGCATGGTGGCGGCGGGGGCGGCCTGCCGCACCCCTTCGGTGACTATCGCTTTCGACTTCGATGGTGCTCCGCCGCTCGCCTGCTCCATTGCCGGTGATCGCGAGGTCACCTTGCTGGTAACTCCCGAACACGCTCCGCCGATCAATCCCAGCCCATGGTTTGCCTTCCGTTATGAGACGGCAGGCGAAGCGCCGGTGACCGTCACATTGCGCTATCTCGAGGGCGGGCATCGCTATGCCCGAAGCTGCGCGAGGGCTTCGAGGCGTGGCGCGAACTGCCCGCCACCGTGAGCCCTGACGGACAAAGCGCGCGCTTTGAACTGCCGCCTGGTAGAGGGGTGATCGCGGCGCAGGAGATCATCACGCCGGTCGATACGGCAGCAAGGCTCTCCGGATGGAGTGCGACGACGGACGCAGGAGTGTTCACGCTTGGCACCTCGCACGATGGTCGGCCGATCGAGGCGATCCGGCTGGGCCGCGCAGACGCGCCGAAGCTGGTGATCCTGCTGGGTCGCCAGCACCCGCCCGAGGTGACCGGGGCGATCGCAATGGAAGCCTTCGTCGATGCGCTGGTGCAGCACGCCGACAGGCTCGGCGATGTGCAGGTGCTGGTAGTGCCGATGCTCAACCCCGATGGCGTGGCGCGCGGCCACTGGCGAGCGAACCGCGGTGCCGTCGATCTCAACCGCGACTGGGGGGAGTTTACCCAGCCCGAGACCCGCGCAGTCAAGGCTTGGCTTGATGCCCTGCCCGCCGGCGTGCGCCCGGTGCTGATGGTCGACTTCCACTCCACCGCGCGCAACCTGTTCTACGTCCAAGGCAATGAGGCGAGCGAAGCGCAGCAGCGGTTCCTCGCTGCATGGCTGGCAGGCAAGGAAACGGCGTTACCCGGCTACCCCTTCACTATCGATCCACGCAACGCCAATCCGGGCAGCGGCACGGCGAAGAACTGGTTCCACAAGACCTACGCCATTCCCGCCTATACCTATGAAGTCGCCGACGCCGCCGATCGGGAGGCATCACGAAAGGCTGCGGCAACGCTGGCATCAGATCTGCTCGCCGCGCTGCCCAAGCTCGGCGAGTAGCGCGCTTTTTTCCGGCTAGAGCACGAAGGCCAGCACCACCGCACCGGCTCCGCAAACGGCCAGAACGCGCAGCACCGACCAGCCGAGCCGGAACACCAGCACGCCTGCCAGCAATGCTAGCAGTCCTGCGCGCCAGTCAAAGCTGACCAGATCGGGCCAATAGAGCCGCAGCATCCCGAAGCGCTCCTCGCCGACAGCAGCGAACAGCACGTGGAGCGCGAACCACACGGTCAGGTTGGCGATCACGCCCACCACTGCTGCCGTCACCGCCGCCAGCCCACCTTTCAGGCGCACGGCATTGCCCAGCCGATCAATCCACGGTGCCAGCGCGAAGATCCACAGGAAGCACGGCGCGAAGGTCACCCACGTCGTCAGCCCCGCACCGAGTAGCCCTGCGACCAGCGGCGAAAACGGCTCGGGCGCGCGGAAGGCGGCGAGGAAACCGACGAATTGTGTCACCAGGATCAGCGGCCCCGGCGTGGTCTCGGCTAGCCCCAGCCCGTCAGCCATCTCGCCCGGTTGCAACCAACCGAACCCCTGCACCGCCTCCTGCGCCATGTAGGCGAGCACGGCGTAAGCGCCGCCGAAGGTCACCAGCGCCAGCTGCGAGAAGAACGCGCCGATCTGCCACAAGACGTGTTCCTGCCCCAGCGTCAGCGCCACCAGCGCCATCGGCGCAGCCCACACCGCGCCCCACAGCAGCACCGCCAGCAGCGTGCTGCGCCACGGCCGCGCGGCGGTGGGTGCGGCGCCCTTGCCCGGCTTCAATGCCAACCAGTCTGGCCGCACCGCTGCGACCGCGATGCCGATGGCCAGCGCCCCCAGCACGATCAGCGGGAACGGCAGATCGAACAGAAACAGTCCGGCAAACGCCGCCAGCGCCAGTGCGCGCTTCAATCCGGTATCGAGCGCGCGGCCCGCGATCCGCAGCAAGGCCTGCACCACGATCGCCAGCACCGCCGCCTTGATCCCGAGGAACAGCGCCGCCACCAGCGTAAGGTTCGCCGCCAGCGCATAGAGCACCGACAGCAACAGGATAATCGCCGCGCCGGGGATCACGAACAGCAGCCCCGCCGCCAGTCCGCCGCGCCAGCCGTGCAGCCGCCAGCCGATCCATGTCGCCAGCTGCTGCGCTTCCGGTCCGGGGAGCAGGTGGCAGAAATTGAGCGCATGGAGGAAATCGCCCTCGCCGATCCAGCCGCGCTCCTCGACCAGCTTGCGGTGCATCAACGCAATCTGGCCGGCAGGCCCACCGAAGCTGAGGAACCCGATGCGGGTAAAGGCACGCAGCAGCGCGGCGAAGGAAACCTGAACTGGGGTGTGTGAGACGGAAGACATCGAAGGAGTGCCCGAACCGGCCATGTTTACCTCGCAAGAGACACCTGCCGGAACCGGCAGGAAAACGAGGCAACGCTTGGGCCTGTCTCAGCCTGGACGGGAGGTTGCTTGGCCCCGTGTGCTTACGCGGATAGCGCGACACATCGGTGGCTTCAAGCCTCAGCGCCGTCAGCCCGTCCGCTTGAGAATGAGGTAGAGCGCACCCTCGCCGCCGTGGCGGATATGCGCGCGGCGCACCGCCGAAATCGCGTTGGCGTGGCGGCTCGCGGCGAGCCAGTCGAGCAGCTTGGCGCGGATCGCACCGCGTTTCGCCATGCGGTCGGCCGGATCGACGGGACGTTCACGCCCCGCCACCACCAGCACCACCCGCGCACCCATGGCGCGGGCCTGATCGAGCCCGGCCATGATCCGGTCGTAGGCGGTATCGAGCGTGTGACCGTGGAGGTCGAGCGTCAGTTCGGGTTCAAGCCGTCCGGCCTTGACCCGACGGTCCCAGTGCGAATCGAGGCCCGGTGCGGTGGGCGCAGGGGGAACGCCCGGCACGGTTCTGGGCGGACGCTGCGCCTTGGGCGGCGCGGGCGGTTTGCCGGAGGGCGCGGTGGCGGTGTCAGCGACGGCTTTGCGTGCAGGCTCGGCGGGAGCAGGCGGCTTGGGGCGCTTGCGTCCCGGCATCGGGGTCACGCTCGCGGCCAAATGCGCCCAGGCGGCCTGCTCGGCCTTGGACAGACCGCTCGGTCCGCGCACTGGCCCGGTCATCGCTGCGCCGTGCCAAGCCGGACAGCGGCGACCTTGGGCAGCAGCACATAGGCGCGCCCGCGCCCGCTCATGCCGCCCGCAATCACCCGCGCATCCGTGCCCGCACCCCAAAAGGTATCGAAGCGGTTGGCGCCCTTGATCGCCCCGCCGGTATCCTGCGCGACCCACAGGCCGGCTGCCTCTTGCCGGTCAAGATCGAGCCACACCGGCGCGCCGAGCGGCACGAAGGCGGGATCGACCGCGACCGAGCTCTCGCGCCGCACCGGCACGCCGAGCGCGCCGAGCGGGCCATCGCCCGTCAGCTCCTTGAAGAAGATCCAGCTCTTGTTGAGCCGCATCATGTCCCGGCCTTCCTGCGGGTTGTCGCGGATATAGGCCATGATGCCCTGCATCGAGCCCGGATACTGCCCAGGCCCGGTGCCGAGCAGGCCGCGGGACCGCATGACCCCGCCAATGCCGATATATTCGCGGCCGTTCTGGCCGGCATAGCCGATCCGGATCACCTCGCCTTCGGGGGTGATCAAGCGGCCCGAGCCCTGGATCTGGAGGAAAAAGAACTCGACCGGATCCGCCGCCCACGCGATCACCGGCGCGGTGGCGGTGATCGCGCCATCCTCGATTGCGGCGCGGTCGTGATAGAGCACGAAGCGGCCCTGCTCGTCATAGCGCCCCAAGGGCGGCGTGCCGGTGCGTGCCTCGGGCGTGATGAAGTCGAACCAGCCGCGCACCAGATCGCTCGGCATCCCGTAGACCGGCACCTCGAAGCCCGGGCGGCGGGTGCGGCTGCCGGCGATCTCGGGCTCGAAATAGCCGGTAGCGAAAGCCTTGCCATCACCGACCTGCACCGGTGCGAAGGTCTGCGCGAAGAAGGCGCGCGCCTGGGCCGGGGCAACACCCCGCGCCGTCTCGCAAGCCTCGCGCCAGTCGTCCGGGCGGGTCAGGCCGCTGGCATCCTCGCGCTTGAGGAGACGGGGGCAGGATTCGACGAAGCTTACCAGCGCGCCGTGCGCATCGGCATCACTCACGGGCAGGGTGGCCAGCGCTGGGCCGGGCGCCACACCCGCCCGCACAGCGTTGTCCGTAATGATGGTGGCGACCGGCGGCGGCACGGTTGAGACTGGCGGCGGCGCGGTTGCGACGGGTGGCGGGAGGCTGCCTTGCGGGATGATGCGTCCGCACCCTGCCAGCATCACCAGCAACGCGAACGCCAGCACCGAGCGCATGTCAGACTCCTTCAGCCCCGCACCGGCACCCGCGTCCGGTCAGCGGCAGGCGATCAACCTTCGTCGGTTTCGTCGAGCAGCCAGTTGGGATCACGCGCGGTGACGTTGCGCGAGAAGGTCCACACATCGCGGCTTTCGATCGCGTCGTCGAGCGATCCGCCGATGATATTGCCATCCTTGTCGCGGGTGAGCGCGGCAATATCGGCCACGAACAGCAACGCGATCCGGGCGGTGCGCCCGTCGAGGGAGGCCGAATGAACCCGCACTTCCTCGATCCGGATCAGCGTGTTCTCGAGCGTTTCGGCCGCGGCTTCGCGCGCGTCGATCGCGGCGATGAAGCCTTCATAGACATCGTCGTCGCACAGTTCGCGCAGGGTCTCGCGGTCGCCCTTCCAGAACGCTTCGAGCACCATGCGGTAGGCCGCACGCGCACCTTCGAGGAACTGGCTGATGTTGAAGCGGCTGTCGGCAGCGGCAATTTCACGCAGACCCCGTTCCACGGCAGGCATCACCCCTTCCAGTTCGGGCGGGCGCGGGGCAACGACCGGAGCGGCCGGAGCGGGGCGCGGCAGGCCCGACGGCTTGTCATCAGCATCGAACCGCTGCGGCACTGATTCCTCTTCCTGCTCGGCCCGGCGACCGAGCACCGAGTAGAGCCGCAAGCCGAGGAACGCGGCCACCATGGCGAGGAGAACGATTTCAAGCACAGTCTTCATCCGATCTACGTAGGCGGCGGACGCGCGTTGCGGCGCGCCAACCTCCATAAGGTGTCACCCTGCCTTAAATGGGTATCTATTACAATTCGCCAACCGCCAATATGTGCCGTCACCATACGATTATTGCCGCGCGTGTATTGCGGGCGGCATCCGGTTGCGGGCAGGCCGCGCCCCTGCTAGGCGCGCTGGGCGGCGCGGCGCGCACCTCATCGGTGCGTCAGACGCACATCGTGTTACCCAGATTGAAAGACAGAATTCCATGGCCGAGCAAGAAGGCGTCCTCACCGATCTCGACAATGCTGCTGCGGGCGGCGAACCCAAGGCCAACGGGGCCGACACCCAGCCCGCGGTCGGGATCATCACCCAGTATGTGAAGGATCTCTCGGTCGAAAATCCGAATGCGCCCGACGTGTTCCAGTGGCCCGAGGCGCCGCAGATCGACGTGCAGTTCAACATCGGCGCCGAAAACGTGAGCCCCGACGTCCACGAAGTGACGCTCAAGCTGACGCTCACGGCAACCTCGCAGCGCGGCAATATCTACATGGTTGATCTGGCCTATTGCGGCCTCGTCGGGATGCGCAATGTGCCCGAAGATCAGGCCCACGCCTTCCTTTATGCCGAAGCGCCGCGCCTGCTGTTCCCGTTCGCCCGCCGCGTCGTGGCTGATGCGGTGCGCGATGCCGGCTTCCCGCCGCTGATGGTGGATCCGGTCGATTTCGGCGGGATTTACGCGCAGCAGCTCGCCGCGCGCCGCGCCGAGGAAGCAGCCGGAGGCACCCCGATCACGCCGGTGACCGGCAACGCCTGATCACGCAGGCGTGGAGGGACAACGCCCGCTATGAGCCTGATCAAGAACGTCGGCACGATCGGCGGCCTCACTCTGGTGAGCCGCATCTTCGGGTTCGCGCGCGACATCCTCTTGGCGCGGGTGCTGGGAGCGGGCGGCGTGGCGGATGCGTGGCAACTCGCCTTTCAGCTTCCCAACCTGTTCCGTCGCCTGTTTGCCGAAGGCGCTTTCGCTTCGGCCTTCGTGCCGCTGTTCAATCGCCACATGGCCGAGGGCGAGAGCGAGGCGCGACGCTTTGCAGCCGAAGTTCTTGCCGTTTTGCTGCCGATCCTCGTGGTGTTCGGCGCATTGATGATGCTCGCCATGCCGTGGGTGTTGTGGGCTTTCGCCAATGGAGAATTGCGCGGCGATGCGCCCACCTATGCCCTGGCCGTTACGATGGGCCAAATCGCCTTTCCCTACCTCATGTTCATGAGTCTGGCGACGCTGGTCGCAGCTATCCTTAATTCGCTGTCGCGCTTTGCCGCCGCTGCCGCTGCGCCGATCCTGCTCAATATCTGCCTGCTCGCCGCGTTGGTTTGGGGCGCGTTCCAAACCCCGGGCGAGGCGACCCGCGCAGCGACCGGCATAGGCCTTGCGATCGCGGTATCGGTAAGTGGGTTGCTCCAACTCGTGTGGCTCGCGTGGTTCATGCGCCGGGCGGGCTTCCGCATTCCACGCCAGCGCCCGCGCATCACCGACCGGGTCAAGGAAATGGGCGTGCTCATCGTGCCGGCTGTGTTCGGCGCGGGTGTCTACCAGATCAGCCGTTTCATCGACCTCGCCTTCATCCGCGGGCTGCCCGACGGAAGCCTCACTTACATGGCGATGGCGGACCGCTGGAACCAGCTGCCGCTCGGCATCATCGGGATCGCGCTCGGCACCGCGATCCTGCCCGCACTTTCGCGTTACATCAGCCGCGCCGAGGACGAGGAAGCCGTCCGTCTGCAGGCCAATGCGATCGAGCTTGCCATGCTGCTCACTCTGCCCTGCGCGGTGGCGCTGTTCTTCACCGGGTTCGCCTTCGTCAAGGCATTCATGGAGGGACAAGCCTTTACCGAAGAGGATGCCCGGATCACCGGCATGGTCACCTCGGCGCTGGTCGTGGGCTTGCCAGCCTATGTTCTGGTCAAGGTTCTGACCCCCAACTTCTTCGCCCGTCGTGACACCAGAACTCCGGTCTATACTGCTGCGGCCTCGCTGGTGGTGACGGTCGTGCTCAACCTCGTGCTCGTGCCCTTGCTCGGGGTGGTCGGGCTGGCGCTGGCGGGCGCGATCGGGGCCTGGGTCAATATCGCCCTGCTCGGCGCGATCCTTGCGCGCCGCGGGTTCTTCCGCCTGCCTGCAAGGGTGGTAGGGCGGATCGGGCGGATCGTGCTCGCATCGGCGCTTATGGGAGCGGCTCTTTGGGGGCTGATGCGGGTCATCGCTCCGTGGCTTGGAGGCCCCTTTACCATGCGTCTGCTGGCGGTGGGCGCGATCCTCGCGGTCAGCCTCGTCACCTATGGCGCAGGCACGGTGCTGCTCGGCGTACTCGACAAGGCGACGGTGCAGCGCCTAATGCGCCGCCAGAGCTAATCTTCTTTACGACAGGACCAACATGCGCGTCGTCTCCGGCATCCAGCCCACCGGCAAGCCGCACCTCGGCAACTACCTTGGTGCGATCCGCAATTACGTGAAGCTGCAGGACGATGCCCATGCGGCGGGCGGCGAGTGCCTGATCTTCATCGCCGATCTCCACGCGCTGTCGATGCCGCACGATCCCGGCGAGCTCAAATCCTCGACGCTGGAACTGGTGGCCACGCTGGTCGCCTGCGGGCTCGATCCCGACAAGGCGATCCTGTTCAATCAGGCGCAGGTGCCGCAGCATCCGGAGCTGCAGTGGCTGCTCAACGGCACGGCCCGCATGGGCTGGCTTAACCGCATGACGCAGTGGAAGGACAAGGCGGGCAAGAACCGCGAAGGCCAGTCCGTGGCGCTTTTCACCTATCCCGTACTGCAGGCCGCCGACGTGCTGCTCTATCAGGCGACCCATGTGCCCGTGGGCGAAGACCAGAAGCAGCATCTGGAGCTCGCCCGCGACATCGCACAGAAGTTCAACAACGACTTCGGCACCGAAGATGCACCGATCTTCACCCTGCCCGAACCGATCATCCCTGCCGAAGCTGCGCGGATCATGTCCCTGCGCGATGGCAGCGCCAAGATGAGCAAGTCCGATCCTTCGGACATGAGCCGCATCAACCTGTCGGACGATGCCGATACGATGGCGCAGAAGGTCAAGAAGGCGAAGACAGACCCCGAGCCGCTTCCCTCCGAGGAAGCCGGACTGGCAGATCGGCCCGAAGCGAGGAACCTCGTCGGCATCTACGCTGCTCTTGCAGGCGAGCCGGTGTCCGCCGTGCTGGCCCAGTTCGGCGGACAGGGCTTCGGCGCGTTCAAGCCGGCGCTCGCCGACCTGCTGGTCGCCAAGCTCGGCCCCATCCGCGACCAGTTCGTGGCGCTGAAGGACGATACCGAGGCGCTCGACGCCATCCTCGCCCGCGGCGCCGCCAAGGCCCGCGAGCGCGGCACCCCGACCCTAAATGCGGCTTACAAGGCGCTGGGGCTGGTACGGCACTGATCCCTCGGTCGGCCACGACGAACCGAGCCATCCGCGCGTTGAATGTTCAATTGCCGTTCATTCCTTGGCGATATGATGTATCCATCATGATCCAGCACCATTGCCGTGCTGGTCGCCAGACAAGGGTTATGTCATGTTGCTCTCGATGCCTTCAATGAAGTCCCTTACCCGCCTCGCTCTGCCCGTGGCGCTTGCGCTCGGGCTGTCGGCCTGTGCATCCAATTCCTTCAAGGCCGATGTTTCGCGCTTTGCCGTACCGCTGCCGGCGCCGCAGGGACAGACCTTCGCGGTGGTGGCCGAGGATCCCAAACTCGCGGGCGGGCTCGAATTCGCGACCTATGCCAATTCCGTCGCAGAAGAGCTCACCCAGATCGGCTACACCCGTGTCGCTACGCCCGAAAGCGCCGACATGCTGGTGCGCTTCGACTACCGCGTCGACAACGGACGCGAGCGCGTTCGCACCGACTTCAACGGGGTCGGCTACAACCGGTGGGGTCCGTGGGGCGGATGGGGCGGCGGATTCGGCGCTTGGGGCTTTGGCTTCAACGATCCGTTCTTCGGTGGGCCGGAAGTGCGCAGTTACACCGTCTACACCAGCGGCGTGGACGTGAAGATTGACCGCGTGGCCGATGGCCAGCGCCTGTTCGAAGGCAAGGCCGAAGCCGTGTCGCGTTCAAACCGACTTCCGCGCCTCGTGCCAAACCTCGTGGACGCGCTGTTCACCGGCTTCCCCGGCAATTCGGGCGAAACCGTGCGAATCACCATCCGCGATGACGAAAAGACCGTGCGCCCTGCCGATTAAAGGTGTAGGGCTATCATCAAGAGACCCTTGGACGGGAACAGAGAGGCGGCGCCAGGGGATCGGCGCCGCCTTTTTTGTTGTCTGTCGTCCGCGTGCTGCCTCAGCGATTATCGAGCTGGGCCCGCACAGCGGCCAGCCCTTCACGGGTGATGCGGTAGGGCTGCCCCTCCACGCTTCGGATCAGACGGCGGCGTCGCAGCCTTTCGAATACTGGCAAGCTGCAATCCGTGAGTCGGAAGCCATCGCGGTTGAAGCAATCGATTTCAATGACTTTGCCGTGGGCGTCACGCCGATAACGGATCAATCCGCCCTGCGCGAGGACGTGCAGCACGCGCTGCTCGTGTTTCGAGATGTTCAATGGAATTGTCCTGAATGAATGTGCCGGACCGCTCGCCCGCGCAAGGTGCGGGGCGGCGAAGCAATCTGCCGGCCACACGCTCAAGGCGTGCGCTGGCGATTCAGCAGGTCACATTCTCGGACATGAATTCCCGTCGTTTGGACAGGCGAGGAATATGCGAGCGCCGCTCAGGCGGCAAGATCAAAGCTTCGCGTGGCCGCCGGTCGAGCCGAAGCCGCCTGCGCCGCGTTCGGTCGCGTCGAGTTCTTCAACTTCGTCCCACGCAGCCTGCACCACCGGCGCCAGCACCAGCTGCGCGACGCGGTCGCCACGAGCGATGGCGAAGGGTTCGCTTCCGAGGTTGATCAGGATCACCTTGAGTTCGCCGCGATAGTCGCTGTCGATCGTGCCGGGTGTGTTGGGCACGGAGATACCGTGCTTTAGCGCCAGCCCGGATCGCGGGCGGACCTGGATTTCGTAGCCCTGAGGGATCGCCATCGCGAGGCCGGTCGCCACTGCGTGCCGCGCACCCGGCGCAAGCGTCACATCTTCGGCGCTGACCACGTCCATCCCGGCGGCGCCGGACGTCGTATAGGCGGGCAGCGGCAGGCCTTCGCCGTGCGACAGCCGCTTGATCTTAACACCGACCGGAAGGCTCATTCGGCAGCTTCGGCGTGCAGGGCCGCGGCGATGCGTTCAGCCAGCGCCATCGCCACCGCGCTCTTGGGCATTTCCTCGAGCGTCTCGACCCCCTCGGTGCTGACGATGTGCACGCGGTTGCGGTCGCCGCCCATCACATCGCCGCTCACGTCATTGGCAACGATCCAATCCGCACCCTTGCGCTTGCGCTTGGCCTTGGCGAATTCGAGGATGTTCTCGGTCTCGGCAGCGAAGCCGATTACCAGTTCGGGCCGGTTCTTGATCCCGGCGACGTTGGTGAGAATGTCGGGATTCTCGGTCAGCATCAGTGCCGGCGGGGCCGAGCCGCGCTTCTTGATTTTCTCGTCGCGATATTCCTTGGGCCGCCAGTCTGCCACTGCCGCCACCATCACAGCGACATCGGCCGGCAGCGCGCGCCTGACCGCATCGGCCATGTCCATCGCGCTTTCGACATCCACACGGGTCACGCCGGCGGGGGTCTTGAGCGACACCGGCCCGGCCACCAGCGTCACCCTTGCGCCCAGCGCGGCCGCAGCGGCAGCGACCGCGAAGCCCTGCTTTCCGCTCGAACGGTTGGCGATGTAGCGCACCGGATCGATCGCTTCCCAAGTCGGGCCGGCGGTGACCAGCACGTGACGACCAGCCAGCGGGCGATGCCCTTCCGGCAGGCCGAAATCCGCGCCTTCGGGCACCTCGCCGATGATCGCTTCGATTTCGTCCGGAATCTCGGGGGCGAGGGGCTCGGGCGCAGACTTGCGCGGGTCAACCGCATGGTTGATCGCCGAAATATCGACCGGCGGGGCGGCATTGGCCTTGCCCTTGGTCGCCAGCAGCGGCCCACCGAGATCGGGCGCGAAATCGGGTTCGGGCTCTTCCGGCGCTGCCAACTCCTCGTCTTCGACGGGCGAAAGCTCCTCTTCCAGCTCGGCTTCGATCTCCTCGTGGCTGCGCTTGGCGGTCGAACGCGGAATGATCCGTGCCAGAAGGCCGCCGAGTCCGCCCATCGGCGAATCGGCCGTCTCTTCTTCGGCCTCTTCAGGCTCAAGTGCCTCGACCTCGATCACCGCGCGGCCCGAAGCCACTGGCTCGGGCAATTCGATGCCGCAATGCTCGGCAATCGCGCGCCAGATCACTTCGGGCTCGGGCAGGCGACCGTAGCCAAATTCGCCGCAGGCCATCGCGCCTTCATCGGGCTGGAGCACCGTGACGCCGGCCGAATTGAGGAGGGCGACATTGCGCTGGGTCGCCTCATGCTCCCACATCCGGACATTCATTGCCGGGACGGCCATGACCGGCTTATCGGTGGCGAGGATCAGCGTGGTGGCAAGGTCATCGGCGATCCCGCTTGCCATCTTGGCGAGCAGATCGGCGGTCGCCGGGCAGACCACCACCAGATCGGCCTCACGGCTGAGCTGGATGTGGCCCATCTCTGCTTCGTTCTTGAGATCGAAGAGGTTGGTGTAGACCTGATTCTCGGAAAGCGCTGCAAGTGCCATAGGGGTGACGAACTGCTGCCCGCCCTTGGTCACCACACAGGTGACATCGCCGCCGCCCTTGCGGATCAGGCGCACGAGCTCGCAGGCCTTGTACGCGGCAATACCGCCGCCCACGACCAGCAGGATGCGCGGGAACCTGCCCGTCACCACGCGGCCCCGTTTTGGCGGACGTTATGGCTGACCGGCCATGCCATCGCTTGCTCTGCTCCTTCGCTTGCCCAGCTTGCCCGATATCTAGACGCGTTGCTCGTCAGCGCCAAGCGCTGTGCACGAAGCGATCCTTGACCCGATGTGGTTAAGATTGCGCTTACAGCGGCGCAACTGGTTTTGCGCCGATTTGACGGCGCGGCGGCTTGAGCCGAAGCCGGGCCTGCGTCAGACATGATGCAGGGAACTTACCGGGGGATCGGGGATGATATTGCTTCTGCGTGCGGCGCTTGGTGTGCTCGGGCTGCTTTATCTGGCCATCGGGACGGGGTTTCTGTTCGCGCCTGTGCAACTGGGAGAGACCTTCGGGGTCGCGGCGGCGGGTGCGCAGGGACTGGCGAGCATGCGCGCGGATTTCACCGGGTTCTTCTGGGTCCTGGGCGGATCGATGGCATGGAGCGCATGGCGCACGCACGGCGGGGCGCTGTGGGCGGCGGCGGCGCTGATCGGCATCGCACTCGCGGGACGCGCCCTCAGCCTGCTGATCGACGGGAACTACCCCACCGCCTTGCTACCAATGGCAGTCGAAGTGCTATCACTGGTTATCGTGATCGTCGCCGCACGCCACTTTGGCAAGGGCAACTAGAGCCAGCCCGCGCTCACTGCGCCCCATACTGCGCCCGCGCCTGCCAGTCCGGCAAGCACATAACCCAGCCACCCGCGCCCTTCGCGCTTGTCGGTGATGAGCGCGATCTCCGGCAGCGGCGGCGGTTCGGGCGCGCCGCCCTTGGGCGGGAACATCTCCTCGACGCGGCGGATCAGGCCCGGAAGGCGAAACAGCGTTTCGGCATCCTGCTTCAGGCGATCCGCCAGCGCCGCTTCCGGCCCGAGCTCGTCACGAATCCACGAGCGTACGTAAGGCGCCGCGGTGTCCCACATGTTGATGTCGGGATTGAGCTGGGTTGCGATGCCTTCGACCATCACCATCGTCTTTTGCAGCAGCAGCAGGTGCGGCTGGGTCTGCATGTCGAAATCGCGGGTGATCGCGAACAGCCCGTCGAGCATCTGGCCGACGCTGAGTTCCTTCACCGGCTTGCCGCGCATCGGCTCGCCCACGGCGCGCAGCGCGGTCGCGAATTCGCCGACCGAATGGTAGGACGGCACGTACTGCGCCTCGAAATGGATTTCGGCGACGCGCTGGTAATTGCCGGTTGTCAGCCCGTAGAGGATTTCCGCGAGCCACTGGCGCGCACGGCGGTCGATCCGGCCCATGATCCCGAAATCGATCGCGACGATGGTGCCGTCATCCTCGATGAACAGGTTGCCCTGATGCATGTCGGCATGGAAGAACCCCGCGCTGATCGCCTGGGTCAGGAAGCTGATAACCAGTTTCTCGGAAATCGCCGCCAGATCATGGCCGCGCGCGCGCAGTTCCTCGACGCGGCTGATCTTGATGCCGTCGATCCATTCGATGGTCATCACCCGGCCATTGGTGCGGTCCCAATCGACAGCCGGAATGCGGTAACCCGGCACGCCCGCCATCTGCTCGGCCAGCTCGCTCGCCGAGGCAGCTTCGCGGCGGAGGTCGAGCTCGGAATTGGTCCAGCGCTTGAAATTGGCGATGGTCAGGCGCGGGCGCAGACGCTCGGCCTCGCCGCCCATCGCCTCGACATGGGCCGCAGCCCATTCATAGGTCTGGATGTCCTGCGCGAACTTCTCGCGGATTCCGGGGCGCAACACCTTCACCGCGACCTTGCGGCCATCGGTGGTCACCGCCTTGTGCACCTGCGCGATGGACGCGGCACCCACAGGCTCGGGATCGATTTCGCTGAACAGCGCCTCGATCGGCTGGCCGAAGCTCGATTCGATCACCGCACGGATTTGCGCGAAGGGCACCGGCGGCAGGCTGTCCTGCAATGACAGGAGATTGTTGGCTGCTTCCTCACCCACCAGATCGGGGCGGGTGGCGAGCGACTGGCCAAGCTTGATCGCAGCCGGGCCAATAGCGCGGAAGGCGCCCGCGTAATCGGGCTTGCCGCTTTTGCCGGTCAGCGTGGCGAGCCGCGCGAGTTTGACGAGGCGGCGCAGACCTGCGGGCGCGTTGGGATCATTCTCGATCCCAACCAGCGCACGGCGGCGGGCAAGCGTCACGCCCCAGCGGGCAAGGCGGATCAGATGCGTTGCGGGCGAAGGCACTGGCCTAGATCTTCCACCCCGAATGGATCGCGACCAGCCCGCCAAGGATCGGCTCGACCTTGGTATTGGCGAAGCCGGCCTTGCGGATCATCTGCTCGAAAGCGGGCATCGGCGGGAACTTGCGGATCGATTCGGCGAGATAGCGGTAGGAATCCGCATCCCCCGCAATCGCTTGCCCCATGCGCGGCAGCAGATGTTCGGAATAGAGGTCGTAAGCCTCCTTCAGCCCCGACCATTCAACGGTCGAGAACTCGAGACAGAAGAACCGCCCGCCCGGACGCAGCACCCGCAGCGCCTCGGCCAGCGCGCGGTCGATGTGGGTTACGTTCCGGATGCCGAAGGCGATGGTATAGGCATCGAAGGTGTTCGAGGCGAAGCTCACCTCTTCCGCGTTCTGGCAGGTAAAGACGAGGCTGCCGTCATCCTCGGAAAAGCCGCGTTCGAGCGCACGTTCCGCGCCGACATCGAGCATGTCCTGGTTGATGTCGGCCACGGTGATGTGCGCGCCCTTTGCCGCCATGCGGAAGGCGATGTCCCCGGTGCCGCCGGCCATATCGAGAATCTGCTCGCCCGGCTGCGGCTTCACACGCTTGACGAAGCGGTCCTTCCACAAGCGGTGCAGCCCGCCCGACATGGCATCATTCATGATGTCATATTTGCGCGCGACGCTGGAGAAGACCTCGCCCACTTTGCGGGTCTTTTCCTGCGGGGTGACCTGCTGGTAGCCGAAGGAGACGGTTTCGTCGGTGGTTTCGCTCATGCGGCGTTCCCTAGAGGGAATTGCCGCCAAGGCAAAGGGTGTTAGGGAAGCCGGACCATGCCAGAGCTTCCAGAAGTCGAAACCACCGTCCGCGGCCTTGCCCGCTTCCTTGAAGGCGAGCGGATCACGCGCGTCCAGCTCAACCGCGCCGATCTGCGCCGCCCCTTCCCCGCCGATCTGGTGCAGGTGATGACCGGGGCGACCGTCAGCGCGCTATCGCGGCGGGCGAAATACGGGCTGATGCATCTCGATCGCGGGGCGACGATGATCTTCCACCTCGGGATGAGCGGTCGCTGGCGGATTGATCCCGAAACCCCTGACACCCACGATCACCTGCTGCTTGAAACCGCCAGCCACAGCTTCGCGCTGTGCGATCCGCGCCGGTTCGGCTCGGTCGATCTGGTGGCGACCAATGACATCGAAGCCTGGCCGCAATTCGCCGCGCTCGGCCCGGAACCGCTCGGCCCTGGGCTGACCGCAGCGCACCTCAAGGCGGCACTCAAGGGCAAGACCCAGTCGATCAAGCTGTGCCTGCTCGATCAGCGGATCATCGCCGGGCTCGGCAACATCTATGTGTGCGAAGCGCTGTGGCGCGCCCGCATCCGTCCGACCAAGCCGGCCGGCAAGGTTACGGGGCCGCAGCTGGCGCGACTGGTGCCGGCGATCATCGATGTGCTTGAGGCCTCGATTCGCGATGGCGGATCGACCTTGCGCGACTATGCGCGGCCCGATGGCGAGCTGGGCTATTTCGCCAGCAGCTTCGATGCCTATGGACGCGAGGGAGAGCCTTGCCGTCGCAACGATGGCGGGGTAATCCGCCGCATCGCTCAAGGCGGGCGCAGCACCTGGTATTGCCCGGTCTGCCAGACCTGACAGCGCCCGAGTGGCCTGCTCCAAGGGAATCGTTGACCTTCGCGGCGCTTCTGACTATGTGCGCCGCTTTCCGGCGGTCGGACCTCGTGTCTGCTCGCCCCTTTCGAGCACACCATCGGATTTCCTTTCAGCCGCTCAGGGCGGTCTGAACCAGACGCGAGACAGACACGAATTATGGCCAATACGCCGCAAGCCAAGAAGCGCATTCTTCGCAATGCCAACCGCGCCGCCATCAACGGCGCCCGCATCAGCCGCATCCGCAGCTTCATCAAGAAGGTCGAATCGGCCTGTGAAGCCGGCGACAAGGAAGCTGCTGCTGCCGCGCTCAAGGCGGCCCAGCCGGAAATGGCCCGCGGCGTTGCCCGCGGCGTGCTCCACAAGAACACTGTGGCTCGCAAGCTCTCGCGCCTGACCCGCCGAGTCGCCACGCTCTGATTCGCTTCGCACCGCTCTCGTAGCCATGCCTAACGGGTGATTACGGGTTGCAGCGATTGCAAAAC